>JAFWRO010000010.1:0-12186 GCA_017519885.1 Bacteroidales bacterium | reverse complement strand
GCAACACGATGGCCTTTGCCGTGAGCGACCATACGGCGGTGAACCAAGTGGTCTTCGAGCCTTACATTGTGAAAAGCGGCATCTCGCTGGCAGCGAACTTGTTTATATATAATATAAGGTAACAACACCCCCCTAAACTTATTTGTCCCCCAAACGAAATAATAAAAAAAGAAAAGAGAAAAAAAGTTTTTCGTGGGGTGTACTCCATGTAATCGTCTAAATTGAATTTTTAATTTATTGATTCCCAAGGCTTATTCCAAAACGGAACAAGCCTCCTCTTAGCATGTTCTGTTTCTTCAAAAATTTTTTTTGCAAAATAATTGGAGAAAATACTCTCACGGCCGACAGAATGCTTCCTCATTTCGCGTAAGTATCGTGACGGGCGACAGAGTACTTTATGCTACGAGATGGAGTACTCTCACGGCCGACAAAGTACCTTATGCTGCAGGAAGAAGCACTATGACGGGCGACAGAGTACTTGCTACAAGTGCAGAAACACTACGACGGCCGACAGAGTACTTCAGCATTTTGCGCAAGCATCGTGACGGCCGACAGAGTGCGCGATACTACAGGAAAGAGTACTCTCACGGCCGACAGAATACCTTATGCTGCAGAATGAAGCACTGTGACGGCCGACAAAGTACATTATTCAACTGCAGAAACACTACGACGGCCGACAGAGTACTTCCGCATTTTGCGCAAGCATCGTGACGGCCGACAGAATATTCAAAGTGATTATTATAGATTATTGGTACAATTGGAAAATCTTTTTTTCTTTTTTGTTTTTTCATTTTTATTTGTCAAGACATATCCCCAAAACCTTACTTGCTGGCCAATCTCTTGGGAGTTTGAATTTCACGCTCACCTCCACCTCATCCATCTCTAGTAGTATTAGAAATCTTTCTCGATGAAGTAAACGGGTTCGGTGAAATAAAGTCCCTCTTTCTTGTCTTCGTCCCTGAGCATGTAATCGACGAAAGCATTCTCGTCGGCACGCCAAAGGATTTTGTAAATCCTTGGGTTACTTTCATTAGTGTCGCTGTCGGCATCACCCTCTTTTTCTTTTGAATCTGAATCGTCGGTTCCTCCTAAATCAAACAATCGGTCTGCTCCTTCATAAATCATGCGTCCAATCTGGGAACATCTGAGGTAGTAGAGTTCTCCATTAGGGTTATCCAGATGTTCGGAACACATTGATGCAAATAGGTTTGCAGCAAGGCTTGCCGGATGCTTTTCAAGCGTTTCTTCACAGACTTTGAGGAGCTCCTCGTATTTCTCATTTCGCAAGAGGCTGTCGGCGTTGATGTCCCAAAGCTGTGTGCTGTTACATTCTGGAGTAAGCGCATGTCCGAAATAGACGATGCTGAGATCGCGCAGACTCATTCTTGGATCTCCTTCAATAAACCTTTTCTCGATGTAGCGATAGTCTGCTTCATGATCCTTCATGTATTCTTTGATCTCATCGAAATCCACTTTGACGGTTTCGAATCTCCTCATGATATCCTCCGTCCTTGGTGCATATTGTTCACCAATGGCGATGGCCTTGTCGCAGTATTCCCTGGCCTTATCTTCATTGCCGGAATCGGCGTACAATTGTGCCAAGGAGATGATGCAGAATCCTTCCTTGGGATTCTCCTTCTCAAGCAAAAGAAACTCTTCGATGGCTTGATCGGTGTTGCCCATAGCTGCATGAATGGCTGCATGATTGGTGCGGAATATGAAGGTTTGAGGATAGGCAGCGATGAAGCTTTCGACGTAGGTCATGGCATTCGCAAAATCGTCGGAATTCCAAAAGAATCCGATCTCCTCATTCATGTCTAGTTCGAATTCCTCAAATCTATTTTCGAGAGGCAGGTCGTGCCTGACGAGCCAATTCTCTTTGATTTGCTTGGAATAAGAGATTGTCTGAAGGAGCGTCTCAAGTGCCCTGTCATTCTCTTGACTAATAAATAATGTATATGCACGATTTAGTCGGAGATCCAAGCGGTTCGGATATTTGGCAATACCTTCGTCAAGGATTTCAAAGGCCGAATCGAAAGCTCCAGGCTGGAAATCCTTTTCAAATTGAAGACCCATATAGACACCCATTTTTTGTGGTGAAACAGACAAATTCCTTCCTTCCTGAATTATTTTCGAGGATTGGTAAAAGAATCGTAGATAAAAGAGATCTGCATCGTTAGGAGAATCCTTCACCCAATCTTCGATAAGGGCGCGAATTGCTGCTGTGTCGGGGTCTTCATCCTCCTCCGTAAGTATGTCGTACCTTTCGTAAATCTGTTCGACGGATTCCGTCTGAGCAATGGCAAATGAAGCCAACGATACGATGGCGATAGTGAGTAATGGTTTGATGTGAGTCATAGTAGTAAGATATTGATTTGACGGGACAAAGATAAGGAATACTCTGCATTATTCAAAATATTTTCGAAGAAAAATACCAATTCATGCCGAATATTCCACAAAAGTTGTGGAGATATTTGGAAGTGGAGAGAAATATCCTTATATTTGCGCCGCATTTAGAAAAAGATTAAAGAACAAATGAAGAAAGCCATAGCCGCACTGGCAATCATAGCCGCGCTCATCGCAGCAATACTCATGTTCTCGTCGCGCTTCAAGGTGACGGAACACATCTACGTGGAATGGAACGGCGAACGTGTCGGCATCAGAGGCGAGGGCTCGGCAGGTCTGAAATGGACCATCGACCGGGGCTTCCTCACGATGACCGCCAACGAGACCGTGGGCAAGAGTCTGAAGATTCACCTGAGTGGAGAATGTGCAAACGGGCAGTTCGAACTCACCGCAGCGAAAAGGACCTTCATCCTGCTCGAAGGCCTAAAACTGCTGAATCCTACCGGCGCAGCCCTGGTGCTGAAGGGCGACAAATCCACTTACCTTACCTTGGCCGACAACACCGAGAATACCCTCGGCGATGCGGGCATCGAAGCCGCTGGTGACCTCACCATCGGCGGCGACGGCTCACTCACCATCGTCGCTCAAGGAACAGGACACAAGGGCATCAACATCGACGGGAACCTCAAGATCAAGGATGACCCGACTATCACCATCACCACCAGCGGACAACCCGAGCACATGCAAGTGCTTCCCCAGTCGGTATGGCTGGGCAAGGGTCCGGGTCTCCCTCGAATCCCTCAGGACTCCTCGCTTCCCTCGGACGCGACCGAAGGGAGCAACCTTTCGAACCTTTCGAACCCTTCGAACCCTTCAGAACCCTCTCTTCTTCCCCTTCCACCTCCCGGCTTCGAGCGCTACGACTTCTCGGGAACTGCCAAGGCCATCAAGGCACAGGGCACCATCCTCATAGAAGGCGGCACCATCACGCTATCGACCTGCACACCTGGAGCTGAAGGCCTCGAATCGAAAAGGGACATCATCATCAACGGCGGCATCCTGAACGTGGAAGCCTACGACGATGCCATCAACGCCCTGATGACAATGACCGTGAATGGCGGCATCGTCAATGCCGTGAGTTCCCACAACGACGGCATCGACATCAACGGAGGCCAACTCAAACCCTGGGCAACCTCCATACCCAAAAACTTCGATTCACAGCGTGCCAAGGAGCTGGAAGGTCAGCCCACCTACTACCAGACGGGCGGCAGCGTCACGGCACGCACCACGGCAGGCTTCCCCGAGGAAGGTCTCGACACCGACAACGCTCCCCTCAGTCACACGGGAGGGGAGTTGGTGACTTATTAGGGATTCTAAGGGAATTTAAGGGAATCTAAGGGATTTTAAGGGACAAATGTTCTTGGGTCTCATTTCCTATAGCCGAAAGTAACGTCCCTTAATATCCCCTAATATCCCTAATATCCCTTAATATCCCTGTTAATCCGAAGGTAACGTCCCCAAATATCCCTTAATATCCCTAAATATCCCTTAATATCCCCCAATTAAAAGATTCCCAATCGCCTCCTTCACCTGTGCGACGTTGCTGCGCGACACGGGAATGGAGTCGTGACTGTGCCTGATGAGCAGATGCATCGCTCCCGATCGGGTGACAATCTGCTCGACCTGCTGCAGGTTGACCAGAAAGGCGCGATGACAACGCACTACCGACCGGCTTGCCTGCAGATCACCTTCGACCTGCTTCATCGTAGCGCGAATCATATCGGTTCGAAGCTCGTTATCGCTCCATTGATATACCTTCACATAGTTACCTACTGCCTCGGCATACAGAAAGTCGGCAAGGGGAATCGTCACTGAGTCGCTGGTCGTTCCTTTCAGCACGATTGCGCCAGGGACGGGTTCCCTCGACAAAGTTTCCTTCTCAATCGTCTCGACCGATGGTGCAGCGTCAACACGTTGCACGGCATCCTGCTGTAGTTGCTGCAACTGTTCGTTCAAGAGACGAGTCTCCTCCAGTTCGGCAGCCAGATAACGACTGCGGAACTTGAATCGCCAGTACAGGCCGATGGCAAACGAACAGAACGCGATGATGACAAGCGTCTCGAAGAAGTTGCTCCACGACAGCCTGTTGCCCTCCACTCGATCGCTGAGCAGGAAGTGCCGATAGAGGCAGATCATCACTGTGACGAGCAGCGTGTTGATGAGCTGGAACCACAGATTGCGTCGGATGATGTATTCCACTCCATTGTCCGAACGTCTCGGCATCCGAACCACCCATTTCAAGATCAGTTCGGTGAGCATACAAACACACACTCCCAACAAACCGACCATCAGCAGGTGGGCATAAGCCTCCCACTGCCACGCATCGAGTCCAAAGGGCTTGAAGACCGCTAGTGCCAGTATCGTGAAGCAGACGCTGATGATTCGCGTCCGCAAAGTTTCATTTTGTCCATTCTTCATGATGGGCGCAAAGATACACTTTTTCGGTCATTTCTCCAAACCATTCGTCACATTTAGACCATTCATCCCATCATTTTTCGTTCATTCGTCACAAAACCCTGCAGAATATCCCAGAATTTTGCAGGTTTTTGCATAACGTTATATCTTTGCACCAGCAATTCTGATTAATAATAATCTGCAAGAATATGAAAGCAAGGACATTCGTTGGTATCACATTTTTCGTTGCCGGCATACTCAAGCTGGCAAGCATCTGGGACATCATCCACCTGGACTGGTTCGAAAACCTCTTCGCACAACGCTGGATGATCTACCTCACTCCTATTCTATTAATATATGTAGGCATAAAACTGCTGATCGAAAGCTTTATGCGAGACCGCGACCAATGGCTTCGACGCCCCCTGCCTATCGGTGACGAGGGAAAACGCATCCACTGTTCGGTTCACTACGGTGCCGACGAATATGTGTATCAGGGAGAGACGTTCAAGGGAGCCCGGCTCGATGCCTTCTGCGGCGGCATCAGCATGGATCTGCGCGAGGCTGTCATCACCGAGGACGAGGAGATCGACATCCATACCTTCCTGGGCGGCGTGGAGCTTTATGTTCCATCCACAGTAAACGTAGTGGTCAAGAGCAGGAGTTTCATTGGTGGTGTGGGGAATGAGACAGACAGAAATCCAAAGCCCAACGTCCCCAGCCTTCACATCGTGGCAAGCAACTTCTTTGGTGGAGTAAGTATCAAGGAAGGGAAATTAACAATGTAAATTAACAATTAATAATTAACAATCAAAAAATTCAAGAATATGAAAGTAAAAACTATCTTCGGTATCATCTTTATTGTTGCAAGTCTGATCAAACTGGCAAGTCTGCTTCACCTGATCCACATAAGTTGGCTCGAAAGAGTGTCCGACGACCCCGAGTCGGTCTATTTCGCCCCCATTCTCCTGATATTCATCGGTAGTTCGTTCATCTTTGACGACATCTGCAACAGACGCAAGAACAAGTAACTGACCATCACAATGCTTTACAAATATCTTAGAATGGCAGCTGCAACTGCTGTCATAGCCACAACTATGCCCTTATCGGCCATGAACCAGGACGTCGATGGCAAAGTAACCGACGAAAAGGGCCAACCTTTGCCCAACGTGAATGTGGTGCTGCTTGCGCCCGACTCAACCTTTGTGCAAGGTGCCGTCACCGACGAGCAAGGCGAGTTCAAGATCATTTCGAGCGAGGACGGAAGCCTCCTGAAACTGACAAGCATCAGCTACGAAACCCGCTTCATCCCCCTAACGCCTTCAACATCGTCCCTCCTGACCATACAGATGAAGGAAGAGACCGAGATGGTCGACGAAGTGGTGGTGAAGAGCCAGCTGCCAAAGACGCTGGTCAAAGGTGATGCCATGCGCACCACCGTGGCAGGAACCATCCTCGAGAAGGCAGGAACCGTGAGCGATGCCCTGTCGAAGATCCCTTCGCTCGAAGCCGAACGCGACGGCGCCGTAAAGGTGCTGGGGCGCGGCGATGCCGAAGTGTACATCAACGGCCGACGGGTGCAGGACATGAAAGAACTCACGCGTCTGCGCTCCGACCAGATACAGCACGTGGAAGTGGTGCAGAACCCCGGTGCACGCTACGCTGCCTCAACGAAGGCCGTGGTACGCATCACACTCAAGAAGGCGCAGGGCGAAGGCATCAGCTTCCAGGACAACCTGGGTGGAATATATCAGTATGGCCACACGCTGACCAACAACCTCGACGTGAACTATCGCACGGGAGGTCTCGACATCACTGCCTCGTTCTGGGCAGGCCGTTATGGTCATAGCAAGGGACTCCAGGACAACGACATGTACTACCTGTGCGGCGACGAGGTTTACGAAGGCTTCACCTCGCAGAACACGAAACATTTGTGGAAAGGCTGGTCACCACAGTTGCAAATCAACTATATGGCGAACGAAAACCACAGTTTCGGTGCCTTCTACAAATACGATCGTCACCCAAGCGGCGAACTGACCAGCGATTTCAATACCGACAACTACAAGAACGGCTGTTACATCGAACGTTCGGAGAGTCGCATCAAGCAAATTGACAATTTCACCAAGCACATCTTCAACGCCTATTACAATGGTAAGGTTGGGCAACTGGGCATTGACTTCAATCTCGACGGACTCTTCGATGACAACAACGACGAAGGCAGCACCTACGAGACGATGACGCCTGTGGGCGAGTATCTGGATGGTTCGATGTATGACGGTCCCACCAGGCGTTCCATCGAGA
This sequence comes from Bacteroidales bacterium, assembly GCA_017519885.1. GTDB lineage: Bacteria > Bacteroidota > Bacteroidia > Bacteroidales > UBA3663 > Liminaster. The sequence continues at coordinate 5,088 of JAFWRO010000010.1, read as the reverse complement.
GCAACACTGCCAGTGCCAACAACTTCTGGGCATCGAAACTCATTCTCAGCTATCCCATACTGAAAGGCAACTTCTCGCTGGGTGGTGAATATTCGTACAATCATCGTACCGACGCCTACTCGTATATGGCATCTGACTACGTTCCTGTAAAAGCCACCGACACGGAGATCAACGAGAAATCGTCGGCCCTGTTCATGGAGTATGGTCGCTCTTATAATCTCTCAACTCTCAACTCTAAACTCTCAACTCTTTATGTACAGATTGGTCTGCGCTACGAGCACCTGAAGAACGACTACTACGACTTCGGCAAACGTCAGGACGAGGTGTGCCGCAACTATGGTGACTGGTTTCCGACTGCCGTCATCGCCGCACCCATCGACAAGGTACAGGTCTCGCTATCGTATCGTCGCGACATCGAGCGTCCGAACTACAGCAATCTGTCGAGCTCGACCATCTATCTCAACCGTTACAGTTTCCAGAGCGGCAACCCCTACCTGAAACCCACCTACACCCACAGCCTTGTGTTGAATACGAGCTACAAGTGGGCAAACATGACGCTGAACTACGGTCGCATCAAGGATGTCCTTACCATGTCCACCGAACCATTCCCCGGCTCGGAAGATCCCCTCATCAGCCTCGTACACCCCATCAACAGCGAGGAGGATTTCGACCAGCTAAGCATCGGCCTCTCTGCCAGTCCCACCATTGGTCGCTGGCATCCGATGTGGTACGCCTTCTGCGTATTCCAAAACTACAAGACGCCGACAGCTGATGGCACGATGCTGACACTCGACCGACCGTACCTCACATTGGTTTGGCAGAACGCCATCGAGTTGCCCCACGGCTACCGGCTGAACGCCTCGATGCAATGGGCCAACAAAGGTGACTACAACAACTTCCACATCATCGCCAATCGGTTCAATACCGATCTGGGCATCCAGCGTGACATCAATCTGCACCGGCTGGGTTCGCTCACCATCGATGTGCGCTGCACCGACATCTTCAACACGAACAAGACGGAAGCCATACTCTATGGACCGCGCGAAATCACCGTCCGCAATCCCACCCGCCGCACCTTCGTGCTCGACCTGACCTGGAAGTTCAACGAGGCCCGTTCGAAGTACCGTGGCTCCGGCGCCGGCGAAAAGCAGAAGGCGAGAATGTGAGAAATTAGGGATATTTAGGGATATTAGGGATATGAAGGGATATTTGGGGACGTTACCTTGTTCCCGTTCGGTCACGTCCGAGAGAAGCGGCTTGTTGAGAATGAGTCCCAAGAAACAAACGTCCCTAAAATCCCTTAGATTCCCTTAGAATCCCATAAAATCCCTTAGAATTATTTGGATAGTTCACAATTATGTAATATCTTTGCAGCGGACTTTTTCAAAATAATAGGAGTAACTCCAATTTCGGCCAGGCGTTACTATCGTCCGTTAACTCCCGCTAACTCCCAATAACTCCCAATAACTTCCCTATAAAATATGAACATAAGATTAGAAACTCCCAAAGATTATCGTGAGGTTGAGAACCTTACACGCGAGGCATTCTGGAACGTCTATCGCCCAGGATGCACCGAGCATTACGTGCTCAACCAGTTCAGAACAAATCCCGACTTCATTCCAGAACTTGACCTTGTGATGGAGGAGGATGGAAAGATCATCGGCCACGTGATGTTTTCGAAGGCAGAGATCATTCTTAATGATGGGACCAACTTTCCTTCATGGACATTCGGCCCCATTAGCATCCACCCCGACTACAAGCGCAAAGGCTATGGCCTGAAACTACTGAATTATGCCTTAGAAAAGGCCAAGGAAATGGGCATCGGGCTCCTGCAGATGGAGGGAAACATCGAGTTCTATAAACACGCAGGCTTCGGCTTGGCCAGCAAGATGAAGATTCACTATCATGCAGAGCCGAGAGAGTCTGAAGTACCATATTTCCTTGCCCAGGAGCTGATTCCTGGCTATTGGGGCAATCGTGAGGGGACCTATTGTCCTCCAAAAGGCTATTTCGTGGCCGACGAGAATCCTGAGGCCTTCGAAGCTTATGAGGCAACCTTCCCGCAGAAGGAAAAACTCCGCCTGCCAGGACAATTAGGATATGAGGAATAAATAGTTACTATGGCAATAACGAGCGAGAGACTGAGACAGACGTTTTCTGAAGGCGGTGCTCAGGAGATTTATCACGAAGTGAGGGCTGGGGGCGATTTCCTCGGCTTCGCACAACAGTATGTCTTTGACCCAGACTATCGGGTGGCAAGGAGTGCCTTGTGGGGACTGACCAAAGCCTCCGACGAGGAACTAACCAAACTGCAGGTGATACTCGATGAACTGATAGAACAAGCCATACAGACGGAGAATTCATCTACGAGGCGTTTGACCCTGAACATCATCGAGCGATTGAAGATGAACGAGGAAGACCTTCGAACAGATTTCCTCGACTTCTGTCTCGAGCACATGGTCAGCATCGAGGAGTTCCCTGGTGTCCAGACACTCTGCATGAAGCTCGCCTATCGCATGTGCAGTTTTTATCCGGAACTGATGGACGAGCTGAAGCGCACCCTCGAAACGATTGAGATAGAGTATTACAAGCCTGCCGTAAAAGGTCTGCGCCTAAGAATTCTCAGCGGGAAATTCAGATAAAAGTATAATTAAATGGAAACAAATAGAATCATATTGCGCCCCTGGCGAGACAGTGATGCGGAGACGCTATTCAAGTGGGCATCCAATCCAGATGTCGGACCTCGTGCAGGATGGGCACCCCATAAGAGTGTGGAGGAGAGTCTGGAGATAATCCGTACTGTATTCCAAGATGCCACCAATACTTGGGCTATCGAACTCAAGGAGACAGGCGAGGCCATTGGTGCCATGGGCTATGGTCCCTCGTGTGAATGTGATCTGCCAGCACGTGAGGGGGAACCGCTCATTGGATATTGGGTGGCTAAACCTTACTGGAATCAAGGCATTTGTACAGAGGCACTTCGACTGATGTTAGACCATATCCGACAAACGACCGATATCAAATCGCTTATCAGCGGTCATTTCGTCGATAACCCCGCCTCAGGCAGAGTGATGGAGAAATGCGGCTTTGTTCCCACAGGCGAAACCTGCATCGATGAAAAGCAGTATCAGGGCAAAGATCGTCCTATCAGAGTATTAAGATTGGAATTTCAATGACACGACTACCGAACGTCATAACTATACTCAGGGTAGCAGGCTCTTTTATTCTGCTATTCTTTGATGTGACGGATGTGGTATTTTGGTGCCTCTATTGCCTCTGTGGCTTCAGTGACATCATCGATGGCTTTTTAGCACGCAAGTTCAAGTGTGCCACTAAGACGGGAGCATTACTCGACAGCTTGGCAGACATCTGCTTCGTGGGGTGCTGCGCCTGGAAACTATTGCCATTGCTGAATTTGCCGCAATGGCTCTGGTTATGGGCAGGAATAATTGTCATGATAAAGTTCGTAAATCAACTATCAGCACTCGTCTTGAATGGCCGCTGCTGTTTCCCTCACACCTTCGCCAACAAGATTACAGGATTCCTGCTCTTCATCACGGTACCAATGACCTTCTGGTCGATCATTCCCATCTCAATCGTAGCCTTTGTTGCGACGTTTGCTGCAATTGAAGAAGGACATGTCATCAGACTAAAAAAGACAAAACAATGAAAGAAACCACTTCTCGTCCTCGTTTCACCTTCAATACCGTAGGACTCTTCACCCACGACAACAAAGCTACTGTCGATTTCTACACACGTACATTCGGCTTCACCACCGATTGGGATGGAATCCAACCCAACGTGGAGATGACGCTAGGCAATATGCGCATCATCCTCTTCCCGCGAGATGCCTTCGAACAGATGGTTTCTCAAAAGTTCGATTATCCAGAGGGAATGAACGGCACAATGGAACTGGCCTTTGATGTACCCACCTTCGCTGATGTCGATAAGGAATACCAGAATGCGCTCGACAATGGCGCAAAGTCGGTCCTTCCTCCCACCACGGAACCTTGGGGCCAGCGCACATGTTATGTGGCCGACCCTGACGGCAATCTGATTGAGATTGGTTCGTTTACGGAATAGTTCATATAAAAAAACAAAGAGAATAAAAAGGAAACATATATGATGAGAACAATAGTAACATCAGGCCTGTTTCTTGCGACCCTCGCATGTGCACCGGGACTCGAGACTGCGAACGGTAATATCTCCAAACAAGACAGTCTGCTTCAGGATTACGACTATTTCTTCTGTCAATTGGAGCAGATACATCCTGATCCCTATAGCGCTTTTGGCGGAAAGGATGAGTTTGACACGGCCGTGAAACAGCTGAGAGATGAGCTGGCTAGCCGCGACTCCATGACACTTAACGAGATACAGGTGGAAGTGACCAGACTGATATCCGAACTCCACGACGGACATACTTATATAGGGCATAATAACACGCCAAAGAAAGTAGAAGATCAATGGGTTCCGCTGAAATTTAAGGTTATTCCCGAAGGCATCATCGTAAATGGATACACTCCAGAACTGGAATCCTTGAAGGGAGCGATGCTGCGCGAAGTCGAAGGTGAAGCATTAGAATCGGTACTTGACCGCCTTGACAAACTTGTTGTTTCTGAGAATCGCTATGGACTTATGGGTAATGCTTGCAGAAACATTGGCAATTCCAACACCCTGCAGCAGTTATTCCCTACATTCAATAAGGAACAGGTCTCGATGAGGTTCCGTATGGCTAATGGCAAGGATACGCTCGTCAGTCTGCCCTTCTACCCCAACGGTCCGTTTTGGAAAAACATTGTATGGACATCTACTGATGAGCGTTTCCCCCATAAGAACTTCGAATACCGCTTCATCGATGACAGCAAACAAACAATGGTGATGTGCATCAATTCTATAGTGAGTGCCGACATACCAAATCTCGAAAGCTACGGCCTGAAATCGGATGTGATTGTGGCTGATGTCTTTGCCAAGATGCTGCATGAGATGAAGGCTGCCAACAGTCCTCGTCTCATTATCGACCTGCGTGGCAATGGCGGAGGTTGGACGATGATCATGTATGCTGCGCTGTACGAGCTCTACGGAAAGCGT
>JAFWRO010000009.1:0-2854 GCA_017519885.1 Bacteroidales bacterium | reverse complement strand
CCGAACACGGGCAACTATGACGAACCTTTGTTCGGCAAGGCACTTAGCGCTGTGCTGAAGGATGTGCAGACGATGACGGGTAAGAAGAGCATCTACGTGACCCACTCGCAGGGCGGTCGCGTGGGTTGGGCGACGGACACAGACAATATGGCCGCCATCATCGCCGTGGAACCGGGCTTTGCTCCCGAGATAGGCAGTGAAACCTACAAGAAATTCGTAGCTGCGAAGGTTCCGATGCTGTTCCTCTTTGGTGACTACATTGAGAATGGTCCCGAAGACATCCAATCGACAGGTTTCTGGAAGATGGTGCTCCAGCAGTGCCGCGACTTCGCCAAGCAGTATAATGCCGACGGAGGCGACGCGACGGTCATCTATCTGCCCGAGAAACAGATACACGGTAATAGCCACTTCATGTTCCAAGAGAAGAACAACGACGTGATTGCCGACCTCGTGGGTGAATGGTTGAAGGAGCATAATTTGTAAACGGAAAGAAGGCAGTGAAGAAATTAGTATTAACCCTGTGCTTCCTCCTGACGGTGGGCGGCGCAACAAAAGCATAAACAAATATGGAAATTCAAAAGGTGGTATTCGTCAACAAACAGTTAGGTACGCGGATGGCAGGACTGCTTCGCCTGCCCGCAGGTTTTAATCTCAGTCAGAACTACCCAGCAGTGGTGGTAACAGGACCGATGCTGTCGGTGAAGGAGCAGGCACAGTCGGTATATGCCGAGCGGCTGACGGCAGCAGGCTTCGTGACGCTGGTGTTCGACGGTACATACTTCGGCGAAAGCGAGGGCGAGCCTCGTCAGCAGGAACTGCCCGACGTGAAGGAGAGTGACATTGAGGGAGCCGTGGACTTTCTTGTGAGTCTTCCTTATGTCGATAACGACCGTATTGGCGGCTTGGGAATCTGCGGGAGTGGCTCGTATATGTCGGTGGCCGGTGTGAAGGAGCCTCGACTGAAGGCCATTACGGCTATTGTGCCCGCCATCGCCGACATCTCGAAATCTGCCATGGCTGGATTCTTCCGTCCCGAAGACGAGGTGAAAGCCGCTAAGGAAGGCTACGAGAAGGGCAAGGGCGGACTGATGCACCTTAACTTCATGCCGCGAGCCTTCGACGAGGGAGCCGCCTATTACTATAGTTCTCGTGGCACACATCCCCGCTGGTCGAACCAGGTGGTGGCATGGAGCCAACTGGAACTGGTGAAGTACAATGTGGTGAACATTATGAAGGACATGGAGAAGCCCTACCTCGTTATCACGGGCGAGAATGCATGGAGCCGCGAGGCATCGACTGAGGTTTTCAATGCCGTACCCCACACCCAGAAGGAGATGCATGTCATTCCAGAGGCCAGCCACTTCGATATGTACGACCTCGCACCGTTCGTCAGTGAAGCATTCGAGTTTATTATTCCGTTCTTCAATAAGAATCTCTGAACAGATGAAAAGATTTGACTATGAATTTCCTGTCCGAATCCACTTCGGACGGGGATGTTTTGAGGACTCGCTGAAGAAGGAGTTACAGAAATATGGAAAGCGTGTGATGCTGGCATACGGTGGCGGTTCGCTGAAGCGCACGGGACTGTATGACCGTATTGTGACGATGCTCAATGAGGCTGGGAAGACAGTGACGGACTTTGGTGGCATCATGCCTAATCCCACTTATGCAAAGGTGCTGGAGGGCGCAAGGTTGGCTCGTGAGCAGGATGTCGATTTCATCCTTGCTGTGGGTGGTGGCTCGGTGAGCGACTGCTGCAAGATAGTCTCGGCACAGGCTCGGCTCGACAGCGACATCTGGGACTATGAATATGCGGAGCGCAAGATTCCAACCGAATTTATCCCGCTCGGAGTCATCGTGACTGCCAGCGGCACGGGTTCGGAACAGAACAATGGAGCCGTGATTACGAATGAGGAAAAGAAACAAAAGAGTCCGCTCTGGGGCAGCTTCGCCGACTTCGCCATCCTCGACCCTGACCTGACGAAGACGGTGCCGATGAAGCAGGTCATCAGCGGAGCCTTCGATACGCTGAGCCATTGTATGGAGACCTATTTCGGCCTCCCGCACACATGCAATCTCAGCGATCGCATCAACGAGGCCGTGCAACGTAGTGTCATCAAGAACCTGAAGGCCATCATCGCCAATCCTGATGATGACTTTGCCCGCTCAGAACTGATGTGGGCATCGGCGATGGGTGAAAATGGCATTCTGAAACTTGGCAAGGTGACTGACTTCCAGTGTCACATGATAGAGCACCAACTTGGAGCATACACTGACTGCAATCATGGCCAAGGATTGGCTGTGCTGCATCCAATACTCTATCGCCATATCTACAAAAGCGCAGAAGAAAAGTTCCGTCGTTGGGCGCAGGAAGTTTGGTTGGTACAGGATGCAGACGAGGGCATTGACTTCCTTGCAGACTTCATTCGTGAGGTAGGTCTACCCATCACTTTTACCGAAATGGGTATAACCCTTGATGATGACATCATCCGTGCCATTGCCGAAAGCACCGTCATCACCCCCGGCTGCTGCAAGCAGCTCACCGCTGACGAGATTGTGGTGATACTGAACGAGTGCAATTAATATTGCTAAATTAAACAATTGAATAGCTTATGGTGAGCACTGACATTTGTCAAAGACAACCAAGGAGAGAAGGGCGAAACACAGCCTTTCTCTCTTTTTTCGTTTCAATCGCTTGACTAAACATGCTTCATCATTGTTGTGTGCAACATGCATAACTCTTTTCAATCTGATTTTTCTTTGTAATAAAATGCCATTACTCTTCAATTATTTCCCAAAAACCACCTTTATCTGGGCCAACACGGCGAACGATACCTAGGTCTTGTAGTTTCTT
>JAFWRO010000008.1:0-59935 GCA_017519885.1 Bacteroidales bacterium | reverse complement strand
TCGTCATCATCGTCGTCATGATCATGGTGATGATGGCAGTGATGCTCATGCTCATCATCATCATCGTCATGATCGTGATGATGGTGGTGGTGCTCGTGTTCATCATCTTCGTCGTCGTGGTGATGATGCTCGTGGATTTCGGCATCTTCGTCGAGATCACCTTCGACCTTCTGAATCCATGTGGCCGAAGTGGCTACGGATTCGAAATCGAACATTTGGGTATTGATAAGCAGTTCGAGAGGAACGTCACAATAATCGCATTCGATGATCTTTGCTTTTGGCTGCAAAGCGCGGATGATGTCGTGGATTCGCTTCAAATCCTCTTTACTTACCTCAGAAGCCTTGTTGAGCAAAATCATATTGCAGAACTCGACCTGCTGGATGATCAGATTCTCGATATCGTCTTCGTCAAGATTCTTGCGTGTGAGCGACTCGCCACTTTGGAACTCGTCCTTCATGCGAAGGGCATCGACAACGGTGGTGATGCAATCGAGGATAGGAATACCGCCTTTGAGCGCATCTTCGGCCACCACATTGGGAATAGAACAAATTGTCTGTGCGATTGGTCCAGGCTCACATACGCCCGATGCCTCAATGACGATATAGTCGAAACGATTCTGATTGACCAGATCGTTCAACTGCTGGATGAGATCCATCTTCAAGGTGCAACAGATGCAACCGTTCTGCAAAGCCACGAGCGAGTCATCGCTTTGACCAACGACGCCACCCTTCTGGATGAGATCGGCATCAATATTCACTTCGCCGATATCGTTGACGATAACAGCAAAACGAATGCCCTTCTCGTTGGTCAGAATACGATTGAGAAGGGTTGTTTTACCACTGCCCAGATAACCGGTGAGCAGAAGGACCGGAACTTGCTTGAATTTCATAATCGATTATAATTGTCGAAGAATAGCCTGAATCTTCTCGAACGTAGTGATTCGAGTTGGAACGAGTGGCAGGCGCAGCACGTTCTCACAATAGCCCATAGCACTGAGCATAGCCTTTACGCCGGCAGGATTGCCATCGACAAAGAGCAACGAGAAAAGCTCCTTAAAACGATGATGGATGGTGAGTGCATTCTGATAGTCGCCATTGAGCGCCAGGCGCACCATACGTGCAAATTCGCCTGGAAGCGCATTGCCGATGACCGACACAACTCCCTCGGCGCCTAAGGTAATGAGCGGGAAAGTGATGCCATCGTCACCACTGAGCACCGTGAAGTTGCGAGGCTTATTCTTTATGATGTCATCAATCTGGTCGAAATTGCCAGATGCTTCCTTGATAGCAATGATGTTCGGATTGTCGTAGGCCAGACGCAACGTGGTTGCAGCAGTCATATTCACACCTACACGACCCGGCACGTTGTAGAGGATGACAGGGATAGGCGAAGCCTTGGCAATGGTCGAGAAATGCTGATAGAGGCCCTCCTGCGAGGGTTTGTTGTAATAGGGCACCACACTGAGCACAGCATCAACACCACGCCAATCGGTGGTTCGGAGTTCGTTGACGATAGCCATCGTGTTATTGCCGCCGCAACCAATGACAATAGGGACACGACCACGCACCTGGTCGGTTACTACCTGACGCACTTTTGCTCGTTCTTCGGGGGTGAGGGTTGGTGTTTCGGCAGTTGTACATAGAACGCAAAGAAAGTCTGCTCCGCTGCTGACCTGGAATTCGACCAGATGTTGCAGAGCATCGTAATCAACCGACATGTCGGCTTTGAAAGGAGTGACAAGGGCTATGCCCATGCCTTTGATTTTACCCATATATAATAAAAATAGCGATTTTCGGGCGCAAATATAATAAATATATTGTATTTCTCGCCAAAAAACCGCAATTTTTTAATCAAACTTTCAGCGCCCCGACAATTTCCGATACATTTTGACAGCCATGCCGGTCAAGATATTCATCAATGCCATCGATGATCTTCATAGTTACCGCCGGATCGATGAAGTTGGCTGTACCCACCTCGATTGCCCTTGCTCCGCACAGCATAAACTCAATTGCATCGGTGGCGTTCATGATGCCTCCAAGGCCTACAATCGGGATCTTTACGGCGTTGTAGACCTGCCATACACAACGCAAGGCGATAGGCTTGACTGCTGCGCCTGACAGACCTCCAGTGACTGTGCTCAAAATGGGACGTTGACGTTCGGCATCGACAGCCATAGCAAGCACAGTGTTAATCAAGCTGACTGAATCGGCGCCAGCATCCTCCACAGCTTTTGCTATTTCGGCGATGTTAGTCACGTTGGGTGTCAGTTTAACGATAAGAGGCTTCCGATAGACGTTGCGTACCTCTCGAATCACCTCAGCAGCCATTTCAGGCTTTGTACCGAAACCCATGCCTCCTGCCTTTACATTGGGACAGGAAATGTTTAATTCGATGGCTGGGATGGTTTCCACTTCGTTCAGCATTCGAGCACCTTCGACGTAATCTTCGATGCAACTGCCGCTGAGATTAACGATGACGTTGGTCTTCAAAGAGGCAAGTTGGGGATGAATATGCTCAATGTAATAAGCGACACCCTTGTTCTGCAAGCCTACCGCATTGATCATACCCGATGGCGTCTCGGCAAGACGCGGATATGGATTGCCTTGGCGTGGATGAAGTGTTGTGCCCTTGACAATAAAACCTCCCAGGCGTTCAAGGTCGATGAAATCGCTGAATTCTGTGCCATAGCCAAAGGTTCCCGAAGCGGTAAGCACAGGATTCTTCAAGGTCAGTCCTGCTATATTTGTCGTAAGATTTGCCATAATCTTTCAATTGTCATTAAGTTGAATTGATGTCTTTGAATTAAGCAGATGTTTCCTACCATTTGAGATCCTTGATGTCGAACACCGGACCATCGGAGCAGACGCACTTATGACCATCCTTGGTGTCCTCAACGCAGCAAAGGCAAACACCGAGGCCACAAGCCATCTTGTTCTCAAGCGAGACCTCACAGAAGTGGGGACGTTCGTTCTGCTTCCAGGAAGAAACCAAACGCGCCACAGCCTTCATCATAGGACCAGGTCCACAAACACGGATAGCATCGAAAGAACCTTCCTTTAAGACTGAATGCTGTGTCACAAACCCACGCTGGCAATCCAAGCCTTCAAGGACCGAACCATCTTCGGCAGTGATATATACATTTCCAACTTTGAGGAATTGTGCAACTTGTGCGATTTCTGCGCAACTTTTTCCACCAAGAAGGAAGCTAACCCTGGCACCATATTGCTTCAACTGGTAACCTGTTTCGAGCAGAGGTGCAACGCCAACGCCACCACCAATCAGCAGATAATGCATATCAGGCACCTGCTCTTCGATGGTGAAACCATTGCCCAGAGGATATATAATATTTAATTGATCGCGCGCGCGCAGACACGCAAACCTGTTGGTGCCCCGGCCAGCACGCTGAATGAGCAGCCACATCTCGTTGGCATCATAATCGACACGATGGATCGAGATAGGGCGACGGAGGAAAACACGTGGTTCGTCATCGACCCGCAATTCAGCAAATTGTCCAGCACGACATGGTGCGATATGCGAACCATCGGCTGGTGTAAGGCGTAAGATAAAGAGCCGATCGGACAACTGTTCGTTGGCTACCACCTTGAAGTCTGTAATATACTTTTTCATCTCTTTATAATTTGCGTCAGAATCAACGTTCATCATTTAAACGTACAAGACATAGTTTTATTGTGTGAACGTCGATTGTGGGCCATTTTTTGCTTTATACATTTTTAAATATACGACTAAATAAAGACTAGTGATTTTTATCACCAGGACAGAGAGAAACATTTCTCAGAAAGAACCAAACAAAAATGAATTTAATCTATAATAAAAATCGACTAAAATAGTCATAAAACACTTATATTTAGCTGTTTATATATATTGGAATATTGACAAATATATCGATTTGCATATTTTTGCATACGGAATTCTTTCTCAGCATTGAACAATTGCGCAAGAAGTATTATATATTATGCTCATTTTTAACTATTTACATCTATATGTGCATTTTGCATATTTTGCTCATACACAACACACCAAATAATTCATCATTAGAAAGGCAAATTTTACCTAATATTATGCGTTTTGCATACATTATGCATAATTGGAAATATTTTTAGAACCCCTTCCAGAGGCCAAAAATCTATAATGATTTTTTTTGAAAAATTTTAGCCAAAATATTTGGAGATATCAAGATTTTTTTTTAATTTTGCAGTCCAATTAAAACTTAATCTTGCATGGATACCTATCAATTCACCGACATATTTCTCCCACGCCTGGTTTTAGAATACGTAAGAGGCACGATGCCTCTGCATGCACTGGTTGATCTTGACTTATGGAAGAAAGTCTTTCCCTACAAGGGGAACAAACGAAACCCACAGCTCAACTTGAATCTGGTCGAGATCTACTGCCAAGCGCTCCCAGATCGAACGCTGCTTTTCATCTTTATGCTTCCCCAACCCAAGAAGTCTGGAGATGCGAAGTTTGCCGTCATACGCCTAAAGCCCGAAGAGCACACCGTAAGACGTGCTGTCTATTATACGTTGTCCAAGCCCCAAAGCGACGAAGATCCTTGGGACATCTGTCACCTGCCCCTACCGCTCGGTGCAGACAAGATGGAACTCAAGTTCAAGCAGAAGGCAAGCGGTGGCGATGACTTGTGCAACTTCATTCGTGATGTGCAACAAATCGACTTCAACGACGATAGTTACAACAAGTCACTGCTGGATGACTTCCGCGATTTGCTTGGCAATATCTTCAGACAGCAAGAATGACAGTTGCAAATGATAACCAAAGTGCCAAATACTAATTATTGTTATTATTTGGCATTTTTCTTTCATATTATTTTGTCGTGCGCGCGAGATTTCTTATCTTTGCGCCACTTTTTATATAAGGTATAGATTCTATTCCATTTTACCCATGACTTTCGACCTGAAGTCCGATTACAAGCCAATGGGCGACCAGCCAGAAGCCATCCGTCAACTGTCGGAAGGAGTGTTGTCGGGTATCCCCGCTCAGACCTTACTGGGTGTTACGGGATCCGGCAAGACGTTCACAATGGCGAATATCATCCAGCAAACAGGACGCCCTACCCTCATCCTCAGCCACAACAAGACCCTAGCCGCACAGCTCTACAGCGAGATGCGCGCCTTCTTCCCAAACAACCAGGTAGAGTATTTCGTCAGCTATTACGACTATTACCAGCCGGAAGCTTATCTGCCAGCCAGCGACACGTATATCGAGAAGGACCTTGACATCAATATGGAACTCGACCAACTCAGGCTTTCAGCCACATATGCGTTGCTGTCGGGTCGAAGGGATGTCATTGTGATTTCTTCAGTCAGTTGCCTCTATGGCATCGGCAATCCCGAGGATTTCCACAACAATATGATCACGGTGGAAGTGGGCCAGCAGATTGGCAGGGACGAGTTGCTCCGTGCACTGCTGAATGCGCAATATACCCGCAACGACGTAGCCCTCCAACGCGGAAATTTCCAATGCAAGGGCGAGACGGTGGATGTTTTCCTGGCAGCCACCGACTTGATTGTGCGCATCCACTTCTGTTTTGACGAAATCGAAGAGATCGAAACGCTTGATGTTATGACCGGGCATACGCTGCAACGCATGGATCGCTACGTGATCAGCCCCGCCAACATCTTCACGACCACGAAGGACCGTGTGGATCGTGCCGTGGACGAGATTGCATTGGATTTGGGCAAGCAAATCGATTATTTCGAGAGCATTGGCGAACCCGAGAAAGCAGCACGCATCAAGGAACGAGTGACTTACGACCTGGAAATGATCAAGGAAGTAGGTTACTGCTCGGGCGTGGAGAATTATTCGCGCTATTTCGACGGACGTCCACCAGGAAGCCGCCCCTTCTGCCTGCTGGATTATTTCCCGAAGGATTTTCTGCTCATCGTCGATGAAAGCCACGTCACTATTCCTCAGATTCACGCCATGAGCGGAGGCGACTTCAAACGAAAATCGACTCTCGTCGAATATGGATTCCGTCTTCCTGCGGCCATTGACAACCGACCGTTGAAGTTCGAGGAATTCGAGGCCCTCACTCCAACCACCATCTATGTCAGCGCCACTCCTGCCGATTACGAACTGGAGCGCAGCGAAGGTATCGTGGCCGAACAGTTGATTCGCCCGACAGGTCTACTTGACCCAACAATCGAAGTGCGTCCATCTGAAAATCAGATTGATGACCTGATGGAAGAGATACAGAAGACCATCGAAGCTGGCGAACGCACATTAGTCACCACACTGACCAAGAAGATGGCCGAGGAGCTCGACGAATATCTTCGCGAACACGGCATACATTGTGCCTATATCCATTCGGATGTCGACACTTTGGATCGTGTCCGCATCATGGACGAATTGCGTGAAGGCACCTATGACGTCCTGGTAGGAGTCAATCTGCTACGCGAAGGCCTTGACCTTCCCGAGGTGTCACTTGTGGCCATTCTCGATGCTGACAAGGAAGGTTTTCTCCGCAACGAAAGGAGCCTGACGCAAACGGTTGGACGTGCTGCACGCAATGTTCATGGACGTGCCATTATGTATGCTGACACAATTACAGGCTCGATGCGTCGATGCATCGACGAGACCGAACGTCGTCGTATGAAACAGATGCACTACAACGAAGAGAACGGCATCACCCCGACACAGATTGTAAAACCGCGCAAGAGCCTTCTGGACAACGAGCAACTCTCCGATACACGCACGTCGTTTGAAGCACGAAAACAGCAATCGATCGTACCTCAGATTGATGAAAGCATATTCAATATGCAGGTTGCTGATGGTGGAACAGTCGGATATGATCGCAATAGGCTACAGCCTCTTACGAAAGAATTTCTGCAAGCAGAAATCGACAAGACCAAGCAAAAGATGCTCTCTGCAGCCAAGGCCCTCGACTTTATGGAAGCAGCCAACCTGCGCGACTATATGCTGATGCTTTCGGAAAAACTGGAACACCTGAAACATTAATTAATCATCGACAAACAATAAACTACCCTCTCTGGAATGAAAAGTGACATCGAAATTGCGAACGAGTGTAGACTGGAACGCATTGAAAAGATTGCCGAGAAGTGCGGAATCGCCACCCCGGACATATATCCCTATGGTCATCACATCGCCAAAGTTCCGTTAAAGTACATCAACGACGAGAAAGTCAAGAAGTCGAACCTTATCCTTGTGACATCGATCTCTGCTACCAAGGCCGGCATCGGCAAGACCACCACATCGATTAGCCTTAGCCTTGGCCTGAACCACATCGGCAAGAAAGCCATCGTCGTGCTTCGCGAACCCTCGTTAGGCCCTTGCTTCGGCATGAAAGGTGGCGCAGCAGGCGGCGGTTACGCACAAGTGCTGCCCATGGAGAAAATCAACCTCCACTTCACCGGTGACTTCCATGCCGTGACCTCAGCCCACAACACCATTACAGCCCTGCTCGACAACTATTTCTATCATCGTCGCAAGGAACTGCCACCCTTGAAGCAGGTACTCTGGAAACGTGTGCTTGACGTCAACGACCGCAGCCTGCGCAAGATCATCCTTGGCCTAGGCGGACAAAGCAACGGTGTTCCCGCTGAAAGCGGATTCGACATCACACCAGCCAGTGAGATCATGGCCATCCTTTGCCTGGCCACCAGTCGTGAAGACCTACGTCGTAGAGTAGAAAATATCCTACTTGGCTATCGATACGACGATACTCCATTCACTGTCAAGGATTTGGGTTGTGCCGGTGCCATCTGCGTGCTGCTCGACGATGCCCTTCTTCCCAACCTCGTGCAAACCACCGAGAACACACCTGCTATTGTGCATGGTGGTCCTTTCGGCAACATTGCACATGGTTGCAACACTATACTAGGCACCGAACTCGGTATGTCACTGGCCGACTATTGCATCACTGAAGCAGGATTCGGTGCCGACCTGGGCGCCGAGAAGTTCCTCAACATCAAATGCCGCAAGGCAGGTCTCTGCCCAAAACTCACTGTAATTGTCTGCACTTGCAATGGACTCAAGATGCACGGAGGCGTGCCCACCGACAAAATCAAGGAGCCTAACCTTGAAGGGCTGAAGCGCGGTTTTGCCAACCTTGACCGACATGTGGCCAATATGCAGGGTTTCGGGCAGACTGTCCTCGTGGCCTTCAACCGCTTTGCCAACGACACCGACGAAGAGATCCGCTGCCTCATTGACCATTGCGAGGAGGAACTTGGGGTGCAATGCGTCATCAACGATGGCTATGCACATGGCGGCAAAGGCGCTACCGAACTGGCAAAGGCTGTCGTCGAGACTATCGAAAAGAATCCATCCAAACCGATTCTCAACTTCACCTATCAAGACTACGACACCCCCAAAGACAAAATCAAGGCTGTGGTCAAGAAGATATATGGTGCAGGGAGTATCACCTTCAGCGAAAAGGCGAAGAAGATGCTCACTTTGGTTCACAATCAAGGTCTCGACAACCTTCCCGTCTGCATTGCCAAGACGCAGTTCTCGTTCACTCCCGATCCAAAACTTGTGGGAGCACCTACCGGCTTCAACTTCGTCATTAGCGATATCGTCATCAACCAAGGTGCCGAATTTATTGTAGCCATTGCCGGTGAAATGATGCGCATGCCAGGTCTCCCCAAAGCACCCTCGGCAGAACTCATCGACATTGACTCAAATGGTGTCATAACAGGTTTGTCGTAATCTTTACGAAGTTCTTCAACCTATACTTCAAATAAAGTTCAAACAAATTTAGGGGAAAAAATAGAGGCTGTGTGACAATAAGGTCACACAGCCTCTTTCCTGTCTTTTTGTTTACAAGTCGAGATTACCTTTCACATGTCAGGGGACGTACGTCAAAGCTACTGTTTCACCAAGTCGGAGATGAAGACTAGTTTGTCCTCCCATCCATCGGCAAAGATATTCGGCGAATGGGTGGTCATAATAATCTGGCAATTGGGGTTCAAGTCAAGCATCAACTGGATAAGTCTGTCCTGCCATTCGATATGCAGAGAAATCTCGGGTTCATCCAAAAGAAGCACCGTCGAACGGTCTTCCATCAGGAAAAGCGTGAAGAGGAGCAGTAGGATCTGCTTTTCGCCTGCCGAAAGTTTCTCCATATCGATGATTTGCTTTCCCTTACGGAAGATTACACGATTCTTATCGTCGATGTCGATGGACTTACCAGTCATCAGGAACAAGGAATTGATCAATTCGAAAAATTTATCAATCCTCTCCTGCTTATACATGGCAGCACGCAAGTCCTTGAGCATACTCAAACGATAGTCGGAGAAACTGAACACATCTGGATTGCGTTGATAGAGCACCTGATCGAGCGTTAGACCAAGTTGCGACAACGACGACTTTTTTGATGCCGGAACGTCAAACGTATTGACATAGTAGAAGCAGGACTGTGATTCGAAACCGCCAAAAGCCGGCTTCTGAACCACCTGCTTGCCATCGCAGAACATTTCACCTTCCGTAGTCACCCCATCCTTATCGGTAATCAGCGTGTTGATATGGACTTTGGCCTTCAACTGCTTGATGAACTTATCGTCCTTCATCAGAACCGCACGAATCAGATTCAGCATGGTTGTCTTGCCGAAACCATTCTGTCCGACCACTATATTGATATTGGGATCCAAACCACGCCATTCGAGCGAGGTGTCGCCCCACATGGAGTCGATAACGATGTCTTTAATATGTACCATAGATCTGGATTGGGGAGGTTCTGAAGGGTTACGAAAGAATCAGAAAAGGTCTGATTAGTTAATCAGAACAACTTGTTGGGGTAAAGACCGGAGTCGTGCAACTCCTTGAATTTGGCCACTACAGCAGGACGATCGGTAGCGTAAGTCACACCGAACCAGCGCGATGGGGTATCGAGCACCTTGCAGGTCGCCTTGCCGCTGTTGATGAGGGTATCGACGACGAGAGGAATGAAGAACTCCGACTTGAGTTCCTGTCCATGCTCCTTGAGGAAGGTTACGAAGCACTCCTCGGAATACTTGAAGTAGTCGGGGGTCAATGCCCACATATTCATGCTGACTGGCGTATTCTCAGCAAGCTCGGTCTTTCCTTCAGGTTCGATGAATCGGATCTTACCATCCTCTTCACGAATAATCTTTGTACGCTCGGTCACCTTGGTCAGATAGCCCTCGGCATTGGTTTCGCAGACACCACGTGCTACTGTTCCACCTTCCGAAAGAGTGTTGCAAACGCGATAGCCCACCATAGCATAGTTTCCAGTGGTTCCTTCGACGCTGGTGAGGTAGTCGGCAAGTACCTGAAAACTTTCGCTTCCGTAGTAGTCGTCGGCATTGATTACGGCAAATGGCTCATGAATGACGTCCTTGCCCATCAGAACTGCATGATTGGTGCCCCATGGCTTCTCGCGGCCCTCGGGAACCTTGAAGCCTTCAGGAAGGTTGTCAAGATCCTGGAAGACGAGTTCAACGGGAATACGGCCTTCATATTTCGAAACGATCTTCTCACGGAAGTCCTTTTCGAAGACACGACGAATGACGAAAACCACTTTACCGAAGCCAGCCTTGATGGCATCGTAAATAGAGTAATCCATGATGGTTTCGCCATTGGGTCCAAGACCATCCAGTTGCTTCAATCCACCATAACGGCTGCCCATACCGGCAGCAAGAACAAAGAGTGTTGGTTTCATTGTGTTTCTTTTTTATGTTATTAAATAAACGATATTGCTTATATTGTACTGCAAAAATACAAAAATATTGTGTAACTTCGCCAAAAAAATGCTTAAAAAATATAAAATCGTTAAAAAATGACGAATTCTTTGCTTATTTTGGCTAACTTATCAAAAAAATCATCATCTTTGCAACGGATTATAATTAACAAACAACTAAAACGATACGCCTATAGGAAACATCTACTCTAGTATTTTTAATATAGAGACCAGATGAAAAATCTTTCTGATGACAGACTACTCACCTTGTTCGAACAAGGGGTGAATGAGGCTTTCGATGAACTATTGAACCGCTACAAGGAGAAACTGTACACCTACATTTACGTTCTCGTACAGAATCGCGAAATGGCTGAAGACATCTTTCAGGATACGTTCACCAGAGTCATCGTTACGATCAAACAGAAACGCTACAACGAAAAGGGCCGCTTTCAGGGATTCCTTTATCGTGTGGCGCGTAACTTGATAGTCGATAACTATCGCCAGGAGCAGAATGCACAGTTCGTCAACCCCACCGAAGCAGGGTATGACATCTTCAACAACAGGGAACTATGTTCGCCATCGTTCGAGGAAGAAATCTCCGGACAGCAGACCATTGAAGACGTTCGCAGACTTGTCGGTTACTTACCCGAAAGCCAGCGCGAAATCATCGTGATGCGATTCTACCGAGGCATGTCGTTCAAAGAAATTGCCGACATCAAGAAAATCAGCATCAACACTGCCTTGGGACGTGTTCGCTATGCCATCCTCAATATGCGCAAGATGGCCGAACAGCACAACATCGTCCTGGCTGGATAGGACAGCAATCTCCCCAAAATCCTAAATCCCATGAATCTCGATCCCAGGCCCCACTACACCAATGCCGAAAAACATGCGTTCTACGAAAGCGCCGCCAAGCGTTTCAAGGCGGAGCTTCGCTTACGCGGTGGCACTGCTGCCGTACACATCGAGAACAAGAACGATGAGGTGTTCTGGTGGAAAGTGCTTCATGATGCCTATCCACAAGGGAGGTTCCGCTTCATTTCAGGTAGCCGAAGCATCAGTGGGAATATGACCAGCGGCTGCACACAATGTCTGCAGTATCGCGATTTTCTTGATAAACATTTCTGGATTGCCATCGACTCTGACTATCGCTATCTCAGCGAAGAACCAGACATCGATGCCAAGCATTTCATCCTTCAGACATATACCTACTCCTTCGAAAACCACTTCTGCTTCTGGAAAAACTGCCAACGCGTCACCGATGCCTGTGATGCTAATGACGAGCCACACGACGAGAACAGCCCCGAGGCCGAGTTACTGCAACAAATGCAGGCCAGCACAGCCCATAACGAGGCGAACACAGCCCAACCTGAAGAGCCTGTAGTCGATGATTTCACTTTTGACGACGAAGACAATAGCTCGAACGATTCCGGAAACGGCAAGGAAAATGCCACCAATGACGATAACGACGAACTTGACGAGGCCGCAACCTCGCGACATGACACCCGTTTCGATTGGAAATTCTTCTTCGAAACCTATTCGCGTCAGGTCTATCCCCTGCTCGTCTGGCAGATGTATCTGCGTGAAGTCAGTCCAGATGCCTTCCCGCAGGCGACTTTCCACCGACTGATCACTCTCCCTGTAGGTGCTCATTCGTTCGAGAACAACGGCATCTCAGTGCTTCGCGTACTCAAAATACGCTGCCACAAGTTCCTTGCCCATCTCAAACGCTCCTATCCCGATGCCGACAACACATGGTTTGAAGCTCGATGCAATGCTATGGGTGTGCGCCGAGACAATTGTTACCTCTTTGTCCGTGGCCATCAACTTTACGATATGGTCGTCCGAATCGGCGCACGCATTCATCGCAAGTTTGAGAAGGAGATGCTCAAGGAACTGTGTTTCGACGAATATGAGGAAATACGAAAAATCAAGGAAGACGTGCTCAGCATCGTCGCTCCAAAGAAATGATGAGGTCTCGACTCTCACGAGTCAAGACCTCATGTGTTGTTCTTATATGGAAAATTTAAGATTATAAAGATGGTTTTGTATTTCTCTTATGTGGCACAAAGGTAACACTTTTCTCGCACATTTCCAAATCTTTTTGCAAGAAAAGTATCGAAACATGTTGAAGAACATATAATTCTAACAGAATTTGCACTTAATCCATAAAAAACGGGCTAAAATTGTACAAATATGGCACAAGAAATAGAACACAAATTTCTGGTCACCTCCGACTATTTCAAAACGCTCGGAAAAGGCACCCTTTATCGTCAGGGCTACATTCCCACTCGCAATGGGATGACCGTTCGCGTCCGTATTGCCGGCACGCAGGGCTTCGTCACGTTCAAGGATCATGCCGTCAACCTAACGCGTCACGAATTCGAATACCCCATCCCTGAAGCCGATGCTCGCCAGATGCTCGAACTGCTGTGTGAGAAACCTCAGGTTGAGAAGACTCGTTACATCATTCCTAACGTCAAGGCACAATTACCCGACGGCACACCCATCGATGGACTATTTTGGGAAGTTGATGTCTTCCACGGCGACAACGAAGGGCTTGTCCTCGCCGAGATTGAAATCCCTTGTGAAGAGACACAGTTCGAGATACCCGACTGGATCGGACCCGATGTGTCGCACGACCGACGCTATCGCAACAATGCCCTTGCCCGTCATCCCTACAAAGATTGGACCGAAGAAGAGAAGAATCAAATCCTCTAGAATTCCTACGAGTTCCTCAATATCCTTTTGATTCCCTTATTATTCCATAAAAAATAAAAAGCGCGTGTCCCGAAGGGCACGCGCTCATTGTTATGTAACCAAAGATTGATTAATACTCAAGCTTGGTCTGGCGAACGTAGGTCTGATAACGCTTCTTAGCCATCAGCTCTGCCTCGGCGAAGAGCTCGCCAGCCTCAGCTGGGAACTGCTTCATTACAGAAGCATAGCGCACCTCACCCTTGAGGAAGTCCTGGAACTTATCCCAGTTAGGCTCCTTCGAGTCGAGGATGAATGGGTTCTTGCCCTGAGCTTCGAGCTCTGGGTTGAAGCGCCACAGCTGCCAGTAACCGCACTCAACGGCCTTAGCCTCCTCAGCCTGCGACTTGCCCATACCGGCCTTCAAGCCGTGGTTGATACATGGAGCGTAAGCGATGATGAGTGATGGTCCGTGATAAGCCTCGGCCTCCTTGAATGCCTTGAGGGTCTGAGCCTGGTCGGCACCCATGGCGATCTGGGCAACATAGACGTAGCCGTAGGTGGTGGCAATCATGCCGAGGTCCTTCTTGCGTACGCGCTTGCCCGAAGCGGCAAACTTGGCGATGGCGCCGAGAGGAGTAGCCTTCGACGACTGGCCACCAGTGTTCGAGTAAACCTCGGTATCGATAACGAAGACGTTCACATCCTCGCCCGATGCGATTACATGATCGAGACCGCCGTAACCGATGTCGTACGATGCACCGTCGCCACCGATGATCCAATGGCTGCGCTTTACGAGGTGATCCTTATAGGTAAGGATATCCTTGCACTTGTCGCAACCACAAGCCTCGCAAGCCGCTACGATCTGTGGAGCCAAAGCCTTGGTCTCAGCAGCGTTCTCCTTGTTCTCAATCCACTTGTCGAAGAGAGCCTTCAGCTCGTCGCTGCAGCACTCGCAAGCCTTGGCCTCGGTCATAAGCTTCACGAGGCGAGCCTTGATCTTCTTGTGAGCGATGGCCATACCGAGACCGAACTCGCAGAAGTCCTCGAAGAGGGAGTTGGCCCAAGCAGGACCCTGACCCTTGGCATTGGTGGTGTAAGGAGTAGATGGTACTGAACCAGAATAGATTGACGAGCAACCAGTAGCGTTGGCTACGATCTCACGCTCACCAAAGAGCTGTGAAATGAGCTTCACATATGGTGTCTCACCGCAACCTGCGCAAGCGCCTGAGAACTCGAAGAGTGGCTGAGCGAACTGAGAGTTCTTGACGTTGGCTGTGATGTCAACGAGATCCTGCTTCGAAGTAACGTTGTTTACGCAGTAGTTCCAGCGAGCAGCCTCCTCCTGAGCTTCAGCAGAAGAGTCGTCGTAGAGCTTCATAGTGAGGGCTGGACCTCCGAGCTTCGGATTGCCTGGGCAGACGTCTGCACAGTTACCGCAAGCGAGACAGTCCTTAACGCCAACCTGCATAGTGAAGAACATACCCTTCATAGCAGCAGGAGCCTTCATCTCGATGGTCTGGCCGGTAAAGCCTTCCTTCTCCTCAGCAGTCATCACGAATGGACGGATGCAAGCGTGAGGACAAACATAAGCACACTTGTTACACTGGATACACTTAGCTGCATCCCAAACTGGAACGAATGCACCTACACCACGCTTCTCGAACTTGGCAGTGCCAGGATGCCATGTGCCATCCTCGATGCCCTTGAACGAAGAAACTGGAAGCAGGTCACCATCCTGTGCGTTGATTGGACGTACAACCTCGTTGATGAATGCGTCGCCATCAGCGTAAACCTTTGGCTCAGCAGTGAGGCTTGCCCATGCGGGATCGACAGCAAGCTCCTTGTACTCGCCACCACGATCAACGGCGGCATAGTTCTTGTTCACAACGTCCTCGCCCTTCTTGCCATAAGACTTCACGATGAAGTGCTTCATCTCTTCTACAGCCTGCTCAACGGGGATAACACCGGTGATGCGGAAGAATGCAGACTGGAGGATGGTGTTGGTACGGTTGCCGAGACCAATCTCCTGAGCAATCTTGGTAGCGTTGATGTAGTAAACCTTCACATGCTTCTGTGCAAGAACAGCCTTAACCTTGTTGGGGATGTTGTTGACGAGTTCCTCGCCGTCCCAAATGGTGTTGAGCAGGAATGTGCCGCCATCCTGGATGCCACGAGTAACATCGTACATGTTGAGATATGCCTGCTGGTGGCAAGCTACGAAGTTAGGTGTGGTAACAAGATAGGTCGAACGGATAGGATCGTCACCGAAACGGAGGTGCGAGCAGGTGAAGCCACCCGACTTCTTCGAGTCATACGAGAAGTATGCCTGACAGTACTTGTCGGTGGTCTCGCCGATGATCTTTACAGAGTTCTTGTTAGCACCTACGGTACCGTCAGCACCGAGGCCGAAGAACTTGGCCTGGAACATGCCGGCAGGAGCAACCGATACCTCCTCACCCACTGGGAGCGAAGTGAAGGTGATGTCGTCCACGATACCAAGAGTGAAGTGGTTCTTGGGCTCGTTGAGGGCGAGGTTGTCATAAGCAGCGATGATCTGAGCAGGTGTGGTGTCGTTCGAGCCGAGGCCATAGCGACCACCAACGACCTTGATCTGAGCAAGGCAGCCGAGTTCTGACAGAGCATCGACAACGTCGAGGTAGAGAGGCTCCGAGTTGGCGCCTGGCTCCTTTGTACGATCGAGCACGCAAATCTTCTTAACCGAAGCAGGAAGAGCCTCCTTGAGGTACTTCAGTGAGAATGGACGGTAGAGGTGAACAGAGATCAAACCTACCTTCTCGCCCTTGGCGACCTTGTAGTCAACAACCTCCTTGATGCAGTCGGTAGCAGAACCCATAGCGATGATGATGTTCTCGGCATCAGCTGGACCATAGAAGTCGAATGGACGATGCTTGCGGCCAGTGAGGGCGCTCACCTGATCCATATACTTGGCTACGATGTCAGGAACTGCATTGTAGTAGGGATTCGACGATTCGCGATGAGCGAAGAATACGTCGGGATTCTCGGCCATACCACGCATCTCAGGATGCTCGGGTGAAAGGGCGCGCTCACGGAATGCCTTAACGGCTTCCCAGTCAACCAATGGACGAAGGTCCTCCTGGTCGATCACCTCGATCTTCTGATACTCGTGCGATGTACGGAAGCCATCGAAGAAGTTAAGGAAAGGCACACGGCTGGTGAGGGTAGCAAGGTGAGCAACGGCAGCAAGGTCCATTACCTCCTGTACAGAACCCTCGGCAAGCATAGCAAAACCTGTCTGACGGCATGCCATTACGTCCTGATGGTCACCGAAGATACAGAGGGCGTGAGAAGCCAATGTACGTGCAGAAACGTGGAATACGGTTGGGATTAACTCACCTGCAATCTTATACATGTTAGGAATCATCAGGAGCAAGCCCTGTGATGCCGTAAAGGTAGAGGTGAGGGCACCAGCCTGCAGTGATCCATGAACGGCACCAGCAGCACCACCTTCAGACTGCATTTCCTGAACGAGAACAGTCTCGCCAAAGAGGTTCTTGCGACCCTGAGCGGCCCACTCGTCAACGTTTTCTGCCATTGGTGACGATGGCGTAATAGGATAGATAGCAGCTACCTCGCTGAACATATACGCGATATGCGCAGCAGCGGTGTTACCATCACATGTCATGAATTTTTTAGCCATTTGTTTGGTGTTTAAGAATTAATGAGTTAGTGAATAATGTTAATAATGGTTTTGGTAGTATGAATAAATCATTCAATTAGTAGAGGAAACCGAACAACCAGAGCGGGATGACATTGTCATGGCCAATCTCGAAGTTGTCGATGGCATAGAAGTACTCAGGGTTGTTCTTGGTGCGAACCACCCAATCACATACGCGGAAACGATCCCTGCCATTCACCAGGAACTGTACGTTTCGCTCGTTCGACTTGTTCAGTTTGTTGTCCTTGTGCAACATGTTATAGAAGAACGTCTCACGTAGCTGACGTGGCTCCACGTCGTTGAGGCATGTGGGGAACAGGATATTCGTGTTGTGCATGTAAACGACGGCAGGCTTCTTCGGGAACTGCTCTTCGCAAGTGTAGAGCATGTTGATCAAACGTGCTTCCTTGAGGTACGACAGATAGTTCACCACCGTAGCACGGCTCGTCTCAATGCTCTTGGCCAGCAGGCTGACGTTGGGTGAGCAAGGAGCCTCCTGAGCCAGGATGTGGAGCAGTTTCTTCAGTTTGGGAAGGTACGACAACTCAATCTCCTTCAGGAAGAGAATGTCTACTTCCAGCATCGTGTTCATATTCTTGATCAGCATCTCGGAATAATTCTTCTTCTCGAGGAAGAACGGATAATATCCGTGGTGGATATAATCCTTGAAATAGTTCAAAGGTTTGATCATCGAACAGATCTCGGAAGCGATTTCCTGATGGTTGGCGATGAGGTCCTGATAACTATAGCTGTGGAAATTGGTTCCGGCCATGAGATTGATGTACTCACGGAAAGAGAATCCACGCAAGTTGTACGACTCCACGATGCCGCTGAGCATCGGATTGGCCTCCTTCAGACGCATCACCGTCGAACCTGCAAAGATGATCTGCACCTTCGGGTACTGGTCATAGATGAACCTAAGTTCCTCGCTCCAGTCGGGATACTTGAAAATCTCGTCGATCAGCAACGTACGCCCTCCCTGCTGCTGGAACTGCGAAACGAATTCGCGCAGCGAGTGGGTGTAGAAGTAGAAGTGATTCATGTTGATATAGAGACATCTGCGGTCGTCGGGTCCATATTTCTCCAATGCATATTGCAGCAGGAAAGTAGTTTTTCCGACACCTCTACTACCCTTGATGCCAATCAAGCGGCTGCTCCAATTAATCTCGTCGATAAGTTCACGGCGTACTGGCGAATAAACATGCTCCACCAGATACTTGTGTGTTCTGTAAAACGTCTCCACTTTAATATATTTTTTACAATTATTATTTGCTCATTCGCGGTGCAAATATACAAAAAAAAACTTTATTTGCAAAGTAAAATTAGCAAAAAAATCGTTAAAAATTTTATTTTCTTTGATTTTAGGGTTTATAAGGCCAATAAAGTTGTTCTATAACATGTTTTTTCGACGATTAAAAACTTTGGTCCGTCCTTCACGAAGAGGGACGGACCAAATCTGAGGTAGGTCACAGCGAACTGTAAACCTTTAGAGTCTTAGAGCTGGGGACCAGCAGCCACCAGAGCCTTGCCAGCCTCGTTGGTGGTGTACTTGCCGAAGTTCTTGATGAAGCGTGCAGCAAGGTCCTTTGCCTTCTCCTCCCACTCGCAGTCACAAGCGTAAGTGTCGCGTGGGTCAAGGATGCGGCGGTCAACGCCTTCAAGAGTTACAGGAACCTCAAAGTTGAAGAATGGGATGTGCTTGGTCTCAACATTGTTGATAGCACCATTCAGGATAGCGTCGATGATGCCACGGGTGTCGCGGATCGAGATGCGCTTGCCAGTGCCGTTCCAACCGGTGTTCACCAGATAAGCCTTGGCGCCGCTCTTCTCCATCTTCTTCACGAGTTCCTCAGCATACTTGGTTGGGTGGAGCTCAAGGAATGCCTGGCCGAAGCAAGCAGAGAAGGTTGGAGTAGGCTCAGTGATGCCGCGCTCGGTACCAGCCAACTTAGCTGTGAAGCCAGAGAGGAAGTAGTACTTGGTCTGCTCTGGGGTCAGGATAGATACAGGAGGCAGTACACCGAATGCGTCAGCAGAAAGGAAGATCACCTGCTTGGCAGCAGGTGCAGACGAACCTGGCTGGATGTTCTTGATGTGGTTGATTGGGTAAGAAACACGGGTGTTCTCGGTCACCGACTTGTCGTTGAAGTCAATCTTGCCGTTTGCGTCAACAGTCACGTTCTCAAGAAGAGCATTGCGCTTGATGGCGTTGTAGATATCGGGCTCAGACTCCTTGTCGAGCTTGATAACCTTAGCATAGCAACCGCCCTCGAAGTTGAAGACACCATTGTCGTCCCAACCGTGCTCGTCATCACCGATAAGGCGACGCTTAGGATCGGTCGAAAGGGTGGTCTTGCCAGTTCCAGAGAGGCCGAAGAAGATAGCTGTGTTCTCGCCGTTCATGTCGCAGTTAGCCGAGCAGTGCATCGAAGCGATGCCCTGGAGAGGCAGATAGTAGTTCATCATCGAGAACATACCCTTCTTCATCTCACCTCCGTACCAGGTGTTGAGGATCACCTGCTCACGGGACTTGGTGTTGAAAGCCACGCAGGTATCGGAGTTCAGACCGAGTTCCTTGTAGTTCTCAACCTTTGCCTTAGATGCATTGTAGATGACAAAGTTGGGCTCGAAGTTTGCGAGTTCCTCCTCTGTTGGACGGATGAACATGTTCTCAACGAAGTGAGCCTGCCAAGCAACCTCGACGATGAAGCGAACAGCCAGGCGGGTAGCCTTGTTGGCACCGCAGAATGCATCAACGACATAGAGATTCTTGTTCGAAAGTTCCTTCTGGGCAATCTTCTTCACAGTATCCCAAACCTCCTCAGTCATGGGGTGGTTGTCGTTCTTGTAGCCTTCTGTAGTCCACCAAACGTTGTTGTGGCTCTCATCGTTATCTACGATATACTTGTCCTTAGGCGAACGTCCGGTAAAGATACCAGTCATTACGTTCACAGCACCAAGCTCAGTTACCTGACCCTTCTCATAACCAGTGAGGGCAGGATCGGTCTCAGCCTTGAACAGCTCTTCGTAGGAAGGATTGTGAGCAATCACGGTCGAACCCGTGATACCATACTTTGTCAAATCCAAATTTGCCATAATACCTTTTAAAATATTAAATAATAAGTTTAATGTTTATAATGAATTTAATACACACCGATGAAAAAAGGCAGTTCCAGGATAGGCTTTCTCTACCCTTTTTCAGTGCAAATATAATTAGTTTTTATCAATCTTCCAACATTTTATGTAGTATTTCGTAAAGAAATAATTCTTATCTATTCAAAATGCTACATTTACTTTTCAAACATACAATGCTTCATAATAGTTTGCAACCCATCGGAAGGCTAGTCAAAAACCCAAATATTCCATCTTCAACATCAAATAACACTCTGACGGGCGACAGAGTGCTTGCCCATTTTGCGAAAGCATTATGACGGCCGTCAAAGTGTTTATTCCTACAAGAAATAGCATTGTGACGGGCGACAGAATGCTTGCTTCTATAGGAAATAGCATCGTGACGGCCGACAGAGTACTTGCGCAAACGGATAGAGCATCGTGACGGCCGACAGAATGTCTGAACCGTTCAGAGAATGACCTTTCCTGGTCATGATTGGTTATGCCGCAGTAGAATAAAGCATTCTGTCGCCCGTCAGAATGCTTGTTCCCAAAGGATAGAGCATTACGTCGGCCGACAGAGTACTTGCGCAAACGGATAGAGCATTATGACGGCCGTCAGAGTGTTTGCGCGATTGGATAAAGCATCATAACGGCCGACAGAGTGCTTGAATTCAGATCTTCAAGCGTATAGACAATTTGCATAGAAGCCATGTGATGGCAATGCAAATGGCAGAGAAAACAATACACTTGATGATGCCAAAGGGTTCGGAAATTGCTGATGACCACTCCCATCCCATCAATATGGAAATGAGCGGATAAAGAAGATAAGGCACCATGTAGCAGGTAAGGGTTGCAGTTCCAGCCGGTTGGAGGAAAGACAGCCACGTGGACTTCCCCTTTGCCACAAGCCAATCGAGCAGCACGTAAAGAACAAGGTCGATGCCCAAAGTGTAGAATATCCACGGCAGTGTGCCGATAATCTTGGAAGTGATGAACAACTGGTGGAAGGCTGCTGCCAACAGGAAGCAGCCTAAGCCAAGAAGCAGGGTCGCTGTTGTCTGCCGTGAGCGTGAAAAGCCAGCAGACCATTTGAGATAAAGACCCGAAAACAAGACGCCACTTATGACCAAGAGATGACTGGAGGCATTGCCGATGTGAAGCGTCGACAACGTGAGGTCAACGATATTCGGTTCTGGCAAGGAAAGTATAGGCTGGCCTTGGAATAGAGAGTAGTCGGCCGTAGGGGTGCAACAGAGGCAAACAGCGAAAAGCAATACCCATGTGATGGCTTGTGCAAAGACGTTCCTTGAAAGTGCATAGACGAGAGCACAGAAGAGATAGGCCCAGCCAATCAATCCCAGGATTCCCCACCAATAGGGATAGAACGTTCTGCCTTCAGGACTACGTGAGGTGACGAGCAGGAAAAGCAAGATGGCCCAACCGATGGCTTTCAAGCCACGGACCAGCCATCCATCCGACCGTTCGTAACGATTGAAGACCAGAAAGAAAGCAAGGGTCATGAGCAGGCAATAGGCATTGCGATCGTAACCGATAGACGGATCAATACCCGATTCGCAATTACAGATGAATGCACCCATGAGAATCAGGGCAAAAGAACGCGACAGAATATGGCGGACCACATCGCCCTCACTCCTTCCCTTGCGTCGCATTGCGGTGATGGCGTAAGGAATGGAAAGGCCAACACAGAAAAGGAAAGAGGGGAATACAACGTCGGAAAACCCGAGCATATCTTCAGTGGCTTTGGCATGCTTCATCCAATGCGGAATGCCTGAAACCGACCAGAAGTCGTTGACCATCAGCATAACCGACATAGTAAGCGCACGGAGCAGATCGATGGTGAGATTACGTTTTTCGAGGTAGTTCATAGTATTTATCTATCGATTTACAAGGATTATCACTACTTCATCAAAAGGTTCCAGACCGCACGGCTGAGTATAAAGGAATCGTCATCGTCATCACAATCCCAATACATAGCGCCACGAAGACCTTTGGCGAGTATATAGTTGCACTTGTGGGTGATGGAAGTGGCATTCTCGTGGGCGAGAACCATATTGCCTTGTGCATCGACGAGATAGGGAACGAGAGCGATGGAATCCCAGCGTTCGGAGTAGAGGCTGTCGGTGGATAATTTGCCGAAGGGGCGTTGACCTTTGTAGTCCTTGCTTGGCCGCCCGTAGAACGGCATACCCATAACGAGTTTCGAAAGAGGAACTCCTGCCTCAAGATGATGGTCGATGGCTTCGGAAACGCTGAGCGAACCAGTGACATCGGAGCGGAACAATGCGGAATGATGATAGGGCGGATCGGCCATATCATAGGTCATCAGGTTGATGAAGTCGATGAAGGGCAAGACTGAGCGATAATCGACAAAAGTGGTATCGGCATAATCGGCAAAGGTGAGCAGATGGTCGGTGCCGATGGCTTGACGCAGGTCATGCATGAGCAGCGTGAAGTTTTTAGTATCATCGGGAGATGAAGAGATGCCCGCAGCACTGGATGTTGGATATTCCCAGTCGATGTCGATGCCATCAAGGGAATATGTATCGATAGCCTTTTGACAACTCCTGGCGAACGAAATGCGATGTGCTTCATCTGAAGCCATCTCGGAGAAATTGCTACTGCCCCAGCCTCCGACGCTGAGAAGCACCTTCAGATGAGGATTTGCCTCCTTCAAGGCAACGATGGAACACAAGCGCTCAGGATTGTCGACACGCACGCTGTCAAAGCCAGTAGTCACATGGCCGAAAGCATAATTAAGATGAGTGACAAGATTCGGATCGGGCATACGGTCACTCCATGACGTGACATAACCGACCACCACCCTCTCGGGCGATTGGTCTTCGTCACCAAGTTTCTGGTCTTGGGGATGACACGAAACAAACACTAGGGCAGCCATCAACATATGAGGTAGTGAATGACATCCGATTTGTGAAAAATCAAAGGTATTTTTTATTCTTGACATAGATAGCATTGAATATTACATATTGGAATCACGAATTCGAGAATTATAGAATTATTGAGCTGACATCCAGTTATTTTCAATTCTAAAAATCTCAAATTCGTGATATATAGGCAGTCGTTGATAAAATGAATTATTCGAAAAGAGGCTTAGCGGTCCATAGGATAACGGACGCCCCATTCTTTGCGGAGGGAATCCATTTGCTGCATGATGGAGAGGGTTTCGGCGTGGGGCATCATAGGGGATTCGAGGAGACCGGCCTCGATGCATCGTTTGCTTTCAAAAACCTGGTATTCGTAGCCAGTAACCATTTCGATGGGGCGGTCGTAGGTGGCGACGAGTTCGTAATTGCGCCATACCTCTACCCTTCCGGGACAATTGATGTTATCGACGCTGATATAGCCTTCGGTACCGCTGATGATGCCACGGCGGTCGTTGAGACAGAGTGCTCCCGATTGGAGGTTGGCCATCTTGCCGTCGGCATAGGTGAGTGAGACGCATTCCTGCATATCCATACCTGTGGGCCCGAGGACGCAGTTGCTGACCTGACGGACGATTTCGGTGCCGAAATACATACGGGCAAAGTTAAGCGCATAGACGCCGACATCGAGGAGAGCGCCACCTGCGAGTTCTGGAAGGAAGATGCGCTGCTTGTGCTTCATATTGTAGCAGAGGCTGGCCTGTAAAATTTGTGGTTGGCCAATGATGCCACTCTCCATAATCTCCTTGATCTTATGTGAGAGGGGCATATAGCGAGTCCAGATGGCTTCGGTTATGAAGATGCCTTTCTGATGAGCAAAGTCGAGGAGTTCGCAGGCTTCAGCTGCGTTAGCGGTAAAGGCTTTTTCGACAAGACAGGGCTTGCCGTGCTCGAGGGCGAGGCGGGTGTGGGCGTAGTGGTGGGAATGGGGTGTGGCGATGTACACGAGATCGACATCGGGGTCCTGGACTAGGGCCTCATAGCTATCGTAGATGCGGGTGCAGCCGTAGCGCTGGGCAAAGGCCTGGGCCTTCTCGAGGGAACGCGATGCGATGGCATAGACCTCATAACCCGGGATGGGGGTAATGGTCTTGCCCATTTGGTCGGCGATCCAACCGGCGCCGATGATGCCAAGTTTGAAAGTGGTCATGGTGTAGAGTATTGATAAAGGATGAGGGCGGCCATAGAAGGCTGCGACAAAACGCAAGGGAAGGCAGCCAAATCTAGCTGCGACGAAACAAAAAATCCACCCCGCCTTTTGGGGAGGGGTGGATTATGATGGGTAGAGGAATTACTTAATACGCTTGTAACCGTACTTAGCAACGGCGCCGAGCTCCTCCTCGATGCGGATGAGCTGGTTGTACTTGGCCATACGGTCGGTACGAGAGAGCGAACCGGTCTTGATCTGGCCAGAGTTGGTAGCAACGGCGATGTCGGCGATAGTGGTATCCTCGGTCTCGCCAGAGCGGTGAGAGGTAACGGTGGTGTAACCGTGACGATGAGCCATCTCAATAGCGTCGAGAGTCTCAGAGAGCGAACCAATCTGGTTAACCTTGATAAGGATAGAGTTGGCTGCACCCATAGCGATACCCTTCTGGAGGAACTTCACGTTGGTTACGAAGAGGTCGTCGCCTACGAGCTGGCACTTGCCACCTACGCGCTCGGTGAGCTTCACCCAGTTATCCCAGTCGTTCTCGTCGAGGCCATCCTCGATAGAGTCGATTGGATAGGTGTCGATGAGGTGCTCGAGGAAGTCGATCTGCTCCTCAGCGGAGAGCTTCTTGCCGTTAGGATCCTTCTGCTTGCCGTTCTTAAGCTGCTTGTAGTCGTAGAAGTACTTGCCATCCTCGATTACAGCGAACTCAGAAGCTGCGCAGTCCATGGCAATCTTAACGTCCTTGCCTGGCTCATAGCCGGCAGCCTTGATAGCGTCAACGATGATCTGGAGAGCATCCTCGATGCCGTCAAGAGCAGGAGCGAAGCCACCTTCGTCACCTACAGCGGTGGAGAGACCACGCTTCTTGAGGAGCTTGGCGAGGTTGTGGAAGACCTCAGCACCCCAACGAACAGCCTCCTTGAGAGTAGGAGCACCTACGGGACGGATCATGAACTCCTGGAAAGCGATAGGAGCATCAGAGTGAGCGCCACCGTTGATGATGTTCATCATAGGAACGGGGAGAGTATAGGCGTTGCAGCCACCGATGTAACGATAGAGAGGCATACCAAGAGCCTTGGCAGCAGCCTGAGCAACAGCGAGGGAAACGCCAAGGATGGCATTGGCACCGAGGTTAGACTTGGTTGGAGTGCCGTCGAGGGCAAGCATCTTCTCGTCGATAGCGCGCTGCTGGAATACACAGCAGCCCTTGAGAGCAGGAGCGATGATGTCGTTGACGTTGGCAACAGCCTTGGTGGTACCCTTGCCGAGATAACGGCCCTTATCGCCGTCGCGAAGTTCGAGAGCTTCGTTCTCGCCGGTAGATGCTCCAGAAGGAACAGCTGCGCGACCCAATACACCATTTTCAAGCACTACGTCAACCTCAACGGTTGGATTGCCACGTGAATCAAGAATCTCACGTGCGTGGATTTTTTCGATTTTCATTGTTTTTAATTGGTTTTAGAACACTGTTTATTTTGGTTAAAGGAATTTTATAGGAGGCAGCCATAGATGGCCGCGACAAAGACACGGGGAGGCGGCCAAGGATGGCCGCAACGGGGACGCTAGGGGCGGCTACTTAGCCAAGAGTGCCTGGACCTGAGGGACGGTGCCGTTGAAGGGACCGGAGCGCTCGAGCTTAAGTGAGGCGACGGCGGCAGCGAAACGGCCAGCTTCAAGAACGCTAGCGCCTTGTGTGCGACGATAGCAGTAGGCCATCGTATAGGTGTCGCCACAACCAGTGGCATCGACAAGCTTACGAGGTGGGAAAGATTCAATGCGGGTGGTACTATCCTCCTTGCGGCGATAGATGACCGAACCGAGGTCGCCGAGTGTGAGAAGAACCTCCCCTACACCCCATTTGCCGAGCTTATGAACAGCCTTGACAGGATCGGTTTCGCCCGTAAGGACGTCCATCTCGTATTCGTTAGTCTTGAGGACATCGACATACTGAAGGGCTTCCTGCTTCTGGGGCCAATCGGTAGCACGAACCTCTTCGCCTACAACTTCGCGCAGATAACCTTGCACGTCAACGACGACCTTGCCAATCTCGTGGAGACGATGGATGACATCGAGAGGGAAATCGTCAGCCAAAAGTGAACCGAGGATGAAGTATGGGCGGTCAACGCCCTGGAGCAGGGGTTCGAGGCGATTCCAAGTGAAGGGAGCGGCCTTGCTGAGCACTCGCTGTTGGCGATTGTTCATATTAGCGCCATACTTGTTTTCGAAATACACCGTGGCCTGGCTTGGGAGAACCTCGACATTCACACCTGCATTGCGCAGCTGCTCGACGGCAGGCATATCCTCCTCTCCTACTGCGGTAATGAGTCGATAAGGAGAACAAGGTGCGGGATCGGAAGCTGCAAGAGCATGCATACCCCATGCGAAATACCATGCAGTACCGCCCGGGATATGAAGGTCAATATCTGGGGTTACGATGTGGTCATGCGTGATGTGACCAATACAAATAATTTCGCGCATAAAGCAGTAGAACTTTATTTTTCATGGCAAATATAATCTATTATATAATAGGTTGTACACGTTTAGGGGTAAAAAATGTGTTTTTATGGTGATATTTGGTGTTTTTTGGGGGAAATTGATGAGGAGAGTTTTCATTTGGGCGGCCATAGATGGTCGAGGCCAGGACACCAAAGGGAAGTGGACAAGAACTGCCGCGACGGGGACACGAAATGAAATGAAGAGAGATGCAGCAAACTTGGCCGCGACGCAAACGAGGAATACGCGGGTCAATGAAAGAGGCGGCCGAGATGGGCCGCCTCTTATTATGGGGTCAGAAAGTGAACTTCTTGGAAGTCGTGGCTTTAGAGGTATTGGTTTTTGAGGAAGCCTTTGTGTTAGTTTTTGTGGAGGCCTTCGTGGACTTCTTTGAAGAGGACTGCGTTGTGGCAGCAGGAGCGGCCTTAGAGGCTTGGTAGTACTGCTGAGCCTCGGGGAGCCACTTCTGGATGTCGGTGATACGCTTGGCATCGCTGGGGTGACTACTTAGATAGCTGGTGGAACCACCGCCGGATGCGGCACTCATTCGCTGCCAGAATGTAACTGCAACGGCAGGATCGTAGCCTGCCATAGCTGCGAAGACGAGGCCCATATGATCAGCTTCGCTTTCGTTCTCACGGCTGTAGTGAGCGTTGGCGAACTGGAGACCGATAGATGCCATAGCGGTGGCCACTTGGGCTGCACCTTCACCAACAGCAGACGAGAGGATAGCTCCTCCTAATTGAGTGAACTGGCTCTGATTGTACTTCTTCGAAATCTGCTCGGCGCTATGTTTAGCCACAGCATGGGCAATCTCATGGCCGAGGACGATGGCGAGGGATGGCTCGTCCTGTGTGACGGGCAGGAGACCTTCATAAACTACAATCTTACCACCGGGCATACAGAATGCGTTGACAGCATCGTCCTTCACAAGATTGAATTCCCAGTTGAAGTACTGCAGTTCGTTGGCGAATCCGTTTTCTCGCAAATAAGTTTCGACCGCAGTGGCAAGGCGCTGTCCGACACGCTTGACAAGGGCTGTGGCGTTAGCGTCGGTTGACTTTTTGGCGGAAGCCATATACTCCTTGTACTGAGAGTTACTGAGGCTAAGCACTTGTTCGTCAGAAACAGAAAGGCGGTGGACACGGCCTGTGACGGGGACTTTCGATGCAGTGCCGCATGAAACGAGCGTCAGGGCTGTCAAGGCGGCGAGGAGAAGGGACTTTAGGGGTTTCATGGGGATGGGTATTAAGGGTGAAGGGCCGCCAAGTTTGGCGGCCACGAATAAACGAAGGATTATTTGCGGAGTTTCTTGTAGATGTCTACGCGGCGGGAAATGTCGTTTTCGTGGGCAGTCTTGTCGGAAACTACGTAAATGTCGGACTTAATGACGCTGGCCTTGATATGGTAGGTGTTAACAAGAACGTCTTTGACGTGCTTGATGCGCTTTCGTGCGTCGGAGGCATACGACAGGGCAGAACGAGTATTGGCGATATAAGCCTTGAGGACAATACGGCCTTTCTTGTGCGACTTGGCCCATTCAGCGAGGAGCTGAAGATCTGCATCGATAGTGGGGACATCGTCGGCATCGGGAATGACATAATAAAGAACCATGTCGGACTCTCGCTGGCGTGTCTTCTCGACCTGACGCTCGAACTGTTCATCATTCTTTGCCAAACGCTCGGTGGCGCGGTCAGCACGGTATTGTGCACGGTCGGCAACCTGACGCTCTATGCGAGCTTTAACTTCAAGCTCTTCAATCTCGTCTTCAAGTTTGAAGTTGCGAGAAGGTGTGGTAGGTTTGCCACGGAAGTTGAAACCGAGCTTGAGGGTGACGATGTGTTCGGGTTGGGCGAAATAATAGTCCTTACCAAATTCTTCGCGCTGCTCTTCGGACATTGCATCGATGTACTTCTGCTCGTAGTTATGAATGGGATGGGTGTAGCCATAACCGAGAGAGACGCGGAAGTCGATGTTTCGACGAGTGCGAATATAGATACCGGGCTGAATATCGGCATAGAAATGGTCGGAGAATCGATAGTCGGGGAGCCCTTTGTAGCGATCACGATCCTTCTCGAGACCGAAGAGGTAGCCTGAGCGGCCCTGGAGGAAAAGAGAAAAACGCTCGCTGGTACCGAGATTCCAACGCCATACAATATCGGCGAGGACAGGAATCATCTTGTTGGTCTCGCCTCCCCAATGGAACCAAAATCCCGAGGACAGGCCTGCATACCAGTTGGAAGTGAAGTTGTAGCCAAAACCAAGGTCGGCACCGATGGACTCATCGTAATCAGTGAGGCCGTAGCCTTCGTCCTGATCGCCTCGGGAGGCGATGGATGGTGCGGCGTCGAACTTGATTTCCCATTTGTGGTATATACCATCGTCGTAGCCATCAGGGGTCTGGGCCTGTACTGTCGAAGCGGAAACGACGGCGAGTAGAAGGAGTATTTTGATTTTTTTTGTCACGAATTTGAGAATTTGCGAATGGGTTGGATTGATATAATTTGGGCAAAGGTAAGGATTTTTTTGTTTGGGTGGGTGTTTTTACGGGTGAAAAGTGGGGCTTAGAGAATGATTTGGTAAGAATTGATGGGTAGAGTGGGCAAAATGAGGCAAAATGAAAAGGGCGGCCAAAGAAGGCCGCCGATGAAACACAGAAGAGGGAATAACCTATGATGGGCGCAACGGGATCACTGAGATGGATAGAGAATCCTGACTGCAACAAGTGCACGAGATTATTGAAGCAGGGCACGAGCATCACGGTCGATGTCGTCGACGACATAGCAGTCGTCGTTGAGGAGCATACTCTGGCCGGTTTCGGGAGTGTAGCGTGGCCACTCAGGAAGAGATGCGCAATTTGGGTCACCAGTGCGCATGAATGCAAGGAGGGCATCAGCCATTTTGGTGGAAAGTACACGAGGACGAGCGCCGCCACCTGTGTGAGTCACCATAAGGTCGGTGTTGCGGAACCAGAAACAGATGTCAAGACAATGGAAAGCACGCATACGACCATCGAAGAGAGGTGGCTGCCAATCGAACCATGCGAGATAGAGCGGAGCCGGCTGTAAGGCCTTGGCATTGATTGCGCCAATGACACGATCGCGCGAACTATTGATGTAGCCGAGAAGTTCAATTCCCGACTTGTCAGGCAGTGCCTTACGGTAGGCTTCAATGATGGCCTTGGCATCACGGCCAGGCTTAGAGCGCTCGACAAAAGGAACGAGCTGCTCGTCGGTGAGCGTTTCGAGGGCTGCGTTGGTGCGGCTGATGGAATTCTCGCAAGTGGTGGTGGAGAAAATCATCGGCACATTTGCAGAAGCGCTATTTGGATCCTGGAAGAAGGTTCCCTTGGGGATGTGACGGCCATCGGCAACAGGTCCAAAGGCACCGCGCATCATACCGTTTCCTTTTGTCTTCTGGTTGAATTCGGCAGCGGCCTCATTGGCGAAACGGAGGTATTCGATCCAAGGCATAGAGGTGAGTTTCTTCATATTGCGACCTGCCTTCTGGTAGA
Organism: Bacteroidales bacterium; assembly: GCA_017519885.1. Taxonomy (GTDB): domain Bacteria; phylum Bacteroidota; class Bacteroidia; order Bacteroidales; family UBA3663; genus Liminaster. Next base: position 29,601 of record JAFWRO010000008.1, on the reverse strand, counting down.
TGTACTGACCGAGTGCAGAGCTATAATTCTGATCGATTGCACTATAGATGTTTCCACTAAGAGCTACAGCTTTGCTGATCAGGCCTTTGCATTCATCCATAGAGACGAGGGTACAGACTTTGGCTCCACCACCCGACTGGCCCATAATGGTAACATTAGCAGGATCACCGCCGAAGGCTTCAATGTTGTTTTTCACCCATCTGAGGGCTTCCACGAGGTCGAGAATGCCGACATTGCCCGAATCAGCATAACGAGGATCGACGGCAGAGAAATCGGAAAAGCCGATGGGGCCGAGACGATGGTTTACGGAAACGAAGACAACATCACCATAACGACTGAGATTCTCACCATGGTAGCCATCCTGCTCAATGCCATTACCATTGGTGAAGCCTCCTCCGTGGATCCAAAAGAGGACGGGACGCTTCTTGCCATCGGCCAAGCCTTGAGTCCAGACGTTGAGTTTGAGGCAATCCTCACCAACATCATAGTAGTTCCAGTGGTCGGTGAAAGTGTAGTAGTTGTTGGCATATTTGCCCTCGGTGAACTGTGGAGCCGACGCCGCATAAAAGACGGTGGGCAGTGTGTCATTCCATGCAGTTGGAGCCTGGGCGGGAAGGAAGCGACCTTCGCCTTCGGTGGTTTTTCCGTAGGGGATACCGAGGTAGGTGTATGTGCCGTGAAGAATGTAACCCTTGACATAGCCGTACTGGGTCTTTGCTACGGCGATGTTATCGCCGATGTAGAGTTGCTGCTCATCGGCAGGGTCGGGAGACTGAGTGGGTTGCTGAGCACAAGAGGCCAGCAGACAGAGGGCGAGGGGGAGAAAATGGAAGGGTTTCATAAAGGGGTGGTATTAAAAAAGGAACGAGGGCGGCCAATGATGGCCGATATTGAAACGCAGGAGGAAGGGACAGCGACCAAGGACGGCCGCGACGGGGATAAAAAGGGGGCATCAAAGGTCGAAGCAAGTGTCAAGGGAAAGCTCTGGTGCGGCATCGAGGCGGGCACGTTGTGCTTCGTACTCCTTGGCTTTGATCTTGATGGGTGAATTAGAGGGAGGGATGAGTTTGGTGTAAGTGTCGTTCTCGCGGCGATAGGTGGCCTGGAGTCGGCTGCCATTGAGCAGATAGATGGACTCGGATATGTAACCATTGGACAAGTCCATATAGGTGCGCAAGGCATCGGATGAGGGATAGATATGTGTACTTTCGAGGTTGTCGAGGAAGAGTAGTTGATAGTTCTGGTTACGCGCCGTGAAGACAGCTATGTTGTCATTGAAGTCCTTGCAAATACGTTCGTCAACGCCATCTTTGTCTATATCGACAAAAAGAATGCTTGCGGGAGCAGCTACATACTCGCCACGGCTAGCGAGTGCGTCCTGCCAACGCGTGAGGAGTTTCTGCTTTTCGAGCATATGATCGCGGAGTTCGGAGTAGCGCTTGGCGATATAAAGTTCCTGCTTCTTGAAGCGCACTTTGTAAAAGTCGCCCGACTGACCAAGATAGACAAGATTGTCGCCTGCCAAGGGATAGATGGGACGACCCTTGGCATCGGCAAAAATCTCATGGCTGGTGGAAGGGCCACGACGCAGTCGCACGCCATTACCAGTGACATGAACGCATCTATCGAGGATGAGATAACGATAGATCACCGAATTATAATCGACCACATAGACGGTATCTTGAGTGCGGGTGGCTTCGATATACTCTGGTTGTGAAGGAGTGGGCACATAGTCGAGAGCGACACCGGTACGACGATCGATGAGATAGACATAATCGGAGAGATCGGAGCCTCCGAACCCAGAGACGAGATATTTGTCGAGCACGTCGAACTGATTCTTGCAAACCTCATAATTGGTACGCCATAGGATGCGGTCGGCCTGAAGGTCGAAGCAGAACAGCTGGTAAGACATATAGCCGAACTCCGTCAGTCGATTTTCGTTGCCTAACGCTATGTAAAAAAGACCATCGGCATAGCGAAAATCGCACACACGACCATTGGCAAAAACTTCGCTTAGCAGATACTGGTGGGTAGGTTTCTTTTCCTTATTATATAGAACGAGGATAGTAGTAGGTTCGATGATGTTGTAGTCCTTTTCGTCGAACACAGCATAATAGCCGAAGTCGGCAGGCTGGAAAAACGAAACCTGAAGGCCGTTTACTTCGGCAGGGGGTGTCAGTCCCGCTTCACGAAAACCGATTTCGGAAAATGTGTTTCCTTTGACATAATTATGACCTGTGATGCCGAAGGTTTTCTGGAAGATCACTGCGGCTTCGACATCGTAGTAGCCCTCGCCAATCTGCTCGAGGGTCCAATAGTCGTCCTTGACGAGGAACTGGGCAGAAGAGAAGGGGAAAGTCAGAAGGAAGAGTGCTATGAAGAGGGTGTGGAGGGCTTTCATAATAAGAAGGATGGCGGCGATTGATAACCACAACGGGAACGCGGAGGAAAGTGGCCAAACTTGGCTGACTCGGAGACGCTAAACGGTAGGAGGCAATAACAAGATGGCAAAGACGGGGACAGAAGGACTTGACTGATTATTGGGGACGGCGGGGTTGGAGGGAAGATTGACCAAGATGGCGTGCTCGGATGGCTGAGGGCTTATAATCAATGACGTGAGTAGTATGCGACAGGAAGGAGGTGACACTGTCGGCGTTGAGATCCTCGATAGTCACATCCTTGATGGGGCGCTTAGCATCGCCATTGATATCAACGAGTGCAACGGCACGGCGGCACTTGATGTCACGCATAGTGATGCCTGCGATTGTTGCGACACAAGAATCTGGGCCAGAAGTCATACGTCCACGCCAATCTCCATAGACATCAGTATCGATGGCGAAAATGCGCTGAAGAGAGGCAGCCTCGCAATGTTCTACAGTAATGCTATCGACTTGAGAATTCTGACGACGGTTAGAGCGAATAGAGAAGAAATCATCAAGTTCGCCTTTTGCCTGGCAATTATGCATATAGACATTGTGTACTCCGTGGGAGATCTCTTCGCCGATACTTAGAAAGGCTTTAGCTCGATTGGCCACACAACGACGAATTACAATGTAACGAGAGGAATTAGGGGTATTCCAGTTTTCAAGAACACGACCAGACTTGATAGCAATAGCATCACCACCCTGGTCAAAAGAGCAATCTTCAACAATAAAATGGCGAGTCATTTCGAGGTCAATTCCGTCGTTATCACGACCGAGAGCAACGATGTCAAGACGACGAGCCATACCCTCCTCGCAATTAAAGAGATGGATGGCCCAGTGAGGCGACTGTCGGACCTTGAAATCCTGAAGAAGGATATTGGAACATTGGTAAAACTGAATAAGAGCCGGACGAAGACGGAATTTGCTGCCAGAGATGTTACGTGCATAAAAAAGTGCTCCAAAAGTTCCCCAGTTGTCGAGCATCTGAAGGGCCTTAAGGTGTTCAAAGGTGGGCTCATACCATTTTTCCCAAACATCCATAAGAGGGCGGAAAGTGCCTGACCCAGAGATACCGATGTTGTTGCAACGCCAAGCATAAACTAGTGGACTGTAGTTGTAGCATTCGATGCCTTCCCATGAGGTCATTTGCTCAGGAAGAAAATCGTCAGGGTTTCTACTGAAGATGACTTCAGCTCCATCAGAGAGAAAGAGATCACAATTGCTTTGGAAACGGATGGGGCCGGTGAGCCACTCCCCTTTAGGTACAACGACATGTCCACCACCTGAGCCGGAACAAACCTCCATAGCACGTTCGAAAGCTTGGGAGTTGGTGCGGATAATACGGGAGGAATCAATAGCTGTAGGATAACCACCATGGGGCATTGGACGTGCGCCATAGTCTGTAATGTCGAATCCTCGGTCGGGGAACACGGGAATCTGGACGTCAGACATTGGGAAGGGAGTTTCAGAAGTGCTGATAGTCTCGTAAGTGATACCTTGCCATATCACCGTCTCTTTCTTGCAAGAGATGCAGAGAAGAGGAAGAGACAAAACGATGAGGGAGATATATTTCATATGATTAATGGATATCTGCTTGGAAAAGTATTAATTTTACGCGGCAAAGATAGTGATTATTCCTATTCGCTCCAAATTTTTGGAGGAGAGTTTTCAAAAAAGAGGAATATTTGGTTATTTTGGTACTATGTGCGAAGTGATAACGGTAAAACTTGGCCGCAACAAGACATAGGAACCGAAGGGAAAGCTGCTATCTTGTCTGCAGTGAGGGGAACGGAGGGTGGCGGCAGTACGCTGCCAAGATGAAGAAAGAGGAAAGCAAGACAAGGACATGGTGGTAAAAGAGGAGAGTAACGGATAAAAGAAAAAAGGTTGCAAGGAAAAACCTTGCAACCTAGTCGGGATGACCCGATTCGAACGGGCGACCTCGCGCCCCCCAGACGTGTACTCTACCGACTGAGCTACATCCCGAACTTGCTCCATCTTTCGATTTTGCGGGTGCAAAGATAGATGATTATTTTGTAAGTTCCAAATTTTTTGTGTGAAAATTTGTAAAAATTGTTAGATTTTGGGTGTAGAGGTGATGTTTTTTAAATTAAAATGTGTATATTTGCACCGTTAAAAGATCAAATGTATGGAAAAAATAGAAAGAATCAACAAATATTTGAGCGAGTCGGGCGTATGCAGCCGACGCGAAGTTGATGAACTCATCGGAGACGGACGCGTGGAAGTCAATGGACAACCAGCACACATCGGTATGCAGATTGATACGGAGCACGACGTTGTCACTGTGGATGGACAGAAAGTCGATCCCTCGAACCCTTACAAGAACGCCATCTCGCAGGAAGCTTTGGACGAGCTAGAACGCAAAAGGAATCCCTGGTGGGCAGAGCATAACGAACTGAAGCGGCAGAAAATGCAAGCAAAGATGCAGAACCCCAAAAGCAAGCTTCTGCGCAAGAAAGCCAAGAACGGCACGGCCGGAGAACGTCGCGTACTAAAGAATAATGCCGAGGCGATGGAGATGGACGAAACCCAGTTGAAGAAGGCCGTTAAGAAGGAAAATATGAAGGCAAAGTCGTTCAGCGACGTCTTTTCGAATGATAAGCAGGGACTGATGAACGTCAAGACCCGACGTGTGGAGGGAGTCAATCCGAAGGCTAAAAGCCAGCGAAAAGGCGGACAAAAACCGCCGAGACGAGGACGCAGATAAGGAAAGGCGGCCAAACTTGGCTGTGACGAAACACAAAGGAAAGGCAGCCTTCAATGGCTGCGACCTGGACACTAAATAGATAACGATATGGCAAAAAAGACTACGAAGATATTCGATGACTATGGGTTATTGCGTGTAGCCACGGCTATTCCTACTGTCAAGGTAGCAAATGTGGAGTACAACCTGAAGCAGCACATCCAACTGATACGTGAGGCTCACGACGAAGGTGTGCAAGTGCTAGCATTCCCAGAACTCTCGCTGACGGGATACACTTGTGCAGACCTTTTTCACCATGAGTCTCTGCTCAATGCAGCACGCGAAGGACTGAAGCACCTTGCAGAAGCCACTCGCGGCATCGATATGGCCGTCATCGTGGGCGTACCCCTCTCCTATCGGAATCGACTATACAACTGTGCGGTGCTGCTCGGAGACGGCAATATCGTAGGCATTGTGCCTAAAGTCTATCTGCCCAATTATTGTGAGTTCTATGAGGCGCGTTGGTTTGCCAGTGGAGCCGAAGTTCCTCCTGGAGCAAGAATCGACCTTGGGGCATTGGCCGACAAGCGCTTTGACAGCATCATCTTCGGAGCGAACCTGCTGTTCGGTTTCGAGGGATTCACGTTAGGCATCGAGATATGCGAAGACCTTTGGGTACCCATTCCTCCGTCGAGTCGGATGGCCCTGGCTGGTGCTCATATCATCGTGAACCTCTCTTGTTCGGACGAAGTGACCTGCAAGCACGCCTACCTGCGCCAAATGATTGAGTCGCACAGCGGTCGACTGATCTGTGGATACGTCTATGCCTCTTCGGGCTTCGGCGAATCGACCACCGACCTTGTTTTTGCAGGCAGGGGAATGATTGCTGAAAACGGTGCTATGTTGGGCGAAAGCGAACGCTTCAAGATGGAATCGAGCCTGCTGGTGCGCGATGTAGATATAGAAAAGTTGAAAGTGCTGCGCCGCACTCAAACCTCGTTTACTCAACTGCAACCCGAGATGGGGATTCTGACCGAGAAGATGATCTATGGCGACAGGCACCATACCTGTGAACCCACTCAGAATGGCTACTACACGGTGGAACTCACCACGCTGCCATCTCCCGACTTCGCATCGAAGTTGTATCGATATATCGCCCCAAGGCCGTTTGTTCCTTCGAACGATGCCGATATGGAGGAACGCTGCTCGGAAATATTCAACATCCAGGTTCAGGGACTTGTAACGCGTCTGAACCACATCAATGCCAAGACCGCAGTGATTGGCATTTCAGGTGGTTTGGACTCCACACTGGCCTTACTCGTGGTTGTACGCGCCTTTGACAAACTGGGATGGAACCGAGAGCGCATCATTGGCATCACCATGCCTGGCTTTGGCACTTCAGGACGCACCTATCGCAACGCCTTAGGACTGATGACTGCCCTGGGCATTACCCAACGCGAAATTTCTATTAAGGAGGCCGTATTGCAGCATTTCAAGGACCTCGGCATAGACCCAAACAACAAGGACGTGACCTACGAGAACTGCCAGGCACGCGAAAGGACCCAGATATTGATGGATGCCGCCAATCAGACCGGAGGACTGGTGATTGGAACGGGTGACCTCTCAGAACTGGTATTGGGTTGGTGTACCTATAACGGCGACCACATGTCGATGTATGCCGTTAACACTTCGATTCCCAAGACGCTTGTGAAGTATCTGGTGAGGTATGCTGCCATGAAGGGAGACGAAGAAGCACGCCACTACCTCTTGGACATCATCGACACACCCATCTCTCCTGAGTTGACACCCACCAACAGTGCGGGAGAGATTGAGCAAAAGACTGAGGACTTCATCGGCCCCTACGAGCTGAATGACTTTTTCCTCTATCATTCGTTCCGTTTTGGAGCAAGTCCGAAGAAAATCTTCCTGCTGGCAAAGGAGGCCTTCCAGCGCGATAAATATAAAGATGTACGCGAGGGAACCTATGACGACGAAACCATCAAGAAGTGGATGCGCAGCTTTTTCCGCCGTTTCTTCCAGCAACAGTTCAAGCGATCGTGTCTGCCCGATGGGCCGAAAGTCGGTACAGTAAGCATATCACCACGCGGAGACCTGAGGATGCCTAGTGACGCATGTGCGACAATTTGGCTGAACGAGTGCGATAAGCTTCAATGATTAACTTTATATTATGCCACGATGATATCCGTGGCATAGTTTTTGCTGCAAATTTTTGTTAAATCCGAGATTCGGGATTTCGGGATAAAGTTATAATATAATAACGGGATATCGAAGATTAAAAATAAAAGATAATTACTGATTAAAAATATGACTATTGAAGAATTCAAGTCCTCGCTAGATGCCGAGATGCTGTACAAGGTGAAGGACGTATGTGCGAAAGATAAGGATGTGACTGAGGCTGATGCTAAGGTGCTCTATGACTTCATCATCGACGTTGCTTCTCCTGCTTTGGGCGAAGACAATGTGGGAGAGCCTTTCCGTTATTTATGCAGTTCGACAAACGGTGTACGCATCGACGACCTGAAGGCCGTGATCGGCGAAGACTTTAACACAGAAGTATGGACCGAATTCTGTACAGGACTGGGCTTCGACCTTTTCGTAAAGCGCAGCCTAACACCCAACTGCGAGGTGACCGACTTCCGCTTCCCTCCTATTCGCGTGAGCCTGCAGAAGCTGATGGGCGAAGGAGCCTATCGTGCATGTGCCAGTGACCTCGGCTATCATCTGCTTGAACATTGCCAGGCAGGCGATCCTGTGCGTGACCTTCAAACCATGCACCTACTACTCGATGGAGATGAGGCAGCTGCCGCAGCCGAATACATCAGCCAGGCCGAGGGTGAATCGTTGCGTCTGGCCGTGATGACAATGGGAAATGCATTAAAGGATGGTCCGGAGTATGTGCAGCAGTGCGTCTTCGACCTGCCCTTGGTGCAGAGTGAGAAGGTCGATCAGAAGAAGATCCTTATGCTTCAGCTCAATGACTGCATTGCCATCGTCGGCAATCCCGACCGTCAGAAGGTCGTGGCTGAAAAACTTCACAACATCATCGGTTCGATGATCCGACAGGGCAACAACGAAATCACTGTGCTACTGGGTATAGCCAAGCTACGCATTGCCCAGAGCGCACGAACACGCGCACAGATTGCCCACCAACAACAGAAGGAGGAAGAAGCCAAGGAGTTTGAACAGCAGGCTCAACAGGCTTTCATCGGTGCACTCAATTACCTTATGCCACCCCTTCAGCAGGCTGATCCTACAACAATCAGCGATGAGCAGGTACGCCAGTACTGGCTCTGCCTGAAAATCTGTCAAGAGATGGCACAGCCCAAGGCCATCAGCCTTCTCTTTGAGGCCATTGTCAAGGTAGAACAAGCACAAATCGCAGCTCTTGCCAACAAGCATGCTGACACAAGTGAAGTCAGCGAGGAGGTAGAGGCTGACGAAAAACGCACCCATCAACTCTCAACCAACATCATCGACCAGCATATCGACATGTCGAAGCTATATTACCAGATGCCTCAACCACTGCAGGAACAGTTCACTAACTATTCAGAAGGCTGCATTTCGTTGATACAGGCCTACCTCGACGGTTTGAACAAAGAAGGCGAGGACAATGAGAAAGGACAAGATGAGGAACTGCGTCTTTGCAATTTCTACCAGACTATGGGTGAACTTTATGACCACCTTGGCAAAACTGACGAAAGTTATGACGCATATACTGAGGCCCAGATCCGACAGATGCGTTACCTCGCCGCCCTCAAGAAGGAGGACGAGGAAGCGGGCATTCAGATGTCACAGCGCTCACTCATTGCACGTTTGACGCTCAGTGTTACCAACCACAATCTGGGTCTTTACTACCGCAAGGAAGGCAAATCACAGCGCGACCTTTCGGTACTTCTTCGATCGAATATGGACATGGCACTGGATTGCTTCAAGGCATATCCACGTGATGGACGAGTTATCCACTTTGTGATCAACGCTGCCCTCGAGCTGGGCGATTTGCAGCACAAGAGCAAAGGACTGAAGGCAGAGTGCGACACCTACACCCGCGTGATCAGCCAGTTTGGTGTGCTCAACAACCTGCGCCTCGACCAGCAACTCTGCGTAGACATGGCGATGATTCACACCAAGTGCGGACAGTGCCAGGCCGACGACAACATCCGTCGTTATCGTGATGCATTACGCAACCTCGATGTAGCACAGAAGCTGTGGTCTTCCTTGGCACAAAATACAAAGAACCCCGAGTTCCAGAAGAACGCCGAGGCTGTGGCCAAGATGATGAAGCAGATTGGAAAGTGAGGAGATCAGACGACCAAACTTGACAGCGACGGAGACACGAGAAGCGGCCAAGTACTGTCGCTAGCGAAGACACTAATAAAAACAAAAACGAAAAGGTATGGATAGTTTTCATAATTTAGTGATACATAGGCGAAGCATACGGCAATATACCGGGGAACTGTTGGATCCGGACCAGGTACGTATGATTCTGGAAGCAGGGCTTATGGCTCCTGCTGGCAAGCGGCGCAATCCCTGGCATTTCGTTGTGGTTGACGACCCAGAGACATTGCAGAAGCTGAGCGAAGCACGTCCGATGGGTACTGCACAAATTGCTAAATGCGCCATGGCCATTGTTCTCTGTGCCAATCCTGCTGAATCGGATACATGGGTTGAAGACCTTTCGATTGCCAGCATACAGATGCAGTTGCAATGCACAGACCTCGGATTGGGCAGTGTCTGGTGCCAAATGCGTGGACGCGAGAATGCAGATGGTGTGCCTGCTCCTTATGTCGTCAGACAACTGTTGGGCATACCAGATGAATACGAGGTGCTCAACATCATCGCCATCGGACACATTGGCGAAGAGCGCAAGCCTTACGACACAGCCAAGTTACAGTGGGAAAAGGTTCATGTGGAAAAGTGGTGAGATGCATCTCGAGAATAAATATGGGCAGCGGAGGGCGACCTTCGCTGCCTTTTTGTAGGCACGGACAAAGATGGCCGCTACTGAGAAACGAATGAGGGTCCTACAATGATGGCCGCAATGGAGACAAAAAGAGGCGGCTAAATCTGGCCACCTCTAGAACACGGAGATAAGAAATCAATACTTGAAGGAGGAGCCACCGACGAACTCGCGCATAATGGAGGTAGGTGGAATTTCCTTATCGCTGACGGCGACGAAGTAATGGATGAACTTCAAGAGACGGTGGGCTTCGCAGTATTCGGGGCTGTTCTTGGGCACCGAAGCGAGGATGGGCTCGGCATGGTTGCGTAGCACAGCGAATTCGATATGCAAAGCGGAGTTGAACATCACGTCAGCCGTCTCCTGATATGGGAAAATCCACTTCATCTCGCCCTCACAGACTGATGGCCATTGGGCAATGGTCTGTTGCGCAGTGAACGCACCGACATTGTAATCGCGGATGATACGACGCAGCAGACGACAATCGGATGTTGGGATCCAGTTGTGGTCGTCAAGCGAAATGCTAGTTAGGCACGAGATGTAGATCCTGAATTTAAGCGACTCCTCAATCTGGGAAGTCAATGCTGGGTTGAGCGCATGGATACCCTCGATGAGAAGCAACGAATTGCGTCCCATCTTGAGCTTCTTTCCATTGTATTCGCGCAAACCTGTCTTGAAGTTAAATTCGGGTACCTCGACACGTTCTCCGCGCAGCAAGGCATTAAGGTCGCGCACCATAGTCTCACTGTCGACCGCCGAGATATTATCGAAGTCATATCGACCATCGGGGAACTTAGGCGTATCGACACGATTGACAAAATAATCGTCGGTAGAGATGCTCATCGGCTTGAGGCCACATGCTTTCAGCTGAATGGACAAACGCTTGCAGAATGTAGTTTTACCGCTCGAAGAAGGACCTGTAATCAGGACAACGCGACACGGACGCTCAGTATCAAGGTAACGACGATTGATCTCTTCTGCAATCTGAACAATCTTTTTTTCCTGCAATGCTTCGCTGACCTGGATGAGTTCGCTAGCGTGACCCGCCTTGATTGCATGGTTGACATCACCCACATTCGACAGACCCATAATGACGCTCCAACGCACATATTCGGCAAAAGTCTCGAAGGTGCGTGGCTGATCGACCTTGGGTGCAAGCATCGTAGGATTCCTCATATCGGGTACACGCAGCAAGAGGCCATCCTGGTACTTTTCAAGTCCCCATAGCTTAATGTATCCAGTACTGGGCAATAAAGCGCCATAGTAATAATCGACAGTTTCGTCGAGCAAATAGTAGTCACTATAGACACGATCGCTGGTTTCGAGCAGTTTCACCTTGTCGATATTGCCATGTTCGCGGAAGATGCGCACTGCATCCTCGGTAGGAGCCTCACGATGATGGAAGGCCATATCACTGTCGATGATCTGCTGCATACGTTCGCGAATACGCTCAACATCAGCAGCAGTAGCATGATCAGCGGCACGTGTGTAGAAGTTGCAATAGAAGCCGTTGGAGATACTGTGCTCGATATAAAGACGGCTTTCGGGGAAGATCTCAGAGCATGCCTTATAAAGGACAAAACATAATGAACGCACATATATGCGCATACCCGAAGTATTGTTCAAGCCGACATACTCGACATCGCGACTTTGATAGACGCGAAAACGAAGACCTTGTGACGCATTGTTGACCTTTGCCGAAACGACCTGATAAGGAATCTGGAGCTCAGGCTGAAGCTTCTGGTAGATCTCCAGCAGTGTACTACCCTCTTGAAAGGAATAGGTCTTATTGTTGTTTTTGCAACGTATTTGAATCATAATATTTGCAAAGTGAGGTAATAAATGTGGCGCAAAGGTAATGTTTTTCTTCAAAAAAAACAAAAAAAATCTCCAAATCTTTGCTAAAATTTTGTCATTTCTATTTAAATATGTATATTTGCACCCCAAAATAGAGAAAGAAAGATGAAAACAACCCGACTATTCATATTGATTGCCCTTTCATCAGGCACACTTATGTCGGCCCAGGCACAGGACCGCGCACAGATAGAACACGAACTGGCAGTGACTGCCTACAACTACGCCGTTGGCTGTGCCGAACGCGGCAAATACAACGAAGCCCTTGAAGGACTCACCCACATCCCCGGTGGTCGCTTAAACGAACAGCAACTGGGATGGGTGGATAGTTTGCGCACCAAGTGCGAACTGATGGCAGGACATCCTATGCCCGCGCATGAAATTCCACTTGCCGAGTCAGAACTTATAGACATCGATGACCAAAGTGCCGCATTCATTCATGGTATCCAAGCATACAGAAAAGGCGAATACGCAACTGCCAAAGGTTTTTTCACCGAGGCTATCGACCTCGATGACGGTCCCCGTGAACAAGTTCGTATCGAAGCCCTCTTCTGGCGTGGACAATGTGAATATCAATTGGGTAATTACGCGGCATGCTGCCAGGACCTGATTTCGTTCAACGATGTAAAGAACGAACGCACAGAGTTACAATACTATGCCCTTGCTTATTATACAATGGGATATGCACGTATGCATGAGAAGAAATGGCGTCACTCGCGCATCAACTTTGAACGCTATCTCGAAAACCAACCTCTCAAACAACTTGCCTCTTACCGCGATGCAGAGAATCGACTGAAGGAATGCAAGGCTTTGGAGGCACGCTCCACTTCAAGCTACAAGCTACCGCTCAAAATGGCGACCATCGACGCCAACATCGGCGAGATATTAGCCATCACGGAATCGTTGAGGAAAGTCGATCAGCAGAAGTCGAAGGAAGAAGAGGAACGCGAAGCGGCCATCGAAAAGTGGCGTAACTGGCGTCCCCCCTATATACAATGAACCGAAACCAAAGAAATTAATTTATAAACTATGAACTTAGTTATTGTCGAGTCGCCTGCCAAGGCAAAGACTATCCAGAAATTCCTTGGTAACGACTATAAGGTTACCTCAAGCTACGGTCATATCAGAGACCTCAAGAAACGAGACTTCAGCATTGATGTCTATCATCAGTACAAGCCTATATATGAAATACCTGACGACAAGAAGGAACTTGTCGCCAACCTTCAGAAGGAAGCAAAGAAAGCAGATATGGTGTGGCTGGCTTCCGATGAAGACCGCGAGGGAGAAGCCATCTCCTGGCATCTTTACGAGGTGCTTGGGCTCGAACCTGAGCGGACCCGTCGTATAGTCTTCCACGAGATTACCAAACCTGCCATCCTGTCAGCCATCGAGACGCCCCGCAAGATCGATATGGATCTGGTAAACGCACAGCAAGCACGTCGTGTGCTGGATCGCATAGTAGGCTTTGAGCTCTCTCCTATCCTTTGGCGCAAAGTGAAGCCGGCACTTTCGGCTGGACGCGTACAGTCAGTTGCCGTACGCCTCATCGTGGAACGTGAACGCGAGATTGAGAACTTCAAGTCTGAGGCATCCTATCGCGTATCGGGCACGTTTGCCACCCTCGACCCGCAAACCAAGCAGACTGTATTCTTCAATGCTGAACTGTCGCAGCGATTCAAAACCAGGGAAGAAGCCCAAGCATTCCTCGAAAAGGCAGCTAAAGCAACCTACACCGTCAGCGACATCCAGCAGAAACCCATCAAACGCCAGCCAGCCCCACCGTTCACTACCTCTACTCTCCAGCAGGAAGCTGCTCGTAAGCTTCACTACACCGTCAGCCAGACCATGAGCATTGCCCAGCGACTTTACGAGGCCGGACAAATCACCTATATGCGTACTGACTCGGTGAACCTCTCCACACTCTGCTTGGGTGCATCGAAGGAGCAGATCCTCAAGACGATGGGCAAAGAGTATCTTGAGACACGCAACTATGTGACCCACACCAAAGGAGCACAAGAGGCACATGAGGCCATCCGTCCCACCTATATGGATCAACAGTCCATCGAGGGTTCAATGCCTGAACAGAGGCTCTACGAACTCATCTGGAAACGCACCATCGCAAGCCAGATGTCAGATGCCATCATCGAGAAGACTCAAGTTGAAATCAAGATAGCAGGAGAGGATGAATTGAAGTTCATAGCCAATGGTGAGGTCATCAAGTTCGATGGTTTCTTGAAGGTATATATTGAAAGTTATGACGAAGAGGGAGAGAGTGAAAACGAAGGCGAAAGCCGCCTTCCAGCACTTGCTAACGGTCAAAAGCTTGACCTTAACGCGGCTGATGCTGTGGAGCGTTACACCTTGCATCCACAGCGCTACACTGAAGCTTCGCTCGTCAAGAAGATGGAGGAACTTGGCATCGGGCGTCCATCTACCTACGCTCCCACCATCTCGACCATCCAAGCACGCGATTATGTAGCCAAAAGCGACCGTCCTGCCGAGAAGCGGGATATTACCCGTCTGCACCTCGACGTCAAGACTGGCAAGATCAGCAGCAAAACCAGCGAAGAAACCTATTGCAATGACAAGGGCAAGCTCATCCCCACCGACATCGGTGTTGTGGTAAATGACTTCCTCACGCAGCATTTCCCTGAAATCATGAGCTACAACTTCACCGCTACGGTTGAGGGCGAGTTTGACGAGATAGCCGAAGGCAAGGAACAGTGGTCAGACTGCATCGATTCATTCTACAAGCTCTTCCACCCACTTATCACAGCAACTCTCGAAGAACGTTCTGACCACAAGGCTGGTGAGCGTGTTCTTGGCAAGGACCCCAAGAGCGGACATACCGTTTCTGTTAAGATAAGTCGTTTTGGTCCAGTTGTACAAATTGGTGCCGCCGACGAAGTGAACAAACCTCAGTTTGCTGCACTGCAGAAAGGGATGAGCATTGCCACCATCACCCTTGACGAAGCTCTTAAACTCTTTGACCTCCCCAAGGATTTAGGTGAATTCGAGGAGAAGACCGTCAGTGTAGGTGTCGGCAAGTTTGGTCCATATGTACGCCACGACAACAAGTACATCTCTATACCTAAGGGTATCGACCCTCTTGCCATCTCGCTTGATGAAGCAATCAAACTCATCGAAGAAAAACGTGACGAAGACCGTCGTCGTGTGCTTCGCACCTTCGAAGAAGACCCCGAACTCCAGCTTCTCAATGGACGTTATGGCCCTTATCTCTCTAAAGCCGGCAAGAACTACAAACTGCCACGCAGCAAGAACACTGAGCAACTCACATACGAGGACTGCCTGGCAATCATACACGATGCCGAGGAGGCTGAGGCCGAAGGAGGAGAGAAAAAAGGTAGAAGGAATAAAAAGGGTTAAAGATGGCAAATCTTACAAGACTCATATACAAACTAGCGTTCGAGCGGCGATTCAAGCAGCTCGAACGTTATGCTACACATACACACGAGCTTCAACAAGAACAGCTATCGTGGTTGGTAGGTCGTGCCAAGGACACTGACTTCGGACAGCAGTATGGCTTTGCGTCGATGCTCAGGGAAGAGCGACATGGAGAGAAGGCCGACTACAGAGTTTTTGCTGAGCGTGTGCCTATCTCGAACTATGACCAGCAGAAGGAATGGATTGAGCGAATGGTCAAAGGCGAAGAAAATGTGCTTTGGCCAGGGCTTTGTCGATGGTTTGCCAAATCGTCAGGTACTACATCCGACAAGTCGAAATACATCCCCGTCACCGACGACGGATTGAAACTCTGTCATTACCGCGGTGCCACCGACTCGATGGTCGTCTATCTTGCCCTTAATCCCGAATCGAG
Source organism: Bacteroidales bacterium (assembly GCA_017519885.1). Lineage (GTDB taxonomy): Bacteria > Bacteroidota > Bacteroidia > Bacteroidales > UBA3663 > Liminaster. The sequence continues at coordinate 13,804 of JAFWRO010000008.1, read as the reverse complement.
GATCTTCAGCGGCAAGGGACTTATCCTAGGCGGTTCGTTTTCGAACGAACCATTACCCAAAGGCATCCATGCAGGTGACCTTTCAGCCACATTGATCCAGAACGTAACACCTGCTGTCAATTTCATCCGCACACCCAGCAAGGAGGTGGCCTTGATGGGCGAATGGGAAGCCAAATTGAAAGCTCTCTGCAAGACGACCAAAGACGTCAACGTGACTAATATCTCGGGCGTTCCATCGTGGATGATGGGTGTGCTGAAGAACATCCTTGCCGAAACGGGAAAGAAAGACATTACCGAAGTGTGGCCCAATCTCGAGTGCTTTTTCCACGGAGGCATTGCTTTCACTCCCTACCGCGAACAATACAAGCAGCTGATTCCTTCAGACAAGATGCACTATCTGGAGACCTACAACGCTTCGGAAGGATTCTTTGGTGTGCAATCATCGTGGGACAGCAACGATATGCAACTCGTCATCGACAATAAGATCTTCTACGAGTTCATTCCGATGGATGAGTTTGAAGAAGGTAGCAAATCGATGCGTGCCGTCCCATTGACCGAAATAGAACTAGGCAAAAACTACGCTATGGTTATCACCACACCTGGTCTGTGGCGCTACATCATCGGCGACACCATACGCTTCACACAACGAGATCCTTATAAGTTCTTCATCACTGGCCGAACAAAGGCATTCATCAATGCCTTTGGTGAGGAAGTGATGGTAAGCAATGCAGACGAAGCGCTGGCCAAAACCTGCGCAGAGACTGGGTCACGCATCCTGGACTATACGGCAGCACCCACTTTCGCCGTACTTGACGAGGGCGATGTTGCCCATGGGTCTAAAGCCCGTCACACTTGGATCATCGAGTTTTCGCAGGCGCCCAAGGATGTGGAGGACTTCGCAGAAAGGCTCGACAAACATCTGCAGGAAGTCAACTCAGACTACGAAGCCAAGCGTTACAAAGGAATCTTCCTCGACCGACTGGAACTGATAGTTGCACGACAAGGCCTATTCACCGATTGGCTCACCCAAAAGAAAGGCAAGCTGGGAGGACAACTTAAAATACCACGTCTTAGCAATTCACGCAGCTATCTGGAGGAGCTGATTGAGATGAATAGATAGTAAAAGAAAAAACTGCACACTTTATTGTGCAGTTTTTTTATATTTGCATAGATTACCGTGCATAATCTTCATACAATTCTCGTACACGAGCTACTTTCTCTTCTCGTGAAAGTTCAGCAGGAATCCAGTGGATGGTGATGCCGCGACGTTCCATACCTCTGAACCATGTCATCTGGCGTTTGGCAAACTGATGGATAGCAATTTCAAGCTGTCGAACCATCTCGTCGTATGTGAGTTCTCCGATGAGATAGAGGGTTAGGTATTTATATTCAAGACCATAGTAAATAAGATCTTGGGGCGGGATATGACGTTCGTCCAAGAGGCGTCGAACCTCATCGACCATACCAGCATCAAGACGTTCGCGCAAACGACGAGAAATACGCTCACGACGCACATCACGATCGACTTCAGTACCCACTACCAGGCTCTTGACAGCAGGATATCCAGTGAGTTGTTCAGCATGAGAGCGATAATAGTCGCGAATCTCGATTTCGCGAATGGCACGCTTGCGTGTGTCGGTATCTGTCTGATTATGAAGCGTCTTATAAGTCTTGAGTATTTCGGTAAGTTCTTCCAACGATTTGTCTTCTAGCCGCTTCCGAAGCTCGGGGTTTTCTGGCACCTCGTGCATCTCATATCCCCTCAATATCGATTCGACATAAAGGCCAGAACCGCCGCACATCACTGGCAACAGACCTCGGTTGAGCATATCTTCATAGACACGATGGAAGTCACGCTGAAACTCATAAATGGAATATTTGTAGCCTGGCTCACGAATATCGATTAGATGGCACTTGACCTGCTTGATGATGTTACCAGCATCGTCGCGCACAAGGTAATCCTCCAAGTCCTTGCCCGTTCCTAACGTCATATCGCGATAGACCTGACGTGAGTCGGCAGAAATGACCTCAGTATTGTATGCCAAGGCAACATCGACAGCCAATCGGGTCTTGCCACTGGCGGTAGGTCCTACGATGGTAATCATGGAGCAATTTACAAAAAATAATTAACAATTAACAATGATTTCCTGCTGATCATATGCCAGATGAACAGTGTCGAGCATTTCCTGCGGGAAAAGTTTCGATAGTTCCCGACTCAATCGACGTTCGAAATCAGCATGAAGGCCCATATCGTGGCTCATATGTGTGAAGAATGACTGACGCGGCTTAAGATGCTCAACGATTACCATCGCTTGTGCCACACTGTAATGTGTCGGATGTTCAGTCCAACGGAGGGCATCGATTATCAGAGTGTCGACTCCCTTGAGCTTCGGCAGGTCTCGTTCGTGAATCTTTGTACAATCGGTGATATATGCTAAAGCTCCTATACGATAACCTAGGATTGGCAGTTCGCCATGATAGCAACGTATGGGAGTTATTTCCGTCTCCCCTACTTTGAAGACGTCGCCTTGACTTGGATGCACCGTATGAAGAATAAGTTTAGGTACACCTGGATATTGGTGCACAAAGATATAATCCCAACGTGTTATCAATGACTGGCTCATTCCCTTGTCGGCGTAGGTAGGAAGAGGTGTCCAATATGCCCAAGGGCGCAAATCATCAAGGCCATAACAATGGTCAAAATGATTATGCGTGAGCAATAGTGCATCGAGCTTCTTGATGTCGGCACGTAAGGCTTGTAGTCGAAAATCTGGACCGCAGTCGATGAGGATGTCCTTGTCATCATTAGTATGAACCAATGCACTGCAACGCAAGCGGTTGTCATGCGGATCTTTGCTCGTACAAACCTCACATTTGCAAGTTGGCATAGGCACTCCAATACTCGTGCCGCTTCCTAAGATGGTTATCTTCATGAACAAAAATGATTATATCAATCTTCTTCTCCTTTGATGTCGAGGAGAGACTTGTATTCTTCGTTTTCTGGATCGAGTTCGGCATAAATGGTGATAGGCAGTTCGGGAAGTCCTGACAAAGCCTCATTGAGACGTTCGCCAAAAGCCTTGTTGTTGCGGCAGATGAAGATCATGTCGCGTTTCCCCTGACCCGTATAAACACCTGTCATAATAGCAAGCTTGTCCTTCTCCATAGCAGCCTGCAGGCGATCCTGCACAGCTTCCATAATTTGCGCTTCCTTGTCATTGCCGGGAAGTCCCTGTTCATCTTTTTCGTAATGCCAAGTCACCTCTATGCGCTCCTTCATCTTGCCTTGTTGGATCCAAGCATCGATGTCGGAACGACCCGAGATGTAGGTGATTGTGTTGTCTTCGTTCTGCGAGATTGCAGTGAACCATTTGTCAGAAAGTGTCATATTTTAAAAACTAATATAGGATTGTAAAGTGGGCATCAGGATAGTAATGGGCAAGAATCTCTTCAGCGGAGAAGCCCTTGAGAGCCATAGCAGCTGCACCGATTTGGCAGAGGCCAACACCATGTCCCCATCCGTGTCCCTTCAGAAGGAAATGCAACGAACCATCTTCAGGAGAACGAGTCTCTTCGACATCGAACCACGAACTGTAGAGATGGCTTTGGGAGAGAGCCTTACGGATAAGCAGCTCCTTCCCTATCACAATAGCCTTCTCGCTGCCCATAATCTTCAGCATTTTGATTCTTCCTGAAGCGCCCTTTTCGACGGGTACCAGATGCTGAATCATGCCCAATCCCATGGATAGCTTCTTTTCGACCAAGGTAGACAATTCTTCCTGCGTATAATCCACCTGCCAATCGTGGAAATCGACGGTCTGCTGATCATAGTTGTTCAGTACCTGCTGAAGCACTGCCTGCATTCCACCAGGAAGAGTCTCGATAAAGTCGGGAGAGCAATAGGGATCATCGATAGCACGCAGATAATCGAAATCCTCATCCTGCCAGCATGTGCTGAATAACTCAGTTCGACCACCGCAACATTTGCTGAAGCGAGCATCACAAATCTTTCCATCGACATCAGTCAATACAATGCCACGTGTCGCTTGTATGGCCTCTTCGACTAGAGGAGATGCCTGTCGAGTGATGCCTTGATAACGCTGACAATGATCATCGGCACAGACATCATATAGATGATGATCAGTGTGATCCCAATATTTTACGAAGATCTCATCCCCTGCCTCGCTCATATTGTGAAAAGTAGAAGAGTCGCTCTTTAGATTCTGTTTAGTGGAATATAACTGCCTCAAAACCCAGCTACGGCTGATGACAGCATGAGCCTTGAGAAGTTCAAGACTATTGGTGGCAGCCATCTCGGAGGAAATCACGCTAGCGAGGTACTGCTCAACGGGGATAAGATTAATGGCATGAAGTTGCCCTTCGCGTGCAATGATATGCAACGAACCTCGAAACACCTGATCTTCGCGTTGTTGCCAATGGAACTGTTTGCCGATAGTGACGCCTTCGAGGGTAAAGGGTTCGTTATGCGTCCAATACTCCTGCATTTCCTGTACCTCTGCCCGATTGGAACTATAGTCGAGTACATCCTTCATACAATTCTCTCCGATGTAATGCATTGCATGGACACGTTCGTCAGCCGAGAATCGAATTTCCTTACCTTCCATTACACCTACATGAAGCATAGGTTCCAGCTTGTAGCATTGGTGCATCATATCACGAAGAATCTCAGGAGTAAGTTTAGCAAAATCCTCTTCTCGGCAAAGCGGAATCAGTCCACAGAATTCCAGGCAAGCCGGACTATAGACCACTTTGTTCGGATCGTCATCGGGAAGGAAATACTGAGTTGGACGATGGGCTTTACGATCAATCACCAACCAATAGGCTACATTACCCTCGGTCCATGTTACTATATTCTTGTGATCGGAATCTTCAATGTGAGGGACGTGTTGAGTGACACCTAACTGCGTCCTTACGTCTTCGCTCCACCCGATCAACGGCACAGAACTCTTGGGCACAGCCTGAAAATGCATATGGTCGGGGGCACTGGCTCCCGAACAGGCTCCATTGAAGAAGATGAGATAATCGGGAAAAAGATCGGCAAAAAAAGCCATATCCCACATCCTGCCCTTGAAGTCCTGACGCACATGCTCCTTGCAAATAATCGTGAAATGATGATCGACTATAGGAAATGGATTGACTGCAACCAGATACTGATGATGCATAGGCAAAGTATCGACCGCTATACGTAGTTGTTGCTCAGGCAAGGCATGTTCACAGAGGAAACACGAGCGCACCTCGCCCGTTTTACCATCTCCCAATGTCATTGGATTCCCGTTCACGATGATAGCCTTTGCACTCGTCGAACGTCCCGGATTGTAGGCCAAAACATATTCGCGGCCATCGAGGGTAATACTGCGACGTCCGGCATTCGACAACTGATCATACCGAGCACGGCATTCAGGCCATTGAGCCATCTGCTGTTCAAAAAGAGAATTCAAGTCAAGCATATAGGTAAGGTTAAATGGTCTTGGGATAAAGGCGACGACGGGCATTAAGTTCTATCGTACGAATGCGATCCTTGTAAAGATTGTTGCGATTGATCTTCTCACGGCTCAGAGCAGCATCGCTATTGCCACTCCAGCGCCGACAGTCATACAACGGGTCGTAGATACGTCCCAAACGATACTCACGCGTGATACACAGCATAGCAGCATAATCCTCACCATAACTTGTATTAGGCAAAGGATACTTCAACAGCAGGTCACGACGGAAAGCCCGAGGAGCGCCCAAGCCGTTGATGCGAAGAGCGTTGTTCATACCGTTTTCGGGTGTCCATTCGCGATGATTGATGATACCAGGGGGTAGTTCATTGAGCTCGAAATCGGTGAGGCGATAACTGCCGACCACAGCCATGCAGTTCTGCTGGACGAAGGCATCAACCATTCGTTGCAATGTCATTGGACTGGAATACATGTCGTCACTATCAAGTTGCACCACATACTGGCCACAATGGGGCGAACTGATGGCCTTATTCCAACATCCTCCAATGAGGAGCGACTTCTCTTCGGGAATGAGGTGAATGACATGCTTATCACTCTCGGCAAGTCGGGCAAGGGCCTCTGTTGTTCCGTCGGTACTGTGATTATCTACTACGATGACATTGTAGTCGAAGTTGGTATTCTGCTGAAGAGCAGAACGTACAGCATCGCCAATGGTACGCACGCGATTGAAGACAGGGATGACCACGCTTGCCAATGGACGATGGTCTTCGCCTATGGACAACGGTTCGGCAGGCTTAAGCTTCTCGGAAGCAATCAGCCCACCATTGATGGCTAGCCAACGTGTCAGCACATCCTCATATTCGAGCTGAACCGCACGGTTACGCGGATTAACGTAATCGAACTGCGAACCTTTACCATCGGTCTCAGGATAAAACGTGTAGAGATATTCGTTCAGATGGAACGGGAGAAAAGGCGCACATCCACAACTTTGAAGACGCAGGTCGTAGAACGCGGCGAATTCGTATTGTGATGAGTCATCGGCACAGTCGAAAACATCGGTCTTGAGTAAAACAACAGGGCCAAAATCAAAGTCATCGCGCAATGATCCTTCTTGATAGTCGATGCACTCACATCGCTCTGTAGTCTGTCGAAAATCAGCATAAAGCATACGACGTCCTGTATCTTTCAGAACAACAATCATTCGCATCAGCTCCTGTGTTGTCAGTTCAAGCTTACCAGGAGCAAGTTGCAGGACGACATACTGTACTCCAAGGGCCAACAAGCGCTGGCGCATGGCACGGACATCATCGGATGAACAAATGGATGGCAGCAGAGCCAAAGCACAATGCTCCGATTCAAGGATAAGGACTGGATTCTCGGTAGCTTGTAAAATCATTTAAATATATATATAATGTATTATTTAGGTGCAAAGATACTAATTATTTCGAAACAACAATAATTTTTCAGACAAAATTTTCAGTTTTCGACACAAAAAACAAAGAAAAAGGGCATTGAAGAACAGAAACAGCTCTTCAATGCCACTTAATCGAATGAAAGGATCTCTAATCAACGATAGCTACCCATCCAACGACGCGTCCTAGTACCCGGGTAGATTGTCGGGAAGATGCTCCAAGCAGATTTCTTATACCTGGTCACTGCGCCTGAAGGTACATATAGACGGGTATAGTTCATATCGTTACCGAAAACATCATCGCCCATTTGAGCAGGCTTGCTGCCACGGCAAATGCACTCTACCATAGACGAGCGGTCGAAAGCATGACTGCCAATGCTCTTCAGTTTAGAGCCGAAATCCAGGAATTGAAGAATAGTGCCATCGAAAGCGTAAGCGCCAATAGTTTCGAGCGACTTGGGGAACTTGACATCAGCCAAACCCCAGCATTCATAGAATGCATAGTCAGGCACTTCCTTGATTCCCTCTGACAACTCAACACTCCTAAAATTTTTGCAGGTTGAGAATGCTGCTATAGCCATCTTTTTCACACCTTCTGGAAAAACATATTCGCCGCCTTTGCCCGTAGGACAACTAACTAGCGTTGTACCATCTGCAGAAAAAAGCACACCATCGATAGTCTTAAAGAACTGCGATTCAGGAGCAACCTCGTAATTCACCATGCTGAAACAGTGGTCAATGACATGGGCACCAAAATACTGGATGCTAGCAGGAAGTACAAGCACTTCGATGAGATCACACCCTTTAAAGGCAGTATCGGCAATAGCAACGACCTTATAGGCAACTTCGTCAGCAGGATTAACAATCTGCTCGGGAATTACCACGCGCCCCGAAAGGAAGAGCGAGTCTTCATCGTCATAGCAGACACTGACATTCTGTCCCTCGAGCACATGGTAGCGCAGTCCGTCTTTAGCAAAAGTCATCTGCGCACACGCCTGACTAGTCGGGAACACCATACAGAGGACGGCAACTAGAATAGATGAAATATTTTTCATAATGCAAGTTTTCTTTTTTTAGGTCATCTGAACTCAAGTGGTAATCAGTAGGCAGAACGTGTCTCCTTATTGTCGGTCTGCTTGAGACGCTTCGATTCGTGAGAATTAAGCTTGATATCATCAGCCTTATCCTCAATCGTAGGAGTGAAGCTCGAATCATGCGGCTTGATGTAGAAGACAACAGCACGGTTCCATTCGTTTACGATTTCGAATGGTTGTTCCTCGTCACCCTTGTAGTCCATACTCAAACGCTTGGGATCTACGTTGAATTCCTCGACAAGCATTGTATAAACAGCCTGTGCACGCTTCTGCGAAAGCATCATATTGTACTTGGGATAAGCGGTCTGGACATCAGCATAACCAGTTACAACAACATCGATGTCTGGATGATTCTCCATAAACTTAGCCACTGAACGAACATTACGACGCTGTGCATCGGTCACGAAAGTCTTATCAATATAGAACGAAACCGTAGTCTTCAGCATTTCTTTGTAATGAACTCTCTCAAATACCCCAGGTGTTGGAGGAAGTGGAATAGTGTCAGAATCAATGTAGACGTATCTTGGTCTGCGATGACGATAACCCGAAGCATCCTTCAGATAATAGAGAGCACCAAGCATAACATCGACATATGAATCGTAGACGCGGCGGAAACGCATTCCGTTGTAAGCATCATCGGTACCATTGAACGACACATCAAGATTGACACTCCACGCAGGTGAGATGTGATACTCGCCGATGAGTCCGATATGTCCAGCATAGTACCATTTGTTCTTACGGTCAACTCGGTATCCATAACCACTTGGCAAACGATCGCCTGCGTTATGATGAACACCATTATAGTTACAATCGCTCCAAGTTGGATTGGCTAGCCAATCGAGCTTGTTGTCATCAAAGCCGAAGGTGTAGAAAGCGCCAAGTCCCAAATAACCCTTCAAGCTGAAACGACGGTCTTCTTTGTAGCCCCAAATAACATTGTGGAAATCGAATACGCCATCGATGAAACCAGCAGCCATCGAAAAGTCATAGTTGCCATCACGTTCTGCCCATTGCTCCAGGAACTCAGAAGTAGACCATTCAGCACGGCCTCTCTGCGATAGATAATTCAAGGTCAGACGCATACCGAACTGAGGATAGAAACTTCTTCCGACTTGAATCTGGAAACTGGGACGAGTCATATCAAAGAAATTGCCGAAACGCGTATTCTCACCCATTGAGTATGAGCCACCTATCGAAGCACCCACGAACCAGTTGGAAACATGTTCGGTCAGATAGACGAGGCTATCATGCTTACTTATGGTATATATCGTATCGACCTGCACACCATCTTGCTGGGCGTATGCACCTGTCATCATGCCCACAACGGCGAAACTGAAAGTAAGGATAATCTTTTTCATATCTTTGTCGGGCATTTATTCTTCATTAATGATAAAGATAATATACGTCTTCACGTTAGGCATCTGGAGCTTCTGGATATGATCCTCGTCAGCATCCACCCAGATGTTCTCATAAGGTATCTGCCAGCGCTGGTGCAGCAACTTACTAATAGCCCAGGCACGCTTGTGGAACGTAGTGTCATCCAGCTTGTTGCTATTGGTGATGAAGATATTGCTCTGAGGAGCAGACTGGTATGCTTGAGCTGTCTGATAGACATTGTTCTGCTGCAGACGAGGCACCTCAACAACATTCTTGTCGAACGATATGAGCGTGTAGATCACATCCTTGTCAACATCGACAAACACATCTTCAGGATCAGGAACCACGATATTTGGACGATGCAACAAATAAATACCTTCAGGTTCAGCTTTGCGAGGTTTGCCTGGAATGAAATAAGTCAAACCCAGCAAGACATCCAGATGACCATCCCACTTCTGGTCAGAAACAAGACCATCGAAGGTATCATCAAGGAATCTGTCGGTAACCTCCAGATTGAGGAACAATCGGTTACTGAGCTTATAGTCTGCAACAACGCCGAACTCCAAGTCAACAAGGTTGCGAGGAGCTGCAGACTTAGCCTTTTCGGCCCAGACACTTACGATTGAAAGTTCCTTTTCATTGTAGGACCATGTGTGTTCCAAACCAATACCTACCAAACCACTGATGGAGAAACGACGTTCGGGATTATATCCCAGGAAAAGATTGGTGAAATTGGGCAACCACTGGGCAGAGATACCTGCAGTATGCCAATGGTAAGTGTGGAAATCAGCCAGGCCATTCTCGTGAGCAAGGTTGTAGGGATAAAAACTGGCATCATACTTGGAGTCTGCCCCTCGCACTCCCGTTCCACGCCCATAGAAAAGCTGGAAACGCAAGTCATTTACAGGAGATAGATACTTGCCGAAAGAAAGGGCTGCGGCAAAATTGGTGCGTTTCAGCCAACCTGCCTCATCGTCATAACTTCCCCACGAATGCATAGCACCAAGATGAAGGCCAAGGTGCCAATTGTCACGGATGTCCATCGGGAATATGTATTCCTCGGTCTGGAACAATTTGGAAATTTGCTCAGCATCCTCTTCGGTGTACAAAGACTCGAGAAGAGCTTGCTCTTCAGTTTTCATCCCCTCATCGCCAGCATATTGACCGCCGCGATTTCCCCAGATACTTGTCCCATTCTCTTGAGCGTTGGCATTGAAACCACTCGACACAAGCAGGATGGCGAAAGCAGCTGAGTGAATGATGATGGATTTCATTTTCTTTAATTTTTAAGTTATATTGATAATAACGTTTTTATAAACGAATTATTGTGTTCAAAGGTATAATTGATGCAGAATAGAAACGTAATCAATCCAACTCCGTCCAATAACGGTGGTATTTCCTTGGATTGGCGAAACGCTGTCGATGTTGCCCATTGGGAATATAGTATACTATGCCCAGTTTTGCAGTCACGAAGAAATCAATTTTCTGCGCACCTCCATTCACGCCATTATAAGCATTATCGGTGACATGGAAGTCCAGTTCGAACGTCAAGTCACACTCCCTCATAATGTGCCATGCCGACTCGTGGCCAATCTTAGCAGTCCAATACCATTCCTTCGAACGATCGACCACATAGATGTCCTCATACCAGTCATCGACCTTGTCATCGACATAGAAACGATAAAGTTCGCCTCCACCCACGACCAGGTAACAATCGTACCAATTACGCGAATCGTATTTACGAAAGCAGTTGGCAATATTAAGCATAATGTCGAATGTTCCTACGCCAAGTGCGAACTGATATGGCGTGAACATATCGGGGAGGTATCTTCTTGCAGCTGCAGGTGGATGGCCGAGTTGGGAAGAAACCCCTGCTGAAAGTCGCAGGTTCCACTTCGGAGTGAGAGTACGTCCAATCTGAATGCTACCACTAGGAAGTCTGGTTTTGTAAAAGTTGTCGTGTATTACATTTTCAGCCAAAGAAAGGCCAGTGCCTACATCTATTCCGAGAAACCAATTGCCAGGACCCAAGTAAGTACGATCAGACTTCTGTGCCCGACAAACGGATACAGTAGCCAGCAAAAGCAGCAACGTCAAGAAGCGACTAAATCGCACAATGGTACTCATAATCGTGGCAAAGTTACGAAAAAATATAGTTATCTGTTCAACATTCTTTGTTTTTACCTTGTTGTCTCTTATTTTTTTCCAAAATATCAATAAAATGCCATCTTTAGGCGCTATTTTTCGTTACTTCAACCTCACTTCTGCCGATGGGATATTGCACAACGAAAGCCACGTACCTTCCATGACAGAATAACAGAAGGTAAGCCCTCGTGTTGTTACGCCAACAGAGAAATTCGGAATCAGCTTCACGAATTCCTCTTCGCCTCCTAGGGCATCAATTGCCCAAGCATTTTCGAGGCGAGTATGCGAAAGAATCTGCCGACTCAAAGACTCCACATCGTCCGTCAGTTCTGCGACGTTCAACACATGGCCATCTTTTCTGGCGAATGACAGTACCCGATAACTGGTGTCGCCTTCGTAATACTCCGTTGGGAGATTCTGAACATTTAAATAATAAGAGAGGTAATCACGATCCTGATAAATCAGGAAGGCTTTGCACAAGGTCTGCGGATCCTCTACCCGGTACGACGACTTGATGCTGTCAAGCCACATGGTTACAGCCTTGCATCCCACATCATGTCCAAGCAGATAATCCAACTGCACCGTTCCCTGGGGTGAATACCAGGTATCCACCTTCACTTCCGAGTTGGACGTAAGGCCGTCACAAGAAGCCAGCGTCAAGCCCGACACAACAATCGCGCAAAAATAAAATGCTCTCATAGTATAAAAAATATCAGGCCTATTGGCCCCGTTATCTATCGTTACCTATTTGATCCTACTTATTCCTCACCCAAGAACATGGGATCCCAAGCCGGCAGCAAAGTAGGTTTCTGTCCAAGCATATCGATGTACTTCTTTGCCACATATTCCTTGCGGATGACGAGGCGGAACATATAGTTGTCGAACCACTCATCGGTCATAATCAGGTGTCCCTTGTGGCCGCTGGAAGCGCCCCAGCTGTTCTCTACCATCCACTTCTTGATGCGAAGCTTCGCAGGATCCATTTCGGGCGAAATACTGCTCAATGGGCTTTGGATGGTGTCAATATCAACGGCCACCATCGTCATGGCATGGCTTGAACCAGAAGCATGGGTATAGACTCGCTGACGCTTATCCATCTTGAAGTCCGTACCCAAGAGTGATTCATAGTCGAAATTATTGAGATCGAGCGTACCATTCTTGCGATTGAGGAACTTGGCCACGTCACAAGAGAAATACATTGCCGTCGAGTCACGCAGAGACGCCACAGCCATCGGTTTGATCTCGTCGGCCGGAAGGTTCAGATACACCCAGTCGTGTCCGTCATAAGTATGACGATCGTAATCAATCTGATAGGTCTTGTAGTATTCACGCAACGGGTCATTCATCACCATGATGTAATTATCGTACAAAGCGTCATCGTCCCAATACTTTGCATAAAAAGATTGGGGTGTATATGACTCACAGCTCACCACATTGTCGTTTGCCTTGCGTTCGGTCCAAGTAAATGTTGTAGGCGGTACGCCATAGGCAAGAGTGAGGATATGGTAGATAGTACCCAGCATCTCAACCTTACGTTTCTCCAACTGCACAGTTGTGGCTGCCTTCTTGCCCTTTTCAGTTGGGTTAGCCATTGCGCGAAGCTCAAGACCCATCTCACGAAGCTTCAACTTCAGAAGCATATCGATGTCACGGGTGTTGTTGGACTGATAGTTGTCGGGCATTACATCGTAAGGCACTACGCCATACTTCTGCACGAGGTCTGCACCGCCACAGAATGTACCTCCATCTGAAAGCGGATTCTGGAAGAGCCAATCGACCATACGGTCATCGTCGGCCTTCTGACGCGTGTCGATGATACCCTGAAGGAAGAGGTTCGACTTTTCCAGCTGGTCATAGAAGAACAAATAGTTGCACGACAACTCCAACCCCTTCAGGTTATAGTTATTGATGGCCTTGCTGCGCAAAACATTCATAGTCGTAAAGAGCCAGCAGCGACCCGACGAAGCCTGATCGGTGATACCCTTGTTGGGCACGCGATAAGTAAAGTGGTCGTCCACGGCACTGAGCGTCGAGGCATCAGTAGCGAGAACCGAGATACTGGTTCCTGCCAAGGCATTCCTCACAACTTTATCCTGTGGCTGTACGGTCTGCTGCAACTGCTGTAATACATCCGGTGTAATAGCTGTCTGCGAATAAGCTTCGAAAGAGATAGCTGAGAGAGTGGCAAAGATGGCCACTGATTTGCACATAATCTTTTTCATCATAATTCATGTATTAGGCTGCAAAAATAGGGAAAAGAATCGACTTTTCCAAGAAAAAGAACGATTTTTTGCAAATAATACGACAAATGCTTT
>JAFWRO010000063.1:0-134044 GCA_017519885.1 Bacteroidales bacterium | reverse complement strand
GAACGTAATCATATCATCTGTAAGCAACGCCTGTCTGAGTAGTGCCTTCTGTCGCTTCTCCTCCGCATTAGGATTCTGCTTTGCCAGAATCTCCACCAGTTTCACCACCAACTCCTCCTCTTTGCTCATTTTGCTAATACTGTTGTTCATTCCTTATAATCTATTGAAGTATTTTGGCCTGTATGGAATACCTCCTCCCCCCAGACTTCTCTGCCTTAGCGTTAGAGCGGATGTCGCTTATTATATATTATCCATTATCTTCTTCACCTGTCCATTTGTACATTCTCGTATACTCTACCCAGGTTTCGAATACACGTTTATCATCATACAACAGCTGATAAAGCAAGCGGCCTGCAGCCTTTCCTGCTTCCTCTACTGCATATTCATTATTAGCGTCATCGCCATTTCTGTAATACTCAAATAGAGCCATCATTGGTGTATCCTGCCAATAGTAGTTATCACCACCCAGCAGATCTCTGGCTGCAAAAGGTTCACCCTTCCGATTCTTGCACCAGCAATACACAGATCCTTGCAAGAAGTGCATAATATCTAGCCGTTGCTGCTCGCTCATGCCATGCACCGCACGAGGTGCTGGTAAATTCTTGGAATTGATGAATGACATAGAATAACAAAATCTATTAAGAAATAAAAACATCCAGTCTCGATATGGGATCTCATGGGAAAATCTATTACATAGTTTTTATGTAACTACACACTGCGAATGAAAGCCTCTATCTCTTGAAAGATGTTGTTATCCATAAAATGGGATAATACGTCACATTCATTCATCTCGAGGCAATTCTACCTTTGTAGCTGGAACGCCTGTAATATCTGAATCTCCACTAATCATGAGTTTTGTGCTAACCGCTGACATAAGAAAAGAAACCTTTTCAACCAAGGATGACACATCTTCCTTTTGGATAATGTGAAGGTTCCCTTCTTTATCCTTGCCAGAACGATGAACTATGTCATGACGAATCTGTACAGCCTTCATTATCTCACAAATATCGCCAAGATCTATATCAAGAACTTCCTTATAGATGGGTTTAATCTTTCCCAAATTATGATACATCAATCCTCGAAGCGTTTCTTGGATTTTAGTATCCAGTTTCTCCATCTGCTCAAAAATATTCGCGAAAGAAATCTGCTCTTCCCTATATGGCAAATACTTCTCGACGAACTTGCGCTTGTTTTCATCAGAAGAAAGAACAACTTTCAAAAGTGTTGAGCTTAGAAATGCCTCCATACTGGTTATAGCACCAGCATATAATTGCCTGTAAAGATACTCTTTCGTAGGTTCAGAGAGCGTTTCTATTTCGTTAAGAATTTCTGTAAGTTTCTCTGGTGTTACATCGAACACATAGTCGTTGTAATCTTCTTCCTCCTCGGGATATTCCTCCTCAATAGTCACATCATCTACTCCTTCTACCTCAACCTCACCACCATACATAGCATTATAGACTGTTGCTTGAAAACTATGGCCGCAATTGCCACAGACTATCTCAAAAGTTTCATAATTCATACTGTCGCTGTTGTTTTCAGCTGCGAAATTTGGTGATGGCACTCCCATCGCATCTGATTCCACCTCTTCCCCACATTCTGGGCAAGAGAACCGCGCTATAATATATACACATATAGGATTGAAATACGCCATTATGATAAACCTAATTTATTGAAAAATATTTGGTTGCGCATCTTTGCATCTGTTATAACTTTCTTATAGCTCTTTATTTCGACATACGCGTTGAAATCCTTTATAAAACCGAAGAATCCTTCTTGGTCTGGCGCGATAGTTAGGCTACCTGTCATATGGGCAAACTCCTTTATCTTTTCCGTAATATCACAAACAATAAATACATATACAGGTGTGCGGTTAGGATCAACATCTATCTTCTCTATACCATCAGGCATCTCGTATTTTCCTTCCAGTATCTTCTTTGCATATCTCAAAGCCTGCATAATCGGATTCTCTGTATCTGGATAGTTCGTTCTCTTAGGACGCTTAAACTCAACAATAGCGATTGGCGAAGTGATGATGTTCTCCCCGTTACGGTAGAACTTGCTTTCCTCATAGAATAAAGCCAAATCAGGCTCTTTATGGTCAACATTCGATATTACTTTGTCGGAAGCTATATATTGAGTAAAATTGAACCGCTCATCGAGCAACCAAAGATTGTTGTTTTCGTAATCAACTTCACGATCTGTCTTAATCATCGGGAAGAACAAATTATGCATTTCGCTCTCCTTGTGTGCCTTGCCACCCTCTATTCTTTTCCGTAGTTCGTCATATAGTTCAATGACCTTCTTTCGCAGACAAACATAATGTGCAAGATCGTTTTTCTGGCTCTCTGTAACTAAAGCAAGAATATGGTTCACATCCTCCTCTATTTGAGCGACATCTACCTCATCCTCTTCTTCTTGGCTCTTGGCCATATACTTGATAATCGCTATTCTCGCCTTCTGTTCCTTATCGAACTTCATTTTCTGGAAGCGCATCTCCAAATCGAAATCTGAAATACCGACAGGAATTGAGTCCATATCTACATCTTTAAGCAGGGTCTTATTCCATGGCGCTTGCGAAAACACATAATGTTCAACATCCGCCTTTTTACGTTTATAGCGGTCTTCAATATCCGAAGAGAAAAAACTTTTGGCAACCTGAGCGGCCTCTTTATAGATCATCTTTTCAGAAAGCTCAAAGAGCGGGGATTCTGATTCTTTATCAAAATTAAATCCATCGCGTTCAGTTATCACATTTTCATCAAGATAGTCACCATGTACATACACCTTCACCATAAAGTTCTTTTGTATCCCTTCTGGTGTCACTTCGCTCATAGTTTCTTTAAACTCTGGAATGAAGTTGTGAAGCGAGGACTCGGTGACTTCACGCAAATTGGCCGTCAAGCAAATCTTATTGGTAATGGCTGAATAGTATATCTTGTATACCTTGACGGTAAAAGGATACTTATGTTCGCGACCTTGTACCTCTATTGGCATAGCATCTCCTATCTGCTGGATGTCGGATGTGGGTCCCACATATCTGTTAAGGATACACTTTTCGCTTTCATCTTCTTCCTCAATGCTTATAGTAGGAATACTGGGGTCATCAGAAGCGAAATACGAAAGCAGTCGCTCAACAAGTTTACGGGCTATCACATCTATTCCTTTATCCAAGTCCTTAACCTTGATAGAAGAGAGGTGAATGGTCGTGCCTGTTTGATGCTCCGTTCCTTCCAATGGATCATTGGTTTCGTCCTCTATGATCTCATCTGCATGCCCAAACGTAAAGGTACGTTTATAATAGATTTCATCCTTGCGATATACACTCTCAACAGTCACCCTATTGAAATACTTCAGAAACATAAACCGTCCGAAACCTTTACCTCCGGACGATAGTTTATGGTCGCTCTTGAACGTATCAAATGATTCTCGATTCTCATCCGTGAATCCTTCACCATTGTCGATGATGTCAACAGCTATGATTTCCCCTTTTACTGGGGCGCTCTCCAAACCCAAGTCCTGACTCCCATCTCTCTTCAAGATAATGCGTATCTTACCATCAACTACAGACTTACCAATTGCCTCAATGGAATTACACACTGCCTCAATAATTGGAGTTAGACTCGTAGAACGTGTCTTTATGTCGCGAACAATACGTTCTATGTTGATTTTACTCATAACTATAACAGGGTTCTAAAGAAATCACATGTATCTATTTTATCTGCAAACTTCTAATCAACCTTCAACAGGTCGTTCAGATTCTATACACACAACGCCTACACGCTCATGCGGCTCAGCCGCATTTATACTCGCAGCCTATAGCCCCACAGGAGCATCTGGCTGCTATTGTTTTTCAAGTCCCAGATTCTTTTGCATATTGATTAAACCGATAATGTACCTAGAACTGTATGTATACGATTATTTAGATATGATAAACGCTTTCGAGCGGGCAAATATTGTGGCAATCGAGGATGACTATGCCCTTGAGCTTGTCCCAGTTCTGCATAAGATGTAAGAAGGAAGACGTATGATGTAAGATGTTATTATTATGCATTTGAATTCTCATCTAACTTTTTACATCGGTGGGTAAAAACTTTTACCAGCTCCTCACAGTCTGCATAGATGCTATTGAACTGTTTATCATCCAAGTGGCTATTTCGATGCAGCAAGTCAATCCAGTAAAGTGTTTCTCTTGCCTCCTTCAGTGCTATAAAACTCTTTGACTTGAAATCGGCCTTACTGATTGCGTTTGTTGCTTCGGCATTGTTGGCTCCGATGCTCGTGCCTGCTCGTAAGAGCTGATTGCAAAGATTTGCTACAGCAAGAAGTTGAATTGGGATCCTTCCTCCCCCTTCCTTTTTACATCTAACTTCTTCCTTCATTCAACAGCTTCGCTGGAGTTAGTCACACATGAGTAATGACCACCTCAACTTCCGCCTTTATAAAGTGGGGCAAAGATAGGAGAATAAATCGAGTTGGCAAAATAAAGGGAGGGGGAAAAGTGAAAAATGTTTCAAAAGGCGGGGATTAAATGTTAAATTGTAACGTATACGTGTGAATTTTGATACAATATGAGAAGGAATTGGATTTCTTGGATACATTATTTAATAAGAAACAGACCCTCTCGGTCCCGATTTGTTTATCAAGAATTAGAGAATTTGAGAATTAATTAAGAAGATGAAAATTACGTGGCACTAAGGAAAGCTGAAAGACTCTCCAAGTCCTTGAATTCATATATCTTAGCGTTGCCGACGCCACGAATTCGTTCTCGATTGCGGCCCTCGCGCACTTTTGTCATCATTGTTGCAACATCCTCATTCTGGTTGATGAAAGTGAAAGCCTTTGAAGGTATATCATCGATGATATTGCACACCTCGTCGGCAAAAGAGCGAGACATGAAGCTGACGCCCTCAAAGTCAAGAGTAACCTCGTCGGCTTTTTCATCAATGCTCGAACGCAGTTCTGAGGCTCTGGAACGAGTGAAAAGGTCTGCACTATATATGTCGTATAATTTAATCGTTTGTTTCATATCTTCGTGTTTTTATTCTAAAGAATGCACCTTTCATGCCATTGACCAACATAGCTTTAGAGGTTGAAATGCCATAGCCTCGATTTTCTGCCTCAGGTCGGTTTTTTGTGGGATATCCTTCATTCGCAAGTTTCAGCGCTTCAGCCTCGTTCCCGTCTATTTCTTCTTGATAGAACCCTGCTTTTTCGAAACTACCAGCAATTGAGATGCCCGTATCAGCTATACAGAGGTTAATAACACCCCCTTTTTTCGAATATTGCGAAAAAAGATATCCATATGGACTTTGAGAATGCTCGTAGATATTGTCTAGTAGTTCGCTAATCAGATAGCTCAGCGAAGAATTACCTTTCTGACCTATGTTCGTTTGTTTCATAAGAATAGCTTTCATTATGGAACCAAACGCATCTTTATTTGCATTAGTCATTGCAAAACTACAAGAGGGAGATAGGTCTTGTTGGTATATTTTTGCATCACAGCTTCAACGTCCTCTCTTTTTTCATGGTCAAAAAAGAGCATTCGATCAAAACAGATGCTATTCAAATAGGCTTGAATACGCAGAGATATGTTAATGCATTTGATGTCTTTCCCTGATGTGTTTTTGTAGATGGCCAAAGGAGCAAGAAAGAATGGATGCAGAAACGTAACATCAGCAAAGTCCCATAGCACAGCATCGGCTGCTTCCGTTTCAGCTATTACTCTAATCAAATAGTTGAAGCTGTAGCCAATGCGCACTTCTTCAGTTGCATTTGGAATCCTTACTATTCTACTTTTATCCATATTGATTGTTAATACTCATTACGAACATATAACATGTTTCATCTCTTACTCATTAACGCCGCAAAGATAAGACGAATATTCGAAATATCCAAATTTTTTGCTAAAAAACTATTAGTTCCTCCACAAGACCATATTCATAGAAGATGAAAATCGATAAGTAGCCCCCCTCGGTCCTCCGCACCCCCTCTATCCCCCGCTTCGCTCGGATATGACCGAAGGGAATAACTAGGGGGCTGAATACCTTAAAGGGGGATGACTGGCTGGTCGCGAATAAGGGCACACAGAAACCACGGAAACCACAGAAAGGGTGGCATTAAAAAATATTTCCGTGAGTTCGGTGAGCTCTGTGTGGGATTGAAAACGATATCAATCGCAATACAAGAGCCATTTCCAACAAGGAACGATCTCGATGGTGCCATGTTTGTCGCTGATTGCACCTTCTTCGTCAAACGTGATAATAACTCGGCGTTTGCATGGATATGCATTGGGCAATTTGCCAAGAGCGTCCACTTCGCGTGCCCTTGTGGTTTCTCTCGGCAATCTTCTTTGTCAGAAGCTGGAGCAACTTGTGGTTTGCGATGCCGTTTAGCTGTGCGATGTCGCCCAGGTAAATCTTTTGAAAGACGCTGGAAAGATAAGAGCGCTTGACCGGCAAATTGATCGATTCGGGCAAGCCGCCCCAGGCAAAATAATTGCCATAAATTTTGCCGTTTTATTAAATGAGATTTTATAAAACGATGCAAAGTTATAAGTTTTGACTTAATAAAGCAAGAAAATCACATTGTTTTTGATGAAACCTAATATACTTGGAGGAAGAAAAAAGGCAAAGCCAGAAAAAGCTGTCCAGACACGTGTTTTATAGCTTGCGCTAGAAATCATAGAGGAAATCTTATGAGGAAATGCTGTCTGGTCAAGCAAAACTAGGGATAAGCGACAATTTCCACACTAGATTTCCTCCTTGATTTCTGCTCGAAGAGCATAACACGTGTTTTATTGCTGACGCAAGAAATCTTTGAGGAAATCTTGGGAGGAATAATTCTGTTCGACCAAACATAAGCCTGAAAGGCTAGAGAGAACACAGGCGGGGATGATAATCCCCG
Organism: Bacteroidales bacterium; assembly: GCA_017519885.1. Classification (GTDB taxonomy): domain Bacteria; phylum Bacteroidota; class Bacteroidia; order Bacteroidales; family UBA3663; genus Liminaster. The sequence continues at coordinate 127,138 of JAFWRO010000063.1, read as the reverse complement.
TTTGTACTGGACCCAAACAAAAGGAGTGCTGAAGGCACGAAAGACTATATTTCGCCCCTTCGGGGCTTTTAGTTCGAATAGAAAGCATAGAGGAAATCTTTAAAAATATAGCCTATCCCCTCTTATGGGGAAAATTGCTTGATCAGAAACATCTATACCATTCTTTAATGTTTACCTAATTTAAATTTCTACACATAAAGATGAATGAGCACATCAATTAACTTAATTCAAACAAATAAACTATGATACTACTAAAAGCCGGTCTGGCAGAAGCCATGATGAATGGGCAATGGGATACATCATCTGATGTCACATTGATTGTATTTCTTATCGTTTGTGCCTTGTATGCCATCATTGCCATAGGAATACGCATCGTGTTTGTCTATTATTGTGAATAGCACCTTTACGGATAGATGGAAGCGAAAATTATAAAATATTCCATATGAGTGTTTATTTTAATACCATTGACCAAATAATCTTTGCTAATTCACTATAATTTTCAAACAAAGCACAAGCACCTTCCTTTTGCGGAAGGTGCTCTCAACCATCTTTGCTGAAAAGAACGACGGGCAGCCCATACAACATCATTAATAAATGTCAGATTTAAAGCTGCACCAAGAACACTCCCATTTACGATTCTCAAATCTCAGTGACGTTTTCGTGATTGCGGTACTTCTCGATGATTTCTGAGATAGCGACACTCTCGCGACGACGGAGCTTGTAGCAGCTCTTGCGATGGTTGACAATCATCGAGAACCACTCCTGGATCTCGTAGCGGAGGCCTTCGCCGTCGTAGCTGTAGAAGTACTTCTTGTTCTTGGTCTGGTCTTCGTAACGCACCTCGAAGAAACTGGTGAGCCACCAGGGGGCGGGCACGTAGATGTAGCCCTTGGTGCCACTGATGACGAGGTTGCCCTCGGTCTTGACGCCAATGCCGAGGGTGAAGGAGGCGGTGGCATGGGGGTAGTTGATGACACCTTTGGTGTAAATGTCGACTCCATTCTCCATACGGCTGTGGAAATTGACGTCGTGCCAGTCGATACCGAGAAGCTTGACGATGGCCATCACCGTCAACGGGGCATGTTCGGTCATAGCACCACCTGCCTGCGCTGCATCCAATTCACGGATGGGCGGATCGACCATCTTACTCAAGGAAGCCTGCACATCGACTACATCGCCAATGATGCCGCTTTTAACCAAGGTAACAACATGACCAAAAGCGGGACAATAGGCAGTCTTGCTGGCTTCCATAAGGATGAGGTCGCGTTCCTCGGCGAAATGGTAGAGTTCAAGAGTTTCGGCCTTGCTAAGCGTGAAGGGGATTTCGCACAACACGTGCTTGCCTGCAAGAAGACTGCGCTTGGCGTAGTCGTAGTGCGTGAGATGCGGGGAGGCAATATAAACGGCATCGACGTGGGAGATGAACTCGTCGAAGTCGGTGAAGCCTTCAATGCCGTGTGCCTTGGCGAAGGCCTCTGCCTGTTCCTTGTCGGGATTCAGGACTGCCACTACCTCTGCCCCATTCACAACCTTGGTCTCGGGCACGAAGCGATGTGCGATGCGACCACTACCGATGACTCCGATGCGATAGACGTCCTGGCTCTTGGCACGGAGCATAGTGCTGCTGATGCCTTCGGTACGGGGCAGATAGACCACCTTGCAGTATTCGTTGAGGTAGTCGAACTTGCCCACCCAGTCGCTGCCGATGGCAAAGATATCGACATCGTACTTCTGGATATCGTCGATCTTCTGGCCGAGGTAGTCCTCGATGATGACTTCGTCGGCGTAGCCCGTTGCCTTAACGGCCTCGACACGCTCGAGAACGTTATTGCGCACGTTGAGCTTGCCGCGACCGCGGTCGAAGCTGTCGCTGGTGACACCAACAATGAGGTAGTCGCCGAGTTCCTTAGCTCGGCGAAGGAGGTTAATGTGACCTTGATGAAGGAGGTCGTATGTGCCGTAGGTAATAACTTTGATCATATGCTTGTTTTTGCGAGTTTGTTCGTAATATGCTCTACGAATTGAATCGGATTAATCAGATTATCTATTTGTCCCGACCATACAGAAATCCGTGAAATCTGCGTAAATCCGTAGAGCTAGACAATTTTCTAATTCTTAAATTCGTGACAAAAATCAGAGGAGCAGTTTCGTGCTCACGACGTCGGCCATCAGAATCATGATGGAGCTAATGACAACTGCCTGAGTCGAGTTGCGGCCTACCTGCAAGGCGCCGCCTTTGACCGTATAGCCGAAATAACCTGAGACCGTGGTGATGATGAATCCGAAGATCATCGACTTCTGTATGGCATAATCGATGTGGCCGATGTCGAAATAGAACTGTATGCCCGTGACGTAATCGTCGACAGTGGGTTGACCCGTCAGCATACAAAGGATGCCACCACCCACCAAACCCAGTGCAATGGAGAGAATAACGAGGATGGGCATCAGCGAAATCACAGCACAAACCTTCGGCAAGATGAGGTAGTTGGCCGAATTCACGCCCATGATCTCCATGGCATCGATCTGCTCCGTCACGCGCATTGTGCCTATCTCAGAGGCGATGTTCGAACCAACCTTGCCGGCAAGAATCAGACAGAGGATGGCAGACGAGAATTCGAGCATGAGCATCTCGCGCGTTGCAAAGCCGATGAGGTACTGCGGGAGGAACGGGTTGTCGAGGTTCTTCTGGATCTGGATGCACGACACGGCACCGATGAACAGCGAGATGATGCCGATGATGCCTATCGAGTCGATTACCAGGCCCGTACTCTCATGCAGGTATTGGCGACCGAACATATTCCAACGATCGGGCTTGGTGAAGACTCGCTTCATCAAGAGAACATATTTACCGAAATCACGTATCCAATTTGTCAGCAGCATATCTACTTTTTCTTTTTTGCGGTGCAAAGATAACTAAAAAAATGATAAAGTGGACAAAAAATGTTTCGATATTGAGAAAAATTCACTATCTTTGCGCCGCAATACATCGAAATTCGAACTTTTGTCCGCTCCATGCGAACAATATTATTCAGTAATTCTAATTCGCGATATAAAGATGGAAGAGCATGTGAGTGTGCTTCGCACCGACAACCTCGTCAAGCGATATGGGCCTCGTACGGTGGCCGATCATGTGAGCATCGATGTCCGTCAGGGCGAGATCGTAGGTCTGCTGGGCCCCAATGGCGCCGGTAAGACGACCACGTTCTATATGACCACTGGATTAGTGACGCCCAACGAGGGACGCATCTTCCTCGATGACCAGGAGATCACCAAGCTGCCCGTCTATCGTCGTGCCAAACTGGGCATCGGCTACCTGGCACAGGAGGCGTCGGTCTATCGAAAGATGTCGGTGGAGGACAACCTGCGTGCCACGCTCGAGATGACCACCATGACGCCCGAAGAGCAGCGCGACAAGCTCGAGTCGCTCATCGCCGAGTTCCGACTGCAGAAGGTGCGCAAGAACCTGGGCGATCGTCTGTCGGGTGGCGAACGTCGTCGTTGTGAGATTGCACGCTGCCTGGCCATCAGTCCCAAGTTCATCATGCTCGACGAGCCTTTTGCAGGCGTCGACCCCATTGCCGTCGAGGACATCCAGTACATCGTCTATAAGCTCAAGGACAAGAACATCGGCATCCTCATCACTGACCACAATGCACCTGAGACGCTCTCGATCGTCGATCGTGCCTACCTGCTCTTCGAGGGCAAGATCCTATTCCAGGGCACTAGCGAAGAGCTTGCAGCCAATCCTATCGTGCGCGAAAAGTATCTTGGCCGCAACTTCGTCTTCATCCGCAAGAAGTTCGACCAGCCGTCTACAACGGAAGAGGTTGCCATGCGTGCCGCTGCTGCTGAAAAGGACAAGCAATAATCGGTTTTCTGGCAACGCGAGCTATCGGAAATACAGCTGACAGGCTCCAACAATACAGAATTCTGAAAATATTTCGCCGAAAATTTGGAAATCTCGAAGATAATCGCTATCTTTGCGCCCGCAAAAAAATGATGGTTCGATAGCTCAGCTGGATAGAGCAACTGCCTTCTAAGCAGTCGGTCCGGGGTTCGAATCCCCGTCGAATCACTCACGAAAAGAGGACCTCAACGGTCCTCTTTTCTTTTTTATCTATATCAACAATTAGAGAATTGGGGTTGGATGAGTATTTTAAATTTTACATTAATGACCGTGTAATGGGCCGTTAATTACTCGTTAATGATAGACACACTCGATTCTCTGCAATCTTTTATTTGTGGGTGTGAGCGGCGTGGAGGGTGAGGATTTCGTCGAAGCGGGTGGCGAGTTCGGACATACTGGAGAGAACGATGTCGGCGCCAGCCTTGCGGAGGACCTTTGGGTCGAGGGGGCCAGTGTTAACAGCGACGGTGAAGATGCCAGCGGCATGACCTGCCTGGACACCGAGTGGAGCATTCTCGACGACGATAGCTTCGGAGGGATCGAGGTTGCCTGCCTTACGCAGGCCCATGAGATAGGGATCGGGCATAGGTTTGCCATGACCGATGGGACAATCCTTCGCGGAGACCATTCGACTGGGGTCGAAAACATTCGGATAAACAAAATTCAGTTTGCTAAGGAGCGAGGGCTGACCACTACCTGTAACCAGGACGCGAATGAGGCCCTTCTCCCCTACTTTACGAAGCACATCGGCAGCGCCTGGCATAGGTTCTGCCTGGCCCATTTGCACGAAGGCCTGCGACTTCTCCTTGTAAATCATCTCAATCTCCCAAGGCTCGGCATGACGTCCGCGTTGCTCAACGAAGAAGTCATCGATGACCTGTTGTCCGGTCGCACCTTCGCAGAGATAGAAGAAGGTGCGATCGCAGGCGAAGCCATAGTGTTCGCCCATGATCTGATACCATGCTTCCGCATGTTTTGGCATGCTGTCGAAGAGCACGCCGTCCATATCGAAAAGAAATGCTTTTAGCATTGGAGAGGAAATATATTTTTTTCGTTATTTCGGGATTCGGGATTTCGGAATATCGGGATACCGAGGAAGCGGGATTCCTGGATAACGAAAAATGATTTAAATTAAAAAGAGTCGAGGGGTTCGTTCCATTGGGACGAAACCCCTCGAACCTTAATGTGAGGGACGGGATGGACCCGTTCGGCAATTATTCGGCGAGACGAGCCTTGATGGCCTTGGTAGCCTCTTCGTAACCTGGCTTCTCGAGGAGAGCGAACATGTTCTTCTTGTAAGCCTCAACACCTGGCTGGTTGAATGGGTTGACACCGAGGATGTAGCCAGAGATACCGCAAGCGCGCTCGAAGAAGTAGATGAGCTGGCCGAGGTTGTACTCGTCGAGCTTGTCGATCTCGATCTTCATGTTGGGCACACCGCCATCGACATGGGCAATCTGGGTGCCGAGTTCGGCCATCTTGTTGACCTGGTCTACACGCTTGCCAGCGAGGAAGTTCAGGCCATCGAGATTCTCTTCGTCGGAAGGAACAACCACGGTGCGGTTGGGGTTCTTGATGGAGATGACGGTCTCGAAGATGGTGCGCTCGCCTTCCTGGATCCACTGGCCCATAGAGTGCAGATCGGTTGTGAAATCGACAGAAGCCGGGAATATGCCCTTGTGGTCCTTGCCCTCAGACTCACCATAGAGCTGCTTCCACCATTCGGACATGTAATGAAGCTTGGGCTGATAGTTGACCAGAATCTCGGTCTTCTTGCCAAACTGATAGAGCGCGTTACGAACGGCAGCATACTGGGCAGCTGGGTTCTCAGCATAAGGAACATCGACGCCAGTGGCTTTCTCCATATCCTGGGCGCCACGTACGAGGGCCTTGATGTCGTTGCCAGCAACGGCGATGGCGATGAGACCTACAGGAGTGAGCACCGAGAAACGACCTCCTACGTCATCGGGGATGACATACTTCTTGTAACCCTCCTTGGTAGCAAGGGTGCAGAGAGCGCCACGCTTGGCATCGGTAACTGCCACGATGCGCTTTTGAGCCTCAGCCTTGCCAACCTTCTCTTCGAGCATCGTCTTAAGGATGCGGAAAGTGAGGGCGGTCTCGGTGGTAGTGCCTGACTTGGAGATATTGATGATACCGAACTCCTTCTCCTTCAGGATGTCGAAGAGGTCGGCGAGGTAGTCCTCACCGATGTTGTTGCCGGCATAGACTACAATAGGATTCTTACGGGTGGTCTGGTAAGCATCGAAAGCGCTTGCCAAAGCCTCGTTGACGGCACGAGGGCCGAGATAGGAACCACCGATGCCAGCTACGACAACGACTTCGCACTTCTCGCGAAGGAGGTCGGCGGTAGCCTGAACGTCGTTGAGGAATTCTTCGGTGATGCTAGAGGGAAGGTGAACCCAGCCCAAGAAGTCGTTACCAGCACCCTTACCGGACTCGAGGAGTTCGTTGCAAGCGGCGGTCTGAGCGGCGACGGATGCCAATGTCCCAGCGGGAACAAAGCATTGTGCTTTTTCGATTGATAGTTTCATAATAGATATTATTTGTTGGTTATAAGGGGTTATCGAGTGGGGTGGCCATAGAGGCCACGACGGGGACGCGTATGGCGCGATGGCATCGCGCCATACGGGACAAAGAGAGCGACCAGAGGGGCGAGGGAGGCTATCTCAGCATGTCGCTGAGGAGCTTGAACTCGACGAAGGGGGACATACGCTTGTAGAGGATGTTGTAGACGCAGTCGACGATGGGAATCTGGATGCCGTACTTCTGGTTGATCTCCTTGATGCACTTGGTGCCGTAGTAGCCTTCGGCCACCATCTCCATCTCGAGCTGAGCGCTCTTGACGCTATATCCATTGCCTATCATAGCTCCGAACATATGATTGCGGGAGAAACGGCTGTAGGCGGTGACCAAGAGGTCGCCAGTGTAGACCGATTCGGAGATGTGGCGTGTGGGCTCACGCTCAGGATCGATGCCGTTGATGAAACGCTTCATCTCGCGCATGGCATTGGCCACAAGGACAGCCTGGAAGTTGTCGCCATATTTGAGACCCGAACAAATGCCCGAAGCGATGGCATAGATATTCTTCAAGACGCCCGCGAACTGCACGCCAATGACGTCCTCGCTGACGGTGGTATGCACGTAGTGGTTCTGGAAGAAATCGGCAATCTCCTGCCCTATCTCGGTGTTGGAGCAACCCACGGTGAGATAGGTGAGTCGCTCCCAAGCTACCTCCTCGGCATGAGAGGGTCCTGAAAGGGTGGCAAACTGCTCGGGCTTGAGCGAGAAGCGTTCGGTCAGGTACTGACTGATGGGGATGTTGAGGTCCTGGACGATACCCTTGATGATAGAGATGACCATCTTGTCGGTGAACGACTCGGTGATCTTCTCGACATGCTGACGCAGATAGGGCGACGGCATACCGAAGATGACCATGTCGGAGTTGCGGATGGCTTCGTTGATATCGTCGGTGAAATGGATACGATCCAGATTGAAACGCACACTCGAAAGGTAGGTGGGATTGTGACCCAGCTGCTTGAATTCGGTGATCTTCTGCGGGTTGCGCATATACCACCAGATGTCGGCATCATTATCCTGGACAATCTTAGCGATAGCTGTACTCCAGGAGCCACTGCCGAGGATGGCTACAATACCGGGGATATTCATAAGCAAATCATTTAGCCGCAGCCTCAATCCATGCCTGGACGTCGGCCTGCGAAGGGTTCTGAAGTTCGCCGATGAGCGCCTTATACTTCTTCTTGATATCGATCATTTGCTGGAGGACCTTGCCAGGCTTTTCGTCAGCGAGGCTTTCGGTGGTGAGATAGCCGGCCTTCCAGAGCACAGCCACCCAATCCTCGGAAGGAACACCGAGGGCAAGGAACTTCTCGACGGGATCCCTGCGCTCGACCTTTTCGGGCTTCATGGTAGGGAAAAGGAGTACTTCCTGGATGGTGGGCTGACCCGTCATCAGGATACAAAGGCGATCGATGCCGATGCCGATGCCCGATGTGGGAGGCATACCATATTCGAGGGCACGCACGAAATCGTGGTCGATGACCATGGCTTCGTCATCGCCCTTGGCCGCAAGCTTCATCTGATCGACGAAACGATTATACTGATCGATGGGATCGTTGAGCTCGGAATAGGCGTTGGCCAGCTCCTTGCCGTTGACCATCAGCTCGAAACGCTCGGTGAGACCAGGCTTCGAACGATGCATCTTGGTGAGCGGTGACATCTCGACCGGATAGTCGGTGATGAACGTAGGCTGGATGAACGAGCCTTCGCAAGTCTCGCCAAAGATCTCGTCGATGAGCTTGCCCTTGCCCATGGTGTCGGTATCCTCGACGCCCAGTTTCTTAGCGATTTCTCGCATCTCGTCCTCGGACATAACAGAGAGGTCGTAGCCGGTCTTCTCGCGAATGGCTTCGAGGATGGGCAGACGGCGATAGGGAGCCTTGAAGCTAACCAAATTGTCACCAATCTTCACCTCAGTGGTGCCGTTGACAGCAAGACAGATGCGTTCGAGAAGGTTCTCGGTGAACGTCATCATCCAGTTGTAATCCTTGTAGCTGACGTACAGCTCCATACAGGTGAACTCGGGGTTGTGGCTGCGGTCCATTCCCTCGTTTCGGAAGTTACGACCGATCTCATACACACCTTCGAAACCACCCACGATGAGACGCTTGAGGTAAAGCTCGGTGGCTATGCGCAGATAAAGGTCGATATCGAGCGCATTATGATGGGTGATGAACGGACGAGCGCTGGCACCACCAGCAATCTGCTGGAGGATTGGTGTCTCAACTTCGGTGTAACCAGCCTCATCGAACACCTGACGCATAGTACGGATGACGGTAGCACGCTTCTGGAACACATTCTTCACACCTTCGTTGACAATCAGGTCGAGGTAGCGCTGACGATAGCGCAGCTCGGGGTCGTTGAAGCCATCGTAGGCCACACCATCCTTATACTTGACGATAGGCAGGGGACGAATGCTCTTGCTGAGCACAGTAAGATGCTGGCAATGTACGGAGATTTCGCCTGTCTGGGTGCGGAAAACGTAACCCTCGACACCAACAAAGTCACCGATATCGAGCAAACGCTTGAAGACGGTGTTGTACATCACTGTATTTTCAGGGTCGGGGCACAGTGCATCGCGGCTGACATAGACCTGGATGCGGCCCTTGGAGTCCTGAAGCTCCATAAAGGCAGCCTTGCCCATAATGCGACGACTCATAATACGACCAGCCACCGAAACACAACGCGAATTGTCGGCATTGGCTGGGGTTGGCACTTCGACGCCCTCGTCGTTCATCATCTTGGGCAGATCGACAAAATTCTCACGTATCTCGTCGGAATAGCCGGTAACCACGTACTCGGCAGCCGGATAGGGTTCGATACCTAACTTGCGCAACTCTTCGAGCGAACTGCGACGGATAATCTCCTGCTCGCTTAATTCTAAATTTACCACTGTAAGATATTTTCTAAAAAAATTTCACTTCCAAAAGATTCACATATATTGGTGCAAATATATTGAAAATTTTGAATAGAAACAAAAATCGGCCCAAAATTTACAGTTTTTGAGCCGTTTTGTTGCTAACGAGGCTTTTTAAGCCATATCTATCTAACAATTTCAACCTTCCGTTTTCGGTTTCGAGAATATGCTGACCCTCCATAGAAGCGACACAACGCCAGAAGGAAGGTTTGTCGAGCTGCATCATATCGCACCAGTCGGATTCCTTTGCCTCGATGACCACCTCCTTGGCTGCACGCTCGGTGAACGCCAGCATCCATGAAGCGAGCTTCAAAATGGGATCTGATTCTCCCGAAAAGTCGATGGCCTTGTGCTGCTTCTGCGCGCGGGTGCAAAGCATATTGAGCGTGTTGACGAGGGCGACATCATTCTCCTGAAGGATACGGAGGAAATCCTTCTTCTTGAGTAGCATAATGCCTGTCTTTTCGGAGCAAGCGGTCATGGTGCTATGCACGCGCGTTTCGGCACCGAAGAGATGATGGATAGAAAACGTGTAAGGGGTATCGAAGATCTGCGTGATGCGAACGCGCTGATTGAAGACAGGCGTTTCAACGCACACCCTGCCCGAAAGAAGGAAGATGGTGCCCGGGCAAGAATCGCCGCCTCTAAGGATGACTTCCCCTACCTTATAGGTGCGAAAATCGAAGGGAATGACCTCAAGGATATGAGTCATCTGATCGATGCTGATGCCCTGGAACATTGGCAGCTGCATCAGCAGGTCATACATAGAAGCCATTTAGAAGAAATGTTTGTCGGTCATTATATTCAAAACCACATTGTCAACCTCAAGCATTGCGTCACGGCCGATGCTTGCCAGATTGTCGATACACTTGTCGACATCGTCCTCGATAATACCATCGGTCGATGCGACATGAATATTCTCCATAGCCATCATTGCACTTTGGAAAGCGGAACTTACTGCCGAAGAAAGCTTGAGCACGCAGGAAGGCTTACAGCCATCGCAGATCATTCCAGTAGCACCTGCCAGCTGGTTCTTGACTGCATATGTAATCTGATCGTAGCTACCACCCATCAGGTAAGTGATGCCGCAAGCTGCGCCGGTGGCGGCCAGCACACAACTGCAATGGGCCGACAGCTTGCCCAACAACTGACGGATATAGATATTCACCAGGTTGCCAATGGCCAGGGCACGGATGGTCTTCGCCTCGGTACAGAGCGTCTCCTCGGCAAAAATAAGAATAGGAAGCGAGACGGTAATGCCCTGATTGCCTGAACCAGAGTTGGTGGAAATGGGCACAGACACGCCACTCATCCGGACGTCGCATGCTGCACACGTATAGCTGACGACACGGGGCATGGCATTCTGTCCCACCATGCGAGACTCGAACTCACCCTTGAGCATCTTGCCGAGGTTGAGACCGTAGTTGGCATCGGGTAAATAGGCCATCTCGGCGACCTTCTTGTTCATCTGGGCACCCTTCAACAGGAACTCGAGGGAATCGAGCGAACACTTGGTGGCGAACTCGTAGATCTTGGCGATGGTCAGATTGGACTCGTGCTTGCGGTCGTGTTCGGTAGCCAAGGAGCAACGTTCGTCGAACAGCACCTCGTTGTCGCGCTTGATGAAGACAATGTTGGCATAATCCTTTGCGATGATGACCTTGACCTGATGGTCGCCGGCAATGGCTTTCACTTCGGCATAAACGACTTCGAACGTATTGCGTGCAGTAACCACCGACCACCGCTTGTCGGCCACAAACTGCCTGGCACGTGCACAATCGTCGGGAGTGACGTCCTTCAACAATTCCAGACCCAATTCAGGCTTGCCAGCCAACGAACCAAGGGCAATGGCGGCAGGTATACCTACCATTCCACAAGCGTTGGGGACACCCACTCCCATGGCGAACTTGATGATATGACTACTCAATTTGGCTTTCACCATTTCGGGTTCCTGGCCCAAGACCTCACGCGCCTTAGCGCATGCGAAAGCCACCATCCTCGTCTCGTTGCCACCGATGGCTGGTAACACTTCCTTATGCAGAAGCTTCAGAATGTTTTGAATGTCGGTACGTGATAGCATGATATAGACAAAAATAAAGTCGCTGAAATGATATCAAGGATAATTAAGGATTTTATGACGCAAAGGTATAGAAAAAAAGAAACAAATGCAAGAATTTAACTTAATTTATTACAATTTTAACATAAAAAAGACGACTGATCTATGAAATCATAGACCAGTCAACCTTTCCAGCGAACAATGTCTGCATTCTACGACGCAAAATACCATTGGGTTGGGACTCGAGCATCGGGTCGGCTTCGACAATCTGCCTGGCCCAATTGCGTGCCGTCTCGAGTATCATACCATCCTTGGCTAGCGAAGCAATCTTGAGGTCGAAAGCGAGGCCTGACTGCTGCGTACCCTCCAGATCGCCAGGGCCACGGAGACGGAGGTCGGCTTCGGCAATCTCAAAACCGTCGGTGGTGCGGCACATCACGTCGATGCGCTGACGGGTGTCGCTCGACAACTTGTCGGACGTGACGAGGATGCAATAAGACTGTTCGGCACCACGACCGACACGACCACGCAGCTGATGCAACTGACTGAGACCAAAACGCTCGGCATTCTCGATAACCATAACTGAGGCATTGGGCACATTTACACCCACCTCGATGACTGTAGTGGCCACCAACACCTGAGCCTCGTTCTGCACAAAACGCTGCATAGCAGCATCCTTGTCCTTCGAACGCATACGTCCGTGGACCATCGCCACACGATACTCGGGGCCGAATGACCGCTGCGCATCGAGAAATCCCTGCTCGACCGCCTTGTACTTGAGCTTCTCGTTCTCTTCGACTAACGGATAGACGATGTAGGCCTGATGGCCCTTGGCCAATTCGCCACGGATGGCACGTGTCAGTCCCATGCGTTGCGAATCCCATCGATGGATGGTGGCAATGGGTTTACGACCAGGAGGCAATTCGTCGATGACACTGACATCGAGATCTCCATAGACAGTCATTGCCAACGTGCGAGGAATGGGCGTAGCCGTCATTACCAGGACATGGGGCGGACGATGATTCTTGGTCCAAAGCCTGGAACGCTGTTCGACACCAAAACGATGCTGTTCGTCGATGACCACCATGCCCAGATTCTGGAACTTCACATCGGGTTCGATCAAGGCATGGGTGCCGATGAGGATGTTGAGCTGACCGTTTTCGAGCTGTTCGTGGATGAGACGACGATTCTTCTGCGTGGTGCTGCCTGTGAGCAGTGCCACCTTGATGCCGACGTGCTCCAACTGAGGACGGAGACTGTCGTAGTGCTGGGTAGCCAGAATCTCGGTAGGAGCCATCAGACAGGCCTGGAAGCCATTGTCGAGCGCCATAAGCATCGTCAAGGTGGCAACCATCGTCTTGCCCGAACCCACATCACCCTGGAGCAGACGGTTCATCTGCTTGCCAGAACCCACATCGGCACGAATCTCGCGAAGCACACGCTTCTGGGCATTAGTGAGTTCGAAGGGGATGAGATTGTAGAAGTTGTTGAAGTAATCGCCAATCCTGGAGAAATGGAAACCGCCATTGACCTGATGACGCATCTTGAACGATCGCACCAGGTAGAGCTGCAGATAGAACAGTTCCTCGAACTTGAGACGGTACTGGGCGCGTCGAAGATTGTCGGCATTGGCCGGGAAATGGATCTGGCGGATGGCCTGGTTGTAGGGCATCAGCTTCTGCTGCTCGACGATGTAGGAAGGCAGGGTTTCGGGGAAGGGAGCGGGATTCTTCTGAAGATAGTTGAGGATGATGCGCTGAATGGTCTTGGAATTGACGCCATAGCGCTTCATCTTCTCCGAGGTATTGTACATACCATAGAGACCCGCATTTGCCTCTGGATCGTCGTCAGGCTTAACCGTCTCGATTTCGGGATGGGAGATGCTGTAGGTGCCGTTGAACTCCTTTGGCTGGCCGAAAATCAGGTATTCCCTACCCTTCTGCACGCTCGACTGAATGTACTTGATGCCATTGAACCAAATGCATTCGATGACACCCGTACCATCGGTGAAAAGCGCCTTCAAATGGTGCTGCGGACCCTTCAAGCCTATGCCCTCTTCGGTAAAGAGCGTAAAGTGACCCCTGAGCAGGATGAACGGCAATGTAATGCCACTGCCCGGACTGGGATTCATGGCAGGGACATCGCAGATACGGTAGACCTTCGACTTATCGACATAGCGATAAGGGTAATACCCCAGCAGTTCCTCGATGGAATGCAGGTTGCATTCCTTTTCGAGGAGCTCGGCCTTTTTGGGGCCTACGCCGGGTATATACTGAAGGTCGCTTAATGCCATTATGCGTTCTTCTTCAAGAAAGAGCTACGATACATGAGGAAGGCCACTGCACAAACTATGGATGCCACAATACCCACGGTGAGACTGAAGGCATAGTTGAGCTGGAAGCCTTCGGGAGCCACGAGGATGTAGGTGGTGCAGACACAGGTCATGAAGATGGCAGGCAGATAGGCGATAATCCATAGCTTCCTTGCACGAAGCATATAGACCGACAAAGCCCAAAGCGTGAAGACTGAGAGGGTCTGGTTGGTCCAGGAGAAATAGCGCCAAAGGATGTTGAAACCATCGGCATCACTGAGGCTCCAGACGAGTGCGATAGCCGTGAGGATGAAGATGGGGACTGCAATGACCAGACGACGCCAGATGCTCTTCTGCTCGAAGTTGATGAAGTCGGCAACCACCAGACGGGCACTACGCAAAGCTGTGTCGCCCGAAGTGATAGGAGCCACAGCAATGCCCAGCACAGCCAGGATACCACCTGCAACGCCCAGCCAATTGTTGCTGACAAAATTGGCGATATAAGCGCCGCTGAATGCCTTACCGGTCTCAGGATTGACTACACCATTGTCCTGATAGAAACACGTGGCAGCAGCAGCCCATACGAGGGCTACGATGCCTTCGGTGATCATAGCACCATAGAAGCAACGACGGCCCATACGCTCGTTCTTCAAACAGCGTGCCATGAGTGGCGACTGGGTGCCATGGAAGCCCGAGATTGCTCCACAGGCGATGGTGATGAACATCATCGGGAAGACGGGCGCCGACTGCCATTCCTTGTTGACCAACGAACCGTCCCAGAGTTCGGGAAGACCGGGATTGGCCACCACAAGATAAGCGCCGATGCCGACAGCCATAAAGATGAGACAGAAGGCAAAAACGGGATAGATGTTGCCGATGATCTTATCGACCGGGCAAAGGGTGGCAATGACATAGTAGAGGAAGATGATGACAATCCAACCGTAGGCATTGAGGCCCCAACCCGATGTTATGGCACTGAGCAGCTCGGCAGGACCGCTGACGAACGTGGCAGCAAGAAGAATGAGCAGCACACAGATGAAGACGCACATCACCTTGCGCGCAAATTCGCCCAGATAGGCACCAATGATCTCGGAGAGCGAAGCACCATTCATGCGGATGCTCACCATCGAGGTCAGATAGTCGTGAACTGCACCGGCAAAGATACAGCCGAACACAATCCACAGGTAGGATGCCGTACCGAACTTGGCACCCATAATGGCACCAAAGATGGGACCCAGACCTGCAATGTTGAGGAACTGGACCATGTAGACCTTCCAAGTGGGCATGGGTACATAGTCGACGCCGTCCTCCTTGGTGTAGGCAGGCGTTTCGCGATCCTCTTCAGGATGAAACACTCGGCTGACAAAGCGGCCATAAGTGAGATAGCCGACAATCAACGCGGCTAATGCTACTAGAAAACTGACCATAATAGTGTATATTTAAATAAGTATAATCACAACTTGGGATAGACCCTGTGCTGCCTGACATGCTGGAAGTGACCCACCAGTGTGGAGATGGAGATGAAGAGGGAGATCACAACACTGATGCCCAGACCCACGTGATAGGGCAAGGCGAGGCCTTCGGGTGCCACCATGATATAGGTGGTGCAGACGCAGGTCATAAACACCGAAGGGAGGAAGGTGACGAGCCAAGGCTTCTTTTCGCGCAGCAGATAGACCGTGATGGCCCAAAGCGTGAAGACCGAAAGTGCCTGGTTGCACCATGCAAAATAGCGCCACAGGATGCCGAAGCCCTTGGCATCGTTCATCGACCAAACCAGTACGCTCGTGGTGAGGATAAACATCGGGATAGCGATGAGGAGACGGCTCTTCATGCTCTTCTGCTCCTTCTTGAAGAAGTCGGCAATGATGAGTCGGCCACTGCGCAAAGCCGTATCACCGGAAGTGATAGGTGCGATGGCAATGCCGAGGATGGCCAGGATGCCACCGACGAGACCGAGCCAGTTGTTGCAGATGGTCGAAGCGACAAAAGCGCCCGTATAGGCCTTGCCCGTATCGGGATTGACGGTACCATTCTCCTGGAAGAAACAGGTGGCAGCAGCCGCCCAAATGAGAGCTACGACACCTTCGGTGACCATGGCGCCGTAGAAGCATCGGCGGCCCATCTTCTCACTCTTGATGCAACGCGCCATCAAAGGAGACTGGGTGGCATGGAAACCCGAAATTGCACCACAGGCTATCGAGATGAACATCATCGGGAAGATGGGATTGACCTCCCAATCACGATTGACCAACGAGCCGGTGCTCCACAGTTCGGGCAGCTGGGGACGCACGACCAGAAGGTAGCACAAGATGCCGACAGCCATAAAGATGAGACATGCGGCAAAGAAAGGATAGATACGGCCGATGATCTTATCGACGGGACAAAGCGTAGCTATCACATAATAGACGAATATGATGCCAATCCACCAATAGGTAGTGATGCCAAAGCCTGAGGTCATGTTGCCCAACAATTCGGCAGGACCACTGATAAAGACGGCACCCACGAGAATCATCAGCACGGTAATGAAGATACCCATTAACCGACGGGCATGACGTCCCAGGAAGAAACCGATGATTTCGGGCAGAGAAGCACCATTCATTCGCAACGAAATCATACCTGCGAGGTAATCGTGGGTGGCTCCCGCAAAGATGGTACCCAACACGATCCAAAGATAGGAAGCAGTGCCAAACTTCGCACCCATAATGGCACCAAATATTGGACCCAAGCCCGCGATATTCAAGAATTGAATCATATACACCTTCCAAGTAGGCAGCGGAATGTAGTCAATGCCATCCTGGTGGGTGTAGCAAGGCGTCGTACGTGCGTCATCGACACCGAACACTCGGCTGATGAAACGCCCATAGACAAGATAGCCGATAATGAGAGCGGCCAAAGCGAGAAGAAAACTAATCATTTTTGATAGTCATATTGATTACCGTACGCAGATAATAAAATGATAAATTGCAATTTTGACTTGCAAATATAAGGCTAATTCCGCAATATTCGCAGGTTTGGAGTAAAAAAAACACTTTTTTTGAAAAAAAAACCTAAAACATTTGGTTTTGTAAAGAGAACATACTATCTTTGCGCCAACAAAAAACGAAAAATGTGCGCCTTATAGCCACACAGCGAACTATTCAGTAAACTATTTTTTAACTTCTTAAACTATTTCAAATTAATATGGCACGTGTAATTGATCCCGAAAAGTGTGTTGCTTGCGGTTCTTGTATCGGTGAATGCCCCGTCGAGGCAATTAAGGAGGGGGACGTATATACAATCGACGCTGATGCTTGCATCGACTGCGGCGCTTGTGAGGCTACCTGTCCTAACGAGGCTATCGCTGAGGCATAAATCATTTTGATAATCCAAGACCCTTTTGGGTAAAACCTACAGACCACTCCAGGCTACTGGAGTGGTCCTTTTTTTGTGGCAAAAAAGGTGTCGAGGAAAACCTCAACACCTTAGTAGAATCGTATGAAGCGACTGACGTGTCAGTCGGTGATGATGAGAGAACGGATGGCCTCGACGATGTAACGGACATCGTCGTCGGTGACGTAGGGACCGGAAGGCAGGCAGAGGCCTACCTTGAAGAGCGACTCGGCTACGCCGTTTACATAGGCAGGACTGCCCTGGTAAACAGGCTGCTTGTGCATGGGTTTCCAGAGCGGACGAGCCTCGATATTGAGCGCATCCAAGCCCATACGCATTGCCTCGACGTTGTTGTTGGGCTGGCAATCAGTAGTGGGACAATCGACGGAATGAATCACACCTGCTGCGCCACCAATGGCACTGGTGATGACCTGCTTGTAGGCATACTCCTCCCCTTTCACCTTCAACGCGGGATCGATGGTGATGGTATTGAGCCAATAGTTGGAATCATAGCGCTCGTCGGAGTTCTTATGGAAGGTGATGCCGGGGACATCCTTGAGCAACTCGTCGTAGAGCGAAGCAAGGTGCTGGTGATGGGAGATATGATCGTTGAGCACCGTCATCTGGCCACGACCGATACCGGCACAGATGTTCGAGAGACGATAGTTGTAGCCGATGGCACTGTGCTGATAGTAAGGATAGGCATCGCGCGCCTGGGTGGCATACCACATAATCTCGTTCTTGGAAGCAGCGTCGGGGCAGATGAGGGCACCACCACCAGACGTGGTAATCATCTTGTTGCCATTGAACGACAAGATGCCATATTTGCCAAAGGTGCCCAAGACACGGCCCTTCCAGCGGGACCCCATACCCTCGGCAGCATCCTCGATGACGGGGATATTGTACCGATTGGCCACCTCCATAATCCTATCGATTTGATAAGGCATGCCATAGAGCGCCACGGGGACAATGGCTTTAGGCTTACGACCCGTCCTGGAGATACGGTCACGGATAGCCTCTTCGAGAATCTCGGGATCCATATTCCAGGAATCGCGTTCGGAATCGACAAAGACCGGGGTAGCGCCCAAATAGGTAACGGGATGTGAACTTGCACAGAAAGTAAAACTCTGGACAATGACTTCATCGCCAGGCTTCACACCACAGGCGATGAGGGAAAGATGAACTGCAGCGGTGCCCGATGACAAGGCCACTACAGAATGGGGCTTGAGGGAGCTACTATCAACCAATGAAGGATCGACGGAATCCACGAATCGCTGCAAGTCATCTTCGAAGCCATTGACATTGGGACCAAGCGGGACAACCCAGTTGGTGTCAAAAGCCTCTTTGACGTATTTCATCTCATTGCCTGACATATGGGCCAGGCAAAGCCAGATGCGTTTGTCTCTTTTTTTCATTTTTATATGAGATGAATAGGAAAGGATAGATTAATATTATCAAGGCAATTTCAGAAGCGTTGACACGCCTCCTTGTAGGTGTCGAGTGAACCGATGTCGAAACGACCAGCCGTCATATGCCAGGCATGAATCGTCGTGTGATCGACCATATAATGGGCCAAGTTGCCGGGTGCATCCTTGCCGCAACCGTTCTCGACAGCATGACGAATCTGGTCAAGGTCGTGCTGCATGTAGATATAGAAAGGTGGAACAGCCCAATGGGATTTGGGCACAGCGGGCTTCTCCTCCATATTGAGGACCTTGTCGTCGGCATCGAGGACGACGACGCCGGTGCGCTGGAGTTTGGCGACATCGGGTTGCTCATGACACATGATGCAACTGGTCTGCTTGGACTTGGCGAAATCGACAAACTCCTGGAAACTGAAGAAGAGGATGTTGTCGGCAGCAACAACCAGCAGGGAAGAATCGCGCTGATCGCGACGGTCGAGATAATCGATGGCGAGCAGCAGGTCGCAGACAGCACCGAGACGAGTTTCGTTGGTTTCGGTACCGTCGTCGAGGATGGTGATGGGCTTAGTGTAGCGAGCATTCTGCATCCAGGCCTCGAAGTGATGTGCGAACTTATGGTTGGTGATGATGATGTGCTCGTCGATATCAGGAATACGGTCGATATCGATGAGCATACGGTCGAGGATTGACTTATCCCCTATCTTGAGCAAAGGTTTCGGAAAATTGCGGGTGAGTTCACCGAGACGAGTAGCGTAACCGGCAGCGATGACGATGGTTTTCATAACGGAAGGATTACTTTGCAATGCTTGTAGCTGTGCCGTAATACTTGGCGTACCATTCGGCAAAAGCTCTCAGACCTTGACGCAAGGTGGTGGAAGGCTTATAGCCGAAGTCCTCTTCGAGGGGAGTGGTATCGGCATAAGTGACAGGGACATCGCCAGGCTGCATGGGAACGAGTTCCTTGTGCTTCTCGAAATTGTAGTTGGCAGGAAGGACATTGGCACGAATAAGCTCCTGCTGAAGGATGTCGACAAAGTCGAGCAGGTTTTCGGGACTGTTGTTGCCAATATTATAGACCTTGTAGGGAGGGATGGGAAGACCATCCTCGCCATCGGCCTTTTCGGGCGCATGCTGCATGATACGCACTACGCCTTCGACGATATCATCGACGTAGGTGAAATCGCGTTTGCACTTGCCGTAGTTGAATATCTGGATGGTTTCGCCTCGGCGCAGCTTGTTGGTGAAGCCGAAATATGCCATATCGGGACGTCCTGCTGGGCCATAGACGGTAAAGAAGCGGAGACCCGTGGAAGGAATATTGTAGAGCTTGGAATAAGCATGGGCCAACAATTCGTTGCTCTTCTTGGTAGCGGCATAGAGCGAAACAGGATTGTCGACCTTGTCGTCGGTGCTGTAAGGCACCTTCTTGTTTGAACCATAGACGGAACTTGACGAGGCGTAGACAAGATGCTCGACATAGTGATGACGACAGCACTCGAGAATATTATAGAAACCGATGAGATTGCTCTCGATGTAAGCATCGGGATTGGTGATTGAATAACGCACACCAGCCTGAGCAGCAAGATTGACAACCACCGATGGTTTCTCCTCTGCAAAGAGATGATTGAGGGTCTGCATATCGGCGATGTTCCCTTTGACAAACTTCCAATACTTCTCACGTTCGTCATTACCTGGATGAAGCTTGGCCGCAAGGTCGTTGAGCTGCTGGAGACGTTCGAACTTGATGTTCACGTCGTAATAGTTGTTCAAGCTATCGATACCGATGATTCGAATGCCAGGCACGTCGTTGAACAGGCGTTTGACGAGATTGCTCCCGATGAAACCAGCAGCACCGGTTACCAACACGGTCCTGCCTTCGAGAGAAACATTAAAACTTACCATATAAGAAAATGTATTTACTATTGCTAATGAAAAAAGCGGCTTATTCGCTTACAAAACGAGCGCCATCATCTGGCTTGACCCAGTTGACCGAGAAAGTCTCTTCGTACTCGGGGAATTTTGCCAGATACTGGTCGGTGAGCGACTTCTCGATGCTCTCCTTATAGGCAGGATCGACCAAGGCAATAACTGCACCCTTGAACCCAGCGCCCGAGAATCGTCCGCCATAGACACCAGGCAGTTTGGACATGATCTGATAGATAGCAATCAGCTCAGGACTGCCACATTCGTAGTTGTTCATCGACGATTCGCACGAATCGAAACTGAGTTTGCCAAAGAGCTTGATGTTGCCACTCTCCCATGCTGTAACGCCCTGACGGACGCGACGATACTCAGTGTAGAAATGTTCGGCACGACGTGCAAAACGATCGGGCATAGCAATCTTGGTCTTGTCGAACGTCGAACGTGGAATGTCGCGCAGGAAAGTCTTGTCGAAAGTCTTGAGCGGCTGACCTGTATAGGCTAGCATATTCCATGCAGCCACCTTGCACTCGTAGACGCGCAGATTGTAGTCACTGTTGATGAGTGAACGCGTGAGGCCCGAGAAGAAGATGCCGATCTCGAAGTCGGGCATCTTTGGATTACGCTTGACGATACGATATTCGTTGGAATCACAGTCGAGAAAGAGAAGGCCGTCCTTTTTGCCGAGGGCGATACAGCTCTGGTCGAGAATACCATTGTTGAGACCGATGTATTCACGCTCGGCTTCGGAGGCAATCTGCACAATCTCGAAGGGTTTGAGCTTTATGCCATTGGCCTTGGCAAAAGCCATTACGTAGGCGATGAGTACGGCTGCCGACGAACTGAGACCTCCGATAGGTAGACTGCCATGGAGGTTTCCGTCGATGCCTCGTGAAAGTTCAAAGCGCTTGCGCAGCGCATATTTTGCACCACGTGCATAGTCTCCCCAATGCTTCTCGCGAACCTGGGACGGGGTATCGAGATGGAAGTGCACTTCGCCCTCAAAATTATCGGAAGTGAGATTGACCTGACTGTCCTCACGGACATTGAAATAGAGATCAACACCCTTGTCGATGGCAAAACCGGTCACCAGGCCGTGCTGATGATCGACATGTGCACCGAGTGGACAAACGCGATAAGGAGAAAAAATGTGATATTGATATTCCATAGGGAATAATAGAAAAGATTAATTGATTACTAATTGAAACCTAAAAGGTCAGTCAAGCGTCTCATATCTGGAATGATGGCTCTTGTATTCAGGAACGATTTCCTTCATCTTAGCAACGATCTTCATATCATCGTAGGTAAAGGACAACTTATATAGTTCTTCCTCATTCTTAAGAGCCTGCTCATAAGGATACTCCCTGACGGTAGCAATCTTGATTTTAGGATGAATGGTTGGTTTGGTGTGCTCGCCATCGTTAAGGACCTCCTCATAAAGTTTCTCGCCATCGCGAAGACCTGTATACTTGATCTCGACATTCTTTGCACCACTCAGGTCAATCATACGTTGTGCTAGTTCTGCAATACGCACAGGCTTGCCCATATCGAACACGAAGATCTCACCACCCTTGCCCATAGTGCCCGCTTCGAGAACGAGTTGGCAGGCCTCCGGGATTAGCATAAAAAAGCGGATGATTTCAGGATCAGTAACAGTGACAGGGCCGCCACGACGAATCTGCTCGCGGAAAATGGGAATGACCGAACCATTGGAGCCCAGGACATTGCCGAAACGGGTAGTAATGAACTGAGTGACCGCAGGAGAGCCATCGATCTGCCGAAGAAGGATGGGCGAAGTGGACGTTCCTTCGAGCTGTTGACGGATGGCGCGATCGAGCGACTGACAATAGATCTCGCTGATGCGTTTCGAGCAGCCCATGACATTGGTGGGATTGACAGCCTTGTCGGTGGAAATCATCACAAACTTGCGAGTGCCGTACTTCACGGCAAGGTCAGCAATCACGCGAGTGCCGTAGGTATTGTTCTGAATGGCCATAGAGGGGTTGTCCTCCATCATCGGCACATGCTTATAGGCAGCAGCATGGAAGACATACTCAGGACGATGGACCTTGAAAATCTGCTCCATCTGAGAAGGATTGGCAATAGAACCCACAATGGTCCAGCACTTGATTTTTGGATAGGAATGTTCCATGAAGAGGCGCACTTGATGCATTGGTGTTTCGGCCTGATCGACCAATACAAGTTCAGCGGGCTTGAAAGAAGCGATCTGATGCACCATTTCCGAACCGATGGAACCAGCTGCACCGGTAATCAGGATTCGCTTGTTGTAGAGTAGTTTGCCAATTGCATTCATGTCGACTTCAATCTTGTCGCGAGGAAGCAGGTCCTCGATATCAACTTCGTGCAGGCGACTATGCTGGAGGCTGGATTTGCCATCCCAAGTCTCTGCTGCGGGAAGCATCATGATCTTGATGCCAGCCTTGGTGAGCGCATTGACAAGGTTGTCGTTTTCGCGGAAAGTTTCGGAAAGCAATGGAGAGACAAAAAGCATATTAGCCTTGCTTGCACGCATGTGGTTAACGACTTCTTCGTCGGCCTTATGAACACGGACACCAAGAATGAACTTGTCGATGTTTTCCGCCTTGCCGGAAATGAAACCCTTGACCATGTACTGGCGAGGATTGTCGTTGCGCATACTCTTGGCGAGCGCAATACCACCTTCCTGGATACCGTAAATGTAGACATTCTGTGTGGCCTGGTCCTTGACAGCCGTATCGTAAAGATACTTAACGCAAATACGGATGCCCCACATGAAGATCATTGCCAAGAGGAAGGTGATGACGAAGACACGGAACTTGGGGAAACCAGCGATGAAATAAATACTCACCAGATAATAAACAACGGCCGTGAGGACAATACCTACGAGGACGGCACACGTGACACGCAAAAGGTCAGCAAAGCTGGAATAACGGAAAATGCCTGCATACGTGTGAAAAATACGCATGCCAATGCAGAACATTGGCAGAGAACAAGTCCACACTAAAAGGAAGTGCCAAAAATGAGTAGCAAGGGCTTCGCCACCCATACAGAGATAGATGGCAAGCATTCCAGCCAAAACGATAGATAAACAATCGACAGCAAGAATGCACCAGTAGGGCAATGCATTCCTTGACAAATACCAAGAGAAAACTTTATTCCAAACTAACATAAATTTCTATATAGCTTCGCTAAGCATGACACACAAGTATGTACGCCTGACCAAGAGTTCAATAAATTGTTGCAAATATATGTATTTTTGAACAAATAAAGAAACATAAACAAAAAAAATCAATTATTTATCACTTTTTAAAGCTCAAGATAGAAGTTTTGACAAATATATTTGGTAATTTAGTGAGAGAATATGATAAAAAAAGAGCAGCCCATAGCGGCTGCTCAAAATTATATGAAAGAATTGCAATATCAGAAGTTATCACGCTCCTTGTCGAGGAAATACTTGAAAGTGCCGACAGTAAGTTCGTCACAGGCAGCTTCGTCGCAAACAACGATGGCAGCAGGATGGGTCTGAAGCATAGAAGCAGTCCACTTGTGGCTGACGTTGCCGTCAACGATGTGCTTGAGAGCACGAGCCTTGTGGTGACCATTGCAAACGAGGAGCACCTCCTTGGCAGCCATCACAGTGCCGATACCTACGGTGAGAGCCTTCTTGGGCACAAGGTTGATATCGTTGTCGAAGAAGCGGGAATTGGCGATGATGGTGTCGGTAGTCAACGTCTCGACATGAGTAAGGCCATTGAGAGAAGAGCCGGGCTCGTTGAAAGCAAGATGACCATCGGGACCAACGCCACCCATGAAGAGATGGATGCCACCGGCAGCAGCAATAGCATTCTCGTAATTAGCACACTCAGCATCGAGGTCGTCGGCATTTCCATTGAGGATATGAACGTTCTCGGGCTTGATGTCGATGTGGCTGAAGAAGTTCTTCCACATGAAACTATGATATGACTCGGGGTGATCCTCGGGAATACGGACATACTCATCCATATTGAATGTCACAACATTCTGAAAAGAAATCTCGCCAGCTTCGTATTTCTTGATCAGTTCACGATAAAGACCAATAGGAGAAGAACCAGTAGGACAGCCTAGAACAAATGGACGCTCAGGGGT
Organism: Bacteroidales bacterium; assembly: GCA_017519885.1. Lineage (GTDB taxonomy): Bacteria > Bacteroidota > Bacteroidia > Bacteroidales > UBA3663 > Liminaster. The sequence goes on along the minus strand of JAFWRO010000063.1, from coordinate 102,505 downwards.
TGGATTGAACTCAAGGATGCTTTTGGCTACATAGTTGGCAGCCCATTTGGACATCTCTGCGTAATCGGGACGGATAATAACTCGCATAGATTTGTTGTTTTGATTGGTTATTTAAAGAGAATATTCAATATTTAATTCTTGAAAAACGGTGCAAATTTACGTTTTTTTCGCTTTTTTGGAACAGAATAAAAATAATTTTTTTTGTGAGATAAAAAAGAAGAATGAAAGATTATCTATTTGTCAAGTGGATTTTTCAAATATGATCGTTTTAAAAAAAATAAAAACCAGATTCGATACCTACACCACAAAGGTACAAGCAAAGAATATGGTTATACTCTCTCCTAATAGGAACACCTTAACGCAGGAGGAGATAAGGAATCCAAAAAATCACCAATTTTCCCAATCTTTATCTCGTTTTGGAGCGAGTACGGGAGAATCTGGGTCGGCACCAGTATCGTCAATGAGTTGAGGATCAGATGTAGTGATTAAATCACAAGAACGAACCTGATTGAATCGAATACTTGGCTTAATGTATATTTTCATATGAAGTATGGAAAAATAAAACGCAATCTGCGAGATATAGAAAGAATGTAATGCCTAATATAAGCTCCACTGTACAGCGGAGCTTATATTAGACATAAGGAGAATCTGAATTACTGGCACTGGATCGTTACAGTAACACCCATCCATCCGCCGAGCGTGTGAGACTGACCAGGAGTCTTGCCTGCCTGCATAAAGAGATCACCCTTGGCAGGGAAAGCAGCTTTATAAGAACCGCATGTGCGCTGGTAAGCAGCACGCTTCTCGTCACTTGAAGCATGGGCAATGGCCTGCTGCATCTCATTGTAAGCAGCTACGTAGACAAGGCTCTTGAGAGCTGGCTTCTCTTCGCCACAGCTGTTAGCAGAAGAAGCATACATATTGGCAATCATCACGTGAGGAGTATCCTGATCGGGATCGATGCTGAGAGAACGGCGGAGGACATCGCGAGCCTTAGCCTTCTGGCCTTCCTGCTGATAAATAGCAGCTTCGTACATCAAGATCTCAGTCTTGTCATCTGGCTGAATAGCGTGAGTGAGGGCCTCATCGTAGTACTGGAGAGCACGATCATAATCCTTAGCCTTGAGAGCGGCCTTTGCAAGACCCTTGGCAGCTTCCATCGAAGGCTTGATCTGATAAGAGTAATCGGCTACGTGGGTGTAGAGGTCGGTTTCACGACCTTCAGCGCTACGGCCAAGAAGCTTAGACACGTTGGTCAAGAAAGCGAGGTCAGACTTTTTCTCCTCAACCTGAGGAGCAAAAATCTCAACGAGGGTGTTGACATCAGCATAGCCAGACTGAGCGAACAGCGAGGTAAGGTTAAGCTTATTGTCACGAGCACCCTTCATCAGGCCCTTGGTAACCTCAGCAGCACGGAAGAGCTTAGCGGTGTCCTGACCAGCCACACGAGCAGCAACGAGCTTGGTGGTGTCGTCATTGTAACGGAGCACATAGCGGTCGAGTGCTTCGTCGAGGTACTCGGTAGACTTCATGTAGTCCTCGATGTACTGATTCTTGTCATGCTGACCTGACTTAGCAAGTTTCAAGGAGTTGGTGCACCACTGTGAGATGTAGTAAGGCTGAGCACCGCCACGGAACTCCTGGAGGACCTCAGTATAACGATCGTATACGCCCTTATCAGTAGCATCAAGATCGTACTTCTTGAAGTAGTCGATCTTCTTCAGCTTAATAGCCTCAGCAGGCACAGTTTTTGTAGCAAAACCATTGGCAATACGATCATCACAAAGCTTCTGAAGTTCTTTTGCAAAACGCTCCTGATCGGCAGTGTTACCACCTTTCTGAGCCTGTTCGCACTTTGCGACAAGAATCTTCTCACCATTGAGGTAGAGAGCGAGGTTGAAATTAGGAACAGCATCATAGAGAGCCTTCCAAGGTTCATAAGCCTCAAGTGGTTTGGCTGGACCCGACTTGGGGAAATAGTCATTGTAGAGTGAATTGTTGGTACCGGCGGTTTCACCGTTGGCACACATCACTTCCAACATCTCAGGAGTCTGAGCAGAGAGAGCGGCAACTGCCATTGAGAGGACAGCACCAGCAAAAATTTTGAAAGAGGTTTTCATTGTACTTTTGGTGTTTTATGTTAGTGATGATTGTTTTGTCTTTCGGGTTTATGACCAAGATGTCAGCTATTGGTTTAAATTGCCAATCAGCAGAAAAGCAATGGACCAAAATCAATAAATATCCTAATCAACGAAGACGTCCACGGAAGAACATCATCTCGTTGAAAGTCAAGCCTACGTTGATTGTGATATAGTTTTCCTTGACCATATTACCATTCTTGGGACGAACGGTAGAATAACCTACACCGAGATCGAGCGCAGAGCGACGATTGATTGGCATACTCATTCCCAAACTGCCAGTGTATTCTCGCAGAGAACTGCCATTGACACGAAGGTAGTTGGACTTGGCACTTACACCAGCACGATAACGGCAAATCTTGAAATAACGATTGGTAAGTACCTTGGGTTGATATTCAATACCTGCAGCTACGCGTTGAGAGGTATTGAATACACCTTCCTCAGCCTGAAACTCAGGATTAAGGCCAGCCACATCATTCCACATCGTTTTCTCATATTCTGCCGTAACAGTAAGTTTACGAGCGATGTTGTAACTGGCACCTACACCCCACTTCATTGGCAACTTGACAGCGCTACGATAACGATCGCTGCGTGAAATGGTATCGGCACTATACTTCAATGTCTCCGTATCGACACTCAGATTAAGTCTTGGACTAAATATAGCGCCTATGGTGATACTGTGATTAGCCATAAAACGCTGGGTGTAATGAGCGCCGAACTGGAGAAGGAGGCCACGCACAGAGGCTTCGTAAGAAAGATGAGTATTGGTGGCTTGACTCGAAGTAGAGAGACTGCCATCGTGCTCTATTGTTCCAAAAAGCCATCCGGCATTAGCACCAACATTGAAGTCTACGCGTTTGTTGTGGAATACACGCCAACCCAACCCAAGCATAAAATTGTTAACACCACCCAAGCCTTGATGTAAGCTTGAATAAGTCAGAGTATCATGACGAATAGTTGCAGAATGAATAGCGACGGAATCAGAAGTGCCATAATAATAGCCTACCATGCTATAGGGAGTGAAGGAAAGTGACATCGCAAAATTCCTCCAAAGTGGCATTTGGAATGACATATAACTGAAACCGGCATCCCACTTATGCGAACGTACGCCATTTTCGGAATACATTCCATACTGAGCATCGAGACCGACTGAAAAAATCATCGTGAGGGTATCTATTGCAGTGAGCGAAGCAGGATTAGCAAGAATGGTATATTGATTGCTGCGAATCGCGATACCTACATCTCCCATGCTGCGGGTAACCGTATTACCCATGGAACCCAGACGTCCATAACCGTAACGGTTGTATGGAGAAGAAGTGAGGTTGCTTGTATTCAGATTCTGAGCCACCATAGGCATCATTGTCATAGCAAATAGAGCCAAGACGATAAAGGTGGCTGCGTGACGCTGTAAATTCATTTCTATCATCGATATATTTCGAGGGCAAAGATACAAGAATTTATTGAAATATCAAAACTTTTTTGTTTTTTTTATACAAAAACAAGGTTATTTTATGTCTACGTGAGCCATTTTGGCATGAAGAGGGTAGAAAAGGGAAAAACAACGATGGACAGATTGCATCGGTCCATCATTGCTAATCTCAGAAACTGTACTTCAATCCTCCATATGTCAGAGCATGAAAATTGTGCTCGTCGTCAGGCGACAAATAAGGGTCGTTGGACAAAAGCAGCATACGCTGCTCGACGAACAGCACGATATGTGGAGTGATGATATATCCGACATTCAAACCGGTCTGCAGGCCCAAGTTGACATCAGTCATCCTGGTGGATTTCCAAGCCTTGGCCTCCTTGTCATAGTGTCGTTTGTTGAGGTCGAAACTGTGCATACCGATATTGAATCCGACGAATGGACGCACTGACAATCGCGAAATGAGCTTTGCTGGAGCAGCAGGAACTGCGGGATCAGACTCTTCGGATACTTTAGCCCTCGCCTTAAGCAAGAGGTTAGTCAAGTCAAGCATATAGTCGGCAGAAAGTGCATTGTAGTTGATGGCCTCGCCCTTACTTGTAGTCTGCGAACTTTTGGCGAAGTCATAACCGATGCGTATACCATTGACGTCATCAATGTCATAACCAACAGCTACAGCCACACCCATCTTCTCAGCATCAAACCATGTACCTGCAATCTGGATATTTCCATTCTTCAGGTTTTGGAAGAAATCCAAGGGATGTTCGGAACCGGAACCATACATATTGATGGTTCCGTAAGTGCCATTAGCACCTTTGTTCCACTGTTTGATTGAAGGAAGTTCATAATGAATACCTGCAGCACCCGTCCAAATGGGAGCCTTACCCTTAATCTTACCAGCCTTGGCGAAATGAGCCTGGATTCGGCCTTCGATAGTGGCCCAGAAAGGTGTTCTACCCAGTCTGCGACGCAATTGGGTGGCTCCGGTAACGCCAACATAAGGATAATTCACAAATGTATTGTAGGTCAGTTCGCCACCTCCTTGAAGTGTCCAAACCCATCCCTGCTCGTGACTATGAGTCCATAGCATTCCTAGAAGATCGGTTACAAATTCTCCACGAATGCCATAAAGGCGATGAACCAGTTTCTTGTCATTGGGAGTAGCATTCTGCTGGAACAAAGTTGTCTGTATTGCCAGATTACGTGCAAATGAACGTCCAAACGTAAGATTGAAAAGACCGCTAAAGACATTTGAACGAGTGAAAGTTTCGCCGGTGCCAATCTGGAAACCGCCTAACGTCTGGATATAGAAGTGAGGAGGATTGTCAGGGACTCCCTTTTGGATCAAATGACGCATTTCACGACGTCGTTCAATAGTGTATCCTATACCAGCCGTCAAGTTCCACTGATTGAAATCATCGAGTGCATATAAATAGCGCGGCTCAATGAAGAGCTCCGTATTAGCATTCAATCGGAAGGAATTCTGGAATCCGAAATCGAACCCGAAACTATGCAAAGGATCTGCCTTGGAAAATGGGGAACTCGAAAATTTCGAGATAGAATAAACTGCACCTGCAAAAGGACGCAACGTAAAGCGCCGATATTGTTCAAGACCCATCCAGAAATTCGTCAAGTCGAACATATAGTCGAGACTCGTCTCACTTTGGAACTGGGGATAATCATTAGGCTCTGCCTCGTGATAGATGACATGCTCCTTGAGACGCACTGAGTGCAAATCGTTGATGCGCAGACCCAATCCCAATTCGGCAGCTGGTGCAAAATCCTGCACCTTATAGCGACTTACGTTGGAAGCACGATCGACACTGAATGCAGCTTCGAGAAACATATTCCAATTGTTGAGGAAAAGGATGCCTCCCAAGCCTTGTTGAACCTTGTCATCGTGAATAGCTTGGGCCCTCTTGCGCCAGAAGCTATAGCTTGGCTGGCGATTATGATAATATTCCAAGCCAAAGGACGGTGTAATCACACTGGCACCATCGCCAGCAGAAGAATAGCGACCTTCGGCGACAAGGGCTGTATTCGAGTTGAGGAAATACTTCAATTGGGCAGCACCGGTCACTGCATTATAAAAACCATCAGTGCGCTCCCAAGAGCGTGTATTCCTAGAGGAGTACTTTCGTTCGTATCCCAATTCGGCACCACCAGACACTGTCAATCCGAGTCGCTTGACAGAGACTTGATCCCAAAACGTTGCGATATTCAAAACACCTTCGAGACGTCCAAAGGTCTGACGACGGTTATTGTTACCCTTAAACAGAAGCTGACGATCGACGGCACCCACCTGGAAACCCCATGAGGGAGCCACCCAATGGCCAATATTCAAATTGAGATTGTATTTCGAGAAATCGTTCTTATCAGTAAGTCCTTTCTCCTTAGCGAAGTTAATACCCAAAAGATTCTGAACATACCAGTTCTCATACCATGCAGAATGATACCAACCGCCAAACCATGGCGTTTCGCGTAGTGGCTCGGTCACACGCACCAAAATACCCGTCTTCAAACCAACGCCGTCATCAAAGTCTGCACCGTTCTGATAGTAATCATAATCAGGATCGGACACATAATAATAAGGTTCGACAAAAGCGGAAACATGCGGTGACAATGTCTTACGGAACTGAACACCCAGTTGACCTTGCCAAATCATTTCAGAAGACCTTTCATCGCTCTTCACAGCACCAAACGAACCTCCTGCAACAAGGAGAGTCTCGAGACTGCGAGCAGGATCATATCCAAACCAGTTGTTGGAGAAGTTCCAAAGAAGATCAACCGAGCCCATAAAACGCACGACATCAGCATTGCTGGCAGGAATCTTGCTTTTCAAATAGGAGCCAGAAAGACGCAGCGCGTAGGACTTGTTGAAATCCTTGATGACACCTGCACCCGCACCCAACGCCTCAAACGAAGAATACTTGCTTGGACTCAGCGAGAGTTGTGGAGACCAATAGCCTGCAACCGACCATCCCTGCATTAAACGATTACGCCTATCGTTGAAAAAAGGCTTCGTATCGGGAGATGTGTACCATTTACGAATAAGGACCGAGGGAACATCAAGCGTGACATTACCGGCACCATTGATGTCGGAGGAATTATTGTCATCAGCTACAGGGACAGCGGCATGCGACTGTTGCCCTTGCAAACAGAGGGACAGTATGATGAATGCACAAGCGAAGGTATGGGCATAACCTTCGAATGCATAATGATATATATTGGGAATCCGAAGCATATACTATTCTTTATAAGTGTTGGAGATGAACTGCTCGATAGCTTCGAGGAAGACATCTCGCTTCATCTTTCGACTTCTAGGCGTTCGATAGAAGTTACGGATATAACTATCGCCCTGCAGACGGGAAATATAGGTTGGTTTCGCATCGATCTTGAATAGTTGTTCGAGCGCATCAATAGCCAAGTCGAAATTGGAATCACGATCTTCGCCTCCTATACTCTCAGCTTGCCATAAGCGAGTGACAGCTGTGAAATACAGAGCAGCAGGATCGCCTGGGAAACGCAGCTTAAGTTCCTGCAAACTATCGACGCACTGCTGGAGTAACTCATGACAATTCTCCGAAGTCTGAAGCGCATCAATCACACCTTCACATTTGCTGTACATATCGGCCATATTAGCCACATAGAAGTTGCGCAGGTTGGATTTGCGCAACATTTCCAAGTGGTCTGGGTCGTCAAGGAAACGGCCCATATAGCTGTTGAGTAATATCTCCAGCTGTTCAGGATGATACTTGTCGCGGAACTGATTGGAGAGCGTAGGCGTCTCGTTAAGAATATCAGCGAGGGTATATGCCTGATCGATGGCCTCGGGAGTACCGACATTATAGAGAGTGACAATCTGGTTGTAGAGGATGGCATCAAGATTGATGAACTTCACAGGAACATCATAATCGCTCTGCATATAGCATGCAAAGTTACCTTGGAAAAGCTCACTATTAATGAAAGGCGCAAGGATTTCGGGATTGTAGCGGCCATTGCGCATGCTGTCCAAAGCCAGGAAGTTGGCAGCGATAGGAAGCACAAGCCCAAAACTGTTGGAAGGATGCTGGTCAGTAGTGAAACGACGGACTTCTGAAGCTCGTGCCTTAAGCAATGCTTTGGCTACCATACCCTTCTCTTCATAAGTAGTAAGTTTCGAGGTGAGAATCCAATAATAATAGTCTGGCGGGAAATTGTCATAACGTTTGGCCGCACGGAACTCGTCGATAATCATGGCTTCCGAAGCCTCAAACACCGCCTTATAACTAAAGGTTACCTGTGCTTCGCGAAGTTGGTCGAGAGCGGCATCGACGACAGGATCACGATGACGGGAACTGAAGCCAATCATATCCTGCTGCGCCTTCATATTATACGGATTAGCCTCAACAGCACGACGAATACGATTAATTGTAGCCGTGTTCTCCGGATGCTCTGCCTCAATGATGTCAGCCACAGCACTCCATGGAGCAATGGAGTCCTTGATAATATGGAAATTGGCATGGCGCAAGTCCTCCCCTCCCATCTTGCGTAGAATATCGAGAATGCTGAGACTACGCTGACGCGAAAGTTGAAGGTTCAATCGTTGGCCACCTTCAGGCGATGATATACCGACAATGCCCACCTGCTGGATGCGTTGATACATATCATGCGTAATCTCGTAGGCCTTCTGCACCAAACTATCCATCTGAGCACGGTTATTGCCCAGATCAAGATTAACCTCAGTACTAAGAAGCTCGAAACTCAATGCAAGACTGTAGGTTGCATCAACGAGTTCGCCACGAGCACGCGGTTTGAAGCTCACAAGGCGATCGCTTGTGATGCTGCGTCGTGGAGGACAATCGAACTCTGCGTTCTGAGTAGAGATATTGAGGAACTGCAACGGCATCTGGCGTTCGCAGCCACACTCGACTGATGACGTCGTATCAGCATGAATGAAATCATGCAGATAACTGATGTGACGCAACTGATAGTAACGAGTAGGATCGGGCATGCGCCAACGATAAGATAATACAGTATCGACAGGCTCCATCGTAAGCATAAGAGGCTTGACCGAGCTTGCTAGCGTGTCACGATGTTCGATACGTACACGACGACTCTCACCTGGTACAGGGTAGAGATTCATCTGATTCTGTCGGCTGACATATCCCTCGACAAGGTCACGTTCGGATGTAAGGATATGATGATCAGCAATGACATGGCCCGAATCGACATAAGCCTGGAACTCGGAGAAAATATCGAATGGAGTATTGGCTATATACGCCTGCACAGTATCCTCCTCGGATACTTCAAGAGGAATCCAAGGTGCTGACTTACGTACACGATCTCGAATTCTATCAAAGGTGCGATAGCGCAGCACTAGTTTCCACAATGGTTGTGGAATAAGGAACAACATCGAGTCGGGCTGAACTTCACGATACTCTACCCAATTGCGCAACTCCTCCATATGCGCGATGGTATTGACACGATAATGCTCCAATGTATCACGAAGCAGATTGCCACGAGTACGACGATAGAGCTGACGTTGGAAGTCCTCGCCAGCATAGACAAAAGGACGCAAACGATAGCTGAAATCCTCCTTGCGGGAAGCGATATCGAGGTATTTCACAGCCATATCGTACTGCATGGGCGCATTCTGGAAATCAGCCTTAACTACATTGAGATCACTCTCAAAGTTACACGTATTTACCACGCGGTCAATCACAAGACGCTGGTCTTCAGGTCCTTCAATATGGAAATTTTCGTTGAAGGTCAACCATGTACCATCACTAGAGGCTGTACCATGCTGACGACGGAAATGCGTGCGTTGACGAGTTGTCTCGACATTTGAGAGTTCTGTACGATTCTTATAATAGATAGGACAGTTAGCTTCATCGCCATCATACTTGGTAATCGATTCGGTAAGTACCACAATCTCGAAGGCACCACCATCCTGCGGGTGAAGAAGGAGTGCCACTGAATAGATGCCACGGTCATCGCTGGTCATATTGTTCCAGTAATCAACAGCCTCAGGGTACTGCTTGTAGATATCCTGGGCAATCTGGTTGACATCCGAGAGCTCGTAGGCGCTCGCATGACGATGGAGGAGCCATCCGCGCTGACGATACTCGTTGACGAAAGCAGAAACGAGATCACGATGACGTGGTGCATTCGACTTGCTCCACGCAACAATCGAGTCTGCACAGACTTCATTGGTTACGAAGACATCCAGATCATTACGTTCAGGTAGCCCGAGAGTAGAACCCATCCATACACCGTTCTCTGGATCCCAATTGTGACCCAAATCATCGACAAGTGTGCGATCTTCTGCATTAATGATGACGAACGAGAGCGGGTCGTATTGTGATTGCGCATAAAGGGGACTTACAACCGATGGTCGAAGGAACGACACCAGAAGAAGAAGCCCCGATATACGCATCCATCCTCCCAGTACCTGCGGGTGGAATGAAGTCATACGTGATCGAATATTCTTAAAAGTATGCTTAGAAAACATAAGATAGATTCAAACCGAGATTGATTGTAGTGAACTTGTGATGATTCGACTTCGAAATCACATCAAAAGCATCACGAGAAGCACGATTGTAATAAAGATAGCCTACACCATAGCAGGCCTCGACATTCCAATGGGTGGAAAGTGTCCAAGCATAACCAACATTGATGCCTGCAGGCACACAAGTCTGGGTGTCCTGATCATCTATGACGGTATAATGGAAAATACCAGCGATGGGGCCTACAAACAAGCGGTGGAAGGGTTGATGAGAGAACCAGTAACGATACTCTATCTGCCACCCCTTGAGGTTGGTGTCACGGATCCATGAGTCAAGAACCGAATAGACGCCAGTGATGCCGACCGTACTATGTTCACTCACCGTGAGGTCAACGCTTACGTTTGCAGCTTCGGCTCCCCAAAGTAACGCATTGGTACGAACGGCCAGGGTCTGTGCCGACAACCTGTTATCATCGAGCAGAGGCTGGAACGCAAGGCAAACTACTGCCAAGGCTACTGACGCAAAGAAAGCTAATGATGTTTTAATTATTGTGATCATTTCTTTGGAATTCTGATACGATATGCAGCATGAGCACGAGCAAGACGAACATGACCGTCAGCATTGACATAACGATATGCGAATCGCAGCAATGTCCACTTTTCCTTGTTCTTTCCTCCAGCCATGTCATGCAAGCCTGTATATGTATAATCTTCGATCCATGCCCTGTCAATAGTATAATGACGCAGGTTCTTGTTGGCACGTGTCAAGCAGCGCATCACATCATCAATGACTTCCTGCTTATCGGCAGGAATGAGGTTGCCCTCAGCATCGTATGTTCCTTCACAAATAGGGCCATGCGTTACCTGGAAAGGTATTTCAAGATTCCATGTGCCATTCTGCGCATTCAAACCATTGAGACAAGCACGATGGAACTCCTTGCCTGCTGCAAGACCTAATGAATCCTCGACAACATAGATGAACTTAACCTTCGGCAACACTTTTCCGAAATCTGCCTCTCCATAGTTACGACCATAATGAATCGAATCGATTGAAATATTGGCATCGGAGAATCCATAGAAACCTTCATCAGCCAACATCTTCAGGACATCGTCTTTAGTGAGTTGGCGTTCCTGCCCGTTCTTCCAAGGATGATTTATGTTGAACTGTCGACTTGTAACAACAGGTACAAACTGCTCGTACAGCGTACGAGTGTCGGTCTCAACATAAGGCTCCAAATTGAAACGGGTGGTAATAGAGTCATAATTCTCGTATACCTGCGTATGGAATCTAAGACCCAAAGCATAGGTGCCACGATGATTCATATCAGTCTCATTAATTGGACGGAACTCTCCATCCTCACGATAATAGATGGCCTCCACATCATCGCGAGTAAGTTTGCCGCCCATCCATTTGCCATTAAGCATCTCCAGAACATTCTCAATCGTAGCACTGGTTACAAAATCGGTACTATTGATAGCTTCCATACTCATCGATGGGAGTCGATTACCATTGCTTCGGAAGAAACTACGCAAGGACTTATTGTAACTCAACATACGTTCCATAGCCTGCTCAAATCCAGCAAAACGTACGCGGAACGGGAAGACATAGTGCGCCTCGGTATCCTCTGAGTCCAAGTCAGTAGCACGGATAGGCAGGTTGTAACCGATGACATAGTAGTCGCTTGGCACGGTAATGGGAAACTTGGTGTTATCTTCCAGTTCGTACAGCCTTTCCGGACGGAAATACTGCGACTTGCAACGTTCGCCAAACTCACGACGTACCATATTGAAGGTTACAGGCTCCGAGAAGGTTGAATCATTCTCATTCTTCGGCTTCACGTAAATGGTGAGAGGGTCGGTTTCGAACTGCTCAGCATATTCATCAATCTGCTTACGGGCAGCATCATCCTCAACCTCAAAACGACGATAGCGTTCGAGATTGGGCTGCCAATACTTGCGGCTGATGCTTTGGTTACGATACGCAATAGCGAAACGAATCTCTGTAACCATGGGGAGTATTCGTTTCTTCGACTCTTTACCAGCATCACTATAGGCATCATAGTCGGCATAAAAGGCTCCGACATTGGCACCGATCTGGAACTGGAAGAAGTGACGATTATCGTAGTTGAAACCCGGAAAATCATAGCCGGCAGAAATACCTGCAATACCAGCCCAACCATCCTTCAACTTGTCACTATCGATGATGTCGAGTGGCGTATTCATCGTGTATTTCATATACTCGGTGTAAAGACCCGAGTAAAAACGCCCCTTCACCAATTCAGGATGACGGCGGAAAGACCAGTGCCAACGCCATTCGACGTGTGCATTCCAAAATTTATAGGACGTTTGGTCATACAATTTCTCCTTAAGATAATCCTTGCTCGAAGGAGAGCCCTTAAGCTGGAAATAAATCGAAGAGGTGGACTTGCGATTAGGGTTACCGAAGTCAATGTCGAGACCAATGTTGGGGATAACGAGAGCCCAATCGACGAAGTTGGTCGAAAGGGAAAAATGTGACCAGAAGTTATAATCACTACGGCCAAAGGTCAATTGTTTGTATTTGTCTGTAACGTCAGACGTTCTTGCAGATGCAGGGATTTCGGCCACTTGAAGCTGTTCGTCATCAGCAAAGAGTGAACCAACGCCCAGGAGCAAAAATGCAAGACAAGCGACGAAAGAACGTATATACATATATTATATATATAAGCGATATCAATTAGAGGACTTTTCTTTTAACTCATCAACGGTCCAGATTCGTTGATTGATAATCAGGTTTCTGGAGGTACGATGCGTCTTTCCTGCCACACCCGACATAAAGAGGTTGGCACGCAGTCCGTCGAGAATATGGTTGATGGTCTGGCGGCTTACATATCCATGGCCAGCCTCGTAAGCAGCACAAAGGTATGCCACTCGATCGGCAGACGAAGTGGCTTCATTAGCGCAATTCTGAAGGATGTTTGACCTCAAGATGCGGAATTCAGGAGTCTGGTATTTTCTCCAACCCTCTCCAGCACTATTGAAGGCATTGACGTAATCCTTCTGTCGATAATATTCGAAAGCCTGACGATAAGCTTCAGCAGCCTTTTCCTGTTCTTCGTGGGCAGCAGCTAAATTCTTTGCCTTATTGATGTTGATGACGCGCAGGCATTCACTACGCACCTGATCAATAATCGTACTGGGATAATAGGTCAGATATTCCTGGCGATGCTCCTGCTCCATAAAGCGCTCCGACTGGTCGATGTAGTTGAGAATCTCCTGATACCTGTCGTTGAGCGAAGAGCCGAGATCACTATTAGCGACATGAGCACGATTCAATGGAGCAAACATTCCCTGCAGGATGACAGCAAGGTCAATCTTTCCCGAAGCCTTCTGAACACGCTCGAGTGCCACCTTGTAGCAGTCCTGATATCGATCGTTCATCGAAGCAAGTGCAGCAAGGCGTTCGTTCAACAATTGCTCTTCGCTCCATGAAGTAGTCTCAAGATTGTTGCGATAGTCATAATCTTCACTGCCTAGATTCTTGATGCGCTCATGGTAAAGAGCCTGCATCTGTCGCCAGTTAGCCAACGATGGATCATCGCGCATCAACTGACGCAATGCACGACGCGTATTGTTGTAAAGCAAGTTATTACGCTGATAACCGCCCTGGATGGCCTGAGGATAATAAGTGAATACAACATCACGGTAGTTGCCTGCATTGAAGGCATTGTTCAAATCTTCAAGCACATTGGCAGAAGTAGTGCTAGCCGTATTATAAGACTTGTTTTGGTCCGACTTCGGATACCAAGACAAATCTCTTAACGCACGGAATTGCGCCTGACAGACATTTATCGAAAAGAACGTTATAAATAACGACAATAGAATTCTTTGCATCTTTTATAAACAATTTGGGCGCAAAAATAAGAATTTTTTGGGATAATAAAGATAAAACTGCCTATAATTTTCGTTAATTTGCCGTTTTTTATGGATTTTTCATAGTTTTGAACGGAAGAGTTGGCAATAAATCATGATTAAGGTGGCAGTCCAAACTATGGAACTGCCACCTTAGAACACGTAAATAAATCTATAGATTTAAAGAAGAAATTATCCAGGAATTGGTCTAACAAGCCTTATTCCCACTCGATTGTCGACGGCGGTTTGGAACTGATGTCGTAGCAGACGCGGTTGACGCCACGCACCTTGTTGATGATTTCGTTCGAGACCTTAGCCATGAAGTCGTAAGGCAGATGAGCCCAGTCGGCAGTCATCGCATCGGTAGAAGTCACGGCACGCAGAGCCACAGGATGCTCGTAGGTACGCTCGTCACCCATCACACCCACACTACGTACGGTACTCAGCAAGATTGTTCCTGCTTGCCAAATCTGATCGTAGAGCGACACCTCAATCTCACCATCCTTCATATCAGCAGGTACACCAGCAGCTAGTACGCGACGAGCCTCTTCGCCAGAGAGTTTGACCTTGTACTCACGCAAACCTCGAATATAGATGTCATCGGCATCCTGCAGAATACGTACCTTCTCGGGTGTAATGTCTCCAAGGATACGTACTGCAAGTCCTGGACCGGGGAAGGGATGACGTGTGATAAGGTGCTCGGGCATGCCTAACTGACGGCCAACGCGACGCACCTCGTCCTTGAAGAGCCACTTGAGAGGCTCGCAGAGCGACAAATGCATCTCCTTGGGTAGTCCACCCACATTGTGGTGTGACTTGATGACCTTGCCCGTAATATTCAGCGATTCAATACGGTCAGGGTAGATGGTACCTTGTGCAAGCCACTTGGCATCCTCAATCTTCTTTGCCTCGGCATTGAATACTTCGATAAAGTCGCGGCCAATGATTTTGCGCTTCTGTTCAGGATCACTCACTCCTGCCAGATCAGCAAAGAACTTCTTCGATGCATCCACACCAATAACATTGAGACCAAGACACTCATAGTCGTGCATCACATCGTGGAACTCGTTCTTGCGAAGCATACCATGATCGACGAAGATACATGTCAGATTCTTGCCGATAGCGCGATTGAGGAGCACAGCGGCAACACTGGAATCCACACCTCCTGAAAGACCCAGAATCACTCGATCCTCCCCTATCTGCGCCTTGAGTTCAGCCACAGTGGTATCGACAAACGATGCTGCCGACCAGTCTTGCTTGGAGTGACAGATGTCAACGACGAAATTCGTCAGAAGCTGTGTTCCCTGAATGGTATGGAATACCTCAGGATGGAACTGGACAGCCCATACCGGCTGCGACTCACTGGCGTAAGCAGCATATTTCACATTGGCGGTCGAAGCGATGCACTTGAATCCTTCAGGAATAGCTGTGATGGTATCGCCATGACTCATCCACACCTGACTATTGGATTCAAAGCCTTTAAAGAGCGGGTTGGCACCATCGAACTCGCAAAGGTTGGCACGTCCATATTCGCGTGAGTCGGCCTTTTCAACCTTTCCACCACCAGCATAGCTGATAAATTGTGCACCATAGCAGATGCCCAACACAGGGATACGTCCAACGAACTGCGAGAGATCGACCTTAAAGGCCTCAGGGTCATGTACCGAGAAAGGTGATCCGGAAAGGATAACACCGATAACCGATTCATCACCTACTGGGAACTTGTTATAAGGCAAAATTTCGCAGAAAGTGTCGAGTTCGCGCACGCGACGGCCGATAAGCTGTGTCGTCTGCGAACCGAAATCCAGAATGATGATTTTCTGTTGCATATATATAATATTTGAGATTATTGATTTACCTAAGTATTACTCTGCTGTCGCTCTTTTGAGTACCGAATAAGCCTGGACGAGGCCCAATTCTCCTGCCTTGGAGAGATCTTGAATACCTTGCTTCGACTTACCTTGTCGCAGCAGTATCAATCCACGGTTATAGTAGGCCTCAGCAAAGTTAGGATAGAGTTCTATGCATTTGTTCAAATCTTCGAGTGCAGTATCGAAGTTCGACAACTTGGAAGAGATATACGCACGATTGAAATATGCATAAACAAATGTGGGTGACAGTTCGATCACTTTGTCCAAATCGCGCAAGCACATCTCACACTCCACACGACGCTGACGCTGCAACTGTTCTGCTTGACGACGAATCTGATCCTGACCGGAGAGTGCTGAGTTCTGGTTCAAGCGAATGGTGGTGCCATTGTTTTGACGGATAGCCGAATTTCGAAGGTCCTCATCGACAATCTGCTGGCTGTTTCCTGACGCAGATACGGCTCCACTATGCTCAGTGACCTCAATCTGACGGAAACGTATCACGGCACGATTGAAATAAGCCAGGATGAAGTTATCCTTACGATAGAGCACCTGATTGAGGTCTTCGATGGCAGACTGATAATCCTGCACCAACATAAAATCGAGCGAACGACCGAAATAGCTGATGATGGAGCCTCCCTGTGCAATGATGCGCGAATAATTGTCAATCGAAGCGAAATGTGCCTGAACCTGGGTCTCATCAAGCATAGGCTCCTGACAAACGACTTTGAGACGACGGCTCAAGAGTCCGGCGCGATTGAAGTCCGATAATGTCTTCTCGAAATAGATGTTCTGGCGCACGCCATCGCTCTTCTCGTAATAAGAGAGGATAAACATCGGCTGCATCTCGACAGTGAAACGCTGGTCTTGGATACGGCCACGCGTGGCATTGTTGTAGCGCGACTCGTTTCCGTCGAACGAAGCGGTCATAATGCGATTGAACTTGCGGATATTGTTATCGCCTTCCTTGCGGGTACGATCTTCATCGGTCAGTTCGTCATCCTGAACCAAATGTTCAGCCATCAGGACACTATCGGGGTTCTGAATGCCCTCGGCCATCATCTGCTGACGACGCTGATTGCGCTGGTCACGTTCTCTCATCACACGCTGCTCGACAGTGAATGCCTGCTTGAAATCCTGGTCAGCCTCCTTGTTTCGACCCAACTTTTTCAGGTCTTCTGCTCGCGCATAGAGTGCTGGGAAAAAGTTGGGATGCTGATCGAACACCTTCTGATAGTCATCCACAGCCCCACTTAGGTCACCCACTTCATCACGCAGCAACGCACGATTGTAACTTGCAAAGGTATTATCAGGTTCCTGTTCAAGGACTCGTGAGAAGTCGCTGATTGCACGGTTTCGGTCACCGATCTGAGCTCGCAGAATGCCACGGTTGTAAAGCGAGAGCACCTCATCGGGCTTCAGTTCGAGTGCCTGGTCATAGTCGCTCATTGCTCCACGCAAGTCGTTCAAGTTGTAACGGATCATTGCGCGATTGTTGTAAAATGCACTCTGTTCGGGATCAAGACGAATGGCATGATCCATATCGTCAAGTGCCTCCTTATATCGTTCGTTTTGCGCAAGAATCATGCTACGCATTCCATAGGCATAGGCATTACCCTTGTCAAGTTCGATGACTTTGTCCAAGTCGCTCAGCGCCTTGACGCTATCACCCATCTCCATCTGCAACTGGGCACGATTAAGATAGGCTGTCGGTTCGTTGGGGAAGAGTTCGATGAAGTGATTGAAGCAGCTGTCGGCACGTCTGTAGTCCTTTTTCAAGGCATACGACACGGCCAGACTTCGCAGAAAAACCTTGTTCTCGGGCTGTACACTCAGACCTTGCTCGAAATCGGCTATTGCTCCGTCATATTCCTTCAGATTCTGACGAGCGATGCCTCGCACCTGCCAAGCGGTGACAAGGAAGGGATTGCGCTCAATACAAGCCGAAGCGTCCTGGGCAGCGCCCAGGTAATCATCCAGATAAATCTTGGCTATGCTTCGATAGAGGTAAGGGTCAGCCAAATAGGGCTTGACGGCAATAACCTCATTGAAATACTGTATCGACAACACATAGTCCTCGAAGTAAAGGGCATTGCGGCCGATTGCCAGCACACGGTCCGTGTTTATCTGGGCCGTCAGTGAGGTGAAGACCAACACCAACGCTGATATGAGCGCAGAAAGTCTCTTCATCAATTATCTTTTAAACCCGTAATAACGGCGACGGGCAGCCGTGAAATGCATGAGGTTATTCGAGACGTAGTCGTAGTTCTCAAGATTATCATCGGTCCATCTGAGGATCTCATCCAAATAATCGCGACTCTGGTCGCGAGTGGTTTCGAACAAGCGGCAATAGAAACGTGACATTTCAAGACGAAGCATCTGCATGGGATTGGCTTCGTTCCTTACCACGATGTTGTCGTTGATATCAACGATACATTTCATAATGGATAATTATTTTTTCTTTTAGGGTTTTATTCCGAGTACTCGGAATAATCCGAGTACTCCGATTATTTTAATTATTTTGATTATTATTTCGAATTCACGAGCTCAGCCATAAGTTCATAAGGCGAAGCAGAAGTGATGCGTACCTGCTGGAATGTGCCTGGAGTCAAAGCAATGGGGACTTGTACTCCGTCATCGTAGCCTGAAGACTCGGTTGGCAATGAATCGACAGGTATCAGCACCTCAGGATCGACTTCAGGAGAATCGAATTCGGTGCGAGCCACGTAATACTCTCCGTCGAGACGGTCAATGATGACGCGAAACACCTTTCCAACCTTCTCCTCCTGACACTGCAAGCTGATCTCCTGTTGCAACTCCATCAGTTCATCCAGACGTTGTTGTTTCACTTCGGGAGGAACATTATCCTTATAGTGACGCGCAGCATAGGTTCCTTCTTCTTCACTGAAAGCGAAAGCGCCCATACGTTCGAAACGCTGTCGGCGAACGAACTCTTTCAGTTCCTCAAAATCCTGCTCCGTTTCGCCTGGAAAGCCAACCATCATAGTAGTGCGTATATGAATACCTGGCACCTGACGACGTATTTCAGACAAAAGTTCTTCTGTCTCCTCACAACTTATATGCCGAAGCATGCGGTCGAGCACGTGGTTCGAGGCATGTTGCAACGCAATGTCAAGATACTTGCAGACATTCGAATTGCGCGCCATTACCGGCAGCAAATCCTTCGGGAAGTTATTCGGATAGGCATAGTGGAGACGCATCCAATCCACACCAGGAATATCGGCCAATCGTTGAACAAGTTCTGCGATATTGTACTTTCCATAGAGGTCGTAGCCATAACCTGTCAGGTCCTGGGCAATGAGTTGGAACTCATGCACACCTTGGCCGACCAACTGCTTCACTTCGTCAACAATCTCATCCATCGGACGACTCTTGTAGATGCCAGTGATGAGAGGTATGGCACAATAGGCACAATGACGATTACAACCCTCCCCTATCTTCACATAAGCATAATGTGATGGTGTTGTCTGGAAGTGATACGCCCGGAGATTATCGTCCCAAGAATGACCCAAGTCTGAAAGGATCCCTTTCCAGTCGAACTTGCCGTAGATTCGGTCAATCTCGGGAATCTCGTCCATCAGTTCCTTACGATAGCGTTCCGAAAGGCAACCCATCACGAAGATTTTGCCTATCTTCCGACGTTTCTTTAATACAGTTAGACCAAGAATTGTATTAATCGACTCCTCTTTTGCATCACCTATGAACCCGCAGGTATTGACAATGACAATCTCTCCCTTCGGATCCTCGGGGTCATGATGCAGCTTGTAGCCAACGGCGGCAAGCTGAGCCATCAGGCGTTCGCTATCAACAAGGTTCTTGCTGCAACCTAAGGTGATAAGATCGATACGATGCTTTATCATGCTGTCAAATCAATACTTTTTCTTAGCCACTTTCTTCCAATCGATCCACTCCGTGCTCTGGGCGACAGGCACGGTGGAAATAGTGGCACCCTTCTTGACAAGGACCACGATGGGAAGGTGTCCGCACTCGATGTAGTTCCAACCCGGCCCGTAGGTCTTGCCTGTCTGATAATCCACCCAGCGATCCTTGCCAGGCAGATAAACGTCTCGACCGGTACCCTCTTCGAGCATCGGAGCCACGAGCATGCTTTCGCCCAACAGATATTCATCTTCAATAAGCCATGCGCCAGGGTCATCGGGATATTCGAGCAACAAGGCACGCTGCATCGGCAATCCGGCATCGGCTGACAGCTTAGCCTGTTCATAGATATAAGGCATAAGCCTGTACTTCATCTCGGCGCACTCGCGGAAGTAATCCACGAAGTCGTCGTTGTAGAGCCAAGGCTCAGTCTCCACGCCATGCACACGACTATGGCTGGTGAGCATACCATAGGCCATCCATCGACGGTAGAGGTTCTCTGGGCTCTTGGTGACAAAACCTCCGATGTCGCCACTGGTGAAACTGAAGCCCGACAATCCGAAACTCAATGCCTCACGCAATGAGCCAAGCAGACCCGTATTGGTCGTAGCTGCATCACCGCCCCAATGGAGCGGATAACGCTGACTGCCCGCCCAAGCACTACGTGCCCAGATGATGCCTTCTCCATTGTTGGTCTTGCGGATGATGTCGTAGGCTGCCTTGTTGTAGCGCACAGGATAAAGATTATGCTCGTAGAGTCCAGTCTTTCCGCTGGCATAGACGCCATTCAAGTAGGGAGCAGCCTCGCCAAAGTCAGCCTTGATGACGGCTACGCCCTGACGGAGCAGTCCTTCCAATTGCGACTGGTACCATTCGACGGTCTTGGGATTCGAGAAGTCGAGCACAGCATCCTCCTGTGGCAGTCCTCCTCGCGGATTCTTTACCGCAAGTCCGTTCTCAACGAGGAAGTTGAAATAACGGTTCTTGGGCGTAAAGTAAGGAAGTTGCCACAAACATGTGTGGAAACCCTGTTGTCTCAAATCCGACAACATTTTGCCAGCATCCTTGAAGTTATGACTGAACTGGTAGTCACACTGCCAATCCACCTCAAACCATCCTGTATCGAAATGGATAACATCGCAAGGGATATTCAACTCACGCAGTTTGTTGGCCACGCTGCGTCCCTCATCCTCGGTGAAATACGAGATGCGGCTCTGCCAAAGACCGAAACTCCAAAGCGGAGGACACTCGGGACGACCGACGAGCGAAGTGTATTCGTAGAGAATCTGCTTGGGTGAACCGATCATCAAAAAGAGGTCTGCCACCTCATCTGCCATGAACAATCGGGTGGAACCGATGTAGCTGTTGCCGAAATCCACAGTCACCGGAGCTGAAGTATGCATGAACACTCCATAGCCACGGTTGGAGAAATAGAATGGAATGGGCTTGTACATATCGGGAGTCTCGGGACCTTGAGGATCTACCACGAATAGATTAAGCTTCTGCCCTGCCTTATCGAGGCTGGTTGCCGACTCACCGCAGCCAAAGATCTTCTCTCCAGGTTTAAGACTGAAGACAGGCTCAATGCTACGCGAATTGTCCGAACCACGTTTTACGAAAAGGAAAGGCTGTGTCTTCACCTGCGTCGAATCGTTATCGCTGAGATGACGGCTACGGGTCAGCTCCTTACCACTTTTATCGCGCAATATCAGTCGCCATGGGTAGCTTCGAATCTCCAGGCTACCCTCGCTGCTGGTATAGGTGACAGAAGCATCCGTCGAAATAACCTTCCATGATGAAAAATCGACCTTTGGTTCTTCGACGAGCATCACTTCATCAGGATCATCTTTGGGTATGATTGGACTTGTGAAGATACGTACACGCAAAGTTCGTGCATCGATGGGTTCCACACGGAATTCCAGACGGGGACTCTGGTCGTAGGCAGGTCCTGGGAAGTCGAGATTCTGCAAAGGAAGGATCCAATAGCCATTTGCGTTGAACGCCTGACGAGGATGTAGCTCCTGACGGCTCCATTGCAGCACACCACGACCCGTGGTGACATCAAAACTGACGAGCGAATCGGCGCAGAACAACGTATTCGTCGGATCCATGAACTGTTGGCTCATATCCACTGCCTGGTCCTCCAGGTAAGGGACACCATTGTTGGTCGTCATCTGAGCCTGGGCTTGCAGAGCCACGGCTGCAACGATGCAAAGAACAAACTTTTTCATCAGTCTATTTTGTCTCGAAAATTATTTGCCGAAAAGACTATCTACAAAAGCGCGGTTGTTGAAAATCTGGAGATCCTCCATTCCCTCGCCCAATCCGATATAACGCACAGGTGTCTGCAACTGGTCGCTGATGCCGATCACGACACCACCCTTGGCTGTGCCGTCGAGCTTGGTGATGCAAAGTGCAGTCACATCGGTCACAGCTGCAAACTGCTTGGCCTGCTCAAAGGCATTCTGTCCCGTTGAGCCGTCAAGCACCAGAAGCACCTCAGGATTGTTCTCAGGCACCACCTTCTGGATCACCTTGCGTATCTTGCCAAGTTCGTTCATCAGACCGACCTTGTTGTGCAGACGTCCGGCGGTATCGATAATCACCACATCGGCATTCTCCTTCACAGCATGTTGCACGGCATCAAAGGCCACCGAAGCGGGATCCGATCCCATCTGCTGCTTCACTACGGGCACTCCCACTCGGTCGCCCCATATCTGCAATTGGTCTATGGCCGCGGCACGGAACGTGTCGGCAGCGCCCAACACCACCTTGTTACCTGCCTTCTTGAACTGATAGGCAAGCTTGCCAATGGTTGTAGTCTTGCCCACGCCATTAACACCCACCACGAGCATAACGTAAGGTCGCTTGGCATCTTCCTTCACAGTAAAACCATCGAGCTCTTCTCGCTGGTTCTCCACCAGGAGTGCAGTAATCTCCTGACGTAAGATTTCATTCAACTCGCCAGTGCCAACATATTTGTCCTTGGCAACACGTGCTTGAATGCGTTCGATGATGCGCAATGTAGTATCAACACCAACGTCGCTGGTCACGAGTACCTCCTCAAGGTCATCCAGCACGTCGTCATCCACAGTGCTACGACCAGCTACGGCACGCGCAATTTTCTCAAACAGTCCCTGTTTGGTCTTCTGCATGCCCTGGTCAAGCGTTTCTTTATTCTCTTTCTTGAAGAACTTATCAAAAAATCCCATAATTACTCTATAATGTGGGTGCAAAGATACCGCTTTAAAACGAGACTTCCAAATTTTTTGAAGAAAATTGACGATAATTTAAAAAAAGTACGTATCTTTGCAGCCCAATTTAAAAACTGTTTGCAAATGAACTATCCCGAGACCCTCTCCTACCTCTATGCCCAATTGCCGGTATTCGAGAGTCAGGGAGCCCATGCCTATAAGCCAGGACTCGAACGCTGCGAAGCCATGGACGACCTCTTGGGCCATCCACATCGACACTATCGCACCATCCACGTTGCCGGGACCAACGGCAAAGGTTCCACATCCCATCTGCTGGCCGCCATCCTGCAAGCTGCCGGTTATCGCGTGGGGCTTTTTACCTCACCCCATCTTGTTGATTTCAGCGAGCGCATACGCGTCAATGGCGAAGCCATCGAACAGCAGTATGTCATCGATTGGGTCGAAAAGTGGGCGCCCAGTGAAACCTCATCTTCCGATGATTCGCATTCACTGATGCGCTTTCAACCTTCGTTCTTCGAACTGGCCACTATGATGGCTTTCTGCTATTTTGCAGATCGTGAGGTCGATGTCGCAGTCATCGAAGTGGGATTGGGCGGTCGTCTCGACTCGACCAACATCATCCAGCCAGTGCTCAGCATCATCACGAATATCTCTTTCGACCATACCCAGTTCCTTGGTGACACGCTGCCACAGATTGCAGCCGAGAAAGCCGGCATTATGAAACAGGGCGTACCATGTGTCATCGGCGAATGCGAAGACGAACGCGTACGCTTCACCTTCGAACAGAATGCCCAACTCCGACAGGTATCTGTGCTCGACTTTGCCTGCGACCGTCCGCAGATACCTTGGGTTCGACATCACACATTCTATAATATATACGAAACAGCCGATGACGGCACCCTCCAGTGTCCATTGTGTGGCGATTGCCAACCACGCAACGCCAACACCGTCATCACAGCTGTTCATCAATTGCGCCAAATAGGCTTCAACATCACTCCAGAAGCCCTCCAACAAGGCTTCCGCGACGTAGTAGCACTCACCCATCTGCGCGGCCGTTGGGAGACATTGCAAACCAATGCCGACGGTACTATTCGTGTACTCTGCGATACGGGACACAATCCCGGTTGTTTTGCTTATCTTGGGCCACAACTCATGGCACTCCACCAGGCCGGACACCCGCTACAAATCGTCTTCGGTATGGTCAGCGACAAGGACATCGAAACCGTGCTTCGTATGCTTCCACCGAGCAATTCCCCAGGTGCTGCCGTCAATTACTATTGGTGCAATGCTCCCACAACGAGAGCCCTGCCTGCCGAACAATTGGCAAGTCGGGCTGCCTCTGTCGGACTTTACGGACAAGTCTTCCCCTCTATCAACGAAGCGCTCGATGCTGCACTCGAACAGCCTGGAATCGTGTTCATCGGCGGTTCCAATTATGTAGTTTGCGAAGCATTAGGTAGATTTTGAATCAAAAATTTGGTCAAAAGAAAAATAAGCATTATCTTTGCAGCGAACTTTCCGACATTCGTCCTTAAATGTTTTCCTTGATTTCGTTGAATAAATAATCATTTCGACATGCCATTTACTATTGAAGAAGTCAGAGCAGACAAGCGATATCTTGAGCTCCTGAGTGAAAAATTCCCGACCATCAACAGTGTCTCGACCGAGATCATCAATCTGCAGGCCATAATGAGCCTCCCGAAGGGTACCGAGCACTTCTTGAGCGATATCCATGGCGAAGCCAACGCTTTCAATCACGTGCTGCGCAACGCTTCCGGACAAATACGTCGCAAAGTCATCGACATCTTCGGTATGGCTATGCGCGACAGTGACAAGCGCGAACTTTGCTCCCTCATCTATTATCCAGAAGAGAAACTCGAGCTCGTCAAGCGTCAGCAGAAGCCTGAAGACCTTGATGACTGGTATCGCATGACCATCCATCAGCTGGTCGAACTCGCTCGTTTCGTCAATCACAAATATACTCGTTCGAAACTCCAGAAACTCCTCGATCCCGAGTTTGCCTACGTCATCACCGAACTCCTTAATGAGGCCAAGGCAGAACCCGACCGCCAGGACTACTACAATGCCATTATCAATTCTGTAGTCGAAGTGGGACGAAGCGAGGCACTCATCATCTCCATCTGCTATCTCCTACACCGCCTCATCATCGACTCGCTCCACATTGTAGGCGACATCTTCGATCGTGGTCCGGGTGCTTGGGAAATCATGGACACACTCACGCGCTACCACAATTTTGACATCCAATGGGGCAACCACGACATCGAATGGATGGGGGCCGCTGCAGGCAACCTCGCACTCATTGCATCGGTGCTCCGCGTCTCTATCCGTTATGCCAATGTCGAGACGCTCGAGGAAGGCTATGGCATCAATCTTCTGCCTCTCGCCAACCTCGCCATGGAGGTCTATGGCGATGACCCGTGCACCATCTGGCAGACCAAGGACTTCAACAACAATCCGCGTCTGAAGCGTTCTGCTCAATTGATGGCCAAGATGCACAAGGCCATCTCCATCATCCAGTTCAAACTCGAAGGTCAGATCATTCGTCGTCATCCCGAATACCATATGGACGACCGTCTGATGCTCGACAAGATCGACCCCAAGGCCGGAACTATCACCCTCGATGGCAAGGTCTATGAACTGCTCGACAAGAACCTGCCATCGCTGCTCAACGTCTCCGACCCCTACCAGCTCTGCACCCGCGAACAGGAAGTCATGGACCAGCTTGCTCACTCGTTCCGCAATTCAGCCGAGCTCCAGAAGCACCTGCGTCTGCTATATCAGAAGGGCTCGCTCTACCTCGTGCGCAACGGCAACCTCCTCTTCCACGCTGCCATCCCGATGAACCCTGACGGCACGTTCGAAGACGTCGAGATCGACGGACAGACTTACCATGGCCGTGCGCTTTTCGACAAGATCGACCAGATGATACGCGATGCATATTTCCCAACAGGCGGCGACAAGCATCATCAGGATGCGCTCGACTATATGCTATACCTCTGGTGTGGCCCCAAATCGCCGCTCTTCAACAAGGACAAGATGACCACCTTCGAGCGTTACTTTATCAACGACAAGGAACTCTACAAGGAGAAGAAAGGTGCCTTCTTCGAACTTGCCAATACCAAGGAAGTCTGCCAGACCATTCTCCGCGAATTCGGTCTCGACAACAACAGCGCACACATCATCAATGGTCATGTGCCCGTGCGCACCAACAAGGGAGAGTCGCCCATCCGTGCCGAAGGCATCCGTCTGGTCATCGATGGAGGTTTCTCCAAGCCCTATCATGCCACAACCGGCATCTCCGGTTACACGCTCATTTATAACAGTCATGGTCTCCAGCTCGTCGAGCATGAGCACTTCGAGTCGCGCGAGAAAGCCATTGTCGAAGGCGTCGATGTGCACTCGCACGTCCAGCTTGAAGACTTCAAGTACAACCGTATCTACGTTCGCGACATCGACCTTGGCAAGGATCTGCAACTACAGATCGATAATCTCCAGAAATTGCTCATGGCCTATCGTCACGGTGTAATCAAAGAAAAGTAAATGTTATTCAAGGATATCACAGGACAGCAGGCTGCTGCCCAGCAATTGAGGGATGCGATTGACAACGACCGCATGCCTCATGCCTTGTTGATATCCGGACGTGAAGGTTCGGGAGCCTTGACGCTGGCTCTCACAGCTGCCCAGTACATCCTTTGCGAAAACCATACTCCCGACGGCGAGCCTTGCGAGCGTTGTCCCCACTGTCTGCAAATCCACAAGTTGCAGCACCCCGACCTCCACTTCGCCTTTCCCGTTGTCAACCGTAAAGGCCAGTCGGGCGACGACTCCGCCGTCAGTCTTGACTACATCGCCGAGTGGCGCGACATACTGTTACGTCGCCCCGACATAACCTATACCGATTGGGTCAAGTTCATCAGCGATGAAGGCAAGAATGCGCAGATCTACAAGGCAGAGGCATCGAGCATCATCCGCATCCTCTCCACCAAACCCTACGAAAGTGACAAGCGCGTGATGATCATCTGGCTGCCAGAAAAGATCAACGAAACTGCCTCCAACAAGTTGCTTAAGATTATCGAGGAACCTTATCCAAAAACGTTCTTCCTGCTGGTCAGCAACGATCCCGACCGTGTACTTGGCACCATTCTCAGCCGCTGCCAACGCCTTAATATCCCACCTCTCGACCCATGCTGGATGCAGCCGCGCATCGAACCCGACGAGCGTCAGTACTTCTTCGACAAGTTCTGCGCCATGATGCGTTTGAGCTATATGCGCCGTATTTTCGATATGCGCGACTGGAGTGTTGAGATGGCTGGTCTCGGAAGGCAACGCCAACAGGACTTCCTGCAGTATGCACAGTCGATGATCCGCGAGAACTTTATCCTCAATGTATCTATGCCTGAAGGTCAGAGCGTCAACTACATGGACGACCAGGAGGCACAGTTCTCGTCGCGCTTCCATCTCTATGTCAACCACCGCAACGTCGAAGGCATCATGAACGAACTGGCACAAGCCGAAAAGGACATCGCTCAGAACGGAGCCGCCAAGATCATCTTCTTCGACCTTTCGCTCAAGCTCATCATGCTATTGAAACAATGAAAGTCATTATCGCCTCCATCGTTCTCCCTTATCCGCTCACCTCGGGCGGCGCTCAGGGCGTATTCAATATGATCGAGGAGCTTCGCAACGATAACGACATCACGCTCATCTTTCCCGAAAACGCCGACAACACCCGCACAGCCATGCACGAACTGCAGCAGTTGTGGCCCGACGTTGATCTGCGCCCTTATCCCTACCGACGACAGCTCATCCATCCACGGTTCTTCTTTGACAAGGCTCGTCGAGCCTTCAACCTCAAGTTCCGTGCCGACAACCGCCGATTCCAGATTGACCGCATCCTGCAGCACTATGGTTATTATATGACGGGTGACTTCAAGCGTTTTATCAACTCAATCATCAACGAAAAGAAACCCGACCTCTTCCAGGTTGAATTCTACCAATACCTCAAGATGGCGGACATCCTTCCCAAAGGACTCAAGAAAATCTTCATTCACCACGAACTGCGCTTTGTGCGCAACGACCGTTTCCTCCAACCCTACAGTCTCAGCCGTAAGGAAGCACGACTGCAGAAGTTCATCGAAGTGGAGGAAATACGCGATTGCAACAAGTACGATGCCGTAGTCACCGTCACCGATGTCGATCGCCAGCAACTTGCGAATGTCGGTCTCACCGTCCCACTCTACACTTCAACCCTCGCCATCAATACGCCGACACTCAACTATAACAAGTGGAACCGACGCGTCGTCTTCGTGGGTGGTACCAGTCATACACCCAACCTCGAGGGCATGGAATGGTTCCTCAACAAGGTGGCTCCACGTATCAACTGGAAAAAAGGTGGTCTGGCACGCAGCCTCGATATCGTGGGTAAAGGCTGGGACGAACGATGGGTGCGCCATGTCAACCTCAGCAATGTCAAAGTCAACCTCCTGGGCTTCGTCGAGCGTCTCGACATGGTGGCCAACAACAGCATCATGATTGTTCCCATCCTCTCTGGCAGCGGCATGCGTATGAAAATTCTTGAGGCTGCTGCTCTCGGTGCTCCCATCATCACCACCTCCGTGGGTGTCGAAGGCATCGAGTTCCCAGATGGCGAAGCTTGCCTCATTGCCGATACTCCTGAACAGTTTGCCGAAGCCCTACGACGTGTGATGCGCGACGACCAGCTGCGTCAGCGTCTCACCACTGGTGCTCGCCGCATATTTGAAGAGAAATACTCACGTAAGATTCTTGCCCAGCGACGTCAAGCCATCTGGGAGACAGTTACCCAGAAGAACAATGATTAGCGTATGCATAGCCACCTACAATGGTGCACCCTATATCACCGAGCAACTTGCCTCGATTTGTGCTCAGTTGTCTGATAATGATGAGATCATCATATCAGACGACGGCTCCACCGATGGCACTCTCGATGTCGTCAGGGCATTTGGTGATCCGCGCATACGCATTGTTCTCAATCAGAGCCAGCGATGCTACACGGCCAACTTCGAAAACGCCCTGCGACATGCGCAGGGCGATTATATCTTCATTTGTGACCAGGATGATGTGTGGTTACCCAACAAGGTCGAGACCATTGTCCATTATCTGCGTGACGAAGGCTATTCGGTTGTTGCGCACGATGCCATTGTTACCGATGCCAATCTGAAAGCCATTGCTCCTTCCTATTACCAAATCAAGGGACATATCTTTCGCAACCTCACGGGCAATCTCATCCGCTTCAGTTTTCTCGGTTGCTGTCTTGCCATCCGCAAGGAAGTGCTTGCCAAGGCTCTCCCCTTTCCTTCCAATCATCTGCTCTGTACCCACGACAACTGGCTCTTCCTCTGCGCTGCTGCTATCGGAAAAGCCAAAGTGCTCGACGAACCTCTCATCTACTACCGTCGCCACGCCGGCAATACCTCACAAGGCGGACAAAACGAGCACAAGCCCTGGATGTTCCGCATTCATTACCGGCTCTATCTCGCCTATCACCTGCTGCGTCGCATCCTTTGAGTTACTTTGCCTTCGGACAATGTGAACGGATGAAGTCGAGAACAAAATCGAAATCTTCATCCACATAAATCTGGTTCAGGCAGAACGGCTCGTTCACCTTGATTACATGACGCCAACGATAAGGCTTTACGCTTCGCACTGCCGAAAATGTCGAGTAACTAGACTCCTTGGTGGCAGCCAATATTCCTGCACCCGTCGCTGTGAGGCTTCCTCCTACCGCACCCACCATCGCCGTAATCCAGCCCAACGCTTGGCCTTTCTTCACCTGGTCTTTCAGTTGCCGATGCAAGATGCCTTCGTGGTCCATCTCGAACAACACCACGTACTTCCAATTGTAGCGAGCGGCAACCACAAGATAACCCAGCAGCGTCAGCACAAAGAAGATGGCCAGCATAACCAGTGCTACAGTACCCGCCGACTTCAAGGCATCGAGCAGGCTGTCATCATCTTTGAGCCCCAAAATAACCATCAAGAACACCTGAACCAGAATGAGCACACCAAAGATGTTCAGTACCGTGAAGAAGATGGTAGGATTCTTCAACATGTTGAACTCATAGATCCAGCGGTATTTACCATCGGCACACAACTCAATCTGTTTCAATCCAGGAGCCTTCTGCTTCACCATTGCAGTCTCCGACGTTTTAGGTTCTTTCATATTAGTATATTTTTATATGCTTCTATATAACAACTTTGTTCAAGGGGTCGCTTCGCTCAAAATTATAAGAAAATTGATTAAAAAAATTATCAAAAAAAGTTAGCATATAATAGCCGTAACCAACACTGTCCCGTTTTTCTTACAATTTTTTGATTTAATTTTTCTATAATTTTGAGCTATGCGACCACTCATGTTATTATCCGCTTTTGTTTTAATTAGTCGAAATGTTCACTACAAAGGAACAAAAAAACATCCATTCCACCAAATCAAGCCTTCAGAAAATAGCACTATACCGTTAAAACTCATCCATCATCCCCAACCTTGTCAACTCCGCTTGCATTTATCCGAATATTTGATGCAAAAAAATGGTCAAATGTTGTGATAATTGAAAAAAACTGTCCTAAATGCTCTATTTTCTCAAAAACAATATTTATATTTGCCACCACAAAACAACAACAATCAATACCTCACCCATCAAATCATTACCAATATGGAAAAAACCCTTGTATTACTCAAGCCCAGCTGCGTACAGCGTCAGCTGATTGGCGAGATCGTGAACCGTTTTGAGCGCCGCGGACTCCGCATTGCAGGTATGAAGATGATGCAGCTCTCCGACGAGATCCTGCGCGAGCACTATGCCCACCTCGTTGATCGTCCATTCTTCCCTGCCCTTGCTGCCTCTATGCAGACCTCTCCCGTCATTGCCCTCGCTCTCGAAGGACGTGATGCTGTGCAAGTGGTACGCACCATGACCGGCTCGACCAACGGCCGCGAAGCAGCCCCTGGCACCATTCGTGGCGATTACTCGATGAGCAATCAGCAGAACATCGTTCATGCCAGCGACTCTACTTCCAACGCCGAGATCGAGCTCAAACGATTCTTCCGCGATGACGAAATCTTCGAATACACCAGCGGTGCATTTGCTTACGTCTATGGTGAAGGAGAGGCCAAATAAAGCCTCATCGTTCCAGAACCTTCCAAATGACAAAAATCACGGAAATCAGCAACTATTGATTTCCGTGGTTTTATGTTTTCAGCTATAATCATGTGCAGCCTATTGTCGGAATTGAGAATGACCGAACTATCGAAGCGGCATACCCTTTTCTGGCCAAGATTGGTTATGCTTCGGTCGGCGCATACCCGTTTTCGGCCAAGATTGGGTATAATCCCATCTGATAAAGCACTCTGTCGGCCGTCAGAGTGCTTTATCCTATCGGCGCATACCCTTTTTCGGCCAAGATTGGTTATACCGCAGTCGTAGCATACCCTTTTTTGGCAAAGATTGGTCATGCCGCGGTTGAAGCATACCCTTTCTTGGCCAAGATTGGTTATGCCGCGGTCGGAGCATACCCTTTTTCGGCCAGGATTGGTTATGCCGCAGTCGAAGCATACCCTTTCTTGGCCAAGATTGGTTATGCCGAGGTAGGAGCATACCCTTTCTTGGCCGAAAAAGGGTATGCTACTGGAGAAGAATAACCTTTCTTGGCCAAAAATGGTCATACTTATCATTTCACCACCACTTTCTTACCATTTACGATGTAGATGCCTTTCTGCATCACATTACCTTCGAACTTTCTACCGTCAAGCGTATAGATGCCGCTGTGGGAGGAAGGATTTTCGTCCGAATGGATGCTGTCTATACCATTTGTGCCGTATTGGTCGCAGAGGTTGTCGTAATTTCTGGCGTACCAGTCTTTCACATACTCCAGTTCGTCGTAAATACTTTCCATAAGCGGAACGGGATTACCGTTCCACTTGGCGCGTTCTCTTTCCCAAGCTCCTGAGACGGTAAACTGCTCAGCATAATGGTCCAAACGACGAGATATGCTGTCGCATGAGAAGAGCGTTTCGCTGTATTCTTTCCATTTGGCGGCAAGAAGGTCGTTGAATCCGTCGATGTTCTGGGTTCCCAACCGATTGAATGGGCCAGCCCTACGTGCAAAACGATCGACATTTACAACTTCATCATGATAGGCGCCATTGAAATCGCCTCCCAGCGAAGTGTCCATATCCCATGGGGTTAGAAGAAAGCGATGGGCCAGATTTATATCTATGACCGAAAGGAAGGTATTATAATAGAGATGGTCCCTAATATACATTGCATTGGCAAATACCACAAAGTCGATCAAGTTGCTCAGATAGAAATAATCCTGATACTCTTCGACGAAAACTTCATCAGGGGTTACATCTGAGCAGAAATCAATGAGATCCATCAGTGGCTGCCACGTATCGATAGACGGATAGTCTTCGGGATAATCCAGTTCAAAGGCATTCCACGTCACAATATCAGTGGATGCCTCATTATAAGATAAGAGGTCAACCCCTTTTTTCCAATTGTATCCCTTATAGAGTATCCCACGGATCGAAACCGCTCCATCTCCCTCTACCTTGGCTTTCTTCAGTCCAAGAAGTTTACGGTCAACCTTGTCGGTCATGCAGTACAAGCCTTGATATGTGCCATTGATGAATACTTCCACAAATACTCCTTTCGTACCATTTCTATTATCATACTTGGTATCGTATGGTGTTCGATTTATCTCGTTCCACACGTCAAAGCAGATGCGATTTCTCATCCTTATCCTGTCAATGGCCATGGCATCGAGAATCCAGCTGTTCTCTTTCCGGATTCCGAAGATGTTGGCATCCAAGTCTTCACCTGTTTCGTCAAACAGCTTCACAGCAAACGACTTCTTCCTTTTAGCGAGTGCAGTACGACCGCGAAGGCGATATTTGCAATTATATCTGACAGTGAGGGATGAAGGGTCAGTCCTCTGTTGGAAATCAGCAATCTCAATCTCCCCTGCAACAAATGTTTGCTTGTTGACCTTGCCAATGTCCACAATCATATTCACTAATGGCAGCGAGTGCTCATCCAAGGACTGCTTCATCTGCTCGTACTGGCTTTCCTGTGCAGCGATCGTGACGCTGCACAGGGAAAGCAGTAGAATAAATATTGTACGCATAACCGACGCTTGTCAAGCTATCTGACTACCAGCCTTGCACCAGGCTTCACCTGGAAACCATTCGACAGTCTCAAGACTCCAGTTTTTTCTATGGATATGTCTGCATCGTTAGCAAGTGTAAAGGTGGAATTTGATCCACCTCCGAGAGTCATGTCTGAGGCATACACATACCTCCTTCCATGGACTTCAGCCGAGTTGTTCTCCGATGGCAAAATAGTAGGCAGGTGATTCAAAGCTTTCAAGGTAATCAACTTGCCCTTCCCATTTGGAATTGTCAAATTACTGTATGAAGGATGGAATGTATATAATTCAACATCATCATTTCCCCATACATCCCGGACTGCCACTTCAACAGTGTCGCTGTTTGCGGTAAATGACAAGTTCGTATCGGACGAACTGGTGTCATTCTTCACAATGTTTCCAAATGAGCTTGGAATGTTAGTCCACATGTGTAGCTCTGGGCAACCTATAAGATTAGTTGTCAATGCCATGTAGTGTTTGCTGTAATTATTCTCTTTCTTGGCATAACTTAAAGCCTCTCCAAGAGAATACTCTTTGATTTTTGCATTGAATTTTCCTTGCAATCTTTTGGAAATAGAGACCACTCCTACCCTTGTATTACCAATCAATGCTGGGCCTCCGTAATCTTCGCCCATCGTAAAGGATTGCCCGATATTGGGATATCCTTGGTAAACTGGCATATATATGTCGAATGGGGTGATTGTGCAAGATATGGCATAGGCTATGGCTGGATAATCCTTATTGTTCAAATTATCAAGTCCATTTCCTGACTCTCGCCTAATGTATGGGAGACTATCTACTTGAATTGAAGTGATACCATAAACAGCGTCGGATTTTCTTAAACTATCAGATTTTGTACAAATGGCCAAAGGATGACCATGACCCAACCAGTTCAGATATCCATATTGCTGTGCATTCATAGAGTCAATGACTTGGGTTCCTGACGGAA
The DNA here is from genome assembly GCA_017519885.1 of Bacteroidales bacterium. Taxonomy (GTDB): domain Bacteria; phylum Bacteroidota; class Bacteroidia; order Bacteroidales; family UBA3663; genus Liminaster. Next base: position 68,425 of record JAFWRO010000063.1, on the reverse strand, counting down.
AAGTCGGATTCCACGCTCCCGGTCTGGGTAATTCTTCCAATATTGTATTGGTCGTAAATATGTCATTGCAAGTCGTGACCAAATACTGAGCTTCATGATACTGCTGAGTATGGTCACTTTGGCAATAAAAAGCTTTCTTCAAATACTCAAAATCTCCGTTGCCAGGATTCCTTTCATATCTGAGCAGTTTGTCCGTATAATTATAGATGTCCTTGCTTTTCTCACACAATAATCTACCAACAAACAGTTCTGGATTGTAGTCCATGTTATAATTAGACTCTCCATAATAGATGTCGTTATCCTGATTCCAGTTAGTGTTAAGTTCACTGAAATATTGGTCTGTTGGCACATTACCAGCCAATTCATCGGTCAAATAAGTCCATGTATTATAAGTTCCTGTACCATATCTTAAAGGCAAGTTAGTATAATTACCTCCGAAGAATACATACTTGCCTTTTCCTGACTGATATGCATATTGGAGATATTGCCTGATTTTCCCTGCATCGTCGTTTATTCCCGATACCGTATCTCCATAACAGTAGGAATTCAACAAGATAGACTCCAATGATACTGCTCCTGCATCAATGCCCTTTGTACGTTTCCATGCAATAATTTTCTCGAATGAAGGTATAAGACTGTCACGCGTTATGATGCAATACTCGTAAAAAGGAAGTCCAATCGAACTGCGGTTATGCAACGCTTGCTTATGGGAGTTCCTACTATCAATGGAATAATTAATGGTGACAGTAAGGGATTTTGAGAGTTCAATCGTGTTTATTTTTGGAGAATAAACAATCGGGTATACTGCAATGACAACCTCATTACTTACACCAGTTGAGTTCAGAGTCCATGCTATCGATGCTTCCTTTTCTGGAAATTTTGAGTGCTTTGAATAAACCTCCTTGCAAGGATCCGTAAAATCTGGTTCACTTGAAAGAAGCGATGTAGTCGGTAGCTCTTGTACTGGTATAACGGGATAATTCAGGTCAAAGGAAATGATATTTCTTCTTTGGACAATCAAATCGATATTAGTCGCACCCAACGGCAAGGGAACGTTCAAATAGCAAATAGGAAGTTCGGGCATTCCTGGTTCTTCTATTTTAGTGTCTATGCCTTTGTATTCCAACTGGCTATAAATTGAGCCATTCTCGCATTCTACCGAAGATATGGACAACAGCTCGGTATCAAACCATAGTGTTCGAACCTCCTTTTGATTAGCAGCCAACAATTCAACTGAAAAGCTCGCTAACAAGGCTAATAAAATGTGTCTCATATCAAATGTCTTTTTATTTTACAATCTGCCAAGATCCATCGGAATTCTTCACTTGTAAGTCATATCCTCCAGTTTCATTCCTCTTCAGACGTATGGAGCGTGTACTCTTCTGTCGGCTGTCAGTGCCCATCTCTTTAAGTCCATTTAATCCGTTGTCTTTATTATACAGCTGGACATCTCTAGTGAACTCTAATAGGCAAGGACCATCTCCTTCACCTATAAAAATAGGCCAAAAATATTTTAAAATACCATTTGTTGCACCTACACCACAAATGATATAGTCGCCTTCATCGAAGTTATATGGAGTCCAAATCTTATATGTTTGACCGTCTTCAAGAACCATTTCATCAATTTTGTTTATTACATCATGATAAAACTCACCATCTGCGCCAAAAGGATCAGGAAAATCGATTAAATAATCTTTTCCTTCCCACCAATCGAAATCATACAAAAGGCCGTTTTCATATTCATCGATCCACATATAGACCAACGGACCCTCTTCTCTAATAAGACAATATCGTTTGCCATTTGCAAGCACCTCGTTGTAGGCAATGCCGTTCTGTAGCACCTCGTCCTTAACGATGTACGTTGTTGTGTCCCAATCGGACCACCAATTAGTTTTACTGATTTCAATCCAAGTTGTACCTGAAGGAAAGTACTTATTCTCTCCATTCATCTGCAAGCCGATGATGAGCATTGATAACACAAATAAAAGCTTTTTCATAGTGGTTGTATTTTATTGGTTTATATATATAAACAAAAAGAAATTTACAAATAAAAACTATGGTTTATTGAACAATCATCTGTCTTGAAATGACGGATTGTCCATCTGCCATAACTGTGTAAATATAAATGCCCTTATTCAATTTACTGGTATCTACAGAGAGCTTACCAGCACCTCGCTCATCGATAATCCGACTTTCGATGAGCTTGCCTGATATACTGTAAATAAATAGCTTTGCCGACTTGACTGCATCGGGCAGAGTATATTCTATCTCACAGAGTCCATTGTTGGAGATTTGAATGTCATGCCCGTCAGAAGTATAATCCTCGGAATTATACATATCTGTTTCAGGGGCAATTCCCTTCACAGTACCTTCTCCTGCTCTTAAGGCCTTAACTTCTGCGTCCAATTGCTGAACGGTTTGGATTAGCAATGGTATCAAGCCAATGTAATCTACGCTCAGTTCACCTTTGGAGTTTTGATGCACAAGCTCAGGATAATATTTCTGAACTTCTTCTGCAACGAATCCAAAGTGAGGGCGCGCAGTGGCTTTCTTTTCAGCTGCAACTTTTTCAAGAACAGCCATTGTTTCAGAAGAAATTGTATCCATCACTTCAGGCCCTAACTCCAACGAATAAGCAAGCTTGTATTCAACTGGAGTGAGAGACATGATACCTTGATAACTTCGTTCTCCATCCAAGTTACTAACATTCGTAATATTTGAAGCACTTGATGGAACGGAGAATGATGGAGCTATCACTTCTTCTGTTGCTAAGACAGGTCCGTCAAAATATCCTGCATACCGTCCATTAATAGCATAACTGAATCCCCAAGCATGATAAATGCTCGCAACTATTGCTCCGCCATTCTGCGTGCCATCAAGACCGCCAAAGACTCCGCAATTATATCCATTGGTAGCATTGGAAGCACAACCCAAGATTCCAAAAGTTCGCCCAGTACTTAGAGGTGTACTATTAGACGCTAATCCTGCAAGACCCACATGTTTCTTTGTCGAAGCATAGCTTCTGCCATATAAACCATAAGTCCAATCTTTGTTAGTAGTGTAATTCTCTGTATAGATACCTCTGTATCGATCAGTTGTCTTGACATAAACTGTGGCTGTATTTTGCCCTGCGCCATTTACGCTAAGTTGTGAATTGTAACTGGTGAGAGTGTCACCAATACCGACATTGCCATTGGCATCAACGGTAAGTTGTGCAAAAACACTGACAGTTGTTAAACAACCAAAAATTAACAAAATTGTTCTTTTCATAATAGTAGAATGTTTAAAAGTTGATATTAATGTGTTAATTGTATAGTATAATCCGTGGCAATGATTAATTGTTATTATTGGTAATTAAACTCTTTAAGATTTCAAGAATGCGTGAGGTTGGAAGCCCTTATCACCCCGTGTCTGAAATACGGGGCTACAGGCTGATCGTAACGAGCGAAGAGCATATACCCTTTTGAGAACTCATAGCGGTAGCCCACTTGCTGGAAAAGTTGTTCAAGCGTGGCGGCATCCTCATTGTTATGGTAAGTGCAGCAGGACAATGTGATGCCTTCTCTCTCCCTGAGCAGGGGCAGGAGCGTACGAACCACTTTCGGTTCATACCCTTCGATATCCATCTTGATGAAAAGCGGCGAGGACGGCTCGCACTTCAACAGGGATGGTAAGGAAACCGTGGTGCGGCTATCCTTGTCGGAAACAAGTTTCTGAACAAATACCGCCTTGTCCTTATATGGGGCAAACGTGGCACGCAAGGGAGCCTTCCAGATACCGTCACGCTCTATCAGATAGACTTTCGATGCCAGCTCAATCACATCAAGGGAGAATAGCGCCTCGGCACAGCCCACATCGACCACAACATCGCCATCGCGGACCTGAAAATCTTTCGACTGGTACTGATGGGGTGCGAAGTCTTCGCCCTTGCCGAGCAGACGGTCGCCGCAGATATAGCCCTTGTAAGCCTCTACAGCCTGAGCCACCGAGTATTTGCGCGGGAAATAGAGATGCTTCCCCTTGTGAATCACGTAGGGGAGTCGGAGCGAATCGTCAAAGCCGCTCTCCACCTCCACCGTCATATCGTCTTGCGACGGATAGACGGTGAAACGACCCAGGGCGAGCAATCGGCTGATTTCACGCTGGTATTCACGGCGATACTCCTCGCTCAACTGCGAGCGCACAAGGATTGACTGATAGGTCAGATCCTGGCGCTGCGCAATGAGCGTCTCCTTCAGATTCTTGCGAAGCAGGTAATAGACATTCATGCTTATCGTTCGCAAGTTGATTTCTTCGGAATAAAGGTTCAACATCTGCTTATAACTATTGAACAATCATCTGACGTGAGGCTACAGACCGCCCATCAGCTATCAGCGTATAGATATAGGAACCCTTGCCAAACCTGCTGGTGTCAACCACGAGCTTGCCATTGCCTCTGCCATCAAGCGAGTAGCTGCCGACCATCTTGCCTGAAATGCCGTAAATGTAGAGCATTGCCACTTGTGTCGTCTCGGGCAGAGAATAAGTAATTTCACAGCTGCCATCGACAGAAACACATGCCTCCTGGTCGAAGAAGCCTTCTTCTGCCATACCTGAGGTGTTGTTCGCAGCGATGTTGGCACGGACGTTCTCCAAGGTTTGCTGCAACACACCGACTTCGGCAGAAAGATGCTGCACGGTTTGGATGAGCAAAGGTATCAGCCCAGCGTAATCCACCTGCTTATTACCGAGCGAATCTTCACGCACCAACTCGGGATAAACCTGCTCAACCTCATCGGCCAGAAGGCCGAAAGCAGGAGTCGCCGTGGAAGTTTCTTCTTGCCTGATGACGTATTCCAACGGGGCGAGCGCCATGATGCCCTGATAGCCGCGTTTGCTGTCGAGGTCGTTGATATCAGACATCAGTTCGGGATCGGACGGAACCATCAGCGACGGCGCAACAACGGCGCCATTCACGATGACGGAGCCATTATAACTGGCCACATAGCCGCCAGGGAGGGAATTTCCGAACAGGACTGCATAGCCGACACCCGAAGGGTCCGCAGGATCAAGCACGTATTCACCCGTGTATTGGGTGGAGTCGGCAGTCGTAAGCATGATGAGGTAATCGCCAGCTTCTTCGGAAACATAGAGGCTGTCGGAACCTTCTTCGCAGGCATTGAATGAAGCCTGGACAACAGCTTGGTCGGACTGACGGACGACATCACACTGAAGCAAGCCGAGATTGGCCGTGTAGGAGAACGTCAGACTGCCATTCAGAAAGTTGCACTGGATGGGGACAAGACCGGGAATGCGGGGATGCGTTCCGCCAGATGGAACAGGATGCAACGGGATGTTCAGTTCACCGACATGCTGTGGTGCATTTGCAGCAAAGAGCGACATGGAAAGTGCCAGCGCCATGAGCAGGCTGAAGGAGAATAACTTTTTTGTGTTCATAGTGGTAAAATATTGTGTGATTCGATACTTGCTTTTTTATGGGTCGCTTCGCTCAAAACTATAAGAAAATTATAATTTTGAGCTTTGCGACCCCACTAATATTCATCTTTTACACCGCAAAGATACACACTTTTATTGAAACAACATCGGACAAAAGCAAAAAAAGCGCGCCTTTTATGGGCACGCTTCAATTTGAGATTCAAAGACTTAATATTTTTTAACTTTTCGGCCAGATAAAGGAATCTGACATCAGTCCAAAAGGAGCAGCAAATCGTCCTTATAGGGCAGTTTTGACGTGAAAATACGCTCACGGAGACGGCTCCGACGCTTGTAGAGCGTGTCGCGATTATCGACCTTCATCAGCACACAAGTCGATTTGGTGGAGAACCCGGCGATCATCAGGCACAGGAGGTGCAGGTCATCGTCCTTGGTGAAGAGTCCATCCTGCTGCACCTTGGACATCAGTCCGTCGAAATTCGCGTCGATGGCCGACATCAGCTTTGCCAGGAACTTCGGATCCTTGAAGGCGCTGATCTCATTCTGCACTTCGTCGAAGATGAGCTTTCGCGATTCCTTCGTCTCTTCCTTGCTGTAGTATTCCAGGCCGATGCGGTCGATACGTTCCATCCGCTCCTTGAACAGGCGCTGGATGGTCATCCTCGATTTGCGGGTCGATTCGAGGGCTTCGGCTTCGGCGGCAGAGTGAGAGATGTCGGACTGCTGCCTGCGCTGCTGCTCCATGCCAAGCTCTTGCCTGAGCTGGAAGACGTCATCCAGATACGTGCGGACAAGCATATCCTTCTGACGAAGCCTTTGGCGAACTATCACACCGAGGAGCAACAAGAGCAACACAGACATGACGAGCACAATCTGGTAGCGACGCGTTCGCTCGTGCATGAGGCGATTGTTGTTGTCCAACTGCTGCTCCACATAGTCCTGCTGGACGGAGGATACCGAAGTCGTGTTGATGACACGGACGATGGAATCCTGCAAGTTGGACTTCTGCAGCAACGTCTGATAAGCCTCCCTATCATAGCCCCTGCTATGCAGCAGGTCCGACCGTGTGGCAAGCGCGAAGACCCTCTCCGTCGCTGACGACATCAATGCCTTGGCCCGCGACATGCAACTGTCGGCCTCGGCCCTTTGCCCATTGTGCTCATGGACGATAGCCCGGCACAGGTAATCGATGGTGTAACGGGGGTAGTCTTGCAGCCCAATCAGCGAGTCGGCTTTAGCATACTGATTTTGTACTATGCACTGATAAATATAATAGGTGAGCACCTCTTGCCGGAGTCGCTGGTCGATGTCGGCACTCAGCAGACTGCCGAATATCTCGTCAGCCTCGCCGAATCGCTTCTGATAGTTCAGGGCAATAGCCTTCAGCATGAGCGCCCAGTTCATCCGCGCCGTGTCGCCGGCTGCACGATGGCATTGATAGGACTTTTCGGCATAGACAAGGTCTTCGCCACTGTACATGTCATGGCAGATGCTGGCAATGTTGCCGTACGACAAGCCGGCAAACGTGGCATCGTCGAGCCTTTCGGCCATCTGGGCAGCTTCGAGGAACTGCGCGTAAGCACGCCCATATTCCTGGGCATTGCGCCAGATGCAGCCATGGTAATAATGCGCCAGCATCTGCTCGCGCCTGCTGCCATGCGCGTCGTAATAGCGGACGGCTGCGAGGATAAGGCTGTCGCTGGTGTCGTCGATCCAATTCTTGTCGCGGGTCTGCGTTTTGAGCAGGGCGTAGCGCGCATGCTGCGCTTCTCCCTCAAGGCGCAGACTGCCCGTGGCGAGCAGGCTGTCGAGCCTATTCAGCACGTTGAGGGCAGAATCGGGATGATGTTCGACGCAAGAGTCTATCCTTTCGAGCAACCGATTGGCCTCGCGGCTGCCTCGCCCGCACGAGGAAAGGCACGAGAGGATGATTGCGCAAACGAAAAGCATCGAAACTATGGATCGGACTGGCTTCATCAGATCATATTTTTAGAAGAAGACGAGGAGTTGTTATTTTCCAAACTCCACGAATCCGTAGGCACGGCTCACTTCGTTGTATTCGTTAATCAGCTCAGTCCGGTTGGGACATCGTGCCTGGGTGAAACGGCTGTAAAGAATCTCACGAATGGCAACAGGAATAGTCTTGTCCTGATGCATGGTGTCGTACTGATAGGCACGCTCATACCATGGGAGCGCCTGCGAGTAGATGGGTTGCAGTTCGCTGTCCATCTTCTTGAACTGCCGTTGATTGTAGAGTTTGGCCTTCAGCTCGACGGCACGGTTGTAGAAAATGCGCCCGATGTACGAGCAGACATTGGCCTGGGTGGAATCGAGGTCATACGAACGAAGATATTGCACCATGGCGCGATCGACATCGCCAGCTATCTCGTACAATTGGCCCCGGACGCTGATGGTCTGTGCATCGGTGCTATCGACGCTGATGCAACGGTCGGCCAGCACTTCGGCATCGCGCCAGTTCTGGCGATCGAGATAGATCTGCAGGAGACTGCGCTGGAACCACGTGTCGCGCGGCAACGTCTCGATGGCCCCCATCAGCTCGGTGATGAGCCGCACGGTGTCCTTGCGCGAAGAATAGATGGCAACGGTGTTGCGAAAGACTTTCTCAGGATCGTAGCCTCGCACCTTCAGGCTGTCGTAATAGACGAGCGACTGGTCGAGCATACCGAGGGCGCTCGACACGGTGGCACAGTTGTAGAGCGCACGATTCTGCGTGCTGTCGGCAAGGAACGTCTCGAAACCCGAGAAGCGCTTGCTATCGGACTGGTAGGCGCTGCGCAAGAAGGAGCTGTTGCTGCCGTCGAAGGTCATACGGAACTCGTCGAGCGTGGTGTTGAGGTCGCCTCGCTTGAAACTTTGCCCGGCGTTGACCTGAAAGCCGTTGGTAAGCAGGAAGTACTGCATGGCCGTCTGCGAGAGACGGCTCTGCTGCTTCAAGCCATTCTTGCCGTACTCCTTGGGATCGGCCTGATAGAGTTCATAGGCTCTTTGATAATAACGGTAACACTGCTTTGCAGCTGCGAGCGCCGTGGCCTCATCCATCTTGCCGCCTAAAGCAGGTTTGTTGCGCTCATAATTGAACGCTACGTCTTCGACATCACCTGCTGCTGCAAAATAATCGGCGTTCTCGAGATGCAGGGAGTCGGAGAGCTGAAGCACGCGATTGATGTGTCTGCGTGCAAGCTTAATGTCGGTGGTGCGCACGTTGGTACTAAAGCGGCGCGCCAATTTGAGGCGCTCCTGAATGGTGTCACGGAGTGCCTTAGTGAGAACAGGGGTCTCCTGCTGTGCCTCTTCGGCATGCAGAAGACCCAGGTTAATGATGATGAAAATAAATAGACTTAGAAATCTTTTCATTTATTATTCCTTACGTGGACGGCCGTAAGCATCGGCAACCTCGTTGTACTCGTTGATGAGGGCCTGGCGGTTAACGGCATTGGTGGGAGCGAACTTACGATAGAGAACCTGCATCAAGAGGTTCGGAATATCGTTGTTCTCGTGGTTGGCATCAGCCTTGAAGGCATTGCGGAGCAATGGGAGAGCCTTCTCCATCTTCTCGTTAGAGAACTTGTCAATTTCAGCCTCACGAGCATGGTTCTTGAGCATCTCGCTCTCGCCCTGCTCCATCTCTACGAGCCAAGTGTAGCCATAGTAGAGGTTGGCATCGAGGTTGTTTGGATCGATGGCAAGAGCCTTCTCGAAGTACTCCTTGGCAGTCTCGGTCTCACCCTTTTGGGTGTAGAGGCGAGCGATGATAGTCAAGGTACCAGCGTTGTTAGGATTAGAAGCCAGGCTAGCCTTCATAGCATTGATGGCGCCATCGAGATCATTGCGGTCGAGATAAATGCTGAAGAGGTTCGAGCTGAAGTAGTTCTCATCGGGGAGAGCTTCCATACCCTTCTGGAGCCAAGTGATCATATTGGCAGTATCCTTGAGCTGAGCATACTCACCTACGATAGAAGAATAGACAGGCACCTGAGGAGTGTTCTTGCCAATAAGTTGCTTGAAGACTTCGATCGACTTCATCTTGTCAACCTCGCTGTAGCACGAGCCGGCATAGAGAAGGTTCTGGTACTTCACAGAGTCGTTCTTATACTTCTCAAGTTCGGCCAGCACGAGCGGGTTCTTCTTGGCGGCAGCCTCCATCAACGCAGACTCGGGGCTACCAGAAGCGAGCTCGAAGAACTTGGCAGCATTGGCCCAATCCTTCTGGTTGTAAGCAGTGAAACCGCAGTTAGCGAGACCATTCGACATCGAGAAGAGCTCGTAAGCCTTGGAAGCCATGTCATCGTTGAACTTGGTGTTGACCTTACCCTTGGCATCAGGTGTAGCATAAGCATCCCAAGCTTCCTGGAAATACTGGAAGCCCTTGCCGCAGTTGCTGAAGAGCGTGTTGAGCGCATTCTGATCGCTGTTCTGAGCCTCGGGAAGCACCACCTTCGACTGGTTGTACTCGATGAGGGCTGCTATACGCTTGATGTCGCCAAGCATGGTAGCCGACTGAGGATTGGCAATAGCCTGCTCAACGAGCTGGCGTGCAGCATCGAAATTGATAGCCTTGGCCTTCTCCATATCGATCTGGCCCATGGCATCTTCGGGAAGTTTGGCGGCCTTCTCTGCATCCTTGAGGAAAGAAGAGATGACCTTCTGCTGTTCTTTGATGGCTTTCTGCTGCTCCTTGGTAAGTTCCTGAGCAACGACTGTACCGGCGCAAAGGCCGATAGCAAGAACTGAAAGAATGAATTTCTTCATAGTAATAATAATTTAAAATGTGTAGTGAACTTATTCTTGATTTGGATCTACATTTGCCGGAGTTTCGGTCGAAGCGGTCTCAATGCCATTGTCGTCGGACTGCTCGGTGGCCTCGATCTCGATGTCTTCCTCCTCCTTTTCGGTCAGCACCTTGCAAACGCTGGCGATGCTGTCGTTCTTCTTCGTCAGATCGATGAGCTTGACGCCCTGTGCGGCGCGACCCATGATGCGAATGCCCTGGCCCTTCTCAGCATCGTACTTGCAGTTCATGCGGATGACGATACCCGACTTGTTGATAATCATCAGATCGTTCTCGTCGTTGACAAGCTTGATTGCGATGAGCGGACCTGTCTTCTCGGTGATGGAAAGGGTCTTGACGCCCTTGCCTCCACGGTTGGTGATACGGTAGTCGTAAACATAGCTTCGTTTTCCGTACCCCTTTTCTGACACGACAAGGATCGAATAGTTTAAAGGATTCTCGATATCCTGTGGAGCGACAGATGGCTCTTCGCTTTCTTCTGCAGGAGTCTCTTCGGGTTCTTCAGGTAGATCGAAGAGATTATCAAGAGTGATTTCCTGATCGGTAACGGGATTCTCGTCTTCGTCAGTTTCAACGGGTGTATCATTGCCCTCCGACTGACCAAGAGTGATGCCTGGATATTTGACAGCAATCATGCCGATGCACTCGTCGTTGCCATCATCGAGACGCATACCACGCACACCAGTTGCCACACGGCCCATCATGCGTACCTTGTCCTCACCAAAGGTGATGGCACGACCATTGCGGTTGGCCATGATGAGATGATTCTGTCCGTCAGTCATAACTACGCTGACCACCTTGTCTCCCTCGGCGAGGTTAATGGCGTTGATACCATTGGCACGCGGACGGCTATAAGCAGCGAGTTTGGTCTTCTTGACGGTACCGTTCTTGGTGGCAAAGACAAGATAGTGAGAGTCATTAAACTCAGGATCGGCAAAGGTTACCACCTTGAGGAATGCGGTGATGCGATTGTTCTCGTTGACATTAAGAATATTCTGAATAGCGCGGCCCTTCTGGTTCTTGGCAGCCTCGGGAATATCATAAACCTTCATCCAGAATGCCTGGCCCTGCTCGGTGAAGAACATCAGCCAGTTGTGGTTCTTGGCGGCATACATATACTCGATGAAGTCGGAGTCGCGAGTGCCAGCGCCCTTTGAACCTACACCGCCACGGCTCTGTGCCTTGATGTCGGAAAGTTTGGTGCGCTTGATGTAACCGAGGTGGCTAATGGTAATGACCACATCGTCGTTCGAGATGAAGTCCTCGGCATTGAACTGTGCACCACGATAGTCGATGACGGTACGACGCTCGTCGCCGTACTTCTCCTTGATCTCGATGAGTTCGTCGCGAACAACTTTCATACAGAGTGCCTCGTCGGCGAGAATCTGCTTGTAGTATTCAATGAGCTTGAGAAGATCCTCGTACTGCTGCTTCAACTCTTCGATGCGGAGGCCGGTGAGTTGCGAGAGACGCATATCGACTATAGCCTTCGACTGCAGTTCGTCAATCTGGAAACGTGCCTCGAGATTACGCTGGGCATCGGCAGGAGTACGACTATTACGGATGATGTGAACCACCTCGTCAATATTGTCGCAGGCGATAATCAAACCTTCGAGGATATGTGCCTTCTTCTCAGCCTCTGCCAAGTCGAACTTGGTACGACGGATGACCACCTCATGACGATGGGCGACGAAGTACTGGATGAGCTCCTTCAGGTTGAGGAGTTTTGGCATACCAAGTGCCTCCGGATGACCCGGAATTGGGACAAGGGCAATATTGTTGACCGAGAAGTTGGCCTGCAGTTCGGTCATCTTATTGAGCTTGTTGAGGATGACATTGGAATTGACATCCTTCTTGAGGTCGATGACGATGCGCATACCCTGACGGTCCGACTCGTCGTTGACGTTGGCGATGCCTTCAATCTTCTTTTCGTCGGCAAGTTGAGCAATGTGCTTGATTAGTTCGGCCTTATTGACGCCGTAAGGTATCTCGGTGACGACAATGCGGTCGTGCTGACCCTCGCTCTCGATTTCGGCCTTGCTGCGGATCACGATTTTGCCGCGACCGGTCTCATAGGCCTGTCGTACGCCATCATAACCATAGATGATGCCGCCCGTTGGGAAGTCGGGAGCCTTGATGTACTGCATCAGTTCGTCGATGGTAATCTCAGGATTATCGATATAGGCACAGATGCCATCGATACACTCCGAAAGATTGTGGGTAGGCATATTGGTTGCCATACCGACAGCGATGCCGTTGGCGCCATTGACGAGAAGTGTCGGGATACGTGTGGGAAGCACCTTGGGCTCCATGAGTGTGCCGTCGAAGTTAGGCATCATATCGACGGTATCCTTGTCGATGTCACGAAGCATCTCCTCGGAAATCTTCGAGAGACGTGCCTCGGTATAACGCATAGCAGCGGCGCTATCGCCGTCGACTGAACCGAAGTTACCCTGGCCATCGACTTGGAGATAACGAAGGTTCCAAGGCTGAGCCATACGGACGAGGGCTCCATAAACCGAAGAGTCACCATGTGGGTGGAACTTACCGAGCACTTCGCCGACGATACGGGCACACTTCTTGGTTGGCTTGTCGTAGGTATTGCCAATTTGCTCCATGCCGTAAAGAACACGGCGGTGAACAGGCTTAAAGCCATCGCGCACGTCTGGCAATGCACGTGCCACGATGACCGACATCGAATAGTTGATATAGTTGGTGCGCATCTCTTCGTCGATGTTCACCTTGATGATTCGATCGTGTTGTTGATTATTTATTTCTTCCATCTATTAATATTTGACTGCAACTTTACAGTCAGTACATTTATATTATATTTGGGTGCAAAGATACATAATTTCCGCGAATGTTCCAAACAAAAACGTCGAAATTTGTGTTTTAGAGCCCCAAATTTCGATTTTGATGTGAATTTCGACCCCCTATCGAAAGAATTATTCGGATAAAATTTGGCACATTTAATTTTTTTGTTTATCTTTGCCGCAAATTTATTGAAATTAAACCCATCAATCTTATAACATCAATGGAAGCAGTTTTTAGTTACATTATTGGATTGGGCGCCGCTGTGATGATGCCAATCATCTTTACAATTCTGGGCGTCTGCATCAAAATTCCTTTCTCGAAAGCGCTGAAAAGCGGGTTGCTTGTCGGTGTCGGTTTTGTAGGTCTGAGTATCATCACCGCACTGTTGGTTGACACAATGTCGCCTGCTTTGTCGAAGGTAGTTGAGATCTACAATCTTGAACTGGGCGTTTTCGATATGGGCTGGCCGGCTGCAGCATCGGTTGCCTACAATACGCTGGTTGGTTCATTCATTATCCCTGTATGTCTGGGTGTGAACCTGGTACTTCTGCTGCTTGGCTGCACACGCACCGTGAACATCGACCTTTGGAACTACTGGCACTTCGCATTCATCGGAGCAGTCTGCTACTTTATGACTGATTCAATCGCCTGGGGATTCTTCGCAGCAGTCATCTGCTACATCATTACCCTGGTACTTGCCGACATCACGGCCAAGCGTTTCCAGAAGTTCTATCCTGGCATGGATGGCATTTCTATTCCACAACCATTCTGCCAAGGCTTCATGCCGTTTGCTGTAGTCATCAACAAGGTGCTTGACTACATCCCCGGCATCAACAAGGTACAGATTGACTCGGAGGGTATGAAGAAGAAGTTCGGTCTTTTTGGCGAACCATTGTTCCTGGGTGTGCTCATCGGCATCATCATCGGCTGTCTGGCCTGCAAGAACTGGGACGAAGTGGTTGCCAACATCCCGAAGACCCTGCAGATTGGCATCAAGATGGGTGCCGTGATGGAACTCATCCCACGTATCACCAGCCTCTTCATTGAAGGTCTGAAACCTATTGCAGAAGCCACCAAGAGCCTCATCGCTGCAAAATTCGGCGAAGACAAGGAACTCTACATCGGCATGTCGCCAGCTCTCGTCATCGGACATCCCACCACGCTGGTTGTATCGCTGTTGCTTATCCCTGTAACTCTCGTTCTTGCCATTATCCTTCCAGGCAACGAGTTCCTACCGCTGGCTTCGCTGGCTGGCATGTTCTACGTGTTTGTCATGATTTTGCCTTACACCAATGGCAACGTGCTCCGCTCGTTCATCGTCGGACTGATCATGATGGCTGTGGGGCTCTACTTCGTCACCTGGATGGCCGGCGACTTTACCAGTGCCGCCCATACCGTGGCTGAGATTCACCCCGACGACAAGACCGTACAGGTGCCTGCAGGATTCCAGGCTGGTGCCCTTGACTTTGCTTCGAGCCCACTTTCTACGCTTATCTATGCCTGTGTGAAGTATCTATCGTACATTGGAGCTGCCATCCTTACCGTGCTCACCCTTGGTATGGTGGTTTGGAACAAGATGCGACTCAGCAAGGCTGAGAAGAGTGTGAAATAAAAGTCTCGGAATAACGGAATACCGGTATACCGATATAACGAAATCCCGAAATCTTCAAAATAGACCGAAAATCAAAAACTAAATAATTATGAAGAAACTGTTTTTATTCAGCGCACTTGCCCTTCTTGCTATGGGCGCAACTGCACAGATTCACATGACCAAGCAGATTGCTTGCCATCCTGACGACGTTAAGCACTACGACACCAAGACTCTCCGCGAGCGTTTCGTAATGGAGAAGGTTATGGTTGCCGACGAAATCAACCTCACCTATTCGATGTACGACCGTTTCATTTTTGGTGGCGCAATGCCCGTAACGAAGGAATTGAAACTCGAGGTTACCCAGGAGATCCGCGATGTATTCCTGAAGCAGGACTACTTCCTCTACAACCGCGAACTTGGTGTAATCAACTGCGGCCAAGGTGCTGGTGTCGTTATCGTCGATGGAGTTCAGTATCCTCTTGGGCCCAAGGAGGCTCTTTACGTAGGACGTGAGAACAAGGAGGTATCGTTCAAGAGCAACGACCCCGCCAATCCTGCCAAGTTCTACCTCAATTCGGCTACAGCTCACAAGAAGTTCAAGAACCAGTGGATCACCCTTGACGGCCGCAAGAACGGCAAGGTTCAGTCACTGAAGGCTTCAGTATGGGGCCCAGTAGGCACCAAGGAAGAGGCTAATGGTCGCACCATCTACAAACTCATCGTGAACGACGTGCTTGAAGAAGGACCCTGCCAATTGCAGATGGGTCTGACCCAGCTCGAACCAGGTGCAGTTTGGAACACCATGCCACCTCATCTCCATGGCCGTCGTGTAGAGGCTTACTATTACTTCAACCTGCCTGAGGGACAGACCATCGACCACGTGATGGGTGAACCTCAGGAAAGCCGCAACGTTTGGCTTCACAATGAGCAGGCCATCATGAGCCCCGAATGGTCGATCCATGCTGCTGCAGGTACTTACTTCTATACCTTCATCTGGGGCATGGCCGGTGAGAACCTGGAGTACAACGACAAGGATCAAGTTGAGGTTATTGACATTCGCTAATCCTACCGCACCACATCCATCAATCCGATGCGCAGTATATTCATCATAGCCACCTGTGCCCTCCTCTCTACTGGAGCCTGGGCACAGGTGGTTTTCAATTCGGTATCTGTCCGCACCCGCGACGGACAGATTCACAATTATGCCATCGAACGGGTTGACAGCATCACCTTCGACACCGTCCGAAGTGTACAGGCCAACAAATGGTACCATATGCTCGAAAATCCGGGCATAGCCGACTATCTACGTGACTTCGAATACGATCCAACGAATTATTCCTATCATCGACTGTTCGACTACCGTGGGGAACCATATCTTGACCAGCGTCAGGATTGGCCGTACGGAGTAACTCTAGGCGACACAACCTACTACAATCTGATTCCCGGTAGGACATATACTTTACAAAGCCGCGAGGACGGAGTGCTAACTCCAGTCACTATCCACACCTTGGGCCAACTGCGTATGATCAGGGCAGAGGGCATAGACAACGTACGCGACCTGGGCGGATGGCCGACAACAAGCGGCAAACGCATTCGTTACGGCTTACTCTATCGAGGTGTAGAGATGAACACTGCCTATTCACCGGTGCCCGACTATGCTCAAACGGCCCACTGCCTCACCGACGAAGATCGCAGAATACTGCGCGAAGAACTTGGCATCCGTGCAGAACTGGACCTGAGAAAAGAAAAAGAAAACCCTTCGATAGGATATTCAGCCTTAGGAAGGGACATTGTCTATGCGAACATAAACATCAAATTTGGAGAAATAACGTCGGAAGGGAATAGGTCCATGCTCCTCTCCTGCTTCAGATTCATTGCCGAGCAAATCGAAGCGGGCAGACCGACATATATTCATTGCATCTGGGGTGCCGACCGAACAGGTATGCTCTGTATGCTACTCGAAGGACTTTTGGGTGTCAGCCAAAGCAATTTGGACAAGGACTTCGAACTGACATCTTTCACCGGGAACACTCGCTATCGGAATGACAAAGATTATCTTCGTGTTCTCAAAAAGATTGTTGCCAAGGATGGGGAAACATTACAAGAGAAGTTCCGCAACTGTTGGAAAGGATTTGGAGCGACAGATGCGGAACTAGACAAATTCATTGAAATGATGACGGAATAAGGAGGGCGACAATTCAAGGATTGAACTTGAAATCAGCGATCAGGGGGCGATGGTCGGAATAGGAGACCGTATCGACTCGCACCGCCTGCAGATCGAACTCCTTTGAATAAAGGATATGGTCGAGACGAAGACGAAGTTTCTGATCGACGAACGTGAATCCGAAACCTCGGCCACCACGCCACCATGCATCATTCAAACGGTCGCGATGATTGGGATGAATGTTGTTGCTGCGGCAATTCTGAATCGTACGCACACATCGGGCTCCACTCAAATCGTTGAAATCACCACAAACGATGAGTGGATTGGGACAATTGCGCAGCGAGTCGGCTATCGAACGTGACTCAAGGCCTCGATAGGCATAACCGAACTGCAATTTTTCATAAATATTGTGGACCTTTTGTCGTTTACCCGTGCTCTTGTTCATAGCCGTATCGTAAGAATTAGTGCGCAGGTGAACATGGACTAAAGTGACTGGCGAGCCATCGACATCGGCCGTGGCCTCATAGACAATCATATAACTTCCGACAAACTCCACATCGTCCTTATCCAAATAGGGATAGTCGCGTAATATCTGTTCCATATTCAAACGATAGGTCCGGAAATTGCTCAGTGGAAAGCGGCTGTAGATGGTCAGGTCTGCATAGATGGCAGACAACTTTTCGAACTCAGGAAAGTCATGAAGGCTGTAGGGATAGGTCGTACGCAGCATCTTTTCGAATCCATGGGAAGTGCCGGGTGTATTCTCTGGCAGGAACAAGAAGTCGGCATCGAGGTTCTTGACGTAATCGAGGAACGGTTGCTGATGTTTAGGCACATACTCGACCTTCCCGCAGATGTTATATTCCAGAATGCGCAGGGTACCCGCAGGTTTGGCATCGGAAAGTTCGGGGGAAAAACGGAGAGGTATCTGCTCAGTACAACCATTGACAAGCAAAGCGAGAAATGCCAAGACAAGGGCAGCCTTCCATTTGCGGAACACCAGCAAAACAAGGGCAATACCCGCAAAGGCAAGGACAACGAAGGGCGCCGCCAATATAGCCATTTCAAAAGTCTCCTGTGTCACTTGCATATCGACACATACAATTTAACATACTCGCGGGCAATACTGCGAGTATCGTAATTCTCTTCAACAAGCCTTCTCCCCCGAAGTCCCATCTGCTGCAATTCATCTTCAGAGGAAGCTGCAAACAAACGAAGTGCAGACTTGATAGCCTCGACGTTCACATCCACACACCAACCGCAATGCTCCGTATTGAGCACGTCCCAAGGCGTACCCTTTGTCGTCAGGACCGGAGTTCCAGAAGCCAATGCCTCTGCCACCACGATGCCGAAGTTTTCGGAGTGTGTAGGAAGCACCAGAAGGTCGGCTTCACGAATCAATTCCCATTTCCTGTCTCCATAGACACCGCCAAGCCACTGGACATGTTCCCTCACTCCGAGCCTATCAACCAAAGAACGAAGGCTGGAGAGATAAGCGGAGTCTCCTTCTCCTGTAATTTGTAGCACATAGTCACGTAACGGGCCGTCGAAGGATTGCAATACGGAAAAGGCCTGAAGCAGCAGATCAATCCCCTTCTTGGGATGAATACGACTTAGAAACAAGAGTTTCTTAGACCTTTTCCAACTTGTCTTCATCTCTATGGCCTGAGTATCTACACCATTGCCGATGACGTGAACCTTAGGATGCCAATCGGAAAGCAGTCTACAGTACCGGGAAATGGTTTCGATGTTCTCTTTCTCGCTTTCCGCTGTTGCATGAACAACGTCAGCTGCAAAGAGCGCCCTACGCTGATAGGCGAGCAAAGAAGGAACCTTGCGTGTCCAGTAATGACGACGAACAATCCAAGGTTCGAGCATACCATGAGGCGAAAGGACAACGGGATAACCAGCTTCCTTAGCCCAAAGGACAGCATAGGCGAAATAGGGCTGCCAGCAACAATTGACGTGGACGATGT
The DNA here is from genome assembly GCA_017519885.1 of Bacteroidales bacterium. Lineage (GTDB taxonomy): Bacteria > Bacteroidota > Bacteroidia > Bacteroidales > UBA3663 > Liminaster. The sequence continues at coordinate 49,637 of JAFWRO010000063.1, read as the reverse complement.
CGGGACGGATTGTGTCGAGCAGTTTCAGATATTCGGCATGCACACACCATACCCTCCACGAACTGGGCAGATAATGCAATAGTGCATGGCGCACCGGCAACTCATCTTGAGTTCGGTGCGCCACGATATGCATTTCCATCAATTCACCCAACGAATCGGAAAGCGACTGCATATACATGCTCGTGCCTCCATCCTTTCGTGACATGGAAGGGATGTAGTGAAGAACTTTCAACTGTCTTTCGATTATTACTTAACCACGCCTTTCTCGAGGAACTCGGCCAAATTGGTGCGCATGACAGAAGCCACGTGGTCGGCTGCCACCTTCTCCATATCATGTTTAACCATGATCTTTACAAGTTGCTCGAAGGTCGTCTTCTGGGGATCCCAACCCAGCTCACGCTTTGCCTTTGAAGGATCACCCCAAAGATTTACCACATCGGTGGGACGGTAGAAATCGGGGCTCACTTCGACGAGCGTCTTTCCGACGAGGTCGGCAGGTCCGGCCACGCAAACGCCCTTCTCATCAAGACCTTCTCCATGGAACTCAAGTTCCATTCCAGCAGCCTTGAAGGCATAATAACAGAACTCGCGTACCGAATGCTGCACGCCAGTAGCGATCACGAAATCATCGGGCACGTCATGCTGAAGGATGAGCCACATGCACTCAACGTAGTCGCGGGCATAACCCCAGTCGCGAAGGCTGGACAGATTGCCGAGGTAAAGACGCTGCTGCTTGCCCTGTGCGATACGAGCAGCGGCAAGAGTAATCTTGCGGGTCACGAATGTCTCGCCACGACGCTCAGACTCATGGTTGAAAAGGATGCCCGAGCAGCAGAACATATTATATGCCTCACGGTACTCCTTTACAATCCAATAGCCATAGAGTTTAGCCACAGCGTAAGGGGAATAGGGATGGAAAGGTGTATTCTCGTTCTGAGGCACTTCTTCGACCTTTCCATAAAGCTCGGAAGTGGAAGCCTGGTAGATGCGACACGAATCCTCAAGATGATTGGCTCGCACGGCCTCGAGGACACGAAGCACACCCGTAGCATCGACATCAGCCGTAAACTCGGGGGCATCGAAACTTACCTGAACATGGCTTTGTGCAGCAAGATTGTAGATTTCAGTAGGCTTCACCTTGTCGATAACCTTCACAAGGCTCATCGAATCGCCCATATCTCCATAATGGAGGTGGAACTGGGGGTGGCCCTCAAGGTGAGCAATACGCTCACGATAGTCAACAGAACTGCGGCGGATGACGCCATGCACTTCATAACCCTTGCTGATAAGGAACTCAGACAGATAAGAACCGTCCTGGCCAGTGACGCCCGTGATAAGGGCGACTTTTCTCTTTGTCATAATATTACGTATTAATAAATAATAATCTACTTATTCGATCGACTTCTTGTACCAGTCGAACAATTTACGGACACCATCCTCGATCTCCACCTTATGGGTCCAACCCAACGAATGCAGTTTGGAGACATCGATCAGTTTGCGCATCGTTCCGTCGGGCTTCGACGAATCAAACTCCACGGTTCCAGTGAAACCAACAGCATTGACCACGAGTTCGGAGAGTTGGCGAATGGTCAATTCCTTACCGGTTCCTACGTTGATGTGGCAATTGCGAATCTCGCCAAGTGAAGGAATGGCTCCTCCACGACCTGCCGAATGATTGCGATCGACAGCGCCATCGGTGGTGGCTCCATAGTGGACCGAAGAATATCGTTCTATTCCGATGATATCGCTGAAATCCACGTTGAGAAGCACGTGGACCGAAGCATCGGCCATATCCTCGCTCCACAGGAACTCACGAAGTGGAGTGCCGGTGCCCCAAAGAGTTACCTTGTTATCCTCAATACCATACCAAGCCAAAACCTTGCGGATAACTGCCTCGTCGGATGTCTCGTCAATCTCGTAGCGCACCTTACAACCCTGTTCTGGAATGGTTGCACCCACAGGTCGAATGGCCAGATCGCGACGGATGGCTGACCAATCGTTGTCGTTGATGAGTTTCGCCAAATAGATCTTGCGCATCATCGCTGGCATGACGTGTGAATTCTCTAAATGGAAATTATCGTTGGGTCCGTATAGGTTGGTAGGCATCACAGCGATATAGTTCGTGCCATACTGAAGGTTGTACGATTCGCACATCTTCAAACCGGCAATCTTGGCAATGGCGTATTCCTCGTTGGTATATTCCAAAGGAGACGTCAGGAGGCAATCCTCCTTCATCGGCTGGGGAGCATTCTTCGGATAGATGCATGTCGAACCCAGGAACAACAGTTTCTTCACCCCATGGGCATAGGCTTCGGAAATGACATTGCATTGAATCTTCATATTCATCATGATGAAGTCGGCACGATAAAGTGAATTGGCCATAATGCCTCCTACAAAGGCGGCAGCCAAAACCACAGCATCCGGGCGTTCCTCATCGAAGAAACGACGTACTGCGAGTTGGTCGGTAAGATCCAACTCCTTATGCGTGCGTCCTACGAGATTGGTGTAGCCCCTCGACAAGAGATTATTCCATATGGCAGAGCCTACGAGACCATGATGCCCTGCTACATAAATCTTGCAATTTTTATCTAACATATTTACACACTTGTTTCACGAATATAATAAAATTTGTGCGCAAATTTACATAATTAATTGCATTTATGGAAACAGATAGAGGTATTTCATCCAAAAATCAAAGGATTTTGTAATATTTGGTACCCAATTGTCAATTCTACTAAAGATTTTTGAGCCAATTGAAAGCAAAATTGACTTTCATTGTTGCTTATGAACAAAAAAATAAATATCTTTGCGCCGCGATTCAGTGTTGATTGCACTTTTTTACAATATATTAATGGAAGAACAAAACAATACAATCGCCTCCGTTGAAGCACCCGTAGATGCTGCTAATGTTCAGCCCGCGGTCGATGCGGCCCCCAAGAAAAAGAAGGTCACCCGCTCCCGCAAGAAGGTAGTTGCCCCGGAGGCAAAAGAAGAGACTAAAAATGAGGCTGCTCCAGAAGAAAAGATTGAGGAGCCCGCAGTAGAAAACAAAACGGCAGAAAAGAAACCTGAAAAGGCCAGCAAAAAGGAAACCGTAAAAGAGGTTGAGAAGCCGGTAGAGAAACCGGCCGTGAAGCCTATCCCTAAGATGCCAAAGAACCTGGTGATACGCGACTTCTGCGACCTTGCCAATTCTGGTGGATACATTCCTTTGCTTAGCGACCAGCAGATTCAGCAGCTGACTTACGAGGAAGCCTACGAGCGCGACCTCATTTTCGAGGCCATCATCTCGAACGTGCTCGATTATGATATCGTTCTCTCGGATACCAACATCTGGCTGGAACTTCTCGTCGGTCACACGTCAAGCCATTCCGACCCACGAGTCAACGCACGTCTGATGTTCGAACGCCAATTGGAGTTCATCTCCAAGATGTGCAAGAAGATCGGTGGCAAGTTCACTATCATGAGCGAGACCTACGAGGAAGTCGACAGATTTGCGACTATGCAGGAGCCCACCGACTATAAATTGGCCGACTGGAAGGATCCGGCACTCTGCTTGAACGTGGCAGCTCGCTTAGCCAAACGCTTGATGCTGTATCAGCAGAAGGAGAATCGTCTGCGCATCGAGGGCATCGGTTCCGAAAGTCATCATTCGTCGTTTGCTGATCCTGCCATCATTCGCCGCACCGTCGAACTCTTTGCACAAGGCAAGAAGGTGCTGCTTCTCACCAACGATGCTTCGGTGGCTATCCGTTCATTAGGTATGTGCGACGACCTGCAGCGCACCAATGAGATTGGCGATGAAGAATGGCGAGAGGTTTATGAGCCACAGCGTCCGATGGTGCTTACTATGGACGATCTCAAACTCCTTGACCAATACACGCGTCAGTATCATTTCCTGACCCTTGCTGCAGGACGTCAGTGGATGCAAGACGTTCAGATGCGCCAACCTGTACAAATCGAGAAACCTCTTGCCCTCTGGATTGAAGGATTCCGTCCTGGTGATCGTCGAGAGCGTCGCAGTGACAAGCTTGAACAGCAGAAGAAGGAGTACGACAAGCAACGTTTGGAGCAGGAACGTAAAGAACAGGAGCGTAAGGAGCAGGAACGCAGGGAACAGGCCCGGCTCGAACAGGAACGTCGCGAAGCCGAAAAACAAGCGCGTCGCGAAGAGCAAGAGCGCCGTGAGCAGGAAAATCGCGAGCGCAAGGAACAGGCCCGTCTGGAACAGCAGCGTCGAGAAGAACAGCGTCGTGCTGACCGCGAACGTGCTGCAGCTGAAAAAGCTGCTCGCCTTGCTGCCGAAGAGGAAGCACGCAAGCAGCAGGCACTCCAGACTACTGCCAATCAAGCTGCTCAGGTTGAAAATGATTCTGTGGCCGAAAATCCCGCAGAGGCTCCCTTGCAAGATGTCACTCCCGTAGAATCACCCGTTGAAGAAGCTCCCGTTATCGAACTTCCTCCCCTTTCGCCCGAGATGATGGAACTTATGGGTCCCTCATCAAGCGAAAAGAAGCGCACCCGCCGTGGAGGCCGTCGTCGCAAGACTACAGCCGATGCGACCGAACAAAAATAATATACGTCGTTGAAAAAGCTTTTTATCTTAAAACGATCTATTTGGACATTATTGATTATTCTTGGTTGTAGCTCGGCTGCAGCCAGGAATATATCCATATTTGTAGCTACTGACCTGCACGTGATGGGACCAGAGCTTCTTGTCAACGAAGGATCGGCTTGGGATAACTACATCAATTCATCGCATAAACTGGAAGATTATAGCGTCGGCTTGTTCCAGAATATGATTGATTCCATCTTGTTGCAGATGCCCGACATCGTTATGTTGCCTGGCGACATCTCAAAAGATGGAGAAAAGCTTTCTCACGAATATATCATCCAAGAACTGTCAAGACTGACCAACGCAGGTATCAAGGTGTTCGTCGTCCCCGGCAATCACGATATCGGGAATATCGAGAATGCCCAATATTTCGACGGGAGCAAGCGATACAAGGCCGAGAACATCACAGCCGAGCAATTTGCCGAAATGTATGCATCGTTCGGTTATGAGGGTTCAGTAAGAGATGAGAACTCGCTGAGTTATGCTGCCGAACCAGTTGATGGCCTCGTCATCATCGGAATCGACTCTCATTCGCGCAAGATTGGCAAAAAGACATTGGACTGGATTTGTGAGCAGGCCTCTAACGCACGCGAGCAAGATAAGCAGATCATCGCCATGATGCATCATCCCATTATGGAACACTTCAATGGACAAACCGAGATGAAGTCGGATGCCATCATCAAAGATGACGAAAACGTACGATCGCGCTTTATGGAAGCAGGCATTCATACTGTCTTCACTGGTCATTTCCACACGACCGATGTGGCCATGGCCTACAATGAGAATCATACAGATTCGATCTTCGACATCACCACCGGCTCAATGATATCCTACCCGATGCATCATCGATGGGTAACTCTCAGCGAAAACCTAAGCAGGATGGAAATCAACACATTTGTAACCGACTCCATCAAAGGACATCCGGAAATCGTCGATGTGGCCAAAAAGAGGATTGAAAAGAACATCAATGCAAAACTTGAAAGCAAAGGTGTGTTATTCATGTCCTCGGTTGCATGCCATGCCACCTTCCTGCACTGCGAAGGCAACGAGAACGAAGCAGATGGTGTTAGCCTGATAGACTCCATCCCGTCTATAGCCTTTGTTTTTTATCCCGAAGCTTGGGATGTCATGAACAGCATGCTTGACGACTTCACATTCTATGGAAACGACAATCAGAATCGAGCCAATGACCTGAAGCTCGACATCAAACTGCGAGAGACTGAAATCGAAGAAGATGTGGAAAAAGAAGTAGAAGAAGAACCGGATAGTATTGACGAGATATCTGCCGACAAAAAAGATGAATTATCCTATACGCTCATGGGGCAAACGGCAGATGACAGAACTCATGGCATAGTGATTCAAGGAGGAAAGATAATAATGCGAAAAAATCCGTGACAATCTAAATTGCCACGGATTTTTTATTAAAACCTGAATAATTACAGGAGAGTAACCTTAACGTCGTCCTCAGTATCCTCGAGAACTACCTTGCCTTCGCGTGCCAACCAGCCGATAGCAGAGAAGAGAACTTTATCAGTCTTGATCTTGGTGGTCTTCTTAAGCTCCTTTACGGTCTGGCCATTCTTTTCGTTGAGTGCGCTCCAGACAAGTCCGGCGTTTGTGCCAATTGTTTCGTTGTTCATAATAATAAAATTTTACCTTAAATAAATAACACATTGCTTAAAAAAGCGCTGCAAAGGTAATCCATTTTATAAGAACTAGTGCAAAAAAAGCTCATTTTTTATCAATAATACGACTTTTTTTGCAAAAAAGTGCAATTTTATAAAATGAAACTTACATTTTTTACTTCGTTTCTACCTCAATATCAGAGGCAATCAGCTTGTAGCCCTTGCCATGGATATTGATGATTTCGATGCTTGGATCATCCTTCAGATGCTTGCGCAGCTTGGTGATATATACGTCCATCGAACGAGCGTTGAAGTAATTGTCATCGATCCAGATGGTCTTCAAAGCGAAGTTACGTTCCAGAATCTCGTTGGCATGAGCGCAAAGAAGTCCGAGGAGGTCGCTTTCCTTCGTGGTCAACTTGATTGACTTTTCGCCTTCGTCTCCACGGAAAGTGAGCAACTGCTTCTGCACATCGAACGTATAGCGGCTCATATGATAAGCCACCACATCCTTGCCCTTCTTACCCTTCACACGACGCAGGATAGCCTCGATACGGAACAGCAACTCCTCCATGGAGAAAGGCTTGGTAATATAGTCGTCGCCACCGATCTTGAATCCTTCGAGGATGTCTTCCTTCAGACTCTTTGCAGTAAGGAAGATAATAGGGATGTCAGCATTAAGCGTGCGGATTTCCTGAGCCATGGTGAAACCATCCTTCTTTGGCATCATCACGTCGAGGATACAGAAGTCGTAACGGCCCTTCAGATAAGCCTTATATCCGGCATCACCATCTCCGTAGAGATCGCAGAGATAGCCTTTGGCTTGTACGTATTCACGCAGAAGCATTCCGAGGTTCTCGTCATCTTCGCAAAGCAGGATGCGAAGTTTTTCAGGTTGTTGTGTCATAATACAAAAGTTTATAAGTTACACATATTAATTATCTTCTCTCATGAGCGGGATGGTGATGATAAAGGCTGTCCCTTGTCCATAAGTAGATTCGGCCTTTATGTCGCCTCCATGATCTTTTACAATTTTCCAGACGTAGGCCAAGCCGAGACCAAAGCCCTTTACATTGTGAACATTTCCGGTGGGAACACGGTAGAACTTCTCGAAGATGCGCTTCAGGTCCTCCTTCTTGATGCCAATACCATTATCCTGAACACGCAGTTCCAACTTGTCTTTGCCAACGTTACGGGTACTGATGGTGAGATGCAAGGGAATATCCTCGCGAGAATACTTGTAGGCGTTGTCCATCAGATTGAAGATGACATTGCCGAAATGCATTTCATCGACCATACAGATGTCGTCTTCGGCATCAAGATGCGTCTCGATTTGTCCTCCTGCCTTCTCGACCTTGAGACGGAATGTAGAGCAAGCACTCTCCACAATAGCATTCACTGGAATGTCCTGAAGTTTCAAGTTGGTCTTTTGACGGTCGAACATCGACATCTGCAACACCTTCTCCACCTGGAATCGCAGTCGCTTGGTCTCGTCGGCTATCACGCCTGTGATATGCTTCACCATGTCGGGAGACTTCGAGACTGCGGGATCATTGAGCATCTGCGACGCAAGAGAGATACTGGAAATAGGAGTCTTGAACTCATGCGTCATGTTGTTGATGAAGTCATTTTTGATCTCACTCAGTTTCTTTTGCCTGAACACCACATAGATGACAAAGATGAAGAGCATCAGCATCACCAAAGTGAACACAAACGAGGGAATCATGAAATGCAGGCCATTATTCATGAGCAATCTATGACGTCCCGGGAAATACACTTCCATATAACTTACGCGAGAAGGCGCTTTTCCATAGTCTTGAGCCATCTGTGACCTTGGGAACAGCATCTGCATATAGCTTCCCTCCTTCTCTGCTTCCTCAGCCTTGTAGCCGGCCGAACGATAAGCCACCGAGCCATCGCGTTCAACGATGCAGAACTCGTAATCCAGATTGTATCCCGCCGACTGCATCTCTTCGGTCAATGAGCGTCGAAGCTGTTCCAAATCAAGCCGCTCCATGATGGGCTTATCGTTGGTCTGGCTGATAATACGGAACACCACATCGTCCAACAGATTGCGCTGATACATGTACTGCCCGAGCAGCATATCCTGCATTGCTCGCTGACGACTCTGGATATTTCTGTTGCTTCTCGGCTGCATCTCAAAATGATGCTGGCTAAGTGTATCTCCTCCGACGTTGCTCTGGAACTTGAATGTGCTGACCGAACCGTCAGGTCCCTGTACCGAGATGCTTCCGCTGGTGGTCACACTTGATGTAGAATTCTCCTGATTCAATTGGCTCAAGGCCTGCTTCTCGGCATCGTCGTAGTACTCGTCGAGATATTTGCGAGTCTCCTGACGCTCCAGTTGACGCATGGTGCCAAACAATGCACGCTTAGCGGCCTCGTCAAACTGTTCCTCACGAGTGCTGACTATTTCACTCAGGTAAGTAAACTGCATGACCAACAAACCGGCAAATGCTATCAAAAGCACAATTCCAATCAACCAAATTGTCTGTTTTCTCATTGATTTATCTGTTAAAATCGCTGCAAAATTAACTTAATTAGTTAAAACAGCCAAGAAAAAAAAGAGAAAAATGCATTTGATTTAACATAATTAACTAAAAAAGGGCACTTTGTTAACTAAAGATGCCCCATTTTAAATAAATCTCTTTAATCAAAGTTTCCTACTCGAAATTCATCATCTGGTTTTGAATCGTTATCAAGTAACGCACGAAATTAATTTCGCCAGTATCTGAATCGAAAGGATGGATATTGGCATTGAGTTCCTCATCCAACGACTTTTCCGAACCATCAGGCAAAGTCACCTTCATCGTTCCCGTACAATAGGTACCATCGGAATAGTAGTATTTGCGCAATTCATATTCGCCCTCACTATCCAGGGAAATGTCAAGAGGATTGTCATCACTTTTCGTAAAGACAAACATCAGCGAGTTCGTACGAGGTTCAATCAGATACTCCGATACAGTGACACGTGCACCCCAGTTGTATTTCACACGCATGAAATACGGAGACCAGGTTGAAACTCCATTCCAAGGCTCCTCTTCCGAGAAATCTCCGCAAAAGTAGTCAACGGTATATTCCTGCATACCGCTTCCCCCAAACATACGACGCATCTTGATGTGCAAAGAGTTGTCCAGGTTTGGTTCTTCAATAGCATTTAGCATCATCGTTTGAGCTTCAGCGTAGGCACGACGTATTTCAATCACACGTTCCATTACAGTCTGTGCCGAAAGCATGGTCATCGAAAAACAGAAAAGAACGAAAGGAAAAAAGCGTTTCATACCATTGTTAGATTTTAATACCGGGTTTAATCCAAACCAAATTTCGTACAAAGATACATATTATATTTTATATGGAGAAATTTTGATATAAGAAAATATCAAACAATATTCCTTAAAAACCAAATTTGTCACGTCGAAATTACATTTTGAGGAATTTTTATAAATTATTTTATTTTTTCCAAGAATTAATTTGTTTTCTCGATTCTTTTTTAGTATTTTTGCACACTATTTTTCGAAAGGGATAACTATGTCCCAATCTTAAAAAGAAGAAAGAAACAGATATGCGCCAAATCAAAATTACGCAGAACATCACCCGACGCACTGAAGAGTCGATCGAGTCGTACCTTACCGCCATCAGCAAGGAGCACATGGTAACCCCAGACGAAGAAGTGGACCTGGCCCAAAGAATTCACAAAGGCGATCAACAAGCACTCGACAAACTCGTACGCGCTAATCTTCGTTTCGTGGTGTCTGTCGCAAAACTCTACCAGAACCAGGGGCTTTCACTCTCGGACCTCATCTCGGAAGGCAACGTCGGTCTTGTAAAGGCCGCTGAGAAGTTTGACGAAACCCGTGGTTTCAAATTCATTTCCTATGCCGTGTGGTGGATTCGTCAGTCCATTATGCAGGCACTTTCCGAGCAAGCCAGAATGGTCCGTCTGCCCGGCAACCAGAACAACCTCATTCGTCAGATTCGTGTCATTCAAAACCGCTTCGAACAGGAGCAGAACCGACCAGCCACGATCGAAGAAATTGCCGAGGAACTGGATGTTGCCCCCGAAAAGGTGCGCGAGACCATGGCAGCCAACAACCGCGGTGTCAGCCTCGACTCCCCTCTTCAGGACGATGAGGACGGAACGTTGCTCGACATCACACCCGACACCAAACTCGATGCCACCGACTCCACACTCAACAACGAGTCGCTCCACATCGAACTCGACAATCTCCTCAAGTCAATGCTCAAGGACCGTGAGGCGCTCATCATCAAGGAGACCTTCGGTATTGATTGTCCCGAAAAATCACAAGAAGAAGTGAGCCAGGAGCTTGGTCTTACACGTGAACGCGTTCGTCAGATTCGCGAACGTGCCCTACTGAAGATTCGCAAATCACCCAATGCCAAGCTTCTACTTGCATACCTCTAACCAAATTTTCAAACCACTAATTACGGAAAGGGAACGACGACAAGGCCACGGCCGAAGCGCGTTCCCTTTCTTTTTTTGTTTTCCATTTCGTTAATAGAAATTACATTTTCATCATTTCGTCCGACTTATCAGGGCAAAAACCGAGCATTTTCAAGTCCAAATTTGCAATTATGAAATAATTTATTTATCTTTGCGCCCAAATAAATATATATACTACCAAATCAAAACAGACAAAAAGTATGGATAGTTTAGAAGTTGCTGTTGAAAAGAAAGCATCGAACTTCGTAGAAGAATTCATCGAAGAAGACATCGCAGCCGGCAAGGTCGCTGCATCACCCACACATATCGTTCACACACGTTTCCCACCAGAGCCCAACGGCTATCTCCACATCGGACATGCCAAAGCCATCTGCATGGACTTCGGTGCCGCCGAAAAGTATGGCGGACAGTGTAACCTGCGTTTCGACGACACCAATCCCAGCCGTGAGGATACCGAATACGTGGAAGCCATCATGGAGGATATCCATTGGCTCGGATTCGACTGGGGCGATCGCCTCTATTATGCCTCCGACTATTTCCAGGAGCTCTGGGACCTGGCCGAGGAAATGATTCGTCGCGGCTTGGCTTACGTCGATGAGCAGAGTTCCGAAGTGATTGCCCAGCAGAAGGGCACCCCTACCCAACCAGGTATTGAAAGTCCTTTCCGCAATCGTCCTTGGGAAGAGAGCCTCGACCTTTTCCGTCGCATGAACAAAGGCGAGTTCGACGAAGGTACCATGACGCTGCGCGCCAAGATTGACATGGCGAACCCCAACATGCACTTCCGCGATCCCATCATGTATCGCATCATCAAGTACCCGCATCACCGCACAGGAACGAAGTGGCAGGCTTACCCGATGTACGACTTTGCACACGGTCAGTCCGACTTCATCGAGGGTATCACCCACTCCATCTGCACACTCGAGTTCGAAGTACACCGTCCTCTCTACAACTATTTCGCCCAGATCATGGCCGACATCAGGGGTACGGACTACAAGCCTCGTCAGATTGAGTTCAATCGACTTAACCTCACCAACACCGTGATGTCGAAGCGCTATCTCCGCAACATGGTGGAGACAGGCGTAGTGCGCGGTTGGGACGATCCTCGTATGCCAACCCTCTGCGGTCTGCGTCGTCGCGGCTATACTGCACAGGGCATTCGCGACTTCATCACCACCATCGGTTACACCAAGTATGATGCCCTCAACGACATCAAGCTTCTCGAGAACGCTGGTCGCAACGACCTCAACAAGATTGCCACCCGTGTGATGGGTGTAGTTGATCCTGTCAAACTCACCATCACTAATTATCCTGAGGGACAAGTCGAGTTGTGCGAGATGGAGAACAATCCCGAGCAGGAAGGCAGCGGAGTGCATCAGATGCCCTTCTCCCGCGATCTTTATATCGAGCGCGAGGACTTCCAGGAGGTGGCTCAAAAGAAGTTCTTCCGTCTGACCATCGACAAAGAAGTGCGTCTCAAGAGTGCCTACATCATCAAGTGTACTGGCGTTGAAAAGGATGCCGAGGGCAACATCACCAACATCCTCTGCACCTACGATCCCGACTCCAAGAGCGGTATGCCAGGAGCAGATCGTAAGGTGAAGGGCACCCTCCACTGGGTAAGCGCAAAGCACGCTGTTCCGGTTGAGGCACGTCTCTACAACAACCTCTTCCTTGACGAGGAAGCAACGACCGAGTCGGAGCGCAATCCCGAAAGCGAGGTTGTGGTTACCGCTTACGTTGAACCTTTTGCCGTCAAGGATATCGAAGTCGGCAAGAAGTTCCAGTTCCAGCGCATCGGTTATTTCTGCATCGACAAGGATACTACCCCTGAGAAGATCGTGTTCAACCGTACCGTTTCGCTCAAGGCATCCAAGTAATTTTATAATTCGTTCGACAAGTTTATAAAGTGCAACAAAAGAAAAGCCGCGCCTACTATCAATACATGCTTGACCTTGCCGACGACAAGGTCAGCTACTACAGCACCGACGACATCTCGCAGATCATCTACGATCTGCTGGATGACGGCGATGCTGAAGAAGCTATGGCAGCATGTCAAAAAGGTCTTGACCAACATCCTGAAGATGAGTTTCTCGAACTCATCGAGGCGAAGATCCTTTTGCACATGAACCGATACGACGAGGCCGAGAAGATGGTCAAGGGCAATCCTGACGAACAGTCTCCGTTCGGCATTGGCATTCATTTCGGTATCGATGTGAAGACAAAAGACCAGGCAGAGGCCTACAAGACCCTTTTCAGCCATCTGCAGAAAGGAGATCTTACCGGACTCGAGTTTGTGGAAATCATCGATGAACTCTTCGACCACCTCCCCCATCATCTTACTGCCGAATACATCACCAAGGCCGCTGATGTTGTGGTCGGAAAGCCTTCGAAAGCCGAAGAGCAGGATGCCGAGGCATTGGGCCGCATGGGAGCATTGCTGATGGACTGCAATTGCCATCGCGATGCCATCCCTGTGCTCGAGCATGCCCTCGACATGGATGCCTACGATGTCTATTCATGGCAAGACCTTTCGCGCTGTCAGTTCGAGCTACAGATGTTCGACGAATGCCGCAACTCTTGTGAAATGGGCATTGCCATCGATCCCAAGAATCCGCTCTTCAACTTTGCTCTGGGCTTCATCCTTTACCAGAAAGGCGAGCACACCGAAGCCGTCGAACATCTCGAAGTGGCACGCCAGTATGCTGAAGGCAAACTCCAGCACGAAGCGCCACATCTCGACCGTCAGGAAGTCGAACAGCAAACCAGTGTTACCTACGAACTGCTTGGCTCGGCCTACATGGCTCTTGACGAATTCGACAAGGCACGCGAGTGCTATGAGATGCTCGTGCAGCGCATACCCAAGTTTGCAGAAGGATATTATCGGCTCTCTTCATTGGCGATGGACAAGGGTGACACACCTCAAGCCGTAGCTTATATCTGTGAGGCTATTCAGATCGAACCCGACAACACCACCTATCTCGGCTTCTATGTCACGTTGTTGACCGAACTCCGCAAGTTCGACGAAGCGCTCAAGGTGTTGGACGAACTTATCGAACTCGAGCCGAAGTCCAAGACCTATCTACTGGCAAAGGCAGAATTGTCGCTCAGTCTCAAGCGATACGACGAGGCTGACAGTGCATACCGCACGTTGCTCAAACTCAAACCCAAAGATTCTACGTCCCGCGAACTGATGCGTGCCTATTTTGAGGCCATCGGTGACAATGAGGCGCTCAAGAAACTCAACAAGTAACAATGGAAGAAATTTATAACTGGATAGCCCAAAACATGAGTTATGGTGTCATCACCCTGTTTATGGCTATCGAGAGTTCCTTTATCCCTTTCCCAAGCGAGATTATCATCATTCCCGCTGCATATATTGCCTATCATCAGGGCATACTCTCGCTTCCGCTCATCATCCTTTTCGGCACAATTGGCGCTCTCATTGGCGCTCTCGTCAACTACGGTCTCTCCGTTTGGTTGGGACGTCCCATCATCCACCGTTTTGCTGACACCAAGATTGCCCACATGCTCCTCATCGACCTGCCGGGCGTTGAGAAGGCTGAGAAGTACTTTGCCGATCATGGCGCAGTGGGTACCCTCATCGGCCGTCTTATTCCTGCCATCCGTCAGCTCATTTCTATCCCTGCTGGCCTTGCCCGCATGAATATGTCCGTCTTCCTGCTTTGCACATGTATCGGTGCTGGCGTCTGGAACACTTTTCTTGCCTATCTGGGCTATTTCATCGGTCAGACTGTTAGCGAAGAGGTGCTCATCGCCAAGGTGCAGCATTACAGCAGTTATGTGAAGATTGCCCTTGCTATCATCTTCATCATCGGCTTTGCCTATTATGTATATCGTGTAATTGCCGCTAATCGAGCCACTGCGCGCAGAAAACAACAGTGATTTCCGACCTATGACTTTCGAACTACAAGCCACCGACTGCAACAGTTGGGCCCGTGCAGGTGAAATAACCACCGACCACGGCAAGATCCAGACTCCGATATTCATGCCTGTAGGCACTGTAGGTTCGGTGAAGTGTCTTCACTTCCGCGAACTCAAGGAAGACGTGAAGGCACAAATCATCCTTGGCAACACCTACCACCTTTACCTTCGTCCAGGTCTCGACGTGCTACAAGAGGCTGGCGGGCTCCACAAGTTTAACAGTTGGGACCGTCCAATCCTCACCGACTCGGGCGGGTTCCAGGTCTATTCGCTTGCCGAGAACCGTAAGATCACCGAAGAGGGTGTCATGTTCCGCAGCCACATCGATGGCTCAAAGCATCTGTTTACTCCCGAACGCGTGATGGACATCGAGCGCACCATCGGGGCCGACATCATGATGGCTTTCGACGAATGTCCTCCCGGACAATCCGACTTCCAGTATGCCGAGAAGTCCTTAGGTCTCACCGAGCGTTGGCTCGACCGTTGCTACAAACGCTACAAGGAGACCGAAGACGAACAAGGCAACGGCCCTTACGGTTATCATCAGGCCCTCTTCCCCATCGTTCAAGGTTGCACTTATCCCGAATTGCGCCGTCGTGCTGCCGAGAAGATTGCTGCCATGGATGTCGAAGGCAATGCCATCGGCGGACTTGCCGTGGGTGAACCTGTCGAGAAGATGTACGAGATGATCGAGGTTGTCAACGAGATTCTGCCCCAGAATCGTCCACGTTACCTGATGGGCGTTGGCACTCCTGCCAACCTTCTTGAGGGCATTGAGCGTGGCGTCGATATGTTCGACTGCGTAATGCCGACACGCAACGGACGCAATGGTATGCTCTTCACCAGCCATGGCATCATCAACATCAAGAATGCCAAGTGGGCACACGACTTCTCCCTTTTGCAGGAAGATGGTCCGTCTTTCGTCGATCAGGTGTATTCGAAGGCATACGTCCGTCATCTCTTCCACGCCGAAGAGTACCTCGCCCTTCAAATTGCATCCATTCACAACCTCGCATTCTATCTCTGGCTCGTCGGCGAAGCCCGCAAGCACATCCTTGAAGGCGACTTCAAGCCCTGGAAGGAAGAGATGCTGCGTGCCGTGACTACAAGATTATAATAACACTATGCACATTCGAATTGTTTCTCCAGCAGGCTCCATCAAGCCTCGCCTTATAGACAATGGTGCCCAGACGCTCAAGTCATGGGGCCACAAGGTTACGGTAGCTGCCCACGCAAAAGGCAGCTACGGTCGTTTCTCCGGCACTCCTCAAGAACGTGCCCAGGACCTCCTCGATGCACTCGAGGACAAGGACGTGGACATCATCTGGTGTTCGCGTGGCGGCTACGGCTGTATGCAGATTCTCGACATGATTCCCATCGAACTCATCAGCCGAGCAGGCAAACCGATCATCGGATATAGCGACATCACGGCACTCCATGCCCTTTGGCAGCACGCTGGCGTTCGCAGTCTCCATGCCCCAATGATGAAGCATCTTGCCAACGAATTCGGTCATCGCACTTCGCAGACCCTACGTGAACTCTTGGAATATTATTCAGCTCATCGCAGTTGGCCTCCCAAGCACAATCTGCTTTTCATGAAGAAAGCTCGTCTCTTCGTCGCTCCCCATCAGGGTTGGAGCAATGAGGACCTCAATCCCGAAGCGACCGAAGAACTGCTCGACGAACTGATGGCACATCCCGTTCCGTTCGTGGGCGGAAATCTTGCCGTGCTCTCCGGCCTCCACGGCACACCCTACGACTTTGATTATCGCGATAAGATACTCTTTATCGAGGACATTGCCGAGACGCCCTACAAGATCGACCGCATGATGCAACAACTTCGTCTTTGCGGCATCCTCAACCAGGTCAAGGGCCTCATTTGCGGGTCGTTTACAGGTTGTGAAGAAGATCCACTGATGCCTGTCAAATTATGGGACAACTTCAAGATGATTGTCGAGCCCTATGGTATCCCGCTTTGGCTTGGTTCACCCATCGGTCATGATATCAACAACTTCCCAGTGGTAGAAGGATGAAGATAGTAGATTTCATAAGCCGCTGGATGGCGCTGATTGTGCTCGTCGTAGCCGCAGGATCCATCCTATGGCCCGAAGTATTCGGCATCATCAAGACTGCGTGGATCAGTTATCTGCTGGGCGTAGTGATGTTCGGCATGGGCCTTACGCTCAATCTTCAAGATTTCAAGATTGTCTTTTCCCGGCCCAAGGATGTCATCATCGGATGCATTGCACAATTCACCATCATGCCGCTGTTGGCCTGGACTCTGGCCAAAACCTTTCAATTGCCGCCTGAATTGGCAGTCGGTGTAGTACTTGTGGGCTGCTGTCCCGGTGGAACTGCCAGCAACGTCATCACCTACCTTGCCGGAGGTGATCTTGCCTTGAGTGTAGGTATGACTGGTGTTTCCACCATCCTTGCTCCCGTCATGACACCCTTCCTCACCTGGCTATTTGTCGGCACGACGGTCGATGTCAATCCTATCGCAATGTTCATGAGCATCGTCCAGGTAGTGATTCTCCCCATCGCATTGGGTCTTATCTTCAAACGATTCTTCCCGGTTGCCACTGCCCAAGCAAGCAAGTATTTGCCAGCTTTCTCGACTCTTGCCATCGCTGCGATCGTAGCTGCTGTCGTTTCAGCAAATTCCACCAATCTGAAGACCTGTGGATTCATCATCATCCTCGTTGTCATTCTTCACAATCTCTTCGGATTTGCTTTGGGATATCTGCTGGGCAGGATAATGAAACTATCACATCCCAAACGTACTGCCATCAGCATCGAAGTCGGCATGCAGAATTCCGGACTTGCATGCAGTCTTGCCACCCAGCATTTTGCCTCAATGGCTTTGGCTCCCGTTCCGGGTGCTATTTTTAGTGTTTGGCACAACATAGCAGGTGCAATCCTTGCAAAATTCTATAAAGGCTCACACTTTTTTACGCGCGCACACAATAAAGACGACCAAAACACGTTATAACTAAGTAATCCTTATAACATTCTGTCCTTGCCAACCAGCAAAACGGGCAAACAAAAGATGATATGAAATACAGACGTCTATACACACTTCTCCTCGGTGGTCTCCTGATGCTTGGCGGTCTTGATGTCCTGGCACAAGGCTCGACGATGACCGACCAGCAAGTTCTCGACTATGTCGTAACCGCTTTGAAGGCAGGCAAGGACCAGCGCACCATCGCTTTGGAACTCGCCCGTCGCGGTGTGACCGAGGAACAAGCCTATCGCGTAAAGAAGCTCTACGAGGAAAGCAGCGAAGCAGGCACTTTGGGCACCAACGAAGCAGCCACCACTAAGCAGACGTCACGTCGCAGGGTAAGTTACACCGACGAGAGCACCTACATGGGACGGGACTTTGACTTCGAAGGCAATGCAAACTCGCGAAGCCGCACCTCCACCCGAAGGAGTGGAACAAGCACAAACACGACCCGCACTTCGACTTCTCGCAGCACTCGCGCTCAAAACCGCGTTGGTAGTCGCTCCACAAACAACAGAACCTCTACGACCACAGGCGTCATTGGTGCTTCAACCTATGACGGCGGTTATGTCAATACAGGCCGCAACACCGGTAACAGACTCACCACGGCCGAAGAACTCGAGAGCCAGACCGGCGATCAGCTGGCCGAGACCTTCTGGGGTGAAGAAGAAATGATGCTGCCCGTTGAGGAGGAAGAACTCCCCGTCTTCGGTCGCAACATCTTCGATTCGGAGGAACTCACCTTCGAGCCCTCGATGAACCTCGCCACCCCCAAGAACTACGTGCTTGGTGCAGGCGATGAGGTCATCATCGACATCTGGGGCGACAATGCTGCCACTATTCGTGAGGAGATTTCTCCCGATGGAACCATCAGCATCGAGAGCCTTGGCCTGGTGAACCTTTCGGGCAAGACCATTTCGGAAGCCAAGCGCTACCTGCGGCGTCAACTATCGCGCATCTATGCCGGCCTCGACCAGGCAGATGGCGTAAACGACATGGAACTCTCCCTCGGGCAATCACGTACAATCCAGGTTCACGTCATGGGCGAGGTGAAGTATCCAGGCTCCTACTCCTTGAGCGCCTTTGCCACCGTTTTCCATGCGCTTTACAGTGCGGGTGGTGTCAGCGATATAGGCTCACTTCGCAAGATCATGCTTAATCGTGGAGGCCGCAATGTAGCAGTCCTCGACGTCTATGACTTCATCATGAATGGTCGTTCCAAGGGCGATGTCACCCTCGAGGAAGGCGATGTCATCGTTGTTCCCGCCTACGAGCAGCTCGTCGAGCTCACCGGTACCGTCAAGCGCCCGATGCGCTACGAAATGAAGAACGGCGAGACGGTGAAGGACCTCTTTGCTTATGCAGGTGGCCTCAGCAACAAGGCTTACACGCGCAGCATCCGTATCCAACGCCAGAACGGCAACGAGAACGAGATCTGCACCGTTCGCAAGGACGAGTTCGGTACCTTCCCCACCATGGATGGAGATGCCATCGAGATTGAGCCTATCCTGGAACGCTACTCCAACCGAGTCGAAATCAAGGGCGCCGTCTATCGTCCCGGTCCTTATCAGTTGGGAACCATCAACACAGTGAAACAACTTATCATTGCCGCTGATGGACTCACCGGCGATGCTTTCACCAATCGTGCCGTATTGCAGCGCGAAAACGAGGACTTGACACGCTCTGTCCTTTCGGTTGACGTCAAGGACATCATGGATGGAACCATCAGCGACATCGTGCTTCAGAAGAACGACATCCTCTACATCCCCAGTCACTACGACCTGAATGATATGGGAACCGTAACCATCCATGGTGAGGTGGCACGTCCTGGCGACTATTTATATGCCAAGAACATGACCATCGAAGATCTCATCATTCAGGCTGGTGGTCTCCTTGAATCAGCTTCCACCCAGCGCGTCGATGTATCACGCCGCCTCAAGGACCCCAAGAGTGAGGCCGAGACAGCTCGCGTCAGCGAAACTTTCCGCTTTGCCATCAAGGACGGATTTATCATCGATGGCGACCCCACCTTCACGCTCAGTCCCTACGACGAAGTCTATATCCGCCAGTCTCCCGTCTATCGCAAGCAGACCAACGTTATGGTGACCGGCGAAGTACTCTTCCCTGGTGAATATGCACTGACCCACAAGTCCCAGCGTCTCTCCGAAATCATCGAACAGGCCGGTGGCATCACGAGTTTCGGCTTCGTCAAGGGTGCACGTTTGACCCGTATGATGAATGACGAAGAGAAGGAGCGCCAGAAGAGCGTCATCAAGATGTCGCGCAACTCCAAGGACTCCATCTCCGAAGCCATGCTCGACATCAGCAACACGTATTCAGTGGGCATCGACCTCGAAAAGGCCATCAAGAATCCGGGTTCACAAGCCGATGTGGTGCTTCGTGAAGGTGATATCATCGAAGTACCCGAATATACCAATACGGTGAAGATCAGCGGAGCCGTCATGCACCCCAACACGGTCAGCTACGTGGACAACAAGCCCGTGAAATATTACATCGAGCAGGCTGGTGGATTCGGCAACCGCGCCAAGAAACGTCGTGCCTATGTAGTCTGTATGAACGGGCAGGTGAAGAGAGCACGTCGCAACAGCAAGCATGCCGTCGAGCCAGGTTGTGAACTCATTATCCCAATGAAGGAACAAAGCAACTGGAACATCCAGCAGACTATGTCAGTCGCAACGGCCTCAGCATCATTGGCAACCATGGTTGCTTCGATTGCCAACATCCTAAAATAATTGAAACGATGGCTACCAAAAGGAAATTCAATCTCAAGGCCATTGTCAAGCAACTTTGGCAAAACCGCAGGACACTCTACTGGTGGTGTGGCATCGCTATAGTCCTCGGCGTGATCTTTGCGCTCACAAATCCCAAGGAATATACCGTAACGACGGCTATCGTACCCGAGCAATCCTCTTCCACGGGTTTAGCCAGTATCGCTTCGATGATGGGTGTAAGTCTTGGCAATGTGGAGGGTGGCAATGTCGATGCCATGGACCCCTCGATGTTCCCCGACATCGCCGAATCCATCCCCTTCCTGCAGGCGATGATGGCTACCAAAGTCCATACACTCGAGGACACGACTATGGTGACGCTTCACGATTATCTCAAGACAGAATATGTTCCTTGGACCGTCAAGACCATCGAAGCACTCCACAAGTTCAAGGACTTCATCACAAGGCGTAAGAAACCTTCTTTCGACAATCAATCTGATGACGGGAAAGAGCCACCGCGTTATATTCTGCTTGGAGAAAAGGAATTTGGCAGGTTGAAGGGGCTGGCCCGCAACATCAAGTGCGGACAGAACATGAAGACGGGCATCATCACCATCTCGACCACATGTCAGGACCCGATGGTTGCAACCATGATGGCCGACAACGCCATCGACTGCCTGCAGGCCAGTCTTTACGACTACAAGAGTGCTAAAGCCAAGGCAGAGCTTGCCGACCTCAATGCACTTGAAGCCGAACGCCGACAGGAATACGAAAAGCGACAAAAGAACTATGCCGACTTCCTCAACCAGAATCGTTCGGCCAACAACTATGCAATCACCGCCGAGAAGGATCGTCTGGATGCTGAGATGACACTCGCTTACCAGGCCCTTCAGCAGGTAACCCAGCAACGTTACCTTGCCGAACAGAGCCTGATAGAAAAGAAGCCATCCTACGCCCTGCTTACGCCTCCTACGTTCCCTCTGACTGCCAATGGATCGCGAAAGATGGTGGTGATTATATGGTTGTTCCTCGGCTTCGTGTTTGGTTCTCTTTGGATTCTCTACGGGCGCAAATACTTGCGATGGACCAAGGATTTCGCACATGAACTCAGAAGAAAAGAATCATAACAACGGGTTATTGACCCGCAACACAATAGCGCTGTACCTGCGTACGGCGCTTATGTTGGTTATTAACCTTTACACTTCCCGTGTCATCCTGCGAGTGCTCGGTGTTGATGACTTTGCCATCTACTCCATCATCGGCAACTTCGTAGCCACATTCACCATCATCACCAGCACGCTGACTCTTGCCTCCCAGCGATTTATTACCTACGAGATAGGACGTGGCAACGAAGCCGATATCCGTCGAACGTTCAGCACGGCACTGAGCCTGCATCTCATCATGGCAGTACTGGTAGTTATTCTATGTGAGGCCATCGGATTATGGTACATCAACGAGAAGATGGTCATTCCTGTCGAACGCATCGGTGCTGCACAAATAGTCTTCCACTGCTCTCTGATTGCAATGCTCTTCCAATTCATCAGCATCCCCTACACCTCGCTCATCATTGCCTACGAGCACATGGATGCCTGGGCATGGATCAGCATTGCAGAAGTGCTGCTCAAACTGGCAGGAGTTCTAATCCTCCCTACACTTCCCAATGGTTTTGACTACCTTGTCTGGTATGCAATCTTCATTGTCATAGCCGCTATTGTGGTCCGCATCACTTACGGAATCTACTGTCATGTTAAATTTCCCCATTGCTCCTACGAATGGAGTCTGGACCGAGCACAGACAAAAGAGATGTCGCAGTTTATGGGCTGGAACATCTTTGGTTTTGGTGCCGACATCGTAAGCAAGCAATGCATCACCCTGCTCATCAATGCCTTCTTTGCGCTGGCTGTCAGTGCAGCGCGTGGCATCGCAATTCAGGTGGAAAGCAATGTAACTAACTTCGCTCGCCAAATCGTCATAGCCTTCAATCCGCAAATCACCAAGTCCTATGCAGCAGGCGATAAGGAATACACAGTGAAACTCGTGCGCAGCGGTGCAAAGTTCGGTTATTTCCTATTCCTGTTCTTTGCCTTGCCCCTCATCATCGAGACACCTACCATTCTTCGACTCTGGCTGGGCGAATATCCTGAGTGGTCCGTCACATTCGTGCGCCTTTCACTCATCAGCAGCCTCATCCTATCGCTGACCTATACACTCGACACCACTGTTTTGGCTTCGGGGAAAATCAAATGGTTCCAGATACTTTCGGCATTGACGCTGATGATTACCTTCCCGCTCACTTATCTGCTCTATCGCCTGGGATTCCCCGCCTATTGCTGCTATCTTTCAGCCATTGCCATGACGACATTGATGCTCATCATCAAGACCGTGATAGCATCCCGAACCCTCGACGGCTATCATCTGGATTTCTTCCGCGTAATCTACGCCAAGTGTATCCCCGTGACCCTGCTGACCTTCGTCCCGATGGTGATGCTCAAACGCTGGATATTGCCAGGCAGCGACTACGGCATCATGTTTATCAATGTCTTTATCTGCCTGATTTGGTCTGCCCTCATAGTCATGTGGTTGGGTCTCAATCAAGGCGAACGTGACATCCTTTTGAAAAAAATGCATCTGAAACACTGAATCTGACGAGATATGTTCATTAGTGCTTTTCTTCCATATATCATCATCTATGCTATTGCTGTCGGTCTGATGGCAATCAGCATGTTGTTCTATGGCAAGGAAAGGTTGAACAACTATCTTTTCTGGTTGACATGGATTGCCCTTCTGATCTTTGTCGGTCTTCGCGATGCATCCGTTGGCTCCGACACGGCCAATTATCTCAGTTCATTCCATCATCCTGAACAGGGCTATGGCGAGAAAGGTGATACCGACCCCGGCTTTCTGATGTATCTCTATCTGACGCATTATCTGCTGTTCGACAATGGTACTCTGTTTCTCCTGCTCACCGCCCTCGTCGGATTAGGAGGTATCGGCTATGTCACGCGTCGCAATTCCGCTATGCCTGTCTATTCGATGGTCATCTTTGCCACTTATGGCACTGCCACCATCTTCCTTTTCCATTATCTGAGTGCCGTGCGTCAGACGCTCGCCGAAGGCTTGTTCCTGATGACGGTCTTCTACTACCTCGGTCCACAGAAGGACGAATTGAGACTATTGGAACTCAAGGAAAATGGCGAAGAGATTACCCCCGAAAAGCGGGACGAAGTCATTCCTGATCGAAATTTGGGCCTTGCTGCCATCTTGTTCGTCATCGCCGCCTTTATCCACGGTTCGACCTGGGCCATGCTTCCCGTGCTTTTCGTGGCACGTTTCATGACTTTCAAACGATGGATATGGGCCTTGATTCTTGTCGGCAGTTATGCGTTCGGTGTGCAGAACTTCATCTCAGTGCAAGATATCGTGGCTGCAATCTTCAGCGTCTTCGGACGTTCCTCGGAAAGTTATTTGGCCAAATATGGTGGTTACGCCACCTTCGGCCATGGCGATGTCGAAGTCTCCTTGGTCAACTCGAACATGTGGCCATTTACGCTCCTAGGGCTATACATCATTTTACGGGCAAACGAAAAGTTCATCAAGTCACAATGGGTAATTCTTTTCTTCCTTTCTGTGATTCTGAACAATCTCTTCAACGACAACATCATCTGGAGCCGCCTCTTCCTTTATCTGTCCCTCCTCTGTCTGTTTGTAGTTCCCAACGTTGTTGCACTTCAGAAACACAAGTGGATTGACTATGGCTTCCTCATGCTTTTCACAGCCTACTCCATTATGCGAGCCTTCAAGATGCTGTTGGCCCAATGGATTGACCCCTTGGGTAATGTGGTTATTCCCTATGTATTCACTGATTTCACAATCTGAAAACGATGAAGAAGATCTATTTTATGCTGCGCAATATCGTATGGATGCTCTATTACTTCCCGCTGTGGTTGCTTTTGAGGATCCATCCCCGTCACGCCTTTTTTATGGCTGAGGAACGCAATTGGCTGGATAATCTTTTCCCTGCTCGAGCTCATACCCTCGACTCTCAGATTGAGCTTTATCGTCAAAGGGAATATCGCACGATGGTTTATTATCGTCTTGGCGAGACATCCAAGCTCGTTTCCTGGCTCATTCCTGCCCAGTACGCATGCACCATCAATTGTCCGGAAATTGGAGAAGGCTTCATCATTCATCACGGACACAGCACCCGCATCGGTGCTCGATGCATAGGACGAAACTTCGAAATCTGGCAGAATGTGACCATCGGCCATCAGCATCCCTCCGACCTGCTTCCCAAGATTGGCGACAATGTCAAGGTCGGCTGCGGTGCCATCGTCATCGGCGGCATTACCATCGGCGATGGAGCCATCATCGGAGCAGGAGCCGTCGTAACCAAAGACGTTCCTGCCAACGCCATAGTTGCAGGCAATCCCGCCCGTATCCTCAAATACACCGACCAGCCCGAACAATGAAGGTACTCTGGTTCTCGATAACTCCCGTAGCAACAGGCGACACGCGCGAAGGTTGCTGGATCAATGCCCAGGCGGCACTGATCAGGCAATTCTGTCCCGACATCTCCCTATCGATAGCCTATCAGGCCAACCAATCGGACAAGCGCATCGTGGACGGAGTGACCTGCTATGCTATGAAACCGGAGTATCCCGGACTACGTGGAAAGATTGCCAAAGCTCTCCACGATCCAAATGCCGAATGGAGAGCTATTCGTCCCTCCGTATTGGCTGTCATCAAGGATGTTCGTCCCGACCTCATCTGCTGCTTCGGCTCAGAATGGCCTTTCGGACTTGTCTCTTCAGAGGTGAAGGTTCCTGTCGTAATCCATATGCAAGGTCATTGGGGAAGCTATCTGAAGGAATGGCGAAAAGTGGAATCGGACAGCCAACTTTTCCGGTTCCTTCATTACAATCCTTTCCGCATGCTCAAGACCCTGGTCCGCCACCATTTCGAGCATCTGTCTGTACAACGTGAAGTGCAGATTATGAAGCAGAATCGCTTCTATCTGGGGCGTACAGACTGGGACAAGCAACTCGTCGAGCAATATTCCCCAGGAGCCAACTATTATCATTGCGAAGAGGCCATCCGAAGCGTGATTGTGAATGCTTCAAAGCATTGGCAGCCACAAGAAGGGAGAATGCAACTTGTCACCATCAGCAGTGCAAGCGAACTCAAGGGAAATGGGTTTATCCTCAAAACTGCCCGACTGCTCAAGCAACGAGGTGTGGATTTCGTTTGGAAGGTGGCTGGAAGAAAGGAAATCTTCCACAAGTTCGAATGCTACACCGGCATTCATCACGAAGAGGTCAACGTCGATCTGCTTGGCCTCATTGATGCCCATGACATCGTCGAACTCCTCTCCTGCAGTACAGCATACGTCCACACCGCAATAATCGATAATTCCCCGAATAGCCTTTGCGAAGCGCAATTGATGGGCTGTCCGGTTGTGACTACTCCTGTGGGCGGTATCCCGCAATTGGTTACAGAAGGCCAGACCGGCCTCTTCGTCCCCTACGACGACCCCGAAGCGTTGGCATCCTGCCTCATTCGTCTTTCGAACGATGTTGAACTCCAGCGTCACCTCTCGGCACAGGAAAAGGCAATGGCCCATCAGCGTCACGATGGAGCATCCATCGCCCTGCGCCTCCACGAGATTTACAACGACATCATCGACACATATAATAATAAATAATGTCCCGCCTGGCCATCATCATACCCGTCTATAAGCCGGACTTCCTCAAGGAAGCCCTCGAATGTCTTGCGGCCCAGACGTGCCAGGATTTTACGGCTTATGTCGGTGATGACTGCAGCCCCCACCCTCTGTCTGACATTGTGATGCCGTTCACAAAAAAGATGGATCTGCATTACACGCGCTTCGACAGCAATCTGGGAGCAAAAGATCTGATTGGACAATGGGAACGCTGCGTAGCCCTGGCTCAAGACGAGGAGTGGTTGTGGTTGTTCAGTGACGACGACCAGATGGACAACAACTGCGTAGAAAGTTTCTATCGCATGTTACAACTGCATCCCGACCAGCGACTCTTCCATTTCAACGTCACTGTCATCGACAGCGTAGGCAAAACCACAACCGACAAGCGATTCATCAAAAAGGACTTCGACGAATGGCTCTCGGCGAGTGACTTCTTGAAACAACGTCTTACCTACAAGGTCAACAGTTTCGTGGTGGAGTATATCGTCAATCGAAAGACCTTCGAGCAACAGGGCGGATTCGTCCGCTATCCACTGGCTTGGTGCAGCGATGACGCAACGTGGTACACGATGGGCAAGCCGTCCGGCATCCTCACTATTCCCGACGCCCGCGTCTATTGGCGAAAGAGCGAAGCCAACATCACCCCCAATCGCAGCAGCTCCGTTCAAAAGCAGAAACTCAAGGCCGTAACGCAGTTTCTCAAGTTCTGCTTACAAGAACTTGGCATTTCTGCACTTCCTGCCATCTTCAACTATTATCTACATGCCCTTTATCAGGCACGCTCAATATTCCGTTTATGATTTATTTGGTCGACACTATAGGCACCGAGACTGGCATGCATCTCTACGACCAGTCGTTCAGCAATACGCTCCAGGCAAAGGGTGTAGCCGTTCGCGTGCTCTCCAACTATACCTCAACCGATGGCCGTCAGAAGGCACTCTTTCCGAACTTCTACCACGGTGGCAAACTCCTCATGATGGTGAAGTTCGCCTGGGCTCTTTTCGTCTTCGCACTCTTTCGTCTATTCCACAACGGCACCTACGTCTATCAGTCCTTTGGCCTGCGCTTGATCGACCAGTTCTTTATCCGCATCATTGGCCGAAAGAACCTCTTTGTCATCGTCCACGACATCTTCGAGATTACGGGGACAAATGGTGAAGATGCACGAAAGGCTCAGAAGATTGCCTTCTATCAGAAGCGCATTCCTACCATCATCTGCCATAGCGAAGATGCACTTCAGACGCTCCACGATTTTGGCTATCAGGGACGCGCCATCTATTACCCACACTTCAGTTACGAGTTCTCCAAAAAGATCAATCCGCACGAAGTGGCTCCTGAAATAAAGGATGCTGTGAAATCAGACAAGGTCAATTTTCTGTTCTTCGGACAACTGCGTCAGACCAAGGGAATCACAATCCTCCAGAAGGCCATCGACATTCTGAAGCAAAAGGATTTCGCCGGCAATATCATCATCGCAGGAATGGACAAGGAGCATTTCATCGACGAAACCGAGCAGCCTCCTTTCGTAAGAACCATCCTGCGCTACATCACCGACAGCGAACTCAATCATCTGTTCAGCACCTGTCAATACGTCCTTCTGCCATACACGGAAATCTATCAGAGCGGCGTGCTCGAAGTGGTCATCTACTTCCGCTGTCCAGCCCTGATGTCCGACATTCCCTATTTCAGTCAAATGATTGACCAATTTCCGAGTTTCGGCCATCTCTACCACCCCAATACCCCTGAAGCATTGGCAGAACTGATGACCAGAATTATTAAGGGAAATGTGACGGGAGGCAAATATTTCGTCGAGAAGGATATTGCGAAATATAACGAGTTGCACGAGCCTTCCCGCCTGATTTCTTTCCTCAGGGCAGAATAGAATAAATAATTATTATAATTGGTGAACAGAAATATGAGCTCCAGCAAGGCAGATAATAGACGTAACGTCATTTTGACTCATACTGTCGAGTCCGATGATTGGGAATTTCGCCGGGGCATCTCGAAATACTCCACGCTTGATTTCGAGGTCGAAAGCATGTCAACTGGTAATGGCGACAGCAAATTGCGCAACATCATGTGCTATTTTCTGTTTCCATTTATCGTGTTTCTGAAACGTAACCATTACAACTTCATTGTCGCGAACCAGCAGTTTTATGGCTTGATTCTCGCCTTCTACTGTCGTTTGTTCCACGTCAGGAAGAGTTTTAAGATGGTTGTCATCGCCTACATCTACAAGCCCAAAAAAGGGTGGATTGGATGGATCTATCAAAA
Source organism: Bacteroidales bacterium (assembly GCA_017519885.1). Lineage (GTDB taxonomy): Bacteria > Bacteroidota > Bacteroidia > Bacteroidales > UBA3663 > Liminaster. Next base: position 21,243 of record JAFWRO010000063.1, on the reverse strand, counting down.
GTTCATGCATTATATTGCAACTTCCGACTATATCGACAAATACGTCGTTCGCAGCAGTCGCGAGCTTGAAACATATCCCCAATTATTGGGAATCGATCCCAGTCGACTTGTCTTTATCCCACTTGGATTAGGCGGCAACTTTGATGCTCCGATAGATGAAGCCATGCAACAGCGCAAATACGTACTCTCGGTAGGACGCAGCAATCGAAATTATCCTTTTCTGATCGATGCACTCGAGGATGTCACAGATTACAATGTAGAGATAATTTGCGACACCTTGAATCTGGAGCCACGCAATCCGCGGATTCGCGTCCACAGGGACATCCATGCAGAACTTCCTCTCTGGATGAAGAACTGCTATTGTGTTGTGATTCCCCTCTTGGACAAAGAGACGAGTTCAGGTCAACTCGTCCTTCTGCAAGCAATGATGGAAGGAAAGCCTGTCATCATCACTCGGTCGAATGCTATTTTGGACTATTTTATTCCGTCGGAGATAGGCTTTGCTATCGAGAACACAAAAGAAGAGCTCCTTCAAGCACTCAAAACCCTTTATACTGACACAGAACTTTATCAACAATTCTCACTTCGAGAAAAGGAACTGTTTCAGGAGCGTTTTTCCGCAGAACGTGATATCGAGGCTATTGGAAAACTCATCAAAAGTCTAATAGAATAATCTGAAAATGACATATAAGTTTAGGTATAAGATGATTCTCCTCTTGATGATGCTGCCAGTTCTTTCGCTGGCAGACGATGGCTCCATTCAGAAGGACAACCTTCATCAAGGAAACAATCTCCATTATACGCTCACGGCGGAAGGAGCTGTGGGTACAGGCGATTATACTGCCTATTACCTCACAGCCAACCGCCATGGAATACTCAGCACCAATAGCAACACGGGATATGTGCGTGCAGCATTGCAATACAATCACTCAAAAGGGAAATGGGACATTGAGACTAGTTTAGACATTGAAGCCCAGAGTCATGCCTATAATAACTTTTTCATTCAGCAGTTTTACGGTCAAGCTACCTACTCGTGGATTTCCCTTGGATTCGGTGCCAAGGAGTTTTCCCCCGTACTGCGCGACATTCGTCTTAGCAGTGGCAGCACCATCTGGAGTGGAAACAGCCGTCCTATCCCCAGCGTCTATCTCATAACACCTGACTTCGTCACTATCCCAGGCACCAGAGGATGGCTCCAGTTCTATGCGGAAGGAAGCTTTGGCAAACTCTTCGACGATGACTATAAGCGTGACCGTTACGCCATCTATCGCGTTGGCAAAAGCGGACAGGCCGAATCATTCCTCACCACCGACGTGTGGTTTCATCAGAAGAAACTGCATCTTCGCACCAACCCCGACAAACCCATCGTCTTTTACGTGGGCTTCGACCATGCCTCCTATTTCGGCGGCGAATCCTACAATAGCAGTTTCACTGGGGAAACACAATCCTTCAGTCCCCATCTGAAGGATTTCTTCAAGGCTTTCTTCATATCAGGAGGCGACGGCAACTCCCCTTCAGGCGACCAGGTCTTCTTCTACGGCAGTCATCTGGGCGACGAGTGTTTCCGACTCGATTATCAATGGGGAGGTTCTGACAGCAAACAGAAACGTGTAGGACTCGTCTTCGAAAATCTCTTCGAGGATGGTTCCAGCATCGCCAAGTTCAATGGTATGGACGGACTCTGGGGCATCGAATACCACAACCAGCAGCACGATGCATGGATCCAGGGCTTCGTCTTCGAATATCTGCAGACCAGCAATCAAAGCGGCCCCATCCATTGGGACCGCGAAGATTGGGCCGAAAGTTTTGGCGAAGGCTTTGGCGAAGGTCGTGCACCAGGTGCCGACGACTACTACAATAATTACTACTATGCTGGCCATTGCTACTACGGTCTTGCCTTGGGCACCCCGATGATAAAGTCGCCCGTCTATAATGCCGATGGCTATTTGCGCTTCACCGACAATCGCATCCGCGCCTGGCATCTCGGGGTAGAAGGGTCGCTGCTCAGAGCAAATCTCTCTAGATTTCCTAGACTATCTAGATTATCTAGAGACCCTAGATTCTCCAGAAAACCTGCCCTCGGCTACCGCATCCTCACCAGCTATCGCCAATCCTGGGGCACCTCCTTCGTCCCCTCTTCCACGATTCGCGACGCATTCTGCACAATGGTCGAACTGAACACAAGCCTTGGCCCTTGGTCTGCCAAGGTGGCTTATGCCATGGATCACGGCGACCTTCTCGGCAATAATCAAAGTTTCAACTTCAGCATCTCCTATCATGGAAAGATTCTATAAGTTTTTTAGGGATTCTAAGGGATTTGAAGGGATTCTAAGGGACTTGAAGGGACGTTTGTTCTGTTATTCCAACTGGTCAAGGCATAAGTATCGTCCCTTTTACTACCTTTTTACTCCCCTTTTACTACTCTTTTACTCCTTTTCTCTGCCCTCCTGCGACGTCGGTGATTACATCGGAGATATCTTCGGGCGCTGGCAAATCACCTCTATCCAGACACCCGACAGCATCGCCACGCCCACCGACCTATTCTACGACTTCCAGTCGAAGGTTCATGTAGCTCATGTGCTCTACGAAGAAGAACACCGCACCCTCGACCTGCACGGTCTCGCTCGTCAAGAGGGCGATAGTCTCTTCATCAAATATCTTCCGATGGATAGCACGGGCAACACGATGCGGGAATTTATATCAAAGCGTTTTCTCATCGAAGATGACTATGCAGACGTGCGTTTCCAAATCCTGCGTCTCGATGGCAGCAGGATGATACTTGAACGGGGAAATCGTCGATGGGAATTGCGTGCGTATTAGGTTATTCTCCGAGCAAAATGATGCGCTCGTTTTTAATGTCGCCCGAGAGATAGTAATTCCTGCGAATTGTGGGCCGACGATAAACGGGTTGTTTCAATTTCAAACCTGTGGGAGAATAAAATTCTGTTTTATAAACAATGTTTTCAGAGAGTTGCTCCCAAATCAAGGTGTCATGACAAACGTCGTATGCCACTTGCTTGATATATTCGAAATCCGATGCCGAATGAATTGTATCCCCGAGGGCTCCGCGTGAGTTCTCTGTAATCGGGACGCCCAATCTCGGTGCCAACAGCATCTCATAGACAAGGTCGCTGACCGCCTCGGCTGCAAATAACGACAGATGATACCCATCGCGTGTCAGGTCAAGGCTGTCATTTACTTCCGAAGCACGAAGCTTCTTGATCAACTGCTGACTCGGGATAATCATATCAATCCTATCCGCAAAGTCCGACTTCAGTTCCATCGTCGTCTGCTCGATGGCATAGTCCATCTTCAATTGAGAGTAATCATAATTCTTGAAGAGGGGATTTGTGGAATTATGGCTATAACTCCAGGTCATATGCCAAGCAATCTGTGCATCAGGTTGATAATGTTCAATCCTATCCAACACCTCCTCAAGATTGGGTTTGATGGTATTATACATGCCCGAAACCGCCGATGCCTGCTGAACGGTAATAACATCCCACTTTTTCAAGGCCAGCACACTGTCAATCCGCACATGCTGGGTCTGTTGCCATAGTCCCGTCTCAGCGTCAAATTCAAAAAGCGAACACACGCGTTCGTCCTTCTTCATCATCTCGCAATATTGCTCAAGTGTTGCTCCCGGACGATACAGATAGGCCACGTCCAACTCCCCGCTTCCTTGATGAGGAAGCAGGTAAGGCAGAAGCAGTAGCATATTCTCAGTAAAACTATTGCCGATGCCAAGCAAGTGCAGTGGTTCGGCATACATAAGGTTTGAGGCAAGCAACCACAGCGCCAAAACTAGCAGTTCACGTGTGCGTTTCATCCGTCGAATGACTTTTTCGGGGGCAAATATACAAAGTTTTTCGCATTGGACAAAATTTTTTGACGATTTTTTCGTTTATACAATATGAAACCGAAGATTCAATTCCTAATCATACTCATCGTCTGCCTTTTGTCGGCCCGACCCGTCATGGCATCGGTCGGAGATTGGCACAGTTATCGCAACGTCGGCACCTACGACCAGGTCGCCCTCCTCGGCGACAACCTGTATATCCTTACCGACGGCAACCTCTTTGTCACCGATACGACGCTCACCGAATTCACCAGCCTCTCCCGTCTCTCTCTGCTCACCGGCAACACCATCTCGAAGATAGCAGTAGCACCCGACCATCAGCATCTTGCCCTGCTCTACAACGATGGCCTCATCGACATCATCGATGCCGATGGCAGCACCATTTCCATCATGGATCTGCAGACTAAGAGCCTGACTGCCAACAAGCAACCCCTTGGCGTGACTTTCAGTGGCGACGAGATGATTGTCGCTGCCGAATTCGGCTTCTATCGCGTCAGTCTGTCATCCTACAGCATCGTCGATTCCTACACCACGCCATCAAACTGCAACATCGCCTTCTATTGGAAGGATGCCTGGTATCGTTCGGTACGCGGTCATGGCCTGCAGCGCTGTCCTGCTGCGAACAATGCCAAGCAGGAGTCCAACTGGACCACCCTGCAATCCGACACCATCCTTTCTGCCTTGACATTCTTCACGCCCGACAGTACCGAGCATTGCTGGGTGATTGCCAACGACAAGAACGTCAACGTGCTCGATGCCGACGGAAAGACGGTGCGCAGTTCAGCACGTGGATGCTACCAGTCGCTCATCCAGGCAGGTCGATACATCTTCATGCAAGGAAGTGGATTTACGATGGCCGACCCGTTGACCTACGACATCAGTGTCTGCCACGACGATTACCTCCAACGCAGCATCAGCATCTGTGCGCTCTCCGACGACACGTTCTTCACATCGGCTGCCTCAATTGGTCTCTTTTCTTTCCAACTCACTGCCTTCAACAAGTGGGCGCCCTTCGACTATGAACTGCTGGCCGATGGCGTGACAATAGCCGAAGTATTAGGCTCCACGGCTCTTTATTCGGGTCTCCTTGGCAACGGCAAATTCGTCGCCACCAATTCCAAGCGCATGTGTCTGACCAACTACAGTGCCATGGCACGCACCATGGGAGACATCTCCATCTACAATCCCGACGATGGCCAATGGACAACCCGCAATTATCACGAGGTCATCAATCAAGGCAAAGCTGACGGTCTGGATGTATTCCAGGGCATTACGGCTTTCGCTGCCGATCCGCTCGACGACGATAGCTACTACATCAGCACACTCCAACGAGGCATCTTCCATTTCCGTGGCGATTCACTTATCAAATGGATTGGGCAAAGCACTCCCGAAGCCTATCCCGACCAGGCTACCAGCCGCATCACGGCTGTCTATCCCGACGAGAACGGTTATCTGTGGGTGGCTTGTCCATTCACCGATCATCTGTTCCGCAGCCTCTCCCCTCAAGGCAAGTGGACGTGTTACCCCATTACCGGGTTCCCCGCTGCCTCCAACATCCATCGAATCCTGCAGGCCCGTCACGACAACTATCAGCTGAAGTGGCTCCTCTGCGACTATCCCTACCAGAGCAGCAAGGTGGCAATGTACTACGACCATGCGACTCCAGCCGACCTCTCCGACGACCAGAGCGCCTATTTCAGCATCCTCGTCGATCAGGACAACAACCAATACTCCAGCATCAACTACTTCTTCGACATTGCCGAAGACCAGAACGGTGCCATCTGGTTGCTCACCAGCATCGGCCCGCTCGTCATCGACGATCCCTATACTACCTTCGACTACGCGCAGAAGAATCCCGGCTACGGCAAGATCCGCCGCGTCAAGGTGCCTCGCAACGACGGCACCAACCTTGCCGATTATCTGATGGAGTCGGCATCGTGCACCTGCATCGCTGTCGATAACCTCAACCGCAAGTGGATAGGCACGCTCGGCAGCGGACTCTTCCTGCTCAGCGACGATGGCATCACCGAAATCGAGCACTTCGACACCAGCAACTCCCCGCTATTCTCCAACGATATTCTCGCCCTCTCTTTCGACCCGGAGACTTCGGTGCTCTACATCTCGTGCGAAAGCGGAATACTCACCTATCAGACCGATGCCTGGCAAGGCGAAGCCGATTTCAGCAATCTCTATTGCTATCCCAATCCCGTGCGTCCAGAATACAGCGGCGATCTGCGCATCATGGGCCTCATGGCCGATTCGTACGTCAGCATCACCGACGTCTCGGGCAACCTCATCATGCGCACCCGCAGCATCGGCTCGTCCATCACCTGGGACCTCCGCGACAGCGACGGCCAGCGCATCGATCCGGGCATCTATATGATCCATGGAGTCGATTCAGAAGGTAAAAAGGGCAAAATATGCAAGTTTTTGGTGCTTTGAGCGAAAAATCTTTGCCTTTAGGCAATAATATTCGTAATAATACGTTATAGATTTATAAACACCACTGATTTGGGCTCTATGCAAGATAACACTATACAGCAGCCCACCGATGCCAGCATCATTCTGACCTATCGATGCCCGATGCGTTGTGTGATGTGCAACATCTGGAAGAACCCCACTCGCAAAGAGGAGGAAATCAAGGCTGCTGACCTAAAGACTTTACCGCAACTCAAGTTCATCAACTTGACGGGCGGCGAACCATTCATACGCGAGGACCTCCCCGACATTGTCGAGGAGTGTTATCGTCATACTAAGCGTATCGTCATCTCCACATCCGGATGGTTCGAGGACAAGGTGATTGATCTTGCCAAGCGCTTCCCCAACATCGGCATCCGCATCAGCATCGAGGGACTGAGCCAGAAGAACGACGAACTGCGCGGCCATCAGGGCGGTTTCGACCGTGGTCTTCGCACCCTGCTCACCCTCAAGGACATGGGACTGAAGGACATCGGCTTCGGCTGTACGGTCTCGAACAACAATTCGGCCGATATGTTGTCGCTCTACCAACTCTCGCTCAGCCTGGGCATGGAGTTCGCCACCGCTGCCTTCCACAACAGCTACTACTTCCACAAGGATGACAACCAGATCACCAACCGCGAGGAAGTCTGTAGCAACTTCGAGAAGCTCGTCAACCTGCAACTCAAGGAGAACAGCCCGAAGTCCTGGTTCCGCGCCTGGTTCAACATGGGACTGATCAACTACATCGAAGGAGGCCGTCGCATGCTCCCTTGTGAAGCAGGCTCTGCCAACTTCTTCATCGATCCCTGGGGAGAAGTCTATCCCTGCAATGGTCTGGAAGAAAAATACTGGAAGCAGTCGATGGGCAACATCCACAAGGCTGACTTCATGACCATCTGGCAAAGCGAAGAGGCACAGGAGGTGCGCCGCAAGGTACGCTGCTGCGCCAAGAACTGCTGGATGGTGGGTACCGCCAGCCCGGTGATGCACAAGTACATCAAATATCCGCTCCAGTGGGCACTGCGCAACAAGCTGCGTTCGCTCCAGGGCAAGCCTGCCTGTCTCGACAAGAAGTGGTGTGACGTCGGACAAGATCCCCGCCAGGGCGATCTAAACCCCAATCGCTCGTGAAGAAACAAAAGAATCGCATAGTAGTTACCGGCACGCGCGGCATCCCCAACATCATGGGTGGTGTCGAGACGCATTGCGAAGAACTCTTCCCCCGTCTGGTCGAAGAGGGCTATGACGTGACCGTCATACGACGTTCCAGTTACTGCCACGACCACCTTTCCCATTGGCAAGGTGTCAAGCTCATCGACATCGATGCACCACGCAAGAAGTCGTTCGAAGCCATCATCCATACCTTCAAGGCCATCATCCGCGCCAAGAAACTGAAAGCGCAAATCGTACATATCCACGCTTGCGGTCCAGCACTGCTCACCCCTCTCGCCCGTATGCTCCACATGAAAGTTGTCTTCACCCATCACGGGCAGGACTACGACCGCGTCAAGTGGGGATGGATGGCCAAGCTGATGCTCCGTCTGGGCGAAGCCATGGGCTGCATCTTTGCCAACCGCGTCATCGTCATCAGCCAGGGCATACGCGACATGGTGAACCGCAAGTACAGCATCTCGCGCAAGATGCACCTCATTCACAATGGCGTGGCAACTCCCGAAGACATCAACGAACCCGGCTATTTCCGCCATCTTGGCATCGAGCATGGCAAGTACATCCTGGGCATGTGCCGTTTCGCCCCTGAAAAGAACCTGCACCAGCTCATCCAGGCTTTCTCGAAGATCGATTCCCACGGCTACAAGCTTGTCATTGCTGGTGACTCAGACTTCGAGGATTCCTATTCCATCAAGCTTCGCAAACTGGCCAAGGAGAATGGTGTCATCCTCACGGGCTTCATCAAAGGTCGCCGTCTGCATGCGCTCCTCAATCATTGCCGCTGCTACGTCCTCCCATCTTCACACGAAGGCTTGCCCATCGCACTGCTCGAAGCAATGTCCTACGGTGCTCCCATCCTCGTAAGCGACATCCCTGCCAATCTCGAGGTCGGTCTGCCCCGCAACAACTACTTCCATTGCAACGACGTGCTCGAGCTCACCGCCAAACTGCAGGAGACCGTCGATATGCCGTACGAGAAATGTTCCTACGATATGGAGAAATACGACTGGGATGTCATCGCCAAGCAGGTCAGCCAGGTGTATCGAAGCCTATAACCATTAATAGTCCCTATAGCATCTATAGTTACTATCGTCAATATAGTTACTATAAAAAGCTATAGCCACTATCAGACAGAAAAAACTACAATGCGTCCCCTCCCCCTTTTAGCGCTCCTTATCTTCCTCCTGCCCTTTGCCGCCATCGCTGGCGAATGGCAGGCATTTACCTATACGGAGAACTACAGCCGCGCTTGTCGCTTGGGGGACAATCTTTACATTCTCAAGGGCAATAGTCTTGTGCGTGCCAGTGTCTCGGGATGGGCTATCGAAAAGGAATTGACCCGCGAAGACGGCCTCTCCAGCACCAGGATTGTGGATATCTGCTACAGTGAGGAAGCTAATCGCATGGCTGTGGTCTATGCCGACGGCCTCATCGACGTCTTCCATCCCGACGGCTCCATATGGACCATCCCCGATTTCTACAATGCGCCCATGCAGGGCACCGACAAGACCATCAATGGTATTCGACAGCAGGAAGGGCATCTGTTTATCTCTACTGCTTTCGGGTTCCTCGTCGTGAGCCTTTGGGAGGAAATCATCGAGCAGACGTTCAATCTTGGCTTGCCGGTGCGATGTGCATGGTCCTACAATGGTGATTGGTATTACAGTACCGACAAGGCATCCTATTATTGCCCGCGCAGCGGCAATCCTTTTGCGCCTGGTGCCTGGCAGAAGGCCAGTAATCATGCCATCGACGATGTCATCGTCCTCTCGGGTGGTGGTGTTTCTCAGTGCTGGCAACTTGGGCACGACCTCAGTCTGCGCAAACTCATCCCTACGACCCGCGCCTCGCAGCGATGCACAGCCGCCAATACCATTCAAGGACTTTGCCGTGCCGACCGTTTCATCATGACGGTCTCGGCAGATAGCCTCATACTCTACGACATCAATTACGGTCACTGTCCCTCCTATGGCAAAGCGCCCAAGCCTAATCAGCGCTATTCGTGTGCGGCACGAGGACATCTTTCTGGCGGCACGGGCCTCTGCTCACTCTCCAAGGGAGGTGATACCTTTGCTTTCCTGCATCCTTCGCGCGGCATCTTTGCCGACACGCTATCCTACCCCGATCCCTATACCGTCAAGGTCAACGTCCTCCATCGCGAAGGACTCGTCATCGAGAATCATCAGCAGAGCGCCGACTTCAATCGCATCACCTACAGCCAGGGCGAAGTGGGTATGACCACCATCCTACCGCTCATCACCAACTATGGCATCATGATGCGCACGTCAGGAATGCTCACCACGATGAATACCGACGACGAAACGTGGAACAATTATACGGCAGCGGTCGTATCACCCTACATCGACAAAAAGCGTTTCTCGGGCTTGGCCGATATGGTGGCCGACCCGTTCCATCCTTCGCGCTATTGGTTCTCTACCCTCGAGGACGGCATCATCGGCATCGACCATGGTCAGTACCTCCGCACCTACAATCACACGACTTCTGACCACAAGATCCAGTGGTGTGAACCCAACGTCGCGCGTGTCACCGGCATGGCCTTTGCTGCCGACAGTAATCTCTGGTGCTTCAATGAGGGCGTCGATCGTGCACTGTGTGTTTTGCGCGTCAAGGACAGCACGTGGTACAACTTCCAACTCCCGGGCCTTGAGAAAAGTTTCGGATTCACCCATCTTTGCGCCACCTGGCGCGGCGGACATCATCAGATATGGGGTTATCAGCACCTTAAATACGAGGTTTCCAACATCTTCGTCTATGACTATGGGACCAATATAGCCTCCACTGCCGACGACCGTTTCACCTATTTCAAGGCGCTTACGCCCACTTCGGGTATCACCTTCACGCCCTACTACGGTCGAGGCGTCTATGAAGGCCCCAATGGAGCCATCTGGCTGCTCAACACTTCAGGCCTCTATATTGTCGATAACCCTTCCGCAGTCTTCCGTAATCCTGGTGTCGTACGCACCATCATCGAGAATGTCGTTCCCAACAGTTTTGCCATCGACAACCAGGGTCGCGTGTGGATAGGAACCGAGGGACATGGTCTTTATCTCTTCTCAGGCGATGGTCGCAGGCAGATTGCGCAGATCACTTCGTCGAACAGCATCCTCAAGACCGATGAGATTCTCTCCCTTGCCTTCGACGACAAGCATTCCGACCTCTGGATTGTCACTGCCGGACAGATACTCCGCTATCATTACGATGCCGACGAGTTCGATGCCTCCGACCAACTTTCCACCACTGCCTATTGCTATCCCTCGTCAGTCACTCTTGGCAGTCGCTCCGTAGTCAATGTCTTTGGACTGAAAGACGAGACGGAAGTGTCGGTCGAGAACAGTCAAGGCCGCACCCTGATGAAGGATACGGCCTTGGGAGGACTCTTCTCGATCGATGCCTCAACTTTCCCCGTCGGTGTCTATACGGTCATCGGCACCGACGCCAATGGAACCCATGGCACGCTGCTGACTTTCACGGTAGATGAGCCATAGGACAAGGACCATCAGCACGACACTTACACCGACCCATACAGCCCCGAAATGTTCCAGCATCTTCGGGGCTTCTTTCATTTCGATCAGTGCCCAAAGGTTGTTGATGGCATGGGCAATGACGCTGGGCCAGATGGAGCCCGTCCAATAGACCAGATAGACGAAACCTGTTCCCAAGAGCCAGCGTGGGATGAACCCGTAGGCTTCGAGATGGATCAGCGAGAAGAGAAAACCTACCAGGACGGCTGCCCAATGCTTGTTATAGCCCTTGAAGCAACGAAGCAGGGCTCCGCGGAACATCCACTCCTCGCCCAGCGCCGTACCGACACACATCAGCATGATGAGTTCAAACCATCCGCCGACACCCGACAACCCCAGCATCGTATCCACCGCCATCTGCTGCGCTTCGGCATTGTTCTTGGCCCACGTAGCCAAAGGCTCCGGCAGTGGCAACGATTCGCAGGCTGTAGCCAACGCATCGAGCGCAGGCAGGCTGACAATCATCAGCACAACAATCAAGGCAATCACCTTCCACGAAGTCATCCGCGTATGCATCACCTCGCTCACGCGTTCCTTCTTATAAAGGATGGTCCACAGGATGGCTGGCAGCAGCATGATCAGCAAGGTCTGCCCCCATTGGATAAGATGCAGCATCAACGTGTCGCGCGTCAAAGCAGAGATGGGTATAATAGCCAGCACCATGATGAGTGTGCCGACAAAGGCGAACACCAGCAGCCAGAAGAAGTCAGTCCAGAACTTTCTTTTCATTTTTGAGTGGTCAAATTATCAATTATTCTTAATTTCGGGGGCAAAGATAAAGAAAATCACACAAAATACAAAAAAAATCCCCATAAAATTTGGAGATTCGATGAAAAATCACTATCTTTGCACCCGCAAAACTGAAACAAACCACAGTTTCGCAGTCTTCGAGACATGCCCGGATGGCGGAATCGGTAGACGCGCTAGTTTCAGGGACTAGTGGCCGTACGGCTGTGTGGGTTCGAGTCCCACTTCGGGTACTAACTCAAAAGAAGCACCAATCGACGATTGGTGCTTCTTTTGTCATAAAGGGATATTAAGGGATATTAAGGGATGTTTGGGGATATTTGGGGACAATGCTTTTGCCTTGACCAATTGGAAATGCAGTACATTCGTCCCTTAATATCCCTTAAATTCCCTTAATATCCCTTAGAATCTCTTCTAGTTCATCAATGATCAAGTCGGGACAAACAGTCGCTAATAGTTCGTGTGAATGATTGCCCCATGTGACCGCGCAGGTCTTGCAGCCTGCACGATTGCCCATCTCGATGTCAAAAGTCGTGTCGCCCACGACAAGTGTCTCGTCTGCCCGAATCTCCATCCTTGCGAGCAAGGCAAGCACCATGTCGGGAGCAGGCTTAGGAGTCAAATGGTCATCGACGGTCACCTCTGTCTCGAAATACTTGTCGATGCCATTGTTCTGAAGAATCAAGTCCAGGGAATGACGGTCGCGCGAAGTGACGATGGCCATACGGAGTGCCTCTTCCTCCGTCATATTTCCCAACGTCTGGAATGCCTTCCAAAGTGGTCGGCCGATGGTCGCCACCATCTCTTCCTCTTTCGGCACAGGTCGACCCAACCGCACAAAGGATTCACGCAAAGTTTCCACAATCCCTTGCTTCGACATTAGCCAAGGCCGCACCCTTCTGGGTGGGCAGGCCAAGCTCGGATAAAAGAATGAACAATCAATCTACTTTTCATTATGTGTTTTGTCCTATTACTTATGATTATTATGTTTGACCGACATCCTTTTCAATTTTATATAAACAAGTAAAAGTAAAATAATATCAGGAATTAACATTGACAAAGTAAGTGATTTTACCCCTATAATTCTTATCAATTTCGATTCTTCTCCAGTAATTATGTAACATAATATATTAAAGATTATGATAATCAATACCAATTTCTTTATAGTAAAGCCTTGACAAAATAATCTTATCTTAATAACTAATTCAAACAATAATAAGACCCCAGTCATCAAAGGCAGGAAAAAATATCCATAATAAAGGATTGGGCCACAATCATAAGCCTTGCATACTCTAAACCAAGAGTATATAAGAAATAAAGAAAATACAAACAATACAACAGAAAGAATTCTGAATGTAAGTAACAATTTCATATTCATAATTAAATATTAAAATGACTCTATCTTATGGTTTATATAGGGAGTTAATATTGAAAAGCTTAAAGAAAAAAGCATTAAAACAATAACTAGTTTTCCCTGGCACAGATATGTTGGGCATGACTTTATTTAAGTATCCTTTTTGTGTGAATAAATACCATAACGAAGACCATTGCTTTTATTCACTGTAATTGATATACATGTCCAATCTCCAACTTGTTCATTTTCCATCCCTTCGTAAACGTGATTAGCCAAAGCTGCACCTTCTTCAAAAGTCGGTATCATTCCATTATAATCACCCAAGTTCACAGGATCTCCAAAACAGTAGCTATAGGGACTGAATTGTGGATGTTCCTCCGTCATTGGATCCATGCTGTGCCACCTTCCAATGGCTGCATCATTGTGCCGCGCCCCATGATCGTACCAGTCGAGGCCGAACTTGCGGTCCAACTCCTTGTTCCCGTTGGTCACGTCCGAGATAAGGCCGTCGTACTTGAAACGCTGCACGTCGCCGTTGGTGCTCTCTGCGAACAACGCGCCGTAGGGATAGTAGTGATTGATCTGCACAATGCTGTCAGTCTGCGTGACGACCACTCGATTGTTGCCCTGATGATCCTTCAGGTAGAAATGGTAGGTGGGGGTTCCTGTGCTGCTGAGGGTGTAGTACCCGTTGTCTGTTCGTGCCATCGAAAGATTATTGTTGGTGAATATGTATCCGTTTACGTAGTCTGTCGTCGTACTCAATGGGCTCAGCACGTTTGGCCGAAACATCTTTAATTCCCTTGTCTTTGTTACAGATTAAACAATTTCAGAGAGAGACATTTATTCCTCGAGAATAAACCATGGAACTTCTTGAAATCCATTAATAAGGATTGTGTCTTTTCCCGTAATTAGAAATTGCAGCTGAAGATATTTTTTGTCATTTTCCCATAAGCATGCTAAAACATGACTTTCTGGAACATTCAAGATTCGGGAAACTCGATAAAAATTCTGTGATGATGATTCCTCCCAACTAAATGGATCTGAAAACGCATCAAGACAAAAGAAATAAGCTCTTGAAAATTTACTATAGCGATAACCATAATATAAGGTATCAGTACGTAAATAATTGGGAAAACCTTCGTATTTCACGACGGTTGAGAAAGACCTATATTTATAAGGTAATCTATGAAATGGAATAGATTTGTATTTTTTTTGAGCGTATTCTGGTTTATCTAATCCCACAATACTATCTCCGACGAGACATTCTTTCACATACAATATTGAATCATATAGATGACCTTTATTACGTTTTTTTAGTTCGAAATGTGGACCTTTTGACTCGGTACAGGATATGGATATCAATAAGGCTAACAAGCATATCCGAATATGTCTTATTCCATTATTCATAGTTTCTTATTTTTTTATTCGAGGTTCCCTTATTGTAGAATAACCTATTCTTATTGGCAACCCTGAAATTTTAGCCATAGGAACAGCGACCAATAAAATATTATCCAGTTCGTATGGTTTCACGTATCCATCACCTGATTTTGTTCCCATAACAGATGCTATCCATTTATCGGAAATGGGACGAGACGTTCTATTAGTGCCATTTCTCTGGACATATTGATATTTATCAGTAAGTCCCATGAGGTGTCCAAATTCATGTCCAATCGGATTGTCATCGGATAGAGAATACCCAGATCTTCCGTAATTTCGAATATGCCCCGTGTATCCATTAATGTTCACACCCGATTGTGCATCATTGCCCCCGTTTTTATAACTTGTAGCAACAACTTGCAAGTAATTCGTCATGCCATCACGCATCGGTAGATCACCATTATCTAAATCAATAGAATTGTCCACAGACACATCGATGTCCCAAGTGATAGAATAGTTTGTACCACCGACATTTACGGACTCTAAAGGCGACCAAGTGTCCATAATCCCTTGTTTATAAATGTCTGCCAGTTCTTGGGTAGCCAATTGCCCAGTTAACACAATTCTTGCACTAATGATAATAGTGTCACCACAAACTCTTAATAATGCATCCTGACCATCATAATCTCCGAAATTCACAGGGTCTCCCATACAGAAACTATAGGGACTGAATTGTGGATGTTCTTCAGCCATCGGATCGATGCAATGCCATCTTCCTATGGCTGCATCGTTGTGCCGTGCACCATGGTCGTACCAGTTCAGCCCAAAGTTGCGGTCAAGCTCCTTCCCGTTGTACTTGAAGCGCTGCACGTCGCCGTTCGTGCTCTCCGCGAACAGGGCACCATAGGGGTAGTAGTGATTGATCTGCTCCACGCTTCCGCTTTGGGAAACTACCACTCGATTGTTGCTCCCTTTGGTCGCGTCCGAGAGAAGGCCCTGATGATCCTTCAGGTAGAAATGGTAGATGGGGTCTCCAGTACTGCTGAGGGTGAAATATCCGTTTTCCGTTTGAGCCATCGAAAGGCCGTTGTTGGTGAATATATACCCGTTTACGTAGTCCGTCGTTGTCGTTATGCCTATGCCGGACGGCTTGTGCGTGACCTTCAGCTTCGCTCCGCTGGCACTATACACATAGATGATGACCCTGCCGTTGCTGTAGGTGATGCTGCTCGACAGGTTCAGGGAGTTTTATTCACTTATTCGGAAAGAACAAGTCGGAACCCGACATCATCGCTACCTTCATCATCGTAATGACGATAGGAAATACGGCAATGTCTATCGTTTTCTCGCCAATATCCTCCACGAGCTACATGGTTAAATCCGCTGTCGGGGCCTTTCGGATTCTTTCTTGGAGAAACAGTGTAGTAATCATATTTATACCAATCGCTGCACCATTCCTCTACATTTCCGCTCATATCATATAATCCCAATTCATTGGGATGTTTTAAAGCCACCTCATGAGGACAATAATCGGATTGATCATCATCCTTGTATGGACAATTCTTCTCGTACCAGGCGACTTCTTCTATCGTATTGCTGCCGGCATACATGTACCCCTTGCTCTTTTTGCCACCTCGGGCAGCGTATTCCCATTCCGCTTCGGTAGGGAGACGAAAATCCTTGCCCGTTAGCGCATTCAATTTCTTAAGGAATTCCTGACAGTCATCCCAGCTGACCCATACGACAGGGTGTTGTGGACCCTTACCCATCTCCATCACTTCCTCCCACAATGCAACCTTCGGAGGGTCGATGCCCATCACTGCCTTCCACAATGCCTGTGTCACTTCAGTCTCGCCTATACTGAACGACGACAATGTCACTTGATGGGCAGGTTTCTCATCAATCACTGAATACCAAATTTGTTCGCTCGTGGCACCCATAGTGAATGTGCCGCCTTCAACATGAACCATAGTGAACTGGACACCTTGCACGGTGAAGGTGGTATTTGGATCGGGTGTTGCAGAATTGTGTTGGATATCACTTTTGCATCCAACGATCAAGCAAAGTAGAATCGACAACAGATGTATGGCAAAGATTATTCTTTTCATTTATCCTAGAAACTTTTTGCAAAATCATCGTATTCAAGTTGGTGATAATAGCCGGAATCCACAAGGCAGAAATCATGTTTTTTGCCTAACTGATATACGCATACGAAGATGTTGAAATCCAAAGACTGCAAATATAGATCTTCTATCAGCTTCTGAATTACTTCATTTGCATCTTTGAACATCAAGCCTTTGAGATATGGTTTTATGCAACCCTTACCCTCTTTATCCACTGAGTCATATATACCCAATTCATCACGGCCAAATTTGCAATAACCCAAAACGTCAGCACGAAGTTGAGAGGTTTCTCCCCAATATAAATAGAGATAGAATGGGTTTCCAGCCATAGCCACATAGACATTGTCACCCCGTTGGAAAAAACACATATTGATGAACAAAGAATCCTTAGAGCTTCTATCACCCCAATGCTCATGATAGCGGAGGTGATAGTATTCAACGAGACTGGCCAATTCAGCAGATGGGTCATTAGCCTGTTTTCGGCAACTATGAGTTATAAGCATTATTGTGAACCCGATGAAAAAAAATATCAGACTAATGATTGAGAATCTATTTTTCATAATTTATCAAAATATCTTTCCTACAGCTTCGCTAAGCCATGACACGACGGACAGGCTTTGTCGATGCTTTTTACTATGTCGGACAGCAGGCGAGTTCATAGTATTTCGCTGCAAATATATGTATTATTTTTGTTCCTTCAATCTTTTTGGCCCGTTTTTTTCATTATTTTCTCGTCAAAGTTGCAAATCGTCTTCGCGAAATCGATTTCCAAATTTGTTGAAGATGCCGCGCCTTAGGATGACTAGTTTGTGCGAGAAAAGACAGGTTCTTTATGCTTCGATGTGGATATGGTCAGGTTATTTCAGGGCAAGATAGTCGTGGTTTATCCACAAAATCCTTTGCTAAATAGACTAAAAATGAAGTGGAATATTAATAATGGTTATTGAATCTTTGTCGGTTCCAGAATAAGAATTCCAGAATTCGCATCGCGGCATTTTCATCAAATAATCAATGATGCATTGATCATTACTGCCTTCAATTTCTGAATTCTTTATTATGACATTTTGCATACTGCCATCTTCCGACACATAGCATTCGAGCAAATACGTAAATTTATCAAGTTCATACTTTAATTTCAATCCACTTAAATATATAATGATATATAAGGCCATATCCTCTTCTGTCGAACTACCTCGGTTACTGATATCGTTCATTTCATCAAGAATACTATCGTATGTAAGACCCCCATTCCTTTCATCTTTTTCTTTTGACAAAGAAATAGGATCATCATTCAGAAAAGGCAATATCTTTTGCTGGTTTTCCTTGGACAGAAAGACGAGATGGCGTTTGAGCTCATATGTTTCAATGGGTCTCGACTGAACAAAGGCTGTGAATTCACTGCTTGGATGAAAATCCTCATCATAGCTGTTGATGTAATAGGCATAGATAATCCTAATCCGTCTCATTAGATTAGTAACAGCTCTGAAATTAGGGTTAGGTTCCCATTCACTTACATAATCATAATCAGGACTTTTGACTTTTTCCAAATATTCGGGGAAATATTTGACAAGATAATTTTCCTTAATTCTAAAGTTGACGGAATGGGAAAGATACCAATAATGGTTAAAATATACAACTTGCAATTTTTCAATTGCCTTATATACTGGGTCATGATAATCATAGCCGAGTATAGGACTCAAAACACGAATCTGATCTGGCCCATGATAAAAAATCAGTTGATCCAGTTTCCATTCTTTTTCCTGTTCTTGGCCTCTCTGAATATCCTTGAGCCGATATAATTCATGAAAATCGATTCCCAGTTTCTGATTGGACTCTCCGACAATCGTGTCCCATGGGCGATTGCCGAGAAAAAAAGAGGAATCTTCGGTAATTAACATGCTGTCTAATAATGTACTGTCTGTTATAGCATAATTAATATAAATAATACTATCCATCTTGGAATCATCCGATGTCTGGCCTTGTGCCCTGCCAAGGGTCGATGATGGCAGGATTCCAAGCAGGATAATGCCTATTGGCAAAAGGGTCATGAGATTGCTTTTCATTGTCCTATATAGTGATTTAATTGGGGAAGAATGACTAATCTGTTCTTTGCAGAGGTAATTGTCAAGTTATTAAATCCCATACGTGAAAGAAGGCTGCGCTTGAAACCCATCAAATAAAGTTGTATCCTTTCCGTTGATGATGAAATATAACTCAAGATAACTAATACTATCTCTTTTCCAAAAGATACTATCTCTCCAAACGGAACGTAATACTTTCATGTTTGGATGATTAAGGATCTTGGATGCCCTATAATATCCTTGTGATTTGATTGGTTCCCACTCAGAATTAACATGCATGAGCATTCCAAAATAATAAAACAAGTCAAGGGAATCTATTTTATAAAAACCGTAGTTCAGTAATTTAGTATCCTCATATCGGGGTTTTCCAAATCGTTCACAGATTTTATAATACGGGACATCATATAAGTCAAGCTGCCGAAATGTGCGAAGATGGACTGTTCTTTCATATTTTCTTTCCATCTCCATCATTTCTGCTTCGTATGCAGCCGAATCAAATAGATAGCCTTCATTCATCATTTGTGGATCCTCTTGTTCGTAAACAGGAGTACGTTTCTGAATACAAGAAAAAAACAATAAGGAAACGATAAAGAATACAAGCTTTTTCATATTCATACTTTATTACGTCGTGAAAGATGATTTCTATTTTTCACCTTTTTCTTATTATCCTCAATTTTTCTATGCAAAACGTAAGTATTCCGAGTTATGACAATAAGCATTGGCAAACTTGAAAAAAAACCATATTTTGCTGTGGGACACACATCTCCAAACACCTGTACAAAAAAGAAAAAAAGAGATATCGCTATTGTAACCATTAAAATAATAATTTTATCCTTAAAGAAAGACAAAAACAATTGAATAGTCGATATGATTACATAAAAAATTGAACTATCAAAAAATAAATTCAAATCGACAACTGCTTCATGTCTCTCTTTTTTGCCACCTAAAAATAATACTTGGAATATCATTAGTAATAATATCCATATAAAATAGTTTTTAATATATTTTTTCAGCATTGATCTTATGTTTTATCAAATATATTTTGTATTATTATCTGACACGCCATTGTCCAATAGGGAAAGAATTAATGGAATGCTTTGAAATAGGTAAATAGGAATTAGAATTAATGATTACATGTGTTGTACCTGGAACTCTTAAATTATAGGTTACGTTTATTTTATTGACTATTTCGCCTTGAATGACATAATTATATATATTACTATCACTTGATTCTTGTAGACCTAAAGATTCGATAGTATTCTGATGTAATCCTAATGGATTAAATGTACAAGTTAAATTACCAGTTTCCAACCCTGCAACCGCAGATAATGAAGCGCCCAAAGAATGTCCTACAAATGTAAGGTCAGTAATGCCTTCTTCCTCAAATTCTTTTTTCATATTACGTGCTATTTCTTGTGCCAATATGTATTGTGATTCTTGAATATTATTATCATTAAACCAACCTTGAATATTAAATAGGTCATTTGCAAGGTCCTCAAAACCAGACCCCACAAATAGATCAGATATACCCATTTGTGTACCAGCAAATGCAATAACTCGTTCATTACCTCTTTTGAAAACAGCATATTGCAAACCATAGTCGGTCTCAATTATTTCTCCGTCTAATTCCCATTTGTTATAAAGCTTATCCACATCGCCATAAACATAGGCAGCCATATTTCTTGCTTCTTTATACGTCGGACTTTCTCCATCATAATCCCCCAAATTCACTGGATCTCCCCCGCAATAGGCATATGGACTGATACCATAGTACTTCTCTGCATCATTGTTCCATTGCCCCTCTTTCACAGCTTCGCTAAGCCATGACACGACGGACTGGCTTTGTCGATGCTTTTTACTATGTCGTATAGCAGGCGAGTTCATAGTATTTCGCTGCAAATATATGTATTATTTTTGTTTCTTCAATCTATTTGGCCTGTTTTTTTCACTATTTTCGCGTCAAAAGTGCAAATCGTCTTCGCGAAATCGATTTCCGAATTTGTTGATTTAGAGAAAAGGCAGATTAGTCCACGGATGCACTACTTGTGGACAGATAATACCATCTCGCCGCAATATTGCACTACTTGTGCGCAGATAGTACAACGACTCACGCAATATTGTACTGCTTGTGGACACTTGATACAATCTCGTCGCAATATTGCACTACTTGCGTACACTTAGTACAATACTCGTCGCAATATTGCACTACTTGTGGACACTTAGTACAATCTCGCAGCAATATTGTACCACTTGTGTACACTTGATACAATCTCCATCGCAATATTGTTCTGCCTGTGGACACTTAATACAATCTCGCGGCAATGTGGTACCGCTCGTGTACAAATAATACAAAGACGCTGAAAGATCTGCTCTCACGATGCCGAGTCTCATTTCACCACAACTTTCACACTCTTCCCACCCATCCTGATGATGACGGTAGTGCCGGATGAGAGATGTTTGGTGATGTCAGTGGCTTCGCTTGGAGTGGTGGCCGAGCCGATGAACTTGCCATCGATGGAATAGATGT
>JAFWRO010000062.1:0-75402 GCA_017519885.1 Bacteroidales bacterium | reverse complement strand
TCTTGCTTAGCGGGCACAAAGCTAATCACTTTTTCCCCAATACGCAAGGCTAACGATCTTTTTTTTCGACCAAATGCCTGGCACCTTCCTGTTATTATCCGCTTTTGTTTTCGATTTCTCGAAATGGACGCTGCAAATATAATACAATATTTCCGAAAAAATAAGTTTTTTCATGACATTTTTTCCAATATCCGACAACGCGTCAAACTTTTCGGCGAAAATGTCAAACAAGGAATGAATGTTTTTTTGTAATTTTGCACCCCGTAAAAGGTAAGTTCTTTTTTATAAACTCTTTTCAGTTTAAGAATAAAATCAGCTAATTACAAGTATTAACCTTCTGTCATTCTTGAATTGCTTCGTAATGCAAACAGCCAGTGTATTGGTTACACTGGCTGCTTTTTGTGTACTGAGCGAAGTCATTCCTTTGAACTACGCAACAGTTACTTTCCGATACAGAAATGCTTGAAGATGTTGTTGAGGGTGTCCTGGCTGGTGATACTTCGACCGAGGACGCTGTTGAGGGCATCGATGACGGCGTGGAGGTCTTCGGCAACCAGGTCGCCGCTGAGGTGGGACTGGAGTCCATCGATTACGTGCAGAAGGGCCTGATGGGCTTCCTGCATGGCTTCGTAATGACGATGGTTGGTGAGGATGACATCGCTCTGCGCCTGCGGCAGACGTGTGGCTCGGACGAGCACTTCGCGAAGGTGGTCGAAGCCGAGGGAGTGCTTGGCGCTGAGGAAGACCCCCTCTAATCCCCCTGCATAGGGGGAGGAATTAAGTCCAGATTCTTTCAAAGCTTGCTGGAGGAGGGGGAGATTGGCGTGAAGGGTGTCGGAGGGGATGAGATCAATCTTGTTGATGACGAGGAGGAGCTGCTGATCGCGCAGATAGGGCTGGATGCGACGATAGACGTCGAGGGTGTCCTGGATGCAGCGCTGGGTGGAGGCGGCATCGGCAAGACGGGTGCCATCGATGAGCCAAAGCACAATCTGAGCACGCTCGAGGCGCTGATAGGTGCGCTCGATACCCATGGTCTCGACCTGGTCGCTGGTGTCGCGAATGCCTGCGGTGTCGATGAAGCGAATGAGTTGCCCATCGAGGAGGATGGTGTCCTCGATGACGTCGCGCGTGGTGCCGTGCACATCGCTCACGATGGCACGTTCGTCGCCCAGCAGGTGGTTGAGGAGGGTGGACTTGCCGACATTGGTTTCGCCGATGATTGCCACAGGAATGCCATTGCGGATGGCCTGACCCGTGCGGAAGGTGTCGGACAGACGCACAACCTCGGCATCGATCTGACGGGCAATGTCGAGCAGTTCCGAGCGATCGGCAAACTCAACATCCTCTTCGCTGAAGTCGAGTTCGAGTTCGAGCAGCGACGAAAGACGGAGCAACTGGTCGTGCAAAGTGTCGAGCTTGCGGCTGATGCTGCCCTTCATCTGACTGAAGGCAAGACGATGGGCAGCGGCATTCTGTGCCGAAATGAGGTCGGCCACGGCTTCGGCCTGACTGAGGTCCATTCGCCCATTGGCAAAGGCACGCCGCGTGAACTCGCCCCCTTGTGCCATGCGCACACCGCAGCAGGAGGTGAGGACATGGAGCAGTTCCTGCTGGATATATGCCGAACCATGGCAGGAGATCTCGACCACATCTTCGCCCGTGAAACTATGGGGCGCACGATAGAGTGCCACGACGACTTCGTCGAGCACTTCCTGGGTTTCGGGATGAATGATCCTGCCAAAGGTGAGGGTATGTGTCGGGCGAAGGTCGAGGGTATGAGCGGCCTTGAAAGGCTGGAAGACCTGGGCACATGCAGAAATCGCATCAGGGCCACTGATGCGAACGACGGCTATTCCGCCAATGCCCGAAGGGGTGGAAAGGGCGCAAATAGTCATATTTCCTCAAATTCTATGATTTCACCATCCGAAGGCTCATAGCGCTTGGGGCGCTGCATGGTGGGAGAGTAGCTTATATCGTCGGACTGACGTATGTTGTCGAAGTTGCTTTCGCCATTGAAGGGGTTGAT
Organism: Bacteroidales bacterium; assembly: GCA_017519885.1. Classification (GTDB taxonomy): domain Bacteria; phylum Bacteroidota; class Bacteroidia; order Bacteroidales; family UBA3663; genus Liminaster. Next base: position 73,373 of record JAFWRO010000062.1, on the reverse strand, counting down.
GACCTCCTTCTTCTCCTTGCGGAAAAGGTTGCGGAACGACTCCCACAGATACACAGCGCCTGCTCCCGTGCCATTGATGACACGCAGTACCGTATTGATGACGAATGCGGCCACGAACAGACCGAAGACGATCAATAGAAATGGGAGACAGCCGAAAATGTACATTTAAAAAATGATACTAAGTAGGAGGTAAAGGAGAATGATGAGGGCAGGAGAGGCGGCAAAATAGGAGAAGCCGAGGAACCAGGAGACCAGAAGGATGATGACGGACGAGGCAATCAGGATGTAGCGTGCCTTGTTTTCACCGAAACTATTGTGACCGGGTTTCAGCTTGAGGCTGAACATGGGCAGTTCGCAGATGAGCAGGAAACTGCAGATGAGCATAATGAGGAAATAGACGGTGCCGCCCAGTGCCTGATGTACGGCAGGAATCTCGTTGAGATAGGTGAGACCAATCCAGAAGATGGCATTGGCAGGGGTGGGCAGTCCGATGAAGGAGAGCGTCTGACGCTCGTCGATATTGAACTTTGCCAAACGCAGTGCCGAGAATGCTGCCATAATGAAGGCAAGCAGCGGGAACCAGCTGAATGGCACCGTATGGGTGCCAAGGATGTGGAGGCAAAGCACCGAGGGAGCGATGCCGAACGAAACGACATCGGCCAGGGAATCGAGCTCCTTGCCAATAGGACCCGAGATGTGCATGGCACGTGCGGTGAGTCCATCGAGGAAGTCGAAGATGGCACCACCGAGGATGAACAGACAGGCAAGGCCAATCTGTCCGGAGAGTCCGAAATAGATGGAGAGGCAACCGCAATAGAGGTTGCCGCAGGTTACTATGTTGGGGAGGTTAATCAGTTTCAATTAACAATGAATAATAAACAATTAACAATGAAATTTGCTAACTCTTAAATCTTCGCCAAGGCTGTGGTGTTGCCGCGAACGGTCTGCTTGAGCTTCACAAGGATCTGGGTGTCGAGCGGCAGATAGACATCGATGCGCGAGCCGAACTTGATGAATCCGAGTTCGCCATCGACCTCGCAACGGTCGCCAGCCTCATAGTAGGTGACGATGCGACGAGCCACGGCACCTGCCACCTGACGCATCATGATGATGGGACCTGCATCGCTCTTGATGACGATGGTCGAACGCTCGTTCTCGTTGCTCGCCTTGGGCAGATAGGCCTTCTTGAAATTGCCGTCCTCGTGCTCGCTGACGAGCACCTGACCTGCCAGGGGAGCCCACTGGGCATGAACATTGGTCACACTCATGAACGTGCTGATCATGATGCGACGATCCTTGAAAAATTCAGGTTCATATACCTCTTCGATGCAAACAATGGTACCATCACTGGGTGCTATGACGTCGTGCAACTTGTCGCCCTTGTAGTGTCGCTCGGGATAGCGGAAGAAGTTGACAGTGACGAGAAAGATGATGGTCAGAGGCACCATCAGGAGAATCCATAGCCAATGTGGCGCACGATACGCATAAAGCGTAACTGCTACCAAGAGGATGAAAACGAAACACGTAACGAGTGTCACGCTACCCTCTTTGTGCATTTTCTTGGCTTTCATATATAAAAATTCACACGATTTCGTTAATATTTGGCTGCAAAGTTATGTTTTTTTTCGTAAGATGCCAAATTTTTCAGAAAAAAATTGTATATTTGCGGCGGCAAATACGTATTTTGACTATTATACTATTCATTCGGATGAAAAGAAACAATTCGAAAAGAGGACCGCGACGCTTCGGACCCGACCATATAGAGGTGTACAGAATCGACCAACCCTGCCAACTTCTGCCCTTCCTGATGGAGACGCTGGCACCGAAAAGTCGAACGGAAATCAAGAGTTACCTGCAGCATGGCAACGTGATGCACAACGGACAGGTGACCACGCAGTTTGACGAACAACTCCAGCACGATGACGAGCTGGTAATCAACTTCACACGCCCCTTCGCCACTCTGAAGAGCCGCATGGCCCGCGTGATCTGGGAGGACGACGACATCGTGGTGATCGAGAAGAAGTCGGGACTTCTGACCGTAGCCACAGGGCCCAACAAGCGCGAGAAGACTGCCCAGCAGATCGTCGATGACTATGTGTATGCCGAGGACGGTCATTCGCATGCCTACGTGTGCCATCGCCTCGACCAATACACTTCGGGCATCCTGATCTTTGCGAAGAATGCCGAGGTGCAGCAGATGTTCCGCGACTCGTGGACAACCTACGTGGTGGAACGAATGTACATGGCCATCGTGGAAGGACGTCCCGCCAAGCCGGAAGGCGAGGTGAGGAGCTACCTGGCTGAGAATAAGGCGATGAAGGTGTATTCGACCGACAACCCCGAGGAGGGCAAGCTCTCGGTGACACGCTACAAGGTGCTGAAGACCGTGGGCGACTACAGCCAGGTGGACATCCAACTGCTGACAGGCCGAAAGAACCAGATCCGCGTTCATATGAGCGACCTGGGCTGCCCCATTGCGGGTGACAAGAAATATGGCGCACAGTCGAACCCCTGCGGACGACTGATGCTGCACAACTATGCCCTGCAGTTCTTCCATCCCGTGACTCGCGAGAACCTGCGATTTGAATTGCCATTGCCAGCAATCTTCAAGATATAGTATGTCCTTCAAGATATAGTATGTCGAGGAAAAAGAAGCCGTCGGTCGTCATATCGATGATACCAGTGGTCCTGCTCGTGGGGCTGCTGAGTTACTGTATCACGGTATTTGGCGACGGCATGCTGAGCGGCCCTTCGCAACTGGTGCTGACGCTTTGCACAGGTGTGGTTGTCGCCATCTCGATGTTGGTGTACAAGCAGTCCTGGCAGTCACTTGAGAATGCGATGGTAGTGGGCATCAGCCGTTCGATGTCGGCCAACCTCATACTCCTGATGGTGGGTGGCCTGTGCGGCACGTGGATGCATTCGGGCATCATCCCGACGATGATCTACTACGGACTGGAAGTGATTTCGGCGCGTTGGCTGCTGCTCACTTCGTGCGTGCTTTGTGCCCTGGTGAGCCTTTGCATCGGCAGCAGCTGGACCACCATCGCCACCATCGGCGTGGGTCTGATGGGCATCGGACGCACCCTTGGACTGGAAGACGGATGGGTGGCGGGTGCCATCATTTCGGGTGCCTATTTCGGCGACAAGATGTCGCCTTTGAGCGAGACGACCAACCTAGCTTCGAGCATTTCGGACGTGCCGCTTTTCACCCACATCAAGAACCTGCTGCACACCACCGTGCCGACCCTTCTGATCACCCTTGTGGCTTTTACAGTGGTTGGCCTCACAGGAGGAGGGGGAGCTGACATCGACACCAATGCTGCCGTGGAGATGCAGCATCATCTGAACGCAACCTTCCCCATCACGATGTGGCTGCTGTTGCTGCCCTTGCTGGTGTTTTTCCTGATTTACAAGGGTATGGCTGCCACGATGGTGCTCTTCATCGGTATGCTGCTGGGCGGCATCATCGTCTGCTTCACGCAGGGCTTCGACTTTGCCATCGAATGTGCATTCGGCGAAGTGGGCTATACGACGGGTGTGGACACCATCGACTCGCTGACTAGCACACGCGGCATGGGCGGCATGCTCTACACCATCTGGCTCATCATCTGCAGCATGAGTTTCGGAGGTGTGATGGAACGCAGCGGCATGCTCGAGTCGATTACCGAATATCTGCTGAAGGTCATCAAGGGACGAACGAGTGCAGTGGCCACCACTTGCATGTCGAGCATCTTCCTGAATGTCACGACGGGCGATCAGATCATCTCGATCATCCTGCCAAGCAAGATGTATGGTTCGGCCTTCGACCGATTGAAACTGCCACGAAAACTGATGAGCCGTTCGCTCGAGGACGGTGGTACGGTGACTTCGGTGCTCGTGCCATGGAACTCATGCGGTATGACGCAATCGACGGTGCTTGGCGTGGCGACAACCATCTATGCTCCCTATACGCTGTTCTGCTGGATTTCGCCCCTGATTTCGGTCATCGCCGCATTCGTCAAGCAGTATATCATGAAGAAGGAGGATCAGGAAAGCGACTTTGTCACGATATCCGGACAAGAAGAGGGAGATGAGTAGTTTTTTTGGGGGGAATTCGGGTTTTCGGGTTTCCGTTATTACGGTATTACGTTATTACGTTATTCCGGTATACCGGAATTTCGAAAATAAAAAATAAAACACTATCCCATTTTATCAACGGGAAACTATGAAGAAATATTTGAAAGAATATTGGCCCTACCTGCTGGCGCTGCTGCCGGCGATGCTGCTGCGAGACTTCTCGCCAGCATCCGAGCTGCGCTATGTGAGCCTGGCTACTGAACTGATCAACGGGAACCACTTGTTCTGCCTGACGTGGCAGGGCGAGGAGTTTCCCTACATCATGCCACTCTACGTCTGGCTCATTGCGCTGCTGAAGCTGGTGTTCGGCCATCACTTCATGATCACCATCACGCTGCTGTTCTCGTTCATCCCTTCGATCATCATCCTTGCCATCATGAACCGATGGGTGGAGAAATACGATGCGCAAAGTTTCAGGCTGAAAGACGGCAGCCAGTCGAGAATGCTGGCTTCGATCATGCTCTTCACCTGCGGCATGCAACTGGCTATGTCGTTCTTCGTGAGTCCCGACATGCTGTTCTCGCTGTGGATTGTGGCTGCGCTCTATACCTTCTGGCGACTCATCATGGACCAAGGCTCCTATGGCCTTTCGAAGGACATCAAGAAACGCAAGCACCTGCAATGGCGCTTCGGCCTTTACGTCTTCCTTGCCGTCTTTACCAAGGGTCCTTTGGGCTTCATCATCCCGTTTGTGAGCACCACACTGTTCCTTCTGTGCAGCGGAAGAATCAGACGCTGGGCAAGCGCGTGGAACTGGCGTGGATGGATCGTCTTCCTTGGTCTGATGAGCATCTGGCTTTATCTGACCTACCTGGAAGGTGGTGCCGAATGGCTCGACAAGATGATGCTGGAATCACCTTTGGCCATGTTCCTGCATCCCGAGCACCACAATCGCCCGTGGTACTATTACCTGCTGTCGCTTTGGGCTGACACGCTGCCCTGGGGTCCGATATGCATTGTGGTAATTGTGATTTCGCTGATTCGCCGCATTCATCACAACGAATTCCATTGGAATCGTTTCTTCGGAACGCCTCTTCAAAACTTCTTTGCCATCATCTTTGCCGTATCGCTCGTCTATTTCTCGGCACAGAAGATGAAACTCGACGTGAACATGCTGCCTGCCTATCCGTTCCTGGTCTATCTGGGCGTGATGCAACTCGAACAATGGCGTTGGCCCGTGCGTATGAACTGGCCGATGATATGGGTTTGCCGCATCGTGCTGCTGATAGTCTTCATCGGAGGATTGCTTTGCCCATGGCTCAACGTCAAGACCTGCTATGGCAGAATCTGCTATCATGCCAATGACCTGCAGCGCGAACTGAATACCGAGAAGTTCTATGTCTATAAGGTGCGCAGGCCCAAGGGAATGGACGTGTATCTGCACGAAGATCCGATCGAGGCGACGCCCGAAGACATCGCCGAAGGCAAGTTGCAGAACACGCTGCTCATCATGAAGGAATACAGACTGGACCGACTTAAGAAGAATCTGGACGAGCTGGGTGTCCCTGCTGAAAAACAGGGAGAGGTGATTGACGAACTCGGGGATTATATTATCGTGAGGTTCAGGTAGGAGATTTTTGCAGCCATAGATGGCTGCAACATAAACAAACGGGGGAAGATGGCAGCGATAGATGGCTGCGACATTGACAAACAGAGAGAAACGGGGTCATCACAATCGGGATTCGATTGTGATGGCTTGTTTTGTATAGGGGTGTGTCAGGGTGATGCTTTCGGCGTGAAGCATAAGTCTTGGGGCTGTTGATTTTGAGGGGAATAAGAGATCGTTGAGGGCATTGTCCATGATGTCGTAGAGAGTGTCGCCAACGATGGGATGGTCCAAACCTACTGGTGAAGCACAATGAACACGAAGCTGATGGGTTCGACCCGTGAGAGGATATAGGGCAACGAGAGTCTCATCGGCTGGAATCGGCTCATTGCCCCACTTGCCTTCGATGACCTCGTAATAGGTGATGGCTTCCTTTCCGAACTGATGATCGACCACTTGGCGAGGACGATCGTCGGGATTGACCGACAAGGGGAGGGAGATGATTCCGCAACGACTTTTCAGTTTTCCCTTGAGCCTTGCAAGGTAACGCTTTTGCAAGGTCTTTTCGACAAACATCTGATTCAGCAACTTGAAGGTCTGAGCATCCTTTGCAGCTATGAGTATGCCACTTGTGGCCTGGTCGAGGCGATGAACAAGCATAGGACCTTTGACCGAAGGAAACATCTGATGGAGAAGGTCTTCAACATTGGGTTGCGAAAGGTCCTTGGATGGGACACTTAACAGTCCGGAAGGCTTGCAGACAGCCACCATATATTCGTCGTCGTAGATGACTTTCAACGCTTTGGCATTGCTTGATGGAGGTGTTGCAGAAACGGTTTCGCCCAACGAAGGAATCATGTAGCGAAGAATGGGCGAACACTTTTCGATGCACGAAGGATAGAAATGCCCATGGATGCGAAGCAGATTGGCAGGGGAGGAACCATACCAGAATTCGGCAATCTGCAGAGGTTTGAGGTTATTTTCATAAGCAAACTGAAGCAGGCGAGGGGCAGCACATTCACCCGTACCACCGGGAGGAAGTCCACGCTTGGCATCGGCAAAGATATCGATGACATTGCGATAGGTCCCCGAAGGGTTGAGGAAATTGAAATGAGAGAAGATCTCACGCTGCAAGGCAATGCTCAATTGACGACGCTCGGCTTTCAAACGTTTGACCTTGGAAGGAGGCAATGTATCGGAAGAAGCGAGTTCATGATTGATGTCGGAGATGGCACGATCCTTTTGAAGATAGAAATCGTCGGGGTTCTGGAGGTCATAGACGGGAGGCACGAAGTACTGGTCGGCATCGACGAGCCCATTGACGACCCCACTATAAGCCACAAGATAGGCTATATTCTTATAATAATGTACGCGTGCGAGAGAAGACGATCCCGATAGGGGAGTTTCGACAAGAAGAATGCCCAGCATCTTGCCTTGCTGGAAGAGAGCATCCCATTGAGGATGGCGGGAAATGGTAGAAAGCACATCATCCGCAACCTGCCTTACAGCAAGTTGCGGATGATAGTAGTATGGGTTGTTCAGGATCATTACTCCTGATAGCCGTTGTTGTCGTTGTTACGACGTGGGCCGTTGTTTGGACGACGAGGAGCATTGTTGTCGCGACGCTGACCACCGAAGGCCTCGCGGAAGGCATTGTTTCCATTGCCATTGCCACGATTTGTATCACGACGAGGACGCTCGGGACGATCCTCACGTCTTGGACGAGACTCAGGATCGACGTAGTTCTCGGGTTTTGGCTTGAGAGCCTTTGCCGAAAGACGGAACTTGCCGGTCTTCTTGTCAATCTCGAGGAGCTTGACGGTGAGCTGATCACCCTCCTTGATGCCGGTCTCTTCCATAGTCTCATAGCGCTTCCAGTCAATCTCGCTGATGTGGAGCAGACCATCCTTGCCAGGCATAAACTCGACGAAGGCGCCGAATGGCTGGATGCTGCGAACTACGCCACTATAAACTTCACCCTCTTCAGGCACAGCAACGATAGCCTTGATCTTGGCCATAGCTGCATCGATGGATGCCTTGTCGGAAGAAGAGATAGCCACGTGACCCTTGCCATCGTACTCGTCGATGGTGACAACAGCACCGGTCTCCTCCTGGATACCCTGAATAATCTTGCCACCAGGGCCAATGACAGCTCCGATGAACTCCTTGTCGATGTCGAAAGCAACCATGCGTGGAGCATGCTCCTTGAGATCGGGACGAGCCTCAGGCTGTGCAGCAAGCATGCACTGAAGGATGTGGTGACGACCCTGCTTGGCCTGATTGAGTGCCTTTTCGAGAATCTCGTACGACAGACCGTTGCACTTGATATCCATCTGGGTGGCAGTAATACCCTTCTCGGTACCAGTTACCTTGAAGTCCATATCGCCAAGGTGGTCCTCATCACCAAGGATATCCGAAAGAACGGCATACTTTGGACCATCCTCGTCCTTGATCAGACCCATAGCGATACCGCTGACGGGACGAATCATCTGGATACCGGCGTCACGCATAGCAAGCGTAGCACCGCAGGTAGAAGCCATCGACGAAGAGCCATTCGACTCAAGAATATCGGAAACGACGCGAACAGTGTAGGGGAAATCCTTGGGGATCATTCCCTTCACGGCACGCCATGCGAGGTGACCATGACCAATCTCACGACGACCTACGCCACGCTGGGCCTTGGCTTCGCCAGTAGAGAATGGAGGGAAGTTATAGTGAAGAAGGAACTTGTCGTAGCCATTGCGGAGTACGTCATCGACCAACTTTTCATCAAGCTTGGTGCCAAGGGTACAGGTAACGAGAGCCTGGGTCTCACCACGGGTGAAGATAGCTGAACCGTGAGGGCCTGGAATATAGTCGGGCTCAATCCAGATAGGACGAACCTCATCGAGGGCACGACCATCGAGACGAGTGCCTTCATCGAGCACACAACGACGCATAGCCTCACGCTCTACATCGTGGAAGTAGCGAGCCACCATGCCGAGTACCTCCTCGTCTTCCTGCTTCTCCTCGGGGAGGGTTGCGATGAAATCGGTCTGCACCTTCTCGAATGCAGCCTCGCGCTCGTGCTTGTTCTTGTTGCCCGACTTTGCAATGTCGTAGCAAGGCTGATAGCAGAAGTCATGGCAGTTCTTCTTGAGCTCCTCGTCATTGACCTCGTGATCATATTCCATAATGGGCTTGCCAACAGCCTCCATCAGTTCCTTCTGCACCTGGCAGTGAACCTTGATAGCCTCGTGAGCAGCCTTGAGTGCACCCAGCAGATCCTGCTCGGAAACCTCTTCCATCTCACCTTCAACCATCATGATGTTCTCATAAGTAGCGCCTACCATCAGGTCCATATCGGCCTGCTTCATCTGTTCGAAGGTTGGATCGATGACATATTCGCCATTGATGCGAACGACACGAACTTCGGAGATTGGGCCTTCGAAAGGAATACCACTTACTGCCATTGCAGCCGATGCTGCAAGACCGGCAAGTGCATCAGGCTGGTTCTCCTTATCGGAACTATAAAGGGTAACGTTGACAAATGTCTCAGCGTGGTAGTTGCTGGGGAAAAGGGGACGCAGGGCACGGTCGATGAGACGCGATGTGAGGATCTCGTAATCACTGGCCTTGCCTTCACGCTTGGTGAAGCCGCCGGGGAAACGACCTGCAGAAGCATACTTCTCTTTATACTCCACTGTCAAGGGCATAAAATCGGTACCTGGAGTCACGGTACGAGCTGTACAAACGGTGGCAAGAAGCATAGTGCCACCCATGCGAAGTTCAACGGCGCCATCGGCCTGCTTCGCTACCTTACCCGTCTCGAGGGTGATGGTACGTCCATCACTCAGGGTAATCGTCTTCTTGATTGGGTTAACCAAATTGTTTACCATAAAATTTAAAAATCTGTATAAAATCGGGCGCAAATTTACGCAAAAACTTTGAATCTATCAAATTTTACAGATAAAAAATTGTAAAAAATCAATTTTTAAGTGAAAATACTTGGAATTTCTAAATAAAACACCTATATTTGCGCCGCAAAATTCAAATCAATGAAGAAAAATACATTATATAATTTAATGGCAGGTGCTGCGCTAATCGTGCTTGCCAGTTGTTCTAATGATGAGCGTACCGCATCGATTTCGGGTACGGTGAATGACGGCAAGGGCGAGAAGATTGTCCTGATGCACTTGTCGGGTAGCAACCCTGTGCTCGTTGACACCCTCACGCTGGGTGAGAACGGAGCATTCAAGTTCAAACCTTCGGTCGAGAAAGGAGGTCCCGACCTCTTCTGTCTTGTGATGGGCAACCAGACCATCCCCGTGGTGATTGATACCTTGCAGACGCCTGTGGTCATCACTGCCAACAAAGAACACTTCGGCACTTCGTACCAGGTGGAGGATGAACTGAACAATACGCTGCGCGAAGCTGTGGGTTACGGCAACGAACTGCGTCGCAATATTCTCAACATCACCAACCTTCGCCGCAACAACCAAATGAGCCAGCTGGTCTATAACGACAGCCTGCAATCGCTGGTAAATACCTACAAGGCAAATATGCTTGAGAAGTACATCTACAAGGATCCGTCTTCTCCAGTTAGCTACTATGTACTCTTTGAGACTGTATCTGGCCTGCAAATCTTTGACCCGATGGACCGCAAGGACAACCGAGCCTATGGTGCAGTGGCCAACCTTTGGCTGAATACCTATCCCAATTCGCCACGTACAGCATTCCTGGAACAACGTGCCAAGGAAGGTATTGCTGCAAGACTGCAGGCCAAGCGTGAACAAGAGCGTGCCGACTCGCTGATACAGAATGCCGTGAAGGCAGAAGCATCGTTCGTAGATCTGAATCTGCTCGGTACCAAGGACGAATATATTGCCTTCTCAAGTGTGAACGGACACGGCTCGATTACCCTGTTGGACTTCACTGCCTACTATCTGACCGATGCATCGGTGCCCCACAACGAGAAGCTTATGCAGGTCTACGAAAAGTACAAGGCAAAGGGTCTGAAGATCTATCAGGTCTGCCTGGATGCCGATGTGAACTTCTGGAAAGTCTCGGCAGCCAATCTGCCATGGACAGTGGTTCGCGACACGGAACTTCTTTTCGACGAGAACGGTATGGTGCAGTACAGCGCTGCAGCTGCTCTTTATAATGCATCCAACATTCCAACAACCTTCATCATGGGTAGAGACGGTGCCGCATTGAATCGTGTAGAAGATGATTCCAAACTCGATGCTGCCGTAGCAAAGGTGATGTAAAACAATCTTCGCCATGCTACGACATCGGCGGAGATAGGTTCATTTCTTACGAAACAACACATAACGTAGGGCCTGCGCTCTACGCTATGTGGTTTTAACAATAGTATATTCAATATTAAAAATAAATTATCAATCACTAAATTAACAATTTAGAAAAACACCATGGCAGAAATTATGTCAGAAGAGGGTTTCAAGGCAATCCTCGCAGAGATTCAGTATTTGGAGAGTGTTGAACGTCCAAAAGCATCGCAGGCTATCGCCGAGGCACGCGACAAGGGTGACCTTAGCGAGAATGCCGAGTACGATGCAGCCAAGGATGCACAAGGCAAACTTGAAGCAAGAATCGCTTTGCTGAAGGACAAGGTAGCCAACGCCCGTATCATCGATGCTACCAAGCTCAGCACCGAAAAGATACAGATCATGAGCAAGGTGCGCCTGCTCAACCACAAACTCAAGAAGGAAGTAACCTACACCATCGTTTCGGAATCGGAGGCCAACTTCATGGAGGGCAAGATTTCGGTAGCTACTCCTATCGCCAAGGCACTGCTCAACCACAAGGTAGGTGACATTGTCGAAGTGAGAGTTCCTGCTGGCGTACAGCAGCTCGAAGTACTTGATATCAGCCTTTAAACAATTTTATCATTTACCATTATGACAATCTTTTCACGTATCGTCGCTGGTGAGATTCCCAGTTATAAAGTAGCAGAGGACGATCAGTTCTACGCTTTCCTCGACATAAGCCCCGTCGCCAAAGGTCATACCCTCGTCATTCCAAAGCAGGAGGTTGACTACATCTTTGACGAAAGTGACGAACAGCTTTCAGCCCACATCGTTTTCGCTAAGCGCGTGGCAGCCGCCATCAAGAAGGCTATCCCCTGCGTAAAGGTCGGTATGTGCGTGATGGGTCTTGAAGTTCCCCATGCCCACATTCATCTCATCCCTATGCAGACCGAAGGTGATATGAACTTCCGCAAGGAGCACCTCAAGCTCGATGCAGAGGAGATGAAGGCCATTTGCGGAAAAATCGCCGCAAACTTCGAATAAATGTTTACTTTTCGCCCAATAAAACACTTAGGTATAGTAGCGAACAAGTAACACCTTTAATAATTTATGCAGAACGAATTCTACAAGTACGCAACCAAGCATGCAGGTCTGAACAGCAATGCGCTCGACCAATACATGCGTTTCACAAGCCAGCAGGCTTCAACACTGGCTCCACGTGCCAGTTATATCAACCCATCAATCATCGAGGAGCGCCAGCTCAACGTTGCCCAGATGGATGTTTTCAGCCGACTGATGATGGACCGCATCATCTTCCTCGGCACAGAGATTGACGAATATTCGGCCAATGTGGTTCAGGCACAGTTGCTCTTCCTGGCCAGCACCGAGTCGGACAAGGACATCACGATGTACCTCAATTCCCCTGGTGGCATCGTCAGCGGAGGTCTTGCCATCTATGACACTATGCAGTACATCTCGTGCGACGTTTCGACCGTCGTTACCGGTATGGCAGCATCGATGGCTTCGGTGCTCCTCGTTGCAGGCACCAAGGGCAAGCGTTTCGCCCTGCCTCACAGTCGTGTTATGATTCACCAGCCACTTGGTGGAACACAAGGTCAGGCCAGCGACATGGAAATTGCCGTCAACGAAATCAAGCGCCTCAAGGCTGAACTCTACCACATTCTTGCTGATCACAGCGGCCAACCCTACGAGCGAATCGAGAAGGACTGCGATCGCGACCATTACATGACTGCCCAGGAGGCTCTCGAGTATGGTATGATTGACAAAATCTTCACTCGCACGAAATAATGGCAAGGACGAAAGAAGACCATTGTAACTTCTGTGGACGTGGCCGTTCGGAAGTGAATCTCCTCATCTCGGGTATCAATGGCTTCATCTGTGACCAATGTGCCGAACAGGCAAAGATGATACTGGATGAAGCTATGGCCAGAAATCGCAAGGATGATATTGACAACCTTGATTTCGAATCCTTGCCTCGTCCAAGCGAAATCAAGGAATTCCTTGATGGCTACGTCATTGGCCAGGAAGAGGCGAAGAAGGCGCTCTGTGTGGCTGTCTATAACCACTATAAGCGGTTGCTCCAACCCAAGGACCACGATGGCGTGGAGATCGAGAAGTCGAATATCATCATGGTAGGTCGCACAGGTACTGGCAAGACACTTCTTGCCAAGACCATTGCGAAGATGCTGAAGGTGCCTTTTGCCATTGTCGATGCCACGGTGCTTACCGAAGCAGGATATGTGGGCGAAGATATCGAAAGCATCCTCACACGTCTCTTGATGGACTGCGACTATGACACAAAGAAGGCTGAACGTGGCATTGTCTTCATCGACGAGATTGACAAGATTGCCCGTAAGGGAGACAATCCTTCAATCACCCGCGACGTTTCGGGCGAAGGTGTGCAGCAAGGACTTTTGAAACTCCTCGAAGGTTCGAAGGTCAATGTTCCACCTGCAGGAGGACGCAAACATCCCGAACAGAAGTTCATCGAAGTGGATACCACAAACATCCTCTTCATCTGCGGTGGCGCTTTCGATGGCATTGAATCAAAGATTGCTGCCCGTCTGAATACCCACAGCGTAGGTTTCAAGACCGACGAGAAGCGCAAGGATGTGGATCGCGACAACCTTTTGCAATACATCACTCCTGCCGATTTGAAGAAGTTTGGACTGATTCCCGAAATCATTGGACGTCTGCCCATCCTCACTTACCTCGAACCTCTCGACAAGGATGCATTGCGTAGGATTCTCACCGAACCGAGGAATGCCATCACCAAGCAGTATGTGAAGCTCTTTGCCATGGATGGTATCAAATTGACCTACGATGAAGCTGTCTATGACTATATCGTCGATAAGGCCATCGAGTTCAAACTGGGTGCACGCGGCCTTCGCAGCATCACCGAAAGCATTATGATGGATGCCATGTTCTCCATGCCTTCGAGCAACAAGAAGGTTTTGAAGATAACCCTTGATTACGCCAAGGAGCAACTTTCGAAATCAAGTCTGGAGCGCATGCAGGTTTCGTAATACATAACCCTTAATACTTATCAATATGAAAAATGCATTGACAATCGTAATCACGCTGTTTGTAGCAGCTGTCACAGTATGTGCACAAAACAATGATCCACGTGCACATATTGAAGTAAATGATTGCCCGAATGGTGCCATCTACTTGCCAGCACCACCCACATTGGACGACAGTCGTTTCCTGAATGACTTCGCACAGTATCGTTGGGGATTCCGCGAGCGTGACAACAAGCCACGTCTCGACCTGGCACTTACCGATGGCAGTCGTGATGAAGAATTGTTGATGCAGCGTTTTGCTCCCGCATTGGGCTTTACCATCACAGCCCAGAATGCACCCAAGACATTTCAGTTGATGAGAACTTTGCGTTACGATGCAACCGCAGCCTGCGAAATGGCCAAGGTTTCATTTGCACGCAAACGCCCCTACCAGCAATTCAGCGAGCATACTCCCTGTCCAGAATGGGAGAATGATCGTCCGAATTCCTACCCCTCTGCCCACACCGCACAGGGTTGGCTCTACGCCATGGTCTTTACCTATCTTGATCCCGAGAATCAGAACGAGATTCTCAAGATAGGCTACGACTATGGCGTAAGTCGTATCATCCTGGGCTATCATTATCAGAGCGATACCGATGCCGGACGTCTGGCAGCTTCTGCAACCTTTGCCCGACTTCTTGCCGTTCCCGGATTCATCGAGGAATTGCAGGAAGCGAAAAAGGAATACCAGGCCTTGAAGCAAAAGATGATGAACCGCCCCATCGTAGTCCTTTACGAGAACGACGTGCATTGCGGCATCGAAGGATATGCCAAGATTGCCGGACTTCGTGACGCCATTGCAGCCTCCGACACGGCTTATGTGGCAGTGGTAAGTTCAGGCGACTTTGTGCAGGGAGGTCCCGCAGGCACTCTTTCAAAGGGACAGTACATCATCGACATCATCAACTCAGTGGGCTACGATGCCATGACCATTGGCAATCATGAGTTCGACTACAAGGTACCGCAACTATTCCATCTCACCGACCAACTGAATGCTCCTGTGACCTGTGTGAACTTCAGCGATATCAAGACGGGCAAACAATTCTATGCGCCTTTCGTTATCAAGAAGTTTGGAGCACGCAAGGTTGCTTTTGTCGGAGTGGTTACTCCAAGTACATTGATGTCCGAAGGTGCTGCATTCTACGATGAGGACGGCACTCAACTTTATGATTTGCATCATAATGATGTCTATAACCTGGTGCAGCAGGCTACCGATAGTGCTCGTGCCCAAGGTGCTGACTATGTGGTTGTGCTTTCCCATCTCGGCGAATCGACGTTCGATGTCGTTTCGGGCAAGATGATTGCTGCTACCACAGGCATTGATGCCGTGCTCGATGGACATTCCCATGCTACGATTCCCTGTGAAAAGATTGTCAATAAGAAAGGCAAGAAGGTTCTTTGCTCACAGACCGGTACCAAGTTTGCCAACATCGGAAAACTATACATCGGAAGCAATGGCAAACTCTCGACAGAATTGCTTCCCACCGACAAAATGGAATACTGCAGTGCTGCTGTGAAAGCCGTAGTCGATAGCATCAACGAGATCAACGCAGCGCTGACCAACAAGGTTTGTGGCCATGCCGACCAACTTATGACCATCAACGATGCCAATGGAAAGCGACTGGTTCGAAGCGGAGAGACCAATTTGGGCAACTTCGTAGCCGATGCATTCCGATGGTATGGTGATGCACAACTTGCTTTCTCCAATGCCGGAGGCATTCGTCAGAACCTTCCCAAGGGAGATATCACCTATGGTAATCTGCT
Source organism: Bacteroidales bacterium (assembly GCA_017519885.1). Classification (GTDB taxonomy): domain Bacteria; phylum Bacteroidota; class Bacteroidia; order Bacteroidales; family UBA3663; genus Liminaster. The sequence continues at coordinate 57,612 of JAFWRO010000062.1, read as the reverse complement.
TGAGACACAACCTTTCAGCAACGAGATGTGCGTGATTCGTATTTCGGGCCATCTTCTTTGCGACGTGCTTGAAGTAGGAGCAGAGGCATTGCCCGATGAATCGGGATTCTTCGTACAACCTTCCGGGTTCCGCTACACCATCGACATGAATGCATTGCCTCGTGTCACAGATGTGCAGGTACTAAACGACAAAGGTGAGTACGAACCCATCGATATGGACAAGGAATATACCCTTGCCACATTGAACTATAACCTTTCGCAGTACAATGGCCTGATGCTCAACTGCGAACTTATCAAGCAAAACATCGGCCTCGATGTAGAGGCACTATATAACTACCTGATCAATCCGCTCAAAGGACGAATCGGCTCAGAATATGCCCATCCTCAGGGAAGGATAATCATCAAGTAGAGTTCTGAAGAGTTCGAAATTTCGTTATTGTTATGACGTAATTCCGAAATAACGAAATCTTATGTACTATAATCTAAGTCAAATTTCACAAATCCTGGGTTGCACGCTTCGAGGCAATCGTCTCGCGACAGCCAATACCCAGCCAAAAGTCTCCTTGTTGTTGACCGACAGCCGCAGCCTGTCGTTTGCCGATCATACACTCTTCTTCGCCATCAAGACCTCGAAGGGTGATGGACATCGTTATATTCCTCAACTCTACAATCAGGGTGTAAGGGCCTTTGTCGTCTCCGAAAGTAATGAGGAATTCCGAAACACCTGTCCCGAAGGATGGTTCCTTGTGGTGCCCGACACGCTTGTCGCGCTGCAGAAACTTGCAGCAGCCCATCGACGTCAGTTTACCGACATACCAGTCATTGGCATCACCGGCTCTAACGGAAAGACCATCGTCAAGGAATGGCTTTATCAGTTGCTGAGTCCTTACCGCAATATTGTTCGTTCACCGCGTAGTTATAATTCGCAAATCGGTGTTCCTTTGAGTGTTTGGCAACTCGACAAGGATTGCAATCTTGCCATTTTCGAAGCGGGAATCAGTCAACCGGGAGAGATGGATAAGCTTGAATCCATCATCAAACCAACTATTGGCATCCTAACCAATATCGGCACCGCCCACGATGCTGGCTTCGAATCACAGCAACAGAAACTCGTCGAGAAACTTTACCTTTTCCGCAACTGTGACGTCATCATCTATAATGCTGATATCCCAGGCATCAGCGATGCTCTTGAGATAGCAGGAGTCGGTGCTCGAAGTATGTCGTGGACACGCCGGCATAAGGATGCGCAGATTACAGTTCTGAATATAGAGCGCACAGAAACCTCAACCAAGGTAAATTACCTTGTACTGGGAATCGAAGGCAGCTTCACCATCCCAATGACCGACGACGCATCGTTCGAGAATGCGATGCAATGTCTCTGTCTGATGGTCTATCTGGCCTTCCCTCCGACACAAATTGCCGAACGAATGAGCCTACTGGCACCACTTGCCATGCGTCTTGAGGTGATGGAAGGAAAGAAGGGTTGCATGATCATCAACGATGTTTATAGCAACGATCTGACGTCTCTGCAGGCTGCGCTCGAATTCCAGAAACGCCGCAGTGTGCCTTCTTTGACCAATACCCTTGTGCTGAGCGATGTGCCACAAGTACCTTTGGACGAATCTCACCTTTGTCGAAGGGTGGCTCAACTTTGTCAAATCTATGACATACGCAAACTCATTCTCGTCGGCGCCAGTTCGATGCATTCGAAGCAGATTATGCTCCACGAGTTGAATACTATTGGCCAACACATTTCCACATCATTCTTCGAAACGACAGAAGACCTGCTCGAAAGTGCAACCATACAGCAGTTCCAGAACGAACTGATTCTTCTCAAGGGTGCGCGTGCCTATCAGTTTGAACGCATCAGCGACGAATTGCAGCTTCGTCGTCATGAAACGATACTTGAGGTTGACCTCGATGCCATCGTTCACAACCTGAACAGTTATCGCAGTCATCTCAAGCCCGAGACAAAGTTGACTTGTATGGTCAAGGCTTTCGGCTATGGTACAGGTAGTTACGAATTGGCAAAGACATTGCAGGACCAGAACGTCAATTACCTGGCTGTTGCTGTTGCTGACGAGGGTGCCGAACTTCGTCGACAGGGCATCAGCACTCGCATTATGGTGATGAATCCCGAAATGTCGGCGTTCCGTACGATCATCGAGAATCACCTGGAACCCGAGATCTATAGTTTCCGACTTCTAGATGCTTTTGTCAAGGAAGCACAACGCATGAGCGTTACCAACTATCCCGTGCATATCAAGATTGACTCCGGTATGCATCGCCTTGGTTTCCAATATCCGGAGATGGAGGAACTGATCAACCGTTTCCGTCATCAGAATGCCATTACGATACGTTCCGTGTTCAGCCATTTCGCCACTGCCGACGATCCTGCGCAGGAAGATTTCGTACACGAACAGAAACGTCGTTTCGACCAATGTGCTGACATGTTGAGAGCTGCGTTCCCCAATAAGATACTGCGTCATATCTGCAATTCGGCAGGCATTGAGGTTTATCCACAATATCAGATGGAGATGTGCCGTTTGGGCATCGGACTCTATGGTTTTGAGGCTGCTCCAGTCAACATGGATCTGCAGCCCGTGGCTACACTTCGAACTACAATTCTGCAAATCAAGGACATCCCAGCCACCGAGACCATCGGCTATATGCGCAATGGCAAACTGAAACGTGATTCGCGTATTGCTATGGTTCCCATTGGTTATGCCGACGGCTATGATCGCCGACTTGGCAATGGCAATAGCGAGATGCTTGTCTATGGTCTATCTGGTAACAATGAAGGCAAACTCTGTCCAACAATTGGTAATGTCTGCATGGATGTCACCTTCCTCGATGTGACCGATTGCCCTCAGGCACAAGAGGGCTCACAGGTTGAAGTCTTCGGCAAGAACCTGCCCTTGCAACGAATCAGCGACAAGTTGGGTACAATCACCTATGAGGTGCTTTCTACCGTTTCGTCGCGTGTGAAACGTGTTTACTACAAGGAATAATTAACTCGTTTAGAAAATTCAGAAACCTCGTGGTTCGCAAACTATTAACAATATTAACCTGCATCCTTCTATGTCACGCTATGTCTGCCCAAGACACAGCCGATACGACGTTGATGCGCTATCTGCGAAACGAGGGACTGATATCCTATCCAGCACGCGACATTCGCATCTATACCAATGCGCATGACAAACTCGTGGACCTTTTCCAAGACATCGACAATGCCAAACGCAAGGTGTGGATCGAATACCTGATCATTGCCAACGACAGTATTGGCAAATTGTGTATGCAACATCTCGAACAGGCAGCCAAACGCGGTTGCGAGGTTCGTATGATGACCGACGACTATAAGGATTGGGAACGTGGTTATGGAATGCGCACCAAAGAGGGTATGGATAGCATTCGCAATCTCGGTATCGACTTCGTGACATTTGACCGATTCCGTTTCCCGTGGTACAACCACATCTGCCGAGATCACCGAAAGATTGTGAATATCGACGACAGTATCGGCTACATAGGCGGCTTCAACATTGCCGACTATTATGTCAATGGCAATCCTTCCTACGGTGGTTGGCGCGATACCCATATCCGAATCACGGGTGCTGCTGTCGAAGGTATGGCTAAGTATTTCCACCAGCAATACCAATATCGTGGAACGGGAGGCAAAGGCAAGTACACTTTCGCCCGATACCTCTTCGACGAAGATTATCGGAACATTAATGAGCAGACTCCCAAGGTGGTCTATTTCGAAAGGGGTAGGGCCAACAAAAAGAAGAAGGCCGAGGCACGCAATGCCATTATAGCGGCTTTTGACGCAGCACAAGACACTATCCGTCTCGTCTCGCCTTATCTCTTGCCCACACATACAGTTCGTCAGGCAATGATTCGTGCCATCGATCGTGGCGTACACGTCGAAGTGCTCTTTTCGAAGAAGGGCGACATGGATATGCTGTCCTATGGCAATTTCCATTTTGCCAAAAGGCTAATCCGACATGGTGCACATGTCTTCCTCTATAAAGGCAGTTTCCATCACAGCAAAATCATGATGATTGACGGGACCGTTTCGATGGTAGGAAGTGTCAACCTGAATTCGCGTTCCCTTAAATGGGACTACGAGGCTGCCTGTTTTGTGTTCGACAAAAAGACGACTGCCGAACTCAATCGCATCTTCGAAGAGGACAAGCTGCAATGCGACACCTTCAGCCTCGAATACTACAAGCAGGAATTCCCTCGACAGTTTCGACACAAAGGCTGGTGGGTCGATCGCTTCCTGACGCCGTTCTTCTAACTTTCAATTACCTTTTAATAAATCCAACCCATGCTTAACGATTATCTACTTGGTCTCGACGACCTCAAGACACTGCATCAGTACCTTCATGATGTACCTTACGACGTGATTCGCAACAAACTTTATACTTGTTACGATCTGTTCGATGACTTTGATCCCTACGACCCGATGAGTTTCCAACGCTGCCTAGATACTCGTGTCTTTATGCACGTGACGAAGACGGGCAAGCAGTCCACCAGCCGTCGAGAGAACGTAGCACGCGGCATCCACGACACCTGTATCCTGAATGCAATGCAAGCATTCCTCCATGATTACGATCAAGTGCAAGTAGTTGGAGTAATGGGTGGTCATGCGATGCTTCGCACCGATGCAGCATATCATCAGACCGTAATGATCAGTAAGAAACTGACTGAAAATGGATTCCTGATGATCAGCGGCGGAGGCCCAGGTGCAATGGAAGCAACACACCTTGGATCATGGATGGCCGGCAGAACCGACGAGGAAGTCGAAGACGCATTGAAGATATTGGCTCCTGCTCCTGATTACAAAAGTCCAGGATGGTTATCAACGGCTTTCGATGTAATCAGCAAGTATCCACAAAGCAATTACAAGAGTCTTTCCATTCCCACATGGTACTACGGACACGAACCTCCGACAATCTTTGCCACGCATATTGCCAAGTTCTTCAACAACAGCATCCGTGAAGATACCATCCTCACCGAAGCCTATGGAGGACTCATCTACATGCCAGGTAGTGCCGGCACGTTGCAGGAGGTCTTCCAGGAAGCCGTACAGGATCATTACGTTTCGTTGGGATATTCAAGTCCTATGGTCTTTGTCGGCAGAAAATACTGGACCGAGACTGTACCTGTCTGGCCCTTCATACAATATATGATGGATACAGGGCAATACAAGAATCTTGTCCTTGACCTTTGCGACACCGTCGACGAGATTGTTCAGTCAATATTGGATTTCAGATTTTCAAGACCTCCTAAACAATGAAACGATTACTCATCACTATCTTTGCTCTGCTGACATGTTTTATAATGAAGGCGCAGGGGAACCTCACCTTTATGGACAATGCCGAACCGACGAGAATTGATCTTTGGCAGACGGGACAACAACCCAATTCCCGTTTGCAGGGCGATGCACTTCCTACCGATTCCATATCGCGTCAACGCATCTGGCGCTGTGGAGTTCCCCGCATCTATGCTTACCAACCTGTGGTCGAAGAACGTTCAAAGACGGCAGTCATCCTAATTCCTGGAGGAGGCTACATCAAGCAGGCCTATGAGGTAAGTGGAGTAACGCTGGCCAAATGGCTCAACAGCATTGGAATCACAGCTTTCGTGCTGCTTCATCGTCTTCCCAATCAATCCGAGCTCATCGACCCATGGAAGGCTCCATTGCAGGATGCACAACGAGCCATCCGCTATGTGCGTGCCCATGCCGAAGAATATGGAATTGACCCGAATTGTATCGGTGTGATGGGAACCAGTGCTGGTGGACATTTCTCGGCTTGCGTCAGCACTATTACCGAAGACTGGTCGGCAATCGGGGATGAATACGACAAGGTTCCATTCCTCCCAAACTTCGCCATTCTCGTAAGCCCTATCATCAACGAGTTGGAGAGCGAAACTGCTGGCGAACGACTAGATTTGTGCGGAGCTACGAAGGATGATCCTATATGGTCCAAACTGTTCGCTATCGACAAGAGCGTGTCTTCGGCCAATCCACCGACACTGATGATTCATGCTTCCGACGACCCTGCAGTGCCAGTTTTGAACAGCGTAAAGATGTTCCAAGCACTCAAAAGGGCAGGTGTGGAGAAATGCTCTATGCATATCTTCCCATTCGGCAAACATTCCATTGCAATGCGTCATCAGCCAGGAAGCACAGCTCTTTGGACGGAAATCGCTGAAGAATGGATGAAGGAGATTGGTGTCTTTGAGTAGGAAATATTTCAAAAAATATAAAATGAAAAGAGCAGCCCATTTGAGCTGCTCTTATTTGTTATAGGGTTCCCCATTTGCTGGGCTTCTTTCCGAAGAAGACTTCCAACGTACCACCTGCCACGATGTCCTTGTGGTCAATCCATGTTCGGTTCACAGGTATGCCATTGAGCAGGACTTTCTGCACATATATGTTCTTGTCGGAATTCTTGTGCGTGATGATTCGGAAGGTCTTTCCATCGTCAACTTGCAGCGTTGCATCTTTCACGATAGCACTTCCTATCTGCCACTTGCCGCCGCACGGCTCCACCTGATAGAGACCAAGGGATGAGAGGATATACCAAGCCGAAATCTGACCGACATCCTCGTTTCCGCAAAGTCCTGCCGGCTGGTCGGTATAAAGTTCATTCATTACTTGTCGTACTCGACGGGCAGTCTTCCAAGGTTGTCCAACATAATTATATAAATAAATAATGTGGTGCGAAGGTTCGTTGCCGTGAGCATATTGACCGATAAGACCCGTGATGTCGGGATTGGCTTCCGCGTTCAGTTCACTCGATGCAAGGAACAGGGAATCAAGTCGGAAGGTGAAATTTTCCTTGCCACCAAAACACTCTACAAGACCTAGCACATCGTGCGGCACAAGCCAAGCATATTGCCACGGATTACCTTCGGTGTAATCGGAAGTCTGATGACACGGATTGAAGCCCTCTCGTGAACGGAACTCTCCTTTGTCGTCCAAAGCACGGAAGAACTGCAGTCGCTTGTCAAACAATTTCTTATAGCCCATACTGTGCTGATGGAAGTGGGCACTATCTTCTTTCATTCCTAATCGGCCCAAAGCCTCTGCACCTGCCCAATCCGCGAGAAAATACTCCATGCTTTTGCCAACGGGTTCCCAATCGTTGTGGTCGTAGGGCACATAGCCTAATTCCTCCATCCAATGCAACGAGCGGTTTTTCATCAGGAGACTCTCCTTGATGGCACGAGCAGCCATTGTAGTATCGATACCTGGAACATCTTTAAGAATCATATCGGCAAGAACGGGGACAGCTGGGCATCCAACCATACAATAGGTCTCGTTGTTCATCAAGTGCCAAACAGGCAGTTCGCCCTGTTCCTGATAGATATGAAGCATCGTCTGTGCATAATCGGGCAACTTGTCGCGCATGATGAGTGTGGCCAAAGGATGAGCCGAACGGTAGGTATCCCAAAGCGACCAAGTGGTATAGTTCTGGAAATTACCTTCACGATACGCGTGATAATCGCTGCCCATATAGTCGCCGTTGACATCATTCCAAACCTGAGGAGCCACCATGAAATGGTACATACCTGTGTAGAAGATACGCATCTCCTTGAGCGAAGGCATATTAACCTCTATTCGTCCAAGTTCCTTGTTCCAAGCCGCATCAGCAGCTTCGCGTACTGACTCAAAGTCCCAGTGATTCAACTCTGCGATTCGATTATTGCGTGCATTGAAATAACTGGTAGGAGAGAGGGCAACTTTCACAAGGATAGGAGCTGAAAGGTCCGAGGGGATGCTCTCGTCCGAAGGATTCATAAGTGTCGAACGGGTCGAAGCAGTTTCATCGAACTTCAATACACCGAACTTGCCATCCCATTGCATTTCCTTGATTGGCACATTGGTAGTCAATTCGAAATAAACTTCCTGATGACTTGTCCAGCCATGACTGATACGATATCCTACAATGGTGTGATCATCCACTTGTTCAATACGTGCCTGAAGCATACAGTCGCCAACACCATTTTCAAGGTCAACGATCAAACGACGATCATTCATCTCGTCCTGCCAAGTGAATTGATAGAGAGCCACGCGGGTAGTTGTAGTAACTTCACAATTGATTTTGAACCGATCCAAGAGGACGCTGTAATAACCAGGGCGTGTGGTCTCGGTTTCATGGCGATATGGCGAAGCAATGCCAAGTCGCGACAATTCAACATCTCCGACAACTGGCATCAAGGCTACATCACCCAAGTCGCTGCATCCTGTTCCGCTCAAATGTAATTGCGCAAAACCCACAATCGAGTCACAACTCTCGTGATAACCCGAGCACCAATCCCAACCCACTTTCGTCTGAGTGGGTCCGGCATTCACCATACCCTGTGGCACATTTGCTCCAAGAAAGACATGCCCATGGTCGCCTGTTCCTATCGTTGGATCGACATACTGTGTATAGTTTTGTGCAGAAAGGCCTGCGAAAGAAAGCATCAGCGTCAGGGCTGCGAAGTTTCTCATAGGTTTATATTTTTTAAGTTTCGGATTTTTCGGAGAACTCTGATTACTCTGATTACTCGGAATACTCGGATTACTCAAAAGATTCAGAGAATTCAGAGAACTCCGAATAATTAATAAAGCGTAATGTACTCATAAGTATTCCCCACCTCTTTAAGATATCGCTCGAAGTCATCATGGCTGATCACCACTGTGCCTCGGCAATCATTGGGGTGGAATGATAAGGACGAAGCATTACGCAAGTTCTCGTCCAGGAAGAGATGCACATGATGCTCGGTGTCGTTGATTAGGCCAAAGGGAGAAACGCTGCCCGGCTCCAAACCAAGATAACGCATCATACGCTCGGGCGATGCAAAGGAAAGTTTGCCACAAGAAGGCAGTCCTTTTGAAACAAGTGAAGCCTTGAGACGCGCCTCCAGGTCGTGAATGGCAAGATCATGGTCGCAGTCAAAGCATACCAGGTAATGCTTGTTTCCCTTGTGGTTGCGGAAAAAGAGGTTCTTGCAATGTACCGAGCCATCGTCCTTCCACCAGCGGCGGGCTTCCTCGATGGTCTTGCCCTCAGGATGATTATAGTTTGTAAAGGGGATATTGTGCTCACGCAGATAATTCAATACGGTTTCTTCTCGTGTCATAATGTTTGAATTTTTGCAAAGATAAGGAATTAAAATGAAATTCATCCCATTTAAGTTCAAATATTTAATCTTTTAGACGAAATAATTTGGAAATAAAAGGAATTTGCTATATCTTTGTCGCGAAAATAAACACACTTAAATGTTTGAGATGTCAATGAAAAAGTGTTTGCGTCAAGTCGTTCTGATAGGTTTGCTCTTGATGCTTCTCCCTGGCTTTACCGCTTGTTCCGACAAGGCAAGGAATGAGAAAGGCAAGATAGCCGTGGTTATCTCCACGCTCAACAACCCGTGGTTTGTCGTGCTGGGCGAATCTGCCGTAAAACGTGCTGAGGAACTTGGCTACGAAGCCGTGCTCTTTGATTCGCAAAACAACCCATCGAAGGAACAGGAACATTTCGACAACCTTCTCTCATCAGGTTACAAGGCTGTGCTTTTCAATCCTACCGATGCCGACGGAAGTGCAGTCAATGCCAAGGCAGCAGCTCGTGCTGGAGTGGGTGTGTTCTGCATGGATCGCGAGATCAATGAACCTGGCGCATGCGTGACACAGATCTTATCCGACAACTATTCCGGCTGCATCCAGTTGGGACAATACTTCGTCGAGGTAATGAATGGGCGCGGCAATTATGTCGAGATTCTCGGCATTGTTGGCGACAATAATACCTGGGCACGCAGTCGCGGATTTCATTCGGTGGTCGATTGTTACGAGGACCTGCATATGCTCTCGCAACAGACGGCCGATTTCGATCAGAACAAGGCCATGGAGGTGATGGAGTCAATGATGCAGGCCAATCCGAACATCGACGCCGTCTTCTGTGGCAACGATGCGATGGCGATGGGAGCCTACCAAGCGGTGTTGGGTGCAGGAAAGGAGAACCATATCAAGGTCTTCGGTTTCGATGGTGCCGAGGATTGCGTCAATGCGATTCGTGAAGGAAAGGTAGAGGCAACAGGCATGCAGTTCCCAAAGACGATGGCAACGACAGCGGCAGAATTGGCCGACCGATGGCTGAAAGGCGAACGCAATCTTCCCAAGAAACTGCCTGTTGCCGTCGAACTCGTGAATGGAACAAATGTCTCACATTACGGACATTTCGTTCGTCTGGATTAATCGCAATGCTATGAAAAAGATAATCAAATACGTCATCTTCGCCGCTTTGTTTTTCGTGGCTCTTTGGTTCTCTTTCTATACCGAGCCGTTGAGTGTACGCAAGGAACGCGAAGCCTTGAAACAATATAAACCTGAGCAACTTGTCGAACATTATTGGAGCACAGGATTGCAGGATCTCGAAGCCAACGCTCTCGATGTAGCATCCTTTGTCAATGATTTACATACTGATGCTCAAACCCTTCGCGAAAAATCTGGCCATGTCCTGGGTATTGGTTCAAACGTATGTTATGTACTCAAAGGTGATGCCGAAAACGTTAGTTTTTCCGACAATGAGTTCCACTTCAAGATGAATGGCATCGATTTTAAGGTTCCTGCAAAATATATTTTCGGCAATACTGCCCGCGATGCCTGCGGATGGTTCAACATCGATGACTTCCAGAACACGATGGACTTCAATGCCGTCTCGGCTTGCATGAACCAGCGCATCAAGGAGCAGGTCATCGGCGACAAGGCACAGCACGCTGCCGATTATACGAAATGTCATTTCTGTGGATCCATTGAGGTCAAACCCGATGCCAAGACTGTCGAACACTTGACGCTTTATCCCTATATCTTCGAACTGCAATGAATCAACCCTACCTCGAAGCCCGCAACATCACCAAGCGCTTCCCTGGCGTTCTGGCCCTCGACCACGTGAATCTTCGCGTCGTGTCGGGGCAGGTCAATGCGTTGGTAGGGGAGAATGGTGCAGGCAAATCCACCTTGATGAACATCCTTTCGGGTGTCTATCCCGACTATGAGGGCGAAGTGCTGGTCGAAGGCGAGGTACAGCATTTTCAGTCGGTCACCGATGCACAGCAAAAGGGCATTGCCATCATCCATCAGGAACTAAATGTGATTCCATACCTCAACGTTGCCGAGAATATGTTCCTTGGGCGAGAGCCGCTCAATGTCTTCGGGCTTATCGATAAACGCAGGATGCATCGTGAAGCGAAAGAACTTCTCCAACGCCTGCATTGTGAGGTCGATACACATACTCCGATGATTGACCTTCGAGTGGGCCAACAACAGATTGTCGAAATTGCCAAGGCATTGTCACTCAAAGCCGAGGTGCTTATTATGGACGAACCTACCTCGTCGCTCTCCGAAGGCGAGACCATCCTGCTTTTTGATCTGATCCGCGAATTGAAAAGCCAAGGTGTAGGCATCGTTTACATCTCGCACAAGATGGACGAAATAAAGCAGTTGGCCGACTATGTCACCATCTTGCGTGACGGCAGGTTCATCAAGGAGATACCGATGTCCGAAACATCAATCGACGAGATTGTAAGCATGATGGTTGGACGAGATAAGAAGGACTTCTTCGTCAAGCAGGCCCACAAATATGGTGACATCGTGCTCGAAACGCGGAATATCTGTCTCAAGGATGCCATCCATCCCGACAAGAACATTTTGACCAACATCAATCTGCACGTTCGAGCAGGGGAGGTGCTGGGCATTTATGGCTTGATGGGGGCTGGTCGTACCGAGCTCTTCGAAACCTTTTTCGGTCTCTTTCCTCATGATACAACAGGCGAAGTATGGATGTGTGGCTCGAAGGTTAAGATTCGGCATCCCGAAGATGCTGTCCGCTGCGGAATGGCTTTGATACCCGAAGACCGAAAGATTGCCGGACTTGTGTTGGGTATGAATGTCGGTCAAAACACAACCCTGGCATCGTTGGCCGAATGTCTTACAATCGGGCTTTTGGATAAGCGCAAGGAAGACAAGGTAGCCGAAAACTTTCGTAAGCGCCTGGGCATCAAGTCCTATTCGCTCGAACAATTGGCAGGACAACTCAGCGGCGGCAACCAGCAGAAGATTGTGCTGGCAAAATGGCTGCTGACGGGGCCGAAGGTTCTCTTCCTCGACGAACCAACACGCGGCATCGACATCCTTGCCAAGAACGAGATCTACAAACTCATGGACGAACTGGCAGGGCAGGGGATGGCGCTCATCGTAGTCTCGTCGGAACTACCCGAAATCATGGCAGTTTCCGATCGTATCATCACCCTGCGCGAAGGAGAAATAGGTGCGGAATTCAGTCGCGATCAATTCTCCGAAGCCTCTATCCTTAAGGCCGCTTTGCCGAGAGAGTAAACCCTTCGAACCTTTCAGAACCCTTCGAACCTTTCAGAACCAAATATATGTCTATCCTCAAACAACCCGTCGTCAAGCCGCTCATCGCCCTGTTGCTGATGTGTCTGGCCATGACTTTCCTATCGGAGAACTTCGCCACCTCGGACAATCTGTTCAATGTGCTGCGACAAACCTCTGTCAACCTCTGCATCTCGGTGGGTATGACGCTTGTCATCCTGACAGGTGGCATCGACCTTTCCGTGGGTTCGGTGCTTGCCCTGACGGGTGCCATTGCTGCCGGACTTACACGCGACGGACTTGAACTGTCTGGCATAGATACCTTCGTGGGCTTCACATTCTGGGGAGGATGCTTTGCTGCTCTTCTGTTGGGCACCATGTTGGGAGGATTCAATGGCTGCCTGGTGACACATTTCAAGGTTCCTGCTTTCGTGGCTACACTCGGCACGATGACGATTGCACGAGGTCTTACCTTACTCTATACCGGAGGTTTCCCAATCACGAAATTGGGACATGGCTTCGAAGTGATGGGAACGGGGTGGTTCTTAGGTGTGCCGATGCCTGTTTGGATAGCGTTTGCAATCATCCTTTTCTTTGCATTCTTTATGGCCAAAACACGCACAGGCCGCTATATCTATGCCATTGGTGGCAACGAGAAGGCAAGTCTGTTGAGCGGTATTCGCACGGGCAAGGTCATCCTGTTGGTTTACACATTGGCAGGCATCCTATCGGCGGTGTCAGGTCTGCTTGTCACGGCACGTCTCGATTCGGCACAGCCTAATGCCGGCACAGGGTATGAACTCGATGCCATCGCAGCGGTGGTGATTGGTGGCGCTTCGTTGAGTGGTGGCAAGGGTTCCATCTGGGGAACAGTCGTGGGTGCGCTCATCATCGGTGTGCTCAACAATGGCCTCGTCCTGCTCAATGTCTCGCCCTTCTGGCAGCAGGTCATCAAGGGTCTCGTCATCCTCCTTGCGGTAATCATGGATAGATACAGCAACCGAAAATCCTGATTTTCTTTAAGTTTACACAATAAAAGCGCACTTCGCGCGTTATTAAGAGGTAATGCCGGAATAACGGAATACCGGAATAACGAAATCCCGAAACCCCGAAATAAATAATTCCCAAATTTATAATTTCTTATCCAAAATCAAAATGAAAAAGATTTTCTTTGCAGCAGTTGCTGCGCTGGCTCTCGTTGCGTGCTCAGGCGAGAAGTCCAATCCGAACGCTTACACCATCAACGGTATCGAGACGGGTGCTGATGGCGAGACCGTTTATCTCATTGATGGCAGAGATACCCTGGGCGTTGAAACCGTTCAGAATGGTGCCTTCACATTCAAGGGTGATGTCGAAACTCCAAAGGCTGTCCGCATCTTCATCAGCACCCAACTCAACAGCCAAATCTACCTTGAGCCAGGTGTCATCTCCTTTAACTTCGCAAAACGTGAGGCTACCGGTACTCCGCTTAACGATGCCGACAAGGAACTTAACGACAAGCTGCTGGCTATCGACGAAGCCTCCCGAGCCGAAAATGCCAATGCGGATAGCCTGAATGAAGTTTTTATGGCTGTTCTCAACGAAGCTGGTGTAGAGCATGCCGGCGATGCCTTGGGTCTCGATATCTTCAAGGCTCTGGCTATGATGAAGCCATTGGCTGAAATCGACAGCGTTATGAAGCTTTATCCTTCCTATGCCGCAGATCCAACTCTTCAGGATATTCTCGAGTCCAAGAAGGTGATGGAGGCAACGGGTGCAGGCAAACCCTACATCGACATCGTGGGTGTAGATGCCACTACTGGCAAGGAGTTCAAACTTTCGGACGTTTTAGCCAAGGGAAAACCCGTCATCGTTGACTTCTGGGCATCGTGGTGTGGTCCTTGCCGTGCTGAGATCAACAACTACCTTTCGAAATATGCCAAGGAGTACAAGAACAAGGTGAACTTCGTGGGTATCGCAGTTTGGGAAAACGGCATCGACGATACGAAGAAGGCCATGGGCGAACTTCCTATCTCCTGGCCAGTGCTCTATGCTGGTGGCCGTGGCGCTGACTCTCCAACCGAAGGCTATGGCATCAAGGGCATCCCTCACATCATGCTCATTGCTCCCGATGGCACAATCCTCGCTCGCGACATCCGCGGCACCGCCATCAAGGAGGCCATAGATAAGGCGCTTGCCAAGTAATAAACGACACGGCATCTGAAAGCTGATACAAATCATTATCCCGTTCGGTTCCTTTCGAACGGGATTTTTTAGTTCATATAATCAAATATTTGTCAACTATACCTTGCAAAACGTTAGACAAACTAAGAAATTTAGTTGAAAAACGAATTATTAACTAAAAATATTCGTTCAAAACTAAATTATTTAGTTCATTTGCATCGTCAAACAGAAAGAAACAAGGGTTTACTTGTCAAATTGAACGAAACAAACAGTTTTCCTTGTCAAACAGCATAAACAAACGAGCAATATGAAACAAGAACTCACGGCAAAAGAAGAAGAGGCTATGAACATCTTCTGGCAGTATGGACCTCAGTTCGTCAAAGAGATGATCGCCTTCTACGACGATCCGAAACCGCATATCAACACGCTATCGACAGTGGTGCGCACGCTCGAAGAGAAAGGGTATGTGAGCCACAAGAGCATCGGCACATCCTACCAGTACTATGCAGTGGTCAGCGACGAGCAATACCACAAGCGTACCCTCACATCGGTCATCAGCCGTTACTTCCGCGGTTCGTACGTCAATGCCATCTCCGCGCTGGTCAACGAAGAGAAGGTCTCGGTCGAGGAACTTCGGGAGCTGATTGAACAAGTAGAGAAGGGGAAACAATAAATAATGAACCTATGGGCACCTTCTTTGCATACATCCTCAAGACGGCGATGTTTCTGATCGTCTATTATCTGTTCTACAAACTGCTGATGAGCCGCGAGACGTTCCATCGGTTCAATCGTGTGGCGTTGGTGAGCCTGCTTGTGCTCAGCTTTGTGCTCCCCTTGTGCGAATCTCTGGTAAAAGGTACGGGTACGGGCGAAGGACTCGTTGCCCTCGAAGGGATGCTGATGATGGCAACCGGGCTCGAAGATGCCGAAGCAGCACAGATTCCCACTTCGCACATCCTGCTCGGAGCTCTGATGCTCATCTATCTCCTGGGTGTGGTCGCATTCACGCTGCGAAGCCTCATTTCGTACATCAGCCTTACCAAACAGTTGCAGAAAGGGGAGAGGCAAACACTCAACGATGGCTCCATCCTCTGCCTTCACGAAGAACAGATAGCGCCCTTCAGCTGGATGCATTACATCGTAGCCAGTCGCAAGGACATCGAGGAGAGTGGCGTTGCCATACTCTGCCACGAGCTCGGACACATCCACAACCATCACACCTTCGACCTTATCCTCACCGAAGTGGCCCTCATCCTGCAATGGTTCAATCCCGCCATCTGGCTCATGCGCCGCGAGCTGCAAACCATCCACGAGTACGAAGCTGACGAAGCCGTGCTTGACTATGGCATTGACGCGAAATCCTATCAATTACTACTCATAAAAAAAGCTGCTGGTAGCCGACTGCAATCAATTACCAACAGCTTGCACCAAAGTTCAATTAAAAAACGTATCACAATGATGCTTAAGAAAAAATCAAATCCGTGGGCACGAGCCAAGTATCTGCTTGCCGTGCCAGTGGCTGCCCTCAGTGTAGCCGTGTTGTCAACACCTCAGGCCTCGGCGCTCTCCAAAGAGATTTCCGAGTGCAAAGTTAGCGAGTATTTCGCAAACCACCAAATTTCGGACCAAAAAAATGCACCGAAAGTTGAAATTCGTACCGTATCGGGTACCGCGGAGATAGACAAGGACGTCATTTTCTTCGTGGATGGCAAACGGGTGCCGAGCATCGACGACATCAATCCCGAGAACATCGACCACATGGAAGTGCTCAAAGACAAAGATGCAATGGCCAAATTTGGTATCACCGATGCCAAGGGAGTCATCCTGATCACTACTAAATCGTCGGGCAAAACGATTCATTTAAAGCTTGATTCCGTGCCTTCAGCAAAGGGCGAATTCCATCCTGCGGCAGAGGGCGAATTCCATCCTGCGGTAATCATTGTCGATCCCGCGCTACCTATGGTCGAAGATATGCCCGAATATCCCGGTGGTATGGAGGCAATGATGAAGTTCGTGGCCGAGAACCTCAAGTATCCTGAGCAGATGCAGAAGGAAAAGGTAGAGGGCCGTGTGCTCCTGTCGTTCGTGGTCGAAAAGGACGGTTCGGTGACGAATATCGAAGAGGTACAGTCGCCCCATCCGGTCCTCACCGAAGAGGCAATCCGCGTGGTCAAATTGATGCCGAAATGGAAGCCGGGCAAGCAGGACGGCAAGGAGGTTCGCGTGCAGTTCAACCTGCCGATCACCTTCAGGCTGAACTAACACAAGGTATCAAAACAAGACGAAATGTTAAAAATCGAACGGGGGTCTTCAATTTTCCCCCGTTTTCTTTGTTTATTAAAAAAATAGGTAGTATCTTTGCGGCGCTTTTCATCAACTTTAAAACATAACTAAATAAACTACTTTTACCAAAAAATGAAACTAACCATTCTTGCAGCCCTCGCTGCATCACTTACTGTTGGCACGCTCTCTGCCCAAACCATCGACCAGGCATCCCGCCGCTGGGACGCTGGCAAACTCGCGTGGGACGAGTTCCTGGGAGAAAGCAAAAGCGACACAACCATCAACCGATTCGCATATAACGTCAAACTGGGCCGTGCCACCGAAAAGATAGGCAACACTACCTATATCTATTCGAAGTTCACTCCCTACTTCGACCAGACGGAATCGTGGACACACCCGAGGTTCAAGAACGATGCCATGCTGCAGTACAATCAGATTATGTTCGATATGCTCGAGCTCTACACCCGTCGCGCCACCATCGACTTCAACCGTGAAAGCGGCGAATACTCCGACGAACAGATCCGCTCGTTCTACAAACGTCAGTTCGACAAGCAGGTACACGAACTTGACGAAGCCTCTCGTCGCGGCACCGATGCCGACCAGCTGCCCTTCTTTGCCACCGGCGTTGCCCTCGACCTTGAGCGCACCCACTTCAATCCAGCTGCCGTGGTCGAAGATCTGCCCGTCGATTACTTTGGCGAATTCTATGCAGGCGTAAACGGTCACTTCCCGATCTCCGACTACTACAATCAAAGCATCGGCTTCAACCTTGGATTCGGTTTGGGTTGGAAGCGCCACCTATGGAGCATGGATATGTCGCTCGGTTTCAGCGGCAAGGCAAAGGCGGATTTCGACACTCGAAACGGATGGATCTACGAGAATGAATATCTCAACGTCTATCAAGTCTATGCCACCTATGCCTATTGTGCTGCCCGCAACAAGAAGTACCAGTCCTTCCCCTTCGTCGGTCTTGGTGCAAACGGACTTATTCACCCCTTGGACGATCGTGATGTGAAAGACCCCGAGAAGGATGGCTTTTCGGTGTGTGCAGGTATGATGTTCGACGTCTTCCTCATTCGCCGCGTCACCATCCATCCCAACTGGGGAAGTCTGGCTGATGCCACCTATCAGACCATTCGCATCAGACCTTATTTCAGCCTCACACAATTCAATCATCTCGGTTGGACACCCGCCATCAATCTCTCCATCTCCTACAACTGGGGAGGTATGTCGTGGAGCCGCAAAAATTATAGAAGCGAAGAGGAGAAATCAACCATCCACGAATATTGATTCACGACTCCAGCACAAAATATAGACCCACTCGACAAAACATCGGGTGGGCCTTTTTTATGACAATAATTGTGGCCGGATGGATTTTCTGCACGAAGTGCAATTTTCTGCTGCCATTGAGGCAGCACATTTTCCGGCAGTAGAGACAGGGCATTGAGCCCGCAGTCTCCTGCCATTTTCACCTTCTTGATAATCTTTTTATAGAGAAGCGATTTGCTAAAAACCATCAGTAGCCGGGATTCTGCACCATATTGGGATTAAGGCTGAGCACATCACCGGTAATGGGGAAGACCGTAGTGTAGCCTGTGTTGTCAACGACAGCATTCACGCGGTGGTCGTAGAGCTCGGTGAACTTGCCAAAGCGTATCAGGTCATTGCGGCGCCATCCTTCCCACATCAGCTCGAGCAGACGTTCGGTGAGCAGGTTGTCGAGCGTGGCTTCACGTATTTTTTCGTGCACACGACTGCGAACAAGGTCCATCTCCTCCTGACCGCTGCCGCCATTACGCACCTTTGCTTCAGCCTGCATCAGCAGCACATCGGCATAGCGGAACAGCACGATGTCGTTGTTCTGCAGCGTGCCGTCCTCGCTGGCTGTGAAGTCGGTCTCATACTTTGCCATGCGTGCTCCACCATTGCGCTCGAAGGGGGAACCCGTAAGGTTTTCAGCCACCTCGAGTGGATGGTACACCAGCACGTTGCCATAGCCATCGTTCACCTTCTGGTCCTTGACGAGCACGGTGTCAGAATGGAAGTTGATATAGTAACGTGAGTCGATTTCCCCAGGATCACGCTTTCTTGGATTATCTTCGGTAATACCATAGGCATTCATGGTGCTGATGGTGGCACAGGTGCCGTTCTCAGTACCCCAACCGATGGCACCACCATGGGCGGCGTGAAGACTGCGGAAAATGTAGTTGAAACGGTTGCTGTAGAGGTTGTTGTCCATCGGTATGACAAAGATGTTCTCCTTCGACACTTCATTGTGAATAGCGAAGTTCGTGCCGTAATACTCCTCCAGCCGATAGCCCAGGTCATAGATCTCCTGGCAATAGTACACGACTGTTTCCCAAGCGTTCAGCTGCTTTTCATCTACTGAAAAATAGATTGAACGGCCATCGGGACGAATACCATCGGTCCAATCATTGTCGCTATAGACCTCGGCATTCAGGGCAAGCTTGGCTAAGAGGAAGTATGCTACCGGACGGGTAAAGCGTCCGTAATAATTTCCCAATTCGTTGCTGCGTTCGCCCTTCAGATAAGGAGCCACTTCCTGCAGTTCGTTGAAGATAAATCGGAAGACTTCGCTGCGGGGACTCTGTCGGATGTCGGACACCGGGGTATTGTAGTCGGTCACCAGCGGGATGTTGCCGAACATGTCCATCGTATAGAAATAGAACATGGCACGCAAGCCCCTCACTTCGGCGGTGAAAGCTTCGTATTGCTCATTGGTAAGCACCAGTCGGTAACGATAGCGGTCGATGAAATAGAGCGAACGGTTGCAACGCGAAATCACCTCATAGAGATATTTCCACGTGCTGCTCAACTCGCCGTCCGACGATGTCCACCGGTGGTTGTAGAGACGGTTCCAGAAGCCGCCATCGTCCCAGTCAGCTCCACGCACAGGCATCATCTGCTCGTCGGTGGTCACGGAATTCCAGTCATAGACGCCACGTATCGTCCCTTGCAGGCCATGGCTGGGACTGTCGCCACCTATATAGTTATAGAGGTCACCCACCAGGTCACGTTCGATGTATGCTACCGAAGTGTAGGCTTCGGCCTCCTCGACTTCTCCTCTGGGATATTCATCGAGGCAGGATGTCAGCGCCATACCTGCCATCGCCGTACCAAGAATCAAAATATATGGTCTCACAACAATCAATTGTTATTTGTTAATTATTAATTGTTAATTGATTTAGAACTGAATGCTAAACCCTAAGCTGTAGGAACAATAGGGTGGATAACTTCGCTTGTCGTCGATGCCCATGGTACTATTGACGGCAAAGCTGTTGATCATCGGGGTCAAACCGCTGTAGCTGGTGATGGTGGCCGGGTTGTTGATCGAAAGCGACAGGCGCAAGGCACTGATGTGACGGCTCAGCAGCTTCCGGGGGAAAGTATATCCCACAGTGATGTAGTCGAAGTTGAGATAGTCGCCTCGCTCCAGCCAATAGTCGGTGGCCGTCTGGTCGTTGATGTTGTACTTGGGCGCATCGGTCAGCACATTGTAGTCGGGGAAGCCTCGCATATTCATGTACGAAAGGCTCGTTCCGTTGTAGATCTTGTGTCCGAAGGCGCCGTTCATCTGAATCGAAATGTCGAAGTCGTAGTAACGGAAGCTGATGTTCGAACCCAAGGTCCATTTCGGGGTGGCCTGTCCTGCGATGTAGCGGTCGCCTCCATCCTCGATGTTGATGCGTCCGTTGCCGTCGAGGTCCTCTATTTCGTAGCAGGTGGTCCCGTCGTCCTGCGTGACAAGACCCAGGCAGTGGGGCAGATAAAACACGCCCAGCGGCTGACCGACAATCTGATAGACGATGTTGTTGTTGCCTCCGTGGAAACCAGCGCCATTCAGACTTGCAATGCTCGACATGTCGGGCGCCGAGAAATAAGTGCCGTTGTAATTGCCGCTCAGCGAAATGAGCTTGTTCTTCTGGTACGACATGTTGAGGTTGATGTTGAGCTCCATGTCGCGCTTATGAATGGGAGAGTAGCCGATGCCCATCTCAAAGCCCTTGTTGCTCATTCGACCCAGGTTGGCAAGCATCTTGTCGAAGGTGTAGGGTGGCACGGGCACATCGTAGAGGTAAAGCATGTCGCGCGTACTCGAATGGTAATACTCGACAGTCAGCACTACAAGATTCCTGAAGAAGCCCATGTCGGCACCGATGTTGTACGAGCCGCGACGCTCCCAATGCAGGTCGGGATTGGGGTTGGTCTTCGGTGTGTAGGTCACCGTGGCAGTGCCATACCAAGGAACGAGGCCCGTAGGATAAAGCAAGGCCAGGGTATTGTAGGCCGTGATGCCACCCAGGTTGCCCGAGATGCCCATACCTGCACGTAGCTTCAGTTGACTGAGCCAGTCAAAGTCATCGAAGAAAGACTCCTTGCGCAAATCCCATGTAGCCGAAAGCGAGGGGAAGAGTCCCCATTTGTGGTCGTCGGCGAACATCGAACTGCCATCCACACGCGCATTGACGGTGACCGTATATTTGTCCATCAGGCGGTAATCGACCTGTGTCAGAAACGAGAGCAGGGCATCGTTCATGTAGCTGCTTCCGGTGGCGCCATATTGCCGCATGCTGCCTGCCGCAAGGTTGTTGTTGGTCACCGTGTTGTGGCTCAATCCCCTGACAGTCGCATTGAAGGCCGTGGTGGTGTGCGATTGATATTCGGTCATCTGTTTCGCGGCAAGGTGATGGACGCCCCAGTCATGTGTCCAGTTGACAGCGATGTTGCCCAGCCAGGCTTCGGTCTTGGTCTCGGAGCGATCGGCCTGTCCGTGTGCCCAGATCCAGGTGGGCTTGAACTGCGAGTTCTCTGACGAGACAAACGAATAGGAACCGAAGGCCGTCACATTCCAATCCTTGCCGATGCGATAGTTGAGCCTGATGTGCGAATTGAAGTTCAGGACCTTGTCCTTGTCCTCCTCGACAAGCAACGCCAGCGGATTGTTGATCTGCGTGGCATTGATGTTCCAGTCCCATCCTCCACTGGCATTCGGGCCGTTGGGGTAGGTAGGGTTCTGTGTGGCAGCCGAATAGAAGAGTTTCTGTTCGTCGAAGATATCGTTGTTGCGCTGGCTGCTGCCCACCACGCCGAGGTCGATGGTCAGAATGTCGTCGAAGGCCTTCTGCGACACGTCGAGCTTGGCTGCGAAATTGCGGTAGCTGTTGTTCTTGATCACCGTATTCTCGCCCATGTAGGCCAACGAGGCGCGATAGTGCTGCTTGTCGCTGCCGCCGCTGAATGCGATGTGATGATTCTGTGCAAAACCCGTACGGCGCAGGGCACGCTGGAAGTCGGTGTCGTTGCCGCCATCCACATAGGGCTTGTGCAGCTGTCGTGCCGTAGCCACATACTCGTTGGCGTCGAGCATGTCGAGCTGCTTGTAGGCTGCTTCGAAACCGATGTTGCCGTCGTACGAGATGTGGAACTGCGCACCTTGTCCCTTCTTGGTGGTCACCACAATCACACCCGAAGCACCCTGCGAGCCGTAGGGCGCTGTCTCGGCTGCATTCTTGAGGATGGTGAAGCTCTCGATGTCGGCAGGATAGATACCCGAGAGGGCTGAAAGGTTGCTATAGACGCCATCGATGATTACCAATGGTTCGTTACCACCGGTCAACGAGGTGGTGCCACGCAGACGCACGCTGTTCAACATCGCCATGCGGTTGGCACCCGATGTCTGCACATTCAAGCCTGCTGCCTGTCCTGTAAGCGCCTGCAACGAATTGGTCATCAGGCCTCGGTTCATCCTCTTCTGGTCGATGACTACGGTCGAACCGCCAATATTGTGTGTGCTGTCGTCCGACAGGACAAAACTACGATTCTGTGCCTCAAGCCCGGTCGTGACAATCAATGACAAGAGAAGACATAAGGTTATCTTTCGTTTCGAAACAGTTTTCATAGTAGAAATTTAGTTGCTATTTTTCGATGCAAAGATATGAACATAAATCCAAAATACCAAATTTTCAACCTCTTTTTTCTTCAAAATGAAATGAAAGTACCACGAATCGATTTTTTATCACCGATTCGTGGTACAATCTTGTCTTAGCTGCACTTCACATAGCGACCCTGAGCCTCGCTCATTCTGATCATTCCGTACTTCAGCCAGCGGCGACGCATCGAGCGTGCGGCTTCCTTGTTGCCATCCTTGCTCTTGATGAGGTCGGCATCGGTGAACTCCTGAGGCAGCTGGTCGTAGATGCTGTCGTTCGACCTGCGGCAGGACGATTGCACGACGTGATCTTCGGAAGCACGGGCACGTTCAAGACGCGAACGGAAGTAGAGGAGGACCTGTTCGTGCAGGTAGTCGCACAGGCAATCCATCATCGTGCACCATCCAGCAGTTTGGAACTTGGTTAGATGCTCACCCAGGACATTGGGATGAGCCTTCAGATAGTCCTCGGCCGTGGTGCAGCCGCCTGCCCACTTCGGCAACTCGCCCTTGCGTTCGTCGAGCTGAGCCACAAGCCAACGGGCATATTGTGCCAGCATCAGGGCGCAGCAGATGCGTTCGGCTGTGATTGGGATTCGCATTCGCTGGCTGGCCATCACCTCATCGTCCTTGCGCAGCGACTCCAGACGGATGCGTTCCAGCCAATCCAATCCCACCTGCTCGAGTTCCTTCAGCCTTACCTCGCCCTGCATCTCCTGAATGAGCGACGAATAGCGGATGATGTTGTCAATCGACTGCTGGCTGCGAGGCTTCATTGCTTTGAATGGTGCAAAGGTGTTGTCGGGCATACTGGCAATGGCCAGGCGGGTTATTTCGCCGTCGAGCACACGGAGTTGTGAGCGATAGAGGGCGTCGGGTGTGCCGCACTTCACAATGTTCCAGCGCACGTGGGGGATGAATCGGTAGCCGGTGTCGGTGTTCATATAGGCGGTGCTGTAGGAGCTTTCGTCAAACTGGCAGCGTTGGATGACACTCAGGTCCTTGTTGAACGTCTGCCCGCCGTTGGCCGTAGCCATGTCGGCTTCCTGCATGAACGTATAGCACATGTTGCCATCGGCATTCTCCAGTCGAACCACGATCATCGAAGTGGAAGTACGTGGCGACAGTTCGAGGATGCGCGCCTTGGGGTCCTTGGGCTGATCCTTGGCATTGCGCTTGAGGCGGCGCTGCTCCTCATAGACGCGTTCCATCTTGATATGGACCTCCTGCTTCTCGCGCCAGGTCTTCATCCAAATCTGGTCAACCTTGTCGATCTGCGACTTGCCCGAGCCTGAAGGGCCAACTATGAAGCATTGCAGGTTGAGCGCCTTGGGGTCTTCGTCGCGAATGGCGAGTCGAACGCTGTTGGCCAGGACTCCGATCATGGTACCTGTGGCGACGATTACCGGCATTGCCTTGCTGTCGGGGAAGGGTTCGAGCGTCTCGCGAAGTCCGGCAGGCAGCTTGCCTCGTTCGCGGAGAGGAAGGCCCCTCACGCGTGAAGCAGGCTGAGCGAAGGAAGTGCGTATCTGACTGATGTAGAAACTGTTGTCAACCTCTTCGATGTCGAGCAGACTCTGCTGGAATTCCATGTTGTCGCTCTCCTTCCTGCGCAGATAGTTCAAGGTGTTGAGCATCTTTTCGGGCATCTTCGAGCGGGGACGCTTCAAGGCACTGTCGATGCACGAGATGCGTTCCGCATCGGGAAGGCCGTCGTAGCAGGGAATGACGCGAAGCATGATGTCGCGGTTGTAGTCGCAGATGTGGCGCACACCCAAGGCCAGCTCGTAGGTCAGGTCGTTGCGTTCGCCGTGCGAAGGGGTGTGCCCTTCGTTGTTGACGATCCAATAGGCTTCGATGATGCGGCTGACGGGAATGCCGTGATAGGTGGGTTCCGCGTTGGGGTCAGCCTCGGCCGATTCCTCTGCAGGCTGGTCGGGGTCTTCGATGATCTCCGCTTCCTCGATGACGGGTGGTTCCACTTCTTCGTAGGGGACGATGGCACCCGCACCACCATTGGGATTGGGCAGAAGCTCGACCTCCTCGGCAAAGAGCTCTTCGGGCTTGTAGATGAGCAGGTTCTCACGCGGCACCATAAAGCAGCAGCGTGCCAGGTCGGGTGTGGAGTCGTAGGAGTCGAGGTGAAGCACTTCGGCAAAGTACTTCTGCGCCTCCTTGCGGTCCATGCCTTCCACCATCGGCACCAGGAACTTGAGTCCCCGTCCCGAAGGACTGACGAAGGCGAGCGGGCAGTGAAGAGGTTCGAGCAGGGGAGTCAGACGCTCGAAGTACTCTCGCGGATTCTCCACATTGTCGATGTCCATACAGCACCAGGGGCTGGGTATCATGCACTCGTTCTTGCGTTGCCCGGTGGTCGAATGGCCGTGGGGCAGGATGGCCTTGAGTTTCTTCTTGATGTTGTTGGCCGTGTCCTTCAGGTTTCTCCGTTCCTGGTCGCTCATCTCGGGTGTTTCCTGGTTTCGCAAGTGAGCCACAGCTTCGCAGTTACTTTGGATGTTACGATCATCAAGCATCGACTCGAAGACCTCTCGGGAACAGATCTTGCATCCTTTCGAATACGTGATCCTGTCGATGTAATCGAATGAATTTTTTGTTTTCATAATTAAATTAGATTAGATTATACAATAAATGTTCAACAAAAGCAGCTCTCAAAAAACCATCTCCGTATATGGTCCTTTTCGATTTGCTGGTGCAAAGTTAATAATAAATAATGAGAAAACCAACACTAACAATTTCCTGCGAAATAATTAGTGCTGGCTGCAAAATTATTAGCGAAAAACCTTGAAAAACCGTTAGTGGAAACCTGACTTCCGTGCAGATTTTCAGGAAACGTCGAACGCCATTATCTCTATGCGGATGCAATCGTACTCGGTCGAAGTGGTCGGTCGCGGTCGCGGTCGGTCGCGACCGCAGTGGGGTATGTAAATATTTGCCGTGGTAGGGAAGTATTGAGAAATAAGGTGTATAATATATATAAGGAAAATTTATTCTATATATATTCCTCTCTTATCTCTGTGTCTATGCCTGTGTAAGTGTGCGAAATGGTCGCGACCGCGCGACCGTGCGACCGCAGCCAAATTTTTCCCTATAAGGCTAAGTCATTGAAACATTGCGCAATAGTCCATCTTCGCGTGCATTGTCGGCCACGTAACTATACTTGTTTTTCCAATCCTGAAGCTCATTCATGGCTTCCCTGCCGTTGCAATCGGCCATCTGCATGGAGGAAATGAGCACACGTTGACGTGGTTTCAGCGCCTTTATGACCTCACTTTTGCACATTTTCATCCAATCGTTGATCACATTATTGAACGAAGTGTAGTGGAGCTTGAAGACGCCCTGCAGGTCGGGCACGTCAACAGCTTCCTTGATAAGGCGCTCAAAACCCTTAGGTGTGGCATTCTCTTTTGCAACTCCATATTCGATAAGTACGGCAAAAAGGCAGGCAAAGTACTTCGAAGGCTCCAATTCTTGCAGATTTTCGCGTCCCACCTCCATCATTCCGTGCTTCCCCTCGGTCTTGAACCGCGAGACTATCATTCCACGGAGTTTGACGACAAAGTTATCCCTATCGTCATTGTTGCACAGGAAGGAGTCGGTCTTCGGGCCTCGCTTGTGGCATGGCTCTTCGCCTGGGGTTTCGACCTCGGGTGCAGCTTCGGTGGCTGTGGCTTCGGGCAACTGTATGCCGCCACTCGCTTCCCAAGTCGCAATGGCATTCCTGAGGTGATAATCAAGGTCGCGCGACGGAGCCTGGTGGGCAACAAATGGCAGCAGTTCAACCAGGCGCGCCTTCATCCACTTCAACGATTCTCCTATCTTTTCCCAATCCTCGACATCCTGCGTCGTGGGTAAAATCGGCTTATTCGGCTTCATATTCGAGAGTGTCGATGGGGTAGTCAAACTTACAGATCAATTGGCCGAAGAGCTGCGGATCGACCAGATAAGGTCCCGAGGGACGATCGACGAAACGGATGAAGCGGACATTGGGCCTTTCCTGCATCAGCTGGCGGCATTCGTCCACGGTCATCGTTTCGCGCAGAAAGGCGAATCGCGTGTCATCATCAATCTCCTCATTCTCAGTGAGGTCGGCAATCACTTCGCTCGGGCAAAGCAGGATGTTCTGTTCGAGCACCATCTGCCTGACGGCTCCCATCCATCCGAAAGGAGAGGGGTGGCGCAGATTGTTTTCGCTGCTGGTAGCCAACACATATCCCAGGCATTGCGACGAATCGGACGGCTTTTCCACCATATTCTGCTGAAGGAACAGATTTATCTTGTTCACCAACTCCCTCTGCTGATAATCAGCCACAAACGTAACAAATCCATCTTCCGTATTGCCCGAGCGAATGCCGTAGTAGATCTGTTTGATGAGCTTGGTGGGGCTGAGAATGTCGTTGTGGAGGTTATCCCATCGGGTAAAGGCCTTTGCATCATCATCGGGCGAACCCATGTAGGAAGTGTGCCCGTCGGTGACGATGAGCATTTGTAGAAAAGTGGCAAAGTACTTGTCGGCACGCACTTCCTCGAGCGCCTTCTCGGCCGTGGCAAGGAGTTTCCCCTTGTCGCCAAAGACCACTGCCACGAGGGGCATGCTATTGATGGTGATGATCAGGTCCCACGCAAAGCCATTGGGCTGACAACCTGGCCACGCCTCAATCACACGTAGGGTATTGGACGCTAGATTCTTATAGTCGATGAGCTGGCACAGTCCATATTGCGGACGGCGCTTGCTGCCGTACTTGAACTCATAGCCGCACAGCAGATAGTCGTAGAAACGTTCGCGCGCTTCGGAGAGGGGGTAGGTTTCGGCGAATTTACTTTCGGGCCAATAATGATGGAAAGCGCGCAAACCTGTAAAATCTACGGCTACAGAGAAATTATCTAACTTTTCTAAAGCTTCGCCCGCATGAAAGCGCTTCAAGTCAATCCTAAAAAACCAGTCATCAGGCCGAGGACCGTTGTACAAGGCGTAAGGTTCCTTTCTCTCGATCTTGGGAGCCTTTTCAAGTTTGTAGCCATCGGCCACAAGTTGTCGGATAAGTTTCTTCCGATGATAGGCATGGGGCCGTTTGTCTGTAAGATACATTTATATATGAATGATTGAATGTTAGTATATTTGCTGAAATAATCGATGTAGGTGAAATTGCACTATCTCGGCCGACAGAGTACTTCCGCATTTCGAGATTGTACTACAACGGCCGACAGAGTACTTCCGCACTCCGAGATTGTACTACTTCGGCCGACAGAGTACTTTTAGCGCTCCGAGATTGCACTACTTGTTACGGAGTGGAACAATCCCATTCCGAGATTGCACTACTTCGGCCCACAGAGTACTTCCGCATTCGGAGATTGCACTACAACGGCCGACAGAGTACTTCCGCATTCGTAGATTGTACTATTTCGGCCGACAGAGTACTTCCGCATTCGGAGATTGCACTACAACGGCCGACAGAGTACTTCCGCATTCGGAGATTGCACTATCACGGCCGACGGAGTATTTCCGCGTTCCGAGAGTGTACTTTGATTTCGAATAGCGCCGCAAAGTTACTCACTCTGCGCAATATTTCCAAATCTAAAAGCATTTTTCTATTCATCGAAGAAAAAATTGCGGTTTTTTCTTTAAACTATCGTCATTGAAATGGTCTTAAAACTGAAAACAAATCAACAAAACTATGAAAACAGCGCATTTACTGGTCTTCTCTTTATTCTTATTGAGTTCCTCTCTTTCTGCACAGGATGAAGTGCAGGAGCGTTTTTCCTTGCAAAACAGAATAATGCCGCAGGAAAAGGTGCACATCATGACCGACCGCAACCTTTATGTCGGCGGCGACACCATCTGGCTGCGTCCCTTCATCGTCGATGGCCTCACCATGAAGCCCGCCCTTTTCAGCCGTTTCCTCTACGTCGAACTTTTGAGCCAAACCGACAGCCTCGTCTATCGCGCAAAGCTCCACATGCAGCCCGAACGTGACGTCTTAACTATGCGCGGCTACGTTCCCCTCGACCCGACGCTGCCTTCGGGCATCTACACCCTCGTAGGCTACACGCGATGGATGCTCAATGCGGGCGAACAATACTTCTTCAAGCGCAACGTGCAGGTGGTCAATGCACGTGAGCTAAGCAACGGTGCTTACCCGATGCTGCTGACGCAAACGACCCAGGAGGATGCCTATCATCCCATCGACCGCACTTCTCTGCTCAAGGCCGACCACAACCCGCGCGTCTATCATCCCGAAATCAAGACCGATAAGGACAGCTACAGTCAGCGCACCTTTGTGGAAGTGAGTTTCCGTGCTCCTGCCAACACCGTCCTTGCCGCTTCGGTGACCGACGATGCAGCCGCACCCATCGACCCGACCAATGCCATCCAATACGAACTCTTCGGCCAACCTTTCCTCCACAGCATCAAGGATATGGAGAAAGGCAAACTGCGTTATCCTACATACCTTCCCGAGGAATTTGAAATCATCACCGGACGTGTCCGTAGCTCCATGCGTGGACGTCTTTTATCGGGCATCGAGGTCAGCCTGATAGCTCCTACACAAGGCTATGTGGATGAGCAGGTTTCCGACGAACGCGGCATGTTCACCTTCGATGGCTTTGACCTGCCCGATGGCACAAGGTTCTTCCTTCGTTCACACGACGAGGCTGGCAAGGATGTAGGTGAGATTGAGCTGCTTCCCGAACTTTTCGCCAAGGATGTTCACCACCTCGAAGCCAACGCAGCCGAAGTCGAAAGCCAGGCGTTCTACGACAATCTCATCACCCGTATGAAATACAACAACGGCCAATGGGAGATTCTGCTCAACGAAATCGACGTAGTGGGCCGCACACGCGAACAACTTGACCCCGCAGGACAAAATGCCCTCGCTCGCCTCGACCACAGCAAGGTGACCGAATACAAGGACTACACCTTCGAGACCCTGCTCAATGCCATACCCGGCGTCACCGTACGCGACAACCATCCGCACTTCCGCAACCGCCCCTTGCTGATAATGATTGACGGTGGACTCCTCCAGCCTCCTTTCGGTATGAAGATGACCGAATATCTCAACCAGATCTGCCCACCTTATTTCGTTGATTACATGGATGTGGTGAACACGAACATGCTAGCTACCGTCCCGAGAGTAATCGGCCCCTTCGGAGGTGCAGCGGGAGGTCAGGACAGGTATCTGCGCACCAACAGCTACTGCCTCCGGATCTTCACCCTGAAGGAGATACCCAACGTCGGGAAGGAATCACTCGTGAAGGAAGTCACGCCCCTCGGACATCAGCATCCTCGCACGTTCAACAACGGCGTCTATCAAGGCCCCACCACACCCAATGGCACCGACCAGCGCATCACGCTCTACTGGAATCCCAACCTCGTGGTGAATGCCGATGGCCAATGCACTTTCAGCTTCTGGACAAACGACGCACAAGGCTCCACCTGCACCATCCGCATCGAAGGCGTTTCGGACGATGGCAACATCATCTCCTCTTCGAAGACGATCCGAATCGAATGAGTTATACACAACAATGCCGGCTCTCCAAGAGTCGGCATTGTCATTATCATCATTGTTCGCTTTCGGTACTTGTAGTAAGCTTCGTGGTCTTTCCCTTGTCGGAAGCCTTCTGGAATGCAGCATAATCCTTTTCAAGCCTATCAGTCAGCTTTTTAGGATCCTTTTTGAAAAGATTGATATACTCCTCGAATGCTTCCACTTCGCCTGTCAGCTCCTTATTGGCCGAATAATAGTTGACCATATCAATGATGGCACTCTTATATTGTTCGAGGGGATCGACCGGATCGTGTGTCAATGCAAATTTTGTGCAGGCAGCCATATAGGCAATCATATATACCGCATTCTTTGGTTCGTTGCCCCACTTTGCTTCCGGTTCTCCAAAAATCATCATCACATCGGGCGACGACATCGACCAGGACTGGATGTATTGCGCAGCTTGCCCCATCTTGTCGGCATTCAGGTAATGATTGAGGTAATAAAGGCTGCAATAGTAGGCATCCTCGTTGTGCTCGCGGCACTTTTCGGCAGTCTTGAATTCCACCAATGGCGGCACAAAACCGTGCTCCATCTCGTCTTTCAACTGAGCCTCCAGCGCCTCCATTTCTTCCACCTTGGCCGTATTATCCACTTCGTCATAATACATCTTCATGTATTTCAACTCATTGAGATAATGATCGGAATGCACACCCTCATCATTCTCAATCAGAGTCAGCGCATGTTCCTGCAGAGCTACAGCCTCAGCGAATTTGTCCAAACTGTACTTGATTTCAGCCGCATGGGCCAAAGTGCCACCCATGTGACGATCGTTGGTGAAATACTTGTAGTAGATTTTCACCGCCTCATCGCTGCACTTCTCGGCATTCGCCAGATCATCGACACTCGAATAATAGAGTGAAACATTGTCGAGAAGGTTGGCATAATAGACATTATCCTTGCTAAAGTTATTGCCATAGATTTCTGCAGCCTTAAGCCCCGTCTCAAGCGCCTTCTTGTAAGCCTTTTGACGGAAATAGCAGCGGCTGATAACCGCCAGATCATCGACGTAAAGTGAGTCGTTTTCACCATATTCCTGCTGGATAAGACTCAGTTCCTTCTGAAAGGTGGTCAGCGCTTCATCGTACTGCTGATTATTAAACTGCATGATGCCGATGCTGTCAAGCTCAGCAATTCGTTCCTTGTTATCCTGCGACCAAGCCACGGCAGTCATAGCCAGCAGCATTAGAGTAATCAAAGTCTTCTTCATAGTTGTTTATGTTTTAATGTCGCAAAGATAAGACTTTTTTTCATCGTCTCCAAATATTTTCTTCAAAAAAACACTCCTTATCGACAGAATACATATTTTCACCGACGAACTTACGTCCCTCCGTTGTATATAGTCGCATTTTTATACTTTGTCGGGAATTCTGAAAAAAGTTGTCCTAAAATTTGGACATACCAACTTTTGTCGTTATCTTTGCGCTGGAATTATAAGACATAGTAGTTAGCAATAGTATGTATTTCATCCGCAACCTCTTCATCCTCTTCATCCTTATTTTGCTGGGCGACATCGCTTACAGCATCTTTTCTTGTGTCTTTACTCGCAGGAAAATGATGAAAGGGATACGAATCACGAACGGACAAATCTCAGGCGTCGATACGTCTTGTGCCGACAGCACACAATTACGCTTTCCCTTGAAAAAATATACTTCTATAAATGGAGAGTTAATGCTATGTTTTATTATTTTGTGCATAGAAGAAATTTCCAAAATCTATGCTTTCTTCCATAACAGATTACCTATTGGATTCGACATCTATGACTCCTTAGTTACAGTAGAAAAAAAGACTATCAATGAATTTTGTGTTATCCACATTGCTTTGTTACTCATCTTATTATGGTCTGTCTTTATTATAGCTAATAATCTTTTTCACACACCTAATATTCAATTCGATAGAGAAGGATGCCTAATAAATTCAAAGAAAGCAGAAGAAAGTATTCTCTTTAGGGCTGGCTTCCTCCTAATAATAAATGCTACTTTCATTGGAGTAATGGGATACATATTATATATTGTCTACCACATATTGAACATTGACATCTATGCACCTATTACATTTCTCATTCTTTTCATTGTAATCGATATCTTTGCAGTATCTGTTATGAAGAACAAAAAAAACATATCATTTGTAAGTCGGGTATTGGAATTTTTGCCAACCTTTCCTACTTCGTTTCATAGGATAAAAGACAAGCGAATACCAGAAGAAAACATTGTTTCTGGCATTTTTAAATGGGAAGAAATTTGGAGAATCGAATATTTAGTAATTAATAGTTACAGAATAGTATCTACAGCAAGTGGCAAAGAGAATCTTTTATACAATCACTTCCTGAAAATTGTTTTAAAAGATAAAGAGAAAAACACAATCTGTATCCCGCTTCATAAAAGTTTTACCATATGCCAAAGATCATTCTTCTCAAAGCAACATGACCATCGCATCTTTCTCCCGTTGGCCACACTCTGCAAGGCGCATGGAGTCAAATTTCTTTGCTCAGCGAAAAAGGTACACGATAATTGGTAATTGCATTTTTCAAAATCGATTCATTTTATCGTCTTCCATATTTTTCTTTATAAATATATGGCATAGTCAAATATTCTTCTTACCTTTGTGAAGTAATTTGATACATATTTGTTTATTCTCATAATACAATAACATTACCATTCAATAATTTCATCCTTTAATTTACGTGTAAGTCACATGAAAAAACTTATTGGAATCCTGTCGGCTATGCTATTGCTGTCGCAGGTTACTGTCAATGCTCAAGAAGTGGCAGTACAATTCAAGGTGGCGACCCTCAATGTTGACGGCTTGCCTCAGAAGATTTTGTTCATCAAATCCAATCCCGATGGCCCTGGTGCAGAAGGTTCGGCACGCATCGGAAAGTATCTCAACCAAAAAGCCTACGACATCGTTTGTATGCAGGAGGATTTCAACTACCACGGCGTCATCGAACCTTGGCTCGAGGATGACTATCAACTCGACACCTGGAGCGGAGCTGTCGGTACAGATGTGCCCGGTAAGAAGATTGACTACATGCACCTGCAGAATCTTCGCTTCGATTGCGATGGCCTTGGAACTATTTGGAAGAAAAACATCACACTTACCGGTTCTGATCGTGTGAGTTGGGATGATACTTTCGGCAAATTCAGCCATGCCAATGACGAAATGGTCACAAAGGGATTCCGTCGCTATGAATTGACCTTGCCTTTTGGCTTGGACATCATTGTATATAATTTACACATGGATGCCGGTGATGATCCAGACGAAATGACTGGCAACGACGCCAAAGACCGTACCGCCCGTCAATCGGAGTGGCAGCAACTGAAAGAAGATGTGCTGGCTCACCTCAACGACCGCCCCATCTTAATCATGGGCGACATGAACAGTTACTATTGCCGCGACCAGATCCAAAAGAACTTTATCAACGAGATCTCGGACACAGGCCTCGGAAACGCATCGGATGTGTTTGTCGAACTGATGAAGGACGGCATCTATCCAGCTCCTGTCGAAGGCATCATCTACCGTGATGAAGAGAACAATCTCCTTGATGGCCAGGGTAATGTCGTCGAAAACGAGGAACTCGACAAGATTATCTATATCAATCCAACGCAAGGTGCTGAAATCAAGGCTGTTGCCTACGAAGTTGACAAGACTGGCTATACCTACAACGGCAAGCCTCTTGGTGACCACTATCCCGTAGTAGCAACCTTCGAGGTAATGGTAAAGGGATACACTGGCATCGAATCGCTAGTTCCCGCCAATATCGACGATGCTACCTATTACAACCTGAATGGCCAGCGTGTCAGTCAGCCAGTCAACGGACTGTTCATCGAGAAATCCGGAACAAATTCCAGCAAACGTATCATCAAATAACTTATCGTCATGAAAAAGTTCTTTTTATACCTCTTGGCTGGCTTCACTGCCATTCAGACGGCAACAGCACAAGAATATACCTATAATATTATATCAGAAAGCGACACTGTCGTCAAAACCGCGATTGATGGCTTTGTGATTGACTCACGTAGAGTACGTCGCTTTGTTTACGAATATGAATCGAAAGATGCCGACGGCAAGCCCGCTACCATTAGCGGCATTATTCTCATCCCGTCGAACATCATTGACGGCGAAGACCCCTGCGATGGCGTGATGCTCTTCAATCGTGCCACATTGAGTGGCCCCGACCAGGCTCCTTCTGTTGGCGATGATGGGATTACCAACGCACTAGTCGCCAACCCGCTCAACCCTAACTATATCGTCGTAGCAAGCGACTTTATTGGTTATGGTTCGGCAATTGAATACCCGATGTTCTATCACAGTGGTGATGTCAATGCCCGCAATTCGCTCGATGGCCTGCTGGCTGCACGTCAGCTGCTCGACGATCGTGGCATCTCCCAGGGCAAATACCTGTTCAATCTTGGTTTCTCGCAGGGTGGTTCTGAGTCTCTCTACGTGGCCAAGCTTCGCGATATGGAATACAAGGATAAGGGCGTCACCTTCACCAAGACCTTTGCTGGTGGTGGTCCTACCGATTACGTTCGGGCTTACCGGGAATACGTTACCAAGGACTGGTGCGAGGATGTGAAGGATGTCGTGATGATGCTGACTTCGTCCATCGTAAACCTGCACATCGACATCAAATTCAGCGATATCTTCAAAGAGCCTTTGGCATCGGCTATCCCTGATCTTGTTGCTCGCAAGGAGAAGGCTGTTTTCAACGAGGTTGGCATCGGCATGAGGGATTCATTGAGCAACCTCATCCAGCCTGCCTACATGGATTTGAATTCTCCCGAAGCGAAGGCATTCATGGACAAGCTCCAGGAAATCAACCTGATGAACGGTTGGGAACCCGACGTCACACAGCAGTACTTCATCGAGCATAGTCGCCACGACAACTTCGTCCCCGTCCAGAGCGTCAGGGCCATCATCCCCTGGATGAAGGAGAAAGGTTTCCAGCAGAGCCTCGTGCCCGGCAAGACCAACCTGCAGACCAACATGATGGTCTTCAAGGCCGACCATACCGTTTCGGCAATCATTTGGGTACTTCAGACCGTCGCTGCAATTCAGATGTGGCCTGTGATTTACTACGATGGTGAGCAGAACCGCTACTATCACGAGGTGGTTCACGATATGAACCTGATGAAGGTGATCAAGTACCTCGAAAGCTGGGGCATTGACTTGCGAAAACTTACTTCTGGAGAGCCTCTGTTTGCCAAGAATTTGAGAGAAGGAATCGAAGACGGAGAACTTGATGGCGATGGCAGTGTTCGTCAGTTGGCAAAACAAGCTGATTTCTTCGAGATATTGAATCAGGTTTCCGACGTGCTCGCCAAAGTGGACCTTACTTTGACCGATGCTCTCGAGATGCTCGACGATTCAGGCATCACCCTCTTGGACATCATGGAGGTAGTAAGCTACATCCAGTCGTCGCCCTCTCCCGAAAGTGAGGCAGCTCCGATGTTAATGTCCGAAAAAGAAGACACCCCTCTCTTCCTCCTGAACTACTACGAACAGACATTGGCCACTTGGTTCATGCTTGCTGGTTTTAACGTTCAGTATGAAACTTGGGGCTGGTAATGCCTTGTCCCTCCTTATCCACAAATAATGCCGGCTCAAATGAGTCGGCATTATTGTTTTAGTAGCAGCCTCTTAGGCTTGTGTTCCGTTCTCTTTTGTCTCAGTCGCAGTCTAGTGCTGTTTGTGTTTCCGTCGCAGCCATGTTTGGCTGCCCCCGTCCTCACTTCACCAGCACCACGCGCCCGCCGCTTACCCGCACTCCGCGCTGCTCAGAGCGAACCATTCGTCCCATCAGGTCATAAGCCACGCCGGCAGGGGAGGAGTCAAGACGAACCGTTTGTATCGCATCATCGCCTTTCACGCGCATCACGATGATGCCCTGCACATGGAGCGAGCCCGAAGCAGTATTGGTGAGCTGCACATACTTATAAGGAGTATCGAGTGTGACACCAACTTCCTTGACGCCCTTGCTGCCGCTGTATTCGGTAATCTCGGTGAAGTTCTCGCCATCGTCACTACCCAATACATCGCCCTTGAACGAACCCGTACGTGCCAGGTAATAATCGACCGACGTGATACCCTCGGGACAATAGACAGTCATCGTGCCTGTGCCCTTGGCAAGCTGGATGGAACCCACCTTATCGGAATAAACCGTGCCATCGCTGCCTGATACGTTCGAAGTGGTTTGGAACTTGCTGCCTTCGTCCAGAATGATGACACCCGAAGCCAGGTAGGCATTCACAGCCTCTGCATTGTCCGCATTGAACCAAAAGTAATCGTACGTGCCATCACCCTTGTCGGTGGCAATATAAGCCTCGCCTTCGGATGTTGGGGTAGTGCCCCCACCGCCTGTCCACGAGGGAACATAGGCATCGTTCTCGGCCTGATCCATACCGACGCCATCGCCGCCATTCACCGTTTCAGTAGCGCCACCATTGCTGATTGTCGTGCCATCGGCAAAGCATACGAGCGTGCTCTTGTAATTGAGCAAAGCTGTCTTGAGTTCTGCAATCACTCCATAGTTCTCGTCCTGCTTCGAGTTGTTGAACGTCCACTTGAAGTCGCCATGGTTCATACGTCCGGCACCCAAAGTACCACGAACAATAGCGGGCACATCAGCCGGTGCATCCATCTTGTTCTCGACATAGGTACTCCGTGCAGCAGCATCGGCCTCTTCATTGTAGGTCGTACCACCAGCATATGCCTTGGCAGTCACTTCGTCAGCGCGATTGGCTACGAGCACAGCATCCCAACGTCCATTGGATTGACTACCATCGTAGTACTGAACTTTTCGCGGATTGATAATCTCGTTGTTGAACGCCTTGATCACGCCGCCATTCTCGCCCGAGAAAGTGCCGCTTCCTTCGGCATCCGTGCCTTGTTTCGAAATGAGCATCGGGTACTTGCAGTTGCGGAAGTAATTGCCTTCGACAAAAGCCGAACCGCCCATCGTCATGCCCACGCCATATTTCGACACGCCATCGAAATAGTTGTTATAGACGTGGAAGAACATCGTGCGAATACGTGGATGACGCGAATCGCTGTGATCGAACCAGTTGTGATGATAGCTATGCCAGCAGACCGTCGTTTCGCTCTTCATACCACCGAGGCTCGATTTGCCCGTGTCGAAGAAGTGGTTGTACGATACCGTGATGTTCTTCGATTCACCCTTGATGTCCACCGTTCCGTCGCCCTTGGCTTGGTCGGCATCGCTACCCGGCTTGCCATAGAAGAAGTCGCAGTTATGAACCCACACGTTCGAGTTGCCCGTGTCGAGCGAGATGGCATCGTCCATGCAGCAAAGGATACCGATGTTGCGAATCTCCACGCCTTTGCAGTTACGCACCAGCATACCGAAACCGTGGAACGCGGCATCTTCGCCAACGCCCTC
This sequence comes from Bacteroidales bacterium, assembly GCA_017519885.1. Taxonomy (GTDB): domain Bacteria; phylum Bacteroidota; class Bacteroidia; order Bacteroidales; family UBA3663; genus Liminaster. The sequence goes on along the minus strand of JAFWRO010000062.1, from coordinate 19,870 downwards.
AATGGTGATGGGCACGTTGCTGTATTCGTTCTTGCCCTTTACCTGAAGGCCTTCGCCACTCGACTCAAAGCGGTCCATATCGCCATCCTTGATGGTGCCGATCACACGAATGGCCAATGGCGTGGTGTCGTAGCCTTTCTGATAATAGTAGATGATGTCCTGCAAGCCCTTTGCCGTGGTGTATTTCGACGACGAGGTCTTCACGTCGGTGCTCACCGTCTTGGCATTATCTGCCCAGACATAGATTACCTTGGCACCCTCTTTCAACGCGCCATCATTTCGGTAAGCGCCGATACCTTCGTCCATACCCACGTGCGCAAAGCCTGAGCGATCGTGAGCCGAGGCAGTAAACGCTTCGGTCTCTGTCGCCTCTCCGCTCATCTCGCCGCTTGCATTCACCGGAACGACCTTGAACAGATACGTTCCCGCCTTTAAGCCCACGGCATCGGCACGGAAGTAGGATGGATATTGGCGAACAAGTTCCTTGTCAAGTTGCGTCCATTCGCCGCCATCACCAGCTTTCACATAGACATTGTAGTCGGTAGCGCCCGACACACCCGTCCAAGTGACATACCCAGACTCAAACCATCCACCAACCTGCTGGACCTCAACGCCAGCCTCAGCATTGGCAATCAGCAAGGTTGCCAAAAGAAATAGAAAGAATTTTTTCATAATGTGTTTAATCTCTAATATCGGAGAAAATCGGAGCACTCAGAACATTCCGATCATTCCGAGTACTCCGATCTTTTCGACTAGTTAGATATTCGGCTCATCCCAAACCTTGGTGCTCGTGCAGTTGACGCTCTGGGTCAGCTTCTCCACCTTGAGGATGAATTCGCCCTCTTCGAGCGTCCAGCGGCCCTCGTCGTTGACGAAAGCGAGGTCCTTGGCGGGGAGCTTGAAGGTCACCGTCGTGCTCTCGCCCGGCTTGAGATCGACCTTCGTGAAGCAGCGCAAGCGCTTGTTGTCGGGCACCATGCTGGCCACCACGTCGCTCGAATAGAGCAGCACGGGCTCCTTGCCGGCCACCTGTCCGACGTTCTTCACATCGACGCTGACGGTGAGCACGTCGCCCTCGGCGAAGTCGGTCTTATCGACGCGAAGGTTGCTGTATTCGAAGGTAGTGTAGCTCAAACCGTAGCCGAAGGGCCATTGCAGCGAAACCTTGGCATCGTAGTTGTAGGCACCAGCCATGGTTCCTACCTCTTCGCTCACCTTGTAGTCATAGTTGGCAAGCGAGTTGATTTCACGCGGATAGGTGTAAGGCAGCTTGGCCGAGAAGTTGGCATCGCCGGCCATCAGGTTAGCAAGCGCATCGGCACCGTAGTTGCCTGGAAGCAGAATGTCGATGACGCCCTTTGCCAAAGGCTCGATGTCGGCAATCAGACGTGGACGGCCTTCGTTCAGCACGAGGATGATGGGCTTGCCTGTCTTTGCCAAAGCCTTCACGAGGTTGCGCTGGTTCTCGCTCAGCCAAAGGTCGGTGAGGTTACCAGGAGTCTCGCAGTAGCTGTTTTCGCCAATGCAGGCCACGATGACATCGACGCCACGGGCAGCAGCCACAGCCTTTTCGATGCGTGGTGGAAGTTCGTCATAGTAGGCACCAGCCTCGTTGTATTCGACGCCCTTCTCGAGGACAACGTTCTTCGCACCGAACTTGTTGCAGAATGCCTCATAGATGGTGTTGTACTTCTCAGCCATCTCCTCGATGTTCGAACCCTGCCAGGTGTAGCTCCAGCCGCCATTGAGGCAGCGCATCTGGTTGGCATTAGGTCCGGTGAGCAGAATACGGACGCCCTGCTTGAGCGGGAGGATGCCGCCTTCGTTCTTGAGCAGGATCTCGCCTTCCTCAGCCGAATGGAGGGCCTTCTGGGCAAACTCGTCACAACCGAACTTCTCATAACCTTCGCCACCGGTGTTGGGGTTATCGAAGAGACCGAGACGATACTTCACGCGAAGAACACGGCGAGTGGCATCATCGATGCGCGACATGGGCACCTTACCTTCCTCAACCAGTTCCTTCAGCAATACGCAGAACTCCACGCTATAGGGGTCCATGCTCATATCGATACCTGCGTTGATGGCGATGCGGATGGCATCCTTCTTGTCCTTGGCAACCCTTTCGCGCTGATAGAGGTTGTTGATGTCGGCCCAGTCGGTCACAATCATACCGTCCCACTGCAAGTCTTCCTTCAGCCACTGGGTGAGGTACTTGTAGCTTGCGTGTACGGGCACGCCGTTGATCGAAGCGGAATTGACCATAATGGTGAGGGCGCCCGCCTTGATGGCGTTCTTGAATGGCTCGAAATACTTCTCACGAAGCATGGCAGGGGAGAGGTAGGCAGGAGTACGGTCCTTGCCGGTGAAGGGAGCGCCATAGGCGAAGTAATGCTTCACGCTCGTTGCCACATGGTACTTGCCGAGGTGGTTGGGATCGTCGCCCTGATAACCTGCAATCTCGGCCTCAACCATACGCGAATTGACGATGGCATCTTCGCCGAAACTTTCCCAGATACGCGACCAACGCGGGTCACGACCCAGGTCGAGCACAGGATTATACACCCAGGGGCAGTTGGCCGCACGGCTCTCGTAGGCGGTGATTTCGGCCATCTCCTTTGCCAGGGCGATGTTGAACGAAGCGCCGAGGTTGATGGGCTGCGGGAAGAGTGTGCCGCCCTGCACGTAGGTCACGCCGTGGTTGTTGTCAAGGCCATAGATGTCGGGGATGCCGAGGTACTGCATCGACTTCTCCTGGATCTGCGGAATCCAGCGCTGCCATTGCTCCACCGTGCCGGCTTTGCCAGGGGCATTGAGCACCGAGCCCACCTTCCATTTGCTGATGGTGGTGTCGAGCACGGTCTCGTTGAGTTCCCACGAACGCTTGGTGTCGCTCGTGAAGATGTCAAGTCCATAGCCGCCCATACGCTGCATGATCTCTTCGTCGGTGAGCTTCAGCACTTCGGCCACAGCCTGTTCACCTTGTCCGAACTGAAGCAATGTCCTGCGAAGTTTATCGCGGTCAATCTTCGCATTCTCAAACTTCATGCCACCCAGGACGTCGAGATTGAGTTCGAGCATCTGACCGATCTTCTCATCGAGTGACATCTCAGCCAGTTTCTTCTCAATCTTGGCTTCAAGTTCTGCATCACGAGGAATTGCCGGCTCGGTCGTCTGCTGCTTGTTACAAGCGGTAGCAACCACAGCCAGGGCAAGTGTCAAAAGAAATGTCTTTTTCATTTGTGTTGATTTTAGTAAGGATGTTTACTCATAAATAATAATATACGCCGCAAAGTTAAATAAAATTCTTCATTCCACAAAGTATTTCGCCCGAAAATCGCAAAATTGGGAATAAAAAATGACTTTGACAGTTATTATAGGGATGCAAAACATATATTTCAACGACTTAAGCCAAAACATAACCAATCCATTCCTTCAATCTTCCAAATCATTCATAACAATGTAAACATTCTTAATCACCCATTTTTACCCCCCTATTTGTTAATTAACGTTAAATATAGAAAATATTGCTGTTTGGGCTTGCTTTGATGATAATAAAGGCATAACTTTGCCGCGTTATACAAGCAGCAAAAACCGAAAACATAGTTTTCTCATTTTGTATCTCATTATTAACTGACGATATTCAATAATGGAAGAGCTTATTCAAAAGATAGAAGCCATCATGAACGATGAGCTACTGTTCCGAAACCCCGAACTCACAATCCGGGATGTTGCCAGAGAACTTGCCACCAATCGCCTTTACGTATCAAGGGCGATAAACACGACATTCGGCTATTCATTCACCGTTTACCTTAATCGAAAGCGCATCGAATATTCCGTCGCCGTGATGGCCGAACATCCCATGATGACGATGGAAAATGTTGCCACCGAATCGGGTTTCGTTTCAGAAACGGCATTCTTCCGCAAGTTCAAACAGATCATGAACGATTCACCACGATCCTATATGAAGAAAATAAAGCCTTGACCACATTTGGCCAAGGCTTTTTTGTTACAAGGAAACATGCTTTCCATCCAAAGTCCATCAGTAATTATCCCAGTCGGATGAACCCTCTCGACGTTTAGTCAGCTGTTGGCCTTCGTCGGAAGGGTCATCGGTGATCTGCGGATCGGATGTGACTATCACGTCAGAAGTCTTCACAAATCGAATCCGGAATACCGGTATATTATAAGTCTTTTTCATATATCTAAGTGCAGTAGATTATTTCACATTTACTTTCTGAGTTTTTCCATCGTCGAAGACAATCACATTCAACCCCTTTTGTAGTTTGGCTAGGCGTTTGCCGTCGATGGAGTAGATGCCGGCAGGACGGACGTTGTCATTGCCAATCACCTCGATGCCCTCACCTTCGTCTCCAATCTGGCCAGGCAGATAAAGCTTAGCTTTATTTGCGCCATTGAGGCGCAGGAAGGCGCGGAAAGGCGTAGCCAATCTGTTGCCGTAGCTGTCATTCTCCGACGGGTCGGCTGAAGGAGTTCCCGTGTACTTGAAGAATGATGCCCTACCGTTCTGCTCCTGAAGGATATAATCCGTATCTGCGTTGAGTGGCACATTATCGGCAACAGCGCCCACGAGAATACCATCGGTGAACGACGGCTTGTCGGCATCAATTGCCTTGGGCCCCACAAACTGATAGGACGATCCAGGAGTGGCCTGCACGATGTAGGGCACATTGCGCCTGATGCTGCTTTCTTCGACCAAGGTCAGCACGCCATTATCATCTACGCCTGTGCATCCATACACCTTCATACCCTCGGGTAGTTCCTGGTTGAAGGGCAGGATCAGGGTGCCATAACCTGTCGAACCCACGCTATAATCCACCGTCAGACTCGAGCGAAGAGTGAAGGTAACGGATGGGTAGTTCCAAAGACGAGTGCATTGGAAATTCTGATAAAAGAAGACAGAGGAAGGCAAGTCTTCAATAAAGAGACCAAGAAGCCCTACAAGATTAACCTCTCCACTAGTTTCCTCATTTGGGTAGAGCGTTCTTATAGTAGCAAGAAATTTTGATGGTTCTCCTTCTTTATCAGTGATGGAGAGGCCTGCATTGGTCCGATGATCGCTCACATTAATGGCCCTGTAATGCAGGGTGAAGTCTTCATCGTAAGGATTATTATCGTTGTTGAAATAAGGAGGTTCGGTAAATTGAATATCATCTTCATTTCTTACAGTAATCGGAAATCCCATTGGAGAGTAGGCGTAGTAGTACCTTGTCTCGGGAGCAGAGACCTCGATTTTGACTTCTCCCTCAGCCAGAGCTGTAACCTTGCCTGCTTCATCCACGACAGCTATAGATTCATCTTCACTTATGAAGACTGGTTTTCTTGAAATAGACAAGTGCAAATCGCAAAACTTGGTTTATTCCTTTCGCCGTGCCCCTTCTTTCGTCATTTTTGGCATCTTCACCACGCAATATTTTAGTTTTCTTCACGATGAATTATCTAATTTGGTCCACCACCGACAAACTTGTTTCAAAAGTTTGGGGTTTTGAGCTGTTTTACGTAAATTTGCGGGTCAAAGGAACTTAATAGAAATACGATGTTCAGATTCTATATATCATTGGTCATTCTGTGGGCAGTAAGCTTGGTGTCGCTGGCTGCTGATGATCTGTTGACGGGAACCGTGCTCAACAACGCCGACAAGGCATTCGACGGCGACCCCTCCACATATTCCTCCTCGACCTACAACTTCGGCTGGGCAGGCCTCGACCTGGGCACGCGTCACGTCATCACCAGGGTAGGGTGGATGCCGCGCGACAACGTCCCCAGCCGTATGATCCTCGGCGTGTTCGAAGGCGCCAACAGCCCCGACTTTATGGACGCTCTACCCATTCACATCATCAGGAGTGCCAGCGAAGTGGGCAAACCCGGCGAGATGAGTTACGCCGAGCTATCCTGTTCCCAGGGCTTCCGCTATGTGCGCTATGTAGGACCGGCCTCCAGCTATGCCCACGTCGCCGAACTCCAGTTCTATGGATACGAGGGTATGGGCGACCATTCGAATCTATTTCGCATCACCAACCTCCCGACCGTAAGCATCCACACCATCAACAACACGATTCCTCGCGACAAGGTAAACGAGATACAGGCGCAGTTCACCATCATCGGTGACAGCACCTTCGCCCTGCTCTCCGAACCCGGCACCATCCGCGAACGCGGCAATGCCTCACGCGACTTCCCCAAGAAGCCCTGGCGCATCAAGTTCGAAAGCAAGCAGCACGTGCTCGATGCACCTGCCCACGCCAGGAAGTGGACACTCATCAACAACTACGGCGACAAGACGCTGATGCGCAACCTCCTCGCCTTCGAGCTGAGCCGACTGCTGGGTATGCCCTACACACCCTACGGCCGTGCCGTCGATGTGCTGCTCAACGGCGAATACAAGGGCTGTTACCAGCTTTGCGACCACATCCAGGTTCACAAGGATCGTGTCCAGATCGAGGAGATGACGCCGCGCGACAATAGCGGCGATGCGCTCACAGGCGGCTACTTCTTCGAAATCGATGCCTATGCCGATCGCGAAGCATCCTATTTCTACTCCAATCAGTGGAAGCCCGTCACCATCAAGTCGCCCGACGCCGACAGCATCACCTCCGTCCAGAAGAACTACATCCGTAATCACTTCAACAAGATGGAGAGCAACTGGAGCAGTTACCTCGACCTCAACACCTTCCTGCGACATTTCCTCGTGGGCGAACTCTCGGGCAACATCGACACCTATTGGAGCGTCTTCATGTACAAGCATCGCCTGAACGACACCATCTACACAGGCCCCGTCTGGGACTTCGACCTCGCTTTCAACAACGACGGGCGCATCAGGCACCCCAACGATATGAGCGACTACGTCTATCGTTCGGGTGGAAGCTGTGCGGGCAATATGCGCAGTTTTGTCGATAAGATCATCATCAATACCGAAAGCACGAAGGACCAGCTGCTCGCGATATGGGACGAGGCTCGACACAATGGCATCGACCAGGAACATCTCGTTGCCTTCGTCGATTCGATGGAGGAGGAGCTCCTCCTGTCGCAGGAACTCAACTTCCTCCGTTGGCCCATCATGAAGAAGATTGTGCACCAGAACCCCAGGATCTGGGGCAGTTATGCCGCCGAGGTGGAGAATGTGCGCGACTTCATCCGTAAGCGCGTCGAATGGATGGACAATCGCCTGGGCTACACCTATGTCCCCGAAAGCATCTCAACCATCTCCGACTCCGACCCCGACGACATCGACTTCAGCCGCCCCTACCGCGTCTATTCGCTCAGTGGCCAAACCCTCGGCACCGACCTCAACGCTCTCCCCACGGGCATCTATATCGTGCGCCAGGACCCTCTGGTTAAGAAGGTGCAGATCAGATAAAATATTCGGGCGGGGATGAATCGATGTCATCTCCGCCCGTTTTATTTTCTGCGCATTTGCGCAATTTTCTGCTGCCATTGAGGCAGCACATTTTCCGGCAGAAATGACCAGGCATTGAGCTGAGGTCATCTGCCATTTTCACCTTCTCTTAAAAAATATCATTCCTGCTGCCCAGTAAACTTCTTTCCAGCGCCCCAAGCCTGGCCGACACTGTCGCCAATGGCACGATAGCACATGGCAGCGGCATCGAATACGATAGGCTTGAGCTTGCCCAAATCGACGCGTCCCTTTTCATCCAGGATGCTCTCGTCGGCACTCATGTTCACCACTTCGCCAACCAGAATGCCATCGGCAAAACTGATCACCTTGCACTCGAGCGTCAGCGGATACTCGTTGATGATGGGGGCATCCACATTGGGGCTGGGAGCAACCGTAAAGCCTACCCTGGCCACCTTGTCGGGCACATCGTTGCCGCTCACAAGGCCGAAATAGTCCGACTCGGCCATGGTGCGCTCGTCGGCAAAGCTGACGGTAAAGGCACCTGTGAGTTCCAGGTTGTCGGTGGTCTTGTGCTTGCTCAGGCTCACTACAATCTGCTTGTAGTCATACTGTCCTGCCCACGCGGCCATCATCACGTCGGGATTGTGGTCCTTGTCCCAGGTGGCGAGCATCACGCACGGTTGGGGCGTGGTCATCAATGCCTGGCTTGTGCCAAAGTTCTTGCGGCCTTCTACGGCCTGCACATTCTCATTCTTCATGTCTTCGTTAATGTTTTGATTGTTCTTCTGACTGCAGCCTGTCAGGACGCTCAGCCCCAGCATAACTGCAAATATTCGTTGTGTAATACCCATAATGATAATTCACGTAAATTCCTGATAATTCGTGTTAAAAATGACGTCAGCATCCCTATCCGTCAATGCTGCAGGTGGCACCATAGTCGTCGGGTAGGGGTTCCAGACCAGCATCCTTCGACGAAAGTGTCACCGTGCCGTCCTCAAGCACATAGCAGGGAATACCAATGTCCCCAATCTTCTTTGCCTCATCGAAAGCAGGGTTGTTGTCCCTCAAGTCGATGAACATTTGCAGATTGTGGACGTGTTTACTGATGTCAATCACCTCAAAATGAGGATTTCCTTCGACCTGCTTCTCTACATAGTCGCAGTAGGGGCAAGTCGGCATAACAAACATTTTAATCATAACTTTCTTCCTTATTGTTAAGACTGCGCAAAGATACTGATTTTTCTTCATTCCACCATAAGAAATTCATTTATTTCACTTTTCGTAACAATTTTTTAATCATTATTTGGTATTTTCACTACAAAAGCTTATCTTTGCGGCGTATAACTAATTCTTAAAACACAACCTATGAACAGGAAATTCTACCTCTCCGCACTCCTTATGGCGTGCACCCTGGGCCTCTACATCCACAACGGTCGCAAGGTGCTGATCAAGTAAAAATTGCCCCAAAGGGGCATCAAGACCACGAATGCGTGTGATTTTATAAAGAAAAAGCGTTCAAAAAAAGAAGCACGGCTTGATTGAACTCCTCCGGTTTCTCATTGGCGATGAAATGAGAGCCATCAATCAGCACGAGCTCAGCATTGGGGATGCTCCGCGCGATGAGTCGCGTGTGGGCATCCTTTATCATATCGTGGGTGCCCGCTATCACCAACGTCCTGGCGCGGATGGCAGCGAGTTCGGAGGGGGCAACGTTGGGGTCGTTCACCATCAGGCCGAGCATCTCGGCATTTGCCTTGGCCTTCGCGCTCCACCTTGCTGACAGACGGGCGATGCGGTAGCCGACTTCGATGGGGAACTGCGTCAGGAACTTCACGCCACGTGCATTGAGGTTGGCGCCGTTCAGTATCAGCCTATCGACGCGCTCGGGATGCCGCAGGGCGAAGATCATAGCGATGTTGCCGCCATCCGAGAAGCCGAGGATGTGGGCTCGCGCAATGTGGTGCAGGTCCATGAACTCGAGCAGGTCGTCGGCAAACTGACGGATGGTGAAGGGTGCGTTGCCTCGCGGTGTCCTGCCATGTCCGCGCGTGTCGATGGCATACACGTGGTATCGTCTGGCAAACTCGTCGATCTGCCCCATGAAGTAGGTGCAGTCCTCCCCATTGCCATGCAGCAGGATGATGGTCTCCTCGCCCTGTCCCTTCTCGATATAATAGTGCTGTATATCCATATTTTCGCCTCAATGATTATGCGCTGCAAAGTTACGTGTTTTCGTGGAGATGGCAAAGAAAATTGAATAATTTTTTATATTTTTTGAGGATTAATCCAGCCGTTTACCAAAAAACAACAGAGTTGTGAATGAGCGACGAGATCCGCCGAGCTCTCCCAGGCCTAGTAGGGGAGAGTTGATCAATTCGCGATCAAGTATTTCAGTTTTTCAGTTATTTCAGTTTTTCAGTTAGATTTCAGAGGTTCAATTATTTTTCAAAACCCCTTTCTTATACTATATAACTTATTAATAATTAATTAATTATATATTATAAATAAAGATAAATAAGGGAATGACACCCTTCGAAAAAACAACTGAAAAACTGAAATAACTGAAATTGAAACAGTGAACCATTCCAAATTTTCACCTATTAATCTGAATATCAATTATGTACGATATATCAATATCAATCGTATCCAAGACGCACAAACTCGAAAAAAGGACAGAAATCATCAAAATTCAGCTCTCACAGACATCAAAAGACACACAAGAACCCCCTCGTTCCGATGCTTTTTCCCATACTTGGCGCACATATGAGCGTTGTGGAATTACCATATTCTGACCTCACTTGGAAAGATTTTAGTGGTCAAATGGCCCATATTGAAACCGAAAGTAGAGATAATAAGGCTGACAATGAGGACCAGCCCGATGAAGCGTAAAACGTTTTGACGGCTAAAGGCATCACCTCTCACTCACCGATATGGGGTAAAGGTCGATTAATTGTGAGCTTGCTCACTCTCAGTGAAGGAAAAGGGTCCGCATCGTTTGATGCGGGCCCTTTATTTGTAGATGGCGGATGTTGCGGGGAGGGGTGCGCTGCGCGGTCCCTGTTGGAAAGGCAGCCAAACATGGCTGCGACAAGGACAAACGGGACAACGGGGCTCGGGGCGAGATTGCTCCGCTTGGGACGAAGGGGGGCAATCCTGCGGCGAGGGTGCTCCGCTTGGGACGAAGGGGTGTTTTGCCTAAAATCAACGCTGGATGCGCTTGCGGCCATTCTCGATGACAATCGAATGACCGGAGGCATCTTTCAGGCGACGGCCATGGAGGTCGAAGATCTGACGTGGAGCGGAGGTCGATTCGCGGACAGTTTCGATGGTGGTGGTGCCTCCTTCGGGGTCATACTCCTCGATGTGGAGGAAGTCCTTCCAACCATCGGCGCTCTGATAGGCTTCCTTGCTGCCAAAGGGCACGTAGAGGGTGCAAGTCTCCTTGGAAGGGCCTCCCAAAGTTTTAAGATACTCTTCGCTGAAACTATATTTCAACGAAGGATTGGTGATAGATAATGCCGGTGGAACGCTTCCTTCCATCTTTATCGATTCAATGGGCGCTGTTGGCACATGGTAAATATAGCCCTCCTCAGCCCTCTTCAGGACATACACTGCTGAACCGAATGCAAAATTATCAACCACTGTCACACTCGCAGGAATAAAGGCAGAAGTCTGGTTGCCATACACGAATGGACCTATTGCGGTTACAGTTTCGGGAAGATCCATATTGCGGCTTCCGACAACCACGGTGTTCGAAGCGGTTTCGATGATGGCATTGCAGTCTTCGCGAGAATCGTAAAGAGGATTAGCGGCATCGACTACAATCGAACCGATATCACCAAAAGCAGCATAGATGAAGTGGCCGTCGTCGTATTCATACATTGCCGGATAGATGTAATTCATGCTGCTCGGGATACTCAGCGAGGTGATGTTGCAACCCAGGAATGCCGCGGCAGCGTGTCCCACCGTGCCATCCAAAAGGACGACATCGGCACCTTCCATACCCTTCAAGCCATAGGCCCACTTGTCGAGATAGACCACGCCACCATCGGGCTGATTGTTGTACCAGGGAGTACCAAAGAATGCATATTGTCCGATGCTGGTCAGGCTGCTGGGGACATTTATCGTCGAAAGTTTTTCAAATCCGCTGAAAGCATCAGCACCTATATGAGTCACGCCTTCTTCGATGGTCAATTCCTCAACGTTATATGTGCCAAATTCAGAATAAATGCCACCGTGCCAATAATCATACATATTGCCATCGCCCCAAACCGTCATCGTCTTATCGCCAAAGATGGAGTAGAAGACCTTATTGCCACATTGTTCCACTTCGACTACGTCATCACGGATGTTCAGGAAGTCTTTCCAGACAACTGCCGCCTGATAGGCTTCCTTGCTGCCTTTGGGCACACCGAGGATGCAGGTCTGCTTGTCAATGCCCGTGAATCGGTTAGCCTTGACCGACAGAGGTTTCTTGCTCTTAGCCATAAGCAGATGCAGAGGACAACCCGAAACCCACTCGCGGCCAATGTAGTCGACCGATGCGGGGATATTGATAATTTTCAGACTGGTACAACCCAGGAACGAGCGGTCACCAATGGCCCTCATCGTGCTGGGGAGGGTCACACGCTGCAGGTTGCGGCAATCCTTAAAGGCTTCGTACTGTATTTCGGTCAAACCATCAACAAAATATACCTCATCCAACGAATAGCAACGCTCGAAGGCGCTGAATCCGATGTAGGTCAGGCTTGGGGATTCGACATTCAAAAATAAGAGGTTGTGGAAATCGAGGAAAGCACAATCAGCGATGGCAGTCACCGTGTAGGTTATGCCCTCGTGGGTGATGTTCTCGGGGATGGTCAGAAATTCGCGATTTGTGTCGGAACCAGGAGCCACGACGGCGGTCTTTGCCGCATCGTCAAGTTCGTAACTCACGCCATCGACCAGGACGGAGCCCCAGCCTTGCGTCGGTAGCAGCCAGCAGGCCATAATCATAGCCGTGGCTTGCAGAGTGGAGTAGATACGGTTTTTCATAATAATTGCGTTTAATGAGGTTAATATGTGTTTTCGATTACAAGATTTGTTCGCTGCAAATATAAGCAAAAAACGAATCGCTTCCAAATTTTTTGGTAAAATATTGCTGCAAAGGGCATAAAAAAACCGACATCAACATTGAAATGTTGATATCGGGTAACTTTATTTTTATTCCGAAAACAACGAAAAGCACGAAATATCCGAAAACGACCTTTCATTAACGAATCATAAACGGTCGATTAATGGGAATTAACGTTAAAATCTTTTTCGTCCTTTTCGGTTTTTTCGTTTTCTTTCGGAATTACCTCACGGCACCATCACCTTATACGCCGAGCCCTTGCTGCGGACGATGTAGACGCCCGAGGGGAGGTCTTCGGTGAGAGAGCCACGGCCTTCGCGGACGATGCGTCCATTGAGGTCGAAGATGGAATAGCGGTCGTCGAGGATGTCGTCGGAGAGGACCTGCTGGATGGCATTTTCAGCGGGTTGCTCGACGGTGGCGGCGATGGTGGTGAGCTGGTTGGTGCGCTCAATGGTGGTGCGCGTCATCAGATAGACGTTGCGCGAAGCATCGGGATAGCGCCCGACGGTTTCGGCTGGGAGATGGGCGCAATAGGTGAGCGTGTCGCTCCACGAACCATCGGCAGCCGAAAGGATGACCTGGCTCTGATCGACGTTTTCGAGCTTGAACGGGGCGTGGAGGTCGCGGATGCCCTCCTCTTTGTCGCACCAGATGATGCGGTAGCTGTGGGCGGGAATGATGGTCGAGATGGGGGCATCGGCGGCAAGGTCTGCGCCTATCTGCCACTTGCTGGCCTTGTTCATATTGTCGGAGAGATACATACCCGCGAGGTCGATGTCGTGGTCGGTGGTGTTATGGAGTTCAATCCAGTCGGATTTCTTCCACAAGTCGTTGATGTAGATGCCATTGTCAGCACTGACCTCGTTGATGACAACAGGTGGGAGAGGGGTGTCGGCAGAAGCGAGGGGTTCGAAGCAGGCGATGAGGTCGCTGCTGGCTTCGACGAGGGTATATTCGGATTCGCTGCTCACCAATGCACCGACCGACGTCAGGTTTTTCGACAACGACGCACTCCAATAGACATCGGAAGAAGAATCAGAGCAGTTGTGCAACTCGACAGCGATGACGTTGGTGCCCTGCCTGAAGAGCGAGCCATCAAGACTGACGGTGCCCTTGTCGGGATTGCCAGGCGCATAAAATGCAGCATAGGTATCGAAGTTGACATTGCCGCTGGGCATATTATGCCGAATGGCCTCAACGCCGTTGACATAGACAATCATTCCATCGTCGACATTGAACGACAGCTCGAAGGATTCGTTGCCCGTGGGCGCATCCGGAAGGTCGAACGACGTGCGGAAATAGTAGGTAGGATACTTGTTGTTGACGCTGTTTCCGTAGCTGATGATGGTGCCATAGGAACGGTTTCCACCCACGTGATAACCCAAGGGAGCAGGGCCTGAAGACCATTGGCTGTCGTTGTAGTCGGCAACACTCCAGTTGATTCCGTCGAGCGAACCCTTGTCGTAGTAGCGCCAGGTCTGCGTGGTGGGGAAGAGCTCGCTGCTGGTGGTCGAAGCGACACGCCAACCCGTGAAGACGTAGCCCGACGGGGCTTCGGCCTTGACTGTGAGGGGCGCGTAGTACTGGCCGTCGAACCTGCCGGTGGGGATGGGCATTCCGTTGAACGAAAGACGCGCTTCGGGGACGTTGGCCTGAAGCCTTGCCGTGCGGGTGGTCTTCGACGAGAGCCTCACAGGGCTGAAGCTCTTGAGCGAATCCATCAGGGTTGTCTGCCGTGATGAGTTGATGGAGCCTCTTAAAGAATTGGCTGACCACCAGGGACTTTCGTCATTATACAGCGACTGTGTGTGCTCCACGCGGTTGACCACATTGTCGCAAATCACGGCGCTACGCGAAGGTTCGAACACCGAGTAAGCGACGAGGCAGAACGTGTCGATGAACTTCTTGCGGAAGGTCTCGTTTTCGAGCAGGTTGAGGAAGATGGAGACTATCTCAATCTCCTTGGTGATGTACTGCACGGGTTCGCCATAGAGGCGGTGGAAGGTATGGATGCGCTTTTTGGCGAAGTCGGTGAAGGGCGAACTTGTCCAATCGAAGCCGTCGAGGTCGAAGAGCACGAAGCGGAAACGGCCGCCAACGCGACGGGGGCGCCACGCCTTGAGGTTGTTATGCGGCCAGTCCCTGTTGCGCAGGTAGAACTCGATGGCCATATAGTTGCAGAACTCGTCCATATCGAGGAGGTCGCAGATGGCGCTGTAGACGTTCTCGTCAGCTGCCGACTTCGAAAGGGTGAGCAAAGTCTGAATCGCCTCGTAGGTGCCGCACATCTGGCAATAGCCCGAGTCGGGCGACATCTCGAACTGGTCGATCTCGTCCTCGTCGTAGCCGTAGTTTGAATAGACGAAGTGCTTGTTGTTGGGCTCACGCATATTGATGGCACCTTTCCACACGCCGTTGACGAAATGAGCGACGGGCTGATAGGCCTGGTAATCGATGTCAATGCCCGAAGTGGCTACAATCTGTTGGAGGACGACGTCCTTGATGCGGCAGTCATTATCGTCGCCGCCATTGCGTATCAGCACGGTCTTGTGCTTGAGGTAGGGTTTCTCCTCGAAGAATGGGTAGAGGAGATGGCCCTCACCTTCGTAGCGCTTGTTTGCCTTGATCTTGAACGAAGCGGGTAAAACGGCACGCGTCGAACCACCGCAACGCTCTATGCCCGCCTCCTGGGCGAAGAGCAGTTCGCCATCGGCCGTGAAATATTCGAACACCGAAGGACGCTCCCAATCCATATTCCAATTGCACTTGGTGCTCTGTCCGTTGCCCGGGCGGCCGTTGACGCCCTTGACGAAGATGCCCAGCGAGTCGCCGTAGAAATTGGCCTGCGTGCCCGTGATGGAGAGGATGGGCAGGTCGATGTCGAGCTCATTCCTAATGAATGTTCGCGTCACCACGGGGCTGGGCAGATAGCCGTCGCGGAAAAGACGGAAGCGGTAGGTGCGCGTGACGGTGGTCGAAAAGCTGCCCGTCTGCGACCGGTGGCCGTTGCCTTCGGTGGGTGCGCTGCCGTCGGTGGTGTAGCGCAGGGTGCAGCCTCTGGGGATAGTGACCTTCCAGCTGATCCTTGTCGAGCTGAAGACCTGCGAGGGAGTGTCGATCTCGGGCGCTTCGAGGCGCTTGCTGGCGTACTTGCGGCCTGCATTCGTCTTGCCCGGTGAGGGATTGGCGCAGTAGTTCCACGCGTCGCCACCATCTCTTGTGCGTGCCCACGAGCAGCGGGAAACGGCCTCGGGATATTCGAGCGAGGTGACAAGGTTGCCCTGGGCGTCGCTGAGATAGAGCTTGCCGCCGTCGCAATCGAGCTTCATATCGATGGTCTGCGTTGACCATTTGCTGTAGTGGTCGAACCAAAGGGTCGTGAAGCCCTTGGCGGGCACGGAAGTAGTCTGCGTGACCTTGGCCTTCTGCAGCTTTTCCTTCTTGTCGCTCAGATACCAGCCGGTGATATCGACTGTCGTTGAAGTGGGATTGTAGAGCTCGACCCAACCGCCATAATTGAACGAAGGATCTACCCATTGATCGATGTTCGATGGGCAGATCTCGTTGATTTGCAGGGAGGCTGTCTGTGCTGACGCTGAAACTGCAAACGTGATTATGAGCGAAAGCAAGGTAAATTTCACACTTTGCATTTTACATTATAACACGAATACTCATAAACTGTTCACGAATTGGTCATAAATTATAGAGGTTCGTTGGGGAACATATAATAATTCGTGATTAATTCGTGGTAATTCGTGTTTAAGAAAAAACATTCATCACGGCACCATCCCCTTATACGCCGAGCCCTTGCTGCGGACGATGTAAACGCCCGAGGGGAGGTCCTCAGTGAGAGAGCCACGGCCTTCGCGGACGAGGCGACCATTGAGGTCGAAGATGGAATAGCTGTCGTCGAGAAGGTCGTCGGAGAGTACCTGCTGGATGGCACTCTCGGCAGGCTGCTCGACGGTGGCGGCGATGGTGGTGAGCTGGTTGGTGCGCTCGATGGTGGTGCGCGTCATCAGATAGACGTTGCGCGATGCATCGGGATAGCGCCCGACGGTCTCGGCAGGGAGATGGGCGCAATAGGTGAGCGTATCGCTCCACGAGCCGTCGGCAGCCGAGAGGATGACCTGGCTCTGATCGACGTTTTCGAGCTTGAACGGGGCGTGCAGGTCGCGGATGCCCTCCTCCTTGTCGCACCAGATGATGCGGTAGCCGTGGGCAGGAATGATGGTCGTGGGGGAATCTTCAGCGAGGTCGGAGCCGATCTGCCACTTGTCGGGTTTGCCCACCTTGTCGGAGAGATACATACCCGCGAGGTCGATGTCCTGATTGGTGGTGTTATGGAGTTCTATCCAGTCGGATTTCTTCCACAAATCGTTGATATAAATGCCATTGTCGGCACTGACCTCGTTGATGACGACAGGTGGGAGAGGGGTGTCGGATGAAGCGAGGGGTTCGAAGCAGGCGATGAGGTCGCGGCTGCTTGCAGGGAGTTCATATTCGGGATTGCTGCACACCAGTTCTCCGCCCGACGTCAGGTTTTTCGACAACGAGGCACTCCAATAGATATCGGTCGAAGAGCCGGAATTGTTGTGCACTTCGACGGCGATGACGTTGGCGCCCTGCCTGAAGAGCGAGGCATTGAGGTTGGCGGTGCCGCTGTCGGGGTTGTCAGGTGCATAACTTGTGGCATAGGTGTTGTAGGTAACGTTGCCACCGGGCATATTGTAGCGCATTGCCTCAACGCCATTGACATAGACAATCATCCCGTCGTCTACGGTGAACGAAAGGCGGAACGTCTCGTTGCCCGTGGGCGCTTCGGCGAGGTCGAACGACGTGCGAAAATAGTAGGTCGGATACTTGCTGTTGACGTTGTATCCGTAGCTGATGGTGGTGCCATAGGCTCGACTTCCGCCCACGTAGTAGCCCAAGGGAGCAGGTCCCGAAGCCCACGAGCCATCGTTGTAGTCGGCATCACTCCAGTTGATTCCGTCGAGTGAACCCTTGTCGTAGTAGCGCCATTTCTGTGTGGTGGGGAAGAGCTCGCTGCTAGTGGTCGAAGCGACACGCCAACCCGTGAAGACATAGCCCGACGGAGCTTCGGCCTTGACGGTGACGGGCGCGTAGTATTTGCCATTGAACCTGCCGGTGGGGATGGGCATTCCGTTGAACGAAAGGCGTGCTTCGGGAATATTCGCCTCAAGCTTTGCCGTGCGGGGGGATTGCGACGACAGCTTCATACGGCTGTAGCTTTTGAGCAGATTCATCAGGGTGTTCTGACGCGATGTCGAGAGCGCCGACCTCACGTTGTTGGCTGTGCCCCAAGGACTTTCGTTGTTGTAAAGGCCCTGGGTGTGGGCTACGCGGTTGGCAACGATTTCGCAGATTTCGGCACAACGCGAAGGTTCGAACACCGAATAGGTAATGAGGCAGAACGTGTCGATGAACTTCTTGCGGAAGGTCTCGTTGTTGAGCAGATTGAGGAAGATGGTGACCACCTCGATTTCCTTGGTGATGTACTGCTGCGATTCGCCATAGAGGCGATTGAAGGTATAGATGCGCTTGTTGGCGAAGTCGGTGAACGGCGAACTTGTCCAGTCGAAGCCGTCGAGGTCGTAGAGCACAAAACGGAAACGGCCGTTCTCGCGACGCGGGCGCCACGCCTTGAGGTTGTTCTGAGGCCAGTCGCTGTTGCGCAAATAGAATTCGATGGCCATATAGTTGCAGAACTCGTCCATATCGATGAGGTCGCAAATGGCCTTGTAGGTATTGGCGTCGGAGGCCGACTTCGAAAGGGTGAGCAGGTCCTGCATCGCTTCGTACGTGCCGCACTTCTGGCAATAGCCCGAATCGGGTGACATCTCGAACTGGTCGATCTCGTCCTCGTCGTAGCCGTAGTTTGAATAGACGAAGTGCTTGTTGTTGGGCTCGCGCATATTGATGGCGCCTTTCCACACGCCGTTGACGAAATGGGCGACGGGCTGGTAGGCCTGGTAGTCAACATCGAGGCCCGAGGTGGCTGCAATCTGCTGGAGGATGACGTCCAGCACGCGACAACCGTTGTCGTTGCCGCCGTTGCGAATCTGCACGGTCTTGTGCTTGAGGTAGGGTTTCTCCTCGAAGAAAGGATAGAGGAGGTGCTTCTGGCCTTCGTAGCGCTTGTTGGCCTTGATCTTGAACGAAGCAGGCGACCAGGCACGGCTCCACCCGCCGCAACGCTCGATGCCCGCCTCCTGTGCAAAGAGCAGTTCGCCATCGGCCGTGAAATATTCGAACACCGAGGGACGCTCCCAATCCATATTGAAATTGCATTTGAAGCTCTGTCCGTTGCCCGGGCGTCCGTTGACACCCTGTACGAAGATGCCCAGCGAGTCGCCGTAGAAATTGGCCTGCGTGCCCGTGATGGAGAGGATGGGCAGGTCGATGTCGCGCGTGCTCTTGATGAATGTTCGTGTAGCCACGGCGCTAGGCAGGTAGCCGTCGCGGAAGAGACGGAAGCGGAACGTGCGGGTGACGGTGGTCGAAAAGACGCCCGTCAGCGAATTGTAGCCGTTCTTCTCGGTGGGTGCGCTGCCGTCGGTGGTGTAGCGCAAGGTGCAGCCTTCGGGAATGGTGACGTGGACGGCGATACTTGACGTGCCAAAGACCTGCGAGGGTGTGTCTATTTCGGGCTCTTCGAGGCGCTCGGTGGCGAACCTGCTGCCCGCATTTGTCTTGCCCGGGGTGGGATTGGCACAATAGCTCCACGCGTCGCCACCATCGGCCGTACGTGCCCACGAGCAACGCGACACGGCCTCGGGATATTCGAGCGAAGCGACGAGGTTGCCTTGGGCGTCGCTGAGACAGAGTGTGCCGCCGTCGCAATCGAGCTTCATATCGATGGTCTTCTTCGACCATTTGCTGTAATGGTCGAACCAAAGGGTTGTGAAGCCCTTTGCGGGCACGGAAGTAGTCTGCGTGACCTTGGCCTTCTGCAGCTTTTCCTTCTTGTCGCTCAGATACCAGCCGGTGATATTGACCGTCGTTGATGTGGGATTGTAGAGCTCGACCCAACCTCCATAATTAAACGAAGGATCTACCCATTGATCGATGTTCGATGGGCAGATCTCGTTGATTTGCAGGGGTGCGGCCTGCTGCGCTTGGGCCAAGATGGTCACAACGGCCAAAACGGCGGACAGGACCTTTCTTTGGGAATTCATTCAGAGGGGGACTTTGACTATTGTAGCGACAATATTTACTAACTGAAGTTTCCCACACCCCCAGAAGCAGCTGAGGCGGGGTTTCAACTTCGAAATTTATTGTGTTAACCCGAAGTCCATAGGCATTTATGCTTTTTCTGCTTAAAAAGTGTAAACCTAGGCACGATCTTTGAAATCTTG
>JAFWRO010000061.1:0-3161 GCA_017519885.1 Bacteroidales bacterium | reverse complement strand
GTGAAGCGATTCAATCCGTTGGGCAGCCTCGCAATACTTGAGCTGGATGCCCGGATAGTCGGTAAGCGCAGTCAACTGCCAATGCTGCGTAAACGTGTCACGCAAATAAGAGGTGTAGGATTTGTTCATAGTAAGAAGGATAATAAAACGTGGCAAAGATAACTACTTTTCAGTTACCCACCAAGAAAAACACCTCAAATTCGAACATTATCGCACCTATAAATCTAAAAATATGCAAAAAATCGACAGTTTTGCATTCACAAATTGTCAATAATCACACATTTTTAACATCCATTAGGCAATTACTTCTCACGCATGAAGATATTGATGGGCGTTCCCGTGAAGTCCCATTTCTCGCGAATCTTGTTCTCAAGATAACGACGATAGGGCTCCTTGACCCACTGCGGCAAGTTGCAGAAGAAGGCGAAAGAGGGGACATTGGGGGCAGATACCACAACCTCAGGATTCTTTTCATCGGTTGTTGTCGTGGTGGCCTTGAGCTGGGTCACATACTTGATCTTGACGAATTTGCCCTTGTTGTTGGGTGGTGGATAAGCTCCGATTACCTCCTGCATATATTCGTTGAGTTCGGAAGTCTTGATTACGCGACGGCGATTCTCATAGACATGAGTGGCGGTTTCGATCACCTTGTATATGCGCTGCTTGGTGACTGCCGAAGCGAAGATGATCGGGAAGTCAACGAACGGAGCAAAACGTGCACGAATGGCCTCCTCCATACAACGAATCGATTCCTTCGACTTGTCGGCCATGATGTCCCACTTGTTGACACAAACCACCAGTCCCTTGCGGTTCTTCTCGATGAGTTGGAAAATATTCATATCCTGGGCCTCGATGCCACGGGTAGCATCAATCATAAGGATGCAAACGTCCGAATTCTCGATAGCACGGATGGAACGCAATACGGAATAGTATTCGATGTCTTCGCTGACCTTGTTCTTCTTGCGGATACCGGCTGTATCGACCAGATAGAAATTGAAACCGAACTTGTCGTACTTGGTGTAGATACTGTCGCGTGTAGTACCTGCAATATCGGTCACAATATGGCGCTCTTCGCCCATAAATGCATTGAGCAACGAACTCTTGCCGGCATTGGGACGACCTACGATGGCAAACTTGGGCAAATCCTCCAGATCTTCGGTATCATCTTTCTTGAAACGACCGACTACCTCATCAAGCAAATCACCCGTTCCAGAGCCATTTGCCGATGAAATGATATAAGGATCACCCAAGCCGAAAGAATAGAATTCGGCAGCATAGGCATGCTGATCGTAGTTGTCGGCCTTGTTGGCAACAACGATGATTTCCTTGCCCGACTTGCGGAGAAGGTGAGCAATGCTTTCGTCAAGGTCGGTGATTCCATTACGAATATCGACAAGGAAGAGGATGACATCTGCCTCCTCGATCGCGATTTCGACCTGTTTGTTGATTTCATCTTCGAAGATGTCTTCCGAATTGACCACCCATCCACCTGTATCGACGAGTGAGAACTCGCGTCCGTTCCAAATCACGTGTCCATACTGGCGGTCGCGAGTTGTACCGGCGACATCGCTGACAATAGCCGTACGGCTTTCCGTAAGGCGGTTGAAAAGGGTCGATTTACCCACATTGGGACGACCCACAATTGCTACTAAATTTCCCATTTTACTTGTAAATTTTTAATTGTAAATAAATAATCTTCGTGCATCAGCCTTGTTTTTGCATCGAGAGGTTTCCGACGTATGCGACCCTCACGGTCGTTCGGTCAGCCTCCCATGCCATGGGTAAGGTATCCGATGTCACGTTTTTTGCGTCTTAAGACGGGCGCAAAGATAGTGAGTTTAAATGAACCTACCAAATAATTGACTGTATTTCTCTCAAAAACACAGTCAATTATGGCACAAATGACACATCGACATAGTTATCCAGCCGACTGCAGACGTGCGAAGAGAAGCGCTCGGCAATGTCGATGATGTCCAAAATGCCGGCACCTCCGCTCAATGTCGGAGCCGACAGATTTGCCTTCTGATAACCATTTCTTATCAACCCATATACGAAGCCAGCATTGAAATTATCACCAGCTCCTACTGTCGATACCACATTGTCAAGATGCCTGACGGGAATCTGGGCCTCGATGAATGTGTCGGGACTGGCCAAATTGGGGACATAAATCCTCACGGGACCAGCGCCATCGGTACAAATGAAAACTTTGCAAAGAGGGCGGATGTGCTTAACATAAACCTCTCGACTGTCGGTCGTACCATAAAGATAACCAAAGTCTTCGGCCGAACCTCGCACTATGGTTGCAAGGCGGATATTCTCCTCCAGATTGCCCAAGATGGTCGGGATGTCCTTGATGTGGCTTTTTCGGAAATTGATGTCGTAGTAAAGGATAGCCCCTGCATCATGAGCCGCATTAAGAAGGGAACGAGTGTAATCGCGAATGACGGGATTGACGGCAAAGAACGAGCCGAAGAGAATCACATCGTCAGACGAGAACTGCACCGTAGAAATCTTGGCGTCATTCAGTTTGGCAGAAGCATGATCCTTGTAGAATTCGTAATCTGCATTTCGCTCGCTATCGAGAAATGCCAACGACAGATGACTCTGGGTGCCAGGGTTGATGGTCACCAGTTCGGTAGAAACATGATTTTGCTGCATGAACGAGGTGATGATATTCCCGACATGGTCATCACCTGTCTCGGTAATCATCTTCACACTTGGGGCATCTTTTGTCCCGCCAAAGACACGCCCCAGACTAATCATCGCATTGAACGTCGAACCGCCCGGCACAGCACGTTGCGGCTGATCATCGACAAAGAGGATATCGAGTACGGTCTCGCCTATACCTATTATATTACGCATACACACATACACATATACACGTGAAAGACTTACTCCGGATTGTAACCGAAGCGGTTAAGATCACGTTGATTGTTTCGCCAATCCTTCTCGACTTTTATGAAGGTGGTGAGCATAACCTTCTTGCCGAAAAATGCCTCGATATCCTTGCGGGCCAGCGTTCCGAGCCGACGCAACATAGCTCCCTTGTGACCAATGAGAATGCCCTTCTGGCTTTCGCGTTCGCAATAGATGATGGCCGAGATATGAATGATATCATCACCTTCCTTGAAACTCTCGACACTCACTTCGCATGAATAAGG
>JAFWRO010000007.1:0-112962 GCA_017519885.1 Bacteroidales bacterium | reverse complement strand
TGGACTATCATCGTTTAATAGTCCGCGTGCAATAATAAGGAACCGCCGTATGCCGAACGGCACGTACGGTGGTGTGAGAGGTCGGTAAACGTGAAAGTAGGAGATAAACGCCTACGATTAGCGTTTACCTCCTACTCGATTCTATGGAATAATACTATTTCTAAATCAAAGATTATGCAAGGTTGAAAAGGATTGTTGGTGCAGAAAAATGTCCTTATCTTTGCGGCGTTAAATTGTGAAATGGAGAGAATGATCCCGAAGTTAGAATAAATTAACAAAGGTGTATCAATATTGGTAACACCTTGGCTCTATCTTTGCGGCAGAAATAATCACATTGACGATACGAAGCAGTATGGATAAGCATGACAACCAGATGAAGATGATGGAGGTGGCCGATACGGTGACCTATGAGCCCTATAGTACAGGTGGTAAGATTGGTACGATGATTCCGACAGGTATGGCCAGTGCTGTGGATAATGTGCTCTGTGCGATAGAGCAGGAGAAAGGACCGGTGGACCAGTGGGTGCGCCAGCAGTTGGATTTTTATACTGTCGAAGAGATGCAGCGCGTACTGAGTGCCGAGCAAATCGATGGCGTGGCAATGGCCATTTTCCAGATGGGGCGTGGCCGTGGTTTCATCCTCGGCGACATGACAGGTGTGGGCAAGGGACGACAGTTGGCCGCCATGATCAAGTGGTCATTGCTGAAAGGTAGGATACCCGTCTATGTGACCGAGCGTTCGTTGCTCTTCTCCGATATGTATCGCGACCTGAACGACATTGGCTGCGGGTTCCTACGTCCCTTCATCCTCAATGCCGACCGCGAGGCGAAGGTCACCGACCTTCAAGGCAATCTGGTGTACGACCTGCCTACACGCGACGAGATGGAGCACTTCCGTATGTACGGTGCATTGCCCCAAGGCTACGACTTTTTGATGCTGACCTATTCGCAGCTGATGCGTCGTGAGAGTGCCAACTGGAAGGTCGCGCGTGTGCGTAATTTCATAAAGGATACGTATCTCCTGATGGACGAATGTCACAATGCGAGCGGCGACACAAGCAATGTGGGGCGTTTCTTTCGCGAAGCCGTTCAGCTGGCCCGAGGCGTGTGCTACTCGTCGGCAACCTACGCCAAATACCCTTCATCCATGCCGCTCTATGCGCTCAAGACGGCCATCGGCGATGCCAAGATTGGTGCCGAGCAACTCATAGAGATTGTCGAACATGGCGGCCCTATCCTTCAGGAGGAATTAGCCAAGGGTCTGACCGAATCGGGATGCATGACGCGTCGGGAACGCGACATGAGCGGGGTGATACGCGAACTGCGAATCACTTCCGATGAAGATGCTGTGTCCCGTTGTCGACGTCGCTATGATGCGGTAATCGAGATTGTGCAGGACCTCTATGACTTGCAGGAGCGTTTCATCGAGCCATATCTCAAGACAATCGATGCTGAGGAGGTATTGCGTCGAAAGTGCAACCTGGATGAATTAATGCCTTTGGACGAAGATACCATCAATGTGGTCTATGATCGTTTCTCCACGCGAATGACACCCATCGTCCAGCAATTGCTGATGGCCACCAAGGCTGAGGATGCCGTGGAGGCTACACTCGAGGTGCTTCGAAGCGGAAAGAAACCCATCGTGCAAATCAATCATACGATGGAAGCCCAGATCGCAAGTCTCGCCAAGGTGGGTGACGTGCTGCCTTCGGCCGAATTTGCACTGGTGCTGCGCAGGAGCCTGAACGGTATGCTCTGCTACAGTGTGACAGGTTCGGGCGTTAAGCCGAACAATGTTCGAGAAAAGGAGCGTGCTCCCCACTACAAGTGCGACGATGTGATCAGCATCTACGAACTCGATGCTGCTTTCCCTGGAGGTGAGGTATTGGAGGCCTACGAGAGCATCCGTCGGCGTATTGACCGGACGTTGACCGGTCTGCCGCTCAGCCCGATTGATTATTTCGTGAAGCGCATAGAGCAGGTCGGATACAGCGTAGGAATTCTGACTCAACGGCACCTCGGCCTGCTGTTGCACGACGATGACAATGGTGCCACCTGCGTGAGGTGCAAAGCCAGTAACAAGAAACGACTGGCTGCCGACTTCAACAACGGAAAGATTGACGTCTTGCTCGGCAACCGTATGATGAGCACGGGCATTTCACTCCACAATAGTCCTGAGTTCGAGGATACGCGTCAGCGCGTCGTCATCACTTGGGAACTGCAGGACAGCGCCGACCGACAGACACAGTTCGACGGACGTGCCGACCGTACGGGCCAACTCGATCATTGCCATTACATCACCCTCTCGTCGCCCATCCCTGCCGAGCAGCGCTTCCTGATGATGAACGAACGTCGACAGCGTTCTCTCAATGCCAATGTGACCGCCAACCAGAAGACCGATTCGCCCTACGAGAACATCCTAAATCGTTACGGTTCGCGCGTGGTCAAGGAGTTTTTGCTCGACCATCCCGAGATGGCATCGTTCATTCCCGATATGCCCGAAAGATTTACCGACGAAGAAGAGCATTTCAATCTGGTACGTATCTTCATGAACTCCTTGGCCTTGTTGACCTGCCACGACCAGGAGTCGTTGCTCAACGAGGTGATGCAGCGCTACCACGACCTGCTGGATTACCTGAACGAGAACGGCGAGAACGAACTTGAAGCGAAGGTAATGCCGCTGAGGGCTACCTTGCTCCATCGTCAGGTCTTTGCAGCGGGCAAGGACAAGAGCGAAGCACGAAGTGTGTTCGAACAGGACGCTTGGCTCGATGAAATCGAGGTGGATGTGCTTCGCAAACCTATGATGGTATCTGAGATCAAATGGATGAAGCAGTCGTTGGCTTATGGCAAGATAGTGAACAACCGGCTCGACGAGGCGAAAGAAGAGAAGGTGAAGAACATCCTCATACGCTACAAGCAGCTGCGACTGGTGGCTGCTCGCAAACTTGCCGAACTGACACGCTATACCAACCCGGGCGAGAAGGCAAAATATACCCCCAAGCGACTTGATGAACTGAAGCGTCAAGCCTATGATCTGGATGCCCAGGAACGACAGATCGCGAAGGTGGAGGAAGACATCAGAAACATCAAAAGCGAACTCTTGATGTTTACGCCTGGTCAGGTGGTGGGCGTTCCGATGTCACTCTTCGAGGATGGTGTCATCGAGGATCCCAACATGATCGACTTTGTCTCGATAGGCATCTTCCTCGGCTATCGCCTTGCAAGTGGCAGGTTGTCTCGCTCCAACATCAAGGCTGTCTTTGCTGTGAACGACGGACGACGCAAGCTCGAGATACCGTTCACCGAGCAAGCCATCCTCTCCACCATCAGTCGTCAGACCAGCCTCGACGTCTTCCGTCGTCGTGTGCGTGGATTCGACCTGAAGCAGTGGGACAGCATAAGCCCCAAGCGTACGCGCGAGATTGCCTACGTCGTCACCGGTAACATCCTGCAGGGCATAGCGCAGGCTCGCCGTTTCGGTGAAAACCTTCGCGACCATCAGCAGCGACTGCTTGCTCAAAGCAAGGGTCATGGCCATCTGGTCACTTATTCCGACGATAGGGGAGCCTTGCGCCATGGCTATCTTATGCCGCGTATCTTCAGACCGCGCGATTTGGCGATGATGAATTTGAACCCGAAATAATGAGTATTAACGTTTAATGACGATTTGCGAATGAGAACGAAAATGACATTGGCACAGGCCTTCGAGAACATTGTTGCGAGGGCCAAAGGGAGTAAGTTGGATAATTCGTTATTGGCTTCGGTCAAGAATGAGACCAACTATATCAAGCGAAAGTTCAGTATCACTCCGATGGAATGTGTCATTCTGGCCGTCTTGCTTGATGACGATACGGTAATGACGCGCCGTGATATAGCGAACTTCCTCGAATGTTCAAGTCTAAAGGTCCTTGCTTTGCACGACAACTTCGAGCATTTGCGCCGCAGAAAGATGATTTATGTTTCCTGCCAAGAATATATGAGCGAACGTAGAGGTTGGCGTATCTGCAAGGAGGTACTCAATGCTGTAAGTAACGATGCCTCTTTTGAACCAAGTGACCCCAGCACCTTCACGGCATACGATGTAATGCGCGAGATTCGCGATTGTCTGGACACCACCGACAATGACAGCGATTACTACGACACTATGGTCGCAGACATTACCAATCTTCTTGCCAATACCCAGCATCTCGAGTTCTCAAGTCAGTTGTCGTCATTCCCTCTTACTATGGGCGAACTTGTGATGTTTCTGATTGCTGCCTCTCGCCTTGTATTGCATCGCATTCCAGTCATCAATTCCTCTTATTATGAGGACATCCTCGATGAGTCGTATGAAACCTTCGACATCTGCAATGGTATCAACGAAGGTACTGGCAATCTGGTCAAGTTGGGACTGATGGAGAATGCCACTATCGATGGTATGACCGAACCCGATAGTTTCCAAGTCACTGAACGTGCCATTAAAACTGTACTTCAGGAGTTTCACATCAATCTTGCGACGCGAAAGGCTGCCACACCCAACAACCTCATCCTCCCCGAAAAGCTTACACCCAAGGAGCTCTTCTACAACGATGAGGAGCAACGTCAGGTCAATCGACTGATGGACTTGTTGAGCCCCAAGACTTTCGGTGAGGTGCAGCAGCGTTTGAAGGACAGCGGTATGCGCACGGGCTTTTGTGTCCTGCTTCATGGCGTTCCAGGCAGTGGAAAGACCGAACTTGTCAATCAGCTCTGTATCGCCACAGGGCGTCCCGTGATGGTGGCCCAGGTCTCGGAACTCATCTCGAAGTGGGTGGGCGACTATGAGAAGAATATCTCCGAACTCTTTGAGCAGTATGCGTCATTGGTCGCCAAGAGCAAAGTTTGTCCCATTCTGCTCTTCAACGAGTGTGATGCCATCTTGGGCAAGCGCAATGAGCAGGGCGGAAGCGATGCAGTGGGGAAGATGTACCACAGTGTGCAGAACATCCTCCTCGAACAGATGGAGAAACTCAACGGCATCATGATTTGCACCAGTAATATGCCCTGTGCGCTCGACAAGGCCTTCGAGCGCCGCTTCCTCTTCAGCATCGAGTTCCACAAGCCACAGAAGGAGGTCAAGGCGAAGATTTGGCGTGCTATGATGCCCGAGATTAACAAGAAGACGGCCCAGACACTTGCCGCACAGTATGACTTCAGCGGCGGCCAGATTGAGAACGTCGTGCGACGCCAGCGCGTCGAGCACATCCTCTACGGCAAAGCCATCACCCTCGATTCGCTCAGCCGCATCTGCAAGGAGGAGGGCTATGACAAGAAGAGCCGAGGCATCGGATTCTGTGCATAAGTGTTATTTTCTTGCCCTGAAATCCTTTGGGTTTGGTCAGTGATGTTCAGGGCAAGATAGCACTTTTTGGAAAATTTTGTTAAATTTGAGAGAAGATTTCTAAATATGGAAGAAGGAAAAGTCGTGTAAATGACTATTGTTAGCAAAAATTAACAGTATTGACTCAAAAAAAGTCTCCATTTTTCTTGCACATGTCATAAGAAAGCCTTATCTTTGCGCCCGAGAATAGTTAAAATGAAGGTTCGACTGATGATTTGCAAGAAAATGGAAGCACTTAAGAAGTTGTTTATCGAAACATTGTCTGCGCACTTCAAGGGGGAAGCGTGGACTGAGTATGTGCCGCTCGATTTGATTGCCGATGCTATGGTGAATGGCATTGACATCGAGAAACTCAAGGAGGCTGTGGCTGCTAAGGTCGACAAGCGTCCTTTTACGCTCTCTTTGATGCAGAGAGATGAGATGGCCAACCACAACTGTGTGGCTGGCTATTGGGAGATTTGTGCCGTGCGTGGTGATGAGGTGACTGTCATACCGTTCATCGACAGGTACTCGAAGGTGCTCTACACCTTCTTTATGCTGCATCCTGATAAAGGTTTTTCGCTTGCCGGTTTGCAGAAGTACCACGAAGAGTTCAAGCGTATTGCTCTCGCACTTTACACCAGTCCCAACGTGACGCACACCAAGGTTACACTCCAGTTAGCTGAAAAGATTGCTACAGTATTGAGCAGTCGTTTTGGCTCATCCGAAAAGGTGGGGACCAAGACCAACAAGGAGCGTTCCACGGCCTTTTCAAGGGCAAAGAAGTCCGTTCTCTCCGCACTTGGTGATGCGGCGGGCAACTACGTCATTCAGGGAACTACGGGCGATGAGAAGCGTGTACTGCGTCTTCCAGGCAATCTCGTGCGCGTGCCCGAGGCATTCCGCGATGCTGTTATTGGCTGGCAAGGGGGCTTTGCGATTTGATGTCGCGAGGCCCCCTTGCCTCGTCTGTAAGGGAAGAAGAGGAGGAAAAAACAACAGAAGCAGCTCGGCTCACGTCGGGCTGCTTCCTTTCAACGCAACAATCTACTAATAATCCTCTTATCGTCTTGATCTTATGGAAGTGGTTGAGGATGATGTGGATGCGTTTCAAAGTGGAAACCGTGATCATCAATTATCATTACGGGAGCGTCGCTGCGCACGATGACTACAGGTGCCTTGCGCTCCACAACAACAACTTCTCTTTCGGGTGCTGCCTCGATGGGAAGAGATTCTCCCTCGATGCGATCCACTTCGGCATCAATCGGGTAACCGTCCTGATCGACAACGACCGTGCGCTCTACTACCACCGGACGGGTGGTTGCCTTTGTGATGGCATGGTCGACAACTGCGCCGATTGCTGCACCGAGAATGAACGAACCGATGCTGCCATGATAGTAGGGGGCTGGTCTGTAGTGAACATATCCGTGGTGGGGACCGCCATAGTGGCGTCCGTAGTAGCCGTGGTGACGAGGCTGTGCGAAAACTGTTCCTGCGGCGCAGGCTACTATCAGTACGAGGGTTAACAGGATCTTCTTCATTGTCTTATTTCCGTTTGAGGTGATTATTCTTGTTTGTTTGCCTCTTTGACGTTACTATCCCCCGGTGGTTTATCCCAAGTTCCTCACTTTTAGCATTTCTTGACTACAATCATAAAGTTTCCTAACGATTTAAACCTTTGGCTTTATTGCCCAAAGTGCGTTCTTTTCGATGCGGATTCGTGCTGTCAAACAAAAAGAGGATGTGTCTTTGGCCAATGGGGATTGGCTTCCGCACCCTCTTTTGTTCTTGGGAATCGAATCGACGCTTATGCAAGCATTGCCTCTATATCCTTCTCAAAATCCTTCGGTTCGGCAACTGGAGCATAGCGCTTGATGGTCTCACCGTCCTTCGAAATCAGGAACTTGGTGAAGTTCCAAAGAATATCGCTGTCTTTTTCTACGCTGGAACTGAGTTTCTTGAGCAGCGCGTGAGTAGCCTTTGCCTTCAGACCTTTGTACTCCTCGGTGGGAGCCTGAGCCTTCAGATATTCGAAGATAGGGTCGGCAGCAGCGCCGTTCACGTCAATCTTCTTCATGATCTGGAAGGTCACACCATAGTTCAACTGGCAGAATTCCTCAATCTGTGCGTCGCTACCTGGATCCTGCTCCTTGAACTGGTTGCAGGGGAATCCGATTACGACGAGACCCTTGTCCTTGTACTTCTGGTTCAGTTCCTCCAGTCCTGCGAACTGAGGGGTAAAACCGCACTTGCTGGCAGTATTAACTATCAAAAGCACCTTGCCTTCGAACTTCGAGAAATCCAACTCCTTACCTTTGCTCGTGAGAGCCTTGAATTCGTAAATCTTTTTCATATCTTTATATATTTAAATGTTATTTGTATCGTTTGCGATGCAAAGATGGACATTATTTTATTATATTGCAAGCATTGCATCAATTATTTTTGTTTTTTAACGATAAATCGCGCGCGATATAATATAAAACATTCTTTTTGAGTGATTTTGATAAGTCGTTATTTCAATTCTTGATCACATTCTCTATGATTATAGGGGATTGTTTTTGGTTCACAACAGAAACAATGAACTTGCCGAATGCTTACTTCATGAGAGGCTTTATCTCTTTTTCAAAGATGCAATGTTCGACTATTCTATAGTGAGGGTGGTATGTCTCGCGATACTCTGGAGAATGACTGATGGCATATTTTCCTACGGAAAGGATGCTGTCGATGAAAATCTTGTCCTCATCATAGTGTGGGAGGTCAAGTCGCATCGTGTCAATCGTACCAATAATCACATGCCACTTGTCACGCCATGACTCTACCGAAGGACGCTCAACTGAATTGGCACTACGCACAAACGCATCGAGCAGCATCTCCTCCGTGATGATGTTCTCCTTGATTGCCCTGATGCTCACTCGATAGTAGTTGCTGTCTATCCCGCATGGCTCATAATACCAAGGCATAAGCTCATCCAGCGTAGTCGTCTCAAGTTCTTGATCCAGATACGCCTTCACCCTCTCGCTGTCCGTAACGAGGTGCTCCGCACCCATATAGTCCTGAAAGCACGACTTGTAGATATCCAGCAGCCGAGACTCTGAATACGTCTCCATCTGCCACTTGACAAACTTCTCTATGTCTTGTGCGTGAAGTGTCAGGGCGCACATTAGGGCGATTGATAGAAGAGTTATTCTTTTCATTGGCAGTTACCTATTTGTCAGAATGCATTTTTATTTTATGTTAAATTTTTCTTTTTTCTCTAATTGGGGAAATGCCACTCATTTGTTTTACAATCAATCATCTTCAGGGAAATGCTCATAATATATATCTGCAATTGTATCAGCAAATCCCCATCCGCATGGGGAGGCCCACGCCATACACTGCCTCAAACGCGGCTTGAAGTGCTCCAATAAATTATTCTTAGCAATAAATGCCATAGTTTTTTCGAAGTTATTCTCTACAGATGTGTAATACTGCTCCCACATGTCGCCATAGTCGAATGTGAACTGACATGCGTTTTCAACATAGCAAAGCATCAGGTCCGCCAGTTTATCTGCTGAAGGCTTCAGTTTCTTATAGTCAGAGACTGCCTTGCGACAAACCGAGAATTGCAATTTTGCTGCTCTATTTTTTTGAGGGATAGAATTCTTCAATGATAATCTTCTTATACTCTTCCAGCTTTCCATCTTCGTTAGGATTTGCGAAGAACTCCAGATACTCCTTCGCTTCTTTGCGAGCATCATACATCGCCAGTACCATGTCGATGATTTCTTCCTTCGACATGGCTATGAGTGTTTTCTTTACTGTCGTTTTTGACATATTATTACAAGATTAAGCATTTATGTATCCTTCTTGATCATAACACCTATGATACATGTTTATTGTATCAATAAGATGCTGAAGAACAGGAATTTCTGTTGTTAGGTAATTGAATTTGGGGTATTGCGCGTTATACCTTTCCAGGGAACCATTAGCCAACTTTTGGTCTATATCTTCAGGTATAAAGAGCGAACTGCGCTCTCCTAAAAAGGTTTGAAATTCGGTGAGGAAAATGTGTATTCCAGCCAAATCGAAATCCCCGAAATGGACATAGCGATTGGGGATGGACTGCAGCCAGGAACGAAGGTCAGTGGATTGTGGATAACGGGAGACAAACAGCAAACGGTGGGAGCCAATCGTCTGCTCAAACAATGCTCGCTGCTGGCGAATCATACGAAAATTCTCCATATTCTCAATGCCTACAACAATGACGTCACAGGGAATGGCAAACGACTGCCAATCGGCTATAAACACAAAACTGCCTTCGGCAGGGTTTACCGTTATTTCGCTTCCATTCAGCATACAAGGTATTGGTTCGTATGAGTTGACAGGGAAACCAGGACATGAACGTATGGCTATGAGTTTTGAATTGCCAGTAACAGAAGCTTGAACAGAACGAGATGTCTCGTCAGTCTGCAGTGTGTCTTGAAGCAAATCCAGATCGGATAGTCTTTCGTCGATGGCGGATAGAGCTTGTTGGAATGCGTCTGGCTGAGACACAAAGATGGTACGCTGGCTGCCATGAGAGGTGTTTACAATCACCCCTTCGCGCACTAGTTCATCAATCCACTCGGTACGAAGCTGGCTGGCGGGCAGTCTCTCACCGTTGCGAAGACGGATAAGCCTGTTGATGAGTGATGCCGTAATCTTCATTTCTGCGAAATCAATGGATGAACGATGGTCTTCGACTTTCCGTCCTTTTGTAAGAGATAGGTGTAGCGATAGTCAGAGACGTTATAGGTTGTAGGTGATGAATTGATGAGCAGGATGTTGCGAGCGTTGGCAAAGTCGAGTATTCCCTTGACATTCTGGGGATGCAGCTTGCCTATCTCGTCCATCATGCAATGGATGAAGAAGTCGCCGAATTTTCTGCTTACCTTCTCCTTGAACACATTAATGAGCATGATGTTGATCATCGCCTTGACCAGCGTATCGGTACCCTCACTGCCCACATGCGACAGTTTGTCTGCCCATCCTGTATCGTTGTCGTTTTCGATGATGCGGAACTGCAGTTGGAACAAGTCGGAGAGCGTCAGATAATGACGCGAAGGATTATCCGTTAGCGACTTCATGAAGTCGAGCAAATGACTGACTGCCTTCTGGTTTACCTCGTCCCTGTTGACGGTTGAGAACAGGTTCAGCTCACCCATGGCAAACTGGTTCTCATCATTGAATTCCTTGATGCGCTTCATCAACTGTACCATTTTGTCGGTTGAGGGGATCGACTGCAAGGCAATGAGCTTGATGACTCCGACAAAGTTGCGTTCCTTGAAATCTCTGTTGATCTCGTGAATAATTTTGTCAACGTCCGACTCATGGCGCGTCAGCTCGCCCATCTCCTTCGACACTCGCGCCAGGATATCCACATACCGTACACTGGTCCTGCGCCGATACTCTTCCAGTTTGTTATTGATGAGGAAGTCGTCGAGATTGCTGGCGAAATCAAGGTAGTCATCGTCTATCGTCAGCTCTGTTCTGAAGTTGAAAGTGTTCTTCGCCGAGAAATTGCTCTTGAACACATTGACGCTCTGCTTGAACTGGTTATGGCGCGACTGACGTTGAACTATGATGCCCGTCAGCTCGTCAACGGCCTGTCCGGGTGTGCGCAACGTCTGTTTCTCCTTCGCATCGGCATACATCGGTGGGCACAGGTTCTCGTCATGAGCAAAACGGTCAGCTTTCTGCAATTCTTCATCCAGATGTTTCTGTTCATCTCTGCGTTCTGCCAGTTCCCTGCCTAAGGCAGCCAGCTGCTGGTCGTACTTGAGTTTGCGTTGCTGATACTTCTCATTCAGTTGCAACAGCTTTTCTGAAAGCGTTTTCTTCTGATTCTTCAAGTTGTCCTCCTGGTCAAAGAGCTCTTCCTTGTCTCGCTGATAGTCATACACCAGTTTGCGATGCGCGTCAATAAAGCGAAGTTCATCTTCGGCCAACGTTATCTTCGCCTTGCAGTCCTCCACAAGCGTTGTATCTGCACCACGGCCTTTCAGCTCGTCTATCTCTTGTTGCTTCAGCCTCATCAGTTCAGTATCGGCGTTCTTCTCGCTAACCTTGGTCTCGGCATTGATAGTAGCTACACGCTCGGCATGCACTTTGACATTTTCGTCCTCGGCTTCACGATACTTCTTCTCTGCACCATTCAACTGCTTCTGCTTGTCGGCATTTAGCTTCTCAAGAGTGCTTAGTGCCAATGATAATTTGTGGGCCAACTCCTGCTGACGCGTATTGAGTGCATGCTGTCTTTCCTCGATGATTTGCTTGGCTCTCGCCTCATAGTCTTCGATTCTGACAGCGATAGACTTTCGTCGTTGAGGTATCACTCGAAGCTCCGTTTCAGCAAGCGACTTCTGCTGGCGAAGTTCCTTTATCTGGGGTGCGAACTGGTGTTTCAACGCTTCGATGGCCTTTTCCTGCTGTTGCTGAATCTGCTGACATTCCTCTTTTCTTCGCTTCAGTTCCTTCTCCAGGTTCGACTTCTCTTCCTGAAGCTGCTTTGGTTTTCTGACATTAAGCGGCAGGTCGGTCAAGGCAAGCTTCACGCCATACAGCGAAGCACCTTCGGCCATCTGCGGATGCAGACCTGTCTGATAAAGCACCTTCTCCTCGTTGATGATCTTGCCGATGTTCTGTTCCCAGTCGATCTTGTTCTCTTCAAGCCATTCGTAGAGTGATCCCTTTGTGCGTTCAAGCAACCTGTCAATAGCGGTAATCTGTGCTGAATATTTCTCAATCTCCGCTTGTTTTTCTTCCAGCTTTCGTTGGTAGTCAGCAGTCGTTTCAGCCTCTTTCTTGTCATATTCTGCCTGAATGCGGTTGATGTCAGAAGCCAATGAGCCTATCTTGCCCGTCAGCTCTTTCTCGCTGAGTTGCAGCTCATACAGTTGCTGATTCAGCGACTCCTTTTCTTCTTTGAACGGTACGAGATACTTTAATTTTAGAAGTTCTTTTTCGCAATCATTCATCTCCGCCTTCACGGAATCGATTACATTCGAAGCTTCTGTCATCTTCTCTGTAAAAGACTGCTCGATCTCTGTCCTCGCAACCGTGAAGGCTTTCAGCAAACGTTCGTCAGTCTTTTGCTTTTCTTCCTCTTCCGAGAGGATGCGTTGCTGCTGCGCTTGTCGGAACGATTCAAGCTGATGGGTGATATTCTGGCGCAAGGCCTTGTATTTCGTGGTGACATCGTTGAACCGTGCTGTCAGGTCTGCCAGCTTGTCCTTGAGACTTTCAAGTTCGGCCTTCAGACCCTGCTCTCTTTCACAGCGGCTCAGCACGCTTTCTATCTGCTGAGCAGAATAGTATTCTTTCCGCTCCTTCAGACGTTTCAGTTTGTCGTTCACAACACCCTGGTCCTGGTTCAGCTTCGTTTTCTCAGCATCATGCTTTTGCTGGATCTCCGACACGAGGCGCTTTTGCCGGTCTTGCTCCTGGGTCAGTTCTGCAATCCTAGCTTCGATCAGCGGGAGTTTCTCTCGCGACACCCGTTCGGCATATTTCAGCTCACCGCACAATTCTTCTATTTGCTGCCTCATGTACAGCAGTTCGTGGTAGGCTTTCACTACAGCATCCGCCTGTTTCCTGACCATCGACTCTCCCTTCTGGTTCAGCTTGTACCAGCAGGAGATGTCTTTGTACTCCTGCTCAAAGTCTGCCACCTGCCTGCGGAAATACCCCAGGTCGATATTCGCCTCTTCATCGCTCATCGAACGGATGATGATGTCCTTGATGAAATTGGCATCCAGGCGTGAGTTGAGAAACACGTTCTGTATGCTTCGGGGGATATTCTGGTAACTGTTGGTCTCCAGCAGCTGGAAGCGCGCAAACTCTTTCCCTACAGTCTGCTTGTTGCCATAGAGGATATCGCGATACTGCTCATAGCGGTCGATGATCTTGCTCATGTAGGCACTGCCGAGCCTGTCGCGTATCACCTTCCATTCTGCCGTCACTTCGCCGCGTTCGTCCACCAGCCATTCTTTTCGGTAGGCGGCATCTACAAACCGATAACATGCTCTGCCCGACGAGCGGAACACAAGGATGCTGAAAGGTCCGTGCTCATGCTCCACTTCATAGACCACGTACGAATTGGCATGGGGCAGATAGAATTCGTCGAACGACTTCATCTCCTTGGGTATGCCCAGATGCAGCTTGTCGGCATTGTAGAAAAACAGGACGGCCCTGAGCAAAGTGCTCTTGCCCACACCCTGCGTGCCGATAAAGTGAACGTTGCCGTCCAGCTTCACTTCTGCATAACGTATATTGGCACTGTTGATAAAGGCGATCTTGCGTAGTGCTCTCATGACTTTTCCGTTTCGATGATGGTGAGACAATCTATCAGTTCCTCGATATAGTGGAAGGCGGCAGTCACCTTGTAGGTGCCGTCCAGCTCGTTCTCCAGCTCCACGAACCCCATTCGCTCCAGGTCGCCTACCAGTTTGTCGATCTTCTCTTCGTTGGTCTTCACATCCGTATATAGGTTGCGTGCCTTTTCCTTCAACTCGATGTCGCTTGAGAACTGTTCGAGGATGTTCGACTTGCGGAACGTAAAGCCCGATGCAAAGGTGTTGTTGAACGTCTTGAGGAAATCCACACGGTCAATCCACTGTGCCAGGCGTTGCACTTTGTCAGTCAGATCCACCCTGTTCTCTGCCCTTGAGAAATAGTAGTAGCCATTGCCACCCTCCAACTGGAACCCTATGCCGCTGAAGTACTCCTGATAGTCGTTGAAGTCATCCTCTATGGCATCGTACAGGTGTGAACGCTGCTGCGAGATGGAGTTCTGGGCGATGAAACCACCCTTGCTCAGTATGTCGAATATTTCTTTCGTATAGCGCATATTGTTTACATCATCTTTGAGTGTGGATAGATAACGGGATACTCGATGGCTCCATATTGACGGAATTCGTCATCGATATGCAGTTCGTCAAGATACTGTGTGGCAATCTGACAGAAGAGCACCAGCTTCGCCTCATCGTCCATCTTGATTCTGTAGCCGGAATAGTTCATCACGAAGTGAAACAGGTGGTCGCTCGAAGCCATGAACGCATTCTTCACCTCGCTTACGTCAACCATCTGCAGCACCTCCTGCTGTTCTGTCAGCTCGCTCTTCGTCAGCGGTTCGGCCAGATTCCCTTTCCTCAGACGGCTATTGCCCTTTCCTTTGGCTACATCCTGCAGCACCCTGAGGCCTTCTTCCGAATTTCGGAGCATGGAGAGCGATACCTTCAGCGCATATCTCGGCCGTGGTTCCATCCATACGGGATTCCTCGTCTGCAGCTTTGCCCGTATGTCGGTATTCGTGTCGAGCAGCATCTGGTCGCGCAGGTATTTCAGCTTCTGCACCTTCTGAAACAGACGGCTTTGGTACTCTATGAGGTTCAGGTAGTTGATGATTTGTCGGTCGAGCTCCAATAGGTTGTGATATACCTCGCGCAGTTGCAGTTTCACGTCCGTCACGATGTCTTTCAACTGTACGTCCATCGCCACCATAAAGAACGTGGTCTGTTTCTCGTCAATCACCCTCTCGCATTCGTTGATCAGGGCCGCAATGTCCTGACGCTTTTCATCGAGATGCACCAGTTTCTTTTTCTTGATGGCAAAGGTCGGCTCGTTCTTGTAGGTGTTGTCTATATTACGTTTCAGGTCGATGACGTTCCTCAGGGTCGTGAGCGCAATGCTACGCAGTATCCGCTTAACATCGCGCAGATAGCCGTACTTCCTGCCGGGATTGTTCTCGCTGAGATAGTAGTCTATGGCATTGTTCAAGCTGTCGATGCTCTCCTTGACGCTAGCCACACTGATCTCCTCGTTCACCTCCAGCACATCCTCGAAGAACTTCAGATATACGTCCTCCAGTTCTACAAAGTCGATATTCTCACGAATGATGCCGTGTCGTCGCAGAAACTCAAGGCTTTCATCACGCTTGCTCGCCAATTCGCGTGCCAGGTCATAGCGGAACGACAGCTTCTTCCTGTCCTGAAACAGGGCTTGAAGCAGTCGGCGCTCCCTGTCCAGCGCACGTATCAGTTCTTCTAACGAGTGGAAATGTGATAGGTTGTCCATATCGGTAATCCTAAAAAATTATTATTGCTGCCCGAAATACCGAAGGAAGTATAGTACTACCCATTATTAGGACGACTGCAAAATAATTGCGAGTATTAATAATGTTTTACCTCTTTGGCTTCTCAATCACCATATACTTGGCACCACTTTTTACGAGTGTGCTCCAACCATACGGGCAGTTGTTACGCAGGTAGATGGATTGCTTAGTAATGGTTTTATCATTCTTGTCATCGTAAGAATCGATTCTTACACATACAAGTGTGGCATACTTGTCACTTAGTTCTGAGTTTTCTTCCACCCAGTAGTTATCATCTTCACAGTCGAGCCATTTGTTTGTGATAATCTTCTTTTCTTCTTGCTTTGCAAGTTCTAGTCTGTCTTCGGCATCGGGAAGCAACTCTATCAACTTACGATTATATTCTTGGTACAGCGACTTTACCTCTTTCTTTTCTGTCAACAGTTTTACATCCGCATCATATTGGCGCATCAAGCTTTTAGCTTCTTTGAGAAGGCGGCGGGAAATCGGTTCAAAGTCGCTGAACTTACCATCACGAGCAGCCATAGGGAATCGTCGCTGAGCGTTGAGTCCCTTTTCGTCAAGCATATACCATGTGACAATACAGAAATCCATATTCTCGGTACTCTTGTCCACCTCGTTTATCTCCATGAAAACGAGAGGGCGTGGTGCCATTTCTACAAAGGCGTCGCCTTTCCTGAAATGTTGTATGGGTTTTGATGATATTTCATTCATAATGATTAACGCTACAAATTAATCCTCAATTGCTATTTGTATCCACAACTTCGTTATGGCCAGTCACAGAACTGGCCTAATACAAGTGGGGTAGAAGGATGAAAGATGAAGAAACTTCATATTTCGGGCTGCAAGATACGCATTTTTCTTGACATAATGCGCAAACAATTAGAAAAAATGTGTAATTTGAGTCTATTTTCATAATTCAACCGATTGCACGGGGACAAAGGGAGGGAGAAAAGAGGCTCACTTCTTAAAAACCTTATAAACATAGGAGAACGATTGTTCTTTTAGAGTTCCATTTGCAACAGCAGCAACAATATTTTTCTCGGCACGCTCAATCGCTAACGCAAGTTTCCCTTCGGCGCATAGATTCTCGACCCACGTAGGGTCTATAAGATACTTCTCGGTTTTCAATAGCTTCTTCAAAGAGATATCCTCATACGGGAAGCACGGCTTCAAGTGTGGAGCCAACAAGTCCGCAACTTCTCCATAGCTCTTCAAAAGCTTGGTATAATCCCAAAAGTGAAGTAGAAACCAATACTCAATGCAAGGCATACTGGGACATATCGTAACTGTTCCATTGAGGATTTCTGTTTGGAATTGCTTTTCAAAAGCCTCATGTTTCTTTAGCTTTGTCCCATCACCATATATCGTGTCCCAATCGAATACACAATATATCTTCGCATCGTTATTGGCACTGAGCACTTCTCTAATTCTTTTGGGGAAAGCGTTGGTATAATTCGACTCATCGCCAAAGTACCTTGGCCTTATGTTGAATTTGTATTCTGTTTTGTCGTTGATATGCGTAAAATAATAGCGCTCAGTGTTTGTGCCTCCACAAATGAGAAATGGGTAAAGCTCGCCCATCTCCCTCGTTCCGTCATCTGGTAATGGCATCGAAACAGGAGAGACAGTTTCAAAATAGGGACGCTTCTCTATGCCTTCTGCAATTTCTCTTTCCTCCATGGTTTTATCTCATTGTGGCTCCAAAACGTTTGTTTCGGTATGCCTCCCTTATTGACGAAAGTCGATTGATCCCTCGGAAATCTGTGAGCTTGTAAAGGTCTGTAATGCCGGACTTCTTTTTCTCGGTAAACCAGACTGAGTCTTTTCGGATTAAGTCATCAAGCAAATCCAGCAACCCGTCATTGTGCGTTGTGACAATAAGCTGAGATCTTGAAGGTGTCTTCAGATATTCAAACAAGATCTTTTCTAACAGCATTGGGTGTAGCGATGTCTCTAATTCATCAATCGGTAGAACTGCTTCGTCCTTAAGTGCCTCATAAAGGGCTGCTTCGATTCCAAAAGTCCGCATCGTTCCTGTGGATTCTTCCTTTTTGTCCATCTGGTAGGTCTCTGTTCCATTGTCATTTTCTACCGTGTGTTCAAATACCGTCTGAATCTGCTTGATCGTTCGTTCTTTTTTGATTCTTTCAACCTCCCTTGCAGTCTCTTCATCAGCGATGTCACTCTCTTCTGTTAGGTACTTTACCGCATCATCTGTCAGTTGTTTGCTAATGACATTGGCTGAAACATCTGTAACGTTGAAATCGGCTTCATGCAGAAATTTTACGATGTAGTTTATCAATGATCTGTTTTCCGAAGCTTTCTTTTGGGCGTAGGAAGTTAGACCAGTTGTCGGTGAAATCACAGGCATCAGCTGTTTCCTCATCCAATCTTTTGCCGCATCGATAATCGGAAGGTTCACGTTCACCTGGTTGCGTGCTACGAAGAAAGACGTATTCTTCAGGCAATTTACGCTTATCATATCTTTTGCTGCGGAACTTATCTTTTCTGCCTTTGGATTAAATTGAATATCCGACTGCCCATCTTTCAGCGTCCTTTCAAACAACATGATGGGCTGAGTCGTTTTGTAATATGACAGCTTCTCTAAATATACCTGATGCTGATCCAATTCCAACTGATAGCAATATTTGGTATCTTGCACAAAGAATACTACCTCAAAGCTTGAAGGTTTGTCTGAAGATATGCCATCAAGCTTAAAAGGTATTACTCCGGTCTTTGAATCCATGTCGTTAGGTTTAGCAGACCAGAAGTAAGACAAAAAATCTAAAACGCTTATCAAATTAGATTTTCCCGAAGCATTGTAGCCGTAGATGATGGCAAATCGTAACAGTCTGGTATTCTCGTTGATTGTTACTACCTGGGAATCTTCGGCAAACTTATCGTTTGTAGCCTCAAAGCTGAATTTTACTTCATCTTTGAACGATAAAAAGTTTCTGATTTTTATTTCCTGTATCATATATTTGGCGTTTTTCTCGGTGCAAATATAAAGATAAAATCCCAATTAATGAACTTTTATTTTGAGAATCTGCATATATTTTGCAAATTTAACATTTAGAATGCTTGTTTTGCTTTTCTTTAAGGCAAAATTGCTCGATTTGTTGTTTATAATTCTCTTTCTTCATTTTTTATATAATGCTCATTTCCATGTCGAGTGGTATTCGCAAATTTTGCGACTACCACAGAACCTGCAAATTCCTCTTTACGCGCTTTATTGATATGCTTGCTGATGCTCTTATAGTCACGCCCAAATAGAATGGCAATCTTCTTGCACAACTTCGCTAACGCCCGTCACATGGCAGGTCGGAACCGAAATGGGTAGAATGATGTGAAATGATAGGAA
The DNA here is from genome assembly GCA_017519885.1 of Bacteroidales bacterium. Lineage (GTDB taxonomy): Bacteria > Bacteroidota > Bacteroidia > Bacteroidales > UBA3663 > Liminaster. The sequence goes on along the minus strand of JAFWRO010000007.1, from coordinate 94,128 downwards.
TTCATTTCTGCGTGCAAATATACGCATTTTTTTGATATAATGCTCATTCAACGAGAAAAAAGATTGTTGTGGCTCATTATTTTTCGCGATTCAACCGATTGCGCAGAACCAAAATGGATAGGATGCGTGGTGGAAATCGAGGCATGACCAATCTTGGCCAAGATTGGGTATTCTTCTGCAGGAGCATGACCAATTTTGGCCAAGAATGGGTATGCGACGATGGGAGAATGACCAAAGTTAGCCAAGAATGGGTATGCCGCGGTTGGATGGAGTACTCTGACGGCCGACAGAATGCTTTCGCCGATGGGAGCATAACCAATCCTGGCCGAGAAAGGGTATGCGGAGGGAGGAGAATGACCAGTTTTGGCCAGGAATGGTTATGCCGCGGTTGGATAGAGTACTCTGACGGCCGACAGAATGCTTGCTCCGGTTGGAGCATAACCAATCTTGGCCAAGAAAGGGTATGCAGCGATGGGAGAATAACCAATCTTGGCCAAGAAAGGGTATGCAGCGATGGGAGCATAACCAATCTTGGCCAAAAAAGGTTATGCCGACGTTGGAGATGGATCATTCTTCTTTCGGAGTGGGTTTCTCGTTGCGGGAGCGGAGTTTCTCAGCATTCTCGATGATGCTCTTGCGCTGGTGCGTCTCCTGGTTGAATCGGTAGTTGCCGTTGCGGAGTACGGAGCCATTGCGATAGGCATACGGGGTGGTGCCGAAACGTGCGTGGATGGCGGCAATGAGGTTCTTTACTCGGCGGAATCCACAGCGATGGGCCACTTCCTCGACTGAGAGGTTCTCGTCATCGAGCAGGTCGAGAGCTTGGCGCATACGCCATTGCATGATGAACTCCTTGAGGCTGACGCCTACGAACAACTTCATCGTCTCGTTCAGGAAACGCTGATCGACGTTCAGGTAGAAGGCGACTTGCTGTGCGGAATGACTGTTTACTCGCTTGACGTAATCGACGACGGCATCGACGGCGATCTGTCCGGTGGGAGCCCCTGCTGTGTTCCAGAGCTCCTCAACTGTGGTGATTTGTTTGATGAAAATCATACTTTTTTTTTAAAGGGTTAATAATTTTGGTTGGTTGTTTATCAATAAAATCACTCTCAAGATGCTTCGCTCTACAAATTCTCTTGGAAATAGTCTTAGTGGGGCTTAGCCTACCCCGCCCCCCTTTGAGGGGGGGTAGGGGGGCTAAAAGCCCCGACTATTTCCTCCAGGAGAATTTGTCTCGCTTCCCACCTTTCATCTACTTCCTCTCTTCTTTTTACGCACACACTCATTTTTCGTATTCCCATTCTTTAAACTCTCTCTCTTAGACCCTTCGTTTATTTATAGGAGGACAAAGTGGACCCGAGAGCAATTAACAATTAACAGTTAACAATTAACAATGATTGCTTGTCGAGTTTTTGTCGCGTTTTCTAATCGTAGAGAGCGTGGAGATCGGTCTGGCTCAGAACCTCGCCATGACGGAGGACGAGGTTTTGAGTAAGACGGCGACGATGGGCGTAGAGGATGTGCTGGAAACGGTGGCGCCAGTCCCACGAGAGGAGCTGGTAGTCGTTGCAGCGACGAGTGAAGCCGAGGAAACCGATGCGGATGACCTTGCCGACCGAGTCAGGTGGCAGGGTGTGGAGGATGTCATCGCAGCACCGGACGAGCGGATACTGGATGACGTTGATCACACGCTGCTGACGGGCGGCCTTGGTCATTCGACTGACGGTGCGAGGGCTGCGTCCTGTTGCCCTGGCCAGGTAGTTCACTGACAAGATGGTCTTTGCCGCATGAGAAGCACTTCCCGTGAGGGGAAGCCCCTTCGATTGTAACTCGTCGGCGCGGGTCTTGGCACTGATGTTGGTCAGGAGAAGCAGTTGGCGCATCTCGCTTTCGATTTCTGTGACGTGGAGGTTTTCGCGGGTGCAGCACCTTATCTTTCCTACGACCATCTCAAGGCTCTTGCGTCCGTCCTTGAGGATGACTTTGGAGGCGTAAATCTTTTTCAGCGAGCGGGCAACGATGATTGTCCTGCCGTTGGGACATGTCGTCATCTGGAACAGGCTGTTGCCTTCGCGGATGGCTTCGAGGAGATTTCGCGCCTTGGTGTAGCCGAGATGGAAGTCACCACGGAACTTCTTCTCACTGGTGAAGATGTAGGTGCTGCTGGGACTAAGGCACTTCATGGCTACACTGAGGGCGACGAGGCTCCACTGCAAGGGGTCGTCCTTGACCTCCTGCAGCAGTGCCATCGGCACGTTGATGTAGTCCATTGTCAGTACTCTTGGTCTCATTGTTTTTTTTATTTTTGGGGTCGCTGCGCTCAAAATTATAAGAAAATTAGTTTTAAAATTATCAAAGGAGGATTGTACCAAAATAGTTGTGGTCAATTTCGTCCCTTTCTTCTTATAATTTTTTGATTCAATTTTTTTATAATTTTGAGCTGTGCGACCATTAATCGTTTTACGTTGCAAAGTTACGAAAAGCAAATTTGGCAATGTCCGAATTTGTCGGTTTTTGTCGGCTTTTGTCAGTTTTTGTCAGTTTTCGGAACAATGCTTTTTCTCGCTGCAAAGTTACAAAAAGTAAATTTGGCACTGTCAGTTTGTGTCAGTCTATGTCACTTTATGTCACTTTCCGATACATAACCTCTTTCACGTTGCAAAGTTACGAAAAGTAAATTTGGCACTGTCACCTTTTGTCACTATTTGTCACCTTTTGTCACCTTTCAGCAAATTGCTTTTTCACGATGCAAAGTTACAAAAAAGAAATTTGGCACTGTCCGCATTTGTCCGCATATGTCCGGAAATGTCCGCTTTTGTCCGCATTCCTTTTTCGCTGCAAAGTTACGAAATCGAAATTTGGCACTGTCCAAATTTGTCCAATTATGTCCCAATTTGTCCATTTAATTCTGCGTCGATTCCACTTTCTCCCTAAATTATTTGGAATATGCTTTGAAAAAGCTTATCTTTGCACGCAAGAGGATAAACAGGACAACTATGAAAACAAGGTATATTCTTCCCTTTTTGGCTCTATTTTCGAGCATCAGTCTCTTCTCGCAGGCTCCCAATGATAAACTGATTGAAGTATGGAAAGCGGCGGAGACGAGGAACGACAGCCGCGTCAAGACGTGGTGGTTCTTCGGATATGAGCACACCACAAACGAAGGGATCACGGCAGATGTGGAGTCGCTCAAAGAGGCTGGATTCGGTGGCGTGGTTTATTATGATCAGAACCATCGCCCCAGCAGGAAGGCCGTGGAAGGGGATAATCGTTTGAAACAAGAGAATGAACCAGAGGATGGCTTCTCACCAACGTGGTGGGAACACCTGAAGTTTGCGGCACGTGAAGCACATCGCGTGGGGCTTACGTTCGAACTAAATATTTCAAATGGTTACGTGGCAGGTGGACGATGGATTGATCCGCCTCATGCCATGCAACGGGTGACCTCGGCAGAGATGACGATAGAGGGAGGACAGGAAATTGATGTGGATCTGCCTGCAATAGCCGATACGCGTGGATATGTGAAAGACATTGCCGTCATGGCTTTTCCTGTGAGGAATGAACCGGACATCTATCGGCACTTCACGGCGCGTTATGTGGCCCGAGGAAAGGGCAGGAACGGGGCAATGCAGATGCCCGATTCTGTTTTGGAACGAGAGACAAAGGAAACGATGATTGAGGGGCCAAGACCCTTCGATGGTGCTCTCTTCAAGACGTTTGGTCCCATCGGAATGCTGCAAGCAAGTGAGGATGGCGAATTGTGGAAAGATGTGGTGGAACTGCAGCATATGTACAGCAGCCTAAGCGGCTATTCCTTCCGCACAACGGCATTCCCTGCCACTCGTGCGAAACAATTTAGAGTGAAGTATTACGGCGATACACTGCTGCGCACGTTGAGTGTGGGGCAGGAGGCAAAACTGGACCGATGGGAGGAACGTGCCGCCCTGCATAGCGATTTCTCGGAACAAGACAAAAGTCCAACGTATGCCGCTGACGAGGTAGTAAGGTCGTGCGACATCATTGACCTCACTTCAAAAATAAAAGATGGACGACTGCACTGGAAAGCTCCAGAGGGCTCTTCGTGGCGTGTTGTTAGGTTTGCAGCTGTGCTGACGGGAGCACGTTCGAAACATGGTAGAGAGAATCTTTTAGGCTATGAATGTGACAAACTTTCGAAGGAAGCTGCCGAACTGCATTGGAACAGTTATATGCAGCCCATTCTCGATACTTTGCGTACCAACGGCATCGACTGGGTGGAAGGTGTCTGCATGGACTCGCATGAAGGCGGTTCGCAAAATTGGACACCGCAGATGCTGGAGGAGTTCCAGATGCGGCGCGGATATGATTTGAAGCCATATCTGCCTATGCTGGCAGGTTACATCATTGATTCGGTCGAAAAGACGAAGAACGTACTCCTGGACCTACGAAGGACTGTGAACGATTGCATGAGAGAAAACTACTACGGCACATTTCAGCGTCTGGCAAGAGAGAACGGGCTCACTTTCACGGCACAAGCTATCGGCAACGGACTTTGCATTACGGGTGATGCCATCGATGTGAAGCAGGTGGTGGACAAGCCGCAGACGGAATTCTGGGCCTATCAGAAAAATGGTGCCTGGGACGTCAAGGACGGTGCTTCGGCCTGCCACCTCTACGGCAAGCCTATCGCTTCGGCAGAGGCCATGACCGATGCAAGTTACGAGGATACGCCTCTCAGTTTGAAGCGTGTGGCCGATATCGCTTTGGCCAATGGGGCACAGGAGATGGTGGTGTGCGCTACGCCGCATCTGCCCATGGCGCATCCCACGGAACCTTACGTTGCAGGTCGCGTCTATGCCGTAAACCGCAGCAATCCGCAATGGGAGGACATGAAGCCGATGTGGATGGCACTGAATCGCTCGATGGCGATGCTGCGACTGGGCAAGGCGGCACCCGACGTGCTGGTCTATATGGGCGACGATCTGCCTATGAAGACGTTGACCCATCGGTTGCCTCACGGTCTGCACGGCCTGGATTGGGACGTGTGTACGGGCGATGCCTTGCAACACAGGCTTTCGCCTACCGCCGACGGACAACTCACGACACCCGACGGCATCACCTATAGGGCATTGCTCATTGCCGATGATGCCACCGTCATTCCCGCATCGCAGGCTGCACTCGAACGATTACAGGCAAGTGGGGTACAGGTGCTCAAGCAAGCTTTCGATGTCGAAAGACCGCTTCAGATACTGGAAGGTGATGAGGCCGTGGTGCATACGCATCGATTGGTTGATGGGCGCGATATGTTCTTTCTGGCCAACATCACCGGGCAGGCGCAACGCGTCGTGTTCGGCACCAAGGCCGACGCACTGACGGTGTTCCACACTGCCGATGGCAGGGTAGGAGGAATCATGAAGGGCGCTGACGGATGCTTCCTGCTGGAGCTTCAGGCAGGAGAGTCGGTGGTGATGTGCGAGAACTAAATTTTTATACATTCATGCGGTTCGCCAAACGGACTATAAAAGATATCTCGATTTGTCATTTTTTAACGAAATGTGAAGTATATATGCCTCGATTCTCAGTTTTTAACCTTTTTTGATTAATTAATTGATTATTTTTGTATCTTTGGAGCCGTCAATGTTAATTGTATATAGGCTATATGTCTATATCATTGGCAAAGGCACTACATAATGTAAAAGCGTCATCGATGCTTTGTCTATTGGCTTCTTGAAACCTGAGAAATTTCAATTTGTGTGTCAATGGCAATGTCAGAAGTGAATGCTACTGGTATGCTTATATCGGTGTGCCGGGGTGTGCAGTGAGGGTATCTTTTATCCTCCTACACACTTTTCCCCGGAGGCACATACATACTAGCGCAGGCAGACACTCTACTCGTCAACACACAAGGGCAATTCTCAGGGCCTCAAGAGCTGACGAGTTGAAGTGGAAGCCTGCGTTTTTTCGTTGTGTCAGTACAAACAGTAGTTCAACTGCTATATTGGGCTTCTATAGACACAATTAAAGAATCTATGGAATTCAATGAACTTATTAATGCCATAAAAGTGGCTATCGATGCATGTGCAAACAGAATTAAAGTTAATCCTGAAATTATCCTGACTGAGGCTGACTTAGAAAGACACCTATCAAATGAGATTGATAGATGTTTATGTATGCAAAAAGAGAATCCTTTCTCTGTTCATAATCAGATTTCCCATTATCCATATCCTTCAGAGTGTTTGTCAAAAGAAAATAAGCGCGACTATCAGGTGGATATATTAGTCATGAAGAATGCTGATTTGCAAAAAGGAGACATACACCACAAAGAATTTATATATTATGGAGATTCTGTTGCGATGGAGTTAAAATACTATCGTGAAAAAGATAGCATAGCAACTATTGAAAAAGATTTAAAGAAAGCAGATTCAATCTTAAATGACAACTATAATCATTGTGCTTTTTTTGTAGTAGCATTACTTGAGGATAAGTCTAAGCAAGCGGAGCTATGCAAGTATTTTGAAAAATACAAGAACGTTGAGAATATGTATATGTTTATCCTTACGAAGAATTCACTATAATATTAAGTTCGCATGATTTGGACAAAGATAGTCTTATATATATAAACATTCAAACCAAAAAATTATGAAGCGTTATCTTCTACTTTTAGCATGTATGCTCAGCTCAATTTGGGCATCAGCACAGTATACCGGTTCCGGTAATGGAACTGAGAACGATCCGTATCTCATCTATAATGAGACACAGTTGTATCAGATGTCAAACTTCCTCAATCAAGAGGGAGTAGTGTTCAAATTGATGAAAGACCTCGACCTGACGAAGTTCATTGCAGAAAACTTTCCCTCAGAAGGCTGGACACCCGTCGGTGTCGAAACTTCTCGCTTTAAAGGAAAGTTTTTGGGCAATAATCACACGATTAGTGGATTGAGCATCAACAAAAGCACAATCGACAATGTTGGATTCTTCGGATATATTGATGGAGCTACTATTCAGGATTTTACTGTTCAAGGAACAGATGTCATTGGCAATCTATATGTCGGTGTGCTCGTTGGCAATGCCATTAACTCCACAATCAGCAACTGTTCCGCTGAGTTAACTGGTTCGTCAATGCTTGTTGCTTCTGATGGTTCTGCTGGTGCCATAGCAGGTCATTGCGATAATTCCACCATGACAAACTGCTCCTATACTGGTGATGTAACCTGTCCTTCTTATACTGGAGGAATTGCTGGTCTCTTAGATGCGTGTGCAGTAAGCAACTGTACAATGAACGGCAATGTTATTGGCTCAGATCAACAGGTAGGCGGCATTGTCGGAGCAATGCAGGCGACGACGCTCACAGATTGTGTAGCTAACGGAAGCATAACGGGATCCTCAATGACTGGTGGTATTGTTGGAAACATTTCTGCTGGAACGAGTTCCCTGACAAATTGCAAATATACTGGCGATTTGACAGGCACGTCATATATAGCAGGTATTGCAGGAAATCTCGACTTGGGCATCTCAGTATCATTTACAAACTGCCATTCAAAAGGCAAGATAACGAACACGGGTGATTATACAGGTGGTGTTGTCGGCTTAAGTAAAGGCGGATGTATTTCAGGCATGGAAAGTTGTAGCCACTTCGGTGACATCAACGGTGTGAATTATGTGGGCGGTTTAATCGGAGCAACCCTTGCCGGCAATTCTGATGCAGAACATATTTATATTAGTACAAGCAGTGATACCAATTCGAAGGATGTAACGGCTTCCACGATTGATTTCTGCACTGGAACAGATGAGATTGCAATCAACAATTGCCTCGCAATCGGTAATATGACCGGATCCTCTTATATCGGAGGTCTTGTCGGCTGGGACGAAAAAACATTTGGATGCTCAGATTGGAGGAACGGAGGGGCTGCTACTATAGGTGTAGGTTGGTATAATTCTGCCTTTTGCTATCTTTGGTATGGTGACTCTTATACAGGGCAGAGACAACAACAATATCTGCCAGAATGGTCTCCCAACATCCGAGTAAAAGCCCTTATCTACACCAATAGCTACTATTCCGGCATCATCAAGGGTACACGTAACGTCGGTGGCATCGCTGGTTATAAGTGGTGTGGTAGGATTCAAAACTGTTACACGAATGCAACTGTATATGGCGACAGCAACATAGGCGGCATTATCGGCAATGGTGAAGGATATTCCACTTCAGAGCTGACGTTGAAGTCGAATGTCGCAATCAATAATACGATTTCGGCAACTGTAGAGAACATTGGCCGAATTTACGGTACTAAAAATGATTATTTAAACATCGGTGCTTTGGCTTCAGCCGAAGGCAACCGAGCATTGACTACTACCAAAGTTATTCTTCAAGGTGTTGTGCAGGAGATTACTGATGATCTGCAAAATGGCAACGTTATGGGCCCTTCGCTCCTGCGACTGAAGGCAAACTACGTAGCTCTTGGTTGGGATTTCGACAACAATTGGGATATTCTGGAGACCGAATGCTTCCCTTACAAGAAGTATCAGGCTGCTCCACCAGTCATTGAGTCAACTCTTGTGAGTCAAGAAACTGCAATTAGTGGTTCGTCACTCAACGACGGTACTGTATATCTCTATTATAAGGATAGGGAGGCTGTCAGCACCATTTGCAACGGCCATGCCTGGTCGTTTACGACCGATGCTTTACAGTCGGGTGCTCCTGTTCAGCTCTATGCCGATGTAGATGATATGACTCCGTCTTACCTAACATCGACCACCGTAGGCTATCCTGGCAGTGGTACAGAGGCGGATCCATATCGTATCTATACGGCAGAAGACCTTCAGGGCGCAAGCAACAAGGGGTATTACAAGGTGATGAACGACATCGACCTTGCCTCTTGGATTAACGAAAACTCTCCGACCGAGGGTTGGATAAGCATCGGCCGCAACTCCGGTGAGGCTACCTATATCAATGGCGACGGACACAAGATTAGTGGGCTTTGGATTAACACCACGCAGGACTACACGGGCCTCTTCTCCAATTTCTCGGCCGGTATCATCAAGAATCTTACTGTTGAAGTGGCCAGTGGCAAGAAAGTGAAAGGTGGAGACTATACAGGCGTGCTTATCGGACGTAATGCTAATGGTCAGTTGCTCAACTGTACTGTGAAAGGTGATGTCGAGGGCACCGCTCATGTCGGTGGCGTTACAGGTTACTCGGGCAATAACACCATCAACGCAGTCACATACGAGGGCAATGTCTCCACAAGTGCAACGGGCGCATACGTCGGCGGTTTCGCAGGACTCTCAGAGGACGACAACATCACAGCCGTTCATACCTACACGACGATATCTGCTACAGGCAGTGACTCGTTCGTCGGTGGCCTCATAGGTCGGGCGAACAATGGAACACTGACCAAGAGTCATGCTGAGAATGCCCTCACTGCAACAGGAGCCAATGACTACGTCGGTGGTGCTATCGGGTATAGCAACGCAGATGTAACGCTCTGCTACACTACAGGTGAGATTACCGCTTCAGGCGACGACTCCTACACCGCCGGTCTTGTTGGCTATGCTAACAGCCCAATTGTGAACAGCTACTCAACCGCTAAGGTGACGGGAACTTATTACACGGCCGGCATCTGTGCTTATACATTCTCCACCATTGACAAATGTTATGCCAAGGGGGATATCTACGGCGTTAGATACGGGGCAGGTGTAGTCGCTCAGCTTGATGGAACTACGGCTGCATTGACAAATAGTGTGGCAGCCAACAACATCCTGTCTCTGAGCGCACAGAGCTCATGGGGCAGCCGTGTCATCGGAGGTTTCAAGAATGGTTGTCCCGAGCCGGACGACAGCAATTATGCTTTGTCAACCATGCAAGTATCACTGAACGGTGTGGCACAGAAGAAGACTGATGACAAGGTGGAAGGTATAGCCAAAACGGAGTCTGTATTACAGACAGCCCAAACTTACATTGGCCTTGGCTGGGACTATTCTTCTGTATGGGCCATTGAGGAAGGTGAAGCTTATCCCTATCTCCTTTGGGAAATAGATGTCAACCCCGTCACTGAGATTACTCTCGACAACAATACTCTGATCATTGCACAGGGCAACAGCGCCACCATCACTGCCAGCGTGATGCCTCTTGGCGCCACTAACAAACGAATCGCTTGGACGACAAGCAACAACGCTGTGGCAACTGTTGCCGATGGTGAAGTGACAGCTGTCGGTGTGGGCACCGCTACTATCACAGCCACTTCTACCGACGGCAGTAATATCAGTGCTACTTGCAAGGTAACAGTCGTTGCCAACCATGATGCTGCCATTGCTGAACTACAGGCTCTCGTTGACGAGGCTCAAGCTCTATATGACAACAGTACAGAAGGCGAGAATATAGGACAATATGAAGTAGGAGCACGCGCTGCTCTGTTGGCAGTAATCAGGAACGTCCGTGCACAGATAAGCTCAACAATGGACGATGAGACTATTACAGCTTGCACTAACGAAATCAACAATGCAGTGGCTGCATTCAAGGCAAAGCAAGTAACTGCCGGTGAAGATACTGACATCCTGGCCTATGATAATATTGTCTATATCGAAGGAGCAGAAGCCGCAGCCGGACAGCAAGTGCGTCTCTCGCTGAAGATGAACAACACGATTGCACCTACAGGTTTCCAATGCGACGTTTATCTGCCCGATGGAGTGACGGCTGCACAGGACGAGGATGGCTTCTACTTGATAGACATCAGTACAGAACGAACTACGTCGAAGAAGACTGACTACTCCAACAGTGCTCTGCAATCTGACGGTGGCTTGCGTTTCATGTGCAGTTCGACAAAGAGCTACACCTTTAGTGGCAATGAGGGCGAGGTCGCTTATTTGATTGTCGATATTGATCCCGACATCGAAGAAGGAACATATCCCCTCATTCTGAAGAACATCGAGATCTCAGATGCCAATTCCAATGCATACCGTGTCAGCTACGTTAAGACAACACTGACCATCTCCTCTTATACGCTTGGCGATGCCAACAATGATGGTAGCATCGGCGTGAGTGACTTCACAGCTATTGCCAACTTCATCATGGGTACACCGCCTGCCACATTCGTTGAGAAAGCTGCCGATGTCAATGTTGATGGCGTGATAAGTGTCAGTGACTTGACAGGAGAAGCAAATCTTATTCTTTATGGCTCTGTTTCTTCCAATGCTTCTCATGCAAAAGCACATGATGACGTGGCTGCAAAATATGCAACGATTGGAGCGAATGATGTAGTTGCTTCAATAGATAAGGAGTTTACTGTTGCTGTCAGCATTAACGGCATTTACGCATATTCAGGCTATCAGTTTGATATGATTCTTCCCGAGGGATTGACTGTGAAAGATGTCAGTGGACAGACAAAGGCTTCAGACTTGTTCATGAGCCGCATGGTAAATGACAACACTCTTCGTGTGCTTTGTGCTTCTACCATTGGAGAAACCTCTGAAAGTGGTGTGATAGCTATAACCCTGGCAGCAGACAGCGAAGGCATCTACACTATTGACATTGAGAATGCCATACTTTCAGCAAATGGCGCCACCTTTGCTATGAACGAGAGTTCGCTCCATGTTGACATCTCCAGCAATAGTACAGGTATAACCACACTTACTGAAGAATTCGGAAGCAATGCTACAGTCTATGATCTTACTGGAAGAATGTTAAGGTACGATGGCAATGCTTCAAGCTTGCAGAAAAGCATTTATATTATTAATGGCAAGAAAATATCAAAATAATTATTAAGTAATGAAAAAGAAATTATTCCTATCAACACTTTGTCTCTGCCTTGGCCTTATCGCCAAGGCAGAGGACACAGACATCTCTCAGTTTGAGAACGTCGTGTTCCCCGTATCAACTACAGGCGAAGCCGGTACAAGTGTGACAGTATCCGTGGAGATGAACAACACGGTCGAAGCAACAGGATACCAGTTTGATATCGTCCTGCCGGAAGGTATTACTGTCGCTACCGACGAGGATGGCTTCTATCTCATCGCACTCAGCGAAGAACGCACGACTTCGAAGAAGACCGACTTCTTTAGCAGTGCTCTTCAGGACGATGGGTCTGTACGTGTGATGTGCAGCTCAACAAATAGTTACACTTTCGATGGATCAACAGGTGAAGTATGTACCATCACACTTAATATCGGTGAAAATGTAGCAGATGGAAATTATCCTATCATCTTCAAAAATATAGAAATTAGTGATGCGGATGCTGTAGCTTACAGAGTGACTCAGGTAGAGGCAACATTGACTGTCGGCAGTGCTCAATACGACGAAGGCTATTCGGTGCAAATACTGCCGTTTCTTGTGACTGAGGATGCAGAAGGCACATTCCTTGTTACTAATGCAACATCGCTGACAAATGTAGAATTTGATGTCGTGCTGCCAGCAGACTTTATAACTAATGAACTCTATTATATCGAAGCACTGCTGAAAAGAACACAATTCTCCACATCAGATGATCTTAATGGCACGACTATACATGTCAGTGTGGCGCGTAGGTCATCCAATACCATCGCTATTGGTGAAAATACAGAAATTGCTACTCTTGGCATCATCTACGATAATGCGATTGCTCCTGGTGCCCACAGCATTACTATCAAGAATGTCGTACTTACTGATACCGAAGGCGTTGAGTACCATGCTGCACCATTTACCACCTACTTGATTCAAGATGAATATTCTCGCTCCACGTCTTACCAGTGGGGAACCATCTGCTTGCCATACGCAACACAGACGACAGATGACGTGCAGCTCTATGGGTTATCGAGTGTTGATTTGACCGCAGGGGTCATGAAATTCTCTCCCGTAGAGTCGTTGTCGGCCAATACTCCTGCCATTTTCAAGACATCTGTGGCAAATACCATTTTTCCAGTAACTGAAGCTGACAAAGCAAAGGATTTTGTGGTAAGTGCAACGACCAAGGCTGATGGCTGGACAGCTAAAGGCTCGTACTATGACCAGGAACTTGACCCCGCAGCCAATGCGTCTGACATTTACTACATCTCTGGCGACAAGTTCTACTATGCCAATCAGGCCTTTGCTGTGGGGACTTTCCGTGCCTGGTTCGAAACACAGAATAGTTCTGGCAGTATGGCCCCCAGCTTCTCAATCAGTTTTGATGAAGAGGCAGCTGGCCTGCAGTTCGTAGAGAAGGCCGACGGTAGTGTAGAAGTGATCTATAATGTCAGTGGCCAGAGACAGCAACAAATGGAGAGCGGAATCAACATAATTAACGGCAAAAAAGTAATGAAGAGATGAAAAAAGAATATGCAACACCTGATTTGGTAATCGTTCAGTGCCCGAATATTCAGATCATTTGCCAGTCGATTTCATACGATGGCAATGGCGATGGACGGCCTGCCCAAGCAAGAAAAATGAGCAATCCGATCTTCGGTGACGAAGAAGATGAGGATTGGTAATTTTTGTGAGTCTATGGCTTCAATGTAGATATTTGGCATATATGTATCTGCATCAGAAATAAAAAAGCTCCGAAATCTATCGCGGGTTTCGGAGTTTTTTCATCTCATCTCCATTCCATAGCATAAGGCAGTGTGGTTTTCCCCTTAGAATAAACGAAAGTTGAAATAATCAAGGATTGCTCTCAAAAAGAATTCCCGCCACTTAAGGGCGGGAATTGAAGAGGTTCTATTACTGGGGAGTGTTGTTGTAGGCTTTATGGTCGCAAAGGGGGAAAGCTTGTCATGTGAAAGGGACGTTCAGGTAGAAGTCGCCAGCTTTTGCATTAAAAGATGAATTGCCGAATTGCCACTCACCTGTTTCGACTGTCAGGTATCTGACATAGTCGGGGGTGTAGCGGTAAATGTAACGGTTGTCTGAACGTGACATTTCAAGTTTTCCGACTCTTTGTGTTGGTGTTTTGCCTAACTTTGAAAAAATGAATCCTGTGGCTAAGCCAAGGGGAACCCATCCTATTCGATTTTCCATGTTACTTAAATTTTAATCGTGTCCGGTGCTGACTGGTACTGACGCGGATCACAAAGTGGTTTGTTATTCTTGGTGTTATGCGGTGCAAATATATGTATTTTTTTGTATGAATCCAAATTATTTCGTCTGTTTTTAACAAAAATATCCGAAAAAACCTTGCATTGAGTGATTATTTAGGTTATATTTGCACTCGAAAATGAATTTTTACATGAAAAAGTGGCTCATTTTTATATTGATTCTTATAACTGGTACTACTATGGAAGGCAAGATTAGACGCCCGGCTGTGGCCGGACAATTCTACGCAGGCAGTCAGAAACAACTACTCGCTGATGTGGTCGGATGTTACGAGGCGTCGAAGGATATTCGAGCGCTGCAACGTGTGCAGGCGGTCATTGTGCCCCATGCAGGATATGTCTTTTCGGGAGCCACGGCAGCCTCGGCTTTCAGTTGCATCGATCCTTCGGCCCAGTATGAGCATATCTTTCTGTTGGGCCCCAGTCATCATGTTTGGCTCGACAAGGCTTCGGTGGGAGTGGGTTACGAAGCCTACAACACGCCTTTGGGCAACGTGAAGGTAGATGCAGAACTCGGTCGGCAGATCATCGCGTCGAACTCCGTATTTACTTACGAGGAACGTGCTCACAGCAAGGAGCATTGTCTGGAAGTTCAATTGCCGCTGTTACAATATCGTTTCAAGGAGATGCCGCCCATCGTGCCCATCGTCATCGCTACGCAAAACTGGCAGAAACTGGAGCAGATAGCCGAAGCGCTTTTGCCATATTTCAACGAGAAGAATCTCTTCGTAATCAGCAGTGACTTCTCGCACTATCCGTCGTACAAGGATGCGCAACAGGTGGATGGAGCCACGGGCGAAGCCATCAAGACGGGCAGCGTCCTGAAGTTTGTCGAAGCTCTTGAGAAGAATGAGAACCTAGGCATCCGAAACCTGGACACCAGTGCCTGTGGCGAAGCTGCCATCGCCGTGCTGTTGATGATGACGGAGGACAGCAAGGGCATCCAGATACACCATATTCGTTACTGCAATTCGGGTGATTCGCAGTATGGCGGACATGACCGCGTGGTGGGTTATCATGCGTTCGCCTTTACAAGGGAGGAAAAGGGCGCCCGTGTGCCAACGGTGCCTGCGTTTGAAGAGGGGAAAGCCTCTCCCCAACCCTCCCCTCAAGGGAAGGGAGGAGGAGAACAGTTGACAGCGGAGTTCCAGTTATCGGACGCCGACAAGGCAGCGCTCAAGGAGATCGCACGTGAATCCATTCGTCTGTCGTTTTTCGGTCGGAACTATAAGCCAGAGAATCTCTCGCCGACCTTGAAACAGAAATGCGGTGCATTCGTGAGCCTGCATAAGCACGGAAGGCTTCGTGGCTGCATCGGACACTTCGGCGAGGACCATATGCTAGGCGAGATTGTGGCCCAAATGGCACGTGCTGCTGCTTTTGAGGACCCACGCTTTGACAGTGTCCGTCAGTCGGAGCTTGAAGACATCGACATCGAGATTTCGGTACTGACGCCGATGCGTCGCATAAAGAGTCTCGACGAGTTCGTGCTGGGCAAGCACGGCATCTACATTCGCAAGGGCTGGCGTTCGGGCACTTATCTGCCCCAGGTGGCAGACGAGGTGAACTGGTCGAAAGAAGAGTTCGTATCGCATTGCGCGGCCGAAAAGGCCGGTATCGGCTGGAATGGGTGGAAGGATGCCGAGCTGTATGTGTATGAGGCAATAGTTTTTTAATTAACAATTAATAATTAACAATTTGGAGTGTAGATATTATCAGAAACAGGAGGATGGCAGGCTGAAATGTCTCCTGTGTCCACATGGATGCACGATGGGGGAGGGGCAGCATGGGCGATGCGGAAGCCGCAGGAACGAGGGCGGCGTGATGGTGAGCGATGCCTACGGCAAGCCGTGTGCGCTGGCTGACGACCCTATCGAGAAAAAGCCGCTCTACGGCTTCCATCCTGGCACGCGCTGCCTGTCGCTGGCTTGCACGGGCTGTAACTTCCGCTGTCTGAACTGTCAGAACCACGACATCTCGCAGGCTTTGCCTGCCGAGGTGTCGCATTATTCGCTGACCCCGCAGCAAGTGGTGGAGCTGGCCTTGCAGCACCATATCCCCGGTATCGCCTACACCTATACCGAGCCGTTGACGTGGATTGAATACATGATGGACATAGCCACTTTGGCTCACGAACAAGGGCTGTGGAACATCCTCGTCTCGGCAGGCTACGTCAATCCCGAGCCGCTGCGCGACTTGGCTCCGCTCATCGATGCTGCCAACATCGACCTGAAATCGTTCTCCGACGACATCTATCGTCGTGTGAGCGGTGGAAGCTTGCAACCTGTGCTCGATACGCTTATCACCTTGCACGAAGCAGGCACACACCTCGAAATCACGAATCTGCTGATTCCTGAGGTGAACGACGATATGGATTTGATACGGCAGATGTGCCGCTGGCTCGTCGAACACGATATGCAGGATTGTCCGCTCCATTTCAGCCGCTTCTTCCCGCGCTATAAGATGAGCAACAGTTATCCCACACCAAAGAATACCCTCATCAAGGCGCGTGATATCGCGATTGAAGAGGGCATCAAGAAAGTGTATCTAGGGAATATATGACAATTAACAATTGAAAAATAACAATTAAAAATTAACAATTAACAATTTAATTGTCACGAATTATCGAATTTTCCTGCGGGTGCTTATCATGAATTATTGATTATCGAATTATAGAATTACATAGCTTGGTTCTGCGGCATAATTCTATAATTCGATAATTCGTGATAGAGATAAACGTGATTGTTCTTGTGGATTACTTGATTTTGATCATTCTATCTTGAATGACGATTCCGCTGTGATTGTTGCCAACCCTTTGCCCCCAAAGATTGTAGGAGGGAGATGCGGTGCGCAACTGATTGTCGGGATTCACTTCACGGATGCCTTCTGCATCGCCTGGCCACATTTTGAGGGCGTAAATGAGCATGTCTCCTGTGGTGGCTTTGATCATAACGGTATGGAGATGATTGGGATTTAATTCTGCTTCGACAGTTGCAGAAGCTACATTCTTTCCCCTTGCATCTGGACCTTCGATGACTGTTTTCTCACCAGTTTCCACGTCAGTGATGGTGAGGGTGAGGTTGGTGGCGGCTCCGCCCGTGCCGCTATAATAGAACTTCACGCGTTCGCACGCTTGGAGGAAATAAGTCATGCTCTTTTCCGTGCCAACGACATAGGAATAGGTTGAGCCATCGCTTCCCCTGGGCACGAATGGATAGACTTGATTGTCGGTTATGGGGTCGATGAATGCACGGATACCGTTGGAGGAGTTCTTTGCCTGCACTTCGTTGGCCGATGGATTGTAGTACTTCATCCACTGGTCGTAGCCGTCGCGTATCTGTACCTTGTTCTTGTTGCCCTTGACGCCCTCGGAGTCGAGGAAGATGCAGTCGGGCGAAAGCAGGAGTTGCCATTCGTAACCCTCGGTGGCTACGGGACGATAATAGAGTGTGTCGGCGGGAGTGGTCTTGTAGAGGCGCACGGCATGGAGCGAGTTGCCGCTGTCGGTGAGCGGTGCGCCGAGGGCGAAGGTCTGGTTGAAGTCAAGCATGCGGGTCACGAGCGAGATGGCACCCGACTTGCTCTTGTATTCCAGCTTTGTCATGGCGCATTCCTTCAGGTAATAGGTCATCGCGTCGTCCGTGCGGCTGATCCACGAACAGTACATGTCCTTGACTTGCGTTGACCCATAGTCGCCTACCGTACCGAGGCTGTCGGTGAAAAGCACGGAGGAAAGGGGAAGGTATTCGCAATCGTAGCCCTTGGTTGAAACAGGCGAATGGTATTGTCCGCTGGGTCGACTTGTTTCGACAACGTCGCCTTCAGCGGGAGTGAAAGTGATATAGTCGATGTGGGCACGGCTCTCGTTGAGGCCGCCATCGACATAACCTGCCACGAAGTCGATGCGGATGGGGTCACCCTTCTGCAGATGGACGGTGTGACGCGTCTTGCGCGTGCTGAACTTATAGTCGGCATCGTTGGTGAGCCAGGCATCAATCAGTTTGTCGCCCACGGTGATGCCGATGAGGTTTGGACCAAGAGGCTGGTCGTAGGAAGTGGTCGAGATGGCGTAGGTGCCCTCTTCGCCATCCCATATGCCCATCAGTGCACCCGGACCCTGATCGCCTGCGGTGGCTACATTCTTTGACGCTCCGCCGAGCGTTTCGGTGAATACGATGCCTGAAAGGTACAAGTTTTCGGTTTCGTTCCTGCCTTCACGAAGCACCGTTGCTGGGGTTGAGAATTGCCATACGTCGCCAGACTGTTCAGTGCCATCGGCTCGTACGGCATCGACGCGCCAGAAATAGGATTTGCCCAACGCGAAGTCGTATCTGGTGCTCGTCAGCGTACTGGTCTCGTCAACCAAGGCAAGATCATCGGCTGTTTCGCCAACATATACCTTGTAGCTTGCAGCATCGAATGCCGGACGCCATGAGAGCTGCATGTTAGAACAGAATGCGCTGGACGAAGAGGGCCAGCGGAGCCAGGGATGGGTCTCGCAGTCGGCGGGATAGGGCTTCGAAGCAGTCTTGGCCGCTGTCGTGAACTGGCAGATAGGAGAGGGGTGCTCGGTGCCGTCGATGGTGACGACGACTTGCCAGAAATAGGTGGTCGATGGTTGCAGCGTTATGTCTTCGACATGCGTTTCGACAAGGGTTTCACGTTCAGTTCCGATAAGCACACGGCTGGCTGTCACACCTTCGATGTTGCCCCAGGTGAGTTGTCGGTCAGCTGAGACTTCGATGGCACCATTGCCCGGGTTTAGGATGGGTTCGTATTCGAGGCCTTCTTTGGGTCCTACACCCTCGGGCGTGGAGGTGGCGACATCCTGAGTTTCGTCGAGATCGAAGGCATATTCGTAGAACGTGAGTGGGGAATAACTGATGCCTGTGAACCGTTGTGAATAGTTGGTGCCGGGATTGCCATTGGCGAAGTAAGAGCCGCGGTCGGTGAGGTAACCGCAATAGGGCAACACGTCGGAGTACTGGTTGTTGAACGGATGGTTGGCCGAACGTGTGAAGTAATTGTTTTCGGAAAGCACCTGTGCCTGCGAATGGAAGCCGATGCAGTAACTCGAGATGTCGGTCCAATAGCAGTTATACACGTGGGCACGACCATAGCCGATGCGCGGATTGCGCTGTACATTGTTGGAAAACCAGCAATGGGCATAGGTGACGTGTTCGCGACCATAGTCCTCGAAATGACAGGTGCCCGAATTGACAATCGACACCTTGTCGTGGTGATGGAGTTTGGTCCAACTGCACGTCAGATAGTCGGAGCCCAGTGTGAAGTCGAGCAGTCCGTCGTAGGAGTCGGAGAGGTCGCAGTGGTCAATCCATATGTGATGGCAGTTGCGCATGGCGATGCCGTCTTCGCGTCCCTTTGTGAGGATGATGTTTCGGAAGATGACGTTGTGCTGGTTCTTCATGTCGATGCATATGCCGTTGAGCGCCTTGCCGCTACCGGCACCGATGATGGTCTTGTTGGAGCCAACTGAGATGGCATCGTTGAGATCCTGCATGCCTCCACCCGTGATGTCAGCATCGAGAATGATGACGTAGGGGGCAGAGCCTTGCACGTAGCGTTCGAATTCGGCGCGTGTGCTGACGCGTACCACGGGACCTGCACCACCACCGGTGATGCCGTCGTTACCAAGGTCAGAGTAGTTGACAAAGCCCACGGGACCATTGCCGGTCTGCGCCACGGCTAAGAGTGGAAGAAGGGCAGCAAGGAGGAAGATTCTGGTTTTCATGACAGTGCGTGGTTTGAAATAAGAAGTGTTAACGATATGTTTGTGCCGCAAATATACGAATTTTTTCTTATTCCGTGCAAGAGAATGGATGAAAATGTGCGGATTTATTCATTTTTTTGGAAAAAAGTGGAGATTATTGGGCAGGCAATTCAATTGAGAAGAGGCCGAATTACGGGTTCCATCTTGATTTGTGCTGGCCTGTGCGAACTGTAATATCCGTTGTCTGAATTGCCAGAATCATGACATCTCACAGGCTTTGCCAACGGAAGTGAGCCATTTGAGCAACAGTTATTCCACGCCCAAGAATACCCTCATCAAGGCGCGTGACATCGCGCTGGACGAGGTCATCAAGAAAGTGTATTTAGGGAATATTTGACTTTCTTTTTATCACGAATTATCGAATTTTTAAGGTCTAGGGTTGCAGAATAATTATTTATTTCGATAATTCGTGATAGAGATAATCAGTTTTCCGGACAAAATATTTGCAAAATACAAAACTATCCATTATATTTGCAGCCGATTAGCGGCTAACACACACGCTAAATCCACAGCATTCTTGCCTATTCATATATACCTATAATTAATCATGCTACCTATTGAAGAACGACTGATCATCGAGCAACTCAAGCTGGGAAACGACAAGGCATACAAATACTTGTATGAGCATCATTATGATGCCCTTTGTCGTGTGGCGTTCCGATACGTGGAAGATGCATTCCTTGCAGAGAATCTGGTCGAAGACCTCATCGTACACCTTTGGCAACACCGAGATTCGTTGATAGTGAAGGTTTCGCTGCGAAGCTATCTTTTGGCAGCCATCCGAAACCGCTGTATCGATTATCTGGAATCATCGCACCATGAATATGAAATAGCTGCATCAAAAATCTCCGAGTCTGAGATGCAACAAGTGCACTCAATGCTTTCCGATACGTCCATGCCTCTTGAAGAAGAGCAACTGGTCGATATCGTACAGAAGGCTATAGATGCTCTTCCAGATGAGTGTCGGCGAGTATTCATTGAAAGTCGTATGGAGGAGAAATCCTATCAAGAGATTGCCGACGAACTGGGAATAACAATCAATACCGTGAAATACCATATCAAAAATGCCTTGCGCCAACTGCGTGAGACGTTAGGGCCACAACTCATGCTCATTGCCTTGCTCTTCCTGAGGCACTGAGACCTGATAAGATACTTTGGAAAGAAGAAAATAAAAAAAAGAAAAAAAATAAACAAATTTTGTAGGCGGGACTACCCGCCTTTCAAATTATCCCGTCATACAATTGAAACCGATACAAAAATGGCAAACAAGCAGAAACAATTCGATGAGCTCCTGACTGCTCTCCTGAGTGAGAGAGAGGACACTAATGGCGCCACGCCGCGATTCGATGCAGAAGCTGGCTATCAACGGTTCCAGAAACGCGTAAAAGGCCATCAAGCACAATCGCCGACAAGACGATGGCTCAGATATGCAGCTGCTGCGGCAGTCGTTATCCTCATTGCTGTCGTCTCGAACTATTTCGGACAGGTCAGTGTGGAAAGCAAGATGGCAGACATGACCATAGAGGCACCTTCCGATTCACGATCACGCATCGTTCTTCCTGATGGTAGCATCGTATGGCTTAACGCAGGTTCCTCGCTCACCTACTCGCAAGGCTTCGGTGTAAAGAATAGGGACGTCAGGATGTCGGGCGAAGGCTATTTCGAGGTAACCCATGACAAGAGCAAACCTTTCACTGTGGAAAGCAACGCTATCAAGGTCACAGTTCTGGGAACGAAGTTCAACGTCTGCGACTACCAGGACGAGTCACTCGCCGAAGTGACACTCGAGGAAGGCAGCGTCGCCATGAACAGCATCGTCGATGCGAACAACATCATCACCCTGACACCCAACCAACACTGCATCCTTGACAAGACCACTGGAAAGATGAGCATCGACACGACCAACGCCACGACCGCTTCGCTCTGGACATCGGGCCAACTCTTCTTTGACGAAGATCCCTTGGAACATATCGTGAACATATTGAATCACAGTTATAATGTCAAGATTCGCATCGACGACCCTTCCATCAGGACTCTGTGCTTCTATGGCGACTTCTCGCGCAGCGAACAGACCATCAACGAGGTGCTCGACATTCTGTGTGAAACAGGCAAACTAAAATATTCCTACAATACTGACGGAAGCATCGCCCTTTCGAGACGCAACTAATTCAACACACAAAAACATGAAACATCCCAACCCATCATCCAGTCCTTAAGCAGAAGCATCGGGCATTAGATACGAAAAGCAGAGAGATCTGGACCATCCCTCTGCCAACAAGAATCTTTCGCCAATGTGAGAGTGTGAAATCCACATCCAGAAAGTTTTGCAAATATATGGCTTTTTCTCGGACTGTGGTCAAATTACTTAAATAATTTAACAAACTTTATGATTAATCACTTGAAGACCTTGCTCATATGCGGAGCTGCGCTGTGCTTCAACATGAGCGTCTATGGACAGGCCGTTTCGATCGACCTCCAAAATGTAACAGTCAAAAAAGCCATCACCGAGCTCAAGGAGAAGACTGGATATTCGGTCGTCTTCTCCACCGAAGACCTCGACACCAAGAAGGTGGTGAACGTCAAGGCTACCGACCTCAAGGAGGCCGTCAGTCAGATTATTACCGGCCAGAATGTCACCTTCGAGGTGCAAGGAAAGCGTATCATCATTCACCGCGAATCCAGCCAGGACACCAATTCTGGGCAGCAGGCTCCAATCAAGGGTGTAGTACGCGGCAACGATGGCGAACCTATTGTCGGTGCCACTGTCATCGTCAAAGGCACCACCGTCGGTACCATCACGGATGCCAATGGACGATTCGAACTCAATGCCGCACCCAATTCCACCCTTGTAATCTCTTATTTGGGTTATCAGCAAGCAGAAACTTCGGCCAAAAAGGGAGACCTCAAGATCACACTTGAAGAAGATACCGAACTGCTTGATGACGTAGTGGTCGTAGGTTATGGCAGTGTCAAGAAATCCAACCTTACCGGTGCCGTAGCCAGCGTCAAGATGGACAAGGTCGAAAAAGTTGCAACCACCGACGTCTCGAACATCCTGATGGGGCGTGTCGCTGGTCTCGACATCTCACAAACCTCTGCTTCTCCCGATGGAGGCTATTCGATGGTGATCCGAGGACAAGCCTCTACGGGTGCAGGCAATACTCCGCTCTACGTCATCGATGGTTTCCCTGGAGGTGACATCAGCACTGTCAACCCGAGCGATATCGAGTCGGTCGAAGTGCTCAAGGATGCATCATCTACCTCCATTTATGGTGCCCGTGCAGCCAACGGCGTTATCCTCGTCACCACCAAGAAGGGCAAGGAAGGAAAAGCCATAGTCAACCTTAAGTTGAGCGGTTCGCTGCAATCCATCGAAAATCCCTATGACATCGTGGATGCCAAGGAATATATGCAGCTTGCCAACAACTATTATTATGAGAAATGGCTCTACAGCAACAAGATTGCCCCTTACGGTACTGTCGATCCAAGTACCATCACCTCTACTCCAACCTACCCTTTCAGTGATGCCGATATCGCTAGTGCCGTCAACACTGACTATTGGGACCAGATGACTCGCACAGGTGTGATCAACGAAGAGAATCTCTCGATAAGCGGTGGAAGCGAGAAGATGCATTACCTGCTCTCATTGGGCCACTATAATCAGAAAGGTGTGATCGAGAACAGCGGAAAGCAGAAGTTCATGGCACGCTTTAATATGGACTACACATTCAACAAATATATCTCTACCGGCGTGACAGCATCGGGCACCCGCGCTCTCTTTGACCTGCTGCAGGAATCGTCAAATAGCGACAATCTGAGCATCATCAACTCAATCATCATGTTCCCCAACTATCTGCAGCCCTACGATGCAGATGGCAATTACACCCTCAACCCCAATCATGGTGGTAACAACCCCTTGTCGCTCAACGAGGTTACCAATCGCAGAAAGAACACACGTCTGCTCATCAGCAACTACTGGAACTTCCAGATCACTCCCGACCTTTTGGCTCGCGTAAGCTGGGGCTGGAACTATGGCGAAACCCGTCGTGACGAATATTATCCAAAGACAACATTCACGGGCATGCAGAGCAACTCTTCTGCCACCATCTCGCAGACCACACGAAACGACTATCTGCTCGATGCCACGCTGACCTATAGCAAGACATTGGCCAAGATACATGCCATCAAGGTTATGGCAGGCTATGCCTATCAGAAATATGAGTCGGACTACTTCATGGCTGCCAACTCAGACTTCCTCTCCGACATATCTAATGTATATAACCTCGGTGGCGGTGGCGACCTCACAAAGAAAGTGGGCAGTTCGCTAAGTATCTCGAAATATGTTTCCTGGTTCGGACGAATCAACTATGACCTAAAGGATCGCTACCTCTTCAACTTCACACTTCGTGCCGATGGTTCCGACAAGTTCGGTGACAACCACAAGTACGGTATCTTCCCTTCGGGAGCCATCGCTTGGCGTATCTCCGAGGAGGAATGGGTAAAGGACATCAACTGGATCTCTAACCTCAAGCTCCGCCTGAGCCTCGGCCAAACAGGTAATGCTGAGATCGGTGGCAATGCCTATGGATACTACCGTTCGGGAACCAATGCCGTAATCGGCGGATCACTTGTTACCGGCACCTCCGAGTCGCAGCTATCCAACCCAAATCTCAAGTGGGAAACTACAACTGAATATAACGTAGGCCTTGATTTCGGCTTCTTCCACAACCGTATTACCGGCAGCTTCGAATACTTCCACAAGGTCATCGACGACCTGCTCGATTCGCGCAGCGTAGGTTCCTACTATCCTGTTTCAAGTGTTGCCGACAACCTTGGCTCTACTCAAAGCACAGGCGTAGAGTTCCAGCTTTCGACACAAAACATCGTCAAGAAAGATTTCACCTGGAGCACCGACCTCACCCTCTCGCACTACAAGGATCGCTGGAAGACACGCAACCCTTACACCATTCTGGCTGTGTATCAAGGCGACACCGACCCTCTCCACATCACTTGGGGTTACAAGACCGACGGTCTGATTCAGGCAGGCGAGACTGTAGCTTGGGATGCCAGTGCTGTGCCTGGTTCGATCAAGGTGATTGACCTGAATGGCGACAACAAGATTGACGACAACGACAAAACTATCATCTGCGACTCAGCGCCAGAACTCACCCTTGGCTTCGGCAACACCATCACCTACAAGGACTTCGACCTCACGCTCTTCTTCTATGGCGCCTTAGGACAGGAGCGCTACAACTACACGCGCCAACAGTTCCTCAAGCCTGATCGTCTCAACTATCTCGACAATATCTCGACCGATACACGTGACATCTGGACTTCATCCAATCCCAATGGCAAATATCCCAATGGTTTCTACACCAAGTGGGAAAGTGCATCCGACTTCTGGGTAGAAGATGCTGACTTCGTTCGCCTCAAGCACCTGACTCTCGGCTACACGCTGCCACAAGGCAAGATCCGTGGCATTTCACGATGCCGTCTCTATTTCGATGCTCAAAACCTATTCTGCATCACTAACTATACTGGCACAGATCCTGAGACCGACAGCTTTGCTGCCTACCCCAACCAGCGTACCTTCTCTCTGGGTCTTGACATCACATTCTAATCAATGATTTCCACCAAAAAGACAGCATTATGAAACAGATAATCACCAAATACTTCATGGCACTTGGCCTTGCCCTCACGCTGACGACCAGTTGCACAGATCTTGACTACGAGAACTATACATATATAGATTCCGACAACTTCCCGCAATCGAACGAAGACCTCTATTCCTCACTCATCGGTGTCTATAACACCTTGGGCAACAGCTATATCTATCAGTGGCTCAACAATTCAGGCTTCATCGCACAGGAATTATCGACCGACGAACTGAACACCGGCTGGACCAGCAATCCTTGGATAAAGTACGATACCTACATCTGGACTGCCAACGACAACCCCATCAAGACTTGCTATACAGCTTATCAGAAAGGCGTCACCAAAGCCTCGAAGATCATTGCTTCGGTAGAGAGTTCAACAACGCTCAACGAAAAGACCAAGCGGCAGTATATCGCCGAACTGAAGGCACTCCGAGTATTCTTTATGCAGCAAATTTATTCGCTCGTTGGCCCTATGCCTGTTGCACGCGATCCTGAGGTGGCCACCAACGTTAATGCCGAATGGAATCCTTCGCGCCCATCTGCCAGCGAGTACGTGAGCTGGATGGAAGAAGACATCCTCTCGTCCTACGAGGATCTCGACGTCGAAGTGAGCAACCAGAATTGGGGCCGAATCACACGCGGCGCTGCTCTCGCCTTGCTGATGAAGGTCTATTTGAACGAGAAGCGTTGGTCAGATGCCAACAACGTCTGCGACAAGATCATCGCCCTCAGGCAATACTCCCTGATGCCGAAATATACCGACGTATTTGACATCTCGAACGAAAACAACTCCAACACCGAAGCCATCCTGACCATAGGTCGCATCGTTTCAAACACCAGCTTCGCCTGGACTTGGTTCTCAGTCATACTTCCCTCTTCACCACTTTTCAAAGCTCAGAATTCCAGCATCAGCGGCATCTCGGGCGGTCTGCACATGCCCTGGGAATTCTACGACAAATTCGAGGCCAACGACGAACGTCTGAATGGCATCGTACGCTACTATTATGATGTCGATGGCAACTATGTGGACTTCCGTCAGGTGGTTCACGCCAAGCAGACTGGTGCCTGCCCGATGAAGTACAGCGAAGATCCCGACCAGGTAGGTGCCAATCAGGGCAACGACGTGATGCTGCTCCGTTATGCCGATGTACTGCTCTCAAAGGCCGAAGCTATGAACCAGCTCAATGGCCCGACAGCCGAATGCGTAGAACTGGTCAACCAGATTCGTCGTCGCGCCGGCGTTTCAGAAATCAACGCTGCCGACTTCACCAAGGAGAGCCTCAACGACTTCCTTCTTGACGAACGTGGACGCGAACTCTATTGCGAAGGCGTTCGCCGCGATGACCTCATTCGTCATGGCAAGTTCGTTTCGGCCGTTGCCGAGCAGAACAAGTTCCCCGAGAGCCATATGGCTTTGTACCCTGTGCCTCAGAGTGTCATTGACGAGAATCCGAATATCACTCAAAATCCCGGTTATTGATTAGTTTTGGTTAGTTAAGTTAATATGTGTGTATGGAGGGGGATAGCTTTATGTTATCCCCTTTTCAGAATCAGTTCCATGATGAAAAAGATTATCTTTCTTTTTTCACTTTTAAGTGTCACCTCCTTGAGTTTCAGAGCGTCAGCCAAGGAATACTTCCCCGACGGACAGGAGATCACCGAGTGGTTCCATGAGGTCAAGCCGGTCAAGCTGGAGGATCTCGGCACGCAGTATCTGCTCTCCGACCACGGCATCTTTGCCGACGGCAGACTCCATACTCATGAGATTCAGGCACTCATCGATACGGCAGCCGAGCGAGGTGGAGGTGTCATCGTCGTGCCTGCTGGAGTTTATCTGACAGGCGGACTCTACTTCCGACCTGGCACACATCTGCATCTGCGTGAAGGTGCAGTGCTGCAGGGTAGCGACTTCATCGGCGACTATCGACTCGACACCACTCGCATCGAGGGCGAGACCTGCCTCTATTTCGGTGCCCTGATCAATGCCGATGGTGTGGATGGATTCACCATCTCGGGCCAAGGCACCATCGATGGCAATGGACTACGATACCACCAGGCATTCTGGCTCAGGAGACAATGGAACCGTAAATGTCTTAACAAGGACGAACAACGACCGCGACTCCTCTATGTTTCCAACAGCAACGATGTGCAGATCGAGGGTGTCCGGCTGCAGAACAGCCCCTATTGGACTACCCACTTCTATCGCTGCAACCGACTAAAGCTCGTTGGATTGAAGATCTACAGCCTTGACAAGCCCGACGATAGCAAAGGCCCCTCAACAGATGCCATCGACCTCGATGTGGTCAAGGACGTACTGATACGCGACTGCTACATGTCGGTCAACGACGATGCTGTATCGATGAAAGGCGGTAAAGGTCCCTGGGCCGACAATCCAGAAAAGAGTGTAGGCAATGGCATGAACGAGAATGTACTCATTGAGAACTGCACCTACGGCTTCTGCCACAGCTGCCTCACCATGGGTAGTGAATCGGTGCACAACCGCAATATCGTGATGCGTAATATCCACGTCACCGATGCATTCAACCTGCTTTGGTTGAAGATGAGGCCCGACACGCCACAACTATACGAATACATCACCGTGGAACGCTGCGAAGGTGATGTCCACAACTTCATCTATCTGCGTCCTTGGACACAGTTCTACGACCTGAAGGACCGCCCCGACGTACCGATGTCATATGCCGACCACATCCGGATGACCGACTGTAAAATCCAATGCAATCAGTTCTTCAATGTCACACCCCAGCCCGACCAATACAAATTGTCGAACTTCATCTTTCGCGACCTTGAGATTACGGCACTTAAAGATGCGAGTTTCAACACGTCGCTTGTGGAGCACTTCGAACACAGCAATGTGAATATCAAATAGACAAACAATATGAAACGACCCATTTGCCTCGTAGCACTGTTGGCTCTCACGGCTTATGCCCATGCTCAAGACACATTGAATCTAAACGGGACATGGCAGTTCCGTCTTGCCCCGACCAGCGTCGAAGCCCAGACCCTCACCGATTTCCATAGGGTCGATTTCGAGACGAACGACTTCAGCCCGATTTCTGTTCCCTCCTGCTGGGCCATCGAAGGTTTTGAGGAACCCGTTTATCAAGGCTTCAAGGGAGATTCGGCCAGTATAGGTTTCTATCGACATACGTTCCGAGTGCCCTCCACGACTTCCGACCGACGCTATCAGTTGGAGTTTGGCGGTGTGTGGTCTGCGTGTGAAGTATGGCTGAACGGAAACTACATCGACCGTCACGAAGGCGGGTTCACCACCTTCCGTATGGATGTGACCCGAGCCATCAAGGCAGGTGAGGAGAATCTGCTTGCCGTAAAGGTGATACAGGCAAGCCGAGACTATCGCTTCGACACCAACGACGACTGGTCTCTGGGAGGAATTTATCGTGATGTGAAGCTCTTCGTGCTACCCAAGGGAAGATGGATCGAGGATGTCAGTGTCACCACCGACCTCGACCAACAGTACGTCAATGCCAATCTGGACATCCGTGTCCTCGTGGCCGATCAGCAGAATCCTCACAACGTACAAATCTACAGGCCCAACGGAGGACATCCCTATACACTCAGCGTCTCGCTCATCGACAAGGAAGGAAAGACAATCTTGAATAGAAACGTTGAAGTCGAAAGCCATGCATATACAGGCAAGGAGGTACATCTGCAGTACCACATCGAGCATCCACAACTTTGGAATGCCGAAACCCCGAATCTCTATGATCTATCGATCTGCCTGGTAGAAGACGGCAAGATCAGTCATCGCTGGCATCAAAAAATCGGATTCCGAGAAATCGAAACCGATGGAGGTGTTTTGCGCATCAACGGTCAGGCCGTGAAACTGAGAGGAGTCAACCGCCATGATGAATGGCCGACCGTAGGCCGTGCCACCACGCGCCAGCACTGGCTTCATGACCTCACTATGATGAAGGAGGCTAACATCAATTACCTGCGCCTCTGTCACTATCAGCATGCCAAGGGATTCATCGAGATGTGCGATTCCATCGGCATGTATGTGGGTGCCGAAGTAGGCATTGGGGGCGGCAACGACTACTTCTACCAGCCTTCACACATCGACGGTGCACTTCAACGCACCTACGAAACCGTCAGCCGTGACCGCAACAACGCTTCGGTCATCTACTGGTCGGTTGGCAACGAGGACCCGCTGACGCAGATGCATCTTGCCTGCATCCGACTTGCTAAAGGCATCGATCCCACGCGGCCAGTGCTCATTCCATGGCGCTTCGAGGAAACGCTGCCCGAAGAGGTTGACTTGTTGTCGGTCCATTACTGGACACCTGGACTCTACGAGCAACTTGCAGCCCATTCCAGCCGTCCGATTATCTCCACCGAATATACGCATGCATACGGTACCAAGGGGTTCGGAGGACTAGCCGAACGCTGGCACGCACTCACTCGCTATCCATCAGGTGCAGGAGCTGCCGTCTGGATGTGGGCCGACCAGGGGGTGGCTGCCCCTACTCCTAGAAAGGAGCCTGCCAATGAGATGACGGGCGACGACCCCTATCTGCGCATCGATTCACGAGGTTGGGATGGCATTGTCGATTCCTATCGCAATCCTACCGACGACTATTACGAAACCAAGGCCGTCTATGCGCCCATTTATCCGCTTGCGTCATCCTTGGAGTTTATCCCGGGTGAGGAAACTGCAAGGATTCTACTCCAGAATGACTACGACTTCACCGACCTGAATCAGTTCAAGATAGAGTGGCAGATCTTCTGCGAAGGGCATGAACTGACAAAAGGCATAGGATGCATCGATGGGAAGCCGCATACTTCTGCTGTTTTTTCTCTTCCGCTCGATGCAATCGAACATCCCACTCAAGGCCTTTGCCACTACGTTTGGCTCACCATCAGAGATGCAGCAGGGCACGATATAGCCCGACACGCCATCCGACTCATTCCGAAGGGCCTCGGCGTGTCAACGCCGAACGCACACCCAGTCTCCCATACAAAAGGAATCAAGGAGGAGTTTACAGTGGGCAAACTCACCTATCGCTTCGATGCACGCTCAGGACTGTTGGATGCTATCGTCCACGATGACTTTTCTTTGGCACAGCATCTACGCCCTACCCTTTGGCGCACCCTCGACAGCAGTGAAACACTTTCGATGAAAGGTCGGCCAAAGACGTGTCCCGACCTCAATCTGTTCGAAAGTTATGTGAAGGCATGGAATGTCCGACCGACGGCTGATGGTTATGAGATCGAAGCCGATGTGGAATGTTTGGTCGATGCGAACAATCGCTTCAAGGCGCATTACAGCTACGTCATCTCGACCGATGGCAGCCTCACCATTTCCTACTCAATCGATCCCTCGGTCGAAGTCAACGACCTGCCGCATGTTGGCTTGACCATCAACGTGAATCCTTCATTGACTCGTCTCAATTGGTTGGGACAAGGTCCCTACGATGCCTATTCCAACCGGTGCGCTGCCTCCATCTTGGGTTATTGGGAAACAGATGCTCGCCAACTGACAGGGACGAAGAAGGTCGAACGGGTCGATTGCATTTACGACTCATATTGCTTGTCGTTTGTCTACGATGGCTATCTTGAGCACGAAGCCATGATGGCCGATGTCCTACATCTTGTCTCGACCATTTATCCTCGCCCGGAGAAAGGGCGAGCCGCAGATGAATTTTTCGAACAGACACATAGCAACCAGCATTTTGCAGGCAGACTCCGAATCGAATTGAAGCAATGAAATAACACCTAAATGACAATGAAAAGAACTATCGTAGCACTTTTTCTTGGATTGACAACTAGTATGGTTTCGGCTGGAGACCTCGTCAGCGATTTCCAGCAGCCGCCGATGTCTATGCGCCCCATCATTATTTGGCAATGGATGAATGGCGTAGTGAGTCGGGAAGGCATCACCCATGATCTGGAAGCCTATCGGGAGGCAGGACTGGGAGGTGTGCAGAATTTCCAGATCGGAGGCCAGATACAAACACATCTGGGCGACTCGACAGTACTGATAGGTAATGAGAAATGGTGCAGTCTGATGCACCACGCCATCAACGAATGTGCCCGACTGGGACTTTCATTCGGCACTCACAATTGCCCGGGTTGGTCTTCATCGGCCCATCCTTCCGTAAGACCCGAATATTCCATGCAGCGCCTCATCTGGACCACAGCACAAGTGCGAGGTGAACGCAAGCGTCGGACGCAAAGCATCAGTCTAACCCGACCCTTGGAGACAGGCTATTATGCCGACATCGCTATCTTGGCCTTCCCTAACGTCTATCCCTACAACCCTGCCGAAGTGATTGACCTCACAGCATTCTTCGACACCCTTGCCAACTCATTGACGTGGGAAGTGCCCCAAGGTGATTGGACAATCCTGCGCATAGGTCATTGCAGCAGTGGCAAGACCAATGCCAGCCAGGCACCTCCATCGGGCAGTGGATTGGAATGTGACAAGATGAGCCGTGAAGCGGTCGATCATTTCTGGCAGTCCTATCCCTCCCTTTTGCTGCAACTGGCCGACACGTTGGCAGGACGAACCTTCTGCCGCCTGGAGATCGACAGTTACGAAGCAGGGCCTCAGGACTGGACACCTCTGATGCGTGAAGAGTTCCTCTCGCGTCGGCATTACGACCTCACCCCGTGGCTTCCAAGCCTGGCTGGATACTCCCTGCCCGACTCCCTGGCCAAGCCATTCAAGCGCGATTGGCAGACCACCATCGAAGAACTTTTTACCGAGCATTACTACCTCCACATGAAGGAACTGACCGAACAGACGCCAGGTATGCAACTCCTCATCCAACCATATGGTGCTCCATTAAATACCGAGATGGTATGCGAGCGGATGGACCACAACATACTCCTTTGCGCCGAGTTCTGGACACGTCCCAGCCATTGGGGAGGTGGCAGCGTCCGAAAGCTGGGAGACATCGTACGTAGGCAAGGACGCCAGTACCTCTATGGCGAGGGCTTCACTTGCTGGCCGCTCACAGCCTGGCAGGACGATCCTGCCGCACTCAAACCCATCGCCGATCGTGCCTTTGCCCAAGGCGTCAACATGCTGATGCTGCATGCCGGAGCACAGAATCCCTGGCTTGATGTCAAACCGGGTATGTCGTTCGGAAAATGGGGCACACAGTTCTCGATAGGCCAGACGTGGTGGGACAATGCCGGCAAGGCCTTCTTTGCTTATCTTGGGCGTTGCCAAAGCCTGTTGCAGCGTGGTAGAGACGTAACGGGAATGACCGACTGCGAGCTCTCTTTCTCCAATTCTTCTGACTCCATTCTTTGGCTCCATCGCCGCTGCGAGGAAGCCGATATCTTCTTCGTCTGCAATCAGCAGAACACTGATGTTCGACAAAAGGTGATACTCTCTACCACTGGGCGCATACCCGAGTTATGGAATGCTACCGATGGCTCAATACGCGAAGCAGATTGGGAACAACTCGACGGACAAACACAAATTGCCCTCGAACTGTCGCCATATGCCTCTACCTTTATTCTATTAAGAAAGCAGGCTAACTCGACAGGACCCGGCATCAAATTCCATCGGCAGGAAACACTCGACAGCCGAAACGTCAATACTTCATGGACCATCAACTTCCCTGCGGGTTGGGGCGCACCAACTGAAATCAAGCTCGATAGCCTCATCTCGTGGACCGAGCATTCTGATGCTGGTATCCGATATTTTTCAGGCACGGCCACCTATCGCACCTCCATCAATATCGACCGAAAGTTTCTGAAGGACACCGAAAACTGTTCGTTCGTTCTCGATTTGGGCGAAATGAAGAACATTGCCGAAGTATCGGTCAACGGAATACCTTGTGGTGGGGTCGTCTGGATGGCGCCCTACCAAGTAGATGTCACAGGAATGCTTCACAAGGGAACTAACAACATAGAAATACGCATCACCAACCTTTGGGCAAACCGAATGATCGGCGACGAACAGGAACCCGACGACGCCCATTGGAGCGAACCCCTAGTCTATACTTATTCACCCGACAAGCCTGCTGTAGGCTGCTATCTTGAAGAGATTCCCGAATGGCTGGCAAACCACGAGTCGCGTCCCACACGTCGCTATACGTTCAGCGATTTCAAGTTCTTCAACCCTCATTCATCGCTCTTACGCAGTGGACTGATTGGCCCCGTTCGCATCCTTAAGCAAAATAGGATTGAAGAATAGCTGTTCGAAATTGAGCCGAGGATGAAGGTGGCTTTCATATTTCGTTGGACTAAGATTTTTGGGTGGGCTGCATTGGACAATCTGCGGACATTCCTCCCCCTGCGCAGTTTTTATTTGTTTTTTAGGGAAAATTTGGAGAAAATTTGGCAGATTGAAATAAAATAATTACCTTTGCGGCAAATAATTTTCAAGAAATACTTAATTTACTTTTTGACTTCTTCTTTTTATAGGAACACTACTGTCATTATGAAAAGACTTGTAAAAAATGTTAGCTTCTGCCTGTGTGCAGCAGTTTGTGCTATTCTATTCGGCGCTTGCAATGACAACGATGATTATGACATCTATCTGCTTATTGGTCAGTCAAATTGTGCAGGACGAGGTTATTTTCTTCCCGAGGATACGTTGAACGTTCTCGAGGGTGTTTGGTTGCTGAATGCCGAACTTGTTCCAGAACCTGCTGTCGCTCCACTCAATCGTTACAGCAACATCCGCAAAGACATTAGCATGCAGTTGATTGGTCCCGGTGTGGGGTTCGGTCCCGCTATCTATCAGAAGACGGGGCGTAAGGTTTTGCTGGTGCAGAATGCGCGTGGAGGCAGTGCCCTCAAATCATGGCAGGTGGGTGGAGATAGCCTTGTGTCGTATCTCGATTCGGCGCTGGTGAGAGCTGTCCCTGCCTTGCAGTATGGTAAGTTGAAAGGCATTGTTTGGCACCAGGGTGAGACAGACATCACGAATGGAACGGCTGGAGATATCTATGTGGAGCGATTTTCGAAGATGATTGCTGCACTTAGAAATGGTCTGGGCGTGGGTGACGAAGTGCCTGTCGTAGTGGGCGAAGTTGGGCAATGGGCATGGGAGGATTCGACCAAGATCGATGCATTCAATCACGGCACCCTCGACCGCCTAACCCGCGAAGTGCCTAATTGCCGAAAAGTCACGAGCAATGGATTGGATTATCGTATGCCCGACAATCCTGGCGATCCTCATTTCAGCCGTGAAGCTGCCATCGAACTTGGTAAGCGTTATGCTGAGGCAATGTTAAAATAAGAGCCCACACATTATTTTAATATACAAAAGCGGAAAGAGAATCATTATGAGAAAGATTGCATTATTGACTGTTGCATTATTGATGAGCGTAGGATGTTGGGCACAGGAATATAAGATTGTGGAGATTAAGGATGCTCCATTCGAAATGGCGTCAATCCATGAGTTCATCTATCCAACGAAGGACTTCAACATCAAGAAGTTTGGCGCCAAAGCGGATGGAAAGACGGTGAGCACAAAGGCAATTGCCAAGGCCATCAAAGCCTGCAACAAGGCGGGTGGTGGACACGTTGTTGTGCCTGCGGGAGAGTGGATTACAGGGCCGATTCACCTGATGGATAACGTGGATCTGCATCTGGAAGAAGGGGCTCGGTTGGTCTTTACGGATAATCCGGCAGATTATTTGCCCGCAGTCTTCACTACTTGGGAGGGTGTGGAGTGCTACAACTACTCGCCTTTAATCTATGCTTTCGAATGCAAGAACATCAAGATTTCGGGCACAGGAACGTTGGCACCGAAGATGGACTTGTGGAAGGTGTGGTTCAAACGACCACAGGCTCATCAGGATGCCACGCGTGAACTTTATCGCTGGTGCTCGGAACTGACTCCTGTGGAAGAACGTCGGCTGACGGATCTGCCAGAGAGCAACATGCGGCCCCATCTGATACAGTTCAATCGCTGCAAGAACATCGTGCTTGAGGACTTCAAGATTCGCGAAAGCCCATTCTGGACCATCCATCTCTATATGTGCAATGAGGGCGTGGTGCGTGGCCTCGATGTTTATGCCCATGGCCACAACAACGACGGCATCGACATCGACATGACAAGCAATCTGTTGGTCGAGAACTGCCACTTCAACCAGGGTGATGACGCTGTGGTGATCAAGGCAGGTCGTAACCAGGACGCTTGGCGGCTGAACAAGCCCACTGAGAACATTGTGGTAAGGAACTGCGTGGTGGAAGATGGACATGTACTGCTCGGCATCGGTTCGGAAATGTCGGGAGGCGTGCGGAACGTTTGGATGCACGATTGCAGGGCCGTAGGCGATGTGAAGGCCGTGTTTTACGTGAAGACCAATCACCGACGTGGTGGTTTCGTGAAGAACATCTACATGGAGCGAGCTCAGGTGCGTTCGGCTCAACGACTGGTGGCTGTCGATACCGACGTGCTCTACCAATGGCGTAAACTGCCCGATTATGATACGGTCTATACCGAGATTGACGGCCTGCACATCAGGGATCTGGAATGCGACTCGGTAGGCATTGCCATCGACCTGAACGGTGACGAACACCTGCCTATCCGCAATGTGGCGATCGAGAACCTCAAGGTGGAACTGGTGACCAAATATGCTACTAATATAAATAATGTGGAGAATGTCACGATCAAGAATGCAGACTTTGTCACTTCGAGAGATGGCATTTTGAGAAAAACATATTGATAACACACAACAATGAAGCATTCATTTCTATTTTTGTCGCTTACGGCAATCGGTTTGCTGACGGGCTGCGGCAATGGGTCACAACAGGACTTCGTAGCGAAGCAGGGCGATCCCATCTATATCCAATGTGATACGGCTGGCGTTGCGCCTGTGGTGAAAACGGCTTTGGAATTACTTGCATATGATTTTGCCACGGTGCTCGATGCAGAACTGCATATCGCTGCCACCCTTGACAGCGCTGCTGCGAAGGGACACGTCATCTTGATGGGCAACGATACGCTCGAAGGTTGGGAACATTTCCGTCTGGAAGCCAAAGATGGAAACCTGACTCTCAACGCCTCAGATGCACATGGTATGGCCTATGGCCTGTTGGAGGTGTCGCGCTTGCTGGGTGTCTCTCCTTGGGAATGGTGGGCAGATGCAACTGCACGCAAGCAGAAAGAACTGCGCGTCGCCGAAGGTACAACGATTGACCAGAAACCAGACGTGCCTTTCCGTGGCATCTTCATCAACGATGAGGATTGGGGACTGATGCCTTGGAGTTCGCAAAACTATGAACCGACAGACGTGGCGGGACAAATAGGACCGAAGACCTACGCAAAGGTCTTCGAACTGCTGCTTCGTCTGCGTGCCAATACCATCTGGCCCGCCATGCATGAAGTCACGGTACCTTTCTTCCTCGTACCTGGCAACCGTGAGGCGGCTGCCCGCTATGGCATCTATATGGGAGGTAGTCATTGCGAGCCTATGGCCACCAGCCCAGCAGGAGAATGGCCTCGCCGTGGTGTGGGAGATTATGACTATGTGAACAATTCGGCTGAGGTCTATCGCTTTTGGGAAGACCGTATGAAGGAGGTCGCAGGTCAGGAGATACTCTATACCATCGGTATGCGTGGCGTGCATGACAGCGGTATGCTTGGAGCCAAAGGAGTAGAGGAACAGAAGGCTGTGCTCAAGCGAGCTATTGCTGACCAGCGTCAACTCTTGAAACAATACGTCAACGAAGATGTAACTCAGGTGCCACAGGTCTTCATCCCATATAAGGAGGTGCTCGACATCTACCACGCGGGCCTGGAAGTGCCAGAGGACGTCTGCCTGATGTGGTGTGACGACAATTATGGATATATCCGACATTTCCCCACCGAGGCTGAGGCTGCACGACAGGGAGGCAATGGCATCTATTACCATGTTTCCTATTGGGGGCGTCCGCACGATTATCTTTGGCTCGGCACGTTCAGCCCAGCCTTGCTTTACCAGCAGATGAAGCTGGCCTATGACAAGGGCATTAAGAAGATCTGGATCCTCAACGTGGGCGACATCAAGCCGGCAGAGTATCAGATAGAACTTTTCATGGACATGGCTTGGGACATCGACAAGGTGAACAAGATGGGCGTGATGGAGCACGCGCGACAGTTCTATGCCCGTGAATTCGGCAAAGAACTATCGAAAGACCTCCAGGCGATGATGGATGAATCGTTCAGACTGGCTTTTGTGCGTAAACCCGAGTTCCTGGGCGGTACACGCACCGAGGAGGCTGACAAACGATATTGGGGCACAGTTCGCGACCTGCCATGGAGCAAAAACTACGTCAAGCAGCGCCTCAAAGACTATCAGCGCCTTTCGGACAATGCCGAGGCGATTGACAAGCGTATCCCCGAGGATAGGAAGGACGCTTATTTCCAACTGGTGAAATATCCTGTGCAGGCTGCTGACCAGATGAATCGCAAATTGCTCTTTGCCCAATATGCACGACACGGCCTGATGGAGTGGGAGCGGAGCGATGCCGCCTTCGACAGCATCGTGCATCTGACGCAAATCTACAACGAGGGAATCCACAACAACGGCAAATGGAACCGCATCATGGACTACAAACCGCGTAAACTGAGCGTCTTCGAGCCTGTGGAGCATACCCAGGTGGACGAACCGTGGCCTGAAGAGGCAAACTCTATTGCCCAATGGGAGGGAACCGATGCCAAAGGACGCTATGCGCCTTGTGAGGGGCTGGGCTATGCAGGGAAAGCCATCCTGCTTCTGCCCAACGAGGAGGTGACCTATACGTTCACAGCGCCCAAGGATGCCGATTCTTTGACCGTGGAACTCCATTTGCTGCCCACGCATCCCGTCGATGATGAACACCTCGCAGTCGAAGTGTCGCTCGATGCGAAAGAATACTGTTCGGTAGATTACCGCACTGTGGGTCGAAGTGAGGAATGGAAGCAAAATGTGCTCCGTAACCAGGCTGTGAAGTGCGTCAAATTGCCCTGCAAACGCGGGAAAAAGCAGATTTTGAGGCTCAAAACGCCTTATGAAGGTATCGTCCTGGACCAGATTTGCGTGCGTTAGTTGGTAACACATTATTAATATATGGCCCTCATCACGAACTTTTTGTTTCGGATGAGGGCATTTTGCGTTCGTTTTTCTATTTTTAGACCTTTTATTTGCCAGTCACAATTATCAAAAATGCCCAAAACGAGGCTCCGAGAGCAACCGATTGCACGATTTTGGCCCTTTTTTGATTGAGTAAACGAAAAACCCCGTACCTTTGCAGCGTCAAAAACAAAGAAACTACAAAGACAAAACAAAAACAAAAAGACAAAAGAGACTACAAACTACTTTTATCGCGTTTATTAATTGCTTAGTATTTTTAACAATTTTAAAAAACAATTTAAGGTATGAAAAAACTTTTTATTTCAATGGGTGCTACCATGGCAGTGTACTTGCTGCTTGCTTGGTTGTTTTTATCAATTGTATTTTAATTGATTTGTATTATTAACTTTTATTGTTTAATTTATTTAAGGTATTAAAAATTTAATTATGAAAAAGATGATTATCGCAGTCGCAGCCATCATGATGGCCGCTGCAAATATAAATGCCCAGGAGAAACTTGATACTGTAAACAATGTAACTCCTATAAACTACGATTTCAATATTAACATGCGTTCTTTGTCACGTTATCTGAACCTTTCTGCGGATCAGATGGATGTGATGGGATATGCATCGGATAACTTCGGCTATTCGGTGAAGCGTCTGGAGCGTACCAAGGTAGAGAAGCGCGGCGCTCGTATGCAGAAAGCCCTGAATATCAACCTTGCTTTCGCTCACAAGTACCTTGACGAAGTTCAGTATCGCAAGTACCTTGCTCTGATGAACAACTCGCTGAGGAACAAGGGCCTGGACAACCTGCTCAAAGAGGAGGGTCTTGCCAGCAAGTAATTGTGTGTGTATGTGTTATTAACTTACAATCATTAATAGATAGGTTTTTGAAAGTAACGCCCCGGTGTTCCGATGGAATGCCGGGGCGTGTTTTATTTTTGAGGGTTTTATGCGTGTGCGCGTCGTATGTGCGCGTCCTATTTTAAACACGCACGCGCCAGCGTAAAGATAGTATCAATGGACATCGATGCCATCGAAATAGATTTCGGAAATGGCGGTGTCGGAATACTTTGTTCCGGGATAGACATCGACGATGGTGAAGCGTATCTTGATCGGGTCGGTGCCGGGGTCGGTGCCCTCTTCGCGAGACCAGCCTATCTCACCCACGTCGAAGGTCTGCTCGGCATAGATGTCGTCGAGATGCAAAGTGGTGAGTTTCTTGCCGTTGACGCTGACCTCCAACTTCTTGACACGGCCGTTCTCCTCCCATGCTTTACGGGTGCGGATATATCCGGTGCAGACAATGATGGTGGTGATGCGTGGATTGTTGGCGGGGAACTGATATTCGATCCATTCGCCGATTCCGTTGCCTGCCTTGCCTTCCACCCAAGCAGTTTCGTAGGAAAGGTCGGCGGCTTCGTAGGCTTCGTAGGTGCGACTGCCTTGGGGCGGAAGGAATGACGAGCAGATGACCGTGTCGTACTGGCATCCGCAATAGAAGCTGCATCCGCCTCCGAGGATGTCGTAGACATCGGCGAAGGTATCGTCGTATTCTGCGGCCTCAAGCTGCTCCTGCGTAGCCCTTCCAGCTTCGTAATCCTTCAGGACCTGGGCATATTTCGCTTCTCTGTCCTTGAACGCCTGAATGGCCTTCGGCGAGAAATCGAACATGTTGCCTACGGTGGGGAACAGGTCGCTATCGACAGGAGTGGTGATGACGTTCTGGGCCGAAAGGACAGATGTTCCGGCGAACAAAACGAGCATGGTGAAAAAGGCTTTCTTCATATCGGTAGTCGTTTTTTTATGTTTCGTGTGCAAATATATGAATAATTACTTTTGCTTGCAACTTTTGATGCAAAAAACTGCAGGAAACAAGAGGCGAACATCATTTTGGGGGCTATTTTGCGTTGTTTTTGCTTGTCATTTTGATTGAAAATTGGTTGAAGTAACGGCATTGTGGAACTATGGAAAACGAATGCGATGTAGGATGGGAGAGCGGGTCTTTTAAATTCAAATTGAACGAGTTAGCGCATCTTTGAATTCTACATTTTTACACTTTGACCCTCGAAAAATGCCATGTGGATATGCCGAATGTGGCGAAAAGTGAAAAAGTTTTAAAGAAATTGATGCGCAATCCATTGTAGTTTGAGAAATATTTTCTATCTTTGCACCCGCTAAATCGCACGCGAGGGCGAAGAGAGCCCGAGGTGAAATGATTTTGCATGAGAGTTAAACAAACAAATTATCGTCTAAAAGTAAAAACAAAATGCCTACTATTCAACAGTTAGTAAGAAAAGGTCGCGTAGTTCTGGAAGACAAGAGCAAGTCACCGGCCCTGGCATCATGCCCACAGCGTCGTGGCGTTTGTACTCGTGTTTACACCACAACTCCTAAGAAACCTAATTCTGCTATGCGTAAGGTGGCACGTGTACGTTTGACTAACGGCAAGGAAGTTAATGCCTACATTCCGGGCGAGGGTCACAACCTTCAGGAGCACTCAATCGTCATGGTACGTGGCGGTCGTGTGAAGGACCTTCCAGGTGTACGTTATCACATTGTGCGCGGCACGTTGGATACCGCCGGCGTAAATGGTCGCACTCAGCGTCGTTCAAAGTACGGTGCAAAGCGTCCTAAGGCTGGTGCAGCTCCAAAGAAGAAGTAATCTTCGCAGAGAGAAAACAAGTTTCAAACCTTTTACACAAGTTGGTAAAGGCTCTTAAAGGTTGAGTAATCCGGCCCGCATAAACCCAGTGATGGACCAAGCGTGATAGGCGCGGATGAAGATTCCCCCAAGAGAAACAACCAAACATTAAACATTTCAAAACAAAATGAGAAAAGCAAAGCCGAAGAAGAGAGTTATCCTTCCGGATCCTGTCTTCAGCGAAGTTAAAGTAACCAAGTTCGTAAACCATCTGATGTACGATGGCAAGAAGAGCATTGCGTTCACTATTTTCTACACCGCCATGGATATCGTCGGCAAGAAGTTGGCCGAGAAGGAGGGTATCAGTGCCCTCGAGGTGTGGAAGAAGGCTCTCGACAACATCACCCCACTCGTCGAGGTTAAGTCAACCCGTATTGGTGGTGCCACCTATCAGGTTCCTACCGAGATTCGTCCCGACCGTAAGGAGTCTATCTCGATGAAGAACATGATCATCTACAGCCGCAAGCGTGGTGGTAAGACCATGGCTGACAAGCTCGCTGCCGAGATCATGGACGCCTACAATGAGCAGGGCGGTGCATTCAAGCGAAAGGAGGATATGCACAAGATGGCCGAGGCCAACCGTGCATTCGCTCACTTCAAGTTCTAATCTGAGTCTTCACACATTATTTAATATAATATGGCAAATCCAAAAGACGCAGCATTGAAGTACACGCGTAACTTCGGTATCATGGCCCACATCGATGCCGGTAAGACAACTACTTCAGAGCGCATCCTTTTTTACACTGGCAAGACTCACAAGATTGGTGAGACTCACGACGGTTCTGCTACCATGGACTGGATGGCCCAGGAGCAGGAGCGCGGTATCACAATCACCTCAGCTGCCACTACCGCTTACTGGAACTTTCAGGGTGAGAAATATAAGTTCAACCTGATTGACACTCCAGGCCACGTGGACTTCACCGTCGAGGTAGAGCGTTCGCTCCGTATCCTTGATGGCGCCGTTGCAACCTACTGCGCTGTAGGCGGCGTTGAGCCACAGTCGGAGACCGTATGGCGTCAGGCTGAGAAGTACAACGTTCCTCGTATCGCTTACGTCAACAAGATGGACCGTTCGGGCGCCAACTTCCTTGATGTAGTGGATCAGATGCACGCTATGCTCGGTGCCAATGCCCTGGCTATCCAGTTGCCTATCGGCTCGGAGGAGACCTTCAAGGGTATCATCGACCTGATCGAGATGAAGGCCATCTACTGGCACGATGAGACCATGGGTGCTGAATATGAGATCGAAGAGATTCCTGCTGACCTCGTTGCCGAGGCTCAGGAGTATCGCGACAAGATCCTGGAGCAGGTCGCCAACTTTGACGACGCTCTCATGGAGAAATACTTCGACGATCCTTCGACCATCACCAAGGAGGAGGTTTATACCACTCTCCGCAAGATGACCCTCGCACAGGAGGTGTTCCCAGTACTCTGCGGTTCTTCGTTCAAGAACAAGGGCGTACAGCCACTTCTCGATGCTGTGGTTCGCTACCTCCCCTCTCCAGTGGATACCCCCGCTATCATCGGTCACGATCCCAAGGATTCCGAGAAGGAGATTCAGCGTCATCCAAGCTACGACGAGCCAATGTCGGCCCTCGCATTCAAGATCGCTACCGATCCATATGTAGGTCGTCTCTGCTACTTCCGCGTATATTCGGGCACCATTGAGGCTGGCTCTTACGTTTACAACCCACGTTCGGGCAAGCGCGAGCGTATCAGCCGTCTGTTCCAGATGCACTCCAATCACCAGAATCCAATGGAGGAGATCGGTTGCGGTGACATCGGTGCAGGTGTAGGCTTCAAGGATATCCGCACGGGTGATACCCTTTGCGATGAGAACAATCCTGTAGTGCTTGAGTCGATGGAGTTCCCCGATCCAGTGATCGGTATCGCAGTTGAGCCCAAGTCGCAGAAGGACCTTGACAAACTCGGCATTGGCCTCGCCAAGCTCGCCGAGGAGGATCCAACCTTCACCGTCAAGACCAATGAGGATACGGGTCAGACCGTTATCTCGGGTATGGGTGAGCTTCACCTCGACATCATCATCGATCGTCTGAAGCGTGAGTTCAAGGTTGAGTGCAACCAGGGTCGTCCTCAGGTTTCGTACAAGGAGTCCATCAAGGGTGTTGTTACCCGTCACCGCGAGGTTTACAAGAAGCAGTCGGGTGGCCGTGGTAAGTTCGCAGACATCATCGTTACCGTTGGCCCAGCTGACGAGGGCGTTACCGGACTTCAGTTCGAGAGCATCGTCAAGGGTGGTAATGTGCCTGCAGAATATATTCCATCGGTACAGAAGGGCTTCGCCGCAGCCATGAAGTCAGGCGTTTTGGCTGGCTTCCCAGTTGACTCGATGAAGGTCACCCTCGAGGATGGTAGCTTCCATCCAGTTGACTCTGATCAGCTTTCGTTCGAACTCGCTGCCAACTTCGCCTTCAAGGCATGCTGCGAGAAGGCACAGCCTATCCTGCTTGAGCCTATCATGAAGGTTGAGGTGGTTACTCCTGAGGAGTCGATGGGCGACGTTATCTCCGACCTCAACAAGCGCCGTGGTCAGGTAGAGGGTATGGACAGCACACGTTCGGGTGCACGCCTCGTGAAGGCTTTCGTTCCGCTCGCCGAGATGTTCGGTTATGTAACAGACCTTCGTACCATCACTTCCGGTCGTGCAAGCTCTACCATGGAGTTCCACCACTATGCCGAGGTTGATAAGGGCAATGCCCGCAAGGTACTCGAGGAGTGCGGCGGTCGCGCTGACCTCATCAAGTAATCAAGGTCGTAAAGATCAATAATTAATTAACGTAAATTCTTAAAACCAAATATGGATCAGAAAATTCGTATTAAGTTGAAGTCTTTCGACCACATGCTCGTTGACAAGTCAGCTGAGAAGATCGTAAAGACTGTGAAGTCGACAGGCGCCAAGGTCAACGGTCCTA
The DNA here is from genome assembly GCA_017519885.1 of Bacteroidales bacterium. Taxonomy (GTDB): domain Bacteria; phylum Bacteroidota; class Bacteroidia; order Bacteroidales; family UBA3663; genus Liminaster. The sequence goes on along the minus strand of JAFWRO010000007.1, from coordinate 49,978 downwards.
TTCCGTTGCCAACCTTGAAGCGCATCTTTACTGTCAACCGCTCGACCTTCGTTAACAAGAAGAGCCGCGAGCAGTTCCAGCTCTGCGCCTACAAGCGTCTCATCGACATCGTATCGGCTACTCCACGCACTGTAGAGGCTTTGATGAAGATCGAGTTGCCTTCAGGTGTCGAGGTTGAAATCAAGGTATAATAACTACAAACTATTTGGGACTGGGGAGGAGACCCCTCCCCGGCCTTACAAACCGGGATGGAACCTGTAACAGGGGAAGTTTCGGCCTAAACTGTCAAAAAAAACAAATCAATTTAATATTATTAACCGCCTGTGGAACGTTTTCGGAAGAAGGCATTCCCGCCAGGCACAACAAGTAACTGAAATATGCCAGGATTATTAGGCAAAAAAGTCGGAATGACTTCCGTCTTCAGTGCTGATGGCAAGAACGTGCCATGCACTGTTATTGAAGTAGGTCCTTGTGTTGTGACTCAGATCAAGACGATCGAGAAAGATGGTTATGAAGCTGTACAGGTCGGCTTCGAGGAGACCACTGAGAAGCATGTCTCCAAGCCAGTTATGGGTCACCTCAAGAAAGCAGGTGTTGCTCCAATGAAGCACCTTGCAGAGTTTAAGGGTTACGAGAAGCAGTATCAGCTTGGTGATGTAATCACCGTGAATGATCTCTTCGCTGACGCCGAGTTCGTTGACGTAGTGGGTACGTCGAAGGGTCACGGCTTCCAGGGCGTTGTTAAGCGTCATGGTTTCGGTGGCGTAGGCCAGACCACTCACGGCCAGGACGACCGTCTGCGTAAGCCAGGTTCAATCGGCGCATGCTCTTATCCAGCACGCGTATTCAAGGGCCTCCGCATGGGTGGCCAGATGGGTAATGTGCAGGTGACTGTACAGAATCTCCAGGTGTTGAAGGTTATTCCTGAGCACAACCTCCTTCTCGTGAAGGGCAGCGTGCCAGGAGCAAAGGGTTCACTTTTAACAATTGAGAAGTAATGGAACTGAAAGTATTAAACAAGGAAGGTAAGGAAACCGGTCGTACGGTTGTCCTCAACGATGAGGTTTTTGGCATTGAGCCCAACGACCATGTAATCTACCTCGCTGTTAAGCAGTTCCTTGCTGACCAGCGTCAGGGTACCCATAAGTCAAAGGAGCGTTCAGAGGTTAGCGGTTCAACCCGCAAGCTCGGTCGCCAGAAGGGCGGCGGCGGTGCACGTCGCGGTGATATCAACTCACCAGTGCTCGTTGGTGGCGGTCGCGTATTCGGTCCAAAGCCCCGCGATTACAGCTTCAAGCTCAACAAAAAGGTGAAGGCTCTCGCTCGTAAGAGCGCCCTCTCGACCAAGGCTGCAGAGAACGCAATTGTTGTAATTGAGGACCTTAAATTGGAAACTCCATCTACCAAAGCAATTGCTAACATAGTTAAAAACCTGCAGGTTGCAGAAAAAAAGGTCGCTTTTGTTTGCTTAAATGAAAATAAAAACGTACTTTTGTCTGCTCGAAACCTCAAGAAGGTCAGCGTCCTGCCAGCAGATTCACTCAACACCTACAACGTGATGAACTGCGGCACACTCGTGATTACAGAGAGCGCTGTTGAAACAGTTAACAACCTCTAAAGCAAGTAACAGACATGGCAATTCTGATTAAACCCATCGTAACTGAGAAGATGACCAAGATCACAGACAAGTCATCTGAAGCTCGCAAGAAGAAGGATGGTAGCGCTCCTGTTAACGTCGTTTACGGTTTCTATGTTGACACCAAGGCCAACAAGATCCAGATCAAGCAGGCTGTAGAACAGAAGTTCGGCGTCACTGTTGAGTCGGTTAACACCATCAACTACGCTGGCAAGGTCAAGAGCCGCTACACCAAGAGAGGTCTGCAGGTCGGCAAGACTGCCGCTTACAAGAAGGCCTATGTGACCCTCAAGGAAGGCGATACGATTGATTTCTACGCTAACATCAACTAATTAACAATATTCACTAACTTCGGCCGCCCTCCTGGCGCAGCAAAGTCGTTCGAAAGCCCATCGCGATACGTCGGATGGTAACTCTGAATTTCAGCAATTGCGTCTGCGACGGCCGAGAATGCTAAAACAAAAAAATGGCAATCCGCAAATTCAAGCCCACAACTCCGGGCCAGAGAGGCAAGGCTATCAGCGCATTCGATGAGATCACCGCTAGCAAGCCCGAAAAGTCTCTCACTGTCGGTAAGACCAAGACTGGTGGTCGTAACAACCAGGGCCGCCTCACCATGCGTTACATCGGTGGTGGTCACAAGCAGTCTTATCGTTTCATCGATTTCAAGCGCAACAAGGATGGCGTACCTGCAGTAGTCAAGTCTATCGAGTACGATCCTAACCGCAGCGCTAACATCGCACTCCTCTACTATGTAGATGGCGAAAAGCGTTACATCCTCGCACCTAACGGCCTCAAGGTAGGCGCACATGTAGAATCAGGTGCCAAGGCTCTTCCTGAAGTTGGCAACGCTCTTGCACTTAAGGACATTCCAGTAGGTTCAGTCATTCACAACATCGAGCTCCGCCCGGGACAGGGTGCCGCCCTTGTTCGTTCTGCTGGTAACTTCGCTCAGCTTACTTCAAAAGAAGGTGACTATGCAATCATCAAGCTCCCCTCTGGCGAAACCCGCAAAATCCTTGCTACCTGCAAGGCTACTATCGGTTCGGTAGGCAACTCTGACCACGCACTCGAGAAGAGTGGTAAGGCAGGTCGCTCTCGCTGGTTGGGCCGTCGTCCACACAACCGTGGCGTTGTGATGAACCCAGTCGATCACCCGATGGGTGGTGGCGAAGGTCGTCAGTCTGGTGGTCACCCACGTTCGCGTAAGGGTCTCTACGCTAAGGGTCTGAAGACACGTTCACCAAAGAAGCAGTCTTCAAAGTACATTATCGAGAGAGCTAATAAGAAGTAATTTTGAAGTAACACATTATTTAATATAATAATATGAGTCGTTCCTTAAAAAAAGGCCCGTTTATTAGCGTTAAGCTCGAGAAGAAGATCCTTGCCATGAATGAGTCTGGCAAGAAGGCTGTAGTCAAGACTTGGTCTCGTGCTACCACGATCTCTCCTGATTTCGTTGGTCACACCATCGCTGTTCACAACGGTAACAAGTTCGTTCCAGTTTATGTAACTGAGAACATGGTAGGTCACAAGCTCGGTGAGTTCTCAATGACTCGCACATTCCGTGGCCACTCTGGTAATCGCAAGTAAATATAGGGTCTTACTAAAATAATTCTAGAACAATGGCTAATAGAAAACAGACATCTGCCAATAAGCTGAAGGAAGTTCGTAAGGCTACTTATTTCGCTAAGTATAACAATATCCCAACCTCTCCACGCAAGATGCGTCTCGTAGCAGATATGGTACGCGGCATGGAGGCTTTCAAGGCTCTGGGTGTCCTTCATTTCTCCAACAAGGAGGCTGCTGCCCGTGTTGAGCTTCTTTTGAAGTCCGCAATCGCTAACTGGGAGGCCAAGACCGGTCAGAAGGCCGAGGCTGGCCAGCTCAAGGTGAGTGCCATCGTCGTTGACGAGGGCGCCACCATCAAGCGCCTTCGCCCTGCACCACAGGGACGTGCTTATCGCGTTCGCAAGCGTTCTAACCACGTGACTATTTACGTAGATTCAATTAACAAAGAAGCTTAATATTCTCTAACATGGGACAGAAAATTTCTCCAATTTCAAATCGTCTGGGCATCATCCGTGGTTGGGATTCCAATTGGTTTGCTTCCAAGAACTGTGGTGATACCATCATAGAGGATGCTAAGATTCGCAAGTATCTCAATGCACGCCTTGCCAAGGCAAGTCTTTCCCGCATTGTGATCGAACGTACACTGAAGCTCGTCACCATCACTATCTGCACCGCCCGTCCAGGTATCATCATCGGTAAGGCCGGCAGCGAGGTCGATAAGTTGAAGGAAGAGCTCAAGTCAATCACCGATAAGGATGTTCAGATCAACATCTACGAGATCAAGAAGCCTGAGGTTGATGCCTCAATCGTAGCAAACAACATCGCACGTCAGGTAGAGGGTAAGGTTGCTTACCGTCGTGCTGTCAAGATGGCTATCCAGTCTGCAATGCGTGTAGGTGCTGAGGGTATCAAGGTTCAGTGCTCGGGTCGTCTCAATGGCGCTGAAATGTCGCGCAAGGAGATGTACAAGGAGGGTCGTACCCCACTTCACACTTTCCGTGCTGACATCGACTATGCTCTGGCTGAGGCAATCACCAAGGTTGGTGTGATCGGCATCAAAGTATGGATCTGCCGCGGTGAGGTTTATGGCAAGAAGGATCTTGCTCCAAACTTCGCTAAGCAGAAGGAAACTGGTCGTCCACAGGGCGAAGGTCGTGGCGAGCGTCGTGGTCGTCGTGATGGCGAGCGTCGTGGCGGTTTCCGTAACAAAAAATAATTAAATAACGATTTAGAAGCTTTAAAACAATGTTACAGCCGAAAAGAACTAAGTACCGCCGCCAGCAGAAGAACAACCTCAAGGGCAATGCCCAGCGAGGCAATCAGTTGGCTTTCGGTTCGTTCGGAATCAAGACGCTTGAGAATAAATGGATCAATGCGCGTCAACTTGAAGCCGCTCGTGTCGCTATCACCCGTTACATGCAACGTGAAGGCCAGCTCTGGTGCCGCGTGTTCCCTGACAAGCCTTACACTCGCAAGCCTGCCGATGTCCGAATGGGTAAAGGTAAGGGTGATCCGGAAGGTTGGGTAGCAGACTGCAACCCAGGCCGTATCCTTTTTGAGATTGATGGTGTGCCTTTCGAGGTTGCCAAGGAGGCTCTCCGCCTCGGTGCTCAGAAGCTCCCCGTCCTGACCAAGTTTGTCGTTCGTCGCGACTATGATCCAGAACTTGTCGTTCTCTAAAACAAACAACCACTACAATGAAGACTTCAGAACTTAAGAATCTTACAACTGAGGAACTGCAAGGTCGTATTGCTGAGACAAAGGCAAAGCTGGAATCGTTGGAGTTCAACCATGCAATTGCCCCTCTGGACAATCCAATGGTGATCCGCACTACCCGTCGTGATGTCGCACGTATGCTGACAGAACTCAACAACCGTACAGCTGCTGCTCAGGTCGAGTAAGCATCCTCAAAACTCAAATTTATTTTAGAACAGATTTTTTCAATGGAAACAAGAAATCTTAGAAAAACTAGAATGGGCATCGTCTCCAGCGATAAGATGGACAAGACCATCACTGTTACTGTGAAGTACAAGGAGAAGCACCCAATCTATGGTAAGTTTGTCAACAAGACAAAGAAATACCACGCTCATGACGAAAAGAATGAGGCCCAGGTAGGCGATCGCGTCCTCCTGATGGAAACTCGTCCGCTGAGCAAAACAAAGCGTTGGCGTTTAGTAGAAATCCTCGAAAAGGCTAAGTAAATATTATGATACAGACTGAATCAAGACTTAAAATCGCCGATAATTCCGGTGGTAGGGAGTGCCTCTGCATCCGCGTGCTTGGTGGCACTGGTCGCCGATATGCATCTGTAGGTGATATTATCGTAGTGACTGTTAAGAGTGTAGTTCCTTCTAGCGACATGAAGAAGGGTACCGTCAGCAAAGCTATTATCGTTCGTACCAAGAAGGAGGTTCGTCGTCCCGATGGTTCATATATCCGCTTCGATGACAACGCCTGTGTTCTTCTGAACAACGCTGGTGATATGCGTGGATCACGTATTTTCGGCCCTGTTGCCCGTGAACTCCGTGCTGCTAATATGAAGATTGTTTCACTTGCACCTGAAGTGCTCTAATAACGTAAATGCAGATATGAATACATTGAACGTAAAGAAGGGTGACAACGTAGTTGTTAACTCTGGCGAGAACAAGGGCAAGACTGGCAAAGTTCTTTCTGTGAATGTCGAGAAGAAGACGGCTATCGTCGAAGGCATCAACATCGTAAAGAAGAGCACCAAGCCAAATGCAAAGTATCCTCAGGGCGGCATCATTGAGAAGGAGGCTCCTATCCACGTTTCCAAGCTCAATCGCATCAATGAGAATGGCAAGGCCATCCGTTCCAACGGCAAGGTCACCAATATTAAAATCAACAAGTAATAAGGAGGTCTAAATAATGGCAAATACTGCATCACTTAAGCAATATTACAAAGAGACCATCGTTCCTGCACTCACCAAGCAGTTTGGTTATACCACTGTAATGCAGGTGCCCCGTCTCGAGAAGATTGTCATCAACGAGGGCCTCGGTATGGCTGTTGCTGACAAGAAGATCATTGAAACTGCTATCACCGAACTGACTGCCATCACTGGTCAGAAGGCTGTGCAGACTCTTTCGAAGAAGGATATCGCTCAGTTCAAGGTTCGTAAGCAGATGCCTATCGGCGTACGTGTTACCCTTCGTCACCAGATGATGTATGAGTTCCTCGAGCGTCTGATCCGTGTGGCTCTTCCCCGTATCCGCGACTTCGGCGGTATCGACTCCAAGTTCGATGGTCGTGGCAACTATACTCTCGGTATTACCGAGCAGATTATTTTCCCTGAGATCAACATCGACAGCATTCAGCGCATCCTTGGTATGAACATCACCTTCGTGACTACTGCCAGGACTGACGAGGAGGGTTATGCTCTCCTGAAGGAGTTCGGTCTTCCATTCAAGAACGCTAAAAAGTAAGATCAAGATATGGCAAAGATTTCAATGGTAGCCCGTGAGGTTAAGCGTAAGGCTCTTGTAAAGAAGTATGCTGCTAAGCGTGCTGAACTCAAGAAGCGTGCTGCTGCCGGTGACTATGAGGCTGTTCAGGAGCTTCAAGCTCTTCCAAAGAATGCTTCCCCAGTTCGTCTTCACAACCGTTGCAAGGTGACTGGTCGTCCAAAGGGATATATGCGTCAGTTCGGTCTTTCTCGTATCCAGTTCCGTGAGATGGCTTCTGCCGGTCTCATTCCTGGTGTCAAGAAGGCAAGCTGGTAATCCGGTGGACCCACACTCTCTGATACTATAGAATATCAGCGGGCCTAAAGACCCGCCGATATTTGCGTATATGTTTTTTATTAAATATTGTCCGGAGGTTCCGGATCAATTTAACAAACAAAATCAAATGACTGATTCAATTGCAGATTTTTTGACCCGTCTTCGCAACGCCATCGCAGCTAAGCATCGTGTCGTTGAGATTCCAGCGTCAAACTTGAAGAAGGAGATTTGCAAGATCCTCTTCGAGAAGGGTTACATCATGAACTACAAGTTCATCGACGACGGCCCACAGGGTACTATCAAGGTTGCCTTGAAGTATGATCCTGTAAACCACGTGAGTGCTATCAAGAGTCTGACTCGTGTTTCCACACCAGGTCTCCGCAAGTATGTGGGCTATAAGGACATGCCACGCGTCCTCAACGGACTCGGCATCGCCATCCTTTCCACCTCGCGCGGCGTCATGACCGACAAGGAGGCTGCTGCCCAGAAGGTCGGTGGTGAGGTTCTGTGTTACATCTATTAATGAAAGGAGGTATAAGCTATGTCAAGAATTGGTAAATTGCCTATTACTATTCCTGCAGGTGTAACTGTCACTGTGAAGGATGATGTTGTTACCGTAAAAGGTAAGAACGGCGAAATGAGCCAGAAACTTACTGGCGGTATTCAGCTCGGCATTGAGGATGGTAAGGTTGAGTTCACCCGTCCTAATGATGAGAAGCAGACCAAGGCTCTGCACGGCCTCTATCGCTCATTGATCAACAATATGATCATTGGTTGCAGCGAGGGCTTCAAGAAGGAGCTTCAGCTCGTGGGTGTCGGCTATCGTGCCAGCAACAATGGTAATGTCCTTGAACTTGCTCTTGGTTATTCTCATGCCATCTATATGGTACTCCCCAAGGAGGTTAAGTTGACCACCAAGAGTGAGCGTAACCAGAACCCACTGATTACCCTGGAGTCTTGTGACAAGGCCCTGCTTGGTCTGATTTGCACCAAGATTCGTTCTTTCCGCAAGCCTGAGCCATATAAGGGCAAGGGTGTCCTCTATGTTGGTGAGGTTGTTCGTCGTAAGTCTGGCAAGTCTGCCGGTGCTAAATAATTAACCTTTTAAATTAGACGATTATGATTACTAAGAAAGAAAGAAGAATTAAGATTAAGCACCGTATTCGTAAGAAGGTTAATGGTACTGCCAGCCGTCCTCGTCTGACCGTTTTCCGCAGCAACAAGGCTATCTATGCTCAGGTTGTCAACGACCTTGAGGGCAAGACTCTTGTATTCGCTGGCTCAAAGGGTATTACCGAGGGCACCAAGACTGAGGTTGCCAAGAAGGTTGGTCAGGCTGTCGCTGAGAAGTGTGCAGCTGCCGGCATCACTGAGGTTGTTTTCGATCGCAATGGTTATCTCTATCACGGCCGCGTACAGGCCTTGGCAGAAGGTGCCCGCGAAGGTGGTCTCAAATTCTAATAAATGACAGATATGATTCGAGTAAAGAATGCCAATGATATCGAGTTGAAGGACCGTTTGGTTGCTATCAATCGTGTTACTAAGGTTACCAAGGGTGGCCGCACCTTTACTTTCGCCGCTATCGTTGTAGTAGGTGATGGCAATGGTATCGTAGGTTACGGTCTTGGTAAGGCAGGCGAAGTTCAGGCTGCCATTGCAAAGGGTGTTGAGTCCGCTAAGAAGAATCTTGTTAAGGTTCCCGTGCTCAAGGGTACTATTCCTCACGAGGTAACTGCTCGCTTCGGTGGTTCTGAGGTTCTCCTCATTCCAGCTTCCGAAGGTACCGGCATGAAGGCAGGTGGCGCTATGCGTCCTGTCCTTGAGAGTGCAGGTGTGAAGGATGTCCTCTGCAAGTCGAAGGGCTCTTCCAACCCCCACAACCTCGTGAAGGCTACCATCCAGGCTCTCTGTGAGCTTCGTGATGCCAAGCAGGTTGCTGAGAACCGCGGTGTTTCACTTGATGTTGTATTCAAAGGTTAATAAATTCCAGTAAAATTATGGCAACTATTAAAGTAAAGGCTATTCGCAGCCGCATCAACTGCCCTAAGACGGAGAAGTTGACCCTTGATGCACTCGGACTGACCCGCATTGGTCTGGTCCGCGAGCTTCCTGACAACGAGTGCACTCGTGGTCAGATTCGCAAGGTCGCTCATCTTGTCGCTCTTGTTGACTAATTAACAGACAAAATCCTCGGGTGGGATGTGGCGATTATAGGGAAACCAAGTCACACCCCCTCCATATCACTAACTTAATAATAAGTGTAAAGAATATGAATTTAAGTAATTTGAAGCCAGCCGCTGGTTCTGTAAAGACCCGTAAGCGTATTGGCCGTGGTGCCGGTTCCGGTCTCGGTGGCACTTCTACCCGTGGTAACAAGGGCGCAAAGCAGCGTTCCGGCTATAAGAAGAAGATCGGCTTTGAAGGCGGTCAGATGCCTATCCAGCGTCGTTTGCCGAAGTTCGGTTTCAAGAACATCAACCATGTAGAGTACAAGGCCATCAACCTTTCTACCCTTGATGCACTTGCAACTGCCAAGTCGCTCACAAAGATCGATGTACAGGCTCTTCATGAGGCTGGCCTTGTAGCCAAGAAAGATCTTGTTAAGATCCTTGGCAATGGTGCCCTCAGTGTAGCTCTCGAGGTTACCGCCCACGCTTTCTCTAAGAAGGCTGAGGAGGCTATCGTAGCAGCTGGTGGCACAGTAGTAAAAGTTAACGCGTAAACGTCATGAGAATAGTTGAGACATTCAAAAACATTTGGAAGATTGAAGAGCTCCGCACTCGTATCCTTTGGACGCTCGGTCTCGTTGCAATCTATCGCTTGGGTTGCTTCATAGTTCTTCCGGGTATCGATGCCAGCCTGCTCGATGAGCTGCACAATCAGACACGTGGCGGTCTTATGGCACTCCTGGATATGTTCTCTGGTGGAGCATTCTCGAATGCCTCAATCTTCGCATTGGGTATTATGCCCTACATCTCTGCTTCCATTATCATCCAGCTTCTGACGATGGTTCTCCCATCGCTCCGCAAGCTTTCGATGGAAGGTGAGAGTGGTCGTAACAAGATCAATCAGTACACACGTCTGCTCACAGTAGTTGTGCTCATTTTCCAGAGCTTCGCCTATCTGACCAACCTTCGTTATCAGATCGGTCCAGCTATTGTAAATCAGGGCTGGTGGTTTAACTTCAGCAGCATTATCATCCTGACTGCAGGCTCAATGTTCGTGATGTGGCTTGGCGAGCGTATCACCGACAAGGGTATCGGTAACGGTATTTCGTTCCTTATTATGATCGGTATCATCGCACGCTTCCCAACTGCAATTTCGCAGGAGTTCGTTCAGGCTGCCTCTTCAACCGGCAACCTCGTGCTCTTCCTCCTCGAGATTGTATTCCTCCTCATTGTGATTGGTATCAGCATTCTCTTGGTACAGGGTACCCGCAAAGTGCCTGTACAGTACGCTAAGCAGATTCGTGGTAACCGTCAGTATGGTGGCGTTCGTCAGTATATTCCTCTTAAGGTCAATGCTGCTGGTGTAATGCCTATCATTTTCGCACAGGCTATCATGTTCATTCCTCTTGTGTTTGCAGGTTTTGCTAGCCAGAATACTGCAAGCTTCTGGTCAAGCTTCTTTGACAATACAACGTTCACCTATAACTTTGTATTTGCAATCCTGATCATTGTCTTCACCTATTTCTACACCGCCATCACAATGAATCCTCAGCAGATGTCGGATGCAATCAAGTCTCAGAACGGCTTCATCCCAGGTATCAAGCCTGGCAAGAAGACCACTGAGTTCCTTGACAAGATCATGTCGCGTATCACCCTTCCGGGTTCTATCTTCCTGGCATTTGTGGCTATCCTCCCATGTTTCGCCCGTATCCTTGGCGTTACACAGGAATTCTCACAGTTCTTCGGTGGTACATCACTCTTGATTCTTGTAGGTGTTATTTTGGATACTCTCCAGCAGATCGAGTCGCATCTGATGATGCACCACTATGACGGTCTGATGAAGAATGGCAAGATCAAAGGTCGCACAGGTTCTGTAGCTGCTTATTGATAATCTCGCTATGATATTTCTGAAAACAGACGAAGAAATAGAGCTGATTCGACAGGCTAATCAACTGGTTGGACAGGCACTTGGCGAAGTCGCCAAGTGGGTCCAGCCAGGTGTTACTACTCTTAGGCTTGACCAAATTGCCGAAGAGTTTATCCGTGACCATGGTGGCGTTCCTGGATTCAAGGGCTACGAAGGATTCCCGGGCACTCTCTGCATCGAGGTCAATGACGAGGTAGTTCATGGCTTCCCCTCGGATTATGAACTAAGGGACGGTGATATCGTTGGATGTGACTGCGGAGCTGTCATCAACGGTTTCAATGGCGACAGCTGTTACACCTTCCCGGTGGGTGAGGTTGACGAGCAGGTTCTCCGCTTGTTGCGAACAACGAAGGAGAGTCTCTATATCGGTATCGAGCAGGCCAAGGCTGGTAATCGTGTTGGTCACATCGGATTTGCCGTACAGGACTACTGCGAGAAACGAGGCTACACCGTTGTTCGTGAACTGACAGGTCATGGTATAGGCCGTGGTCTTCACGAAGACCCAGATGTTCCGAATTACGGACGTCGTGGCGTCGGACCGCTTCTTCGCCCAGGCATGTGCATCTGCATCGAGCCAATGATCAACATGGGATCGAAGAATGTCACCATTGACCGCAACGGTTGGACGGTGCGCACTCGTGACCATAAGTGGTCGGCTCATTACGAGCATTGCGTGGCAATCCGCGAAGAGAAGACCGAGATTCTTTCCACCTTCGACTATATTCAAGAAGTATTAGGCGATAGATTTATCTAAGTAAAATTTCAAAAATTATTGAATGGCAAAACAAGCAGCAATTGAACAAGATGGTACCATCGTTGAAGCCCTTTCGAACGCTATGTTCCGCGTAGAGCTCGAAAACGGACACGAGATTACCGCCCACATTTCTGGCAAGATGCGCATGCATTACATCAAAATTTTGCCAGGTGACAAGGTTCGAGTAGAGATGTCTCCCTACGACCTCTCGAAAGGCAGAATTTCTTTCCGCTACAAATAAAATTCTTACGATATGAAAGTAAAAGCATCGCTTAAAAAGCGCACTCCAGATTGCAAAATCGTCCGTCGCCGCGGCGTTTTGTACGTAATTAACAAAAAAAATCCCAAATTTAAGCTACGTCAGGGATAAATTACGTATATTTGCAGGCATTTTTTCGCAAAAAACACAATTTATTTAAATTTATATGGCAGTTAGAATTGTAGGCGTAGATCTTCCGCAGAACAAGCGTGGAGAAATCGCGTTGACTTACATCTATGGTATCGGCCGCAGTGCCGCAAATACCATCTTAATGAATGCTGGTGTCGATAAAGACATCAAGGTAAAAGATTGGACTGATTCACAGGCCGCCGCTATTCGTGAGTATATCGGTGCCAACTACAAGGTAGAAGGCGATCTTCGTTCTGAAGTTCAGTTGAACATTAAGCGTCTCATGGATATCGGCTGCTACCGCGGTATCCGTCATCGTCTTGGCTTGCCAGTACGTGGCCAGAGCACCAAGAACAATGCTCGTACACGTAAAGGTAAGAAGAAGACTGTTGCCAACAAGAAGAAGGCTACAAAGTAATCTGTTAAAGTAGAAGAAAACTATGGCAAAGAAAACAGTTGCAGCTAAAAAGCGTAACGTGAAAGTTAGTGCTAACGGCCAGCTTCACGTACATTCGTCGTTCAACAACGTTATCGTTTCACTCGCCAACAGCGAGGGTCAGGTGATCTCTTGGTCATCTGCCGGTAAGATGGGCTTCAGAGGTTCGAAGAAAAACACTCCTTATGCTGCTCAGATGGCAGCTCAGGATTGCGCAAAAATCGCCTACGATCTCGGTCTTCGCAAAGTGAAGGCTTATGTTAAGGGTCCAGGTAACGGTCGTGAGTCAGCTATCCGTACCATCCATGGTGCTGGTATCGAGGTAACTGAGATTATCGACGTGACACCACTTCCACACAATGGTTGCCGTCCTCCAAAGCGTCGCAAGGTATAATGTGTGAATAATGTGGTTTTTTAATTAATTTAATGCTTAAATTGTAAAAAAACTATGGCAAGATATACTGGACCAAAAACCCGCATTGCCCGCAAACTTGGCGAGGCTATCTATGGACCAGACAAGGTTCTCGCTAAGAAGAACTATGCTCCTGGTCAGCATGGCCTGAATCGTCGTAAGAAAACTTCCGAGTATGGCACTCAGCTTAAGGAAAAGCAGAAGGCTAAATATACCTATGGTGTGCTCGAGTCACAGTTCCGTCGTCTCTTCGAGAAGGCTGAGCGTACTAAGGGCGTAACTGGTGAGGTACTTCTTCAGCTTCTTGAGAGCCGTCTCGATAACATCGTATACCGTTTAGGTATCGCTCCTACCCGCGCTGCTGCTCGTCAGCTCGTCCTCCACAAGCATGTAGTAGTTGACGGTAAGGTTGTCAACATCGCTTCCTACAGCGTTAAGCCTGGCCAGATCGTTGGCGTTCGCGAGCGCTCTAAGGCTCTTGAGGTTGTTGATAACGCCCTTGCTGGCTTCAACCACAGCAAATATCCATGGCTTGAGTGGGATCAGAATTCACTCAGTGGCAAGTATCTCCACACTCCCGAGCGTGCCGATATCCCTGAGAACATTCAGGAGCAGCTCATTGTCGAATTGTACTCTAAATAATAAATAGTCCATATATGGCGATTTTAGCATTTCAAAGACCCGAAAAGGTTATCATGTTGGAATCCGACCAGTTCTCTGGTAAGTTCGAATTCCGACCTCTGGAACCAGGCTACGGCATTACAGTTGGTAATGCTTTACGCCGTATTCTGCTTTCGTCACTCGAAGGCTTTGCTTTCACCAGTGTAAAAATTTCAGGTGTTGAGCACGAGTTTGCTACCATTCCGGGTGTACTAGAGGATGTTACAAACATCATCTTGAACCTCAAGCAGGTCCGCTTGAAGCAGATCGTCGAAGGAACAGAGAGTGAAACCATCACTGTTAGGGTCAAGAATTCAGAAGTTCTCAAGGCAGGTGATCTGCATATGGGAATGACTGCATTCGATGTCCTTAATCCTGATCTGGTCATCTGCCACATGGACTCCAGTGCAAGTTTTGATATTACATTGACCATCAACAAGGGTCGCGGCTATGTTCCTGCTGAGGAAAACCGCAATCCCAATGCTGAGGTAACTACCATTGCTATCGATTCCATCTTCACACCTATTCGCAACGTGAAGTACTCTGTTGAGCCCTATCGTGTTGAGCAGCGTACCGACTACGAGAAACTGGTGATTGAGGTTACTACCGATGGCTCAATCCATCCAAAGGATGCATTGCGTGAAGCTGCAAAGATCTTGATCTACCACTTCATGCTCTTCTCCGACGAGAAGATTGCTATTGAGACAACTGAGAATGACACTAACGAGGAATTCGATGAGGAAGTACTCCACATGCGTCAACTTCTCAAGACCAAGCTTACCGATATGGATCTCTCGGTTCGTGCTCTCAACTGCTTGAAGAGTGCTGAGGTCGAGACTCTTGGTGAGTTGGTAGTCTTCAATAAGACCGACCTTCTCAAGTTCCGCAACTTTGGTAAGAAGTCTCTCACCGAGCTCGAGGAGCTCCTTCAGAGTCTTAACCTGTCGTTCGGAATGGATATCTCCAAATATAAACTTGATAAAGACTAATTATAACAATGAGACATAATAAGAAATTCAATCACCTTGGACGCACCAAGTCTCATCGTGAGGCTATGCTCGCCAACATGACTGTTTCGTTGATTAAGGCTAAGCGTATCAACACCACAGTTGCCAAGGCTAAGGCATTGCGTGTTTACGCTGAACCTATCATCAACCGCGCTAAGGAGGATACTACCAACAGCCGTCGTATCGTCTTCTCTTACCTCCAGGACAAGGAGGCAGTGAAGGAACTCTTCGGTGACATCGCAGTGAAGATCGCTAACCGTCCTGGTGGCTATCTCCGTATTCTCAAGCTTGGCCAGAACCGTCTCGGTGACAACGCTGAAATGGCAATGATCGAGTTCGTAGACTACAATGAGAACCTTCTCAAGGATAATGTTGAGAAGAAGTCCAAGACTCGTCGTTCTCGTTCGAAGAAGGCTGCCGAGGCTGCTCCTGCTGCTGAACCAGAAGCTAAGGCTGAGTAATCGGTATTATCGGGCATCATGCCCAAACAATGATAAAGCCCGTACAAGTTTTCTTGTATGGGCTTTTAATTTTCCAATGAGCACTAGATTCTAGTATATCTAGATATTCTAGCGGCTCTAGAATAACTAGATATGCTGGATATTAATTCGATCCGAAAAGATTTTCCTATTCTTGATAGCTTGGTGTATGGCAAGCCCCTTGTTTATTTTGACAATGCTGCTACCACACAAAAGCCACTTTGTGTCATCGACAAACTGCGTGACGGTTATCTGCATCACAATGCTAATGTGCATCGTGGTGTCCATTTCCTGAGCCAGGATGCCACCGATCTTCATGAAGGTGCACGTCAGCGTGTGCAACGTTTCCTCAATGCCAAGGAGAGTGCTGAAATCATCTTTACGCGTGGCACTACTGAGAGTATCAATCTTGTAGCGTCTTCCTTCGGTGAGACATTCATGCACGAAGGCGATGAGGTGATTGTTACTGATATGGAACATCATTCCAATATCGTCAGTTGGCAGTTGCTACAGGCACGTAAGGGCATAGTCATTCGTCATGCTCGTCTGAATGAGCTGCAGGAACTGGATGTTGAGCATCTTCAAAGTCTTTTTTCCGAGCGCACAAAGTTAGTGAGCCTGACACACGTCTCAAATGTGTTGGGAACAGTCAATCCAGTCAAGAAAGTCATAGAATTTGCTCACCATAAGGGAGTGCCTGTCCTCGTCGATGGTGCACAGTCGGTACCTCATATCAAGGTGGATGTGCAGGATCTTGATTGCGACTTCTTCGTCTTCTCCGGTCATAAGATTTATGGCCCGACTGGAGTAGGTGTGCTTTATGGCAAGCGCGAATGGCTCGAAAAGATGGTGCCCTACCAAGGTGGTGGCGAGATGATCAAGACGGTGTCGTTCGAAGGTACAACCTTCAATGAACTGCCTTATAAATTCGAGGCTGGAACTCCCGACTTCATCAGTACTGTAGCTTTGGCTACGGCACTCGATTATGTCGAGGCTATTGGTATGGATAATATCGCGGATTATGAGCATCAACTGCTCGAGTATTGCTCGGATGAGTTCCATAAGATACCAGGCATGCGGATATTCGGCAATGCACATGAAAAGTCTGCTGTGATGAGTTTCCTTGTGGGAGATATTCATCATTATGATATGGGAATGTTGCTTGACAAACTTGGCATTGCAGTCCGTACGGGGCATCATTGCGCTGAGCCATTGATGCATAGTTTGGGAATACTGGGTACGGTGCGTGCAAGTTTCTCTTTCTACAATACAGAAGAGGAGATTGACAAACTTGTGGCGGGTATTCTTCGGGTGTCGAAAATGTTCGGGATGTAAAATAAGAAACGGCATGACCATTATAAACTTGATTGGTCATGCCGTTTCATTTATTATCGAATCTTTACCAGATTAGTTTCTCTGCGTGGATTTTCACGCCTTTCCCGATTAGTTGGGATCCCAAATCCTCAAATCTTGCAGTGTCGCCTGATGTAAGGAATTTTGCACTACCTTCGGTAGAGAGACGAGCCTTCATCTCTGGATGTCTGACGAGGTAATCTTTCAGACTGTAGGCCACTGGTTTGCCCTGAGGCATAAGGATTATCTCCGGATGATCCAACTCTTGAAGCACGGTTTGGATAAGTGATGTAATGAGAGGATAATGCGTGCAACCAAGGATGATGGTATCTATTTCAGGATCCTGGTCAAGAAGTTCGGCAAGGTCATTCTTCACAATACCATGCATATCCTTCATCTTGCCGGCCTCAATCATGGGCACCCAGTCGGGACAGGCTCGCGACGTAAGGATGACGGGATTGGGGTTGCTGGCCACAATCTTCGAATTCTCGTGCACGTAATAGGACGGCTCGGTTGGTTCGGTGGTCGAAGTACTTCCGTCCACTTGTGAGAAATAGGCGGGATCCTTGGCAATCTCCAGGTCGTAGGAGTGCGAAGAGACCGTAGCTATGGTGCCGATCAGACCGATGTGGCGGGAATAAGTGAGTTGCTCGACACGCTCCACTGTCGGGCGTATTACGCCCAATACACGACGTGTCGGGTCGTCACACACGGGCAAATCCTTGCGCTGGATGGTACGCAACGCTCTGGCCGAAGCTGTATTGCAAGCCAGAATGACGAGCGGACAGCCCATATCGAACATACGGAAGACCGCTTGCCGTGTGAAATGATAAACTTTGTCGTACGGCAAGTCGCCGTAGGGAGCACGAGCATTGTCACCCAAGTAGATGTAATCATACTCGGGGAGAACGTGACGTATTTCGCGGAAGATGGAGAGACCTCCAAAGCCGCTGTCAAAAATTCCTATTGGGCCTGTTTGTTTCTGATTCATGCTGCAAATATAAGGCTTTTTCTCCAATTGTACAAAAAATATATGCAAAATTTTGTTTTTCCCCAAATATTCTTTATCTTTGCCCCATGAAACGCGCACTATTTTACATTCTATCTTTGATGCTGACGGTTTCTGCTGTTGCAGCAGGTCAGCGCGATTTGCAATATCTTCCCGAAGGTCGTGGCTTTGTACGCGAGAACGGATGGAACCGCTATTCTCGTGCTCTCTATGGTTCGCATGCCAATTGGCGACTCGAAACCAGCGACCGTCCCTTGTTTGCGACCTATGACAAGGGGAAAGCCTGGAATATCCAACTCCACATTCAGGTGGGCGATTGCCTTTATGCGCTCGACTCTACTTCCTATTGTCATGCTTATTATGAAGGTGGCAAGCGGGAGTATGTGGTAAGTGATGAAGCGTGGCTTGGCGGCGAACTTCTTGTTAAAGCCATTGCAGAGCACGAGGGCAACAATGCCCTGTGGCAGTTCGAAGCCAAAGGATTCCCCAAGCGTGTATTGGGCAAAAAGAAGACGTTGAAGCTTATTGCTTTGCGACGACCCATTGCGAAAATGAAAATGAAGCGCAATGGCGATTTGGGAACTGACCCGCGCGAGAATTTTGAGGCATTGGCCGATTGTCCCGACTCGCTGTGCCAGCAGTTGCAGTGGGATGCCGCTGGAATCACTTATTTGCGCCTTGTCGATAATGACCACCTTGTGTTGGTGAATACCCAGGACGGTGTGCAGCTTATGCGGGAGGAGGACTTGTTCCATGAGCAATTGATCGGGCAATTGCGTTTCGAGACTCCCGACCCGCTGATCAATACACTTGGTCCTACCTTGATGGCTGCTGCCGATGGCCTGTGGGATGGGGAAACTTGGATGCATGGTTGTATCGGATGGCGTACCCCACTTGCCGGCTGGCGTGGAGGTTATGTGGGAGATGTGACAGGATGGTTCGACCGGCAACTCAGTCATTTCCGTGCGTACGCTAGAAGCATGGTGCGCGATATCGAGCCCATCTATCCCCATCCGGCACAGGATACGACCAAGAACCTTGCCCGTTCGGCCGAAAAGTGGGGCACGCCCATGTATAGCAATGGTTATATCTGCAAGTTACCCAACGATGACCGAAAGATGAGTCACTACGATATGAATCTCAACTATATCGATGAACTGCTCTGGCATTTCCAGTACGATGCGGATACTGCACTTATGCGTGAGTTCTGGCCCACGTTGAAACTCCATCTTGAATGGGAAAAACGCAACTGGGATCCCGACGGAGACCATCTCTACGATGGTTACTGCTGCATCTGGGCCAGCGATGCCCTCTACTACAACAGCGGAGCAGTTACCCATGCTTCTGCCTATAACTATCGCGGCAATCTTCTGATAGCGCGGATTGCAGAATTGATAGGGGAGGATCCTACTCCTTATCGCATGGAGGCCGAAGCAATACTCGAAGCCATGAATCGTCGACTTTGGTTGCCGGCCGATAAAGAAGTTGACGGACACTGGGCAGAATTTCAGGATTTCATGGGATTGAAGCGCGTACACGCCAATCCTGCCATCTGGAGCATCTACACGCCCATCGATTGCGGTGCATGTTCTCCCGAACAGGCTTATCAGGCAACAAGATGGGTAGATGCATGCATCCCGCATATTCCGTTGAACGTATCCAGCCCGCTGTCTTCAATTCCAAGCGAGGATTTGTTTACCATCAGCACTTCCGACTGGATGCCCTACGCCTGGAGTACCAATAACGTGGCTCATGAAGAGGTGGCCAATATGGCACTGGCATATTTTATTGCCGGACGTCGTGAGATGGGCTACAAATTGCTTTACAGCGATCTGCTCGACGAGATGTGCGCTGGCGCTTGTCCTGGTAACTTCGGTCAGATCAGTTACTATGACAAGGCACTCAAGGAGGCATATCGTGACTTCGGCGATAATGTGGGCATCACATCGCGAGCTATTATGCAAGGCTTGTTCGGCATTCGTCCGGATGCGCTTTATGGCCGCTGCTATCTGCAACCGGGATTCCCTCCTGAGTGGAATTATGCCAACGTCAAGACCCCTTATATCAGTTATCGGTTCCATCGTGAGAATGGTGAGGATATCTATGACATCGAGCAGCATTTCCCGCAGGCTTTGCAGGTCATTCTGCGTCTTCCTTTGGGCGATGGCCGATTTATGGAGGTGAAAGGCAATAGTGCGACGACACAGCGAATCTCTGTGCCTTCCAGTGCTGTTCCTGCACACGACCAACCGGCTGCCAAACCATATCGTCCAGCTCTCGACGAGACGGCCCTCGGTTTGGACGATGTATCTTTTGGTGCATCAAATCGCCACGCTTATTTTAAGTTGAACTCCTACTACAATGCTTCGGTCGACGACATCTATCGCCAGCAGTATCTCTCTCCGCGTTCGCCTTACACCACATTGGAGATCCCTTCTCAGGGCATGGGAGACTGGTGTGTGCCGTTGATGACAGCTACCATCGAGGATGATGGACTGCGTCGTGCGATTTCTGACGATTATTATTATGATACGGGCATCGACGGACTTCGATTCCATTTGCCAAAGGAAGGCAGCAATGTGCTCTATACCTCACTTTGGGATAACTTCCCCAATAGCATAACTATTCCCGTCACCAAGGAAAACTTTGATGAAGCATCAGGAAACGCAGGCACTGAAACAGGTTTCTCCTACGCTTATCTTCTCCTCGCCGGCAGTACCAACAATATGCAGAGCCGCATTGCCAATGGTCTCGTCATTGCAAACTATGAGGATGGAAGTGCTGATACGCTTCAACTCATCAATCCCTATAACTGGTGTCCTATCGAGCAGGATTATTATTTCGATGATCATGCATTCTGGAGCACAAGCCAGCATCCTTATCGCGTGCATCTGGGCAGTGGCAAGGTTTCGCGCAGTCTCAAACAGGATTTGCAGAATGCCGGTGAAGACAATGGCGCCGTGAATGTTCACGTTACCGACTTCGAAGCCGATACGCCGATAGCCAAGGGGTTAAGCATCCCCGATGGCGCTGCTCAGCTCCTCAAGATGCCTCTCGATCCAAATCGCAAATTGGTCGGTTTCACCTTGAGCACGCTCTCAAATGACGTAGTCATTGGGCTGATGGCAATCACCTTGGAGCAGTGATTTTACGTCGGATAAATGTTAAGTGAAATTGTAAGAATGTAAAAATTTGGCCGTCGATTGCTTAAAAAACATAATTACAATGCCCAAAATTTGGGTTTTTGATGTTTTTTGAGTAAATTTGCGGCCAAATTATATAATATCAACCAATCAATTAACAATCATGATCAAGCAATACAAGTTGCTTAACAACATCTTCGGATGGATTGCCTTTGTCGTGGCAGCATTCACCTATCTCAATACGGTGGAGCCCACTGCATCCTTCTGGGATTGTCCAGAGTTCATCACCTGCGCCGCGAAGGGCGAGGTGGGTCACCCTCCTGGAAATACTTTCTTCAATCTTACCGGACGTTTCTTCGTTAACTTTGCTGGTGGCGATTTGGCACAGGCTGGCCTTTGGGTCAACCGTATGTCTGCGCTCTTCTCGGCCGGTGCTATCCTGTTCTTGTTCTGGACCATCACGGCACTCACCAAGAAGGTTGTTTGCCGCAACAACAAGTCTGCCAACGACATGACATGGAGCCAGGCTATCACCATCCTTCTATCGGGTATGGTAGGTGCTCTGGTTTACACATGGTCCGATACTTTCTGGTTCTCGGCTGTCGAGGCAGAGGTCTATGCCTTCTCGTCGTTTATGACGGCTCTGGTATTCTGGCTTATCCTCAAGTGGGAGAGCCGCAGTGCTGGTGTCGAAGGTGATCGCTACATCATTCTGCTGGCTTATATCATCGGCCTCTCCATTGGTGTGCACCTCTTGAACCTTCTCTGTATCCCTGCCATCGTGTTGGTCTATTACTTCAAGAAGAAGCCCAATGCCGAACTTAAGGGAACATTGGGAGCTTTGATCCTTTCGGTCTTCATCATTGCCTTCATCCTTTATGGCATGATTCCTGGCTTCATCAAGTTGGCAGGACAGATCGAACTATTCGCAGTCAATGGCCTTGGATGTCCCTTCAACACCGGCACTGTCTTCTACTTCTTCTTTGTCCTTGCCTTACTTGCCTTTGGCGTTTGGAAGAGTTACAAGAAGGATACTTCCGACCGGACCTTGCGCATCCTGTTGGCTGCTGGCGTAGTTCTTTGTGGTATGCCTTTTGTCGGTGACGGCTGGCTGCTTGGAATCGTTCTTTCCATTGCATTCGTTGCAGGTATCTTCGCTTGGAAGAAACTGAATGCACGTTTGGCCAGCAACATCCTGATGTGCTTGCTCACCATCCTCATCGGTTATTCTACCTTCGCACAGATCATCATCCGTTCATCGGCTCAGTTGCCCATGGACCAGAACTCTCCCGACGAGTTGTTCTCGTTCACCAAGTATCTAAACCGCGAGCAGTATGGTGAGAACCCGCTCTTCTTCGGACAGACCTTTGCAAGCGACGTGAAGCGTGACTCAAGCGGTGCTCCTATTGTCAAGGAGGGCTCCCCAATCTACACCAAGGTGGTCAAGAACAATCCTGATGATCCCGACAAGTACTTCATAAGCGGACACAAGGAGACTTACGAATACAATTACACTACGTTCTTCCCACGCATGTATTCAAAGCAGGGTAATCATGTCGAGGGTTACAAGCAGTGGAGTAACTTCAAGGGTCAGAAGATTCGTGTCGATGGCAAGACCATCACCGTTCCCACTTTTGCCGAAAACATGCAGTATTTCCTGAGCTATCAGGTCAACTTCATGTATTGGCGTTACTTCCTTTGGAACTTCTCTGGTCGCCAGAGCGATGTGCAGAGTTATGGAGAAATCGACCGCGGCAATTGGATTACAGGCATCAAGTTCATCGACGAGATACTCGTAGGCGATCAGGATCATATGCCTGCTTCCATCAGCGAGAACAAGGGCCACAATGTCTATTACATGTTGCCGCTCATTCTTGGCCTGATTGGTCTGCTTTGGCAGGCATTCTCCGGTCAGAAGGGTATTCAGGGCTTCTGGGTGGTATTCTTCCTCTTTTTCATGACGGGTTTGGCCATCGTGCTCTACCTCAACCAGACTCCTTATCAGCCACGTGAACGTGACTACGCTTACGCGGGTTCGTTCTATGCCTTCTCCATCTGGGTCGGCATGGGTGTGGCAGGTTTGGCCGCTATCGTCGAGCAATTGACCAAGAAGCAGAACGCCGTCATTTCGGCTGTTCTTGGTATTCTTTGCCTTGGCGTGCCTTTCCAGATGGTAGGCCAGAACTGGGACGATCACGATCGTTCGAATCGATTCACCGCCCGCGACTTTGGTAAGAACTACCTTACTTCCCTCGAGCCTAACGCAATCATCTTCACCAATGGTGATAACGACACCTTCCCGTTGTGGTACAACCAGGAGGTCGAAGGTTATCGTACCGACGTTCGTGTCTGCAACCTCTCGTATCTACAGACCGATTGGTACATCAATCAGATGAAGTCGCAGGCCTACGAGTCCGACCCTCTGCCAATCTCATTCACTCCCGCACAGTATGTGGCTGACTTGCTCAACTATGCATACGTGAATGATGAGACCGATGGTAAGGAAGCATCGTTTGCTGCTGTGATGGATCAGTTCTATAAGGACAAGTTGAGAAAGTACGACGATGTGCCCATTGTCCCAGCTACCAAGATGTATATCAACATCGATTCGGCAGCTGTGGCCAATTCCCCGGTTATCGATACTCCCGACAAGAGTCTTATCTCCAAGCGTATGCACATCGACCTGTCGAACAAGCGCTACATAACCAAGAATGAGAATGCCATGTTGTCGATGATCGACAATATCGCACGTGACGGCTGGAAGCGTCCTATCTACTTCGCTACGACTGTCGGCTCGGAGATGTACCTTTCGCTCAATCGTTACTTCCGTCTTGTGGGCCTGGCTTATCAGATTGTGCCTCTTGAGAATGGTGGGACCAGTTCCTGCGATATCGACAAGACCTACGACAACATGATGAACAAGTTCGTCTGGGGCAATATCCAGGATCCTTCCATCTACCTTGACGAGAACAACCGTCGTATGTGCCGCACCCAGCGAATGATGTTCGTCACTATGATTGACGAACTCCTCGACAAGGGAGACACCGTCCGTGCCCTCGCAGCCACCGAGTATTGCGATAAGACCATCCCGTCGGTAAACGTTCCTTACGACTATACCGCTCTTACCCTTGCACAGACTTATTATCTATGCAACAAGCCCGAGGAAGGCAGTCGTATTGTTGGTGACATTCTTGCTCAGAACGAGGATTACCTCCAGTGGGTATTCCGTCTTGATAAGCCTGCTATCCAAGGCGTGGGCCGCACTATCCGTGAGCAATTGCTCACAATGCGTGATGCTCTCCAGATGGCTCAGGATGCCGGCGATCATCAGTTCGACGAGGAATATGCCGACAAGTTCCATCGTTACTTCGACCTTGCTTACGACAAGTACAAGTTGCTTAAGTAAACCTAAATCGTGTTCATCGAGCAACCACCCACATGGTTTCGTCGTTTGATGTTTCAAGACAGCTTTTGGCGCATTCCTTCGCAGCCGAAGTGCGTTTATCTGACATTCGATGACGGTCCAACACCCCAGGTAACCCCTTGGGTGTTGGATGTGCTCGCACGATATGGAATCAAAGCCACGTTCTTCTGCGTCGGTGAAAACGTAGCGCGCTACCGCGCAGTCTTCGAGCAGGTCAAGGCTGCCGGTCACCGTCTTGGCAATCATACGATGAACCATATTTCGGCGTTGACCTACGAGTCGAAGGCTTATCTTGCCAATGTCGAAAAGGCCAATGTCCTGATTCAGTCAGACCTCTTCCGTCCACCTCATGGTTGGCTCCGCTTCGGCCAGGCGTCGCTGCTCCAGAAGAAATATCGCATCATCATGTGGGATCTTGTCTCGCGCGACTATTCCAGTCGTCTCAATGCGCAGGATGTCATCAAAAACGTGAAACGGTATGTGCGCAATGGCTCTATCATCACGTTCCACGACCAACCAAAGTCGTGGCGCAATATCCAGGAGGCGCTTCCTGCCTCCATCGAATACCTGATAGGGCAGGGCTACGAATTCAGGACGCTCTGAATTGAGTCTATTATCTTTTATATCACGAATCAGCGAATTATAGAATTAGGGATGTCTGCAATTGAGACAAACCGAAATTCTATAATTCGCTGATTCGTTAGATGCAATCCCGAAATACAAAAGTCATTTAATTCCGAAAAGGTCCGAAAAAACCGAAACCTACGAAAATTTTCGTCTTTTTCGCCTTTTCGTGTGTTTTTCGGAATTATAAAAACTAATGATAATTTTCGGAATAAAAGATCACTGTTTGAGTATCTTCTCGGCGAGGATGAGGTCTTCGGGATAGGTGACCTTGATGTTGGTCGTTTCGCCTGCCACCACATAGATTGGTTCGTCGGGCAGATAGCGGAAGACGACACCGCAATCATCCGATGTGACAAATGCCGGATCCTTGAGCCCCAATTCGTATGCCTTGGCAATGGTCTCCAGTCGGAAACATTGCGGGGTCTGCACATTGCGCAACATCGACCGTGGGGTGATGCGGCAGATGGCACCATCGGCATTGATTTCCACGATGGTGTCGGTGCAAGGGATGGCGACATCGACAGCCTTGTACGTCTTGAGTGCTTCGATGCAATCGGTAATGATGCGTGCTGAAACGAGCGGGCGTACGGCGTCGTGGATCATCAGGTTCACGTCCGTTCGTCCTTTGTAACATGCGATGGCAGACAGCGAGGAGTCATAGCGCTCCTTGCCGCCCGGAACGATGTGCCTGACCTTCGGATAGGGTGCGGCAATCTCGCGTATGCGGTCGATATAGTCGGCATGAGCCACTACGACAATCTCGTCGATGCCTTCATGCTTATGGAAGGCTCGGATGGAGTGTTCGAGGATACTGCGTCCGGCTATCTGAATGAATTGTTTGGGTTCCGGACCACCCATGCGGCGGCCACTGCCGCCAGCCAATAAAACTGCTACATTCATAGTGCAAAGATAGAGTTTTTTCGTTATCGAAACAAATAAAAATATGAAAAAATGGGTCTCTGAGTCATAATTTTCATGAATATGTGCGGAAATATCAAAAATATTTATTATTTTTGCACCCTCAAATTAAGCAACAGAAACAAGATTATGCGTAATATAGCAATCCTTGGCAGTACGGGAAGTATCGGACGGCAGACTTTGGAGGTTTGTGCTGAGCATCCCGATCTTTTTAGTGTTTATGCCATTACGGCTAATCGTTCGGCTGATCTGATCATCGAACAGGCTCGTCAGTTCCATCCAGAGGTCGTCGTCATTGCCGACGAGACCTATTATGACAAGGTCAGTGAGGCTTTGAGCGATCTGCCTATCAAGGTTTGGACAGGTCCCGAGAGCCTTTGTCAGGTTGTGGCAGCCGAACCTATCGATATGGTTGTAACCGCAATGGTAGGCTTTGCGGGCTTGCGTCCTACTGTGGCTGCCATCAAGGCACAGAAGATGCTGGCGCTTGCCAACAAGGAGACACTCGTTGTGGCCGGTCAACTCATTGAAGGACTCTGTGCAGAGTATCAGGTGCCCATCCTGCCTGTCGATTCCGAGCATTCTGCAATTTTCCAGTGCTTGCAGGGCGAGAGCATTGCCCGTGGCTGCTTCCCATGGCTTGCCAATGACAATGCCAATCCCGAGAAGCCTCATTATCTCGACAATCCGATCGACAAGCTCATCATCACGGCTTCGGGAGGACCATTCCGTACATTCACGATGGAGCAGATGCGCGACGTGACTGCTGCCCAGGCGCTCAAGCATCCCAATTGGGACATGGGAGCAAAGATTACCATCGACTCAGCATCGATGATGAACAAGGGATTCGAGGTCATTGAGGCTCGCTGGCTCTTTGGCATGAACACCGACCAGATTGAGGTGGCTGTGCATCCGCAATCCATCGTCCACTCGATGGTTCAGTTCAGCGATGGTGCCATCAAGGCGCAGCTGGGTTGCCCCGACATGAAGGTGCCCATCGCTTACGCGCTCAGTTATCCCGACCGTATGCCTTCGCAGATTAACGGCAAACTCCGCATCGAGGATTATGCACATCTCACCTTCGAACGTCCCGATCTGGAGCGATTCCCCAATCTTCGTCTCGCTTTCGAGGCTTTGGCTGCTGGAGGCGACCGAACCTGCGTGCTCAATGCAGCCAACGAAGTGACCAACGAGGCGTTCCGTCGCGGTCAATGCAAGTTCCTCCAGATGGCTGAGGTGAACGAGAAGACGGTGGCAGCCATGCCTTTCGTAGCAAGTCCTTCACTCGAGGATTATTTTGAAATTGATGCCGAGGCACGCATCAAGGCCCGTGAAATCCTGGGCCTCTAAGTTATTAATTGTAAATCATAACTATTAATTGGAAACATTTTTATTCAAGGCCCTGCAGCTCATTATTTCGCTGTCCATTCTGGTATTTGTTCATGAGCTGGGACATTTCATGTGGGCCCGTATCTTCAAGGTAGGTGTCGAGAAGTTCTATCTATTCTTCGATGCTTATAGCTTCTCATTTCTGAAATGGAATAAGGAAGGCGTCTTCGTTTGTAACAAGAAGGTCAGCAACAAACCTAATCCCAGCGAGACCGAATATGGTATCGGATGGGTCCCCCTGGGCGGCTATTGTGCCATCGTGGGTATGGTCGATGAGACGCATGATGCCGAACATGCCGACACCGAACGTGACGATGCATTTGCCAAGCGTGGCAAGTTCGCCCAGTTCATGATTATGGTGGGTGGTGTGCTTAACAACCTTATCCTGGCTGTCATTATCTACATCTGTATGGCTTGGCATTGGGGCTCCGATATCATCAAGATTGAGAATCTGCCTTTCGGTATAGAGTATTCCGAGTATGCCCAGCAGATCGGCTTCCGTCCTGGCGATCAGATTATCGCTGTCGATGGCAAGACCACCGACTATACGCGTCTCAATAGCAACCTGTTGCTGGCTAACGATGTCACTGTTCGTCGCGATGGACAGGAGGTGAAGATTGCCTTGCCCGATACCATCGGACAGGTTTTCCTTCGAGACAATCTCCAACTAGAGTTGTTCGCCATTGCTCGTATGCCATTTGTCATCGATTCGATTATGCCAGATAGCCCTGCAGAGAAGGCTGGTCTTATGGCAGGCGACTCGCTCACGATGCTTCGCCATGAGGTTACCCTTGCGCTGATGTCGCATAAGGGTGATTCTTTGAAGGTGGATTTCTATCGCGGCGATTCACTGATGTCGGCCACGATGCTTGTGAGCGAAGAGGGCAAGATGGGCGCATTCTTCCATAATTATATGACTGAAGATGTGTTCACCCATATCGACTACTCCTTCCTCGAATCTATTCCTGCAGGCATCAAGCGTGGCTGGAACATGCTCTACAATTATGTGCGCCAGTTCAAACTCGTCTTCACCAAGGAGGGTGCCGAGTCGTTGGGCGGTTTCGGTACGATGGGGTCCATCTTCCCCGACACATGGCAGTGGTTGCAGTTCTGGGCAATGACGGCCTTCTTCTCGGTAGCATTGGCGTTCATGAACATTCTGCCCATCCCAGGTCTTGACGGTGGCCACATCTTCATCCTGCTCATCGAAGCCATCATTCGTCGCCCCATCAGCGACAAGGCCAAGGAGCGCGCACAGATGATAGGTTTTGCCATCATCATTGCCCTGATGCTCTTCGTCAATCTCAATGATATATGGAAGTTTATCATTCAACCTTTGTTTGGCTAACATCACTTGACAATGGTTACGATAGTTCTGAAACATAGAAAGGAGGAATCACTGCTTCGCTTTCATCCCTGGGTCTTTTCGGGTGCCATCTACAGGATGGAGGATGAGTTTGGCAGCGAGGTCCAGCCAGAGGAGGGCGATTGGGTGCGTGTCGTGTCGTCACAAGGCGAATTCCTCGCATTAGGCCAGTACCAGATAGGCTCCATCGCTGTGCGAATCTTCTCGTTCGACGAAGACGAATTCGATGATGAGTTCTTCCTGCGTCGCCTGCAGTCAGCCTATGAACTGCGTCAGACTCTTGGCCTGATTCGCGACGACAACAATGCTTATCGCCTCGTCCATGGCGAAGGCGATGGACTGCCGGGACTGATTATCGATGTCTATGCCCACACCGCTGTGATGCAAGCTCACACGGCAGGTATCCACTACATTCGTGAGGCGTTGGCTGAGGATTTGATTCGTGTGGCCGGTGCTGAGATTCGCAACGTCTATTACAAGTCGGAGACCACATTGGGTTATAAGACTGAGGCGCGTCAGGAGGCTGAGGCCGAAGGTGAATCGGTAAATGGTTATCTGATTATCGATGGTAAGCCGGTGACTGATGCAGCACAGGGACGTGCCCTCGAATCGACTATCAGCGATGTTGCCCTCGAGAATGGATTGAAGTTCCATGTCGATTGGCTCAAGGGACAGAAGACCGGTTTCTTCGTCGATCAGCGCGAGAACCGTGCTCTCGTCGAGCATTTCGCTCGTGGACGCCGTGTGCTCAACATGTTCTGTTATACGGGCGGCTTCTCGTTCTATGCTATGCGTGGTGGAGCGGAATTGGTTCATTCCGTCGATGTATCGAAGCAGGCTATCAGTATCACCAATGCTAATGTGGAACTGAATTTTCCAAGCGATCCACGTCATAGCGCCTATGCTGCCGATGCTTTCGATTTCCTCAAGAATCCAGGTCACTTCACGAGCATCGAGGGGACTTTCCCCTACGACCTCGTCATCCTCGATCCTCCCGCATTCGCCAAGCACAAGAAAGTGCTTCATAATGCCCTGCGAGGCTATCAGAAGCTCAATGCAGCAGCCCTCGAACGGATGCCTTCGGGCAGCATCCTTTTCACTTTCTCCTGCTCGCAGGTGGTGACCAAGGACGATTTCCGTTGCGCTGTGTTCAGTGCAGCAGCTCAAGTTGGGCGTCGAGTCCGTATCCTTTATCAACTCCATCAGCCAGCTGACCATCCCATCAACATCTACCATCCAGAGGGCGAGTACCTGAAAGGTCTTGTACTATATGTAGAGTGATAAGGTCTTTAAGGGATTACAAGGCTTTTAAGTGGTCGTATGTTTGTCGGGTCGAACAAATAATTGTTATTTATTAATTGTTAATTGTTATTTCTTCATATGAACATCATCGTCGCAGCATCCGAGAACAACGCCATTGGCAACCAGGGCACAATGCCTTGGCATCTGCGCGCCGACCTGCAATACTTCAAGGCCACTACCAAAGGCCACACAGTCATCATGGGGCGAAAGACCTACGAATCGATTGGTCGTCCGCTCCCTGGACGTCGCAATGTTGTGGTGACACGCGATGGCCTCTTTCATGTCTCCGAGGAGGTGATGAGCAACCTCAAACCTGGCACTAGTGTTGAAGTCTATCACTCGCTTGTCGAAGCTGTCGAGCATAGTCCGGCAGATTGCTTCGTGATTGGTGGTGCACAAATCTACAATCAGGCATGGAACGATGCCGACTGCATCTACTTGACCCGCGTCCACACCCAAGTCGAGGATTTTGATGCCAGCATCCCACCCATCCCCGAAGGCTTTGAATGTGTCAGCAGCCAGGATGTTGAGGCCGACGAGAACAATGATTTCCCCATGACCTTCGAAGTCTGGAAACGCTGTTGAACTATTTGCTAACTCCCGCTAACTTTTTTCATAATGAATATGAGAAAATATCCCGTAGGCATACAGAGTTTTGAGAGTATCCGTAAAGATGGATACATCTATGTCGATAAGACTCCATTTATCTATAAGATGATTACGGAGGGCAAACCTTATTTCTTGAGCCGTCCTCGCCGTTTCGGCAAGTCGTTGCTTGTTTCTACTCTCGCTGCTGTGTTTGAAGGTCGTCAAGAGCTCTTTGAAGCCTTCACTACAGAAGACGGCATCGAGCAGCCCCAACTCTTTATAGCCACTACCAAGTGGAAATGGGAAAAGTACCCTGTATTGAGGTTCGACTTTAGCGCGGGTGATTTGAGCAATATTGAACAACTCGACACTTTGATTGATGCTATGCTTGACAGATATGAGCAGCAGTATGGCATTATTCCTAAAGTGAAAGACGTCAATATGCGTATGGTGACACTTCTGCGTACTTGTCACGAGAAGACAGGCAAGCGCGCAGTAGTGCTCGTGGATGAATATGACAATTTCATCCTTCATGCTTTGGGCGACGTAGAAAAGGTGGCGTTAGCTCGCCAGCGATTCCAAAACCTTTTCGGTCCGTTGAAGGCAGAGGACGACCACCTGCAGTTTGTATTCATTACGGGAATCTCGAAGTTCTCGCAGATGGGCGTGTTCTCGAAACTTAACAACCTGAAGAATATTTCGATGCTCATCAACTACGATCAGATATGCGGTATTAGCGAGGAAGAACTGACCACGCAGTTGCACTTCGACATCGAACAATTGGCAGCAAAACGCGGCAAGTCATACGACGTGACGCTGACTGAACTGAAACGAATGTACGACGGCTACCATTTCAGTGAGGGAATGACTGATATCTACAATCCATTCAGCGTGATTAGAGCATTGGATTCAGGGGAGATTAAAAAATACTGGTTCGACAGTGCCACACCAAGTGCCCTTTTCGGTATGTTGCGTCAGATGCCCCCTCTGGAACTGAACGATCTCGACGGAAGACGTTGCCCCGACACCGCCTTCGATTTGGCTTTCGATAGCTATAAAAATTCGTTGCCAGTCCTTTATCAGAGTGGATACCTGACCATTAAGGATTATCAGCCTAGTCGTCAGATGTACACCTTGGGCTTCCCTAATTACGAGGTGCGTACGGGGTTTGCTGATTGCCTTTATCAGATGGTGTCGGATACGCAGCCCGATGATACTGTCCGTAATGTCTTGCTCGATGCCTATTATGATTTCCGGGACTCAGGAGACCTCTCTGCTTTCATCGAAGCCATCAAGACGTTCTTCGCAGGTGTGCCCTATCACTGGGAGGCCGACAATCGTAACGAGCATTACTATCACGCCTTGCTTTACACCTTGCTCACTGCTTTTGGCGCCGACATACGTGCTGAAGAACCCAGCGCTAAGGGACGAAGTGATCTCACGCTACTGATGCCAAAGGGCATCTACATTATGGAACTTAAATACGATGGAAGTGCCGAGGCTGCCCTTGAGCAGATTAACCAGCGAGGATATGCCCACAAATATGCACTCGACGGACGTCCTGTCACTAAGGTAGGAATCTGCTTTAGTTCCAAGGAACGCAATATCACGGAGTGGAAAACTCAATCCGTTTAAGGAATTAATTGTCTTAATCTTCGGCATGACCAATCTTCGCCAAGAAAGGTCATGCCGTTGTCGTTTCATGACCAATCCCGGCCAAAAATGGTCATGCTTCAATCGCACCATGCCCAGTCTTGGCCAAAAATGGTCATGCTCCACTCGCACCATACCCAATCTTGGCCAGGAAAGGTCATGCTCCAATCGCACCATACCCAATCTTGGCCAAAAAAGGACATGCTCCAACCGCACCATAACCAATCTTGGCCAGGAAAGGTCATGCTCCAATCGCACCATAACCAATCTTGGCCAGAAAAGGTCATGCTCCAATCGCACCATAACCAATCTTGGCCAGGAAAGGTCATGCCTCTAATCGCACCATAACCAATCTTGGCCAAGAATGGTCATGCTTCTACGGTAGAATGACCAATCTTGGCGCAAAATGGTTATGCCTAGATTTTGGAAGGAGAAGAAATCTCCCACTTATTCTGTTTTGCAAGAAATGTGTACTAACTGTGCGTAAGTAGTGCAGTATTTTTGCGAGATTGTATCAAGTGTACACAGGCAGTACAATATTGCGGCAAGATTGTATTAAGTGTCCACAAGCAGTACAATATCGCGACGGGATAACATCAAGTGTGTACGCACTTAGTTCCATATTGCGAGAGGTCTGGTATTATCTGTGCGCAAATAATACAATATTGTGACAATATGGTACTATCTGTGCGCAGGTAATGCAAATGGACTGAGAGCTTGCCTTGCCTTCTCAATAATTGAGTATTTATACGCTGCGGAGCCTATCAATAATCCATCCGTCCATCGCGTATATATTTAGAACGCGATGGACGGATGGACGATGGACTCCGTTTTTTCTATAATTGATACTTAGCTAAGTTGCGTAAGCATCTTTCAACTTTCGTATAGAAATTGGTGCGATAGTGTTTATCTCTGAGCACTGATGTTAAATGTCAAAATTGATCCGAGACTCATCGATAATGTGAGTTTCGGATCAATTTCATCAATGCCAGTTCAATTATTTAGGAGGTGGTAAATACTACCTTTCAATCAAAAAACAATTGCAACTGCATAGGTTTTTTTCTGTTTATTCTTCCTTTCGAGTCTTGCTTGCCATTCTCGATTATTAAAGAAACATAATAATTGATTTCAGAAATATTATGAGTTTGATATGATAGCAGAAGCTTATCGGCAAGTTCTTCGGGAATAGATGAAATAATAGGAATCCTCAACTTCTTGAGATATTGACTTTGCCAGCGAGGATAGCCTCCATTCATGTGATTGGTAAGGCTTGCAAGCTGACCGCGTGCAAAATCAGACATCAGAATAGCTGCCAGCAGATAGAGTTGTCTTGTTGTACCACCAATGATATAATATATATTGTGTAGCGGATAATAATTGCCCTCATCAACAAATATGAAGGAATTGCCCGAAATATCGGGCAGAAGTATCTTGGCTTTATGTTGGAGAGTAGGGTAGATTCTATCAATGGTTCCATACCACTTGGTTGGATTCTGCTTTGCCTTGGCCCGATTTGATAATGCTTTGCGATGGCTTTCCAGATATGCTTTGCAAAGAGGGTAGGAGTCAAGATCGATGAGTTCTCCATTTTTGTCGTAGGGGTTGAATAGCATCCGCCCATTCCATTTCATTTGATTGGCTCGGAGGTCTTGCCCATGTATCGCTGGAAGGAGTAGAGAGTCTTCAATTTTTCCTCTTAGATCGTGGGAAATGAAGATTCCATCGGCACCTGTTGCGACACCGATACCAATCTTAAATCCTTGTTCTTCGATGAGAGGAAATAGGTCGTGTGAGGAATCCTTGGCAAACATACAGCTCCAATCCTCATCATTGGGACAAGGATGCACAAATGTTTCGGCATTCCTCAATTGGCTTACCGAAGATATTTCAGAGTAAAGAAAGTTGTCACCTTGCTTGTTGTTGGAGAATAATGTTACGGCAGGATATGCCAAAACATCTTCTTGAAAGGCATCTGCCCCTTCCATATTGATTATTTTTTCAATCCTAAAAGATTGCGCTATCATCTTACGTAGGACGTTACCATATTTATTGCGCATCCAGCGATTGGAACAAATGAAACAATGACGGCCATGAGGTTTGAGCTGACGAAGTGACTTCTCATAGAAAAGCACGTACATATCAGCCCTATAATAGAAGGTGGGAAAACGCTTTTTGTAGATCGGCAGCTTGTCTGCGGGTATTTGTTCATAACGGATGTAAGGAGGATTGCCAATCACGATATCCACTAAGGGTTGGTCGTTCAGTAGATAATCTTCAGCCTTGATATTCTCTTCGGGATGAATGATGGTTGGAAAAAGAGTATTGAGCCGATTCAGACACTTTTCAATCTTGTCGGCATCGATATCCGAAGCATGGACACATTTGTGATAAGCTTCGTTCAAGTCAAATCCAAAAAGCTCAGCTGATAGCTGAAGACGATGCAAGATTTCCACAAGGAATTCGCCTTCACCACAGGATGGCTCCATGATGGAAAGGGTCGATAAATCCTTGTCAGGATTGTAACCGACCAAGTCCAGCATGTACTTTACGACGTAGGGATTTGTAAACACGTCACCTTGCTGTCCTCCGCTTGTGCGCTTTCCGTATATGAAATTACTTGAAGTCATCTTCACAACCTAATAAATGTCCTCTTAAACTATCGAAAAAAGATTCGATAGAAATATTGTGATCCAAGCTTTCGTAATGATTCGGACCTGAAGTGGCGATTAACGCTACAGCATTGTACTTGTGTTCAAGAATCAGTCTTTGGCACAAGATTCTATATCGGTCAAGATAGCTGGCTTCCTTGAATTCGGGCCGTACCGAGAAATGAGGTTCATAGACTTTTACCTTGTGTGTAGATTCTTCATCTTTGCCCACCAACATAAGATAACCCAACCATGGAGATTGTTTGCATGAAAATGCTTTCTCTCTAAAAGCTATCCAGAAGTCTTCTGAAGATCCTAAAGATTCTTCTGTGCGATTATTTAAGTTGTTCCCATATGAGCCAATTTGGGATTTCAATTCAATTGCTGCAATCAAGTTTTTTGAGGGAGAGACAATGATTAGATCCCAGTCTTTGCTTGCACGATAATAGCCTGGTATGTGGTTGTTCTTGGTAAAAATACATGACTCAGGGACTCCTGCATCCATAGCAACTTGCTTAATGAGTTTCAGAAATTCATCAAGCTGCTTGCCTGGTAGAACACCAACAGAACTTCTTGTAGTCCAGAAGCTCTTGATTGCGTCCTTTAGGTTTGTCAAATATTTAGGGTTCATTGTCAGGCGATATGTATTACTTATTCTATCATCATTTTATCTCAATCTGGATTGTCTTTAGAAAATCCCGCTGCAAATATAAGAAAAATAACTTAAACAACCAAGTTTTTTGATAGAAAAAAAGGAAAATAAGCCTTTTCAATCATTGTTGCCGCTATAATCTGTCGTTTTTAGTTTTTTTATAGAAATATATAAGCCTTCTTGCTTAACGATATTTATTTTGTGCACGCTATCTGCCCATAGCCGTAACGCTAAAACCGAGATTTATGGTACACATTCGTACAATTGTTTGGCTGAGTTTACCTTTTGCCGATTTATTGCATATATTATTGAAATCACATTACTAATCTTATTATCCCAAAAGAGAGATGACAAAAGGAAAGAAAGTGTTTGCTGGCCTACTGATATTATTGGTTGGTTATGCTGTTTGGATGCAGACTTATAGTTTCGATGCAGAGAAAGCGACAACTCATTTGACGGAGCATGGGCTTGACAAACCAAAACATTGGTGTGCTTGGTACACGATGAGGGCTTTGCAAGCGGGAGGTTGTCCTGCCATCATCTTGCCAGCTCAATGGTACAAATATTATATGCCGTTGGTGCAGTTTGAAGAAGTGCCGAAGAAAGGCTACAAGGCGAAGAAAGGAGATGTGGTGGTATTTGAACGTCCCACTTGGAAAGATTGGAAGAAGATATCACAATGGTGGGGACACGTTGCGATGTATAATGGTAAGCAATGGATAAGCGACTACAAGCAAAATGATATGAGTCCTTATGGAAAGGGCGTCCCCTATCGGGTGTATCGATACAAGCAATGATCTTTATTTACATGCTATAAGAACTATGAAGAAGATAATTTGGACAATTTTAATTGTAGTAGGAGGAATGTTGGCAATCGGAATGTTTTTGCCGACGAAAATACAGAACCCGGTGGAGGGATGTGGCAAGGAGAGTTATAATCCGAAGTCGTTCTGGCATCCGTGGGGCGATCACAAACATCGTGGTATAGACATCTTTGCGAAAAAAGGAACACCTGTGCATCCAGCAATTGGCGGCATCGTGGTGGCGACAGCACATAACAAGGGCGCAGGCGGGAACTGCATTCTTGTGCTCAGTTCCGGCCTGCGCCTGCATTACTATGCTCATCTGAGTGAAATTGATACTCACGCTGGTGCCATCGTTTCCCGCAAGTCGATTATTGGAAAAGTTGGAGATACTGGTAATGCGAAGGGCAAACCTGCGCATCTGCACTACAGCATCGCCACCATTATTCCACAGGGCGATTGGCGATGGGACCCGAGGTTAGCACCAAAACCGAGATTTCGGGAGGAACTCCGATGCGGACACGGGGTCCGACACAGCCGATGCCGGTGTTGACGTAGAGGTATTGGGGATTGCCTTCCTGATATTCGGGATAGGGGAGAGAGGGGGCGTCGGAGCGATGGCTGGCATCGTAGAGGCCCATCCATTCGTCGTATTTCCACTTGGCGGGACTCCATGAACCAATCCTTAACTGCGTGGCGTGCGTGTGACCGGCCAATGATAGGTCGATGTGGGTGCGCGGAAGCACTTCCTTGCGCCAATGCGTGGGATTATGGGTGAGGAGGACGGAGAAGAGCGAGTCGGCTGCATGGATGCCTCCGATGGGAGTCATAGCACGGTCAAGATCACCGTAAG
This sequence comes from Bacteroidales bacterium, assembly GCA_017519885.1. Taxonomy (GTDB): domain Bacteria; phylum Bacteroidota; class Bacteroidia; order Bacteroidales; family UBA3663; genus Liminaster. The sequence continues at coordinate 13,070 of JAFWRO010000007.1, read as the reverse complement.
TGCTGAAAGGAGGTTCGCCGATATTCTCGACACCAATCAACGCGATGTATTGAGATACGGAATCGTTGAGCGGACAGCTCAACGACACACTGTTGTTCTTGAGCATATGCCATCCTGCTTCTTCCTGAATCAGGATAAGGCTGTCGATGTCGGTATTGCGTCGCTGCTGGTCGAAACCACGCACATAGTCGGCATAATCGTGATTGCCCAGAATGCTATATACGGGGACGAGTCCTTTGCCATCGCGTCGCTGGATGCTTGCAATTTCAGCGAGCGCTTGCTTGAACGGTATGGCTTCGGCAGAACGCAGTGTGACGAGGTCACCCGTGAATACGATAACATCTGGACGGGTGGCCGCAAGGCTTTCTGCAAGTTTTTTTAGAAAGTCTCGCCCCTCATCCTTGCCAAATGAGTCGAGATGCAGATCGGAAATCTGGGCAATGCGATAGCCGTCGAATGCCTCGGGAACACGAGGCGAAACAATCTGCACCTCGTTGACCACAATTTGGTGGCGCGTGATGTAATGTCCCACAACGAAGGCGATGCCTGCCATGAGGAACATGAGACAAAGGATGACTCGGTTGACCAAGTGGGCGGTCACCTTGGGCAGGAAGATTCTGAGTGTCCAATAGATGACAACGTCAATCAGAAGGAACAGCAGAACCACGAATGCGACGATGATGCCGTAGAATATGAGTCTTTGCATTTACTTTTTATCACGAATTAGCGCTTGAAGATGTAAACCTGGAAGGTCTTGGGGCCGATGGTGATGTCGCGCGAGTTGGCATCGAGGTCGGTCTTGACGGGAACGACGGCCTCGGGATTGTCGAGTGAGTTCTCGGAATCAAGGTTATCGCTATGCAGGGTGATGACTTCGGCAGAGGTGAACTGTGCAGCCTTCTTTTTATTGAGTAGATTCAGGTGGATGGATGCAGGAGTGTCGGATACATTGGCAACCTTTACAATCACAGAACCAGCAACCTCATCGACCACAGCGCTTGCGAAGAGTCCGTCTTGTCCCTCTTGTCCGGCCACAGGTTTGCCTGCCATCGTGAGCGGCAGTACGTTTGAACCCTTGTAATGACTGTAGAGCTGCTGAACGTAGTAACTGATGGAACGGAAGGAACGGAAGTTGTCGAACCAGATAAGGTCGGGACGCCATTGCCAGCCCTTGACGTGGGCAAAGAGTGGAGCGTAGGTGGCCATATGGACGATGTCGGCATTGCGTTCAACACCTGTGAGGAAGGCGGCTTCGTAGAGCGAAGTCTCAAAATGGTTACACTTCTTTTCCTTGCCATCGGAATATTTGCCCTTTCCATGGCAGGCATATTCGCCCGCGAAGACCTTTGGTCCCTTACGGTCGTAACTATCGTAGCGCAAACCATGCGAAAGGAACCACTCCTCGTTGCGATAGAAGTGCTCGTCGTATAGATCGACGCCGAGTTGCTTCATGCGGGGTTGCAGCAGATCGAAGTCCCATCCCTCAGAGTTGGGACCGGTTGTGCCGATGATCTTGATACCTGGGCATTTCTTGCGAAGCACTTCGATGAAACGTGCCAGTCGCTTTGTATAGGCGGGGTTGTCCTTGTAGTCCCATTGTTCGTTGCCAATGGCAAGGAATTTGAGATTGAATGGCTCGGGATGTCCCATCTCGGCTCGTAGTTTGCCCCATGTCGTGGTGACGTCGCCATTGGCAAACTCAACAAGATCGACAGCATCCTGGATATAGGGATCCAAGTCTTCGACAGCGACATGATAGGTGGCTTCGCCCTCGATAGGGTTCTCGTATTGGCAGGTCATGCCGCAGTTGAGTACGGGAAGGGGTTCGGCACCAAAGTCTTCGCTGAGTTGGAAGTATTCAAAGAAACCGAGGCCGTAGGACTGATAATAATCGGGGTAGAAACGGTAGTCAAACTCATACTGCCAACGGTTAAGGTTCAATGGACGATTCTCAACGGGGCCTACCGTATGCTTCCATTGATAACGATCGGCGAGATCGGTACCTTCGACGATGCAACCGCCTGGGAAGCGGAAGATGCCAGGATGCAGGTCGTAGAGCGCTTGGGCAAGATCCTGACGCATACCACCGGGACGATCTTTCCATGTCTTCGCGGGGAAGAGGCTCACATGCTCAAGGTCAAGGCTTGGGCCATCGACTGCATTTTGCGGTTTGCGGAATTTGCTGTTGCGCAGGAAAATGCGGAGCACGCCATCCTCGCAGGTGGCAAATGGAGTGAGATCCACTTCATACTTTTCCCATTCGTTGCCTTCGACAGTTATCTTGGCTGATGCAAGTTTATGCTGGTTGAGGTCGAGAGCCTTGTCGCAAATTTGTACCTCGAAATATGCCTTGTTGCCAGCTTCCTCAGGCACACGGGCATAGACCGAGAACTTGTAGGTCTCACCCTTCTTGACCGAGATGCCAAAGAAACCTTCGTTCTCGATGGCTGTATGCTTGACGCGATGGCCTGAGAAATTGAGGCGGGCATAGTGTGGATTGCGGTCGAAGGGACCGTCGTCGCGAATTTCGACATTGCCTGTCGTATTCCATCCCATCCATGGATTCTCAAATTCGAAGGAGCGGTTCTTGACCATTTCGGCATAGAGGCCGCCATCGGCTCCGAAGTTGATGTCCTCGAAGAAGATGCCGTACATCGTGGGCTGGATCACTGCACCAGGCTTGGCCGTCTGGATGTCGAACGTATGTGTAACTTGTGCTGTGACGGGGCTGCAGAGAGCGGCAGCAAAGAGTGTCAATAGAGATAAGCGTTTCATAATATTGAAGTGTTTTTTAATCCTCGTCGAATTTCAGCTCGCCTTTTTTCCAGGCATTGTACTTGTCGGCGAGAAGGGCAATGAATTTGCTGATTTGTTGCATGGCAACCTTGGTCTGCTCACTGATTTCACGCTTCTGCATATTGAGGATCATAACCCCATAGAGAGCCGTGAAGCAGGTCTCGAGTTCGCCTAGTTTGTTTTCTCCTTCTCGTCCACGGAGTTCCACGATGTAGGGGAGGGTGGAGTAGAAGCAAGAGGTGTAGATGGCATCGTGCCCATCCTTTAGCAGGCGTAGGTGCAAGTCGGTCATGTCGGAAAGGACGTTTGTATTGATCTGCAGGTGCCCGCTTTGCCGTTTGCCTTCGCTGAGCATCATATCACGCAGTTCGAGATACCACTGGCGGATGGCAGGAAGTTGCTCGTCGGGGACGATGCTCTTGAATCGGCTTACGAGGAGTTGGTCGATGCGGTCATCGTCCAGGTCGCAAGCACGGAGCAAGTCCTCAACCTGCCACATATATAATAGGTACTCGGCGATGTTTTCTTTTCTCTTTTGTTGTGCTATGATCATTGGCTGCGTTATTTGTTTTTGATGTGTGCCTTGTCGATACCGTGCACCTTCTTGAGTTCGGTACAGATCTTGTTCACTACCTTGGTGTCGCCCGTATTGAAAGTGATGTAGCCCTTGAAGAGACCATCCTTGCTTTCAATATGGATATTGACGATGTTGCAAGAACATATTTCGCCGATGACGTGGGTGATGGTATTGAGCAGACCCTGTGCATCGATGCCGGAAAGTTCGATGGTAGTTGAACGAGGAATGTATTCCTCCTTGGGCGGCTGTACCTTTTTCTTCTTTTTCTTGGTGACAATGCCGATAAGGTTGGAGAACATGCCTTTCTTCTTGGGCGTTTCGAGGGAGGTTGGGTCAATCTTCATATTGGTCCTCAACCAGCCGCGAATCTTGGCACGGGCTTTTGTCGTGGTCACCCAATTGAACCACTCCTTGGTTACCATCTCCTTGTCGGATGTTATTATTTCGACCTGCTGACCATTTTCAAGCGTTGTGTTGAGCGGTTTCAGTTCGTGGTCGATTCGGGCAGCTTCGGCGTGGATGCCGATGTCGGTGTGGATGGTGAAGGCAAAGTCGAGGGCTGTGGCTTCCTTGGGCAATTGGGTGAGTTCTCCCTTTGTGGTGAAGACATAGATCGACTTCGAAAGCACGTTGAGGTTGATCTGTGCAAGGAAGTCCATAGCATTGGGCGCAGGATTGTCGAGGATATCCTTGATGTCCTTCATCCACTTGCCAAGATCATTATCCGAAATCTTGCCGGATTTGTACTTCCAATGGGCAGCATCGCCTTCCTCGGCCTTCTCATTCATTCTTTCTGAACGAATCTGTACTTCGATCCAGTTGTTGTCGGGTCCCATGATGGTCACCTGCAGTGCCTGATAACCCGATTCCTTGGGATGGGAGATCCAGTCGCGGATGCGGTCAGGGTGTATCTTGTAGATGCTGGTCAGGACGTTGTAGATGCGCCAGCAATCGGTCTTTTCGTTCTCAGGACTGGAGGGTGTGAAGACAATGCGGGCAGCATACAGGTCGTAGATTTGATCGAAGGAGATGTGTTTTTTCTTCATCTTTCGCCAGACGGAATATATCGTCTTGATGCGGTAGGTGAAGGTGTATTTCAGACCAAGGTCGTCGAGCAGCGATTTGACAGGGGCTGCGAAGGTGGTGAAGAGCAACTTGTAGTTCTCTTCGGCTTCGTGCATCAGATTCTTGAGCCGCTGGTATTCTTCAGGGTGGTTGTATTTCAGGCCGAGGTCCTCTAGTTCCTTCTTGATGTTGTAGAGCCCCAGGCGATCGGCAATGGGTGCATAGAGCGATATTGTTTCGGTGGCTACGCGTTTCTGTTTTTCTGTCGGAAGCGCTTCCAATGTGCGCATATTATGCAGTCGGTCGGCTACCTTGACCAGAATGACACGAACGTCGTCGGCAATGGTGAGAAGAAGGTTGCGGAAATTTTCAGCTTGTTCTTCCGAAGTGGCGATTAATGACATGTTGTCTTCGTCGGACTCTTCGTTCAGGAAACGGAAATTCTTGCCCGAGATGTGGGTGAGACCTCGTACGAGCCGACCAATATAGGGACCGAATTCGTGCTCAACTTCTTCGAAGGTGCTATGTTGCAGATTGACCACATCGTGCAGCAAAGCGGCAGAGATGCTGGTGCTACCTAGGCCGATTTCGCGGGCAACGATACGAGCCACAGCCAAAGGATGACAGATATATGGATCCCCATTAAGGCGTCGGTCGCTTCCGTGTGCTTTCTTCGCGAAGTCGAAAGCCTTTTTGAGCAGTTCCGACTTGTCGCCGTTGCGCGTATGCTTGTAGTCTTCAAGCAGACCTTCAAACTCCTTCTGTATCATCACCTCCTCTTCGGGAGTGATAGGTTTGGGAGTCGCCAGCGGCTCGGTTTCCTTTTCTGCCTTTTTTCTTGTGTTTATGATGTTCATGGTTACATTCTGATTAATTCAAACTTAGGGAAGGCGCAACTTCTGTCCAGGGTGAATGCGATCGGACCTTAGCTTGTTGAGTTTTTTGATTTTTGCAGACGTGGTGTGATGTTTGCGGGCGATGGATCCCAAGGATTCGCCTTTGCGCACGGTGTAGATGCGACCACTGCTCGCTGTTGATCCACTTGATCCGCGATTGCCGCCTTGTCGTACGTATTCGTTGCGGCGGCCGCGTGTCGATACTTCCGTGATCCTGCCGTTGCGTGGCAGAAGCGTCTCAGCCTTGTAGGCAAAGATACTGTCCTGACGCTCAAGGAAACTTATGGCCTTGTTGGCGGGCAATGTGATGCTGTGAGGCTTCTCGGGAGAACCTGGGACAATGTCACGGATATACTGAGGATTGAGACTCTCGACCACTTCCATTGGAAGGTTGAGGCAATGTGCTATCTGTTCGAAGTGAACCATACGGCTCACCATAACGGTGTCACATTCGACGGGGATATCTGTCACTGAACCGCATAAGCCATGTTCGCAATGATAGGTCATCACGTAGGTGGCGGCAATGAAGAATGGAACGTAGGCGCGCGTCTCTTGGGGTAGATAGTTATAGATTTCCCAGAAGGTGCGATGACCGCCTGAGCGTGCAATGGCCTTGTCAATGTTGCCGGGTCCACAGTTGTAGGCGGCGATGGCAAGATGCCAGTCATCGAACTTGTTGTAAAGTTTTTTCAGGAATTTGCAGGCGGCGTCGGTTGATTTGTATAGGTCGTAGCGTTCGTCGATATAACTGTTGACCTCAAGCCCTTGCATGATGCCGGTGGCGGGGATGAATTGCCATAGGCCTGCCGCACGGGCGGGACTATAAGCGTTCTGACGCAATGCTGACTCGATACATGCCAAGTATTTGAGTTCGGAAGGCAGTTCGTATTTCTGGAGTGCATTCTCGAAAATAGGGAAATAGTAGTTGAATCCAACGCTTACCATACGTTCGACAAGCGCACGGCGACGCATAAGGTAAAAGTCGAGTGCTTTCTTGACGGGTTGGTTGAATGGCATTTCGATGATGGTCGGCAGCGCACGCAGTCGCATGATATAAACTGAGTCGGGCACGGGTTCGGGTTCAAGAATCCTGACGCAGTTGGGGTCGATATGTATGAACTGACGTTCTGTCCAAGCGTAGTCAGATTCGTCGTTGTCTTCGAGGCTTTCGAGTATAAATAGTGAGGAATCTTGTGCTTCAACCATGGCGCGATAGGCAGCGGACTCCAGTTTCTCGTCGGCAGTCATTTCGTGTTCTTGCGCGAGAAGCGGAGTGCCTGCCAACAGGGGCAAGGCGAGAGTCAGAAACCGTAGTCTTTTCTTCATCGTCATCATTAGAAATCTATTTTGTAACTCACTACCATGGCGGGATTGTTCATGGCATCGAGTTCAGGTGAAACGTCAAAGTGATAAAGGGCAGCGTCAACGTAGGCATCGACAATCGAAACCAGATAAACGCCCAGCATACCTACCACGCAGTAGTCACGCCAGTTGCGATAAGTGTTCCTTTTTCGCTGAAAGGTGGTTTGCAGATACGAGTAGTGGTTTTTTGCATACTGCTTCTTCTGTTCTTCAGTCCTGCCCGGTAGAAATTGGAGATAACTGGCATTGGCGCTTCCATTCATCAGGTCGCGATAGGCGTTCTGATAGGTCTTGTAATAGCGCTGGTTCCAGTTATATCCATAGACGAGGCCAAGGAATCCACCATAGATAATAGGTAGTTTCCAGTATTTGCGATTGTAAATCTGACCGCCACCCGGGAAGAGTACGGCCATCCATACTGCTTTCTGGGGACTTGGATTGAATCGCATGAAGTAGGAATCAACATACTCGTATTCTGCCTGTTCGTCGAGCAACCTGCGCGCGTGGATGGCGGCTATCGAGTCTTCGTTGAAAGGTTGAAGGGTGTCGGCTTCGGCATATTGAGGCAATGCGTCGTCGAATGACAATCCTTCGAACGAATCCACGAGTCCGTTGGCCTTGCCAGTTCGCACAGAATCATTTACAATCTGAGCGTACAGACTGCAAACCGATAGGACTCCGGCAAGGAGCAGCATCAGAATATGTTGTATATGATTCTTTGCGAGAATTGTCATTAATTAAGTTTGTCGAGGAGAGCGATGATGTAACGAAGTTCTTCATCGTTCCTGAAGGGGATGGTAATCTTCCCTTGTCCCTTCTCATTGCATGACATCCTGACCTTGGTGCTGAACATCTCAGAGAGGTGCTGGGTCATCTGGCTGAAGAGTTCGTCGGGTACTAAGTTGCCACCGACGGACTTCTTGCCGGCCTGACCTTCAGTGCGAAAATCGAGGATGCGGCCTTCTACGAATTCACGAGCCAGATTCTCCACTCGGCGTACCGAAAGGTCCTGCGCCACAATCTGATGATAGAGGGCAACCTGTTGTTCGGCGTCCTCAAGGCTGAGCAGGGCGCGAGCGTGACCCATCGAGATGCGACGATCCTTGAGGGCCAGTTGAATCTCGGCGGGGAGACGTAGCAGACGCATGAAATTGGCCACCGTGGCACGGCTCTTGCCCACATGTTGCGAGAGTTCTTCTTGCGTCAGCCCGTTGCGTGTGAGCAACTGCTGATAGGCGAGGGCAACTTCGATGGCGTTGAGGTCTTCACGTTGGATGTTCTCGATGAGCGTCATCTCCATCACGGCATCGTCACTGACTTTGCGAATATAGGCTGGGATGCTGAGAAGTCCGGCGCGCTGAGCTGCGCGATAACGGCGTTCGCCGGCAATGATCATATATGTGCCATCCTCTTCCTGTCGAAGGGTGATGGGCTGAATGATGCCGACGCTTCGAATGGAATTTGCCAGTTCTTCGAGCGCCTGTTCGTCGAACTCGCGACGCGGTTGTGATGGATTTGCGTGAATGAGTTCGAGATCAATCTCGTTGATCGAAGATGGGGCATCCTGAGGGGCCATTGCTCCGCTGGTGTCGTCCATCGGAATGAGGGCGCCAAGGCCGCGTCCCAGGCCTGTCTTGATAGGTTTCATGTTGCAAAGATATGATAAAACGCGGAGATATCCAAATATCACCCGCGTAATTTATTAATTTTTAATAGTGTCGTGGTGCTTAGCCAGCAATTCTCGGGCCAGCGACATGTAATTTTGCGAGCCTTTTGAATCGGGAGAGTATAAAAGAGCGGGCAGTCCGAAACTCGGAGCTTCACTCAGTCGGATGTTACGCTGGATGACGGTGTCGAACACCAGGTTCTGGAAGTGACGCTTCACTTCTTCGTAGATCTGGTTGGCCAGGCGCAGACGTGCATCGTACATCGTGAGCAGGAAACCTTCGATCTGCAACTTCGGATTGAGTTTCGTCTTGATGATTTTGATGGTGTTGAGCAGTTTCGAGATGCCTTCGAGGGCAAAATACTCAGCCTGTACCGGGATGATGACCGAGTCGGCAGCTGTGAGACAGTTGACTGTAATCAATCCGAGTGAGGGGGAGCAGTCGATCAGAATGTAATCGTACAGATTGCGGATGGAACGCAGTTGTTTGCGAAGCATCTGTTCGCGGTTCTCCAGATTGAGAAGCTCCAATTCGGCTCCTACCAAATCTATTCGGCTTGAAATGACATCCAACCGGTCGACGCAGGTTGGAATGATGGCTTCTGTGGCCGTGGCGCTGCCGATGAGGCAGTCATAAACGGTCGTATCGACCTTGGTATGATCAATGCCGAGACCGCTGGTGGCATTGGCCTGTGGATCGGCATCGATGAGAAGTACTTTCTTATCGAGGGTGGCTAGAGAGGCAGCCAGATTGATAGCGGTGGTAGTTTTACCTACACCGCCCTTTTGGTTGGCTATTGCAATTACTAATCCCATATAAAATATTATAGTTTCACGATGCAAAGATGAGCCTTTTTTTTTCAATAGCCAATTTATTTTAATAAATTTTGAGAAAATTGTTGATAACTGCCCCATTTGTTGATAACTTTCGAGGCAAAATAATGAAATTCGCTCATTTTTTTTGGCCATATCATGAAAAAACAGTATCTTTGCCACCCGAATTCTGGCGTATGGTGTCGTATGACAACCTATAGAATCAAATAACGGCATATTGAGTATGAATAAAACCTCCCAGTTACCTCCTCGTCCCGTGGCATCCGGCTTCGGACAACTTCCGTTGGATGCTAATTGTCCGGCCATCCTGGTGACCAACGATGATGGTTATGAGGCGGGTGGTCTCGTTGCCTTGGTAAAGGCATTGCGAGGTTTAGGACGTGTTATTGTGTGTGCTCCTGATTCGCCGCGTTCCGGTTATTCTGCCAGTTATACGTCAAGTCGCCCCATCAATCTGTCGTTGGTGAGTGACGATGGTGAGGTTGCCGTCTATTTCTGCAATGGGACGCCTGTCGATTGTGTTAAGATTGCCCTTCATCGTTTCTTCCACGAGCGTAAACCAGATCTGGTCCTTTCCGGCATCAATCATGGCGGCAACGATTCGGTCTGTGTGATGTATAGTGGCACGATGGGCGCTGTGCTCGAAGGATGTGCTGTGGGTATCCCGTCAATTGGTTTCTCGCTTTTGAATCTTAGTCCGATGGCCGATTTCACGCACGTGATGCCCATCGCTCGCAGTATTACTGAGCAGGTATTGGCCAATCCTATGCCTCGTGGAGTTTGTCTTAATGTCAACATCCCTGATGTGGCTGAGCCAAAGGGGATACGTATCTGTAGGCAGGCCGATGGCTATTGGGAGAACGAGTACCATTATATCGAGGGCGACGAACAGACCGATATGTCGTGGTTCCAGGTGACGGGCACTTACATCAACAATGAACCCGAAGCCACCGATACCGATCGTTATTGGTTGGAGCATGACTATGTGTCCGTCGTGCCTACTACAATCGATCAGACTGCTTATCGGCACTTTGATCTTTTCGATTATCTTGTGAAATAAAACATTCATATCAATCCATTTCAACCTGTTACCCCCTGTGAAGTACTATCTGATAGCTGGTGAGGCCAGTGGCGACCTCCATGCTTCACGTTTGATGACTCAACTGAAGGCGCGTGATACGAAGGCGAAGTTTCGCTACTTCGGAGGTAATGCTATGCAGGCGGTTGGAGGGACGCTGGTTCACCACTACAAGGACCTTGCATATATGGGCTTTGTCCAGGTGGTAAAGCATTTGCCTGAAATCCTTCGTGGGAGAAATGAGTGCAAGCAGGATATTCGTAAGTTCTCCCCCGACGTGCTGATTCTTGTCGATTATCCAGGTTTCAATCTCAACATCGCCAAGTGGGTCAAGAAGAAGTTACCCGAGGTGAAGGTGTGCTACTATATCTCGCCGAAGATTTGGGCATGGAAGGAGTATCGTATCAAAGCGATTCGCAAGTATGTCGATTGTATGCTTTCAATCCTGCCTTTCGAACCCGAATGGTATCGTCAGCGAGGTTTCGAGGTTGATTATGTGGGTAATCCGACGGTCGATGAACTTGCTCCCATTGCAGCACAACCGTTCGATCGTGATGCTTTTTGCGAGAAGCATCACATCAATCGTAATCAGAGTATCATCGCTTTGCTACCAGGCAGCCGTATGGCTGAGATTCACGATAATCTGCCAAAAATGCTGCAAGCCGCAACGACCATTTCCTGTCATCAGGTTGTCATAGCTGGTGCGCCCAGTCTGGGACCGGAGTTTTACGAGGAGATCATTCGTCGTCATAATATGGTGCCTCCTGTCAAACTTGTCTTCGACGAAACCTATGACATCGTTCGTGCTGCCGAAGTGGCTGCTGTGACCAGTGGAACGGCCACGCTCGAGACGGCGTATCTGCGTTGCCCGGAGGTCGTATGTTATAATTTCGGTGGCGGAAAGATCGTGTATCGTATTATGCAATATGTGTTGCGTAATATCAAGTACGTGTCTTTGGTCAATCTGGTACTGGACGGTTTCTCGAAGGACAAACCATTACGAGAACCGGTTGTTAAAGAGTTGCTGGGCTATAAGATGACAGTTGAGGCTATCCATCATGAACTCATACGCCTGTTGGGCGAAAGTGCCGAGCGTAGGCAAATGTTGACGCAATATGACAAGATGATCGAAATCCTGGGTGAACCTGGCGCTCCTGTTCGGGCTGCCGAAAAGATTATCCGTCTTATCGCTTTGAAGTAATATATACATTTTAAATAATAAATAATATGATCGACAAAATTTTGTCTATTTCCGGCAAGTCCGGACTTTTCCGCTTGGTAAGCCGCGGAAAGAATATGCTTATTTGTGAATCTTTGATTGATGGACATCGTTGTCCGGCATTGCAGCGCGACAAGGTCCTCTCCTTGGCCGACATTGCGATGTACACTGTCGATGGCGAGGTGCCTTTGAACACGGTTTTTGGCAAGGCAAAGGAGTTGACAGGTGGCAAGATTGCTCCAGTATCCCCCAAGGATCCTGCCGACAAGCAGCGCGCATGGTTTGCTGAGGTGATGCCAGAATACGATGCCGATCGAGTTCATGCAGGCGATATTCGCAAATTCATCCAGTGGTTCAATATCCTGATCGAGACTGGCAACGATGACTTTTCCGAGCCAGAGAAACCGGCTGAAGAGGAATAATCTTCTTTCCCGGTTATAATGTGGACGAAATAATATAATTTTAGCTATTATTTTTGGTAGTTCCAAAAATAGTAGCTATATTTGCGGCGGAAAAGACGTAAGTCTGTTCCCATTATCTACGACGCTGTTTATATAACGATAGGATCTGATACCCGAAGACATCGAATGGCTTATTCCTTAACTAGTATGAGTGCTCAGCTATTGTTGAGCACTCTTTTTTCGGCTTCAGAAGCGATTCAATGAAAGACACGGATAGCAAAAATGGACATTTTGAAGCCTTTTAAAAGTTTTTTTGACCGAAAATGACTAAATAATTTGGTTTGTTGCGGAAAAGCCGCTATCTTTGCACCCGCTAAACGAATTTAGAACACTCTTATTCGCTACGCAACTGCTTCAATAGCTCAGTTGGTTAGAGCACCTGACTGTTAATCAGGGGGTCGTTGGTTCAAGCCCATCTTGAAGCGCTAAAGGGCGTATTCCAGAGTGGCCAAATGGGGCAGACTGTAAATCTGCTGTCTACGACTTCGGTGGTTCGAATCCATCTGCGCCCACAGCCACAAAGCCAATACGCGAAAATAGCTCAGTTGGTAGAGCACGACCTTGCCAAGGTCGGGGTCGCGGGTTCGAGTCCCGTTTTTCGCTCAAGCGCTACCAGCGCCACGATCTTTGAAATATTGCACAGATACTTGATGATATATATAGTGACTACATATTGACTTCGTAGCTCAGTTGGTAGAGCAACTGACTCTTAATCAGTGGGTCCAGGGTTCGAGCCCCTGCGAGGTCACTAAGGTATGGATATAATTGAATTTTTTACAAATAAATAAGCATCGATCGGAATTTCACTCCGACACTTACGGGTGTAGCTCAGTCGGTAGAGCACTGGTCTCCAAAACCAGGTGTCGTGAGTTCGAACCTTACCACCCGTGCTTATGGCGCTGTCGCGTCAGGATCCTCACGGATCAATATTTATTTGGTGCGTTAGTTCAGTTGGTTAGAATATCGCCCTGTCACGGCGGAGGTCACGGGTTCGAGTCCCGTACGCACCGCACCAAATATCCATGCCGTAATGCGAAAATAGCTCAGTTGGTAGAGTAACTGACTCTTAATCAGTGGGTCCAGGGTTCGAGCCCCTGCGAGGTCACTAAGGTATGG
>JAFWRO010000060.1:0-131592 GCA_017519885.1 Bacteroidales bacterium | reverse complement strand
GGATTATCTTTGACAATCTGTTATTTTTCCTCAGATTTTTTTCAAGTTTTTCAAAGATCATATGCCAGCCTCCTGTAAAGGGGGGCTTGGGCTGTTTCTTCACTACACTCGCTTTACACGGGTGTGGGAAACTTTAGTTACGGATAATCATAATTAGTCAAATACAAAGTAGAAAAAGCTTTGTATTTGACTTTTTTGTAATATCGATTTTCAATATTCTAAAAAATAATATCTATTTGTTAGAAAATATCAGTTTCTTCGAAAAAAAAGTGAATAAAGTTTGTTGTTTTATTTTTTTATTTTTATATTTGCATAGTTATTGTGACCATTAACACATATAATTGAATAATACCAACTATATCATAAAAAATACAATTATGGCAGCAACACGTAATTACGACCTTCTTCTGCAGCAGCTGAAGTCGTTTATCCCCGAAACACGTATTTACACTGATGAACTCCGCACGCTTGGTTGGGGTACGGATGCCAGCTTCTATCGGATGATTCCACGCATCGTGGTTCGTTCGAAAGGAGAGGAGGAAGTATCGCGCATTGTCAAGACCTGTTACGACAATCATATTCCTTTTACTTTCCGTGCAGCAGGCACAGCACTCTCCGGCCAGAGTATGAGCGACTCTGTACTGATAGTTGCAGGAAAAAATTGGGAGAAATGGTCGCTTAGTGACGATCAGGAACAAATCACGCTACAGCCAGGTATCCTTGGAGGTCGCGTCAACCAGATACTCAAACCTTACGGACGTGTATTCCCACCCGATCCGGCTTCCATCAATAGCGCTATGGTAGGCGGTATCGTCGGCAACAATGCATCAGGCATGAACTGCGGCGTGCATGCCAACTCCGACCGTATGCTCATCTCCGCGAAGGTGATTCTTACCGATGGTACAATCCTTGACACGGGTGACGAAAAGAGTCGCGAAGCATTCCGCAAGTCGCATCCCGAATTCCTCAAGAAGATTGAGAACCTGCGAGACAAGGTGCGTGCAAACACCAAACTCGCTGAACGCATTAAGAAAAAATACAGTATCAAGAATGTAACGGGCCTGAATATTCGTCCATTGATAGCCTACGACGACCCATTCGACATTATTGCTCACTCTATGGTGGGATCCGAGGGAACACTTGCATTCATAGCTGGTGTGACCATGCGCACGCTCCACGAATATCCATATCGTGCTTCTGCAATGGTTTATTTTATGACTATGAAGGAAAGCTGCGAAGGTGTTGTGGCTTTGAAGAAACTTAAATCTTCGGACGACGATATCAAGATGAGTGCCGAGAACCTGATGGTCAAGAGTGCTGAGATGCTCGATTACCTCTCGTTGGCTTCGGTCGATGATCCCGTCTATCTGCAGTACAAGAAGGATGTTGATGCCGGCAAGATTGAAGGTGTCAAGCCGGGTGATTACCACAATCTCACTGCCATTCTGACCGAGACGAAGGCCATGACCCATGAGGACCTGCAGCTCAAGATCGACACCATCAAGAAGACCTTGGGCCAGTTCCAGCTGTATATCCCAGCTGAGTTTACCGAGGATCCGAAGATCTACGGCAAGTATTGGGCCATCCGTTCGGGTATCTTCCCGACTGTTGGTGCTATGCGTCCCATAGGAACATCTTGCCTCATCGAAGACGTCGCCTTCCCGGTCAATGACCTGCCCGAAGCCACTGTGAAACTTCAGAAGATTATCGCAGACTTCGGTTATAGCGATGGCTGTATATATGGACATGCTTTCGAGGGAAATTATCACTTCATCCTCAACCAGAGCTTCAACGAAGAGAAGGAAGTGCAGCGTTATGCCAAGATGATGCATGAGGTGGCCAAACTCGTCGTTGAGGAATATGATGGCTCGTTGAAGGCAGAACATGGCACTGGCCGCAATATGGCACCGTTCGTCAAATACGAGTGGGGCGAGGAAGCCTATAACACGATGAAGGAATTGAAGGAAATCTTCGATCCCGAATATCTGCTGAATCCCGGCGTTATCTTTACTGACAACCCGAACTGCTTCATCGAACATCTGAAGCAACTGCCCGAACTTGACTACAATTTTGACGAAGTGCCTGATGGCGCCAAGTATCTCGCCTATATGGGCAAGGTTAAATCTTCGACCGAAGAGATGATCGAAGGTGTCAAGAAGGCAAACAAGTGCATCGAGTGCGGTTTCTGTGAATTCAACTGTATGAGCTGCGGTCTTACATTGAGTTCTCGTATGCGTATTGCCATCCAGCGTGAGATTCTGAATCTTCGCAAATCCGGAAAGCCAGAAGACTTGGCCCGCGCCAATCGACTGGAACAGCAATATGATTATTATGGCAATCAGACCTGCGCAGCCGATGGACTTTGTGCAACTTCCTGCCCGATGAAGATTAATACAGGCGATCTCACACACCTCATTCGTCAGTTCAAGATGAACAAGAGCAAGGGACTTTACAATGTAGGTGAGTTTGCAGCTAAACACATGGCAGGCATCGAGACCACACTACGTGGAGTCTTGGGCTTGGCCAATTTTGGTCATACGATTCTTGGAAGTTCGTTGATGAGTGGCCTATGTAATGGGCTTCATAAGATTGGTGTTCCGCTTTGGACGCCATCTATGCCCAAGCCAAACTTTGTGGACGTCAAGCGTCTCATGGCACAAGAAGCAACTTATGACAAGACACATCAGAAGGCCAAGAAGGTCGTTTATTTCCCAAGCTGCTTGAATCAGACACTCGGACTGGCCAAGGGTGCACCTGTGAAGCAGAGTGTCGTCGATGAGATGGTTCAGCTCATGAACAAGGCAGGTTATGAAGTCATCTTCCCGAAGGGCATGAACAAGATGTGCTGCGGACAGATCTGGGAATCGAAAGGTATGCTCGACATCGCAGACCGCAAGAGTGCAGAACTCGAGAAGGCACTGTGGGAAGCAAGCAACGAGGGCGAATATCCGATCCTTTGTGACCAGAGCCCATGTCTGCACCGCATGCGCAAGGTGATGCCGCGACTGAAACTTTATGAACCCGTTGAGTTCATCCTCAAGTTCCTCAAGGACAATCTCGTCTTCAAGAAACTGGATCGTACCGTCGCCGTTCATATCACATGTTCTACACGTGAGATGGGATTGGGCGATAGCCTCGTCGAACTTGCAAGTCTTTGCGCCACCAAGGTTGTCGTTCCAGAAGGTGTCGGATGCTGCGGTTTCGCAGGCGACAAGGGATTCTCACATCCTGAGATGAATAAACACGCTCTTCGTCATCTGAAACCCGCCATCGAACGCAATCATGTGGTTTACGGCTATTCCAACAGCCGCACTTGCGAAATTGGCTTGCAAACGCATTCGGGTGTGCCTTACATGAGTATTGCCTATCTGGTGAATGAGGCTACAACACCGAAATAATAATTTCTAACTTATGTAGCACAATCTCAGCCGAGATTGTGCTACTTATATCGCATTATTTACAATCTCAGCCGAGATTAACCAACTATCATCATGAAAAGACTTATCTCTCTATTCGAAAAACCCGACAATCTGAAAGTCAAAACCAGCTACAAACTCGAACCATCCATTCAGATTGAACGTCAATTGGCTGAACAAATCTATAATGCTCTGCAAGGACCCGTAGTGGAAGAGGTGATGCGTAAGATACGCATCTCGAGCAGCGATACATATTGGCGCAGCAATATGGAAGGCCATAGCCTGAAAGTTGATCAAGAATTACTTCCCGACATCTACGACCTCTGCCATGAGGTGAAGAAGAAATTGGGATTTGAAGGCAAGGTGGATTTCTATATTACGGGAGATTCAACAGTGAATGCCTTCTCAGTTGCATCGGAAGACGAAAATGAACCCAATATTGTCAATATCAATTCGGGCCTCTTCGATCTGATGTCGAAGGATGAACTGCGTTTTGTCATTGGACATGAATTGGGACACCTTATCAACAAGGATACGGCTCTGGCTCGACTTATTGGATTCGTCTTTCCTCCCGAAACGAAATCCCCCGTGATGCTGCAATATAAGATTCGTTTGCATGACCAGCTCGCCGAATTGGTAGCCGATCGTTATGGTTACATGGCCATCGAAAATCTGGGAGTCTGTGTCACAGCTTTCTTCAAGATGGCATCAGGCCTTGACTTGGAGAAGATGAATGTCAGCATCGATGCCTTAATTGCCGACAATCAGAAACGTTTGGATTATTTCCTGCACGACAAGGGAACGAGCCGCGCTTCACACCCCGTAAACCCCATTCGTGTCCAAGCCCTCAACCTCTTTGCGACCTCCAAGACTCAAGAGGAACTTCAGAAGGGTATGGACGAGCTTATTACCATCTTATTGAAAGTGGGAGATAGCGAACTTGATGAATATACAGCTCGTTTTGTTGCTTCTGCTGGCCTTATTGTTGCGAATGCCGATAGAGAAATCAATAAGGATGAGGTCGATGACATCTTGACTGAACTTTCTTCGTTGAAGATTTTCCCGCGCCAGTTCCTTGAGGAAATTGCCAATGGAGATGTCTCTGAAATTTTCCACGAGTCTGTTGCAAAGATGATCAACATCAACCCAGGTCTTCGTGAAGCCATGCTCAATTACCTTATCACTATTGTGATGAGCGACAAGAGCATCACCAAGGAAGAGATCGACCTGCTTTACGAATTCGGCGAAAGCATCGCACTCAGCGAGATGGAAGTTGCTCAATGCATCGCTGCACTTGTCCAGCAGCGTTTCATCCCCAGCCACGAGCTCCTCTGCTGATTTTATAGGTACAACTAATCATAAAGACATCATTAAACTTTCGGTTAGATTTTGTGTCTATATTATCGAATAAATTAATATAGACGAAAGTGAATTGCACAGTTTATCTTTTTGGTGAGTTTGGGCTTGGATATACTCAGTACCCACAGGACGGTGCTGAGGATATCTTCCGTCATATTGCTTCACACGCTGAGGCACAGACACAGATTGCCATCCATCGTGATGGTAACCTGATGTATTATGTATATTTGCGTAGGCTTGACGAAGGAGAGGGGCACTTCATCGGTTATGGATTCAGGGTGGAAGGATTACTGTTCCGTGATTTGAGTCCTCTTTTCGATTTGTTCGGTTCCACTTTTGAGAATATTGTCATTGCCGATCGTCTGCTGACGCTTAATTCCCGTGGCCATGTGGTTGCAAACGTCGGACTGTTGATTGAGAAACGTTCTGAAGTGGAGCGTTTGATCAATCAACTCTGTTATGCTGTACAAGCTTTATCGACTCAATTCATACCATTGCCTAAGGTTATCTTCGATCATCTTTCTACCCAGGTTTGGGTCTTTGGCGAAGATGCCGCCCCGAATGATATTCGTAAGGCAAGTCAGATGTCGGGTTATACAATTGTGCAGAAAGGGAGAATGCAGGTTGCCTCCGAAATTCCTATCGTTCCGATAACTGTTCAGGACAATAACGAAAATGCTATACCGGAGGAACCTCAGACTGAAAAGAAAGCTGGGCAAGAAACTCCGGATACGAAAACGCCAATAGTCAAGCCCACCAGGAAATCTGGTTGGGATGGGATGAAGACGTTCTTGTTGACGTTGTT
Organism: Bacteroidales bacterium; assembly: GCA_017519885.1. GTDB lineage: Bacteria > Bacteroidota > Bacteroidia > Bacteroidales > UBA3663 > Liminaster. The sequence goes on along the minus strand of JAFWRO010000060.1, from coordinate 126,012 downwards.
GCTTCTTTCCCTCGGTGGACTTGCCTATGCTTTATGGCAACTTCAGTCGGCCAATCAGATGGAGTCGAGTGCTATGTCTTCGTATAACCAAATGAAGATGACTAACATCGAACTTCAGCAAAAGGTTAATAACCTGGAAGCTGAACTTGAAGCCAGTAACCTTAAAAACCAAGAGATGGAAAAGGCGCTCATTCGCCAGGATTCGGTTATTTCGGTGTTGCGGGACTATTACAAGATCAAGCAACCTTTGTTGGCTACAAGAATCTTTATTACCAACGAAGGAAGTTCTAGCCATAAGGGGTTGGAAGTTGGCACACACGTTAGAGGCTCTAACGATTTGATACTACAACCGCATGTAAGTTATTACGGCCTTGAGAGCGGAAGTGTCCGGTTGACCATCAGATGGTATAGTCCACGCAGATTCGGATTCTTCGACTTCGGAGATTTCACTTTGGGTAGCAAGACCCACGACGATATCAAGACTTTCGACATCGAAACCGGCGAACACCAGCTTGATTTTGATGTTTGGAAAGGCGATTCCCGAAACGGTTGGGAGACTGGTCGCTATTGCATCGAACTTTGGGCTGGTAACGAGTGTCTGCAGCGTAAGGAATTCTGGGTCGATTAGTTGTTATGAAGGAGATCAATAAGAAAAAGTCAAAGGCCAAGACATCGAAACGAAAGAAGAAAAAGTCGCGAAAAGGTAAAGGATGGAAAAGATTCATCATCTTTATGTTTTTGTGCTTGGGTGTGATTTCGCTTGTTCTCTTTTGTTCTAGGAAGATGATCCAAGATACAATTGTTCGTTGGACAATGGCACGCGAAACTCCATTTGTTCCTAACAAATACTCATTCGATGGCGCTTTATTCATCGGTAATGTTATGAACAATCACCCTGAAGGTCCTGGAATTATGCAACTGGAAGGTGGTGCTGTTCTTGCAGGGACTTGGAAAGATGGCAAGAAGGAAGGTGTCTTTCGAGAAAGTGACGCACAGCACAAGACTTCGTTTACTCTTTGGGAAAATGATGTTTGTATCGGTAAAGCAAAGACTTTGAAGTCTATTCGAAGGGACAAGAATCTATACGATAAAGCAAAGTTCGGCATCGATGTTTCCAAATATCAGCCGGAATATTGGGGAGCAATGGCCATTTGTGTCAATGGAAGTGGAACATTGTCGGCAGATTTGAATGTTGAGCAATGGGTTCCTGTCGATTTTGTCATCATGAAAGCTTCTGAAGGTATAACCATCATCGACCGACAGTATCAATACCATTCCGAAATGGCTGATATCTTGGATATTCCACAAGGTGCTTATCATGTGATTAGTATGAAAACTGATGTTTATGATCAGGTCCAACTCTACGTGAGCCAAATTCAGGAAGTGAATCTCGCTTTCCCTCCCATTCTCGACATCGAAGGTTCTACTAAAGAAATATCACCAGAACAATTCAAGAAATACGAACCCATCTATATCGATTGGCTTGAGCAAGTGGAAAAATTTACTGGACATCGTCCTATGGTTTATTGCTGCTACGATTTCTATATGGCTTACGGCAAGAATTCCAAACTCAAACAGTATGACTTCTGGATTGCTTCCTATGGTTCCAATGGTTTTCCTGCATCATGTCGCTTGCGGCAAGTTTCCGATCGTGGACGAATAGCCGGATGGAATGCAGATGTCGATATTGATGTCTTGATGTATAAATAATAATATATGAAAGATATTTTGACTATTGGTTTGGCTGACACTTGTAATAATGGAGATATCAGCCAACAAAGGAATTATGCCGAGGCTGTACGTCGAGGTGGACATGTCGCTGTAGTACTTCCTTATACTGATAGACCAGAAATATGTCGCCAGATGCTGGATACTATCGACGTACTATTGCTTACAGGCGGTGGAGATCTGGCTGCTTGGCGATTCGGATGCGAACCCTCAGATTTTGATTCCGAAGAAAATCGCGATCGTGATAGCTTTGAGCTGATGCTGATTGAAGAGGCCTGGAAGATAAAAAAGCCTATAGTAGGCATTTGCCGAGGTATGCAGGTCATCAATGTGGCTTTGGGAGGAACGCTTTGGCAAGACCTTTCTTTTAAGAGGGAGGCTAATAAGGAAAATCCTTTGACATTTATCGAGCATCAATGTCCCGACAGAAAATGGGAGGGAGTGCATAATGTAAGTATCTCTCCAGATTCACGTCTCGCAAGTATCCTTGGTCTTGAATCTACTATGGTAAATAGCACTCATCACCAAGCTGTCAAGGATTTGGGGCGCGATTTGATACCCGTAGCTTTTAGTGACGATGGTGTCATTGAAGCTATTGAAAGTAACGTGTTGCCTATTGCTGCCGTGCAATGGCATAACGAGCGGCTTGTTGGTGAGCCTTTTGATAGACTTTTTACTGATATAAAAAAATGGACGAGAGGCTAAGGCCTCCCGTCCATTTACTTTCTGAGTAATCTGAGTACTCCGAGAACTCCGAGTAATTAGATTTTTATAGATTACAGCATCTCCTGCGAACGACGAATGAATTCGGCGAGTGCTTCGCCCTTGAGCATACCGCCCTGAAGCAGTGCGAGATCGATAAGCTGACGCAATGTCTTGTCGCCCTTGGCGTAGTCGGCAACTTGTTGCCTTTCGGTTGCCTTAAGATTATCGACATCCTTGCGCAGTTCGTTGAGCAGGTTGTCCTTGTCGGTTGGGAACTCACCAGCCTTGGCCTTGTACTTCTCTTCCTCCAAAGGTTTGATCTGGTCATTCTTGGTCGAAATGTCGGAAGCAGTTTGAGCAAGACTCGACGTCAGTTCCTTGGCTGCATTGTCGAGAATGCGCTTTACGGTAGGATGCTCGGTGTTAACCACAAGGTTGTACTGGTCGGGCATTTGTCCGTAGAAGTTCATGCCACCACCACCTTGCAGACGGCTCATCTCCTTCATACGACGCATCCATTCGTTCTGCGAAACGAGAACAGGTTGATCGGTCTCATCCATTGCCTGGAAATCAACGGTCCATTCAACGGCCTTGCCTTCATTGTTGACACACTCAGGAATCTGTGTTGCAAAGAGAGCATTATATTCGCGGTTCTGTGCCTCGGTGAAGTTAACCTTCTTTGCATCGGCCTTCTTGATGAGGTTGGTAAGTGTGTCGCTGTCGATACGACGATAATGGCATTTCTTTGCTTCCTTGTCGTCTGAATGCATCGATTTCTCTTCGAGATGATTCATCAAAGGCATATCGAGTTGGCCAGCTGCCTCAAGCACGTCATAACCCTTGGCCTTGGCTGCCTCGATGTAGGCATAGTGAGCAACCTTATCATTGGTGTAAAGGTAGATCAGCTCACCATCCTTGTCGGTCTGGTTGCCTTCGACGAGCTTTTGATACTCTTCGATGGTGTAGTAGTGGCCCTCACAGTTCTTGACGAGGGCAATGGTCTTAACCTTGTCAAAGAACTTCTCATCAAGCAACATTCCGTACTGGATGAAGATCTTGAGGTCGTCCCATTTGTTCTCGAACTCCTGACGATCGGCGTTGAAGATTTCTACAAGACGATCGGCAACCTTCTTGGTGATGTAGCCGGAAATCTTCTTGACGTTGCTGTCGGACTGCAGATAAGAACGGCTTACGTTGAGCGGGATGTCGGGTGAATCGATAACACCATGGAGCAGCATCATAAACTCTGGAACTACGCCTTCTACCTGATCGGTGACGAAGACCTGGTTGCAGTAGAGTTGGATGCGGTCGCGACGGAACTCGTTGTTCTCGATCTTTGGGAAGTAGAGGATACCCGTTAGATGGAACGGGAAATCGACATTGAGGTGAATCCAGAACAATGGATCGGGAGCCATTGGATAGAGGTCGTGATAGAATTTGAGGTATTCCTCGTCCTTGATGTCGGCAGGTGCCTTTACCCAAAGAGGAAGAGTCTCGTTGATCTGGTTGTCCTCATCGGTTTCGACTTCCTTGCCGTCCTTCCAATCGGTCTTCTTGCCAAAGACAACTGGAACTGGCAGGTAGCGACAATACTTCTTCAACAGATTCTCTACTTTGTATTTGTTGGTGAACTCGCCCTTGCTCTCATCGTCGAGATAGAGGATAATGTCGGTACCACGTTCAGCCTTGTCGCATTCGTCCATTGTGAAGTTGACATCGCCTTCGCAGGTCCAAAGGGTAGCAGGCTCATTTTCCTTCCAGCTCTTTGAGCGAATCTCGACCTTTTTGGCTACCATAAATGAAGAGTAGAAACCAAGACCGAAATGACCGATGATGTTGGCACCATCCTTCTTGTACTTCTCGAGGAACTCAGTGGCTCCAGAGAATGCAATCTGGTTGATGTACTTGTCCAACTCCTCGGCTGTCATACCAATACCATTGTCACTAACAGTAAGTGTGCCAGCATCTGGATCAACCTTGATATAGACCTTGAGATTCTCAACATCACCCTTGAAGTCACCAGCACGTGCAACTGTCTTGAGCTTCTGGGTTGCATCAACGGCATTGCTGACGAGCTCACGAAGGAAGATCTCATGGTCGGAATACATGAATTTTTTAATCACCGGGAAAATGTTCTCGGAGGTTACATTGATTGTACCTTGTTTTGCCATAATAATATATTTTTATATGTTTTGAAATTCAAATTACATTTCTTCATTAGCAAAAGTTGTGCCAAAGATAATCGTACGAGACAATTTGTCCCTTTATCAACTATTTTTTTATAAAAATTTGGTATAATCACTAAATATAACTATCTTTGCAACCTCAAATCCTATCAAACTCTTCTTAATTACTATAAAGATGCCAATAGTCAATAATCCTATTTTTAGCACTTCAAGATGTTTCGCAGTGATAGATCGCGAACAGGTTCTTCGTGCGGATGGTTCAGCATTGGACTTTCAGGACCTATTGAATTTGAAGGAATGGAGCATACGGAATAATTATTCGTATGACCTTTTCGAAGAAAAACAATGGAATATCTGTGCTCTTGGACTATCTTCCAAAGATAATCTTCCCGAAGGATATTGTGTTGATACCATTCGACATGGTTTCTATATCGACAGTCCTGAGGAAGCACTTGGCCTGTCGCGCGCTAAGGCTATTGTCGCATGGCGGAATCTGACGCGCTTCTGCACTACATGTGGAGGGAGTCTGAAAGACCATGAAGAGATGACGGCAAAAGTATGTACCTCGTGTGGGCGAATTGTATTTCCGCGTATCGAGCCTTGCATCATCACGGTGGTGAGCAGAAGTGACGGTAAGATCCTTTTGGCGAAACATGTTCAACGTAATCAGGAGATGTATGCTTGCATCGCAGGATTTATTGAAGCAGGTGAGACGGCCGAGCAAGCTGTGGCACGCGAAGTGATGGAGGAGACGGGTTACAAAGTGAAGAACATCCGTTATTATGGTAGTCAGAGTTGGCCTTTCCCTTCGCAGTTCATGCTGGGATTCACCTGTGAGTATGATGGAGGAGACTTGCACTTGCAGGAAGATGAACTTGCAGATGCACGATGGTTTGCACGAGGGGAATGCCCCATTACCCCTCCTCCAGGTTCGATTGCTTATAGATTAATTAATAATGTATGAAGATAATTCATAACAGATGGATTCCCTTTGGACGTGGCATGTACGCCATCAACCTGTTTGGTATCATTTTTACCAAACAGCATCTGTCGCGTATCGATGAGAACCATGAATATATTCATACTCTTCAGCAAAGGGAATTACTATTTGTCTTTTTCTATCTCTTTTATGTGACAGAATGGATTGTTCGTGTAATTCAAACCAGAAGCCTCATCAAGGGATATCTTCGTATTTCTTTCGAACGAGAAGCATACGAGAATCAACGTCAACTCGATTATCGAGAAACTCGTAAATTCTTTGCTTGGCGAAAATATCTATGAAAAAAGGCAGGAAATCCTGCCTTTTTTCGTTATTCAATTTTAACTATTCAACCACCTCAAATTGGAATACACAGCCATTCTTGCGATTGGGCGAAGAACCTGGGAAGTCAGCGCTATAGGGTTCGCCTTGATCGGGAGTGCATCCGATATAACGATGAGTCTTGAGCGACATCAGCATACATTGACCGCGAAGCATATCCTGCCATTGGAACAGACTTGCTTCTGATTCTTCCTTAACCAGTCGGACGTCAGCCGATAAGCCAAAACCAGTCACCGTGACATAACCCATTCCATTCAAACATTCAAGGACTACGCGTCCCTGACCACGATCATGAACACGGAACTTGCAGTCATTACTGTTGAATTGCTTCGAATCGGGAGCAGCACTGTGGCAGATGCCTCGATTCATACCCCAGAATCGTGTGCCGTTCGATAGATTGGTGAGCGTTATGACTTTGCCCATCGGGAAGTTCGCAGAACGATCGGCCATAGGCTCTTCGACAACGAAGTCATCAAACTCTGCATAGCCTCCTGAGGGTCGCATATTGTTGCCTTGTGCAATTGTGTGATAACAGAAGAGACTGTAACGTGAACCTTGGAAGATTTTGAGTTGATAGGGAAGGGGGAGTACTTCGCCAACCTCATGATAATTGACTCCATCGGTCGAGTAACTGAATTTTGCCCACATCTCGTCGAAATCACCATAGATGCGGAGATATACTTTACCCTGCTTGAAAGCCTTCGGATCTATTTCGTATAATGTGCCCACGTCGATCATTCCGTCTTCCTGTTGCATCCATTGGAGACGCAACTGTTTGTTATATCGACGAACTCCAATCCATGCGTATGGGAGATTGAGGATGGCCAAGCCTGCTACATCACCTTCTCTAAGTTTTTTGGGAGAAAGTGTAACAGTCGCGATAGATACGGGACCTATACAACGCTGGGTCAACGTATTGTGTGCATAGAGAAAATTCTGAGCACCCATGGCGCGTAGCACAAGTTTGCCTTTCTTCAATGACCACATTTTGTCGATGGGTTCATGATTCCATTGCCAAACCTTATTCAGTGTTTTCCCATTGAAGTTGTCCGAACGTTCGTAAGGTCCGTGCATTTCAGTTGTGGTCTCATTTGCGCCGACAATTGGTTTGACCCAAGTTCGTGGTGTGCGTCCAGGATTTCCCTTCAAACCATACACTGGCCAACCATCCTGCCATGTAATAGGGCAGAGGCAGGTGGTGCGACCCACGCCAACGAAATCGAGCATAGTCAATCCATACCAATCGCCATTGGGAGTCATAAGCATTCCGCCTTGATGGATAGTCGCATTTCCTAATTCATTATCACCACCTGATACGACAGTGAATTTGTAACCATCGTCCATCCATTTGTTCTTTGGGTCATTTGCATTGGTTACAAGAGGAAATTTCTGTGTGCCCAAGGATTCCATAACACTGATGGCTGTGGTCTCGTAGGGGCCGTATATCGATTCGCTGCGAGCACATTGCATTCGTCCCATCGGTGCATATTCGGAACTAAGGATATAGTATTTGCCATCAATTTTGTATGCGTGATGTCCTTCTCCCATACCTGAACCTTTTGGAATGATGATGCGTTCTGAACCTTCGACATAACCTGAGAAGTCTGGCTTAAACTCTGTTACCTTTACTTCGTCGTAGCCATGAATTGCATAAACATGCCCTTCGTCGAAGAGTACTGACAAGTCATAGATGTGTCCGCCTAAGGCACGATGTTCCCAAGGTCCGTAAGCCGTGTCGGAGATAAAGAGTTGCAAGCCATTTCCATTCACATTTGTGAAGACGTAGAACTTTCCTTCATGATAACGTATGACAGGGGCCCATACACCTTGTCCATAGACCTGATTGTCGTTGATGAGCTTAAATTTGTCATCAGGAAGGATATCAGACCACCGGTTGAAGCAATAACTCGCGAGTTCCCAATTGACAAGATCCTTGGAGTGAAGTACGACAAGACCTGGTGCACAATGCATCGTAGTACCAGCTAAATAATAGTCTTCTCCAACGCGAATACAATCGGGATCGGAGAATTCATCGTAGAACAAAGGGTTGGTATAGGTTCCATTACCATTGTCTGCAGTCCAACTTTTTACTTGAGCATTCGTTGTCGTTCCAATAATAAGAAGAGAAAGAAATAAAAGATTAGATTTCATATTATATTTGTTTAAAATTTTAGAATGTAATTTTATTGTTATACTTAGAAAACTAACTTGGGTTTTAGCTCGTCTGGATTACCAGTTGTGAACATATCAACGCGAGGTGCTTCGTTTTCGAAAAGGTTGCGAAGGGTCTTGATGTCGAGCTGCAGTGTAGGATTGAAGTCTGTGCTCTTCATATAGTGAAGCACAGAATATCTGAGTTGTCGAGCGACTAAACGCTGATCGAGGTTTGAATGTAAATTCATCGTCGTCATTATCAGTCGGCCATTCAGCACGCGTGCTTCGATGAGCATGCCGAGTTTGCGACTGATGTGCCATGTGTCGATGGGCTGCACGATAGGCTGGTAATCAGCAGGGAATTCGGCAAGGTTAATGACCTGGGTATTGTTGACCAATTCCCACCATTGCAGATTCTGCCAATCTTCGGTCGGAAAATGTTTGAATATGGGATGTTTATACTGTATATAACTGCCAGTAGTATGAGGTGGACGCATTTTGAACCAACTTGTATTCCAGAAGACGGGAAGATAACTATGACGCACATCGTTGCCATAACGAATCTTGCCTCCACATTCAAGCAGCACTGAGCCTCCTCGCTCGAGAATTTCTATTGCCTTCTCATCGAGAGTGTCCGTTTCGTAGATATCTTCTCCTGTATTAAGTGTGTCGACTCCATCAATATTTGGATATACCCAAAAATCCCAGTGATTGTGATGAGAGCCGGCACTTAGTGACAAGGTCAGTTTTTGTGGACAAGTAATGGCAGAGGCATCAAAGATGATATCTTTTCCTGTTTCAATACTTCCTACTTTCAGCGTCCTGCCATTAGATTGGCTGATAGAATAACCTAACAAGGGATATTGCTGAGTGTTGAAAGTCGCGTTATAAAGCATTGTACCGATACAAATGGTATCAGTCGTAGAGAATACAAAACGTGGAAAACGCGCTAAGGGAACAACGTCGGAACAAAATTCCGTCCAATCAGCTGCCGTGCAATATCCTTTTTCCATCCAATGCACATTAAGTGGTCCTACAAGAGCTGTACCCTGTCCACTATAATCATTGAGTCCAAGCAGTAGGAATCCAGCGTAGTCAGAAGTGCGAAGATTGCGTTCGATGTCATATTTGTAGGCAAGAACCTGCAGACGACCGCTTGCCATTAGGAATTTTTCAGCTTGTGATGCCATTCCATTATCTCGCAACAAGTCAGCAAAAATCTCAAAGTTCTTTGCCTTGTATGCACCAGTGTATTGATCCGTTTCCTTCAAATCAGGGAAAGCACACCATTGTCCGGTTTCATGGCTGATGATAGGTTCGGTATTGACAGGTTTTTCTTCTGTTGGTTTGAAGTTGCGTGGCAGATCCATTCCTGTCGAAAAGTCATCTATAGACTGCGGCATCTGCTTTTTCCATTCGTCCAAACCACGAGCTCCACCTTTGACGTGATATTCTGCATCGGCTGCCCATGCCCAGCCACCACCTACAGAAGCATCTGCATAGATACGGGAAGGATCATGCTTGTGCATTTCCTTGACAAACATATTGCACCACTTCACCCAGTTGCCAGCTGGTTCATTACCCGCAGCCAACATAATAAATGACGGATGACTGCCATATTGGTCGATAATAGACTTGCATTCCTCCAAAAGATATTTGTCTATGGGCATTCCTTGTCCCAGTTTCACACCATGATTGGGCCACGAAGGTCCTTCGGGTTGCAAATAGAAACCAATCTTGTCAGCAGCTATAAATGCGGCTTCGGGTGGACAATAAGAATGGAAACGCATTGCATTGAGACCATATTCCTTACATTTCGCAAAGATGCGTTCCCAGGATTTTACATCGGTGGGCGGATAACCCGTTTCAGGAAAACAGCAGTTGCCAACAGTGCCTCGTACCTTCATCACTTTGTCATTGAGCATGATATTTCGCCCTTCGATACTTACCTTTCGCATACCGAAGGTGACTGGAATGGAGTCACCGTGATAGCATAGCTTGATAGAATAGAGATAAGGATTGTATTCGTCCCAAAGTACAGGAGGTAAGGATGGTTGACGATTGAAAGTACCTTTACATTCGTATGCATGTTTGCCATCTACAACAACGCAATATACAGTGTCGTTGATAAAGATTTCGGCCGAACCTGTTTCGATGTCGGGTGATACACGGAAACGCCAGAGTCGAGGACTGGTGCGCAATTCCATTGTGCCCACGATACCGTTCCAGTCTCCTTGTGTCTGGTCTGTCACGCTATGGGAGTCTTGTCCAACACAGACATTTTCGATACCATTGTAGATGCGTATTTCTATAGTGTTTTGTTTGCCAAATTTGATATATTCGGAGACATCGAATTGATGAGGAACCGAAAGTGACATCTCGTGTCCTACAGATTTTCCATTAACATATACGAATGTTTCGATATGCGGGCGTTCAAGATATAAGGTTACAGATTTTCCTTTCCATTCATTCGGGACAAAGATGGAACGACGATACCATGCATTGCCTACATAGTGCTTATCGGGAGTCAGAAAGAATGGGAACTTCATTTGTCCGGGTTGGCGATATGGCGCCATTTTCGGGTTGAAGAAATAAGAAGAGTCGTAAAGGCTTGAAATCCATTGCGTTTCAAGTGTTACGTCATCTCCCTTACCATTGGTCAGCATTGATCCAGGCAGTTCGATTGTCTCGCGGTATTGTTTCGGACGGATACCGTTTGCCGATCGATCAATAGCAAACTGCCATGTGCCACTCAGGTCGATGGCCTCTTGTGCATCAACTGCAGAGAAAATAGAAAAGAAGGTCATTAATGACAAAACTCTTAAGACGACTGAGAGCTTGGGACAACTTGATTTCATTTCCATAGTATAAAAAATGAAAGTTATTTTGTTTGTTATTTTGGTGCAAAGATAAGTAAAATAATCTAAAATTCAAAAATTTTGAGGTCAAATTTAAACGAATGGTAAAGATTCGACGTCTTAGCTATGGATTATGAAGAATAATTCACTCATTATATATTATAAATTATTTTATTGTTTATAGAAATGAGCTTCTTTGTAAATCGATTCCTTAAAGGTAAGTGGTTCGCTAAGTCGAACAGCATACTGTCCAACAAGAACAAGGTGTTGTTGGTCATTGCCACCCTACGCAATTATATGAAGGCTGGTGGGCTCAAGAAGGTTCGCAAGGATTTGGTGTTGTTGACGGATTATGTTAGTGACATTATACATGGTCGCTATCATGAATACAATAAGTCATCTATCATTCTTGCTTTGGCAGGATTGATTTATGTCGTTTCTCCCCTTGACGTAATACCTGATTTTCTGCCTTTAGGTTTTCTTGATGACATCACGATCATTACTTGGGCGATTGCCAAGATTGCTGGTGAACTTACGAAGTATAGTCAGTGGAAAAGCTCACTCATTACGCATCCTTCCAAATCGGATGATATTGAAGAGGTCCCTTATGAGATAATTGATTAAAAATAGAACGCATAAGACATTTAAGTCCTATGCGTTTTATTTATCGTTTCTCTTATTTGCTAAAGCCAGGGAATCATCTTTTGAAAAGAGAGCACTTCCACTGATAGGGAAGAATTTGTCCATAATGTCTTTGCACGATTCTGCAAGGTCGCGAGATTTACGCAATGTGCGACCTTCCTTGGTCAGGTATTGTGAGAGAAATGCATTGACATCAAGACCTGATGTTACAAATCCGGTTCCTGTGTTTAGAATCATAAGATCGGGATTCTTCTTCGAACGCCATGCAACGATCCCTTTTGCAAATTCACCATTGGAAAGACCTGGAATATTCACTATTGTTGGATACTTTGATACAGTTGCTATCCCTTTGGCATTTGGATCCTTTACCCATTGATGCAACATTTCGCGGTCGGGTTTGATAGCTTCAATAGTATTGATGTTTGCAATCTTCGGCCTCTCATATTTGAAGCCAAATGTGTTGTCAAGCTCGTTCAGAAAGTCTGTAGAAATGTGTATGCTGTCGCTCTCATTTTGTGCCATAAGAGAGATGCAAGAAGACAAGATGACGGCAGTAATTACAATCTGACGTATTGATATGTTGACTATGTCCTTTTTCATGTTGCAAAGGTAGCTAACAATTCGTTTTGATGTTTATTTCGTTAACGAAAAATGTGAATTGTTTGTGTCAAACTGTTAAAGACTTCCTAATTGCAACATTTTTTTCGAGACTTTAACATCTCAAATGACCAACTTATTGAAATAATTATTATCTTTGCAACACAATTAAACTTTAATTTGATACTATGCTAAAGAAGATTTTTGGATTTGATCCTGCAACGATGACCGTGAAGAAAGAAGTGATGGGAGGTGTCACCACATTTCTTACCATGGCATATATTCTTGCAGTTAATCCTGTCATCCTTCATGATGCAGGTATGGACCAGGGCGCAGTGTTTACGGCTACTGTCATTTCTGCTGCCTTAGCAACTCTTGTGATGGCCTTCTATGCCAAATTACCTTTCGTCTTGGCTCCAGGCATGGGATTGAATGCTTTCTTTGCCTACACGATTGTGCTGACGATGTATTATAGTTGGCAATTCGCTCTGACTGCTGTTTTCATCGAAGGAATAATCTTTATTTTGCTTACGTTTTCAGGCCTAAGACAGAAAATTGTTGATTGTATGCCTCTTGTGCTACGAAGAGCTATTTCACCTGGTATCGGCTTTTTCATTGCATTCATTGGTTTGAAAAGTGCAGGTATTGTCACACCTAATGATGCCACGCTTGTTAGCTTGGGCGATCTTCATGATCCAGCCGTACTTCTTGCTTGCTTTGGTATTCTTTTGTCATCTGTACTTATGGTCAAGAAAGTTCCTGGAGCTTTGCTTATCGGTATCCTTGCGACCACAATCATTGGTATTCCTATTGGTGTTACGCGATTCTCTGCCATCTTCGATACGCCACCAAGTCTTTCTCCCATATTGTTTAAGTTTGAATGGGAGCATGTTTTTAGTATTGATATGGCTGTATGTGTTCTGACTTTCCTTTTCATCGATATGTTTGATACTATTGGCACGCTTATCGGAGTTAGCACTCGTGCGGGAATGGTGGATGAAAAAGGTAATATCCCGCGAATTAGACAAGCTTTAATGGCAGATGCTATTGGAACCACGGTCGGTGCTGTATTGGGTACTTCTACGGTAACTACTTTCGTCGAGAGTTCTTCGGGTGTCAATGTGGGCGGACGATGTGGTTTGACATCTTTCACTGCAGCAATATGTTTCCTGTTTGCTCTGTTCTTTGCTCCGTTTTTTATGTCTATTCCACCAGAAGCGACTTCTCCGGCTTTGATACTTGTCGGTGTCTCGATGATGCTCGATGTCAAGAAACTTCATATCGAACAGTACATCGATGCTATTCCCAGTTTCATCTGTATCATTTTGATGCCAATGACTTATAGCATATCGGACGGCATTTTATTGGGTTTGATATCTTATGTCCTCATCCGAGTCTTTGCCGGTCGTTGGCGGGAGTTGAATATTGGAATGTGCATTCTTGCTATATTGTTCATTCTTAAATATACCTTCCTGAATGTATAACAAAAATCCCTTGGTGTTTACGACATCAAGGGATTTTTATTAAGGAAAATGATTAGCATTCGTAATCAAGGCAAGTGCGAACGCATGCAAATGGCTTGATCTTGGTGTTGGCTACTTCCACGTGGTCGGGATGAATTGCATAACCTTTCAAAGCTTCTGGCGATTCGAGCGTGCTGTCGAGCATCATATCGGCATTGCTTGAATCAAGACGTCCATCGATGATCAGTTTGCATTCCAACAGCCCCGGCACTTTGCCGACAAGTGCTTCAAGTCCTTCCTTTGCGGCTTTCTTAACAGCCGTTTTCTCGGCTTCTGTCAACTCATCCTTGAGTTTCCAAAGGATAATATGCTTTACCATAGGTCTTGTCAATTAACAATAAATTATTTCTTGGGTTTCACTTTCTTGGTTTTAGCTGCATTTTTGCCGCGTAACATATTGATGAATCCCAAAGAGAACATGATGCCTTTATATAGCAGCATACCACGATCGACATAAAAACCAAGCTTTTCACCGATTGTCTGATCCTTCTTAGGCTCTCTGGCAATGAGTTTGTCATAACTCATCTTCATGTCCTTCTCCATAAGATGAATCGAATGTCGAAGCTCATTTTTGTCATCAGGTAATTGTGCCAACGCTGATACTTGATCAGTGTCAGCTTCAGGATCGTCAGTTGGCTTCAAGAAGCCTTCGATGGCGCGTGTGACGGGCTGAACGATCAATGACTCTTTGCGGAACCAAATAAAAGCAAAGACTGCGACGCAAATGATGGTAGCTACAGCATATGCCAAAGTGATACTGCCAAAGAATGACGCCATCAAATGAATAAGGGTCATCAGCAGCAACATGAAAACAAGAAGACCTACACCGATAAGAATCAGTGTCAGCAGAAGCCAGGAGATTAGCTTTGTAGCCTTTTCGGAAGCATCTATGGTGAGATACTTCTTCTCAAGCAACACATAACTCTTTACTTGATCAACGAGTTGTGCTGCTGCATTGACTTTCTTGGTGGTTGAGTCTGTCATTCGTCAGTTTCTTCTACTGCGGCTTCCTCAGTGTCTTTTTTGCGGAAACGTGATTCAATGGAATCAATGAGTTTGTTGAAGTCTTCCTTGCTTAGCTTGATGCCTTTTTCACGAAGCACTTCTGAAATTTTTTCACGGGTTTCTTCTCCCTTGGCAGGAGCAAGAAGTAAAGCGATGATTGCGCCCATTGCGGCGCCGCCCAACAATGCGAGAACTGAATTAACTCTACTCATAATAATAAAGATTTAAGTGGTTTAACTTGCTGCAAAAATAGGAAGAAAATTAGATATATGCAAATTTTTTAGAATAAATTTGTTTATTTTTATTGTTTTTCCTGAATTGGTTGGTCAATTTCTTCCTTTGGCATTCCTGGAATAACCAGCATCTGACCGTTTCTTGTGACATGTTCGATGAGTTTTCGATAAAATCGAGTCTTCGACAAAGTTGACGTATCACCCAAAATGATAAGCTTCATCCTTGCTCTTGTGATGGCAACATTCATTCGACGAAGGTCATTAAGGAAACCTATACGTCCTTCATCATTACCTCTGACCATCGAGATAAGTATCACGTCACGTTCCTGCCCCTGGAAACCATCTACCGTATTCACGGTTATATAAGGAAGAAATTGCTTCAATTCTTTTTCATGTTTGATAAGGCGACGAAGCAATTGAACCTGACTCTTATATGGAGAAATAATACCGAAATCTACTCGTTCATCCAATAATCGCTTTTTCCCGATTTCGTTGATGTATAGTTTCAATGTCTCAACGAGAAGAATACCTTCGTTGGTGTTCAGACGTGATTGGCTCAAAGAGTTCTGTTCTTCTTCATATCCAAGATTGGCTGTATCAATCCAGATGAGGGGCGGGTCAATAGGAACAATTGTTCTTTCTGCACATTCGGGGTCGGCAGTGAGTCGTCCGTGGTAGAACCAATCGGACGAAAACTGCATAATGTCGCGATGCATACGATACTGAACGGTGAGAAGTTCGACGCACGAAGGTTTGCTTTGAGCAACCACCTCCATCAGTGTGTGTGACAAACCGGCTCTTTCAGCATCCTTGCACTTGATGGTTGGAGGCAGTTGTTTGTGATCACCCGCAAAGATCACTCTGTCGGCATGACGTATGGCTGCCCAACAAGCTCCTTCAAATGCTTGTGCGGCTTCATCGATAAAGAGTGTCGGGAAATGTTTCCTCTCAAGTACACGTGATGCAGTACCTATCAATGTGCAAGCTATCACTCTGCAAGAGTCAAAGATTTCTTCGTTGATGCGAATCTCTAATTCGACGGCACGATTGCGCAACTTGGAAAGATGATTGCCCAACGATGATCGCTCACTTCCTGAAATACGATTGCCAGATAAACGGGCAACTGCCTCTCGAATAGCTTTTCGAATTGCCCATAGTTCTGTATAGTCAGGATGTGCTTCGTATTGGCGTTCATAGGTTGCAGCCAACAGATTGTCGGATACGCGCATTGGATTCCCGACACGCAAAACACTAATGCCGCGTGCCAGTAGTTGTTCACTTATCCAATCTACTGCTGCATTGCTTTGAGCACAGACCAATACTTGTGCTTCGCGGCGTAGAGTTTCTCCAATCGCTTCTACAAGTGTCGTTGTCTTGCCTGTACCTGGAGGACCATGAACGATGGCTACTTCCCTTGCACATAAAACCTTTTGAACTGCCTTTTGCTGCGAACTATTGAGCCAAGGGAATGATACTGGTTGTTCAACACGAAAACCAGGTTGCTCATTGCCAATCAGAACAGATCGAAGATGTAGAAGTTTCTTGTCTTCGGTTGTCTGCATCTCGTGTATAGCTTCACGCATGACACGATAGGTGGTGGCATCGAATGATAATTGCACACCAAGCATGCCTTCAATAGCGTATTCGCGTAATACCTGTGCGACTTGTGGCCCAGGTATCGTCACATGGAGTCGCTGGCCATCATAGCGAGAAATCTGGCAATTGTAAGGGAAAAAGATTGATTTTTCTTTATCTTCTTTGGTTGCAATACGAAAGAAGGCTACAGGACGTCCTGGTTCAAATTCGAATTCAATATCTTTGTTAGCAAGTTCTCCTGTTTCCTGATTCTTAACTTCACGCGAGAGGATTTCATCGGGGCAAGTTAGTTCAATACAGAACTGATCTAGGGCATTGTAGAATGTTCGATTTAGCATAACAGGATACCAGCATTTGCCCTGCCTGATGCGTCGTTGGATGCCGACTTGCTGGCATAGCTGCTGGTATTCCTCTTTTTCGTACTCGTATTCTATGGCCAACAGACGTTCCTGTTCGGCCAGATGTTTGGTATAATTCACTTAATTCTGGAGATCGAAAATGACACCATATTCCAACCTTGTGGATTGTAGCGGATAGAATGGCATAACAAATGTGTCGTTGGAGAACATCTTGGTTCCAAAACCAGAATACATTATGTAGAACTTGATTTTCTTCAAATTACAATTGATGTATCCATTGAATATTGGAAAACCTCCACACTCATATTGATTCTGTGCTGCAAACTGTTGCGTTGCAGGCTGATAGGTTGGAGCATAATATTTTGTTGTATAATAGCCGGTGACGCCCATTTCGGTTGTTAAAGCATGCGCTATAACGAATCGAAGACTAAGATCGGATTCCCAAACTAATTTTGGCAAAGCGAGCACATCTTCCTTAGTGGATTTTTGGAAAAGGACCCTATTGTTGAAATGTATAGCTTTCCAGTGTAGTTTTTGCGAGGCTTCTAGACTGAAAATCTCAATCATATCATTATATTCATGGGGTAGATAGTCTTCGCTTGAGAAGTAATGATAATTGCTGAGATGTTCTATGCCAACTTTGGCTTCTGTCCCTGTCAATGAATATCGTAAAAGGGCTTGAAGGTTCAGTCTTTGTTCAGGGTCGAAATCCTCTGACCATTTGAAGTGGTTCGAGAAATAATGATTCATCAGGTAGGAAACCTTCTGATTGCGGAAATAACCCATTCCACGCACAGTAATACTGTCCTTGCCTGCTGGAATTACTGTCTGCAAATGTCCGTTGATGTCAATGTCACCAACTTTGTCACCCGAGATGCCGAACTTGGCCGTTACGTCGAAAGTAAGGCGATTTGATTGATGACGACTTAGTTGTCCACCAACAAAGATATTGTTTGATGTGTGGGTGCGCTCTATGAAATTGAGGTCGAGCGTGTCCTGCATCATCGTATAGGATTGGCGTTGATATCCGATGAAAGCAGAAAGACCGAACTGTGACCATTTGCTGAATCCCTCATTGATACGAATGCCAGCGTATGTCGAGAAGTTAAGATAGGATGTACTGTCCTGAGTAATTGAATTGTTGATGTATCTGTTTGGAAAGAAGTTTCCTGAGTCAGTCGCATCGGCACCTTCCTTCATTCTGAACACATGCTTAAAATGCTCGACATCCACACTGTGGAAGATTGAAGCAATTGATGTGAATTCATTCAGCACTTCGGTTGAATCCTCGGGATTGGTGTATTCGTCCCATTTGCCCAAGTCATAACTGTGGTTGAAGTGAATGTTCCAACCGTCATTGTCGCTCCACGTGTCGGTGAGATTAGTGGGCATCGTATAAGGCGTCGTGAATGTGTTCGATGTCTGTTGGTCGGGATAAAGCACATATTCACGATCTTGGATGCCACCATTTTCCTGATTTGCAAGGTTGCTCAAATTATAAGTCAATGAAGCCTTGTATTGGTCATCATTGTAATAGAGGTAGCTTGTCCAATTAAGAGGTTTTGTGGATTGTGAGATATACTCACCACGGGCATATACGTAATCAAGAAACGTGCCTATTCCGAGTTTCTTGTTGATGTTGCCTGCAAAGTTAAGCAACAGACGATCGTTGCTTCTCGTGCTGGAACCTGAGGTCAGATATGCAGCTGTGGTGTAGGGTATCTTGGTGTTGAAGAAGAGAATATCTTCGGGACGTTTGGCAAACAGCGAATACGCATTCACAAAAAGGAAGTCATTATCGCTTCGTCGGTCGAAAAGATTTGTGATATAATGTGGAGCAAACAAATTGCCTGTGTGTACAAGTCCAAGGGATTTGCCTGCCATTGTTTGACGATTGGCCAAACCAATGTGTGTGGTGTCAGGCACCTGGTCATAATGGATGCCGGTAATAGGGTCTTGTGTCCAACAATAACGTTCGTCACTCTTTTGAATACAAGGATCTTCTGTTTCAACATTCCCTTCATCACCTCCATTGTTTCGTGCATCGCCTCGGTTGGACATACCTGATTGACGCTGAGCAATTTGGGCCATTGTTTCAAAAGGAATGGTCCAAAATAGTAGGAATATAGGTAGGAGGATTTTGAGGAGTCTCACTTTATCGTGTAAAATAAGTACATCAATCAATAAAACGACGAGACAATTCGCCAAATTCTTCGATTCGTCTGTCACGAAGGAAAGGCCACCAGCGACGTACATTTTCGCTTCGCTTCATATCGACATCAACGATGAGTGTTGTAGGCTCGATGCCTGCTTCGGCAAGCATTTCACCTTGAGGCCCTGCAACGAATGAATGCCCCCAGAAGTCAATGCCATTGGTTTGTCCACTTGGGTCAACCTCATGGCCAGAACGATTGACGGCAACCACTGGTATGCCATTGGCAACAGCATGGCCACGTTGAACTGTTTGCCAAGCGGTCAGTTGACGTTGTTTCTCTTCGTCTGTATCTGTCGATTCCCAACCGATGGCGGTGGGGTAGATGAGCAGTTCTGCACCTTGCAGTGCCATCAGGCGTGCTCCTTCTGGATACCACTGGTCCCAGCATACCATTACACCAAGTTTGCCTAATGATGTTTGAATCGGATGAAAACCAAGGTCTCCTGGCGTGAAGTAGAACTTCTCGTAGTAAGCAGGATCATCAGGAATATGCATCTTGCGGTACTTGCCGGCAATGCTTCCATCCTTGTCGAAGACTACTGCGGTGTTGTGGTAGAGTCCGGCAGCACGACGTTCAAAGAGGCTTGTTACCAGAACTACTCCACATTCCTTGGCCACATTGCCAAAGAATTCGGTGGAATGACCCGGTATAGGTTCTGCCAAGTCGAAATTATCTGTCGATTCCACCTGGCAGAAATACAAGCTATTGTGCAGTTCTTGAAGCACAACCAGTTCCGCTCCATTAATGGCAGCTTCCTTGATTGATTCTTTTAGTGTTTGGATATTGTTTTCAATATCAGAGGTCCTGCTCTTCTGTATCAGCGCTATCTTCATAATGCTGGAATAAAAAGTCGTTGTAAGGGAAACGTTTGGTGTGTATCTCTTTCACCATTTCGTAGAGACGAGACTTCAATTCTTCAATGCCCGTACCATTTTTTGCTGAGATGAATAGGCAGTTGCCTTCACCCATTCGACTCATCCAAGTTTCTTGCAACATCTCGAGTGAGATGTTTTCCTTGGTCATTGGAGAAAGGTCATCGGCATCCTTCGGTGTGAAAGTATAATTGTCCACCTTATTAAATACAAGTAATGTCGGTTTCTGATGACCTTGTTCCTTCAGGGTGCGTTCCCATTGTTTCTTGTCTTTTCGATTGTAGCCGTAGCGATCGTTCTTATGAACATCTTCCTGCGTCATGTCGCGGCAGATGTCGTTCAATGTCTCTTCGACTACCTTTATCTGGTCCTCGAATTGCGGATGTGAGATATCGACAACATGTACAAGTATGTCGGCTTCACGCACTTCGTCCAAAGTTGATTTGAAAGACTCAACAAGATGGGTGGGCAGTTTGCGAATGAATCCAACAGTATCGGACATCAAGAACGGAAGATTGTCGATGGTCACTTTGCGAACCGTGGTATCGAGTGTGGCGAAAAGTTTGTTCTCGGCAAAGACATCCGACTTGGCCAAAAGATTAAGTAAAGTGGATTTTCCTACATTGGTATATCCGACCAATGACACACGAACCAATTTCCCGCGATTCTTGCGTTGTGTCGCTTTTTGCTTGTCGATTTGTTCAAGCCATTGTTTGCAGAGATTGATTCGATTGAGCACAATACGACGGTCGGTCTCAATCTGCGTCTCACCAGGTCCACGCATACCAATACCACCTTTCTGTCGTTCGAGGTGTGTCCAAAGACCTGTCAAACGGGGGAGGAGATATTGATATTGTGCAAGTTCAACTTGAGTCTTGGCAGCCGCTGTTTGTGCTCGGCTTGCGAAGATATCAAGAATAAGGCTGGTGCGATCGAGAATCTTTACGCATAGTTCCTTTTCGAGAATCTGTAGTTGCTTTGGCCCTAGGTCATCATCGAAGACAACCATACCGATGCGAGGATCGGGTGGTAATTCAACTACCATCTTGCCTCCACTGGGAGTCTTGATTTCCACTTGATCAGTGGTGCCAGTGAATTGGAACTGTGTGTTGGCACCATATTCTGCCTTGAAATCCTGAAGCATCTGATCATATTCCTGATCCTTTTGCAAGATGTAATCCTTGATTTCCTGCAATTTGCCAGGACCAACATACGTGGCATTGTTAGGTGTGTCGAGACGTTGCACAAAACGCTTGACGGGCATTGCTCCTGCCGTTTCGGCAAGGAATGCAAGCTCGTCAAGATATTCCTGCGTTTTCTGCTCGTTCTGTCGTCCTGTGATAAGACCGACAAGGATGCAGTTCTCGCTCTTTTTATTGCTTAATATGAATTCCTTCATTTAGTATCCCCCGCTTTCAATGTCTTCGAGGTCCTGATAGCCGTCAAGGTCGAGTTCGTCATCATTGAACGAATCATCGCCATACATATCGCTTGTATCGAGATCTTTGAACATGGTATCAATGTCACCCTCCTGCTTGGGAGCCTTGCCCTTTTCGAGCGTGATGACAGGTTGAAGCAGATGTTCGTGGTCACGTACCTCCTTGAGTTGCATGTAGAGATAGCGCTCACACATGATGTCGAATTCGAAAAGAAGATTAAGCTTGTTCTTGGCATCCTTTTCGCTGATGATGTCACTCAGATGAGTATGCTCCATCAATGGAGCAGGTTCTTTCTCAGGATCATCATGCATATCAACAGCCGTGATTTCCTTCTTCTTCTCCCAGAATTCATCACAGACGAAGAAAGAGGTCATCAGGTCTTTCTTGTATGCACAAGTTTTTAGCAAAAGGTCGTTCAGTTCTTGGAACGTGGCCTCGGCATCGATGTCTATTTCACGACGGAAATTATCGACTTCGTCGCTTAAAACTACAAAATGGTATATCATAGATTTCTAAAATGAAATAAGATAGAATCGATATTACATGTTGCCGGCAATGATACCGCGATCTGAGTTGCGGATAAACGAAAGGATATAGTCACGCTCAGGACTTTGTGGAATTTCTGCCTCGATGTGTTCACAAGCATGAGTAGTGTTGTAACCACTTGCATAGACGAGACGATAGATGTCCTGAATGTTGATGATCTGTGCTGTGGTATATCCATGACGACGGAGGCCCACCGTGTTAATGCCCATCCATTTAGCTGGAGAACGTCCTACCATAGTGTAAGGAGGAATGTCCTTGACGAGACCAGAACCACCCTGAATCATGCAGAAGGAACCAATGTGGGTAAACTGATGAATGAGTGAACCTCCTCCGACAACAGCGAAAGGATCGACCACAACTTCGCCGGCCATCTGCACCGAATTGCTCATGATGACATTATCGCCAACATTGCAATCGTGAGCCACATGGCAATAGGCCATAATCATACAGTTCTTGCCAATTTTGGTGACCATCTTAGATGCGGTACCGCGATGCACGGTCACGCATTCATGAAGCTTAGTGCCATCGCCGATTTCAACAGTCGTATATTCACCTTTGAATTTGAGATCTTGAGGCACGGTAGCAATGCATGCGCCTGGGAAAATATGTACATTCTTACCGATACGTGCACCTGGGAAGATGGTTACGTTGTTTTCAAGGATAGTACCATCGCCAATCACTGTGTCATTATAAACGCAGCAGAATGGACCGATTTTTACATTTTCGCCTATCTGAGCACCTTCCTCGATATAGGCAAGAGGGGATATGTTGTTGCTCATAATTTTATTTGTTCTTAATGATTTGTGCCATAAATTCACATTCGGAGACAATCTTGTCGCCTACAAATGCATAACCTTTCATCTGGGCAATACCACGACGAAGAGGAGTCATGAAGGAGACATGGAAGATTAACGTATCGCCGGGGACAACCTTCTGACGGAACTTTACGTTATCAATCTTCATGAAGTAGGTTGAATAGCGTTCAGGTTCATCGACGCAACTCAATACCAGGATGCCCGAACATTGTGCCATAGCTTCAATCTGGAGGACACCAGGCATGACGGGTTCATCGGGGAAGTGTCCCACAAAGAATGGCTCATTGGCGGTGACGTTCTTGATGCCCACAACAAAGTCATTCTCTTCAATTTGAACGATCTTGTCAACAAGCTGCATGGGGTAGCGGTGTGGCATGATCTTCTTGATGCCGACATTGTCCATGATTGGCTCCTTGTTCGGATCATAAACGGGAGCCTGCACTTCGGTGCGTTTCATCTCCTTGCGAACCACACGAGCAAGTTTGTTGTTCATGCCATGACCGGGACGAGTGGCAATAACGCGACCCTGAATGTATTTGCCGACGAGAGCAAGGTCGCCGATGATGTCGAGAAGTTTGTGGCGAGCAGGTTCGTTGTCCCACTGAAGAGGACGTTTCTGTACATAGCCAAGATTCTCGGCAGATGGTGCTTGGCTGCCAATTGTTGCTGCCAGTGTATTGAGTTCTTCTTGGCTGACCTTTTTGTCGTAGATTACAACCGCGTTGTCGAGGTCGCCACCCTTGATAAGATTGGCAGCCAAGAGAGGTTGAATCTCGCGAACGAATACGAATGTTCGTGCAGCAGCCACTTGGTCAGCGAAATCGTTGATGTCGTTCAACACAGCAAACTGGTTGTTGAGAACAGGGCTGGGATAATCGACAAATGTGGTAACAGAGAAATGGTCGTCGGGGAAAATCTCGAGTTTCACGCCACTTGCCTCGTCTACTACCTCATATTTCTTCATGATGCGGAAGATCTCGCGCTTGGCACTTTGTTCTACCACACCAACATTTTGAATAGCTTTTACCCAAGGCAAAGCCGAACCATCAAGGATAGGTATCTCGGGTGCGTTAAGTTTAATCAGACAGTTGTCAACTCCGAGGCAATAAAGGGCAGCCATGGCATGTTCGATGGTCGAAATCGTGATGTCGCCTTTCTTGACAACTGTGCCACGGTTGGTGGCAGCTACATTGTCGGCAACGGCTTCGACGATGGGTTCACCCTCAAGGTCGATGCGCTGGAATCGATAACCGGTATTAGGTTCTGAGGGGCAGAAGGTGGCCGTGATGTTAAGGCCGGTATGCAGACCTTTGCCTTCGAGAGTGAAAGGTGCTGCGAGTGTCTGTTGTTTTTGCATTTCTAAATAATTGAATTATTCTTTGTTCGAAAGTTCTTTCTTTATCTGTTGCAGATCGCGCTGCATATCTGGCAGTCGTTTCAAATAGACGGCTTGACGTGCCCAATCGCGTGCTGGAATCACAGGATATCCCATCAATACCTGCTTGTCGCCAATGTTGCCGGGGATGCCTGACTGTGCGCCGAATGTATTCTGATTGCCAATCTCGCATTGTCCAGCCACACCCACTTGACCGGCGAAGGTGTTCCATGCGCCAATCTTGGTGGTGCCAGCGACACCGACTTGTGAGCAGAAGATGTTATTCTCCTTGGTCACAACGTTGTGTCCGATTTGTACGAGGTTATCAAGTTTCGTTCCACGACCGATAATGGTATGACCCATTGTCGCGCGGTCGATTGTCGTGTTGGCACCCACTTCGTTGTCACCTTCGAGGATGACATTGCCAATTTGCGAAATCTTCTCGTATTCTCCGTTGACAGGAGCAAATCCAAAGCCGTCTGCTCCGATGACGCATCCTGCATGAAGAATGCAGTTATCGCCAATCACACAATCGTGATATACCTTGACGCCTGCATAAAGAATACAGTTTTTGCCGACCTTGACATTATCACCCAAATAAACTTGAGGATAAATCTGTGTGCCTTCTCCGACAGTCACGCCCTTTGCAAGATAAGCGAAAGCTCCGATGTAGGCATCCTCAGGAACTTTGACGCCATCGGCAATAAATGATGGCTGCTCGATGCCTTTCTTGCGAGGGTTCAATGCTTCCTGCACCATGTTGAGGAGCATACCCATAGCAGCACGAGCATTATCGACCTTAATGAGAGTGGCCTTTATTTCCTTGGTCGAGTCAATCTCGATGCTTTTGTCAAGAAGTACGATGCTCGATGCAGTAGTGTAGAGGTATTCTGTATATTTTGGATTAGCGAGGAAAGAAAGACAACCTTCGCGTCCCTCTTCGATTTTGGCAAGATCGCTGACCGTAGCATTGGCATTGCCAATGACTTCACCTTTCAGGAATCCTGCTATCATTTGTGCTGTAAATTGCATATCAATTTGCTTAATAAGTTATATTTATATCGAGGCAAATTTAGTAAATAATTTGCAAAAACTCGAATTATAGAGCCAAATTCTTCATTATTTACCTTAATTTTGTGCAATTTAGGTCAAATACAATTATGTAGTTGGCAAAAAATCGGCTTTGAAGTGACGATTAGATAACATCGGCAAGATACGAAATACGCCTTCTGAATTATGCTGGTCGTACCACAAACGACAAACTACTCCCATTGTACATCGTAGGTTAAGTTCGACACAAGGATGGACTTTTAAGTCCAGTTTTGCATTATCTTCTGTCTTATCATGATAGGATAGCATATCAACACCGAGGTAACCTAGATGCCAAGGTTTTCCGAAGAGAGGGCGAAGCATTTCGGTAAGTAAATCATCATAGGCTTTTGCAATGGAAGAAAGATGGTCATTCGGGATAGAAAGCTTTTCTACAATCTTGTCATTGCTCAACAGATACCCTTGTCGATAGGTTGTACTGGCTGATGATTTGTCATTATCGAAAAGAGAATAACCGATGAAACGAACATCTTTATCGGATGCATAAAACAGCATGGCAAAGTCTTGAACTTTGTCGGAAATCCATTCTTCTCCCATAATTCCACCCATTTTGTTAATGGTGCCAAGTGTTTGTTTCATCAAAAGAGTGCGCGAATTATTGACCACAAGACCATTGCTTGTCGTTGAGAAACTTACGAGCAGACCTCTGCCTGAAGAACTCCAGGGAGTCTTCAACACAAATGGAATGTCTGCAGCATCTTTCTCAGTAATGAAATTCCATAGTTTGTCTTCGGAATCAAGATATTGGGGCATTGTGCAAGTGAAATCAATTCGCCTTTCTCGTAGTCTTTCTAGACAATATATCGAACTTCTCCGTGAAGAAATATTGCGAATAAATTCAAGGTCATCATCAGTTGGAAGATCGCGCATCTTGATACCATATTTGCGATGTATATGGTCGCGTGTGTCCCAATCCCATCCCCAAGGCAAAGGAATGGAGGATTCTCCTTTCAAGAATGGTTGGTTCCATATTTCATGGAGATATGCCAAATCCTCCTGCAGTCGAAGTGCAGCTGCAGGAGGATTGAAATGTCTGACGCCATGCGCCAATGCTATGTCATGACTGGGATAGAATAGATTCATTAAAGATCAACTTCAACACAGTTGATTACTTCGTTCGTATTGGGGTCACTGATTATTGCTACTACACTACAATTGTCGGCTACATAGCTGGTGCCTTCTAATGAGAGCGTGTGACTCTTCATAACATAATCGTCGCCTATTGTGAATACTTCGCCCTGATTGCCGTTGATTGCCATACGAAGCACATGGTTGTTCACATATTCTCTGTTGATGCCGCTTTGAGTAGATTGGTATGCTACAATGCCACTCTCAAGAAGCCAAAGTTGGAGCTTGACATCTTTGTTTATATATGCACCAGGCACTAAAAGAGTACTAAGCAGATAGTTATTGTCAGAAGACTTCTTTACATTGATAGCAAGGTTGACAAATGGAGCATGGTTGACATAATAGGAAGAGAACTGATCAAAGGATAGACTGCGAAGTGTGTTATATACGGTCAATGTATCTCCACTTTGAAGGATTTGTCCATTGATGGCTTTTTGGTCAAGACTTACTGCAGGAAGGCTCATCGACGATGCGATAGTAGAGCCAGCCAGAGTATTGGCTATTTCATCAGCCAATGTACAACTTAAGCTGAATCTAGAAGCAACTTGGTCAGTGTTAGATAATGAATTTGAAGCGGGATGAAGACTCACAACCACTGAAGGAAAAATATTCTCAATAATATTAGTGAGAAAAGCGGCCATATTAGGACAATTTACACAACGCCATCCGGTAAAATCTTCAATCAAAATCCTATGTAAGTCAGTATATGTAAAACTTTGGCCATCAACCTCCACTGTGACATCATTGCCTTCAATCTTGTATTCTTCCATCTTGCCAATAGTAACACGATTCGTTTCGTCAATGTCATCACACGCAGAAGCCATTAACAAACAAGCCACAATTGGGACAAAAGTTTTGATACTTCTGATTATTTGAATAATATTTTTCATATTACTAAAAATTTAGAAGACATAATACCATGAGGCTGTAAAGCCGCGTTGTGCGGGAACCTTTCGGCAAACACCGCCTGTACAATTCAATCCCTCGCTGGTGCGGCCATATCCTAATTGTAAACGACTAGATTTGTAGTTCCAAACAGCAAGGAAGTTGAAGTAATGAGTATCTGTGCCTCCATGAATTCCTGTGTTGTATTCATCGGAGATAGAGATCATGTAATCCTTGAGGAAGGAGAATTCAGCCAAAGCGTATGCCCAGTCGCCTTCATCTTGTTTGGTGATCATGTACTGGCCTTCCATACGAATTGCAAAATTGGGATTGCGAACATAAGAGGCATCAGCTACGAAGATATGGGTCTTGACGATTTCGTTTGAATCATCGGCTTTTGCACCATCCTCAATCACGCTCATGTTGTACTGTTGGTTTATATACATGGTCGTAAGCTTCCATTTCTTGTTGAGTTTCTTCTCCATCGTCAGGTTGATGTCTTGATAATAAACTTGATCACTCATGCCAAAAAATGAGGCATCATAGCCCTTTGTACTAGCAGTGCCAAGAATGGAATTATCAACTGGTTTCTTGTCGAGGCCACGTATATGTGAAGCATTCAGGCGAAGCAACGTTCCATATTTGCCACCCATGGGTGTGTTACGCTTGAAGCGATAGCTAACTTCTCCTTGGAATGCCCACTCTCCATCCATTTGAGTCGCATAGGGGTATTGAGTGGCCAGTGTATATGTATGCTGGTAAGCAAATGCTGGTTGATGATTCAAATAAAGGCTTGTAACGGTGGGAGAGGCGGTCCTGTCAGAACGGAACCCCATATCCTCACTACGCTTTGCCTGAATGATGGTGCTGAATCCGCGCTTGCTGTATGAAGCCGATAGCATAAGAGCCGAGCCATGGCGAAAAATAAAGCTGTTGTCTGCACTTGGGTCATGACTTTTCATAGCATATTCGGCCAGAATGTTGTAGCCGCTATGTTGCCATTGCAGACGAAAGTCCATAGCTGATACCTGCTTGGGCAAATTTAATGTAATGGTTTGGCTGTTAAGTATTGGCTGGCTTTCATTCGGATTGAAGTAGAATGTTCTAAAGTTTCGCTTTGTCTCATCGTCATATCGTGTCACCCCACTTACTCCAAAGGTAAGGACGTGCCCCTTTTCGGTCAAAGCCTTGCTCCATTGGCTGAGTTCCAATTCAAGGTCAGCGCCAAAGACTGGGTTGTCGTCATTCCAAGAGAAATGATAACGCTGAATGCCACCAAGCATTTTCAGACGAATGCCCTTGTAGGGAGTTAGCACCACGCGGCCACCAAGTATCGAGTTGTCGATACCGATTGTTCGTTCCTCGTAGGCGCGGAGAACAAAGCCTGAGCCGAACTGCTCATAGAAAGTACCTGCCGTAGCTTCAATCCACTTATGGTTTGAGGCAGTTACCTGGAAGTAGGGAAGGCCAGTGCCATAGAAAGGCTTGGTATCGGCTAGGTTTTCGTAGCCGGGCAGAGGCTTCTCCATTGTTTCGAAGCGAACACCAGCAGTCACATACTTCGAGTCGAAGTTGAGGTTGATATAGGTGTTGCCGAGCAGAGTGCCTCGGTAATCATCTTTGTTGGCACCGATGGCTTCGTCGTTTTCAGCAACGAGCCAATCCGATTGCACAGAACCGCTGAGTCTCATCTTTCCGTCTTGTGCAAAGAGGGAAGGTATGAAACTCAGCAGTAAAGATGAAAGGAAAAGTTTGTGTAGAATACGCATTTAGAAAATTACTTTACAAGTTCCTTTACATGATTGTAGAGCGTATTCTCATCACCGTCCTTGTATCCGATATGATTATAGACGAGTTTGCCGGTGCCATCGAAGAGGAAGACGTGCGGAATATTCTGAACGCCCAAAGCACGAGCAAGGTCGGAATTCACGTCGAGGAGCACTTCATACTCGAAACCCTTGGAATCGACAAGAGGCTTCACCTTGTTGACATTCTGAGCCTGGTCAATGCTGACAGCAATGAGTTTTACGCCTGTTTCGTCCTGCCAATCTTCATAAACCTCACTGATATTCGAGAGCTCGCGCAGGCATGGGTGGCACCAGGTGGCGAAGAACGAGATAATGATGGGTTTGCCATCGTTCGAAAGCTTGGCAGTATCAACAGTCTTGCCATTGATGTCCTTGAGTTGGAACGAAGGAATCTGTGCCTGAAGGGTTGCAAAGCCAATGAGAAGCATGGCAACTGCAGCGGTAAAGAACTTTTTCATTTTTCTATTTATTAAAGGTGATTATTTTCAATAATATGAGCCAAAAAGGGCAATTCAGTTTAAATTTCGCTGCAAATATACTAATTTTTTTTGTATAATTGGTGGATTGTATGAAAAATTCTTTATATTTGCACAAAAATTTGATTAATTATCACAAAAACACCTTGAATTATGCAAAAAAAAGTTTTATTTTGGCTTTTTCTGCCAGCACTCACTGCTTGTAATTCACCCAAATTGACTCCGGAAGAAATCATTTGGCAACGTTGTGATTCCGTTTTGAATGCAATCCAGTTGACCAATATTCCAACGACGGAATTCAATATCAAGGATTATGGTGCACTCGCAGTCGTTGAAGGACGCGATACGGCCATTGCCACAGCAGCAATCGATGCAGCCATCAAGGCAGCCAATGAGGCTGGTGGTGGCACAGTCATTATCCCTGACTCTACCTATTTCACAGGTCCTATCACTATTTTGAGCAATGTCAACCTTCACCTTGCCGATGGTGCTATGGTCAAGTTCAGCACTGTTCCCGATCTTTATTATCCTGCTGTCAAGACTGCATGGGAAGGTGTTGAATGCTATAATGCACACCCATTGATTTATGCGCTCGATGCCGAGAACATCGCCCTTACCGGCAAGGGCACACTCGATGCCCAGGGTTCCAACGACAACTGGTGGGCAATGTGCGGTGCTCCTCGTTTCGGTTGGAAGGAAGGTATGATATCTCAAGCCGGACGTGATCATATTCGTGAGACGTCTCCACGTCAGCGTCTGCTCGATTGGTGTACCAACCAAGTGCCTGTGGAACAGCGTCAGATGACCAAGGAGGATGGTATGCGTCCGCAGTTTGTCAATTTCAATAACTGCAAACGTGTCCTTATCGAGGATATTACGCTGCTCAATTCACCCTTCTGGGTACTCCATCCGTTGCTTTGCGAAGATCTTATCGTTCGTGGTGTCACCGTCAATAATGATGGCCCCAATGGTGATGGCTGCGACCCTGAATGCTGCAACCGTGTATTGATTGAGAATTGCGTATTCCACACAGGTGACGACTGCATCGCCATCAAGTCGGGACGTAATCAGGATGGTCGCAATCGTGGCATCCCTTCGCAGAATATGATTGTACGCAAATGTACGATGGCCGATGGTCATGGCGGCGTAGTTATCGGATCTGAGATTGCTGGTGGTTATAAGAACCTTTGGGTTGAGGATTGCGAAATGGATTCTCCCAATCTCGATCGTGTAATTCGCATCAAGACCTCTTCTGCACGTGGCGGCATCATTGAGAATGTTTATGTACGTAATGTCAACGTTGGCCGTTGCCGTGAGGCTGTGCTTCGTATCAACCTCAACTACGATCCTAAGGAGATTGCCGAACGTGGACACAATCCTATTGTACGCAACGTGAATCTTCGCAATGTCGTTTGCAAAGAGAGCCAGTACGCTGTTGTCCTCAATGGCCTTGACGACTGCTGCAATATCTACGATGTCAACGTGAAGGATTGCGACTGGTCGGGTGTCAAGGGCGGTAAGCGTGGCAACCTCTGCGATAGCCTTATCTGGACAGAAGGTCATTACCGTGATATCCATTTCGACAATCTCAAGGTCAATGGTAACGTGATTGAGTCACTTGCCGACAACCTGTTGCCAGAATAATATTACTATTCGAATTCGATTAATAATTTCGAGAATAAAGAAAGGGCGTGGCCTATTTGGGTCACGTCCTTTGAATTATAAGGTGAATAAATGTATGTGAATTAATAATGATGTGGTTCAAATACATAGAGTTGTTCACCATTGTCAAGGTTGGCTTGCTCAAGGGTATAATCAGAACTGCCATCAAAGCAGTGCGTGCAAATTTGTTCCTTGGGTAAGCCGATGGCATTGATAAGAGTTTCCATCTTGGTGAACTTGAGTGAGGTCAGATGGAATTTATCCTGTAGGGTTTGTACCATGCGCTTGTATTCGGGCGAGTCGGTGGTTGAATATGCCTTGACACGCTCGGGATCCATGGCGGCATCGGGACCTTCGAGTTCTGCGATGATGCGTCGTGTGATCAATTCCATATCGGACTTCGAAGAGGTGAAGTTGACGAACTTGCATCCATAGACGAGTGGGGGACAGGCAATACGCATATGAACCTCCTTGGCACCTGCTTCGAAAAGACAGGCAGTATTGTCACGCAACTGGGTGCCGCGAACAATCGAGTCGTCGCAGAACAGCACCTTCTTGCCCTTCAAGATTGTCTTGTTCTGAATCAACTTCATCTTGGCAACAAGGTCACGCATTTCCTGATTGGCTGGGGTAAACGAGCGTGGCCAGGTTGGCGTGTATTTCGAGACGGCGCGCATATAGGGGCAACCATGTCCGGCTGCATAACCTATTGCCATGCCGATACCGGAATCGGGAATGCCGCAGGCGCAATCTACCACCGTATCATCCTCCTTGCCCATGGCAAATCCGCAAGCATTGCGCACGGCTTCGGTATTGCGGTTTTCGTAGTCGCTGGTCGGGAATCCGTAGTAGATCCAGAGGAACGAGCAGATCTGCATGCGCTTGTTGGGTTTGCGCAGCACGTCATAGCCATTCTTTGTGACTTTCACGATTTCGCCAGGGCCCAGGAACTTCTCTACTTCGTATCCGAGATTCGGAAATGCAGTTGTTTCGGAAGTGATGCCATAGGCTCCTTCCTTTTTGCCGATGATGACGGGAGTGCGTCCCCACGAGTCACGTGCTGTGATGATGCCGTTTTCGGTAAGGATTATCATCGAGCAAGAGCCACGAACTTCACGAAAGACCTGTTCGATGCCTTCCACGAAGTTTCTGCCTTTGATGATCAAGAGACCGATGACCTCGGTTTGGTTGATGCGTCCTGAAGAAAATTCGGTGAGATGTTTGCCTTCGTCAAGTAGTTTCTTTGTAATCTCTTCAATGTTGTTGATCTTAGCAACTGTGCAAATGGCAAAACGACCCAAATGAGAATTGAAGAGCTGAGGTTGGGCATCTGTATCGCTAATCACGCCGATGCCGGAGTTTCCTTTGAACTTTGGGAGTTCATCTTCGAACTTGGTGCGGAAGTAGGTGCTTTCAAGACTGTGAATCGAACGCTTGAATCCAAGTTCGGGATCATAAGTCACCATACCGGCACGACGGGTGCCGAGGTGTGAATTGTAGTCAGTTCCGTAGAAGACGTCAGTTACGCAGGGTTCTGACGATACGGTACCAAAAAAACCTGCCATATTTCGGGTATTTTATGTTTTTTGATGCGCAAAGATAGTGAAAATATCATTTTGTGCTCAAAAAATTGCTTCTAAAAATGTATAATAATGTTAATATTACAATTTTTTACCCGATTTTGTAATTTGAAAACTACTTTTTTAGCAGGACATAAACGATGACAGGCACTCCAAACAGGGGAGTAAGTGCATTGATTGGAAGTAAAGTTCCTCCATCGGGGCGTGTACTGAGCCACAAGCACAGAGAGCAGCATAAACCGCCTAGGAGAATTGTGATAGGCATAAGTTTGCCATGGTCATCAGTTTTCAGCAACATTCTGGCAACATGAGGCATGGAAAGACCTACGAAAGCAATAGGTCCACACCAAGCCGTGGTAACGGCAGTTAGAAGGCCGGTAACGCCAAGCACCATTAGTCTTGTCTTCCGCAAGTCAATTCCCAGATTCATGGCATACTTCTCGCCTTGCATCCAGCCATTGAGCGGCTTGATTAAAAGCAGTGATGCCAATAAACCTATAACTATCAGCAGAACGAATCCAGGCAATTCTGTAATGCTGACGCTGCTGAAATCGCCCATGCCCCAAAGCATGAGTTGCTGGAATCCTTGCGCCGAGGCATAATATCCCAAAAGTGTGATAAGGGCTGATGAGAGATAACTGAGTAGGATGCCGATGATTAGCAAGGTGACTTGGCTTCGGACAATGCGCCCGAGAAACAGAAGCAGGGCAAGGACGAGGAATGAGCCGATAAAGGCGGCAATTACCACCACGCTCTTCATTTCGAAAGATGAGCCCCAGGTAATCGACCATCGAAGACCTCCCAGTGTGACCAAAGCAACCATCAGATTCGCGCCGTTGGTGATGCCAAGTATTGAAGGGCCTGCCAAGGGATTGCGGAAATAACTCTGCAACAGCAAGCCGCAGGACGCCAATGCTGAACCTGTAAGCAATGCGGTGATGGCCGCAGGCATTCGACTTTCCCAAACGATGAAATGCCAACGCTCTTCAAGGAGTTCCTCCAAAGGTATGTGAATTGAGCCATAGCAGATATTTACTGCCACGGCCGCAAGATTGAGCAGAATGAGAAGGAAGATTACTGCACGAGTTTGCATGATTTGCTATTTGTCCGCTATCTTTTTATAGAAGGCGCCATTGCCCTTGACAAAGCTTTCGAGCAAAGAATCCGGGCGGAAGGAAGTGATGTCGAAGAAGTCGGAATATGCCGTGTTACAACCCCACACATTTCCTTCACGTGCTGCCTTGAACTTGTCGAAGAACACGTTCTGTCGCTTGAAGTCAGCCAAGGTCCAATCCTTGTTGGTGTCCATGTAGCGAATGTACCATACGTCGCAATCCTGAGCCTTCGAAAGTACGGCTTCCTTGCTTAGCGAAAGACTGCCCGAATGTGGATCGTCTGCCCAGGGATAGACGAAACCTGCATCTTCGTAAAGTTGTGCCGAAGCGCTGCATCCGCCAGGCACATACCATGTCGCACCATAGGGCAGATCTACAAGTATCTTCTTCCCGTTGCTGCCGTTGTTCGAGATTTTCTCATAGCGTGTTGCGACTGCATCAAAGAGTGAATCTGCCTTATCTCCACGTCCTACAAGGCGACCGTAGAACTTCATCCATTCGGCACGCGCCAGAGGAGAATCCTCCATATATTCGGCACAATAGATGATGGGGATGGGAAGACGGTCAAGATTGCCCAAGGTTGCATTCTCGTAGGGGCTGATCCATAGGGCGTCACTTTGACCTGCCATCAGAACTTCGACATTCGGTTTTGTTGCTGTTCCTCCGTCGAGTATTGTCGGCGTCCCGTCGGGTTTCTGCGAACGCATCCACTCCTTGATATTACTTGCATTGATGAATGCTGTGTCACATAGGATTGTGATATTGTCGAGCGCATCAAGTTGGGAAAGCAGCCACGTATGGCACGCCGTTGTAAGAGTCATGCGTGTCAATGGTGTGCGAAGGATAGTAGATTCACCGTATTTCGACGAAAACGTTTCCTCGACTTCTGCGTTCCATTCCTTGTCATCCTTTGGCACCAGCAGGTATTGCATCATGTTCCTTCCTGTGCGCCAAGGGTCAAGGATGCGGCAAAGGGTTCTATCGTTGCCCAAATCCTCCATAACGAGCAGTTCGGCATATTCAATGCCGAATCCCTTGCCTTCGATTTTAACATCACGTTGTTGCTGTTGGGAAGTGCGACAACTCAACAGCAACAACATGGATAGAAATGAAATCAGAATAAATTTTGTTTCCTTCATTTATTATTTTGGAATGACAAAAGGATTGACACTTGGTGTCGGCGATTTTTCCGGCTCTCCGAAATAGGATGCTTCCACATCATTTTCGTCGAGCTTGAACACCATAAAGCCGGGATTCTCGGTGGTGCAAGGTGCCCATTCGCCACCTTCAGGACCATTGGGGTCGCTGTATTTCGCAAAGTTTGTCCAAGCGGTCAGCATCTTCTCCGAAAGGTCCCAGTCACCCTTTGCCCAAGGACGCCAGCAATGCTTAAGCGACTTGAACACAAACCAAAGGTCCGATGAGTGGAAGGCACCTTTCAGACGTACGGTAACTTCAGGATGCGAACCATCGTCGGGCAATGGACGTGCAAATTCGTAAGCCCATGCCTTTCCTCCCTTGCTTTGGCGAACCTTGCAGAACTCTGCTATGCCTCCGCTCATATCGCCCATATCGTTGAGGGTGTAGCCAATCATATAGGGGACGTCGGCCAAGGTGCCTTCGTGGGTGGCGTCGTCAAAACTCATTTCGCTCACATAACCGTCAATCAAGGGCATCAACCTTACGAATGTCGGGTTGCCGGTAGCTTGTCCGTAGATGTTGGGTAAGGCGAAGACGGTTTCGGTTGATGCAGCACGCATCTTCTCGAGGTTGGTCAGGCCTGCCCAATCGAAAATCTTCTTCGACAAGGCAGCTGCTTCCTCGGGTGTACCTCCAGTATATCTGCCAGGTATCACGCCATTGCCGTTCGGATTGGGGATGGTGATACCACCAGCGCTCATGATGACTGCTTTGTGGAACAAACCGCGTGCCAAAGGAGATTCGCTCAGGGTGCGAACGCTGCCGCCACCTGCACTTTGTCCGAAGATGGTCACATTGTCGGGGTCACCACCAAACTGTGCGATGTTCTTCTTGATCCATTTCAGCGCCTCGATTTGGTCGAGGATGCCGTAGTTGCCCGAAACGTGATTGGGACTTTCCTCCACGAGGGCTGGATGATTGAGGAAGCCGAAGATGCCCAGACGGTAGTTGCACGAAACGAGCACCACGTCCTTGGCACCCCATTCCTGGCCATCGAACTCGGGTTCAGAACCCCATCCTTCACGATAGCCGCCACCATGAATCCATAGGGCAACTGGCAGCTTCTTGTCAACCTGGCCAGGAGCCTTTGTCCAAACATTCACATAAAGGCAATCCTCGCTGAAAGGAGCCTCGTCGCCATATCCCCACTCGGTGTAGTAACCGCCGGGATACTGAATGGCTTGATAACTTGGATGTCCGAAGGTGTCACAAATCTTTACGCCCTTCCACGGCACAACGGGTTGTGGAGCCTTCCAACGGTTCTCCTTGATGGGAGGTGCAGCGTAAGGAATGCCTCGATAGACGTACACATCGGGATGATCGTCAGCCAAAACGCCTTGAATCTGACCGCCTTCGATAGTTAACACGGGATTCTCTTTTTCAGCAGTACTACATGCCGAAAAAGCCAACACGAACAGAAATGACCAAAACAAATGTTTCATAATGGTTTGTTTTAACAATAGTAATAAGGTAATGTATTAATATTTTGACTATTGTTAATCAGAATGGTTTAAGTTCTGTCGGTGTTTTTATTGAAAAACATCAACGATTACGAACCAATATCACTTTGCCATTACGAATCATGAAGCCTTGACCTTCCGTGACACGTTGACCCTGCAGGTTGTAGGTAGCTGCTGAAACTTCTTTGTTGTTTACCAAATTGACATTATCAATAGTCAGTGGCTCATTGAAGTTATCCAGGCAGAAGTAGGCAGGAGTGTTCATGCCCCATTCGCCATTATCGCTGCTCGAAAGGCTGAATACTACACGATCGACGGTGCCAATTCCAGAAAGGTCAAAGATTTCCCAAGAATCGGCAATCTTCCCGTTTTGTGCAAGGTAATACTCTGCCGTACCCACCCTTACGTCATCAAGATAACCGGTGGCGGTGATGAGGAGCCAGTCATTTTCGTCAAACTTCTTGGCATAAGCGTCGCCTTCTTTCATCGAGGTATATGCGTATGCAGAATTGGTTACAAAGCAGGCTTGGGGTTCGAATGAAGCACCGTCTTTTCGTGTGACTGCTGGTGTGTTTGTGGCATAGGAATTGTAAAAGAACACGGCAAATGTTTTGCTGTCATTCGCACCATGTCCGACACAGCTGTTGTATTGGTCATCCAACGAAGCATAGGTCGTTGCTGTCATCGTTGAGTAGGCGAAGCCATCCCAAGAAGTGCCATACTCGCCCCAATCGGTGAAGTTATTGGTAAATGTGAAATCTCCACTCGTGAATGAACCTGAGCCATCTGCACCATTCCAGAAACTTTCGGCAGCAAGTCCAAGGTCTTCGAAGTCGGCAACACTCTGTGCAAAACTCGTTGTGCTGACCATTGCAGCACAAAGCAAACTGATGTAAATCTTTTTCATTGTTTTGTTTTTAAGTTGTTAATAGTGTATATAGTGTTTATAGTAACTATAAATAATATAGTGACTATAGAATAATTATCTCCTTAGAATGAGTTTGTTTCCTTGGATGACGAAGCCTTGTTGTTCGGGTCTTGTTCTTCGCCCAAGGAGGTCGAATGAAGAATGAATCTCCTTTCGGGGCAGCGAGATTGTTTCGATGCCGGCAGGAAGTTCAGCATCCGGGTGAAGGTCTTCTGCACCTGATATTTCTGTAGATGTTTCGCCTATCCATCCGCAATCCTGATGAAGGGCAGTATATACTCGGACAAAATCGACATATTTCAATTTGACGGCCTCTCGCGTCAAAGGTTTCACTGCCCAATCGATATTGAATGAGCAACCCAAAGTGTCGGTATTGGGCAGATTGTCGGCATAGCCAAAGCGATAGGGTTCGAGCACCCAATAACTGCCATTCCCACTGGTATCCGTAGCATTGTCGGGTAGCAATGTACCTTTGAAAGTGAGCGGCGATTCTATCCATGCCGGGAAATAATCCTGCTGATGGAAGGGGTTGCGATTGATGAAACCTGCGTTGCCTAAATTGTTCGACCAAGCCACATCGAGCGAATCGCCTAACCTTGTATATTCCAATTCGTAGTCATAGCGCACACCGAAGTCATCTTCGTCGGCACTACCACTCAATTCGTACCAAGTGTCATCGGGCAAACCGTTGCCATTCGCGTCTTGACTCACCATCACGATACCGGCTTCTGCATTCCCTGTATGAGCATTGCCTTTGATGTAGAGGTCCATCGTGCCTTCAACATTCACTATGGGGTGGTCAAAATGGAAGGTGATGTATCCACCCCAAGCGCCCAAACATACCGTCTTTCCTGCGTCGTTGGCAAGATATTCGGTGCATTTTTGCGCCATGGATTCGGCATTGTCGCCCTCTACATATTCGGGCATGGTGTTGATGAATTGTCCTGGGGCGGGGACATACTCATCAACAGCCAATATGTATGGGTTGTTTTGAGCCAAAGACGATAGGGCAAGGGCTGCGAAAACTATCAATAATAATCTTTTCATTCTATTTGATTTTTATAGTGACTATAGTAATTATAGTAACTATAGGAAATATTGTCTTTTATTTGCTTTCCAGGAACACCCCTCTTGAAGGGATATCCCCTGTCGAAACTCGCCAAAGGAAATGGCCTTCGGCATCGAAATGGAGCAGCTCTCCGCTCGAAACGTAGTTCTTGGCATCCAGTATGTAGAAGTCTCGATCATGGGGATTCACGATGATGCCGTAGGGCAGGGTGATATTCTTTATTTCGGGTGCTTCAAAAGTAACTGCAACGCTGCAACGCTGCAACGCAACATCAACAATGCCAAAGTCTTTCTTGTAACCTCCATCGGCATAGCTGAATGTTGTTCCGATATAGTAGAGCGAATCGCCGACAATCGTCATCGAGCTGATGGGTATCTCCAATCTTGCCACTACCTTATCGTCCCTGAGGCAATAGAGAGCTGGCGAGACGTCGAAGTAGTTGCCTCGTGTCGAAACCCAGAGCTGTCCATGCGAATCGGCAAGCAAACGATGCAGATTGACATCCACCTCAATTTCCTTGATGACCTGAAATGTAGTAAGGTCAATGACCATGATGCGGTTGTCGTAAAGTGGTACGCGATACCCGCCACTGTTCGCTACATAGAGTTTTCCATCGACGATGGCCATTTCTTCGGGTTGATAGCCAACAACCACCGAATCGACCTTCTGCATGGTCAATGTATCGACCTTATACACACGTCCCAAGGGACAATTCTCGGCAACTTGCACGGGTCCTGCATAACTGCTTACATAGACGAATCCTCCATCGAAAGCCAGGTAGCGGCAGTTGTCGATATTGACTTGCCCGAAACGACGCGTCGAACGTGCTTCACACACTTCCACCTTGTTCGAACAATTCACCACTATCCAAAGTTTCGAGCCGTAAATGCCGATGTCATTGCCTACATCGCCGAGTTCCTTCACGGTAGAAGGGTTGCGCTCGGCATAGATGTTCCGATAATAATGAATGGTCGAATCCGTTCCACTGAGGTCGAGGTAATCCAAGGTGCAGCGATTGGATCCCATATTGCCTTCGTTGAGGATGTAAAGGCCGTCGAAATGTGTTTCCTCGACAGAAGCAGCACCCGTGTCTTCGTCAGTCATATACGTGACATATTCATCCTCGCGGCACGAGAACAGACTTAGAGGCAGGAGCCAAAGCAATAGTTTCAGAATTCGCATTGAATTGTCACGTTAAAGTTTCTCCCGGGCATCGGGTAGTTGATGATCACGTCGTATTGTTGGTCGAAGAGGTTGTTGACTTCCAAGGTCGCCTTGCATAGCGTGCGGTCGAAAGTATGCCTCCACGAAAGGTGAACATCGCTGGTGTACCAAGGCTCAACGTGGTTGTAAAGGATGTTCTCTTGCTGGCAATAACGCTCGCCCGTATAGACGAAGTTGTAGGCAAGGTCCCAAGCCTTGTAATCAGCCATCAGCGTTGCCGAGCCGTTGTGCCAGGGGGTATATGGTATCTGGTCGCCATAATAGGATGTTGCCTTGTCGGTTACGTCACGCGCTCTTTGATAGGTGTATTGCAATCTTGACGAAAGACGCAGGTTTTTTAAAGCCCTCCACGATCCTTGCGCTTGCACATCTATGCCGTCGATATGCACACGTCCAAGGTTGAGCATCGTCCATCGGAACTGTTGCCCCTTGGGATATGCCACGATCTTGTCGTGTACGGAGTTGTGATAGAGGTGAGCTTCCAGGCTTCCGGTCAGGGCTGCGTTGTCGTTAAAGCCAAGCTTGGCTTTACCAAAAACACGAACGCCGAGGTCATACTGGATGGCGGATTCTGGCCGAAGAAATGCGTTGCCGATATTGGTGTAATAAAGGTCGTTGAAGGTGGGCATCCGGTAGCTTTTCTTGATGAAACCGGATATCTGCAGAATCTCTAATGGTCGATAGCGTGCAAATAGGGCAGGGGTCAAGCTGTTGATTGATTGCTTATGTGTACCTGTTCCTGATTTATCCGAAGCATAAGCCTCCTGTCTTGTTTTATCCGAAGCAAAAGCCTCCGCTCTTGTCCTATCCAAATACTGCGAAAAGACAATACTGCCCTGCAGCTGCACCTTGTTCAAATCCATCGCTGTCGCCAAAGAACTGAGTATTGACCATCGTGTCGGATGAACGAAAAGCGGCATATCGGCATCGAGATAATTCCACCGCATATCATCGCTCAACGATACACTCCACCACGGCGCAATTTCAAAGACATTCACAAGGCTCAGATACGCCTCTTGCTGACGATAGTTGTTATCTACCATCATTTGCGTCGTATCCTTATTTAAATAATGTGTGCGGTAATTGGCATATTTTGCCATGGCGCGCAGCGTGTAAATCGGATTCACATCCTTCTGCCACGTACTTTGCACGAAAGTGTTGTCATCGCTCTGACGTTCTCCACGTCGCCACACGTTGTTGACGATGGCGCCCGGAATGCCGCGATTCGAATGGTAGGTATAAGCTTTTGCCTGCCAATGTCCGTTCACAATGTTTCCATAGAGGTTCACCTCAACTCGAAGTGCCTGCACATCACCATTCTGCCGCGTTGCCGTGGTGTCGTAGGCGCTACTTCCATCGTGGTTGCGACGACGATATCGGAAGTTGTATTTGCCATTCGTCAAAAGGCATTCGGCATTCGCAGACAAGAGTAAGTTTTTGGTTAAATTCGACTCAAATAATGCCGAAAGCCTTAATAGATTCGAAGATCCCGATTGTATCTTTGTTTTCAGATAATGACTTTTCGTTGCTTCGTTGCCACGTTCCCTCTTTGCCCTGTTGCCCAGATGACTCGTCGTCTTGATATAGATGCTGCCGGCATTTGCAAAGTCGGAAGCCGTCTGCATAATCGCCGAGCGCTGCCCTTGATAGACGCTCACTTCCTCGATGTTGTCCAAACAGAACTGGCCAAGGTCAATCACCCCGTTTTGTGCATTCCCAAGTTCGATGCCATCGTAGTAGATGCCCACGTGCTGCGACCCCAAGGAACGCAGATTCACCGTCTTCAAACCTCCGATACCTCCATAATCCTTCAGTTGTACGCCGCTCATGAAGCGCAGGGCATCGGCCACAGTGTGGGCATTCACTTTCTCAAGGTCCTCGCCCTTCAATGTTTGTGGCATAATTGTCTCGTGGTATCTGATTTTGCTGCGAACGGTCACGTTGTCAATCACGCGCACCGAATCCTGGGCAATGGCAGTAATCCATTGTCCAACGCTGCCCAAAAATATGAGCAGGACGATACGCATCAGATGTCTCATTCTTGTTGCGTTAACTGAACATTCGCCCTCCTGTCGATCGCAGGATTTTCCAAGCCAGAGGCTTGGGGTTCCGAAAGGTTCGAGAACCTGGGCAGTCGTCAGCAGGTCTTCTGACTCGTCATCCCCTTGGGCAGTCTTCCCGTCTGTTAACATGGACAGTGACATGCCGAGGCCCGTGGGTTAGTGATGACATACAGCAGCGGGACTGTTCCGGATTCTCACCGGATTCCCTTTCAATCCGCAGGGGTCAAGCTGCAGAACTGACGGCGTAGTATTGTATCTTCTAATTCTGTGCAAAGATACACGAAAAAGAAAAAATAACAAAATAAAAAAATAAAAAAGAATCGCACGAGGCATTGACCCCGTGCGATTGCTATAAAGACGTTGCAAATTTATCAGAACTGAACAGCCTTCTTGCCGTTGAGGATGAAGATCTGTCCGGCTGCTGGAGCTTGGATCTGACGACCATAGAGGTCGAACATCTGCTGCTTGCTGCGAACGTTGTCCTCGCTGATCTCCTCGATGCCGACTTCGGCAGTGGTGGTGATGACGAGTACGTCGTAGAGCTGAGCCTTGCTGCTGCCGCCTACCTGTGCCAGGCGAACGAAGAATTCGCCCTCTTCGCCCTGATGTACGCGGGTCTTCTTCCAGTAGCGCTGGGTGGTGCAGAAGTTCACGTCACCGATCTTTGTCCAGTTCTCGCCATCGACCGAAACCTGAATCTCGATGTTGGGTGAGCCGGTAGAACCGTTGCCAAGGTAAACAACTACGTCGAATGGAGCAGCAAACTTCTCGTTGCTGACAACGCGCATGGTGTAGGGTTCGCCCGATACCTTGCCGCCGAAGTCAACTACGCCGTTGGTCGGAGTGCCGATAGCATCGAATGCGGTCTCAGCAAAGCGACCAGTAGCACCATTGCCTACGCCAACTTCTGGCTTCAGGTTGGTTTCGCCGGTTACTACCTGACCCTCGGTTTCGATTGTCCACTGGGTGTCGGTGGTAGAAGTGATCTTGCGGAATGCAGCTGCATCAGGAACGTAGATGGTCTTGATGGAGTCGTTGCCGTTGATGTCCTTCAAAGGAGTTACGCCGTCCTCGTCGTAAACGATCTCGGTGTGGTCAACTACGTCGCTGTAGTAGTTCCATGCGCTCTTGCCGAAGTAGTAGATGGCCGAAGCGCTACCGCTTGCGATGCCCTCGCTGACTGCATCAGCTGCACCATAGCTGTTCTCACCCACTGTGATGACTACGTTGTCGTACCAGTCGGTTTGACCTGCGTTGAAGTGAGCCACGGTGTCGATAGGCTGGAAGATGCCGGCAACCTCGATGTCAGCGTCATAGATAGGCGAAGTCAACTTGGTGGC
This sequence comes from Bacteroidales bacterium, assembly GCA_017519885.1. Classification (GTDB taxonomy): domain Bacteria; phylum Bacteroidota; class Bacteroidia; order Bacteroidales; family UBA3663; genus Liminaster. The sequence continues at coordinate 82,794 of JAFWRO010000060.1, read as the reverse complement.
GCTCTCAGCAAACATGGTGATGGTTGCAGGTTCGGTCAGAACGATGGGCTCGGTGTAGAGCTGTGAGGTGGCCGAAGCGGTGAGACCCTGGAAGTTGAAGTAGATATTGGTGTCTTCTTCTCCGGTGAGGGTAACTACGGTTTGGCCAGCTTCCTCCTTGATGTCGATGCTTGGAGCCTCTGCCTGGGTCTTCACGGTGATGGTAGCAGTAGCGATGTTCGAATCGTTATAGCCATGAGCCTGTGCAAATGCCTTCACTACGAGGCCGTCCTCGGTAACTTCGAATGGCTCGGTGTAAACGGTGCTTGCAGCAGTTGGGTCGGTGCCATCGGTGGTGTAGAAGATGGTAGCACCTGGCGAAACGCAGCTGATGCTTACTGTAGTCACGCCATCGGCAGGCTCCTGCGAGATGATAGGCATGGCAGCATTCTGTACCTTGCTCTTGGTGGCGGCGAGGATGTTCACGGCATTGCGGATGATGGTGAGAGCATCGTCGGTGAGGTTGAAGTCACCATCGGCAAGCAGGTGGTCGCTCGACAATGGGATGAGCATGTACTGGTTCTTGGTGCCATGGCTGTGGATAGCGTTGATGCCATCACCTACGGTAGCAATCACGGCGTCTTCGGCGATGAGCGAGCCTTCGGTCACGGTGTAGCCCTGTACGAGGTTACCTGCGGTGATGTCCTCTGGATTGCTCTTGAAGAGCTGGATGGTGCCGTTCTCGTCCATGCTGGTCACGTCGGCGAAGAGAGGATCCTCGAGGTAATCCTCAGCCACGGTGATGCTGTTGGCCTTTGGCGAAGGATTCGAGCCTGCACCGAAGTTCCATACGCCCTTCTTGTACATGAACGACTTGAGGTTGAGCAAAGGCACCTTGTTGATGATGTCCACGAGACCCTTGGCATAGGTGTTGCCGCTCGAAACAGCCTCACTTGCTACTACAACATCAAAGTTGAGCAGTGAGTCGTTGAGCTCGGCACTGGTCATGGCCTTTACTTCTTCGCTGTTGTAGTCGATGGCAGTTACGTTGTAATCCATCAGGGTGATGTAGACGGGATCCACGTCAAGGCCGCCGTCGGCAGCATAACCTGCGGGTGTGCCGTCAACCTTATAGCCATTGTAGGAGCTGTCGTAGAGGTAAGCAATATTCATGTCCTCCATGCTCGAACCCTGGTCTTCGCCCACCTGGATGTAGTAGAGGTGGCAGCCGTTGGTGTTGCGGATCACGATGTTGTAGGTGCCGTCCTCGTTGGGGGTATCCTCCAGGCCTTCCTGCACCTGCCATACCTGGTCGGTGTAGTCGATGGGCACAGCAGGAGCCTCAGCGCCGTCCTCGCCCAGGATCTTGGTGCCAAGGGCGTTGTTCGAAGTGTAGACGTAGAGTTCAACGCCACGTGCCTCGGTTGACTTGTGGCTCTCGACACCAATGTAGATCTTTTCGCCAACAGCCACGTTGGGGATGACGAAGTAGTTCTTCGTCTTGCTGCCCAACCAGAGGTAGCTTGGGCCGTTGTAAGGGCCGAATCCGTCGCTCAATGGGCCCTGGTAGTTGAGGGCGATGGCGAGCGAACGAGCAGCGGTGTTGGTGTAGAGCAGGCCTTCGAGCTCGGCGATGGTTTCACCGTTGGCGGTCAAGGTCACACCTGCAGCGTTGCCCTGTGCGGTGCTCTCCCAGAAGCAGTTGCCTGCCGAGAGATCGGTAGGAGCGGTGCCAGAAGTCTTCTCCACGTCTGACCATCCCGATTCGGGGGTAATCGAGTTGGCGTTGGCAAAGGCGCCTGCCTGGAGATTGTTGATGGTAGCGGTGCTCCACTTGGTGAAGTCCCACTTCCTGAACTCAGCATTAGCCTCAGTAGCGCTCATCAGGGCTACTGCAGCAATCGTAAGAAGTAAAGTTTTCTTCATGATTTAATAAGAATAAGTTAAAAAAGTGTGTTCATTTGGGGACAAAATTACGGATAATTTCCGACATGGCAAAATCAACGTCGAAAAATTTACATTATTTATAAATAAATATTCCTTTTTTGTTTGATTTTGTTCTAAAATTATGTTTTTTCATAGCGATGTGAATAAAAATATCAGCCGATGAAGCGATCCTCACCGGCTGAAGAAATTGTATCATTCAAAGGCTTATTTTACAATCACCTTCTTGCCATCGACGATATAGATGGCGCTCGACTTCAACGATGCCCGGGCGTTACATTTGTAGAATCAGGTGTTACCACCGAATTTGCGTTTGTATTCATCGGTCTTCCAGTAGGTGCCCGATGTTTCATCGAAGACGAGGTACTTGCGATGTACCCACGAGCGTAGGGTACTGTCGCCGTTTCCGGTGAGGCCATGGCTTTGGCGCATCTGCTGGTACTGTTCGCGCGAGAACTCGTCGGGCAGTAGGTTCAACAGGTTCTGTGGCCCCGACTGCTGCTGCATCTCCTTCTCCTCGCGAAGTTCCTTTTCGAGCTGCTCGCCGAAGTAGAGCATCTTGCACCAAAGGCTGTAGCGTTGCGACCATTCCACGAAGTCGGCAATCGCCTTGTTCCAGACGTAGCCATTAGCCACGTAGAGCACCATTCCCTTGAGCCAGGCAATGACGTTGGCACGATAGGACAAGACCTTGTAGGCTTCCGATTCATAGAGGCGTGCCGTTTCATTGTTCTGACTTTTCATCTCGAGCGAAAGCTTCTTTGCCTGCGGACATTCGATGAGCCCGTTGGCGGCCTCCAGCCGGTCGATATAGGGTTTCAGCTCGGCGGCAAATTTCTGGTCGTAGATGCCCATGATGGGAGCCACATCGTCGTTGTCTTCATTGAGGATGATGGTCGAGATGTCGAGGCGGCTTATCGTGCCGTCGTTCACCATCTTGAAGAAGAACTTGCGTGCATTGGGTGGTGTGGTCGAAGCGTTGAAGTTCCAGCGAAGCGGAGCAATGCCGCTCACCGAATCGGCTCCCACGCGCTCCTGGCCTGCCAGCGAGTTGTCGAATGCCTTACGTATCAGGAGGCCCACCTCATCGACGTTGCCGCGCGAAGTGACCTTCTTAAGCGCCTCGATCTCATCCACGATGGTGTAGATGTAGCGTTCGCCGTTGTTGTTGGCATCGACGATGCGCTGGTTGAAGACGGCATCCGTTAGGTTGTCGATCAGCATCTGGATGCAGATGTCGGTCGGGCGCGGGTCCTTCTTCTGCTTGGCGTTGGGGTTCTTCTGCTTCCATTCGGCTTCGCGCTGACGATTTGGAATGTCGCGCTGACGGATGTCCTCCATGATGAACTCGATGGGCTTCTTAATCGAACCTTTGCCTATCGACTGACGGCCGATGAGCACGTGCATGAAGGTGGCTTCGTGTTCGACGTTGTCCCAATAGCGGAACTTGACTCCGTGAAGATGAGCTGCTAATGCAGGAAATACGGCATTCGCAACGGCAGGCTTGTAGAACCAGGGTACCTTGCTCGTCAGCAGCTTGATGGGTTGGGGCAAGCGGGTCGGCATAGGCGGTGGCGTGGTCAAAGTGCCTCCGCAAGCCTTCGCAGCTGCTTTGTTCTTCAGCGAAGCCAGTACCTGTCTCAAGCGGTAGGGCATACCCTTGCGCGGCTCCTTGAGGGCGCTCTCAATGGTCTTGCGCCATTCGTCGGTTCCCGCTTCGCCCCAATAGTTGGGAATCACGGCCAGCAACTTCTCCAGCGAATAGTCGCAGATGGAACGCAAGTTCACAGCAAGCTCGAAGGTCATTGCGTTTCGGTCACCCTCAACGGGTTCCTTCCCATCATGGAACATCTCCCAATACTTTGCGATGATGATGGTGAAAAGGATTCCGTCGTAGGTGGCATTGGGGTCGTGAACGATGGGTTCCACCTTGACTGGCTCGCTCGTAGCCTTGTTGTCCGGCACGCTTGAAGACTTCGAAATAGGAGAAACCGAACTGCAACGCTGCAACGGTGCAACGCTCGCAACATCGAAAATTTCATCATCGAGGAAGAGCAGATCGTCGGTGTCGGCAGTGGTGGTGAAGAAGACGCGCGTGATGTCCTTCGCACCCTCATCGAACTTCACACCCAGCAGCTCGCTTGCCCAACGCAGGTTATCCTCCTGCGAAAGGTCCTCGCGACGACGGAACACCAGGTGGTAACCCTTCGATGCCGAACGTTCAAGCATAAGCAGTCCCAGCTCCTCACGCTTCGCCATCACCAGGTCGGGCACACCTTGCATCTGCTTTTCGAGCCAAGCACGTGCCTCCTCGGGCGATAGGTCCGAAGGAGCTACGAAGTCGATGTCCATGCCTACCGTACTCGATGGCTGCTTGCTGCCTTTCAGGCTTCCATCCTCATTGGGCAAGCAGCTGTAGTTCATCTGCACCAGCTTGTTCTTCTGCAACTTATCACCATCGCGAACAAGCTTTACAATAGCCTTCTGGCGCTCGCTACCTCGCAGGGCAAGGTACTCCTCACGACTGAGGACAGGGCGCATCATCTTCGCCCCATCCTTGTAGTAAATAGTGAATACACTCATAACGATTACCATTTAGTTTCTGTTTCGCGTGAGCGGATAAACTCCAATATCTTCTCCGACTCCTCACGCAGAAGCGTCTCGATGTATTCTTTCCCGTATTTCTTCGGGAAACGGAACTGGACAATCACTTGGCCGTTGGTCTCCTTCACCTCGCCATGCGGTGTGCTGAAGAGCTTGCGATATCGACTACCTGTGCCCTTTTCAAACGGGCGGAAGTGTGACGTTCCATTGTCCTCAGTCACCATTCGTCCCACCTGGCTGACGATGGCCTTACCGCTGACGATGTTCTGCCCCTGCTCGAAGCTGCAAGGCGTAATGATGATGTGTCCATTCTCGTAGAAGACCGTCTGGGTCTCCATCTCAGTATTTTCTAAAAATACTTTCTTCATGCTTGTTGAAATTGCGAGCTTAGGAAAAGCGAAGTTAGTTGAGCTCATTTCATCGATACTTCTCCGCTCGTTCTTTCAACTCAGTTAAACATTAAAGTACCTGAATCTCCGTAGCGACGACGTCCTGATAGAACTGTCCATTCACCTCGTGCGTCTGGAATCGCAGCGCTGCTGCCACCAGGTCGCCTGCCACGAACTTACATAACGCGAGGTTGCCGAACAACGTGCAAACGTATTCGTCCTCGAACTCGCCACCAAGCTCCTTGAGCTTGATCACCGACTTGGCCACCTGGCCTCTGTCAGCCTTTCTGCTTGGCACATAAACGGCTTCCGTCTGTGCCACGACTTTTGCGATAATAGTTCTCATATAATTCTTTTGCCAAAGCCCTTAGTGACTTTCGACGGTGCAAAAATAGGCAAAAAAAATAACCCTCCCAAACACTTTTCATCGTGTTCGGAAGGGTTCGGATGAGTTCGGAAAAATTCGGACAGGTTCGGATGAGCGCTACTTTGAGGTGGCAAATTAAGCGTTTTGGATAGCTCTGAATTTATTGATCAAAGGTTCTATTTCCCTTTCGCTGTATTTATCATCCTTTATCCATTCGGTAAAAGAGGATTTCGCGATGCTGCACCCGTATTTCTTGTTGAATTCATCACAACTCATCGTGTCGCTGATGGCTCGTGCCTCGATCGCCGCCTTATAAGGGAGAAGGATATGTTTGGGCCCCTTGTTCTCCTTCTTTGCCGCCTCAATTGCCTTTCGCAGCAGATCTTCGACGCGCTGCTGCCTATCGTCATTTGCGTCTTTGCCTTCCCTCGGTGGTTGTCCGGCATATTGATTGACCGTCGAGCCGGGCATAGCGAATATGCTACCCGTCACGGGTCCGTTGAACACCTGGCAGTTCGAACCTTCTTCGAAGTTGTTGATCACCGTTGTCTTTTGATTGTCGTCTTGCATGCTATTTGCCGATTATTGTACTATCATTAATGATGCCGTTAAAGACCTGGTTGTTGCTGCCTTCAGCGTAATTGTTGTTGGTAATGCTGATGTTTTGAATACTTAATTTGTCGTACAATCTCTGTATTTGCTCATCAAAAGCGTGATTGTTTTTGAGATTGAGATTCCCAAGGACGGTAAGGTAACTTTCCGTTATCCTGGGATTATTCAGATTCAGTACGACATCCACTTGTTCCTTAACAAATGCCGTCTTCTCTTCCGACCCTCCGCCATTCAATTCTATCTCATGCAGCTCATAATTCATCAGGTCGGTGCGCTTTCCTTCCAGCCAGCGGGCTTCTTCCTTGTGGGAAAAGCCTTGTAGAAGAGGGAGAAAGAGGTCGTGACCTTCGCATCGCTCAAAGAGGTGCATGATGATCCTCGGGATATCAGCACCGACATGCATTTTGCTGATTGCCTGCAGTTGTGCGGAGGCAAGCATCATCACAAGCACGGCATCATCGGTTCCATTTGCCTCGGTTTCGAGGTCGTCCATCTCGTATTCTATGCCTTCGTCGATGTCTGGCAATGTTAGCAAGGTATCGCAGAAACTACGCGCCGACAGCAACACTTCGATGGGGGAGAGCTGCGTTCGTCCTTCATGCTGCAAACGTCGAAGCGTATCGTTGCAGATTGCCCAAACCACATCGGTGAGCAGTTGTCGTCGAGCATTTGCTTGTTGTTCTTTGTCAAGTCTTGTTATCATGCTGCAGTCTCCTCTTCTTCGATTCTTGCTTCATGTTTCATGCCGTTCATCATCTCGAGAAGTTCGCCCTCGGCCTTTATTCGGTCTTCGGGTTCTATCTTTTTGCCATCCTTGTCGCGTTCGTCGAATAGGAGTTCCAGCAATCGAGTATCGAACTCACGATGGATGATCTTATCCATATTGTCTTCATTACTATCAACGAAACAGCGGAACGTTCCGCCATTGTTGGTCACAAGTTCAACGGGTTCGCCTGACGCTTCGGCCAATGTTACAAGGTTGCGGATAAAGGCTGTTGTTTTATCAACATAAAGAGGGCATTTCCTGTCCTCTGGCATCACGGTGTAAAAATGCTTGTACTTTGCCTTCTTTGCCTCAAGGGCAAGCTGGAGGAGCGGTTCGATGAGAGAATCGTCGAAGTAATTCTCATGTTTGGATTTCAATTCCTGAATCCTTGCCAAGATTTCCGACTTGCTCTTGTCGGGCACCGCAAAACGAATACTCGCCGTGTGTTGCTGCAACAGTTCCCAAGCCTTGTAGAGGTCTTCGGGATAGTATTCGGGAAGAATCTCGAACTTGTAGCAATAGTGGGAATATAGGTTCGTGTCGATGACGTTTGTCAAAATCTTTGCCACATTGTTGGGTGACCATCGTGTTTGCCTGCGTCTTTGAATAGCCACCGTACGCATGTTGTCGCGGTTGTCAATGATGACAAAGCACGATGGCTCATCCTTCGCTGTATCCGGCTTGAAGTCGCGTTCGACGGGGATGTCGATATCGTTGGCAAGGCGCATCACGATTATCTTGGGCGCACAATTCAGGTGGTAAACCTGATGCTTGTACACCCTGCGCTTATCGGCTTCTTCGGAAACAAACTTTATGCTCTCGTTGTTTTCAAAGAGGGCACCCAAGTGTTCTTGTCTTTTCTCCCATTCGTATGGAGCAAAATCTTGTATAAATCTTATATAATAATGTGCAAATTGGGCCATGTAATTTGTAGTTTTTGGCCCGCAAAGATAGCACATTTTTCCCAAACTTGAATCATTATTTGCAAAAAAAATTCAAAAATGATCGAAAAGTCATAAATAATTTGAGATATATCAAAGATTATGGCATCAACCTTCACTCACTATACGGAAACTAAACGAGAAATTGACGGTGTCCATCTTGCATATCTGCTCGGCAAGGTGGTTCATGTTGTGGAAGCGGTCGTAATCGGAGGGACCCTCTCTATCCCCCTGCATAGGGGGAAGACTTGTTTGTCCGAGCTTAGTTCCTCCCCCTAAGCAGGGGGAAAGAGGGGGTCTAAGTTGTCTAGGCATCGCGTCGAGATCCTCAGGCCATGGTGCAAGGATAAGGAGCGAGCCTTCGGCACAGGCATAGAAGCGCTCACCTTCGGGCTTGCGGGTGATGGGCTCCTTCTGGAGATGGATGAGTGGGAGACGGTTTTCGATGGCGATGTTCTTCATGGCAAGTTCGCCAGGTGAGATGCCGGGAGTGACGAGCACGGTGCCCTCTTGGGCATCCTTGATCCATGCGTCGCGATCGAGCTGCCACGCCAGTGTGTCGATGTAGCGCACCTTGGTGCGCATGTCGGGTGCATAGGGGAGGGCGGTGTAGCCATTCGCGAGGCGCTCTTCGAGGGTGAGTTGCCCCATGCGCGCCATGCGATGGCAGAACACCTGAGCCTTCAGCGGCTTGCGCAGCAACAGGAAGTTACCGAAGGCCGAGTAGCGCACCCCACCAATGGTGAGGCACAGGCAGCTTTGCATGAACTGCGGCACGCGCGCCTTCAGTATGGCCCGCCGCGGGTTGTCATGCACATAGGCTATCATCGCCTGCAGCTGCCCTTTTCTCCACAGGAACGAATCGTCGTAGTTATCATCGAACAGCGGCCGCTGCTCGCGTGGGTGTGAGGCGTAGTACTTTGCGCGCTGCGCGCGCGACATGCGGTGCGGGTCGGGTGTTGGCGTTGGTGTTGTTGCAGCCACATGCGGCTGCGACTGAGACAAAGAGAGGGACGCGGCGGTCGGGTCGTCTTTGTCTCTGTTCTCAGCGGTCGGGTCGTCTTTGTCTCCGTTCTCAGCGTGCGGTGCGTCTTTGTCTCCGTTCTCAGCCGTATATGGCTGAGATCCATTCAAGAGTGCCCGCCAGCGCTGGGTGCAGGCGGTTTTGAAACCGCAGATCACATCACCAACGCTCACGTCCATACGCTCCTTAACGAAAAGGACACCATGGAAGTGGTCAGGCATGGCAACAGCCGCGAGGGCGCTTATGTTGCGGCCTCTTTCCTGCTGAAAAGTGGGAGTGTTTTCCCATATCTCCAGCACCGCCCGTCCCAGTGGTGTAAGATTCACGCCGGGATTGGCGATATCCATATTGAGCTCACCGAAGAGGTGGTCGCGATTGGCAACCACTATGGTGATGAGATAGATGCCACGCTCATAGTAATCGTGGCCATTGCAATGCGGACGATGAGAGGGTGTCATGGTCGAATAGCGATTGAATATGCGCCGCAAAGATAAGCAATCTTTTCAACGTGGCCAAATATATTGCTGATTATTTAGTGATTTTTGATAAAACACCACCTTAGGTGTATAACTATCCATTGGGAGTATTCCGAGCGTTGCACCGTTGCAGTGTTGCAGTTGATGTAAGCCTATTACGAAAAAGTCAAAGTTGGAATTTATATTTATATATATATAAATATAAAACTATTTTTGGGCAAAAAAATAGAGTTTTTTTAACTGCAACGCTGCAACGCTGCAACGGGCTTAAAAAATCGATTAGTTTTGCTAAATTACTTTGTTAAATGTTTGGAAATGTCGAATATTTTTCGTAACTTTGCGCCGTGAAATCAAAGGGATAGGAGCAGTCCGGAATGCGACTTGAAATGCGAGATTCACACCAAAGAAACTACTTTTTTCCGTTAACCTTTATGTTTAATTAAAACCAAAGAAACTATGTTTACAATTAACACTTTCTCAATTTCCAAGCTCAACAATGCTGAGTTCACCGGCTTTATGATCAACCTTCAGAAAGCCATCACCACCAACGATCCGACGAAGCTCGGCCTCGTCGAAGTCCTTCCCAACTTCGGCACCACGCTGCAGAAGCTCATCGACCAGGTCTACACGACCACCGGTTCGGAGTACACCGCAGCAATGCTCGAGACTGACCTCAAGCGCGACCAGACCTACAAGCGCATCCGCCTGCGCCTCCAGATGGTCGAAGTCGCTGAGGACAGTGCCGCCATCAAGGCCGTCAAGGACGTGGTGAAGACGCACCTGCTCGCGAAGTACACCTCCAAGGTGCCGCAGCTGCCTTACCAGGAGGAGAGCGCCATCCTGCAGGGCTTCATCTTCGACCTCAACGACAAGCTCGGTGACGACGGCATCGCAGCTCTCGGCATCACCGAGGACCTGCAGGCGCTGGAGGACGCCAACAACGAGTTCATCGCGGCCTACAACTCGCGTGCCACTGAACGAGCCGCAGGTGACACGGGTCTGACCCTGAAGCTCCGTCAGGAGATGTACGCGCTCTACCAGCAGGTATGCTTCATCGTCCAGTACCTCGCCAACTCGACCGAAACGGCGAATGCCGAGAAGGCCACCGCTTGTCAGACGTTCATCGGCGTGCTCAACGTGCTGCTTGCTGATGCCAAGCGTCGCTACAACCAGCGCATCAGCAATGGCACGGGTGAAGAGGGCGAAGGCGAAGGTGGTGAAGGTGGCAACACCAACCCCGACGACTCTTCGAACACCACTCCCGATGACCAGGGCGGTTCAGGCAGCGGCTCTGGATCCGACAACAGCGGCTCGGGCAATGGCGGTGGCTCAGGCTCTACGGACTCTGGGGACTCTCAGGACAATGGTGGGTCGAACAACCCTTCGCTTCCCTCGGACGCGACCAACGGGAGCAACCCTTCGAACCCCTCGAACCCTTCGAACCCCTCCGAAGGAGGCAACACCACCGATCCCAACCAGCCCTCTGACAACGGCGTCGTAAATGGCGACGAGGTTTCGTTCTAAACAAAGGTCACACAGATTTCACGGATAGACACAGATAATGTATCGCGAATGTGGCCTAACAAAATCTGTGATTTCAGTGGAATCTGTGTGACATTAAAAACTTAGTTATGGAATGGAAAAAGATTGCAAAAGTACTCCTCAGGATACTGTGGATGCTACGCCTCGTGACACCACCCGAAGAGAATCCGTGCCCTCCGCGCCCACGGAGGAAGAAGGACGAAAAGGACGACCAGCCTCCTGCGGCGGGGCTGATGACGAGCTCGAAGAGCGAATCCGACGTGATTGCCGCCGAACATGTCGGCGCAACCTATTCGTCGAACTGCTCAAGACTGTTGCCAAGGTCGCAGGTGTTATACTCGCTGCAATGGGACTGTCATCATTCAACGAGGAAGATTGACCTGCTGGTGCTCCACTGCTCGGACACGCGTCCCGACCAGGACTTCACCATCGAGAAGCTGATGCGCAGCCATCGCATCAAAGGCTATGGTGCATATCCAGGCTATCACATTTATGTACGGCGTGATGGTACCTTGTTCTATTGTCGTCCTGTTGCTGAGCGAGGTTGCCACGTGAAAGGCTACAATACCAACAGCATCGGTATTTGCTATGAGGGCGGTCACTCGTGCAGCCCCGATGTCAAGTACGAGGACAACCGCACTGCCGAGCAGATGGTAGCACTTGACGAGGTGCTGCGCATCCTTCACGAGATCTATCCCGAGGCACGCATCGTGGGTCACTGCGAACTGAATCCCCGCAAGGCATGTCCTTGCCTCGATCCTCCTGCCTCTGTCGAGTACAGGTATATATCAGACCCTCTCTAATCCCCCTGCTTAGGGGGAAGAACTAAGTCCAATCAAAATCACTAACTATAATTTCGACCCTCAGGTCTTCCCCCTAAGCAGGGGGACCGAGGGGGTCTTCAAATTACTATGAAACATATCGTAGAGAGCGTGGAGGAGATGTACCACGCAAGACAGCCAACTGGCGAGGTGATTGTCGATGAAGTCCTCAACATCCTCAGGCATTACAAGCTCATCTATCCGGAAGATGTGGCGCTGCTGATGGATGTCAAGGTTCGAGACCTTCGCTCTGCCTGGTTTATGCTGACAGGTACACGGCTTGTGGATGTGATCACCCATTGGCGAGTGTTGCAGGCACAGGACTGGCTTCGCAAGCGCCTCGGAGAACTGAGCAACGAGAGCCTCACGAAGAAAGATATGGTCAGACTGCTCAAAGAGACTGCACTACGCTGCGGATGGCGGTCGGAAGTAGTGATGTCGCACGTCTTCAAGCGCTTTTGCGGCACTTCCGCACTCGAATGGCTGCTCAAAGAGCAGAAGACCCTCTAAATCCCCCTGCTTAGGGGGACTTTAACCAAGTCCCGGACAATATTCTTCCCCCTAAGCAGGGGGATTAGAGGGGGTCTTTTAATCTACTTTGGAGGAAGCACTCTGACGGCCGACAGAATGCTTCCTCATTTTGCGCAAGTATCGTAACGGCCGACAGAGTACTTTATGCTATGGGAAATTGTACTCTCACGGCCGACAGAATACTTTATGCTGCAGGATGGAATACTCCAACGGCCGATAGAGTACTTGCTACAACTGCGGAAATACTCTAACGGCCGACAGAGTACTTCCGCAATTTGCGCAAGCATTATGACGGCCGACAGAGTATTTCCACGAAATGATGGAGTACTTCGACGGCCGATAGAGTTCACTATGCTACGGGATGGAATATTATAACGGCCGTCAGAGTATTTGCTACATCTGCGGAAGCACTCTCACGGCCGACAGAGTATCTATTTCAAATTTACAGTATCATTGGAATATGATTTACAGTATCATCCTATCACTTCCCAATGTCCTGTTTTGTCTGAACCGATGCGACGAATGAGATTACGATTTTGGAGGGTTTTGATGGTGCGAGCTATGGTAGGACGGGAGAGAAGGCATTGGTTAGCAAGTTGTTCGTAGGTAAAAGTGGGGAAACTGCGAATGGTATCGAGCACCAAGCGCTCTGTCATCGACAATTTTACAGTATCATTTACAGTATCATTTGTTGTATTTACAGTATCATCCTGGCTCTTGAGCAGACGGATAAGGTCGCTTTGCGTAGCTATCACACGATCGGCTATGAAGTCGAAGAATATGGATTTATCGGTATGTGCTGCTTCGAGCGAACGTATATACTCATGGCGCAAAATGGCGGGGATGATGGCTATGGTAAATCCGTTGCGAAGCAAGGCAAGATTCATAAGCAGACGCGATACCCTTCCATTTCCATCGATGAACGGGTGTATGAAGACGAAGCGCAGGTGGAGTTCGGCTGCCAGCTCGATGGGATGGAGCTTCTTCTCGTTACGATTGTACCAGTTGACCAATTTGCGCATATCTTCGGCTATCCTGGCTACGGGAGAGACAGCATAGCGGCTACCACTTATAAATACCTTCACGCTGCGATAGACGCCTGCCTTTTCCGGGTCGATCTGCTGATAAAATATCCGATGCAGCGTCAGTATGTCTTCTTCCTCCAATTGCTTCTTTTCGGTAATCTCTTGCAGAAAATCGTAGGCTTTTGCGTGACCAACAGCCTCGTAGATGTCGCGAAGTGGTTTCCCCTCGATGGTAAGGCCGTCCTCGATTACCACCTTGGTTTCCGATTCGGTCAAACTGTTCCCCTCGATGGCGTTGCTCGTGTAGGTAAGTCCAACGCGATAATATTCTCGAAGTGATTTCAACGTTTCGGGAGGCAAGGGACGATAGGCAGAGAGCAAACGATTGTTCTCGTCTGCCCGCTGGTATTTGCCAACCAAGATGTTCTTGTCGATGGATGTCATTTTATTACTATGATTGTGCTGCAAATATAAGCGTTTTTTTCGACATTTACAAGTTTTTTGGCAAAAAAAAACTGAAACGCATATGTTCCTCGAATCAGTCTTCTGCAACGATGCTTGTATATTCGCATTCTTCGTCATTGATTAAGACGAGGCCGAGGGCGTCTTCAAGTTTGGAGAGGGTTTCGAGAGACAGGTTTTCCTTGCCCTTCAATATCTTTGATACGTATTGCTGGGTGCAATCCATTCGCTCTGCAAGGGCCTTCTGAGTCAAGCCTTGCTTCTTCATTTGCAATAGTACCTTTACAGCAATCTTTTGCGAGTGCTGCAACCATGACCAGTTGTCACGTCTCCATTCCGCTTCCTCCCGCCATTTCGATGGCGTTTCGCTCTGATGTGCTTCGAGGAATTCTATCGTTTTCTGTTTCATAGGGTTTCTCCTTTTTTTATTGTATTTCGGACATATAATCAATAAATCCATCAGCATCTATCGCACCTCCATCAATAAGGAAATTGCGAACTGTTTCCATTTTATTGAGTTCTGCTAGGGTGTGTGCACGTTCTTGCATAGTTCGGGTTAACTTGACTGCACCGCCTGTGATGATATAACAACCAGGTTCCAATTTGATTGCATAAATACGCAACCATGAAGCGTGTTGTGGACGATTTTTTATTCTTGCTTTTTCTTTACCCAAAAGTATCTCACTTGTTCGATTGTTTTCCAGCGGACGGAACAAAAGATCAAGATTCGCATCTGGAGAAATATCCAAAATCAAGCATTGTAATTTATGATTATCTTCTATTGTATCATATATTGCTTGATTAATGTCAGTAATCTTAAAATAAGATGTTAAATCAGATATATTTGCAAGGAAGAAGTTAACCAACCATTCAGGATCGTTCCATTGCTCAAAGAGGGTAAATAATGCATTGTCCTTGTCTCCGTCATAACGAACTGCCCAAAGTGTATTATTCTCTAGAATTTTATCGAATGTCATAATTCGTTATTTTTGTCACTGCAAATATAGTAATATAATGGCAATAATACAACTATCAGTTGTGAATTTCTTTAAGTATAGGAAAATAATTTAAGATTTGACAAGTACAGTGAGCATTTTAGCCTGCGTTGCAGCGTTGCAGCGTTGCAGTTAGTTTTATGCTATTTATTTGTAAAATACTCGTGCACAAGGCTGCGGTAGCCGAGGGATTTGAGGTGGGGATAGCGGATGCGGAAGTTGGCCTTGTTGTGCTTGCCGGTGGCGAGGAAGCGGAGGTTGTCCTGGAGGTAATGGTCGATTTCCTTGAGGCCATCGGTGCGGGTGATCATGGGGAAGAACCAGCGCGACCAGGTGAGGGATTGTATGTCGTCCCTTTCGAAGAACTTGCGGTTGAAATAACGGATAAGGCCCTTCATTGCGGCATCGGCAGGGATGTCCTTCTGGGTGCGCCAACGCAAGAGGAGACGCGTCTTGCGACGAATCTTGTCCTTCATCTTGCGCTTGGTGGCTTCGGAAATGTCGATTTCGTTGCCAAAACACTTGAAGCCAAGGTATTCGAATGCTTCGTCGGGGCGATAGATCTGCTCTTTTTCGGGATTCACTTCGAGGCGATATTTTTGAAGGAAGGCCGAAAGCGTGCTGATATGTTGCATCAGGGTCGGCTCATCGGGCGCAAAGAGGATGATATCATCGGAATAACGTGCATAAATCACACCATTTTCGGCAAAATGCTGGTCAACTTCCTTCAAATAAATGTTGGCAAAGAATGGCGAAATAGGTGTGCCTGCCATCACGCCGTGAGGTTCACGGACAATTTCGCCTTTGAAAATGGCACATTCTTCGGTGAGAATCTGTTCGAAAAAGCGGTAAAGGGTGGGGTCTTCGGCCAATAATTCGCGCAAAATCGGCAATAACAGGGGGATGGAAATGGAGTTGAAATAGTTGTGGATGTCCACCTTATATGCCCACATATGACGTCCGTTGGTGACACGAAGAATGTCGTGGATGGCATCGTGCGCCGTCAAACCGCGACGGAAGGAATAGCAATTGGGGGAAAGGGTAGAGTCGAAGCGATAGAGGAGGAAGGACAGGCATTTGAGGACGTTCATCTCGTCATCCTCGAAACTATATACCACGCGTTTCTTGCCACTTCCCATCTTGTTGACCAGGTGCTTGGTGGGGATGGAAAGGCCCTCGCCACGCAGCATACGTTCGACCACGGGAAGGTACAGCTTCTCGGAAACGAACGTGTCGGCTACATCGAATTCGTGCCAGTTGAAGCGACCTTTCCGCAGCCGGTAGGTCAGGAATTCCTCCCAGGTGAGTTGATGGGAAAGGGCGAGGAGGAGGGACATAGGTATTTATGGGAATGGATGGGAATTGATGGGTGTTGATGGGAATGGATGGGAGGTAATGGAATAATAAAGAAAAAAGGAAAAGGGGAGAATTTTGAATTCGCAAAATTGCGAATCACGAGATGATACGGCCGCCAGTCGCCTGCAAGACATAATCATCAGGCGCCGCTGCATCCACTGCAGGCGCAAAATGTTTGCATCCCCTTTTCCGGTAATTTAGTGACCGAGCATAAGGTCCTTGATACGCCCGATGACGTAGTTGCGCTCGTTCTCCATCTGCAAATAGAAATTGATATAGGGCATACCCAATTTCTTGCAGTACATTCGGGAAATGAGGTACTTGACGTTCTTGTCATGCGAATGTCCACCGCCCAGCATCACTACGCCAGCGGGCTTTTCGCCACGATAGAGGACGAAGGTGTAGGGCTTGCCCCATTCGGCCTTGTAGGTCTGATAGGGACGCGTCTCGTAAAGCTGGAAAGTGTCGGCGGTGAATCCGGTGAGGTCGGTCACGGGCACATCCCTTTTGACGTTGAACTGCGGGAAGTTGGTGCGGATGATCTCGTCGAAATACGCCACCCATTCCTCATAAGTCCTTTCGTCAACATCCTGAGTCGGGGCACTTTGAGTGGGTTGTGCGCTTTGCCTTGTGCTGGACGAGGCTGGACGCTCATCACGATTGTAGTGAGCCCCTTCATCCTTGCTGTAACCCTGCTCATTCATCTTTTCCTTGATGGCATCGGTTGCTGCATCGACAACGACGCCGAGAAGTGATTTTAAAAATCCCATGATATTAAAATTTTAATATGTCCGCTGCAAAGATATGGAAAAAGATTATATGATGCAAATATTTCTGCAAAAATCTTTGTTTTTAGACAAATATGTCTTGTTTGCAAGGATTTATTGGATTATTTTGCGGCTTTCTCCCGAATCTTCTTCAACTCATTCACCGAAAGCTGATAATGCTGGGCAGCCGCCTTCTGGTGCCATTCGATGGCCTTGCTGATGTCCTTTGCCACACCAAGACCATTCTGATAGCATTCGGCAAGGTAGTACTGTGCCTCGGCATTGCCCTGTTCGGCCGCAATCGTGTACCAACGCACGCCCTCAGTTAGGTCCTTTTCGACACCTCTGCCTGTGCAGTAGCACCAACCAAGGTTCTTTTGTGCCTCGGCAAGGTCATTATCAGCAGCCTTACGGAACCATTTAACGGCTTCTTCGTAGTCGCGTTCGCCATAGAGGCCCGACTGATAGTAATGACCCACCTGGTTTTCGGCTAAGGCATAACCCTGCTCAGCCGCTTTCATGTACAGTTTGCCGGCTTCGTCGTAGTTCTGCTCTTCACCTACATAGGCGTGTTCGTAGCACCAGGCGAGTTGATATTGTGCGCCCGGGTCGCCCTGATCGGCAGCCTTCATATACCATTTCGTCGACTCCACGATGTCCAGAGGAAGGCCCTTTTTGCAATAGAAATAGCAATCGCCGATGGCCTTCTGAGCCTCTGCATTACCTTTTGCCAGCTTCTTGCCATATTCTCGGAAAGCTTCCGTAGAGGTTATCTTTTCGATTTTGCTGAACAGATTGATAGCGTCTTGCAATTGCGGGCAATCGCTGTTCTGGGCTTTTCGGATTGTCTTGTTGAGCGTCTTGAGCGCCTTGTTGAAGTTGCCTTCGGCGATGTATTCGTTCTGCACCTTGTCGAGCACGCCGTTGATGGCATCGCAAGGGGTGTTGTTTTGCGCCTGCAAGGGTAGGGCAAGGAGGAGTGAGGCGAGGAGGAGGGGTTTCATATTTCCAAGGGATATTAAGGGATATTTGGGGATATTTGGGGACGTTACAAATGATTGTTCAGGGTATTTGGTGTCACAAATATTTTTTTCTTTTTTCTTTATTCTCATTTTTT
This sequence comes from Bacteroidales bacterium, assembly GCA_017519885.1. Taxonomy (GTDB): domain Bacteria; phylum Bacteroidota; class Bacteroidia; order Bacteroidales; family UBA3663; genus Liminaster. Next base: position 65,076 of record JAFWRO010000060.1, on the reverse strand, counting down.
ATAAAAGAAATGGACGCTGCAAAGATAAGGAAAATCTGATTTGTATGCAAGAGATTTGGACAAAATATTAAAAAAATTCCCAGGGTGTCTATCTCTTCGACAGTCACCCTGGGACTTTCATACATCTTCAATATTAAATGAGAGTATATATAAATGATATATATATGTTCTAAAGCGTGCTGATAATCGCTTTATCTTACGATCATCTTTTTGCCATTGCGGATGAAGAGCTGACCAACAGCGGGATGCTGGATGCGGCGGCCAAAGAGGTCATAGCTCAAGGCGTTGCCAGGTTGCAGCACTTCACTTGCAATATTGACGATGCCCATGATGTCACCATCCTTCAGACGGATGACGATGCCGGGACACTTCTCTTGAATCTGATCCCAATAGGGGTTCATGAGAGTCACCTCCCTCAGGTCGAGCACAGAGACATCGGCAGAGAGCTTGGCGAGAAGCAGGGCAAAATCGTCGAAATCAACACGGAACCAGTCGCCATTGGTGTTCTGGCAATCGCCGTGCAGCAACGAACCTGTTACCTTCACCTCGCCTGAGAGCGAACCATCGGCAAGGTCGGTGAGCTTTACACCGTCCACCTTGGCAGGTTCTTCGATGACCAGATTGTCCACCCATACTTCCTGAGGCTCAGTGACGTCACCAGTTTGTGCGGTGATGGCCATCACACCCGGGAAGTCGTTCAGGTTGGCGTTGGTCGAGAAGTCGAGCACGATTTTCTGCCACTTGCCTTCGCTGCCATACCATGCGGCAGTCTTTTCCCAGTAGTTGTCTACGCCGTTGGTCGGGTCGGACAATTCGACCATTACGTTGTCGTTCTGTGCCTTGCGAATCATCAGCGACACACGACGAGCGCCGTCGAGGTTGGGTGTCATCCAGTCGCGGAATGGACAAGCCAGATGCTTCTGTCCGAAGTCATTGCCCGTCATCGTGAACTTCAGGCACTTGGCCGATGGGTTGATGCCGTCGGTTTCGGGATTATCGACCAGCGAAGGATTTCCACGATCCCACCATCCGCCAAATTCGTTGCGTGAAGTGATTGATTCGTCTTCACCGTCCCAAAGCACGGTTTGGGCATTGCATACTGTTGCGGCAAATGCCAATGCCAAAAAGATAGTCTTTTTCATCGTTTTACGTTTAAATTATTGCTGACTAACTTTCACATCGCTGACAGTTACCGAGCCACCGTAGTTGTTGATGCTCCAGCAGTTCTTCTGGATGCCATAGATACGCTGTGTGTAGCAGCAGTTATCGTTGATGTACATCACAATGACGGAGTTGTCGGTGTAGATGTCGATGTTATAGGTATTGTCGGCTGGACGCTCAAACCAGTATCCGTCGATGCCATCGACAAAGCCCTTGCCTTCGGGACCTTCCTGCTCGAAGTTAACCTTGCGGTGATTTTCGTCCTCAGGATTGACCACCATCGTGTAGTACTTGTTCGAATCGGTGCCACGCACGAACGATACGCCGAACTTGTCCCAGTTGTTGGAGGTCTTTACGGTGAACGAGATGTGGTTGCAGGTGCCAAGGCGATTGAAGAGCACGTAGGCATCGTTGCCCGAGAGGGTGCCGTTCTGATAGCCATTGGAAGCCATCACGTTGACATTCACAGCGTTGTTGTACTTTGCAGCCATTGCAGGCACAGCGCCGAGGGTAAGAATGCCATTGGCGTGCTGGATGAGCTTGTGGCAAACCAGTGTACCCGACCAGTTGGGCTCGTTGCCATCGCCACCGCCTACGCTGATGTTCTTCTCGTGCACATCGGCACCCGAACGGAATGGACTCCAACCCCAGATGTAGCGGTCGGTGCCGTTCGAAGCTGTCTTGCCGGCATAGAAGGCGCGGGTGTCGAGGATGCCCTCGTGACCATCGGCTGGCCATTTAGGACCATCGTTGAAGCAGTTCTTCAGCTCCTCGTAGGTGGGAGCCACCATGTACTTCACCTTGCGGCTCCAGCTTGTGCGAACGCTTTCGCTATATACGCAGTACCAGTAGTCGCCCAGCTTGAAGATGTCGGGGCACTCGAGCATACGGTCCCAGATCATCCTGATGCGTCCTACGTGCTCCCAGTTCTTCAAGTCGTTCGACTTGAACTCAGCGAAGCATGGGTCGCCACCCCATTCGGGATAGGTGGCGATAACCATGTGGAAGAGACCGTCTTCGGCAACGAAGATCTGAGGGTCGCGGAAGTCGTTGGAGGAATAGCCGAACTGAGGGCCATTGATCTGCCAGAGTTCGTCCTTCGTCCAGGTCTTGAAGTCGGTGGATGTGGCACGCATCACCACCTCGCGGTACTTGCAGTTGCCGTTGTGGCCGGTGTAGTAGATGTAGTAGGTGCCGTCCTTCCAGAAGCAGCAGCCGGTACCGAGCGCAGCATCCTGTGCGTAGTCGTTGCTGCCGTAGGGGAGGATTTCGCCCAAGGACTCATAGTTGGCACCATCGACAGTCGAAACTGCCCAGATGGGGTGGAAGCGATGGCTCATGTTATTGTCGAACTCCTGCAGGTAGAGCACCTTGAAGTCGCCTGCCTTTGGGTCGAAGAAAGGCATGGGGTCGCCAACGCGTCCGATGGCTGGCTTATAGTAGGTGTTGAAGCCTGCGTCGTCGGTGGGAGCGAAGAAGGTAGTGCTGCCCTCCCAATCCCTTGCAGGATCGCCATCGAACTTTTCGTCACTGCAAGCCGTCAGCATCAATGCTGAAAGAATAACTGCGAATGATGAATATATCATTGTCTTCATAACTTCTTAGTTTTTACTTGGTTAAATAATCAAAAGCATTGAGCATGATCTTACCCATGTTGTCGTGGTAGTTGGACGTGTATGGTGTTGGCGAGTTCCAGTCGAAGAGACCTGAACCGAAGCAGATGACGCCGCCATGGCCAAATTCGCCGCTGGCACCCTTGAGTTCCCAAGAGGAGACGCTGTTGTCGCCACCGAGGGCACGACCGCCGGTCTTTGCCTCGAAGGCATCCTTGCCGCCGCCATAGGTATCCCAGAAGCCATACTGCGAGGTAGTGTTGCAGATGGTGTAGTCCTTATCGAGCGTGTAAACGGCATTGTCGGGAGCTCCTGGATAGGTCTTGAGGCCATTCCACAATGGATGCGTGATGTCGTAGGCATAGAAGTGCCAAGGATCGTCGCCCATGAGGTCGGAGCCTTCGCCGCCACCGCCGCCCCAAACGTTGTTTGGATAAGCGTCCTCTGGCATTGCACCAAGAGCGATAGCATAGTTGACAGCCGAACGACCCAGTACGAATGCGCCGCCATTCTGCCAGAATTCCTTCATGCGTGCAAGTGCAGTCATGGCACCTGTCTCAGCCTCGGCAAAGCCGTTGTAGTTGCCGAACGATGGGCAATGACGGTGGTAGAAGATGAGCTTGCACTTGTTGAGTGAGATGTTGCCGCTTGCCACGTCACTCCACGAAGCATAAGCTGCGCTTGTGATGTTGCCGGTGAGCCACTTGGCTGCTGCCTTCTCCTCGTCGTTTAGGAGCTCGATGTTCTCAGCTTCGCCTACGAAGAGTGCCACGGGTTCGTCGATGAGGGTTACATAGACGGTATAGACGTTGGTGGCCGTGTTGTCGTTGAGCGTGAGCTGGAAGGGCTCGGTGAAGTTACCCTTGGTTCCGCTGGCTGGCGAGCAGGTAGCATCCTCGCTGCACTCCACTTCGAAGGTGGCATTGGTGAGGTCGATGCCGCTGTTGGCCATGACACTTACGGTGACAGTCTTGTCCTGCTGGTTGATGGCACCCTTCACGCCTTCGAGGATGAAGAGGGTGAGGAGGGCTTCGTCGTTGCGAACAGCAATCTGATAATCCATCACGAGGTCGCCATTCATGATGTGCAGCGAACGGTCGCCGTCGAAGTTGAGGTGGTCACCCACCTTGAGGTTGGATTGTGCACCTTCGGAAATGCGAAGGGCTGTGATCTCCATATCGCTCTTGCGGTCGAAGGTCTCGGGCACCTTTACCTTGACAAGGCGCTTCTCGGTGTTGATGATGCCTTCATACTGACCATTGAGCTGGAACTGCTCAACGAGGCAAGAACCGCTGACGTCGATGCTGCCCGTGTTGTCCTCGGAACAGGAGACGAATCCAAGGGCAAGGAATGTGCAGAGGCAGATGATATAATGTTGGATTTTCATATTCTTGTTACAATTAATAATTGACAATTAATAATTGGAAATTACCACTGACCGCAGTTCTGCGTATAGTGTCCGTTGGAGGCAGCCATCTGCTCCCAAGGTACAGGAAGGTACTCGTTCTTGTTGGCCGTGAATTGTGAACCTGCGAGGAAGATCATCTTCTGGCTTTCCTCCGAGTAGTAGCGATTGAGCACGGTGGCAGCGTCACCCCAGCGTACGAGGTCGAAGAAACGCTCGCTCTCCATTGCCAATTCGAGACGACGCTCGGTCTTCACGATTTCCATGGCCTCCTCCTTCGAATAGGAACCATTGTACATACCTACTGCATAGTGTACGCCGTACTTGTTGGGGTAGTTGGAGACGATGCTGGCGCTGGCCATATCGGCAGCACGCTTGCGCACCTGGTTGACGAGGGCGATGGCCTCGGCTGTCTGACCGAGTTGTGCAAGAGCTTCGGCACGCATCAGGAGCACGTCGGCATAGCGGAAGACGATGCGGTTCATCGAACTTGCCCACTGTGAGTCGCAGAGGTAGAGATAGATGTCGGTAAGTGCAGGATCGACATTCTGCTTCAACGAAACGAAGTAGCCGAATGTGCCACCCGAACGGCTCCATGCATTCGACTCGGACATCATGAAGTTCGTGTTGAACATGTAAGGAGTGCCGGGAACGCCCACGGTAACGAAGAGGCGTGGATCGACGGTTTGATTGGAACCAACCTTGTAGTCATCTGTTGTGGCACTGCTGGCCATTGGAAGACCGTTGCTGTTGGTGCGATAGGCATTCACGAGGTTGATGGATGGCTTGTAGAAGTCGCAACCCGAGTCGTGAACCTTTGGAATACAGGGTACGATAAGACGGGTGGAGAAGTTGAGGTTGCCATAGACGGTACCGTCGTTGCGCGAATACTGGATGGCCCAGATGCTCTCCTTGCCGTTCTCGTACTGCTCCTCAGGACGGAAGTTGTTGTGAAGGTCGGGTTCGAGGCCGTAGCCGCTGTAGAGCGAAGCCTCGGTGTACTGGACAACCTTCTGAAGGTCTTCCGAGCTGATGGAGGTCACCTGGTTGGTGTTGGCATCATCCTGATGATAAGCCTTGTAGAGATAAACCTTTGCGAGGAAAGCGGCACAGGCAGCCTTGGTGGGGCGACCCTTTTCGCTTTGCACAGCGGGGAGCACGGCGTAGGCATCCTGGAGATCGTTGATGATCTGCTGCCAGCCTTCGTCGTTGGTATATTCGGTGTTCGAAAGAGCGTTGTAGTCGGCTTCCTGCATGTTGGGCTTGTTCACGAAAGGAATCTTCTTGAAGAGGCGCTTCAACTGGAAGTGACCATAGGCACGGAGGAACTTCATCTCAGCAGTACGCTCCTGGATGATGGGGCTCTCCTGGTCGGCACTTGCAAGGATGTCGAGCGAAAGGCTGACACGCGAAAGATAGTTGTAGAACTTGTTCCAGATGGAGCTGAATGGCCAGTCGGTGGTCATCACACCTGTGCTCTTCTCCAGGCGGTGGAAAGGTTCGCCATCGGAGAAATCCGAACCGCCAACATAGGCGTCGTCCGAACGGGTGTCGTAGTTCCAGAGCGAGAAGGAAGCATTCATATCCTCGATGGTAACGAGGCCTGCATAAGCCGAAATGAGCACATTGTCGACATACTCAGGATTCTTTACCTCGTCCTGAGTCAACGTGGCTTGTGGCACCTGTTCCTCCAGGAAGTCGGAACAGCTCGTCATACCAAAGATTATGCTGATTACGCTAATAAGTTTATATGTCGTTTTCATAATCGTGATATCGTTTATTTAGAATGAAACATTGAGGCCAAATGTTAGGTTGAGAGGAATAGGATAGTTGAATCCAGGGTTCTCGGGGTCAGCACCGGTGAACTTGCTGCTCTTGATGGTGAGCAGGTTCTGGGCAGATGCATAGAAACGGATGCGATCGACATGCAGTTTCTCGTTGACGCTCTGTGGGAGGTTGTAGCCAATCTGCACGGTGCGGAGCTTCACGTAGCTGCCGTCCTCGATGAAGTAGGACGATACACGACCTTCGTTGTTGGTATCGGAAGTGGTGAGTGCCGGGATGTCGCTGTTGGGGTTGGCTGGTGTCCAGGCATCGAGTGCACGCACACCCTTATTAAGATAAGGTACGTTGATGGCTGAGTTTGCCCAGAAGTCGGTTTGCGACTTGTAGCCACGGCAATCGACATCGACGCCCTGAACGCCCTGCCAGAACATGGTCATATCCCAGTTCTTGTATTGCAGGTAGATGTTCAAGCCCCAGGTGAATGCTGGTGTCGGGTCGTAGATCCAATCCTGGTCCTCTTCGGTGATGCGGCCATCGCCATTCAGATCCTTGTAACGGATGCGGCCGAGGCCTGCGCCTTCCTGTGTAGCGTGGTTGTAGATCTCCTCCTGGCTCTTGAAGATGCCATCGTAGATGTAACCTACCTGTGAGAACATCGGGTGACCAACTACGCTCTTCACGCCATTGCCACCGTACTTGCCATTGGCTGCAACCGTCTCAGGAAGCTTGGTGATTTCGTTGATGTACTGGCTGACGTTGCCGTTGATGTCCCAAGAGAAGCCGTTCTTCAGGTTGTGACGATAGCCAAGGCTGAATTCCCAACCGTTGTTCTTCATTTCGCCGGCGTTGATCCACTGTCCTGAGCCTTCGCCCATGGCTGCAATGCCTTCCATGAAGAGGAGGATGTCGGTGGTCTTCTTGTTGAACCAGTCGAAGCTGCCGTAGATCTCGTTGTGGAACATAGCGTAGTCGATACCGACGTTGTGCTGCGTGGTGGTCTCCCACTTGATTTCGTCGTTGCCGCGCTGGTTGCGAACGTAACCATTGGCGAGGTCATAACCACCGTTGATACCCGAGATGTCGTAGCTGGTACCTGCCTGGCCACTGCCCCAAAGACCTGTCGAAACGACCGACTTGTAGAGGGTGTAGCGTGCGGTGTTGGAGATTTCCTGGTTACCTGTCTGTCCCCAAGAGTAACGGATCTTCAAGTTGTCAAGCCAACCACGAGTGGGTTCCATGAACTTCTCCTCGGAGATACGCCAACCTGCAGAAACGGATGGGAAGATACCGTACTGGTTTTGGGAACCGAAGCGGCTCGAACCATCTCGACGAATGGTGAACGATGCGAGATATTTTTCATTATATGTATAGTTGACCTTACCGAAGTAGGAAACAAGGCTGAATCCTTCGCCAAAGCCTTCGGCCAACTGACGACCTGCACCAGCCGATGGCCACATGTAGTCGGTGTTCAGAATGGCGAGCTCGTAGCGCTTGGCGCTGCTCATCTTGTAATCCTGGCGGTTGACCTCGGTACCGATCATGGCGTCGGCACGATGACGACCGATTTCGAGATTATAGGTAGCGATGGCATTCCATGTCCAACGCATCGTGTGCTCCTGTTTCGATTCAACAGCCGAGTCGGTGCGCATCACCTTACCATTGGCAATAGGATAGGTGAAGAATCGCTGCTCCTTCTGGGTGTAATCCATACCCAAGGTGGTGCGGATGGTGAAGTTCTTGAAAGGAGTGATGCTTGCATGAGCGTCGCCGAACATACGCCACTGTGTATAGACGTTGTCCTTCGTGTTGTCAATCATGCTGAGTGGGTTCTCGCGCTCGGAATAAGCGCCGAGTGCCTGTGCATACTTGCCGTTTTCGGCATAGATGGGGAAGTTGGGGTTGAACTCAAGTGCGTGTTCGAGCACGCCGCCAGGAGCATCGACACCCTTGGTGCGGTTGATTGAGAAGTTTTCGCCAATCACAACCTTGCCGTCGTAGAGCTTGAAGTCGTTGTTGGCACGACCGGAGAAGCGGTTGAAGTAGCTGTCCTTGATGGTACCCTGGTTGTCGTAGTAACCCATCGAGAAGAACGAGCTGCCCTTGTCGGAGCCGTTGCTGACCGATACGTTGTAATTCTGAACGACACCAGTACGGGTGATTTCGTCGAACCAGTCGGTATCACCGGCACGTACGCTGGCGTTCTCGTCGAGGAACATGTTCATCGTCATGTTGTTCAGGACGGGGTTGCCCATCTTGTCATAGCCCCAATCGAAGTTGTAGCCAAGGTTATTGTTGCTTGGATTGAGACCGTCGTTCACGCTTGCCTGCCAATAGGCGCGACCCCATTCGCTGGCGTTCATGGTTTCGATCTTGTTGGTGTAGAATGAAGTGGCCAACGATCCGTCGAAGTTAACCTTTACCTTGCCGTCCTTGCCTTTCTTGGTGGTGATGATGATGACACCATTGGCAGCGCGGCTACCGTAGATAGAGGCCGAAGCGGCATCCTTCAATACCTGGATGCTCTCGATATCGTTGCCGTTCAATTCGTGCATACCAGCCTTGGTGGGCACACCGTCGATGATGTAGAGTGGGTCGTTGTCGTTAAGGGTACCGACACCACGAATTCGAACCGTAGCAGCGCCCGAAGGATTACCGTCGGCTGAGATGTTCATGCCTGGTACACGTCCTTGCAGGGCCTTCATCGGGTTGTTTTCGTTTTGCTTCGACATTTCATCGACGCTGACCATCGAGATGGCGCCCGTCAAGTCAGCCTTACGCTGCACGGTATAACCGGTCACCACAAGTTCCTCGAGCATCTCGGCGTCTTCGGAAAGGGTAACGGTCATGCCGTTCTGGGCAGGGACCTCAATTGTCTTGTAACCCACGTAGGAGATAACCAACGTCTTGCCGGCGTCAACCTTCAAGGAGAAGTTTCCGTCGAAATCGGTAATCGTACCGTTCGTCGTACCTTTCTCCAATACCGTGGCACCAATGACTGTTTCGCCCAGGTCATCGAGGACGGTGCCCTTGATTTCACTCTGCGCGTACATTATAGTACTTGTCAGAAGAATCAACGAACTGAGAAAAAGTTTCTTTAGTTGTTCCATTGTTGATTGTGTATTAAGTTAGTAATATGGTGATTATTTTTGGTGCAAATATAATAATATATTATATTCGATGGATAGTAAAAATCGTTCAACTGATACAAAAAATGTTTCATGTATCAATTTTTGACTTAAAAATCAAAAATTTTACGTGCAACATTAGTGAAATTTACTATGTTCGTAAATCCGTTGGATATTTTCCGAATTGTTTTTTGAAGCAATTTGAGAAGTAACCCGGGGTGCCAAACCCTACCTCGTATGCTATCTCAGAGATGGTCTTTGTGGTGGAAGTGAGCAGGGAATAGGCCTTTTGGAGTCTCATTTGTCGCAACAATTCGACGGGTGTCAGTCCTGTGATGGCTTTCACTTTTCGATACAACTGAACGCGACTCAATCCCATCTCTTCGCCCAAATCCTCCATTTTCAGGTTGGGGTTCGACATGTTCTTGCGAATGGTTTCGTTCAACTGTTCGGCAAAGATCATATCCTGTGAACGTGGTTGCGGCAATTGCTCTTCGGGGATGATGAAGAGTTCGTGCAGTTTGCGGTTGCTGGCATCGGTGTAAAAGAGCGTCTGTTCCTCGTTCATCGACTGGCGAAGGCGCAGCGTCCGGCGCGACTGCCAATAGGCGTAGAGAGCAAGAACGACCGCTATGGCGAGTAAGGCCATTCCGATAAGGCTGGCGACGAGCATCTTGTGCTCCGTGTCCTGTAGCTTGAGCGACTTCTCAAGCTTGTCGTGGATGATGATGAGGTCGTGATTCTGCTTCATGAGTTCACGACTGTTGAGATCGACGAGATTCACATTCTCGGGTGTGATCATCATTCCTTGCAGGATGTTTTCCCGCTCATAGTATTTGCCTGTCAAGATATCCAAGGCCAATCGCACAATCTTTTCGCCGTGGGTGGGGTAGATGTACGAACCTACCTGATGACCGAATTGCACGTATTCGATGCCTTCGCCTGGAAGACCATCAATACCCAGAATCTTTATCTTTCCTTCTACTTTTTTCTCGACGATAGCCTTATAGACACCTGTGGCCATACCATCATTGTGGCAGAACACCAAATCGGGAAGGATGCCCGTCTTGATTTGCTCTTCGGTAATACGGCAAGCCTCTTCTGATGTCCAATCGCCTTCACGACAGACATAACTGACTTCATCGTGAGCAGCCATCACTTGCGCAAAACCTTCATGACGTTCCTGTGCTGGGGAAGTACTCATGTTGCCGGTTATCTCCATAATGAAAGGTTTCCTTCCGCTGATGGACATCGATTCGACCACTTGGATGGAATATTCTCCCGATGCACGTCCTGCTTCCACATTGCTGCATCCAATAAATGCCGTATAGTCGTCGGTGACAGCCTTGCGGTCGAAGAAGATGACTGGGAGTCCTTTCTTTCGAACTTCTGAAATGGTCGCACTTAGTTGTGATGACTCATTGGGAGCCACCACAAGAAGGTCGATACCTTCGTTGACAAGACTGTCAATCTGATTGATTTGCAGTTGGGTATCGTCGTGAGCGTTGGCAATGATCACCTTTACATTCTTTTCATAAAGGTGTTGTGCTGCCAACATCTCATCGTTCACCTTCTCACGCCATTGTCCAGATCCACATTGTGAAACACCAATCTTGTAGGTCTTCACTTCTGTGCAAGCGGACGTTAGCGCAATTGCTGCAATGAGTATTAGATAACTGAGAAAGCGATAGATAGGGTTATTCATAGTGATTTGGCTGATGCCGATAGTAGTTTGGCTGTTGCCGATGGTAGTTTGGCTATTGCCGATGGTTGTTCGGCTGTAGCCGATAGTTTTTGGCCGTAGCCGTAATATGAAACTATGGAGCCTATAAAGAATATAGGCTCCAAAATGATAAGGGTTTAGCGAAGAATCATCTTCTTGCCATCCTGGAAGTAAATCTGATCCTTGACGGGACTTTCAACCTTACGTCCGAAGAGGTCGTAGATGATGCCTGTGTTGCAGCGTTGCAGCGTTGCAGTTTCGATTCCCGTCTTTCCATCGGTCGAAACTACGAGAAGGTCATATACTTGGAACTTGCTTGAGCCACCCGTTTGATTCAGACGAACGTAGTAAGTGCCTGCCTCGTCGTAGTGAACGCGTGTCTTGCGGATATGACGCTGTGTGGTTGCTGCTTTGGCAAGGCCAAGGCTTGTCCAAGTTTCGCCATCGGCAGATACTTCGATTTTGATGTTCGGCTGGTCGGTGCTACCATTGCCGCCGTAGATGACAATGTCGAATGGAGTCTCGAAAGGAACGGTCGATTCGAGACGTCCCGAATAAGGCTCACCTGATTTCTTGCCGCCGAAGGTCAAAGCACCCTGTGTGGCATTTCCTCCAATGCAATCGAGTGCGGTGTCGTAATAACGATTGGCCGAAGCACCTGCGGTATAGGCATATCCGGCAGGGCTAAGGTTGGTTTCGCCTGTGAAGACCTGTCCGTTCGACTTTATGGCCCACTGTGTATCGGTGGCTGAAGTTGCTACACGCAGGTTGTCGGTAGCAGGCTTGTAGATGGTCTTGATTGAGTCGTTGCCGTTGATGTCCTTCAAAGGAGTTACGCCATCTTCGTCATAAACGATTTCAGTATGGTCAACTTCGTCGCTGTAGAAGTTCCAAGCGCTCTTTCCGAAGTAATAGGCCTGGTTGACTTTCCAGTTTTCGGTCAATACCTCAGCAGCAGGTACACCATCGATGAGGGCATTATCAAACCAATCAACGGTACCGGCATTGAAGTGTGCAAGAGTGTCCTTCACGGCAGGAATACCACCCACAGGAATATCTTCGACAGTCAAATCCGAAGCAAGGAAACCATCGGCATAAGCAAATGCTGTGATGGTGCCTGGCTCGGTGATGACGATAGGCTCGGCATAGAGTGTGGCGCGATCAGTTGCACTTTGACCATTGAAGCTGTAATAGATCTGTGCTTCGGGAGCAGAAGTGGTTAGGGTGATGGTGGTGAATCCTTCTGCGCCTTCGAGACTTACAACGGGAGCCTGCAGCACGGTCTTGATTGCAACCTCCTGTTCGAGAACTGGCGAATCATAATAGGCAGGAGCCTTGACGAATGCCTTGATGACGGCAGGCTGGGTAAAGACTAGTGGCTCGGAATAACGTGGGCTATTCAAGTTAGGTTCAGAGCCATCGATAGTGTAATAGATCTTCGCTCCGGCAATGGCAGACTTCAACGTTACGGTGGTCACTCCATCCTCGTAGGCTAAGGTTGCAGTAGGCTTCGAGGCGGTGAGCACTTCGCCCTTGGTCTGCTTCAGGTACTTGATGGCGTTCTGGAGCAGGGTGTTGCCGCTGTCGTGCAGGCCGTATTCGAGGATAGCATTTTCGTTGAACGGAATAACCATGAGCGCATTCTTCTTGCCATGTACGTGAATGGCTGTGTGCCCATCAATTGTGGCAAAAACTTCATCATCAGCGAAGTCTTCGAGTAAATCAACACCATAGACGAGTTCCTGACCTGTAATGGAAGGATCGAATATTGGCAAAATGAAACCATTTTCGGTTTCTTCGAACTGCACGTCGTTGAAGAGTTCCTCTTCGAGCAAGTCTTCTGAGACAGTAAAGCCATAGCTATTTGAATTAAATCTTGCACCTGCACCAAATTGTGTCCTGGGGCTTGTCGTGAGGATAGGTACAAAATTCAAAAGACTTTCGAAAAACTTGCCAGCTTGGTCAACAATGCTTGTCGTTTCTTCCGCAGCAGACCTTGCAATGACTAAGACATCGAATGTCATGAGGCTATCTTTCGAGATCGTACCATCAGAACATTCTTGCAGTGGAATCGGAGTTATGGTGGCATGATCGGCGATACCCGTGCCGATGTAGAGAGGCTCGCTGTCAAAATCGCCTTGATAGATGAAGCCCACATTGGCATCAGTTTCAATCTCAGGTTCGTCACCGTTGTCTATCATAATCAAGCCGATGTCGAGACCACCAGTCACAACCTTGATGATGCACTCCACCGAATCGGTTTCGGCAGTTGTCACTTCCCAAACGAGGGTGTAGTTGCCGTCCTCACTGGCACCTTCGGCACTACGACCTAAGCAGATGCCGCCATCAGGACCGGAGATGTAGGTCATGTTCGAATTGCCCGAGACGAAGCCGCGATCGGTGGCAGTGGCATTTGCTGAACGAGCAATGAGCGTAACGGTTTGTCCATTGGCAAGTTTGGGCAATGTGATGGTGTTGTCCTTGCGACCCAAACGGAAGGTAGTGGCATCGATGAGGATGGAGTTGGCACTGAGAGTACCGCCGAATGAGAGTCCTTCGAATTCCTTGATGGGATTGCCATTGGCGATGAAGGTACTGCTGAGCGTAGCAACATTCTTCCAGCCATAGACTTCACCATCGTCGGTGGTACGGTTGGCACCCCAAAGCTGGGTGTCGGTATTGAGGTCGAGTTTTGTGGCATCACTCATGCCATTGCGGAAGTCCCACGTCTTGCGACTCTGGGCATCCATTGTCGATGCAGTCAGCAGCATAGCGACCGCGAGGAGTAGGATTTTTTTCATAATAAAGATGTGAATAATGAGATGTTGGTTAGTTATGTGTTATTGCTGGCAGCCAAGTTTGGCTGCCGACATAAACGTAAGGAACCGCGCTGGGCGCAGGTGAGGTAGCCTGCGCTACCTTACCTGCAAATCCCAAGGCACCCAATAGCCGGGAAGCCCGGTTATTGGACTTTGTGCATGTATCTTCGAAGCAATCTGATCAGCCATGCCACGTGCCTCGTACTTCACACGAACGATGTCGGAGACAAACGACGGGTCGTTGTAGTGCTCTGCAAAGCGATTCATGGCAGGATAGGTCTTGCCTTCGACGGGGAATTCGAGAATCCACTCGTTGCGAATCAGTTCGTCGTTGTGACGCATAATCTGCTGGAGGGTGTAGCCTTCCTGCAACTTCGTTTCGTCCCAAAGGTCCACATCGGCAAGGGTCAGACAAGTGCGGAAGCCGGTGTACATACCGTAGCGATCGGTCGAGGAGGGGCAAGCCCATTCGGTGGTAAAACCACGATAGTTGAACAATTGCTTCTCGGTGTAGAGCGAATCGACGCCCTCCTGGATGGCTTGCAGCATCTCATACTGAGCGCTGGTGAAGCCCTGGTTGATCAGACGATCCATTGCCTCGAAACGCTGCAAGTGATTGCAAGCCTCAGCAAGCCACAGGAAGAGTTCGGCGGCACGGAAGGTATAGACATGCACATCATCCTGATAGGCATTGGTGCGCACCGTGCTCCCGATGGGACGGAACTTCGAGACGTACCAGATGGAGCCATTCTCTTTTGTGGTTCTACCCAAACGCTGGTCGATGGTTTGTGTGCCGAGCGGGTCGAACTCATTGTCCTCGAAGCGAAGACGTGCAGCCTCATTGGTGGTAAGGAGGTAGGCATTGGGATATTCGTTCGAGAAATGGTAGAGCAGACGGTTTGTCTGATTCTTCGTGTAGTCGTAGATGATGGCCGAAACGGATTCCTCCTGGTTAGGCGTGGCGTAGTTATACATATTATTATATACAGTAGGCGTACGACCCGCACGTTTCCAATAATGATGGAACGACTGCCATTCGTTGTCGAGGAATGGCAACAACTGATCGAGGACTGCCTGATAGTCGCCTTCGGCATTCTGTCCGTTGCGTTCCTTGTAGGCAGCACTCCAAATCTTGCATTTTGCCAAAAGTGCCTCGTAAGGTGGTGTCATCTGATCCCAATAACGATAGGTTGAATTGGCGATGTTGGTGACATTTTCGGGATCAATCCAAGCTACCCAAGAGAAGTTCTCTTTGGCAGAAAAGCCCTGATAGCCGTTTTCGAGGATAGCGATGCAACGATCGAGAATCTGCTCCATGGGCAAAAGTGTGAACACGGAGGAGTTGCCGACGTCCTGCATTTTGACGATAGGATCATCGAACCATAGTGCCTGTCCGTAGATTTCGCCAAGCGTAACATATGCCCAAACCTTGACGCGAAGTGCCGAAGCCAAAAGACCGGGGAAATAGTCGGTTTGTGCAATGAGTTCGGGATGGGCGGTATTGAACTCGATCATGTTCTGGATATAGTCATTGCAGGCAATCACCACGTCGTAGTAGAGGGCGGGATCTGCATAACTATTGCCGCTGAGATTGTCCTCGTAGTTGTAGAGCGCGATGAGTTCGGCCGTCGATTGCGAAGTGGGTTCGAGCATCTCGGCACGGGTGTCGGTAAGGTAAATCTCCTTGTCGCCTGCTGCCTGCATCTTGGTAAGCACACCGAGGTAGCCCGTCGCCATTTCGTTGAGGTCGGACATATAGTCGTCACCGCTGAGCGCATCACTCGTCTCCGGCTCGAAGAAGTCCGAGCAGGCAGAAAGAGCGAGAGCGGTTAGGAGAAGGGGAAATATTGCTTTTTTCATTGTGGGTTTATTGCTGTTTGTTTTCGTTTTGTTGGCAGCCAAGCTTGGCTGCCGTGTTGACTTAGGAAAACGGGGGTGCTTTTAGAAGTGGAGATTGACACCGATCTTAACACTCTTCGGGAGGGCGACCTTGCCATAATCGACACCCTGCATATAAGCAGCGTTCGAGAAGGCGTATTCGGGATCCATTCCCTTGTAGGAGGTCAGACAAACGAGGTTCTGACCGGAGACGAAGATGGTGCCGCTCTGGATGAAGCCCCACAATTTCTTGTTCCAGGAATAGGAGAGGGTCACATCGCGCAGTTTGATGTAGGAGGCATCCTCGATGTGGCGGTCGGAGAGGTCATTGTTGCCAATGGCATCGCCCCATGCGGCACGTGGCATATCGGTGATATCACCTTCGTTCTGCCAACGACGTACCACCGATACACTCTGATTGGAGAAGTCGGAGGTGCTTTCCGTGAGACGGCGAACAGCATTATATGCCTTGTTGCCCTGGCTATATACGAAGTTGAAGTCGAGCGCGAAACCACGGTATTCAAACGTCGAGAAGAGGGAGCCAAAGAGCGTAGGTGTAGGCGAACCAAGATCAACCTTGTCGAGGTCGTTGATGATGTGGTCACCATTCTGATCGACGTAACGTACATCACCAGCTTGATAACTTACACTGTTCTTATTGGTAAGACCGCTTTCAGTTGCATCGGCAGTGGTGGCATAGATGCCATTGGTTTGATAGCCGAAGAATGCGTAGGGGTCGTGACCCACACTGGTGATGATTTCGGCACCATCGCTAAGCGTAGTGATGTTATGCTGGAGGTTGCCGAGTTTGTCGATGGTGTTGCTCAAAGTTGTGAGCGTACCACCCAAGGTCCAACGGAAGTGGCGTGTCTGAACAGGCACGAGGTTGAGCGTCACTTCGAAACCGTGGCTGTCGATAGCTGCATCATTGCAGTAATAAGGACTTGAGCCAAGAGCCGAAGAACTTCTACCAAGCATCAGGACGTCAGTGGCTTTCGTGCGATAGAATGCAGCACGTGCGGCAAGACGATGACGAAGCAATGCAGCATCAATACCTACCTGTATTGTCTGGTCGCGTTCTGCCTTGAGTTCTGTATTGGGCACATTCGCACGAACGATACCAGCAATGGTCTGATAAGGCTGCGAAGTGTAGTAATATTGACCAAGTTTCGACGAGAAGCGCGAATTACCTGTGTAGGAGAAGTCTCCGAAGACGTCAAGTTTATCAACTAAATTGACATTGCGGAGGAAACCGAAGTTCTTCAACATCAGATTGCCATGCACACCTGGATAGACTTCAAAACGTGATGCATCCTTGCCGATTGACGAAGCGCCATCTATTGAGGCTACTACACCAAAGTTGAAGTAGTCAGCCAACGTGTAATCGGCCGAAACGTATCCATTGAGCCAGTTCCACTTGTTGTTGTAGCCACTGAAGAAACGACCGATACTCTGTGTGGAACCCATCGTCTGATAGAAGTCATTACCCGTATTACGTCCTGTGGCCATATCGTATTCGAGGCTGCTGGTGATTACCTGCATAGCGGCATTTATATTGAGCGTGTGATGACGCTGCCACGTGTGACGATAGTTGGCATCAAGTCCGTAGAACATATTGAGCACCGTCGATTGTCCGACCTGTACGCTGTTGGTGATTTCGCCATAGGCATCGAAACGTGGCACGATGTCCTGGTTGTCGTTGCCTGGGATGAAGAGTTTCTCCTTGTCGAAGTTCGAGAATACACCAATGGTAGCTGCCAGACGAAGGTCCTTGGTCGCATTATAGACAAGTTGGGCGCGTGCATTCATGTCGTACTGACGAATGTCGCCCTCTGCATCGTTGATGAGCGAAAGAGGATTCGAGACAATGAAGTCGGTGTTATAGCAAGCACCAAGATAATAATTATTATAGGTACTCAACAAGGGGTATGTGCCATCCTCCGAGGGAACGCTGTTTGACTTGTAGGGACTGAGCAACGGCGAACGACGATAGGCAGCAAAGAGAGGATTCGTCTCCAAACTGTATCCTTGCTCCTGGTAGGTACCCGAGAGGTAGGCAAGATTGATGTTTGCATTGATCTCCCATTTCTTGCCCACGAGGATATTGGCATTGATCTGTGCCTGGAAGCGGTCGCTCGATGTGTTCTCCAATACGCCCTGGTCTCCGGTATAACCGAGTGAGATGTCGTATTTGGCAATGGCATCACCACCCTCGACACGGAACAGGTAATCGTGGGTCATCGAATTGCGGTAGATGGCATCCTGCCAATCGGTGTCGAACTGATAGAGGTTGGCATTGTTGGCCGTAGGGCTCGACATGAATCCGAAGTCGGAGAAGAATGCACCCATATCGTGGTTGTAGTAATCCATCGCTATGTCGCTCATGTAGCCCTTGTACTGCGAAGCGTTCATCAACGGCAGACGTTGATTCTGCCAATTCATACCGAAACTTCCTGCAAAGGTGATTCGTGTGTCGAGGTCATCCGACTTGGCACCATCGGTTTCGATAAGCAGTACGCCGTTCGAACCCAGCGAACCCCATGCAGCTGCCTGAGCACCGGTGAGCAACGTGACGTTGGCAATATCCTGCGGATTCATGGCTTGGAAGAGCGAGCGCGAATAACCTTGCACGAGTGCCGACTCATTGAGGTCGGGCATATAGGGCACGCCATTGATGACGATAAGTGGGTTGTTTTCGCTGGCAAGGCTTCGAATTCCACGCATCGTGAGCAGGGAGCCTTCGCCAGTCATACCTGACTTTTGTGTCAGCTGAAGACCGGTGAACTTGCCTTGTAATGCCTTATCGACAGTTACAGCGCCTACACCGAAGTCCTTCTTGGCAACATTCTGAATGCCCGAAGTGTTATCGAGGCCTTCTTGTGTTCCGAAGATGCCTTCGACGAGCGTTTGGTTGTAATGAAGTTTCGATTGCGGCACAAGGTAGATGGTGAGTTCCTCCTTGTCGTTGACAACTCTTATCGTTTTGGTGTAGAAGCCCGAAGCCTGGACACGCAATTGCAGCCACTGCTCAGCCTCCTTGACCTCGAAGTTGCCATTCTCATCGCATCGTACCAAGCCATGACCTGGCACGGTGATGACGGCATCGCTGACGGGACGATTATGGTCGTCGAGCACGACACCCTTGATGCTGTAGGTAGGCTCCTGTGCACTGATGCTCGTCGAAAGCATCAGGAGAAGCACACCCATCAGATGTTTGAACTTTGCTATATGACTCATTTTAATAGTTATTTACGGTTGGACGAAGGCACCAGTGGTTGAAGACGAGGTCAGCGGTTTGCGTGTTTGCACTTTCATAGGTCATCTTGAAGAGCAGACGTAGCGCCGAACCATCTTCATTGAGGTCGGGTATAGTAATCTCGGTATAAACAGGGCCGCCATCGGTCCAATAGTAGCCGTTCTTGCTGCCGGCGGTGTTGTTCTCGTCGTTGGCATTGTAGTATTCGGGCAGACGGTTGCTGAGCGAAGCACCACGATCGTAGTGATAAGTGGTGGAACCATCGTTAAGATTGAGGCCTACAGGTTCGGCACAGAGTACGCTGTCACCTGCCGCATCGAATGCATATACGGCAATGTTGAACGGATTCATGCCTACACCCTGCTTGAAGCCCATGGCCATGCGATAGGTTCCGGGTGGAACGAGGAGTGGCATAACGTCATAACCACCATCAGCATTGGGGCGAGAACGTAGTGGAGTGAAGGCAAGTTCAAGATGCGAATTGCTATTATCGGCTACCTTGCAATGGAGCGGGCTGTCGCCATGAAGCGGCCAATAACCCGAGCGTGGTGTCCAAGGTTCCACCTCGTTGGTGCTCACCTTGAAGTTGGTGAGATTGTCCGAGCGGAAATATGCAGCCTTCTGGTCGGCGTCACATTTGTCATAGACGTTGAATTCTTCGTGCAGTCGATAGATGAGTCGGTTGTTCGGAATCTTGAATTTGACGACATTGTAAGCAATGCCATTCGAAAGATTCATAGGATGCGCCAGGTCGAGCTGCTGCACCGATGTACGCCAGTTACGCGAATAGATGGACGTGATGTCATTCTCACTTGGGTCTTCTACATCCTTCTTGGGAGTAAGGTCCTCGACGGTGTAGGTCTTGTTGAAGAAGGCCACTTCGAGAATCCACTTCTGAATGTCTTCCCACGAACTGTATCCTACGAAAACCTCGTCCATCGAGCCGTTTCGCATCAGCAAGGTCTTGTCGGCATATCCCCATGCCTCATATTTGGCCATAGCTTCGGCAAGGGCTTCTTCGATGACCTTATTGCTGAAAAGCAGCATCGTGGCCTTAAGGGCTTCGCTCGAAAGGTCGAAGTTCTTGGCATCGAAGAACGTGTTGGTGTAGATCCATACGGTGTCGTAAATGGTGTTGCCGTTCGAATCGATACCTACGACCTTCGAGTTGGCCTTGTCAAACTCGCGGCCACCCGATGCCAGCACCATCTGTTTGAAGATGCTGTATTCATCGCCCAAGCCATTGATGTAATCCTGTAGCGAAGTGGGTGTGGAGATCATGTCAGAGATGACGTAGATGTAACCATCGCTGGCTTTGATGACCTCCATGAGGGTAGCATTGTTGAACTGCATATGGCCGATGATGTTGCCGCGCAAAGCACTTTCGTCCATCGAGATTGTGACGTACTTGTTGTGCCACATCAGCAGTCGGTCGCCATCGTTGAGTTTCGAAGGAGCCACCGAGATGTTGGTGATGTGCGACTTGGCAACGTAGGCGGCACTGTCAGCTACAGGTGCCTTAAAGTTGGCATCGGTGACCACAAGTATGGTGTGGAGTTCTCCCGACGACGGCATATCCTGATAGATGCCTTGCTCCTGAAAGAGTTGCGAGATGCGGCTGAACTCTCCATGGCTCTGCAAGTAGGAGGCACATGTCTCTTCGGTCGAGAAGACATCGGCGTTCTGGTTGTCGGTCTTCAGGTCCTTGAAGTAACTATCGTCTTCCAACGTGTTGCAGGAAGCGAAGGCAAGGACGGCGAGAGCGATATAAAGAATCTTTTTCATATTATATTATTCTATCGGCGTGAAAACAATCGTGTCGAATTGCAGATAAACCTTCGAGCTGGTGGAAGCAGCAGGGTCCATGATGATGAACTTCATGGTGTGGGAAGCTGTTTCATCGAAGGAAATTTCTTCGTAGAGAGTGCCCTCATAGACACCTGGCAGGGATTTGGTAATCTCGGTATATGGGGCAACAAGCACCTTGTTGTAGAGAGATTCGTCATCCGTTGCGGAATCGAATTCCTCGGGCAGATCGACAAGAATCTTGATGAGTCCACCTTTACAACCTGAAGAAGTACGCATGATACTCTGTTCGGTAAGATAGGCCATGTTGACGGTGACGCGATACTTGCCTTTGACGAGTGTCGGAGTCTTCATCGAAACGCTGCCGAGATAACCCATATTAAGCACTACGCGGTCATGATAGAGGCAATCCTTGAGGTTTGACTTACAGGTGACGTAGCATAACTCGGAGTAGTTGGAATTGCCTCGTCCGTTGGGAACATCGACGGTATAGCAGTCGAGTTTGGTAAGGTCAATCTTCGTTTCCGATGACTCCACGTTTTCAGGGCGATAATTGATTCCGGCAGCTTGACGAACCTGGCTGTAATCGGCCAAATCCCAAACCACTGTGGTTTGTGAAGGTTCGTAAACGGGCATCCAACTGGTGAGATTGTGAAGATAACCGTTCTTGGCGAGCACGTCACTTGACGAAAGGTCAAATGTCTGACCGGCAATGTCGTCCTGGTTGAAATAGGAGACATAAACGGCTACATTGCCTTCTGGACCTGGGATGCTATCGCCTGTATAGTGACGGGTGACCATATAGATCTGATTGGGCGCAAGTGTCTTGCTCGAAATGGCAATCGTGTCATCACCGTTCATCTCCGAAAGTTCGGCCATCGAATACTTGGCATCAAGGATATGGTATTCAACATACTGTTTGAGCAATTGATCCTGACTCATTCCTGATGACTTGTCACGTTGTGCGATGGCTGTCTTGAGGTCGTTCAGGTTGCTGATACCTGCACGTTGGAAGACGGCATCGGGAACGTTGAGCAATGTATAATTATAATAGGTGTAATGGAGACGACCGAGGACGACTGTCGTGTCGGCGATGGTTCGGAGCAACTTGTCATAACCGGTTGCCTGGATGGCTTGCTGCATGATGGTACTTGGCGCAGCAGCATTTAGTTTGTCCCATACCGTTTCGACCAAGGGATTGACTACGCCATCAGCAGTATAGATAAAGCCGTTTGAGCAGGCAATATGGTCGTAGGAGATATGGACAGCATCGTTCAGACGATAACCTGTTTCGTTTTCATCGACAGTCACGTCGAGTTTCTCGCCTGCCACCGATTGAATCTGATAGAGGTTTACTTTCGATGTGAACTTTTCGGAGAACTCGATGGAGTCGTCGGCGCAAGTCATCGTGCGTACCAGTGCTTGCGCAAAAGTCTTGCCCAATTCATCGATGCTTGAAACGCCTTTCTTCGAATAGAATTCCTGCATTGCTGCATCGGTTGGTGCAAAAGCCGTGAACTTTACCGAAGAGGCATTTGCGTCATAAAGGCTGTTGAGCGTGGAATAGAGCTCACTGTACTCCAGTACCTTGACCCATTCGGTGAACGTCTCATCCTGCGACAGGGTTGTCGAAATGGGGCTGCTTTCCTCACTGACGTAGGCTCCCTCGTTCTTGTCAGAGAAGTCCCAAAGGTCCTTGTCGCACGAGGTGAAGATGGTCAGCAGGGCTGCCGCTTGCAGGGTGTATTTTATTTGCTTTTTCATTGTCGTAATTGTTTGGGGTCAGCCAAACTTGGCTGACGCGTTAACACAGATAATGGGCCTTATTTCGTGGTGGCGTAATAGGGGTTCTGTTTGAGGTTTTCGTTGGTTTCGATATCACCGATGGGAAGTGGCAGATACCAAGCCCAACTGTTTTGGAGTACTGACTGCAACTGCATGCTCGAAATCTGGGTGTTGTACTCGCAGATGGTCGAGATGACGCGTTGCTTGTAGCCAAAGACAGATTGTCCACTGACCGTCTTGTAGGAACCGTAGGCGATGCCTTCGTTATCCTCGACGGTTTGGGTAGGAGCGAATTCGCTGTCATAGCGTGCCATGCGCAGCAGGTCGTACCATCGCTTGGCTTCGCCTACGAACTCCATCTCGCGCTGGTTGATGACTTCGTTGAGAAGTGTTAGTTCGTCGAGGGCGTCAATCTCATTGTCGGCAGTCGAAGAGGAAAGGTCGAGGTAGTCAGTGAGTCCAGCACGCTGACGAACCTTGTTGATCAGTTCGATGGCTGCACGCCAAGATGACTGTCCTTTCATGATCAATGCTTCGGCCTTCATCAGATAAACGTCGGCCATTCGATAGAGGATGAAGTTGGCATCGTTACCCGTTGAAAGGCGTATGCTTTCGATGTTGGCAAGTTCCTGACCCCTGTATTTCCAAACGAAGAAGTTCTGGCTGCTGGTGTAGCGCGATGGTGCATCGGTGCTAGTTCCTGGCACCCAAGTGCAGAAAATCGAACGTCCCACGTGATCGTTGAAGGTCAGTTCCGGGTGGTTGGCCAAAGCATCGATAGCTTCCTGTCGCATCTTTTCGATCGCCGTAGGCGAAATATTGTAGGCTCCCGAAGAAGAACTGATCAGGTTACCCCATGCAAAACGACTGTTGAAATTGTTGTTCGAACCTTCGGTAGCATAGTTCCAGTTAAGTTCCAGTATGCTCTCATTCGAATTGCCAGGATTGAATATCGAATACCAGTTGTTCATCTCGCTAATGAAAACGGGACGCAGGGCATCATTTGCATTGATGAGTTCATTGCAATATTGGATGCAGAGGTCGTACTCGTGGTTCCAGAGCGTGATGTCGGCGAGGAGTGCAAAGAGCGCCCACTTTGTGGCGCGTCCCTTGGTCTCCCATTCGCTCTCGTAGTTGGCCTTGGCGGCACCCGTGGCGAGGGCAGCAAGGCAGTCGGCCTTGATCTGCTCGATAATCTGTGTTTCGCTGGCCTTTGGGAGATTGAACTCGGCATCATCGTTGACATAGGCTTCGAGGATGAGTGGAACTTCCTTAAAGTTCTTGACAAGGATGGAGTAGGCAAAGGCACGTTGGAAGTATGCTTCGCAGAGATGGCTGTTGAGCACCGAGGTGTAGTAGGTGTTATCCTTCTCTTGCACCGTAGGCGCATACATTAATACTGAATTGGCCATGTTGATGATCTGGTAGAATGTAGCGTATTTGACTTGCGAGTTGCCTTCCACGGCATCGAAGTCCTGTATCTTACCAGCCTCATCGGTAGTGGAATTATTGAAAAGTGTGCCTCCACGAAGTTCGCCCCATAGGAGCATCTGAGGAACGGCATTGCGCATATAGTAGTAACCCGACGCGATCACCGACTCGACATCCTCCTTGGTTTGCCAGTAGTTGTCGGTCACCTGCTCGTTGTTGGGCAGCAGGTCAAGCCAGTCGTTGCAACTGGTGGCTGTCAATATAGTAACTATAGATAATATAGCAACTATGGGTTTCTTCAAACCAAAATAATTATGCTGTCTCATATTATCAGAAATTCAAGTTGATACCACATGCAAAACGCTTTGAAACTGGAGTTGTAGATCCATCCTTCACGAGGTCGGAAGCTTTGCTTGGCAAGCTGACTTCGGGGTTCTGTCCCGAATAACTGGTGAAGGTGAAGAGGTCGTAACCTGTCACGTAGATGGATGCGGTGTTGAAACCGATGTGAGCGAGCCACTTCTTGGGAAGTGCCCACGAGAGTGAAATGCTCTTGACGCGCATGTAGGAAGCATCCTCGACATAACGGTCAGAAGGCAGGTAGTTATAGCCCATACCATATAGAGCACGAGGCATGTCGGTGTCGTCACCTTCCTTGCGCCAACGGTTGAGTACGGCAGTCGACTGGTTGTTGGTGCCGTGCATATTCTCAAGGTTCATACGTGCAGCATTGATAACCTTCTGGCCATAGCGTCCGTGCAGGAGCACATTGATACTGATCATGCCGAAGTTGTTCTTCGTGTTGCCGTATTTGAGTGCGAAGCCTCCACCGCCGGTAATGGCTGGATAGGAGTTGCCAAGGTAAACGATATCGTTGGCATCGATAACGCCGTCGTGGTTGATATCCTCATACTTGGCATCGCCTGGATAAACGCGTTCACGATAGTTGATCATCGTTACTCGGTCGCCGTTGAAGTCGGTCATAACGTTGCCAGCGGCATCACGTGCGTAAGTGTCCTCGACATTCTGATATACACCCAGGTAACGGAAGCCATAGAACGAACCGATGGGGTCGCCTGCAACCGTAAAGGTGTTGTAGTTGTTTGGACCGTTGCCAACCTTGACGTTTTCGTTGTAGTTGTCAGGCACCACTTCCACCTTATTTATATTACGCGCGCAATTGAAGTTAAGCGTGAACTTCCAATTCTCGGTCTTTACGAGGTCGAGGTCGAAGCGAAGCTCCCAACCCTTGTTCGATACCTCACCCGAGTTGGAGTAGGCAAGTTGAGCATAACCTGTGGTCGAAGGAATGCTGTACTTCTTGGTCAAACAGTCGCTGACATAGTTGTCGTAATAGTCGAATGTAAGCGAGTAACGATCGAAGAATCGAAGATCGACACCCACGTCCCATTCGCGCTTCGACTCCCACTTCAGTTTGTCAAGCTGCATACGGTTGGGGTAAATGGCCTTGATGTCCATATAGTTTCCAAGACTCGAATAGGCGCCCATATAGGTGTAACCACTCGACGGAGCCGTACCCGACCAACCGAGTGAGTAACGTATCTTGCCTTGGGTGAAAACTTTCTTGTAGTTGTCGAACCAATGCTCCTCAGAGATATTCCAAGCTACACCCATCGATGGGAATGTTGCAAAACGCTTGTTCCTACCCATTGCAGAGTTGCCTTCGGTGTTAAAGTTGGCATTGAGCGAATAGCGTCCGTCATAAGTATATGCCAGCGATTCGGTGAACTGCACCTTGCGCGTCTGGCTCTCTCCACTCGAAGCAGCGGCAACGATACTGCCCACAACGGGATCAGAAAGGTTGGCCGACACGTTGGCGTAGGTCTCGTCGACTGAAGAACTTGAACTCGAATGTGAGGTCTTGACAAGCGCCGTTGCCACGATGCTATGCTTTTCGGCGAAGGTCTTGATGAGTTGTATCTTGTTCTGGGTTTGAAGCAGGAAATTATCGGTCGACTTTTCGGCAGAACGATTGGCGTAAGTACTTGTCCAAAGTACACCGGTAGCCACTTGTGGCAAGAATGACTTGACGACCTGTGACTTCATATCCATGCTGACCCAACCTTCGTAGCGCAACCAGTTGTAGGGGCGCCATTCCCAGTCGATGGTCATCTTTTCCTGACGTACGTTGGTGTTATAGTAACTTTCGTTCGCCATTGCCAAAGGATTGTAGTTGCCGCCATCGTTGAATGTGCCTTGGAAACATCCGTCCCATGGCTGGAAATAACTTGCTGTGGGACCTGCGTCATTCATCAGATAAGGACTCTCATTCGGCATCTTGGCTTGTGCCATAGCACGAACGCCCGAGAAATTGCCATCGTTATCGGTGTAGTTGGCATACTTGTCAGTGTTGACGAAGTTGAAGTCGGTATAAACGCGGAACTTGTCCGAGAATTTGTAGGTCACGCGTGACTTGGCAGTCAGTCGCTTCTGCTCGGTACCGATGGTTGTGCCGACGTCATCGAGATAACCAAGCGAGAGGATGTAAGTAGCCTTGTCGCCGCCACCGCTTACAGAGAATGAATTATCCCACTGCCAGGCGTTCTGCTTTACTGTTTCGAGCCAATCGGTATCTACGGCATATTCGCGATAGTACTTGAACTCCGAAAGCGACTGACGTTGCAGAAGTTCATCGCGGTTATAAAGCAGGTCGAGAAGTGCAGAAGAATTGCCAAGGCCATTTGCGTTGGCTGCATTCCACACGGCATCCTGGATCATCGCGATATACTGCGAAGCGTTAAGCAACGGGATGGGATCAGGCTCCTCCTTGATGGAGAACTTCGAAGTGAAGCTGAAATTGGTCTTACCCGTCTTGCCTTGCTTGGTGGTGATAAGAAGTACACCATTGGCACCCGATGTGCCGTAAATTGCAGTAGAGGCAGCATCCTTGAGCACCTCGATACTTTCGATGTCGGAAGGCGAGATGTTGAGGAGTGCGCCGAAGTCATCTTCGTTGGCGTTCGAGAAGTCAAAGTCATCGCCGAAACTTGTCGAGGTAGGAATACCATCGATGACAACAAGCGGGTCGGCGTTGGATGAAAGCGTGCTGGTACCACGGATACGAATCGAGGATTTGGCACCTGGATCACCGCCCAACACAATGTCGAGACCGGCAGCTTGACCCTGCAGGGCTTCTTCGATAGATGCAACAGGTGCTACCTCGGTGATTTCGACCATGGAGATCTTCTGCGTGGCTGATGTCTGTTCGCGGAAGGATACACCGAGTTCCGAACGCTCAACGCGTTGTGCGGTAACTTCGGCTCCAGCCAGCATACGGCTGTCTTCCGACATCTTCACTTTGAGTGTAGTTTGACCCTTGTATTCGATACGTTGGGTCTTCATACCGATGTACGATATCTGGATGTTGAACTTTTCACCAGGAGGCATTGTCAACACAAAGTTACCATCGATATCCGTAACGGTTCCCTTCAAGGCACGGTTCTGTTGGTTCGACACCACAATGTTGGCACCGGGAATGGGCTCATTAAAGTCATCGACAACCACACCCGTCAGCGTCCTTGCCTGCTGCGCCATAACCATTGAGGCCATCAGCGCGAGGAGGGTGAATAGTATAGTCTTGAGTTTATTCATAACTTTCTTGGATTTACAATCACTTCAGCACTCCATCAACAAGTTGGAATGCGCCGTCACTGAATGCGAATGGAAGGTAATAGTATTTATCGACCACGGGAACACTTACACCCTCGGCTCCTTCGCCAGTGGCACTGATGGAAAGCGATGTGCCATTGTCGTTGACGCGAAGCCCAAAAGTACCACCTGTTTCAAACTGACCCTTGCAGGACGAACCCACATAAGGATAAGCCGTAAACGAGTTGCGGTCGCGCACGATGAAATAGCTCAGCAGATAAGCTGCCAATTGCGCTTGTGTGGCACGACCTGTGATAGCGTAGGTATTCGGATCGATATTGAGGTTAGCACAACCAGGAAGTGACTTAAGGTTGTCACGAATGGCATCGTTGGTAGGAACGAATGCGATGAAGCGATTGTCGTTCATGTCCTGCTCGATGCGAACGGTGTTGGCTCCTGTTGTGACAAATGCACCGTCGGATGACAAACCTGAGAGACGAAGCAACTGAGCAAAGCAGTAGTAGGGATAGTTGCGGTCGTTGTTCTGCGATAGTTCGGTCTCCAGGCTTTCGGCAGTTACTGGTTGGTAAATGCCGGGATAACTGTAAGCGTAGGAACGTCCATTACTCCAAGTCTGGCCGCCACCGCGCTTGATTTCCTGGAATGGAAACCAGATTTCGTCGGTGAAGGTTGGATTGAGTTGTTGGTTGAAGAGAGCATTGGTTGTTATCTTTCCATCACGAATAAACCAATAGTTGTACGAGACGTTGGTTTCGATAACAGCCGTTCCCGTGGCAGGAAGTTCGCTCACTTCGTCAGCCGTGTTCATATTGACAATGTTGCGCATCAGGCCACCACCCATATTGGTGTAGTCGCCAGCTTCGTCGTTCCACTGCTGTAGGGTATATTCCGAAACGCCATCGACAGTCTCGCGGAACAGTCGCATACGCTCGGCACGGAATTGTGCGGTATCGGGGATGAGCGTCACGTGGCTGGTGGCATTGCTCGAATAGTTCCCGATAAGGCTCGAGCCATAGAGCGTATAAAGATAGTTGAGGTATCGTACGTCCTTGAATGCAGGGCCGATGGCACTGCCCATCACACCAGGTACCGACATCGAGGTAGCACCAAAGATGACACCATTATTGCAAACCAGTCGGTTGTCAAATTCTGTGGAAGGAAGGTTGATAAGCGTACCCATTGCAGAAAGCGTACGTCCGTTGTCAATGAAGGTTGGATAGCACATGTAGTTCTGGTATCTGCTGCCGTCGCCATTGACATCGCTTACCATCAGGCATTCGTTGAGCAGAATCAGCTGAATAAGCGGATTGAGTGTTTCGACAGAAGAGTATCCGCAACCAGGTTCCCAATATTCGCTGAACATCTTGTTCATGGCAGCATCGGTGGGAGCTATGATGTTGTACGAAACCCAACTATTCTGTGTGTAGTCCTGGAAGGAGGACGATGCCCACTCGTTGGCTATGTCAGGCAACGAATTGAAATGTGTACTATAAACGGGGAAACCACGTTTCTCTGACTCGGTGATATCCTGTGAATAGTATTTATATTGATTGAAGAGCTTGCTGAACATCTGATAGTCAGGTCGGCTCGACAATTCGTCATAAATTGTGCTGACAGGTTCAATCACTTGGTCGATATGGTAGAGGTAGCCGTTGTCGGTTACCACCGCTTCCGTATCTATTACAGCCGCATTCATCACGTTGAAACCATTGCTAAGATGGTTGGGATTCCATGTACTGCCAGGGAAGAAATAGTTGTAATTGGTGGCTGCATCGAGTCCTAAGGTAGCAAACAGTTTCTCGCTAAATACGGTCAGATAGCGGTCGTAATGCACAACCTGTACATTGTCGCGAACGGAGGCGGCAGAGTTGTACTCTGTAGTCATGTCATTCTGGCAACGTGTACGGAAGCGGTTGAACATGCCTGCATTAATGGTTTTGTCTGCCTCGGTGGCTCCATCGCCATCGGAAGGACGGAAATTGACCATCTTGTCCCAATCCATGGCAAAATAGATGAGATGGTAGGTGATCAACTCCTTGACGAACACGGGATCGGCGGCATAAAGGTCGTCAATCGACGAATAGCCTCGGGCCGACAGGAAACGCTGGAACGCTTCGTCGGTGGGAGCCAGGACTGTGAGCAGCTGCGTACTGACGACATCATTATAGCCAATCAGTTCGATGCCTCGCAGGAAGGTGGAATAGTTTCCATCATTCTGCAACACTTCGATGGCATTGCCCACAAGGAAGTCGGGTGCCTTGTAATGGTCGCTATCCGCCAGATCCTGTTGACACGAGGTCAGCAGAAACATCGGCATTGCTACCATCGCGAGGAGGGCCCCTTTCCGTTGTAACAATGATTTCTTCATGTTTGTTTTATTTTGGTTTTAATTATATTGGTCGTAAGTTGTGTCTATTATATTATAGTGACTATATTAACTATAGTGACTATAAATAAATTATAGGCCAAGAACAGCGCGACTGCCCTTAATAATGACACGGCCTTTCTGTTCCTCGTTTATAGTTCGTCCTTGCAGGTCATAGCAAGGAGTAGCAATTGGATCAGCTTGTATTTTTGAGATGCCTTCTTCGGGATTATGCTTCTGCATATAGGTCAAGGCAATGCCACAAAGGTAAGTGGGTGCAGCTCCATTGGGTTGGGTGATGCGGATATATCGATAATCCGATTTGTACATCTTTTCGGTGGTCAAATCGAGGTAATTCGTTTGACGTAAGGTAAGGTCGGAGGTCAATGAGGCGAGTAAAGTCCAATCCTCAGCATCATAACTGCCATAGACATATCCCCAATCGGTACCCGAAGCACGATAGAGCGCTAACTTCAAACTGTTCACAGCACCATCCAAAGCAAAGGTTAATTCAGCCGATTTGCTGAGTTTGATGGCGCCTGTTTGTATGTCTGTCGTATAGTTGTCGGCAACCGTTGCCTTGCCGGCTTCGTCGAAACGAATTACTCCGTTGTCGATATATTGCTGAGTCGTTTCGTTGTTTTCGGCAGTGAAATAATAATAACCGTCTTCTGCTACTTTACCAGTGGTGCCGAAGAGTTGTTCTTCGGTATAGGTCGGCTGATGTTGCGAATAACCTTGTTCGCGCACATAAATAATACCATCGGTATAAAGTTCGGTAAGGTCCCATTCCTGACCATCTCCTGGAGTAGTTGGCAGAATGGAATCGAAGGTGCCATTGATGGAAGAAAGTCCAGAGAATGCAATAAACTTCGTATCGTTGGGCATTCCTGCGCTGCTAACCTGCATGTCAAGTTGAAGAATAGCCCCGGCTTCGATATTCATCGTTCCAACCTTAAAGTTGTTGCTGCGTGCAACACCGTTTTCATAGGCAAGCGGAATGCAAAGAAGAGATCCCGACTTCAAGGTTACAGTGGCTCCGCTTATGTCGAAGGTTTTCTTGGCAATAAGGTCATCGCCTGCACGAAGTGTACCACCTGACTGAACGTTGATGGTAGAAGCTTTGGTGATGGAACCAGTACCGCAAAGCGTTGCATCGACGAAAACATTATATTCGGTGGCACCCGTCGCATGTGATTGTGCATAACGGTTAGTATCGTCGATGTGCTGACCGTTCACCGCCAAAGTACCTTCCTTGACATTCGTCGTACCCGCATAGACATTCTTGCCCGTGAGACGCCATGTGCCTGTTCCGACCTTGTTGATGTTATTGCTCTTAGCATAATGGTTGGCCGCACAGCAGCGGTTGTTGATGATGCCCGCAAATGTTTCGTCGGAATTGGCCGAACCAATGGTCCATGTACTTGACGTGCCATCGGTTTGTTTCGAAGTTGACATCAGATAGGTTCCTTCATCTCCTGAAAGTCCACCCAGATAATTGTCGGAAGTGGTTGACCAGCAGCACAGTTTGGCATTGCCTTTAAGGGTGACTATGGTAGTCGGGATGTTGTAACTACTCTCTTTGAGCATCAACGCGCCATCGGAATCTGTACTTACTCCATTGGCTACCAGACGACCTGTGAAACCACCAGTCTTGAAATTGAAATATTCACGAAGATAAGGAATTTGCACTTCCAAAGTACCTGCTCCTGTCAAAGTGTTGTTCATGTAGCAGTTTCGATTGGGGGCGAAAACGCTATATGTGTTCTCTCGAACTTCGATAGGGAAGGAGTAGGTCTCATAGTTCGACGATTCACCCTTGGTCTTCAAGGTGCCACCCGCAAGAATGAGTTTCGACGAAGAGCCGATGCCTGCTTTTGCGATGTCGGTGGTCGAAAGATATAGTGTGCCTCCCTTAATAGTGGTTGCACCTGTGTATTTGAAGAATGATGTAGTGCCGACATTAAGTTGTCCGTTGCCGTCGAGGATGAAATCTGCATTGTCGCCCGAGCCCTCGATACTACCGTTCATGGTCAAAGTGGCGGATTCAATCTCCAACGTGGTAGGATTGGTTAGCCGTGCCGATCGATTGGTGGCATTGTTCGAACCAGTGTAGAGATAGGTGCCGCCATCCATAATCCAGTTTTGAGCAAATTCCTGGCTTGCACCAATCGACGATTTCTCACCTCCATTGGCAATGGAATTGAAGGAAAGAACGCCCTCGTGGAGCACGGTTGCACCTGTATAAGAATTCTTGTTTGAAAGTATGAGCATTCCCTCATCACCCTTGTTGACCGAAGTTCCTTCTCCACTGATTTCACCGTTTCCTGAAATGGTAATCGTTCCTTTTCCAGTAGCCACTACACTTTCGGGGGAAATGTTGGACGAAAGAGTTAAGTCAAGCAGGTCGTCGGTGTGTAGCAGAAGTTTCTTGCCATCAACACCATCAACCGTGTTGGTCACATCGGGCGTATATGTATCAATGTCAATGATACCCACTTCTACAGGCTTCGTCTTATAAGTTCCCGAAGTATAATCTGAATATTCTTCTGCGCCATCATTAAGTCCAAAAGCACGAACACGTACTTCGTATCCTGTGCCAGGTTCAAGGCCTGTGAGTGTGTATGAGGTTACATCCGGTTGTGTGCGACTAACTTCTGTCCATGCGTCATTTCTTTTCACTTCGATGGCGAATCCTTCCTCATCGTAGGTATAGTCGCGCCAAGTGATTGTCAAAGTGGTCGTGGTGGAAGTTGCACTCAGCGTGATTGGTTTGCGCAAGAAGAATTGACGATCGGCTATGGTAATCGAATTGATGTAATTCTCGATATTCAGGTATCCATTGACAGCCTTCACAGTAGCATCATTCGCATTGGGATTGGTTCCATTCGCGTTCTCCCAAGCATCAGGCATACCATCGTTATCGGTATCTGTTGGCTTAGTACCAGCAAACCAATCCCATGTGTCAGGTGCGCCGATGGGTAATGTCTCTTCGTTCGAAATGAGTGCACCTTTGAGACCGAACGACATCAGTTCATCAATCAGATAGCAATCGCTTTGATCGCGATATGGTAGAGATGCGCCTACAGTAGGAATATTCTTTGTGATGAGTTCGTTGCCCGGATAAAGCTCAAGGACGGGATAATCGTAAGGATCGGTCGTACGATGATCCGAAGCCGAGTAATTAGTCACTTCAGTAGGATTGAGCACACCATCGCGATTAGCATCCTGCCAGTTATCGACGCCATAGCAGTGGAAGTCCTGGTTTGCGCCTCCAAAGCAATTTCCACCACCCGAAGGACCGTTGATGAAGAGATTGGATTCGATATTGACGTAAGAAGAACCTTCAGAATCACCACCCATGATGTAGCAACCATTTGACCAGTTATACACAACATTGTTGGCATATTGGTTGGTGCCTTTTACTTTGTTATTGCGAGTGGAATTGTCGATGTAAAGGTTTCGATAGAGCGTGATCGAATCGGCTTGCATCAATCCACCGGCTGAGTGGGTCATGAGTCCTTGACCAAAGATACAGTTCTGCAAAGTGATGTTCCAAGCCGCACCAAATCCATTGATGGAGAAAGTCTCGTCCAAGCCCCAAGAGAAAGAGCAATGGTCGAATATCATGTTTGTACCATTGGCCACACCAGCGCAGTCTTTGCCGTTCGAACCATTATGTCCCATTCGGACACGAAGATATCGGCAGATGATATTCGAAGCACCCGAGAACGAAACGCCATCACCATAGATCGTTACACCTTCGCCTGGTGCCGTTTGTCCTGCAACATAAAGATTATTTGAAAAGACGATGCGGCTTGACAACTTGATGACACCGCTGACGTCAAAAACGACGATGCGATTCGGTTGGCTTACTGCATCGCGCAAACTACCTGTTCCCGAATCGTTCAAATTCGTGACATGATAAACAGTAGGATTCGCAGAGTTTCGAGCACCCTTCGCAAATCTTCCCCAGCCTTGTGCTCCTGGGAAAGCGAGTTGTTGGGCTTCAATATTACCACATGCCATCAACATGGATGCCAAGAGCAAGAGAGTTTTTATGGGCTTCATTATGTTCGGTTAGTGTTAATATTATTCGCGTCTAAACGCCAATGTGTGTATTATTCGGTGCAAAGATATAATATTTTATTATATAAAGCAAATTTTACTGCGTTTTTCCTTCAAAAAAATTTAACTATTACATAAATTATGTGTAAATTTGCATTTATTTATAATAAATTGCAGTATGACCTTTCTTGGCCAAGAATGGTTATGCTTCGATTGGATAATGACCAATCTTGGCCAGGAAAGGGTATGCGTCTATCGGATATAGCATTTTGTCGGCCGAGATAGTGCAATTTCTTATCGGAGAATGACCAATCCTGGCCAAAAAAGGGTATGCGCAGAACGGAGGATAACCAATCTTGGCCGAAAAAGGGAATGCGACATACGGAGAATAACCAGTCTTGGCCACGAAAGGGTATGCGTCGATCGGAAAATAACCAATCTTGGCCAAAAATGGGTATGCTTCTATCGGATAAAGCACTCTGTCGGCCGTTATAATGCTTTCGAATGAAGTAGAATGACCATTTTCGGCCAGGATTGGTTATGCTTCGATGTTGGAATAACCAATCTAAGCCAAGAATGGTCATAGTGCATTTGGAACAAGTTTGATAATAGTTATTAAGCGTTTTTCATACATATAGATAACGTCTTTAATAAGATTTTTGTAAGATTTTCAAAAAAATATTTGGAGCATTGGTAAAATGTATTTATATTTGCGGCGTAAATTCTATCTACTATGAAAAAAAAAACCTATTCATTCTTGTCTTTTGCAGCGCTGCTTTGGGGTTGTTCCGTACCCAAACCTGAGTATGTGTCTGTCAATGATTATCCAGTACCTATGGAAGAAATCAACGAACTAACCTATTCTACTGAGAAATCCACCTTCAAATTGTGGAGTCCAAATGCTGATAGTGTTCTCCTACGTATCTATGCAGCCGGTGAAGGTGGCGACGCTCTCAAAACCTTGAAGATGAAACGTCAGCCCGAGGGATTATGGAAAACTGTGGTCAAAGAGGATTTGAAGGGACGTTTCTATACATTTAGCATCAAGGAAAGTGGAACTTGGCGCGCCGAATGTCCAGGTATCTTTGCCAAAGCTGTCGGCATTAATGGTCATCGAGCTGCTGTCATAGACATGAAGAAGACCGACCCTGCCGGTTGGGAAGATGACGCACGTCCTGAGTTGAAGAGCATTGCCGATGCTATCATTTACGAAATGCATTGGCGTGACTTCACCGCCGATCCTTCCAGTGGATTGAAGAATCTGGGCAAATATCTTTCGTTGACCGAAGATACCGGTGTTTCCGGCATCAATCACTTGAAGGAACTGGGCATCACACATATTCATATTATGCCGAGTTATGACTATGCTTCTGTCGATGAAACGACGCTCGAACAACATCAGTACAACTGGGGCTACGACCCCTTGAACTACAATGTGCCTGATGGAAGTTATAGCACCAACCCTTACGACCCTGCCATCAGAATCAATGAGTTCAAGCAGATGGTGATGGCTTGTCACAAGGCAGGCATACGTGTGATAATGGATGTGGTTTATAATCACGTGATGGATGCAGCCACCTCTAATTTCGAACTGACCGCTCCTGGTTATTTCTTCCGCAAGAAGGAAGATGGAAGTCTGGCAAATGGTTCGGGTTGTGGTAACGAGACAGCTTCCGATCGCCCGATGATGCAAACCTATATGGTACAGAGTATCCAATATTGGATGACTGAATACCACATCGATGGATTCCGCTTCGACCTGATGGGTATCCACGACATCGAGACCATGAATGAGATTCGTGATGCTGCCGTTGCCATCGATCCCATGGCTTTGCTCTATGGAGAAGGATGGGCAGCCGAAGCGCCCGCTTATCCAGAAGAGAAACTGGCGATGAAGGCAAATATGTCGCACATTCCTGGTGTGGCTGCTTTCAGCGACGAACTTCGTGATGCACTTCGTGGTCCGTTCTGGAGTGACGAAAAGGGAGCATTCCTCATTGGCGAGGCTGGACATGAAGAGAACATCAAGTTCGGAATCCTTGGAGCAATTGATGGTTGGGCCAATGAACCCACACAGATGATTGCCTACGTTAGTTGCCACGACGACATGTGTCTGGTGGATCGTCTTCATGCTACGGCTCCCAACGCAACGGAAGCCGAGATTATTGCCCTTGACAAACTTGCTCAGACAGCCGTATTTACAAGCCAGGGAATTCCCTTCATTTTCAATGGTGAAGAGGTGCTTCGTGACAAGAAAGGCGTGCACAACAGTTACAAGAGTCCCGATAGTGTGAATGCTATCGATTGGAACCACAAGACAAAGTATCGTGATGTCTTCGATTACTATTGCGGCCTGATAGCTATGCGCAAAGCACACCCTGCCTTCCGTCAAGGTTCGGCAGACTTGGTTCGCAAGAACGTGGAATTCCTTGTAGCTAAGGATTGCGTTGTCGCCTATAAGATTTCAGGCAAGGATGTGGATGACGAATGGAAGAACATCATCGTCATCTTGAACAGCAACAAGAAGCCCATTTCGGTAGATATTCCACAAAACGACTATACCATTGTATGTAGTGCAGGAAAGATCAATTTGAATGGACTCGACAAAGTCAACGTCAATAAGATTAATGTGGCTCCGCAAAGTGCTACAATAATGTGGGGAAATTAGTCTTCTCAAAGAGATATTAAGGGATTATTAAGGATATTAAGGGATATTAAAGGACGTTTGTTTTTTGAGCCAATGAGTAAAGGCTAGTGTAACGTCCCTTAATATCCCTTATAATCCCTTCAAATCCTTGAATATCCCTACAAAGAAAGCATCCCATGTGAAAGTTTCAGTTCTTCATTTTCAACCATTTGATGAAGAACTTCGCCAACGTGTTTGGGATTCATGTCAATTTGCATCAACAACTGTTGGACAAGCATAGTCTTATTAGCCTTCAACTTGTCAATGATGAGTTGACGAATCATGTCATATTCTTCGTGGATGTTTCCTTTTAGATTTTCACTCAGGCAGACATCGCATTTCCCACAGCGATGGTCCAACTCTTCTCCGAAATAATTCAGGAGTTGCACCAAACGACAGTCCTTGTAGTTATCGACGTATTTGATGATTGCCTCCATACGTCCTTCTTGACGAGCTCGGCGTTCTTCATAGACCGATCGAGGAATCTTGACCTCTTCATCTTCCAGACGTGGCGTCATATAGATGATAGCCGGTTTTTGACGCGCTGGAATATAATGCAGCACATGGAAGCGGGAGAGGAGCAACAACTTTTCATAGAGAGTATTCCGATCGAGACCCGTGACGTTCATAATTTGCTGTTCGGAGATATATACGTAATCTGCAAATAGTCCCGTATAGAGACGCAACACGGCTTGGATGATGCGCTGACATTCGTTGTCGAACTGGTTCAGATGGTATAACGATTCGCGCGAAGTGACAAACATCAGTCGCGAATGACGGTCAGGCTCTTCAATATATTTGATATATTCCGCCTGATCGAGCAACTTCAAAGCATAATGTACCTGTAACGTCGAAAGATGATAGGCCGAGCAGAACCGGAAAATGTCGAACTCGAACATATTATAAAGCCCGGCAGCAATAGCTATCTGAAAGAACGAGGCAAGACGACCATAGACGTGACGAATGAAATCACGTTCGGGATATTCCTCGACCAGGTGCTTGCGAAGCTTGTACTTATCATATTCCGAAACGATCAGTACGGCTTCGGCAGGCAAACCGTCACGTCCTGCACGACCTGCCTCCTGGAAATACTCCTCGATAGATGGCGGAAGGTCGAGATGAATCACCTTGCGAACATTTGCCTTGTCAATACCCATTCCAAAGGCATTGGTGGCAACAATGACCGAAGGATTGCCAGTCATCCAAGCCTCCTGTTTTTTTACCTTGACATCCGAACTTAATCCTGCATGATAATAATCGGCAGGTATCCCATGTTCGTTCAAATGCTCAGCTACTTCGGCTGTCTTAATGCGGCTCCTCAAATAGATAATTGCAGAACATCCTGCATCTTTTCCGCTAAGCATACGTCGAAGATTGCCCAGCTTGTCTTCGGCATAAATTACGGAATATGTAAGGTTTGGTCGTTCGAAGGAAGTCTTCAAGACTTTTGAAGTACGACGGAAATGCAGTTTGTCCTGGATGTCTTCTATTACCTCTTTGGTCGCAGTGGCTGTCAGCGCCAGGCATGGGACGTGATAAGTAGATTCAGAGGCAAGATCCGTATAAGGTTTCAGCGACACCCAAGGCTCCTTGTTCCGTTCCCTGATCTCGTAAATCAGCTTTCGGAGATTGGCAATCTTGAGATAGGGCGGACGGAAATCATATCCCCATTGCGAGATGCAATGTGCTTCATCGACAACCAGCAGACGAACATCCATATATTGGAGTTTCGCTTGGAAGAGGCGTGTTTCCAGTCTTTCGGGAGAAATATACAGAAAACGAAAGTCCTCGGAGATTACCCTTTCAAATGTTTCGAGTATCTCCTGCTGTGTCATTCCCATATATACTGCGGCAGCCTTTATTCCTCTTTCGGTAAGGTGGTCGCATTGGTCCTTCATCAGCGAAATAAGTGGAGTGACGACAAGTGTCAAACCGCCAAGAGCGATTGCCGGAACCTGGAATGTGATGCTCTTTCCTCCGCCGGTAGGCATCAATCCCAAAGTATCATGACCCTCTAATACAGACATGATGATTTCAGACTGTAACGGTCTGAAATCATCATAGCCCCAATATTGCTTGAGAATGTCTTTGATCATGAAAAACTACATTTCCGGATTTGTAGTCATTCCGCCAATCACATCGGCGTCATCCTTGGTGTTGCGGATAAGGAGTGAGAGGACTGCTGCAATGTTGTTCGATTCGCTCTCACGAATGTCCTTGACAAGCAGTTGGATATTGTTCTTGCTGAAAGTATTTTCTTCGATGGTGAAGACAATGTCGAAAGGTTTGCCGCTCTTTACCAACTCGAACTTCGAAGCCTGATTGAAGGCGATGCCGTTGTGGGTAAAGTTGGTAACGGGATCGATAAGTTCAAGGCGGATATGTTCCTGTTCCTTGCCCACCAGGCGGCTTCGACCCTGATCCTTGATGCGACGAACCACAAACATTGGTTTCTGGTTGCCAGGTCCGTAAGGAGAAAGGACACGAAGTGACTTGTAGAGACGGGGAGTTACATCGTTGAACTTCACTTCCATATCGATGTCGAGATGCTGACGTTGCTGCACATCGGTGATATGTTCTTCTACCCAACGTTCAATACGTTCAGTCAATTCCGGTATCTTTTCTTCCTTCAAGGTCAGACCGGCAGCATAGGTGTGTCCGCCAAAGTTCTCGATGATGTCACGACAGGAATTGATGGCGGAATAAACGTCGAAACCTTGGATGGAACGTGCCGAACCGCTGGCAAAGCCCAGAGCAGAAGTAAGCACAATGGCAGGACGATAATAATGCTCAGTCAATCGGCTGGCAACGATTCCGATCACACCCTTGTGCCAAGAGGAATTATAGACGAGGATGGACTTCTTGTCCTTGATGTCCATCTTGTCAACCATCTGAATCGCCTCCTCGGTGACACGCTTGTCAAGTTCCTTACGCGTTTCGTTGTATTCCGAAATGCGTTCGGCACATTCGTGGGCAGTAGCGAGGTCACGGGCAACAAGCAGATCGACGGCCTCCTTGCCGTTCATCATTCGACCCGAGGCATTGATGCGCGGACCAATCTTGAAGACGATGTCCGAATTGGTCAGTTCCTTCTTGTCCTTGAGGCCGCATAGTTCAATGATAGCCTTCAAGCCGTTGCAGGGATTGTCGTTCATTCGACGCAAACCATTG
Organism: Bacteroidales bacterium; assembly: GCA_017519885.1. Lineage (GTDB taxonomy): Bacteria > Bacteroidota > Bacteroidia > Bacteroidales > UBA3663 > Liminaster. The sequence goes on along the minus strand of JAFWRO010000060.1, from coordinate 25,369 downwards.
TACGAGAGCACACGATTCTCGCCGGTGATCGGGACAATATCCGTAGCGATGCTGATGGCGCAAAGGTCGAGTAGCGGATAAAGCATACCCAGCTCATTCATACCATTGTTGCGAGCAAAGGCCTGCATGAACTTAAAGCCTACACCACAAGCCGAGAGGTGGGGGTAGGGATATTCGTCATCTAAACGTTTGGGATCGAGTATGGCTACAGCCTCAGGCAATTCGTCATCCGGTTTATGATGATCGCAGATGATGAAGTCGATGCCTTTTTCTTTGGCGTAGCGCACCATGTTGATTGCCTTGATGCCGCAATCGAGCGTAATAATCAGTTTTACACCTATGCTGTAGGCGTAATCCACACCCTTCTCCGAAATACCATATCCATCGTCGTAACGGTCTGGGATATAGTAATCCAACGAAGAATATATACCGCGTAAGAATCTATACACCAATGCCACCGAGCTGGTGCCATCGACATCATAGTCGCCATAGATTAGGATACGTTCCTTGCGTCCTATGGCTTCGTTCAGACGGGCTACTGCCTTGTCCATATCCTTCATCAGGAATGGGTCATGCAGTCCTGTTGACAATTGCGGACGAAAGAAGCGATGGGCTTCTTCGACCGTTGTCACACCACGCTGAACGAGCAGAGTGGCGACGATTGGATTGAGGTTGAGTTCAGCAATTAATTCATCCTTGATCTCTTTCTGTTCGTTGGTGAGGGTGCGACAATTCCATTGATAATTGGTTGTCATTATATATATTTTTTATAATATACGGAGAAAGAGATCCGTTGTTTTCGAATGGCAGCAACCAAGTCTTCTTGAGCTTGTCATTCTCCTTACGGACGTCGAAAAGGTAGGCACGAGCCTCGTCCTTGTCGGCAAATTTATCGACAAAGACACGATAGAGATCCTTGGTGACGAGGATACCAGCGTTCTTGTAACCGTAACTCTTGTAACGGTTGAGAACATCATTGGCATAACTCTCGGTCCAAGTGCAGAAGCCTACGATGAAATAAGTTGTACCTTCAGCTACTTCCTCAAAGGGATCCTCTTGGATATCTACTGGCGAAACGGGTACAGTGGCAACCATCTCGGGATGACGTACGCTGGATTCAGCCACAGCATCAGCTATGGCCGATTCTATCAGCGCATTGTCCTTTTCAGAAAGGGCTTCCTGTGAAGCAAGATCGAAGAGTTCATCCTCTTCGTCCCAAGTCTGATGAATGATACTGTTCCTTTGAATGGCATTCATATCGATGACGCTCGCCATTTGTGTGGTGCCGTGGTTCAAACCGATAAAATTGGTGAAGAAGAAGACACCGATAAGCGCAGCAACAGCAGCACGTTTGAGCCAATATTTCGGAATCTCAATGATATCGTCGCGCTTGGCATTTCCAATGGTTGCAACACCAGCCTTCTTCTCAGCCTCAGTCTGAATCCTTGCAAGACGTGCCTCCATATCGGCCCAGGTCTCAACATTCAGATGCTCGAACCCATAGTTTTCGAAGTCGATATGAACAGTTGCCGACTGCAGGAAATCTTCGGCCAGCAAAGGTGCCTGACGCTCAATGTAACGACAAGCCTCGTCGAAGGTCATTCCTTCGGCTTCCATCAGGAGGCTGGCAAGCATTCCATCGTCATGCGATAGGAGAGGACTGAATCGGACAATACGATGAGGGGCTGAAATAGTATGCAGAACCTGGCTATCGTAGCCGATGCGGGGGGTATTGGCCAGCGATGATGGCTCATCGACCAGCATATAAGCACCACGTCCCGGCACATAGCAGTAGTGTCGGGTCATGAGAAGGTATTCTATATATGTTGAAAAGGTGCGCATTGCCATAAGTACAAATTACGCGGCAAAGATAGTAAAAATTTCAATACGATGAACAAAAATAATCGAAAAAATGAAAAATTATTTGAGTTTTTCTATCAAATCTCTTACTTCATCCTTATTGAGGCCCAATTCGAGCGCCTGATTGAGGTCTCTTCGGGCAAACTCCTTGTCGCCTTTTGCATATCTGATTTGTGCCCTCAACAGGTAACTGTAAGGGTCGCGAGGATCAAAATCAATACTCTTGTTGACGTCATCCAAAGCTGCTCCCATACGATTGGAGAAATAGAAAACCTCGGCTCGTTCGCGCAGCAGACTGGCATTTCTTGGATTCCGCTCGATCAGCGCATCGTAAAGCTCCGAAGCCTCGCGCCACATTTGTTGAGCCTTGTAGACGTAAGCCATTCCAAGGCGTGATTTTGCGCTGTTCGGATTGAATCGGTCGATTTGTTCGAGGTCAAGTCTGGCTCCAAGCGTATCCTGGTTCATTAGTTTGCAAAGAGCCCTTTCATAGTAGGCATCCTCATTCTCGGGTTCGTGATAGATTACTTCGGTATAGTCGTTGATGGCCTCTGGATATTTCTCCATCTCGGCAAAGAGTTGTGCACGACTGTTGAGCAATGTGAGGTTGTTCGGAAGGAAGGCAAGACCGATGGTGTATGACTCTTCTGCCTCTTTCAGTTTGCCTTGACGTCGTTGAATTGTTCCAAGATTGAGAAGAAGCATCCCATTTCCAGGGTTACCGGGTTCTATGCGAAGAGCCTCACGAAGTGCCTCTTCTGCCTCTGGCAGACTATCGGCATCCAGATAATCAAAACTCCTTGTTATCAGTTCGTCATAGTTCTGTGCCGAAGAAATTGAACAATCTAATGCACAAATTGCAACGACAACTATAAAAAAAATACTTTTCTTCATGAAATTTCAATTTTTCGGTGCAAAGATAGTGTATTTTTCGGAAAAAAGATATATCTTTGCATCGATTTTATATTTAATTAAATAATGAAAGGCTTTTTTACAGCTATTCTCGGCATTCTTCTGCTTGGCAGTATGGTATCTTGCGAACGCAAGGCACCCACGGTTGAGCATGTTGATTTCGACACACTCTCTGTCGATACGATTTGTCCTCTTTTCCATTCTTACGAAAAACCTCACTGTCATCTTGTCATCAGGATGGCAAAACCAGTTGCAAAGACACCGCTTGAAACCTTGCAGGCGGTCGAAAGCTTCATCTCTATCCTTCCCAAGGATGGTTCTTTCGTGGCTGACGCCAACGGTTCAGTCGAATCGATGGTAAATGCCTATGTTCGTTCCTATGTCATGCAGTATTTAAGTGAAGGACATGATGCAATAGGTCAGCATGAAAGTGATCTGGCAGAAACGGAAGCTGCCTCGACATGGATGAATTATGAAGAGAATGTTGTAGGAGATGTCCTTTACAATGCCGACGGTATAATAAGCTACCAAGTGGTTGCCGATAGTTACACGGGTGGCGCTCATGGCAACAAGACTGTTGACAATGGCGTTTTTGACCTCAATACCTTGCAGCAACTTTCCATTGCCAATGTCTTCAATGATGCCACCTTGCCCGACCTTCACGCTGCTTTGCGTAATAAGCTAATGGTACAAAATGGTTATACGACCATCGAAGAGCTTGCCGAAAAAGGACAGTTCACCGCTCCCAACGAAATAGTCGCCACCGACAATTTCTACGTGAATGAAGAAGGTATCACCTGGACATACGATCCCTACGAGATTGCCCCCTATAGTGTGGGTGTCGTTCAGATTACCCTTTCATGGGATGAGGTCCTTCCTTTCCTGATGGACGATTCATCTATAAAGACTCTTGCCCACAATTTTGTTAGTCAAAGTTAATTGCCGATGGCTCAACTTGATTTCTTGAGATATTTTCCCGACCTGACTGATGTACAAGTCTCGCAATTTGGTATGCTCCAATCTCTTTATGAAGAGTGGAATGCCAAGATAAACGTGATTAGTCGCAAGGACATCGACGACCTCTACGAACATCACGTGCAGCATTCATTGGCGATTGCAAAATATATAGACGAACATCAACTCTGGCCAGCCGGCACCCGTATCGTGGATGTCGGATGTGGAGGAGGATTCCCCGGCATTCCTTTGGCCATCCGTTATCCCGAATGTCATTTCCTTTTGGTCGATCGTATCGGCAAGAAGGTTCGTGTGGCTCAGGAAGTGGCGAATGCCATTGGCTTGACGAATGTGGAGTTTCGCCATGCTGGCATCGAGGAAATCAAGGAAACGTTCGATTATTCCGTGTCGCGTGCTGTGATGGTTCTTCCCGACCTGGTAAAATTGGTGCGTCGTTGTACCACAAAGGCCTTGATTACCTTGAAAGGTGGTGACCTTGCCGAAGAACTGAAACCTCGTCAATGCGCTGGAACGATTGTCATCCCCATCTCGACCTATTTCACGGAAGAGTTCTTCGAAACGAAGAATATCACTTATACTCCCATCAAAGCCATTAATCCAAGCAAGAAATGAAAGTCGAAACCTTTCAATGCAATCCTTTTCAGGAACAATGTTATGTGATTTGGGACGAAACGTCTCGAAGATGTCTTGTCGTCGATCCTGGTATGTGCACAGAGTGGGAGTGGGGAAGAGTTCACCATTTTCTTCAGTTCAACCAACTGATGCCCGATGCCGTGCTCATCACTCATAATCATTCCGATCATGTGCTGGGTACAGGTTATCTGACCAAGGCTTATCCGGGACTTCCTGTCTATGGTTCGATGGAGGACCAGAATCATTTGCCGCCGATTCAGATACAAAACAGATTCTTTGGCGTCGATGCCGAGGTTCAATATTCGCCTATCACCAATAATCTCATCGAAGGTGATACCCTTTCTTTCCCGTTTGAGGCTGCTGATGGCGTAAAAAAACATCCTATCAAGGTTATCGATTGTCCGGGTCATAGTCATCATGGACTTTGCTATTATTTCCCCGATGATAATATGCTGTTTAGCGGTGATGTCCTGTTCTATTGTTCCATCGGACGAACCGATTTCGGACAAGCTATGGGTGGAAATGGTCCGTTGTTAGTCAAAAGCATAGAAGAAAAACTTTTGACGCTGCCTGCTCCTACCAAGGTTTATCCTGGTCATGGTCCTATGACAACCATCGAGACAGAGGCCAATTATAATCCTTACCTTTTCTATTAATGGTTACCTTTAATTGTTAATTGTTAATTATTAATTGTTATTTGTAACTGTTAATTATTAATTGTTAATTGTTAATTGAATAATGTATATTCCCAAAGATAACGACATGCTGTATAGCATGGTAAATATGAAACTTCGCGACCAGTACGATTCGTTGGAAGACTTCTGCGAATGCGAAGACGTTGATCCCGCACGATTGATTGCACGTCTTAATGGTGCTGGTTATGAATATGACGAAGTACATAACAAGTTCACACCTATACTCGACCCGCTTTTATCTTCCGACAATTCCGATTCTGCCTCTTCTTTTGAATCCTTCGATAACTCCGAATATTCCGATAATTCAGAGTGCTCCGACAACTCCGACAATTCTTCTCAAAAAATATCTCAAAAATGATCGAACATCTTATTGAACAAGCCCGTCGTGCAAGTCTTTCGCTCCTCGAACTCGACGAGAAGCAAATCAACGATGTGCTCAACAAGCTCGCCGATGCCTTAGAGGCTAACGCCGATGCCATCATCGCTGTCAATGCCAAAGACCTGTCACGAATGGACCCTGCTGATTACCGCTACGATCGACTATTGCTCAATGCCAGTCGCATTTCCGGTATTGCTTCCGACACCCGCAATGTCGCGTCTCTTCCTTCTCCGTTGAATATTCAATTGAGTGAGGCTGTTCGTCCCAATGGTATGGTCATCCGCAAGGTTTCTGTGCCTTTCGGCGTGATTGGTGTGATTTACGAAGCCCGTCCAAATGTGACCATCGACGTTTTCAGTCTATGTTTCAAGGCAGGTAGTGCCGTAATCCTGAAAGGTGGCAAGGAGGCTGCTGATTCCAACGATTGTGAAGTGGCCATCATCCATAAGGTATTGCGTGAGGCTGGTCTTCCCGAAGGTCTATGCATTTTGCTGCCAAACGATCATGCCGCTACTGCCGAGTTGCTCAATGCAGTAGGTAAAGTTGACCTCATCATCCCACGTGGATCGCGTCGCCTAATCGATTTCGTACGCGATACAGCCAAGGTACCTGTCATCGAAACAGGTGCAGGCGTATGTCATACCTATATCGACAAGGATGCCGACACTGCAAAAGCCGCCGCCATCGTCAACAATGGCAAGACACGCCGCATCAGCGTCTGCAACGCACTAGATTGTGTGGTGGTTCATAAAGACAAGCTTGCCGAACTCCCGACAATCTGTGCCCCGCTTTGCACCAATCCCGACAAAGCCAAGCAGGTGATCATCTATGCCGACGAACCCGCTTACAAAGCACTTAAAGGCCATTATCCTGACGAACTCCTTCAGCATGCGCTACCCGAACACTTTGGTTATGAGTTCCAGGCCTACAAGCTTTCCATTAAAACCGTCAATGACCTTGATGAAGCCATTCAATTTGTTTCGTCAATGACCAGCAAGCATTCCGAGAGTATTGTAAGTGAAAACCAGCAAGCCCTCGACCGCTATGCCCGTGTCATCGACGCAGCTTGTGTCTATCAGAATCTGCCAACCTCGTGGACCGATGGCGCCCAGTTCGGCCTCGGTGCTGAGATAGGTATCTCCACTCAAAAGCTTCACGCGCGTGGCCCCATGGCTCTTCGCGAAATCACCACCTATAAATATATTATAATAGGTGATGGGCAAACTAGATCATAATAATAATCAGACCCCCTCTAACCCCAATATCCTATGAAAACCTACGTAATGTTAGCCCCTGGCTTCGAAATTGCCGAAGCAACCGTACCCATCGACATTATGCGTCGTGCAGGTATTGATGTACAAATCGTCAGCATCACTCCATTCAACGATGTAGAAGCATCCAATGGAGTAGTGGTTGTAGCCGATGCGCTTCTTGAAGACACCGACCTTTCCGATGGCGATCTTATCTTCCTTCCTGGTGGTATGCCTGGTGCAACCAATCTGAGCGACTGCGAACCTCTTCGCGAATCGATTCTCCAATATAATGCTGCCGGCAAATGGTTGGCTGCCATCTGTGCTGCACCTTTGGTTTATGGCCGCCTGGGCTTACTCAACGGCAAGAATGCAACGTGCTATCCTGGCTTCGAACACGAGCTTAAAGGCGCCAATTGCCTCAAGAAGACAGTCGTTTGCGACAAGAACTTCATCACTGGCTGTGGTCCAGGCGCTGCTTTTGCCCTTGGACACGCCATCGTTACAGCCCTAATCAGCAGGGAAAAGGCCGATACAATCCTCCAGCAGATGATGTTCAAGGTGTACGATTAAGGCCAAATCCCACGAATTAATACTTCTTATTTGCCTACCAAAAATAGCAAATCCATAGTATTTTACCCTAATTTTGACTGACAAAAGCGATTTTTAGTGCAAACGTTTGCGCATTTCGAAATAATGCCGTATCTTTGCAGCGTCAAAAAGAACAAAACCCCTGGCAAGGTCAAGGTTCAAGACCGGCCGAAAGGTTTTAGTAAGTAGATAGCTTTTATAAATTGCTTTTGTTTTTTATATATTAATTTAAGGTATTAGTATTATGGAAAGTATTTTTAAGAACAAGTATTTGCAGATTGTCGCTACTGTGGCTTATTTCACAACTATGTGCTGCATTGCTTTGGAAGTGCTTCATTAAACACTTACCACTTTTAATTTGATTATTAAATATTTTTGGTTATAACGGTCGTGTGAAGTATTGATTACTTTACACGACTTTTTTTATTCAAAACTATGTTCAATCTCACCTTTGTCGATGTCATCGACTATCTTGGCACTTTCGCCTTTGCCATTTCTGGTCTTCGGTTGGCATCCGAAAAGCAGTTCGACCTCTTTGGCGCCTTCATCGTTGGTCTTGCCACAGCCGTTGGTGGTGGAACAATGCGCGATGTAATGATTGGTGTTAGTCCCTTCTGGATGACGCAGTGGATCTATCTTTTCATTGTTATGCTGGCCGTGCTCGCTTTTCTTTTTCTGCACAAGTTCATCAGTGAGATTGCTCAGACGATCTTCCTGTTCGACACCATCGGCTTGGGCCTGTTCACTATTGTAGGAATTCAGAAGACCTACGATGCCGGCTTCCCGTTTTATGCCTGCATCATCATGGGCGTTTGCACGGGTGCTGCTGGCGGTGTGATTCGCGACATTCTCATCAATGAGGTTCCGCTTATCTTCCGTCGCGACATCTATGCCATGGCGTGTCTGGTGGGAGGGTTGTTCTACACAGCCGCCATACGATATGGCGCACCCACGATCATTGCTCAATCGGGATGCGCCTTGGTGGTGATTCTAATCCGTCTGTTTGCCGTCAAATACCATTGGCAGCTGCCTCTGCTACACGCATATCGTTTCAATCGATTCAATGCGCAGAAGATGCATACCGGGTTCATTAAAAATAATAACCTCCACTGACGAAGAACTTGAACTTATCCGACACGTTGTTCCAATAGACTTTCGCTGTCAATGGACCGATAGGTGTCTTGTAGTTGTAACTGGCTTCAACACCCCAGTTCAATGCGTCGTGATTGAATGCGTACTTGATGTTGTTGGTATGTGACATCACATCGCCAGCAAGCTTAATGTATTGGTTCCTGAATATCATATACTGAACTTCTGTGCCAGCTACGCCCAGTCCGTCTTCGCTGATCATCTCCTTGTCATACAGGCCGGCCATCGTTCTCTGTTGCCTGAAGTCCATCTCGTTCATGAATCCGCCCACGAAGTTGAACAATGCAAATGGCTTGTCGGCACTCTCTTCCTTGAATATGGCGCGTACATACAAATGTGGTTGGAGCGTGAATCGACTTGAGAATGGAAGAGCTGCCATCCAATGGAAACTAACAATTGGAAGCATCGTCTTGTCCTTATATGTTGCCATATTGTCGGTGATGAAGTCGGCATTCAATATCATCTGTTGTCCTCGAGTGGGGAAGTTCTGGCTGTTCAACGAATTGATCTCTCCCGAGAAATAATAAGAGAAATGCCTTTCCTTGTATCTGTCACTTGGCAGATATTCAACAAACTTTGGATCAACGAGAATATCCCGATAACCATAACTATTGTACGAAAGGCCGAAGAGGAATTGTATCGAACGCCATTCCTGTGTCAAATACAGATTGGCTCCATTTTGACGCAATTCGCAGTCCACAGATTTCCTTTTGCCAAACAGGTATTTCAAGTCATGTCGCCTGAACTTAAGGCTCATACCCAGTCGTTGTTTGCCAACGGTTTTCATGCTTATGTCGCCACTAATGTCAAAACGATCTCCCAGACGTGTCTGTAGTTTGAATAAAGTGGCATGTTTATGCGAAAGAACCCAGTTCAACCTTACCTTTACCGACGCAAATTCCGAATTGTCGAAACGGGCGCCCAGATTGATTGAACTATACAACGAACCATCATTCACTTTGCTGAGTGAAGCATCGGGCGAATCTGTCCATGAGGTGCCACCCTTGCCAGCGTTTGCGAAGGAATATTCTCCCACGCGAATGCGCTTGGGCTCTTCCTTTAGATTAAGCGACTTGGCCAAAGAGTCGAGCGAAGCCTTCTTCAGTCCAACGTAATACTCTCCACGCTGCATAAGTGTATCGAGTGCCGTGGCTCCAAAGGATGCCGCACTATAACCGGTCACGTCGATGGGAATATAGACGTCGGAGTCTTCGATATTTTGTTTGTACTGTTCTCGGCTATACAGGTCAATGCAGTTCAAGAGCATATCGATGGCCGAATTGGTGAGTTGTTCGTTGGTCATATTCACAACAAGATCCACACCAATTACAATATCAGCTCCCAACTCCCTGGCAACATCCACGGGAAAATTATCTACAACGCCACCATCAACATATACTACCGAATCGATGGTGACAGGCGTGAATGCCGTGGGTATTGCCATCGAAGCACGAATGCAAGTTGGAAGATTTCCGCTTGTAAACACCTTTTTCTCGCCGTTGATGGCTTCAGTACCTACACAGGCAAAAGGCACGGGCATATCTTCGAAATGTAGCGTATCAGGCAGGAATCGGGTGATATCCTGGAAGAAATGCATTACGTTGGTGCCACCAAGTATTCCTCCCAATCCCGTTGAAGAAAACTTTCGTGAGGGATCAAGCAGATAACGTAGCAGGTAGCTTTCGTTATCCTTCTTCATGCTCAATGTCTTTTCTATTTTGTAGTCAGGATTATCGGTGATGAGTTTTACCCAATCGGTGCCCTTGATGATCTGCTTCATCGTATCGGGCGAATAGCCTGTGCAATAGAATCCTCCAATGATGGAGCCGATCGAAGTGCCCACCACAAGGTCAATGGGGATACCTGCATCCTCGATGGCTTTCAAGGCGGCAACATGCGCCACGCCCTTGGCTCCACCTCCCGCCAGAACGACAGCCACCGTGGGTCTGTCGTGTTTGGGCAAATTGTATTTCTCTATGGCCTTTGCCGGAACGACCTGGCCACAAAGGAATACAAACAGCAACAACAACGAAGAAAAACTATATTTCATATTTTGCTATTGTTTTTTACTGGATTGCTTCAACGCGATTGATGAATTCTTCGCAGCGCTCGCAATATTCGTCCCAGTTCTCATGTATCGAACGCGCATGGGCAGCGCCGGGCACTATCCAAAGCTCCTTGTAACCGTCCTTCTTTGCCTCATAGCACTTGAACACCATGTCCGTGGGCACAAAGTCGTCGGCATCTCCATGGATGAACAGCATAGGTTTCTTGCACTTGGCAACCTGCTTCACGGCATCGCTGCCCTTGAAGTCCCAGCCAAATCTGAAAAATGAGAACCAGTCGGCGATATTCAGGATAGGGAAGGAGGGCATACCATAATCGGCCTTCAACTGATAGACAAGTTCATCCCAGGTGGAACTGAATCCGCAATCCTCGATGAAGGCTTTCACACGCAGCGAGTCGGCAAATTCCTCCCCCGAAGTGAACATCGTGATGGCACCGCCCATCGAAAGGCCATGAACCACAATATCCTGCTTTGGCCAAAGCTGGTGCGCCAGCGGTATCCAGAGATTCTTGATGTCCAGTCGGTCGAGCCAGCCGAAACGGATATGGTCGCCATCGCTCAGGCCGTGGTTGAAATGTTCGGGCACGATCACATCTCGTCCCAGCACCTCATAATGCATATAGAAATATCGCATCATGATGACGGCATTGTCGTCGTAGCCGTGAAGCACGAGCGAGGTGCCGTTCGATAGGCTGTCGTGACGCAGAATCAGACCGTGACGTTTCGTGCCGTCATCTGCCAGAAGGAAGGTGTCGCGAAGATTGCCTTTTGCAACCAGCGAATCGTGCCATATCTGTAATTCAGGATATTTGTTATAGACACGGGCATAGCAGCTATCCAGCTGATGACGACGGTCGCTCTCAGGTCTGACGGCTACATTCAACATATAGTGGCCGAAATATACGGCAATGCCACATATTATAATAATAACAATAATAACTGAACGAAGAAAGTCTTTCATTTTTGTCAATAAGATAAATCATTTTCGGTGCAAATATACACATTTTTTGCAAATAAAAAGAATTTTTCCTGAAATATTTTTGTTTTTATGGAAATTTATCGTAATTTTGCGGCCAAATATGGTTATGTTAAAGGTTTTTGTACCAACCAAAGAACTTTAATTGTTATTCGTTAATTGTTATTTTATAATGTTTAAGATCGTAAGCAAGAAAATGTTCAGCGAGAAGGTGGCCTGTTTTGAGGTCGAGGCTCCGCTGATTGCCCAAAGTCGCAAAGCCGGACATTTCGTCATTGTCCGTCTCGATGAGAAAGGCGAAAGAATTCCTCTTACCATTGCTGATGCTGACACCGAGAAGGGTACCATCACCCTCGTGGTTCAGGCTGTTGGAGCCAGCTCTACCCGAATCAATGCGTTGAATGTGGGTGATGAGTTGGCCGATGTTGTTGGTCCTCTCGGTCACGCTACCGACATTCAGAAGTATGGCACCGTGATTTGTTGCGGCGGTGGTGTCGGCGTTGCTCCACTTCTTCCCATTGTGAAGGCTATGCATGAGGCAGGCAACCGTGTCATCGTGGTTTTGGCTGCACGTACCAAGGATCTCATCATCCTCGAGGACGAGATGCGTGCCAACTCCGACGAGGTTCTCATCATGACCGACGATGGTTCCTATGGCCAGAAGGGCGTCATCACCGTGGGTGTTGAGCAGGTCATCCAGCGCGAACATGTCGATAAGTGTGTCTGCATCGGTCCTACAATTATGATGAAGTTTGTTGCTCTGCTCACCAAGAAGTACGAAGTGCCGACCATCGTCAGCCTCAATACCATTATGGTCGATGGAACGGGTATGTGCGGTGCTTGTCGTGTCACCGTTGGTGGAAAGACCAAGTTCGTTTGTGTCGATGGTCCCGAGTTCGATGCTGCCGAAGTGAACTTCGACGAGATGATGTCGCGTATGCGCGCCTATCGTGCCGAAGAGACTGAGGCAATGAATAAGGTTCTGAATGGTTAAGAATTGTTCTGAAATGTTCTGAAAAGATCTGAAATGGATTGAAGGTACCGTTACCTTTCGAACCTCTCAAAACCCTTCGAACCTTTCAGAACCCAAAATAAATTGATTATGACACTTGAAGAAATAAAGGCTCTTCGCAATGAGCCATGGCGTGAAGAATTGCGCAAGTCAATGTCTCCAAAGGATCGTGGAGCCATCGAGCGCGTCAAGATGCCCGAATTGACTCCCGAATATCGTGTTACGACCTTTACCGAAGAAGTTCAGCAGGGTCTTAGCCGCGAGCAGGCTGTGCTCGAAGCAAAGCGTTGCCTCGATTGTGCCGATCCAAGCTGTATGAAAGGTTGTCCCGTTGGCATCAATATTCCAACATTCATCAAGAACATCGAACGCGAAAACTTCGACGAGGCCATCAAGACCATCAAGAAGACCAGCAGCCTTCCGGCAGTTTGTGGACGTGTCTGCCCACAGGAAAAGCAATGCGAAGGCGTGTGCATCAAGGTCAAGATGAAGCAGAAGCCCGTTGCCATCGGTTATCTCGAGCGTTTTGCAGCCGACTATGAGCGCGAATCGGGCCAGATGAAGGCTCCCGAGTGTGCTCCAAAGAACGGCAAGAAGGTTTGTGCCGTTGGTTCTGGTCCATCCAGCCTTGCTTTCGCTGCCGATATGGCAAAGTTCGGCTACGAGGTTACCGTCTTCGAGGCACTCCACGACATCGGTGGTGTGCTCAAGTATGGTATCCCAGAGTTCCGTCTGCCCAACAGCGTGGTCGAAGCCGAGATCAATACGCTCCGCGACATGGGCGTCAACTTCGTGCCCGATGTGATTGTCGGCAAGACCATTTCTTACGACCAGATTCACGAGATGGGCTTCGATGGCATCTTCGTAGGTTCGGGTGCAGGTCTTCCTCGCTTTATGAACATCCCTGGTGAGAACCTCATCGGCGTGATGTCGTCCAACGAATACCTGACTCGCATCAACCTTATGGGTGCAGGTCGTGGTCAGGGCTATGACACTCCTGTGCTCAAGGGCAAGAATGTAGTCGTTTGTGGCGGTGGCAACACAGCTATGGACTCGGCACGTACCGCCAAGCGTATGGGTGCCGAAACCGTTACGCTCGTCTATCGTCGTAGCGTCAACGAGCTTCCCGCCCGTGCCGAAGAGGTGCATCACGCTATGGAGGAGGGCATCGATTTCCTCGTGCTCCACAATCCTATCGAATACATCGCCGACGAGAACGGCCGCGTCAAGGAGGCAGTTCTCCAGGTAATGGAGTTGGGAGAGCCCGATGCTTCGGGTCGTCGTTCCCCTGTTCCTGTCGAGGGCAAGACCGAGACCATCCCTGCCGACCTCGTCATTGTGGCCATTGGCGTTTCGCCCAACCCGATCATCCCATCGGCTTTCAAGGGCCTCGAGATCTCTCGTCGCGGCACCATCGTCGTAGGCGAAGAGACCATGCAGAGCGCCGTTAGTGACGTCTTCGCTGGTGGTGACATAGTTCGTGGTGGCGCTACCGTCATCCTCGCCATGGGCGATGGTCGTCGTGCCGCCGGCAGCATGCACGAGTATCTCAGCAAGTAACACGTCGGCCCCTTCGGCCCTCGTGTCCTTCAGCCTCTTCGGGCCCTTTGTTCATTCGTGTTTCCGTTTGCAGCCGTGTATGGCTGCAAAAAAATCACTCCCGATTTAAACTTTCCTTATTTAGCCAGTCTAATTAAGGAAAGTTATTTTATCAATTCAATCATTTAAGATGCGTTTTACAAAGCACGTATTGTTGTTTTCCCTTTTGTCGATGGCCGTATTATCGACAGAGGCTGCCATACTTAGAGGCAAGGTTGTTGATTCAAAAAATGTCCCGCTCGAGTTTGTTAATGTTTCGTTGCTCGATGCCAGTGGTAAACTGGTAGCGGGTGGTATTGTCGATCAAACCGGTCATTTCGAACTGCCCAATGTCAAGAACGGCAACTATAAGCTGAAAATCAGTTATGTGGGTTACGAGACGATTGAGAAGAACATCACCGTCAATGCCAAGACCAACGATGCGCTCGTCCGTCTGTCAACATTCAAGATGAACGACGACTCCGAGATTCTCGATGAAGTGAATGTGGTTGGTCAGAAGTCGTCTATGCGTCTCGAAATCGACAAGAAGGTCTTCGACATCGGTTCGCAGGCATCGGCTGCCGGTCTTTCAGCAAGCGAAGCTCTCGAGACCATCCCATCGGTCGAAGTCGATAGCGAAGGCACAATATCTCTCCGCGGTTCGACAAGCGTCACCGTCTGGATCAACGGCAAGGCGCAGGGACTCACCGCCGACAATCGCGGAGACATCCTCGAACAGATGCCCGCCGAAAGCATCGACCGCATTGAGGTCATCACCAATCCTTCGAGCAAATACAGCGCCGAAGGCTCCGCAGGTATCATCAACATCATCCTCAAACGCGACCGCAAGGCCGGCTATTACGGTGGCGTGCAGCTCAACCTCAACAATCTGGGTGGTGGTCGCACGGGTGCCAACATCAATTACAGCAGCGGTCTGCTCGATGCCTATGCCAACATCGGTCTCAACCGTCGTGTCAACGAGGGCGGCAGCTACTCCGATCGTGACTATCTCGATGGCAACGGCAATCGTTATGCCAATATGATCACCGAATCGGAAAACGATGGCAAGGGTAACAACCTTTTCAGCCGTGCCGGTGCCACCTGGCACTTCACCCGTCACGACGACCTCGGTTTTGGTGTGATGGCAATGTTCGGCTCCAACGAGAACGATACCGACTACGACTATACCAACGAGAACTTCCGCAATCCATCACAGGGATATACCCGTACGCGTCACAACCACAGCGAAGGCAACAACCGTATGATTCACGCCGACATCAACTATCGGCACGAATGGAAGACCAATCATACGCTCGATGCGCAATTTGGTTACAGCACCTGGCGCGGTCCTGGCGATACCTACTTCGACCAGACCACTTATATGTATCAGCCTGCGGCTAGTTCCGCACTTAATCCTGCTATCAGAAGCTATCAGAGCCAGCATCGCAAGATGCAGAACAACAGTTGGAGCCTCCAGATCGACTACGTGCAGCCCATCAACAAGATTTCCAAGCTCGAAGCAGGATACAAGGCCGATTGGCGTCGCGAAGATTCGCCAACACGTACCTGGAATGATGAAGCCCGCACCTTGGATGTCATCACCCTCTACAACCGCTTCATCTACAATATGGATGTCCATGCCGCCTATGTCAACTATGCCGGCAAGATCACAAAGCGATTGGGTTATCAGGTAGGTCTGCGCAACGAATACTGGAAGGTTCACACCGAGAGCACCAACTTCTATCAGGAGATACGCGAACGTCGAGAAGGCGAACCCAATCTTAAGCCCATTGACCCGAGAAATACCCACTTCAACAAGATTTTCCCCACAGCCTTCATCAGCTGGCAGATCACCGACCACGACGAAGTGCAGTTCAACTACACACGTCGTATGCATCGTCCTTGGGGTGGTCAGCTCAACTCCTTCCAGAACATTTCCGACTCGACGTCCATCTCTTACGGTAATCCTGACCTGACGCCGTCCTACACAAACGCGTTCGAGATCAACTATCTGCGCACTTGGGAAGAGCACACGCTCAGCGTCAGCTCCTACTATCGTCCCACAAGCGACGTGACACAGGGGCTCAGCTATATGGAGGACAATATCCGTTACAGCACCACGGTCAACATCGCCAAGGAAAGCAACAGCGGTATCGAGATTGTTTCCAAGAACAAGCTTTGGCACAAGGTTGATGTCACCACCACACTCAACGGCTACTATCACAAGCTCGACGGCGGCGACTTCACTACCACGCTCAATGGCAAGGAATACGGCATTCACATCGATGGAAGCGAAAACTTCTCGTGGAACGCCCGTATGCAGGTCCAGACCATCCTGCCAGGCAAGATTTCCCTCCAATGTCGTGGCAACTACAATGCCCCGAGCAAGATTTCGCAGGGCCGTCGCGAGAGCAGCTGGTCGTTCGATGCCAGCTTGAAGCGTCAGTTCTTCGATGGCAAGTTCACCGTTGCCCTCAACGGACGCAACCTCTTCAATTCCCGCAAGTGGCGCACCACCACCGATTACCTCTCACCCGAGATGGGCGGCTACCACCAGTACAGCAAGAACTGGCGTGGCAATCGCCGCATCATCCTCCAGCTCAGCTACACCTTCGGCAATATGCGCGCCAAGCGTAGTGACCGCGATCGCGGCGACCGCGAGGATGGCAACGAGCCACAGATGGAATACAATGGCGAAGGCGGCGGCGACGATTGATCGAGCAACTAATCTCTGAGCATTCAGAGTGCTCAGAATATTCTGAATATTCGGAGCACTCCGATTACTCCGACAACTCCGATAATTCCGAAAACTCCAAAAAACCAAATAAACAAAATGGACAAACTAAGCTATTCACTCGGCCTGAGCATAGGCCAGCAACTCCGAGGACAGCTTTCGCAGGAAGGCATCCTCTCCGAACTGAACGCCGACGATTTCGCAACGGCTATCGCCGATATGGTTGCCGGACGCCCGTTCCGTGTCAATCCTTCCGAGGCACAGCAGGTTCTTAACAAGTTCTTCAACGACCAGCAAAGCAAGCAGGCGGCAGCAGCCTCCAAAGCTCGCGAAGCAGGGGAGAAGTTCCTGGCAGAGAATGCCAAGAAACCGAATGTCGTTACCCTGCCCAGCGGTCTTCAATACGAGATCCTCAACGAAGGTGACGGCAAACAGCCATCGGCAAAAGACACCGTTCGCTGCCACTATCACGGCACGTTGACCGATGGCACCGTCTTCGATTCCTCCGTTCAGCGCGGTGAGCCAGCCGAGTTCCCCCTCAACCAGGTCATCGCTGGTTGGACCGAAGGTGTCCAGCTTATGAAGGAAGGCGCCAAGTATCGCTTCTACATCCCCTACAACCTCGCCTATGGCGAACGTGGAGCCGGTGCTCAAATTCCTCCCTATTCCGCCCTCATCTTCGACGTCGAGCTCCTCAAGGTCCTCTAATCACGCCATCAGGAATGCTCAAAGTGCTCTAATCACGCCCTTAGGCATCTCTATCAAACAAAGCGATACTATCCGTCATCTCGGATAGTATCGCTTTTTCTATTGTTCATTCAGGAGCCGGTGTTTGTCCTTGCTGCGGCCGTCATTGGCCGCCTCCGTGTCTCCGTTCGCGGCCGTTTTTGGCCGCCCTCACCAGCTCTTAGTCCAGGAACTTCACCTTGCCCCAATCCCTTGGCTTGGCATCGGGTGTCTCGTCAGGATAGCCGAAGGCGATGGCATAGAGGATTTCGTATCCCTCGCTGAATTCCAGCTTCTTCAAATACTCGGCGCCAGCCTCGGTGCGGAAGAACTGCACAGGACCACCTAGGCAGCAAGTGCCGATGCCCATCGACCAGGCCGAAAGCATCATATTCTGGCCAAGGAATCCGCAGTTCAGTTCAGTGCCTTTCGGACAAGCGATGAACACCACAGTTGGAGCGTTGCGGAACATATTCTTGAAGTTGGCATCGACCATCTTCGTCAGTCTGTCGGCATCGAGGGTCTTCTTCCAGGCTTCGGTGCAACCGTTGATGAATTCGGGATTATCCACCACGCGAATCTCCCATTCCTGCCTGTTGCTGCCGCTGGGGGCATTGATGCCGCACTTCAAGATGGTTTCCATCTGCTCGCGGCTCACAGGCTCATCCTTGTACTGGCGAATCGAACGACGAGTCATAATGGTCTCAATCACCACATCACTCGCGCTTTTCTCAACTTTCCCATTCTCGTTGCTGCATCCGCAGAGGGTCAGAATGGCAAGACCCATCAACAACATTGTCTTCTTCATTTTGTTTATAAATTAATTGGTTTGAAATAAGTTATCCTAACATCAATGCCAGCGACAGGAATGCCGCCATCAGGAACATATTGCGCGAAGTTTCGCCCAGGATTCCGTTCAATGCTCTGCCCGAAAAGATCTTGACCATCTTGCGCCAAGTCATAAAGTGCATAAAAGGATAGATCAATTGCAAGGCGAGGAAAACGAAACGCACCGCCCTGCCATCGAACATTATCGTACGCCAGCAAAGCCAGAAGACCAGCGCCGTCACAATCACGCCGATCAGCAGATAAGCATAGCGTCCGCACTTCTCGCCAAATCGTACCACTATCGTACGCTTGCCCGAAATACGGTCCTGGTCTCGATCACGATAGTTGTTGATCATCAGGAGCGCATCGATGGCAATGCCCGCAATCAGGCTCAGCAGAATGGCATTCGTTCCAATATAGAGTGTCTGCAGATAATAGGTGCCGCAGACGGGTACGAAACCGAAGAAGATGAGCACAAGCAGATCGCCCCATCCCATATACGACAGTCGGGTGGTGTAGAGGAAGGCAAAGACCACGCATATCAGACCCAGCAGAACGAATTCCACGCCCTTCCAGGGTAGGAACTCGTAGCTCTTATACACGGCAGCAAGTCCGACAAAACAAGCCGCCACCAGAACGCAGACGATGCCCTTGCGCATAGCTTCAGGTGTAATCCATCCTTGTGCACAGGCACGCTCAGGGCCCAGTCTGTCCTCGCGATCCGTTCCTTTGCGGAAGTCATACAGGTCGTTGATCATATTGGCAGCAACCTGCATCAGGCACGCAAACAGCGCGCAACACAGCCAAAGGAAAAGATGCAATCCAGGTGTCCCGAATGAAGTTTCGTCGAATGCACCCACACGATATGCCATCGCACCTGCCAGCATCACGGGGATCATCGCCCCCGTCAGCGTCTTCGGTCGTGCAGCCAGCAGCCACGCCTTCACCGAATTCACCTTTATCTCGTTATTCATTGCCATTTCGTTATTCTGTTAATCGTCGCGGCCAAGCTTGGCCGCACCTTAGCGTCCTTGTCCAGCCGTCTTTTGCCGCCGCTTTGTATTCTCGCTGCGGCCGTATATGGCCGCCACTATCACCCTTTCTTGACCCCCGTGAACATCCGACAAAGCCCGAACGTGAACGCTTTGGCCTCCACCTTTTCGAACCCTGCCAGACGCAGCATCTCGCACACCTTGTCCGGCTTGGGGAAGTTCAGCACCGACTTCGGCAAATACCTGTAAGCACTCTTATTACCCGAAATGAGTCCGCCGATAAACGGAAGGACGTGCAGGAAATAGAGCTTGTAGCCCCATAGCAAAATCGGATTCGAGGGCACCGAAAGCTCCACGATGCAAACCAAGGCCCCGGGTCGAAGCACGCGGTTCATCTCGTTCAGTCCCAATTGCAGATGCTCAAAATTGCGAACGCCGAAAGCCACGCTGATGGCATCGAAGGTATTGTCGGCATAACTCAGGCACTCGCTGTCGTCCACCTTCATTTCGATATCCAGACCGAGACTCTTCACCTTCTCACGTCCCACTTCGAGCATACCCTCCGAGATATCTATTCCCGAAACCTTTGGTACACCGGCTTGTGCCAAGGCAATCGCGAAGTCTCCCGTTCCGCACGCGATGTCGAGCACGTGCTGCGGATTGGTCGAACAGATCCGCTTCACCGCCTTTCGCCTCCAGCTCTTGTCCACGTTGAGCGAAAGGATATGATTCAATTTATCATAGGTAGGAGCGATGTCATCAAACATCTTCTCCACAAAGTTCTTTTTCGCCATAATTATAATATTATAAGATGAAAAATGAAGTGAATTGAATGGAGCCGCCTGAAGGCGCCTTTGCTTTCTGTCTTATACCTTTCAGCTGTGAGCAAGCTCCCATCAGCCAGCTCTAAGCCATTCAGCACCACTTCGTGGCATTCATTCAATCCCCTTAAAATAGCTATCGCAGAAATATCCTTAAAAATATAGGTTCGTCAAGAATTTTATCCATAAAAATTGGATCGCGGATATTTTTAAGATTTTTCTGCGAAGCGATTTTCGGTAGGGAAGAATGAATAACCCGAAGGGTGACGGATGTGGAGAGATTGGCAGAGAAAAGCTTGCTTTCAGCTGACAAGCTCGCCATATACGTCAGAGCTTCTGATGAAGCTCTTCATTCTTTCATACCCATTTTTCGTCTTTTTGTTTAAAATACCTTGGTTATTTCCTCAATCGTCTTTCGTGTCTTCTCCTTCGCCACAAAGTCATCGGCAGGATAGCCAAAGGGAATGAGCACGGCAGGCTCCTCGTCAGCTCTGAATCCAAACGCCTCGTGACACATCTTCGCATCAAAGTTGCAAACCCAGCAAGTGCCCAGGCCCTGCTCGGCAGCCGCAAGGCAGATATGCTCGGCAAGTATCGCGATGTCGATGTCGCCGTGGTCCTTGCCATCGTTGCCACGATGCCAGCTCTGGTCGTGCTCGATGCAAAGAATCAGATAGTACGGAGCCGTCTTGAACCACTCGCGGTCGTAGCAGCGCTGCACCTTCTCGCGAATTTCCCCACCGCTCTCAGGCGTAATCATATAGATTTTCCAAGGCTGCTTGTTCACCGCCGATGGAGCCATTCGAGCAGCCTCAAGGATATAATCCAGCTTTTCCGCTTCGACGCGATCCGACTTGTATGCGCGCACCGAGCACCGCTCTTTTGCCAATTCCAGGAAAGAATTCATACTGATATTTGTGTTAAATAACGCCGCAAAGATAGTGATTTTTTCCGAACATTCAAAACAAAACTTCTCCCAAAAACCACATTTCACTTCAATAATACGGGAAAAATGAAAAAGATGCAATCTTAGCAACATATTTAAATGTAATATTGTAGAAAAATTATTGATTTTTTTTGTATATATTAAAAAAAAGTGTATCTTTGTGCCCTCTAAGATCGACTATATTAACCAATCCTCTCAATATTTTATCTATGAAAAAATACGCTATTTTTATGGTTCTTCTCGGAGCCACTTATTTCATCTACAACTTCTATGCATACTTCTCTGGCGTAAGAAGTTTGATGACCATGTTTCTCGGATTGCTCCTTGCCATTTCCCTCATCCTCTCGGGTCTCAACAGGATTTTCAATCTGGAGCAGACTCACCCCAAACTCATTAAATACTTCGGAATTACCTTTATGATATTTGCGTTCATCTTCTTCATCGCTACTATCGTGGAGGTGTATATGTCGAGGGGGTAAATCGTTATTGGTACGTTGTCAAACGGGGGCTTACACCCCCGTCGTGATAGATACTTAATACATTTTCGTGACCCATTTGATTTTTTTCCCCATTTTTTTGGAATTTACTGAAAAACACGCTATCTTTGCAACGAAAAACTAAAAAAAGTGCTCAAACACTCATTGAAGGACATGATGAACGATAAAGCTAAAAGAATCCCCTACGGGATGCAGAACTGGGAGGACGTGCGCCTCTCGAACTACTACTATGTCGATAAGACCCGCTTCATCCCCGAGATAGAGGCAGCGAATCACTATTTCTTCTTCATCCGTCCTCGCCGCTTCGGCAAGTCGCTGCTGATGAATATGCTGCGTCAATATTACGACGTGCGCAAAGCCGAGCTCTTCGACCGACTCTTTGGCGACCTGTGGATTGGCCAGCATCCCACCGAGAGCCACAACCAGTACCTCGTGCTTTATCTGAACTTCTCGATGATTGGGGGAGGATTGGACAAGTATGAGGAGAGCATGAACTTCTATTGCATGCAGGAAATGCAGTCATTCTGTCGTGTCTATAAGGATTTACTGCCAGATGGCATTTTGGAAGGACTTAATCAAAAAATGTCAGCAAGAGAGATGTTGTCACACCTCAGCATCATGGCGCGTGAAGCAGGTCAACAGATTTATCTCTTCATCGATGAGTACGACCACTTCACCAACGACATCCTTGCAGACCCAACCACCGAGCATGCCTACAAGTCGCAAACCCACGGCACTGGTGCCCTTCGTCAGTTCTTCAATGTTGTGAAAGGCAGTTCAGACAGCGCCATCAAACGCGCATTCATCACGGGTGTCAGCCCCGTGACGATGGATGACCTAACCAGCGGATTCAACATCGGCACCAACTACACGACACAGCCAGAATTCAATGCAATGGTAGGGTTCACCGAAGAAGAGGTACGCGAGATGATTGATTATTATCGCCAATACTATACGTTCCAGCATTCGACCGATGAACTCATCGATATTATGAAGCCATGGTACGACAACTATTGTTTTGCCAAGGATTGTGTCGATGAATCGCCCTTGTATAATAGCGACATGGTCCTCTATTTCATCGACAACTATATCCGACGTAAAGGACGAGTCCCCGAGAATATGCTTGATGCCAACATTCGCACCGACTACAACAAGCTGCGAATGCTGATTCGCAAGGATAGAGGCTTCGAGCACGACGCCAGCACCATTCAGCACATCGTCGAGACCGGCAGCATCACAGCCGAACTGAAAGACCATTTCCCTTCAGAGCGCATCACTGATCCTGACAACTTCGTTTCGCTACTCTACTATTTCGGTATGCTCACCATTGCGGGTAGATACCGCGACGAAATACTGTTCCGCATCCCGAATCAAGTGGTTCGCGAACAGATATACGGTTACCTGACCCAGACATACCGCGACAACGATCTCTCGGTGGATGACTACCAGCGCGGCAAATTGATGGGTAACATGGCATACGATGGTGACTGGCGTCCCTATTTCGAGTTCATCGCCGAAACGTTGCAGCACTACTCCTCGAACCGCGACAAGCAAAAGGGCGAATTCTACGTCCACGGATTCACCCTTGCAATGACATGCCTGCAGAATTTCTACTTGCCCATCAGCGAGCAGGATGCTGGCGTGAAGAGCTTGAGAGGACAGGAGGTGAGTGGTGGTTATGCCGACATCTATATGCAGCCTCGTCTCGACACCTATCCCGACCTCGAACACAGCTATCTGCTGGAGTTGAAGTATCTTCCCTCGTCGTCCACCGACGTTGAAGTCAAGACAGCTCGCCAAACTGCCATCGCTCAGCTCACCCGCTATGCTCAAGGCATCAACATTGCCGACACCAAAGGACACACCCAGCTCCATCGTCTGATTCTCGTATGGCGCGGTATGGAACTTGCTGTTGCTGAGGAATTTTAATTCATTGTGCATACAATCAGACGCTGATTATGAAAAAATTTGCCCTTTTCCTTGTTCTCTTTGGCGCCGTGTATCTTATCTACAATTTCTTTGCATACTTCTCGGGTGTAAGAAACTTGACTTCCCTGGGGTTCGGTGTGCTCTTGTCAATTAACCTCATCTTCTCGGGCCTCGATAAGATTTACTCCTGGGAGCAGACACGACCCAAACTCTATAAATACGCAGTCATCATTTTTGGCACCCTAACGGTCATCTTCTTCATCGTGGCTCTCGTGCACGCCTATTTGTCGAGAGGGTAAGACAACGCGAGCAATGCAGACAACCTCGGCCTCAATGGCCTGGTTGTATCTGCAAGAAAATGTTCAGGTCCAATACCTGCCATTGAGGCAGCACATTTTCCGGACCCGCAGATTGATGCTTTGCAGCAATCAAGGGAAGGGACCCCATTCATGGGGACGGCCTTAGCCGCATATAAACAATCCCATTGAGCCCGCAGTCTCCTGCCATTTTCACCTTCTTTATGAATAATTCTATAATTCTCAAATTCGTGATTAATAAAAAGCGATCCGGATGGCTTTTTTCTGGCTTTGCCTTTTTTTTCATAAAATTGTTTTCATTTCCTCACCGGATACTTTCGGAAATACTCCTCAACCTCTTCCTTTTTCCTTCTTGCCGACGCTTTCCAATCTTCATCATCCCCATTCATAATATTAGCCACATACGCATCCCATTCGCTTGACCGAAAATATTCCCGCATCTCAACGATATATTGCTCGAGTCGTGTTTTCACATTATCGAAGTCCGAAATCACCCAATCAAATCCATTGAAATACAAGACAATATTATGATTGCGATGCAGATAATTCACCTCCACATAAGCCGTCTTTTTCCCGATAAAAGTGTAATCGACTACCTCCACCTTAGCATCTTCGTATCCTTCATAATCTTGTCCTGACACGAAATAATACAGCCATTCTTCTGCGCCAATTTCGCCAACGCCGCCCCCAGGAATCTCGAAAGCATGATTCAGCACCCTATATAACGATGGCTCAAACGCCACCATACGGCAATTATCCATCCCGTGATCAGGAATATACGGAACTAGTTCGGCAACCTTTTTCTTGATATAATAATCCTTGTAATAATATTGACCATACACATCTTGTATAGCCAACAGGCTGCATGCCAAAAGAAACAAAGATAAAAAAAGTCTTTTCATATTATTAGTGTTTTTACGTTCTATCTTAGCTTTCGGAGCAAAGATATGGGATTTTTCATTTGAAAACCTTGTGCCACCATCACTTTAACATTAGTTTAACACTTCACCGCTCACTTAGTACCACTTCACTCCAATCTTGTACTATCCGTCCTCCACTAATCCCACCTCGTTTTGTCCCTTGCATCAAGTGACGAAAACTCGTCCCAGACTCTATAAATACGTCTGTATCGCCTATATGATTATCACGGTCATCTTCTTCATAGTGTCTATCGTGGTGTTGTATATGTCGAGGCAGTAGTAATTTCGAATTATTGTGTCACATATAGTTTTTTATTGAGTTTTTCTTGGCCATGTCGGCAAAATGATGTATCTTTGCGCTCGAATTATAGTTAATCTCCTGCGCAGAGAAAGCCCTTTGCATGAAGATGCGCAACATCTGTGGTGACGAGACAATATTTAAATACTGAAGTTTCCCACACCCCCAGAAGCAGCTGAGGCGGGGTTTCAACTTCGAAATTTATTGTGTTAACCCGAAGTCCATAGGCATTTATGCTTTTTCTGCTTAAAAAGTGTAAACCTAGGCACGATCTTTGAAATCT
>JAFWRO010000006.1:0-39050 GCA_017519885.1 Bacteroidales bacterium | reverse complement strand
GCCACCCCCGCCTGCCGCATCATCGCCCCAGGCTTCGAGAAGGCCAGCGTCTGGTGCAACGTCACCGGCCACTCCATGGAGCCCAAGATCTGCCACGGCGACATCATCGCCCTGCACCGCTGCTCGATCGACGACATCCAGTACGGCGAGATCTACGCCATCGTCCTCGACACCATCCGCACCATCAAGATCCTGCGCCGCGGCTCCACCCCCGACACCCTCCTCTTCGTCCCCATCAACAAGCCCGATTTCGAAGACCAGCAGTTCCCCATCTCCCGCATCATCCAGGTCTATGAGGTGATCGGCGCCATCTCGAAGTTCTTCTGATGCCCATCCGTTCGCCTTCAGCCAATATATATAAATAAGGAAAGCAGCGGCCCGTCACACCACCGACGAGCCGCTGCTTCTTCAATCACCATTCGAATGCCATTCGACTACTGCCTCGAAAACGAATGGTGCCACCCTGCTACCCCCTATCCAGTCATGCAGGTCTTAACGGAACGAAACGTGACACATTTCGACCCCCTATTTAGGCATAATAGGCTGATTCTCGACCCATTCGAGACACTTTTCCCCCGTTTCGCTCGCCATCGTTAGTAATTTTCCCCCCATTCTACCCCCTAAAAACTCGAAAAAACCCCTTTTTTTGACATGTTTCCCCCCGTAGCGAGCAAAAAAAAACATGGATTTTGACCATCCAAGTTTCTCAAAAATTTATCATTTCGTTTTTCTATTTTGTCACGTTTCGTTTTTCGCAAATTACATTCTCCCGTCGTTGCATGTCCTCAAGTGAACGTTCGGGGACATGCAATCATAAATTATCATTCTTTCCGTTTCCGTTTCTTTCGATTTTTTATGAAGTATTAAAATTTTGAAGGCGCAGCACCACATAATGCCGCGCCTTTGTTTCAGGGGAAAACAATTCTTCTCTACGTAAATCAATGGAGTGATTATTAATCGCCCAGTTCCATCACTTACTCAAATAGCGCTCGGCATCGATGGCAGCATGGCAACCACTGCCTGCAGCGGAAATGGCCTGGCGATAGATGGGGTCGGCCACGTCGCCTGCAGCGAAGACACCTGGGATATTGGTCGAGGTGTAGGGATGGTTCACCTTGATGTAGCCTTGTGGATCGACCTCCACACCAGGGTGCAGGATGCCGTCGGCATCTGTGCGGGGCAGGAAAGCGTCGGTGTTGGGGTGATGTCCGATGGCGAGGAAGAAACCGTCGATAGGCAGGTCGTAGAATTCCTCATGGTCAGTTCCCTTGCCCTTGACGAGATGAGCGCCTTCGACGCCATCTTCGCCATAGAGGCCTACGGTCTGTGTCTCCCATAGGATCTCGATGTTGTCGCGTTCCTTTACCTTCTGCTGCATGGCTTCGCTGGCACGCAGCACGTTGCGTCGCACGATGAGATAGACTTTCCGAGCGAGATTCGACAGGTACTGCGCCTCTTCGCAAGCGGTGTCGCCTCCGCCCACGACGGCTACGACCTTCTTGCGGTAGAAGAATCCGTCACAGGTGGCACAGGCCGAGACGCCCATGCCGGCATACTTCTCTTCGTCGGCCAGTCCTAGATATTTGGCCGAAGCGCCGGTGGCTATGATGATGGTCTCGGCTTCAAGTTCGGTGCCATCGTCGATATGAACGAGGTGGGGACGGCTGCCATCGGTGCAGAAATCGACACGATCGACAATGCCGTATCGGATGTCGGCACCCAGACGCTCGGCTTGCCGGCGCATGTCTTCCATCATTTCGGGCCCGGTAGTTCCATCGGGATAGCCGGGGAAATTATCTACTTCGGTGGTCTGTGTCAATTGTCCACCGCTGACGGGACCTTCGTAAACGACCGGCTCGAGTCCAGAACGTGAGGCGTAGATTGCGGCCGTATATCCTGCGGGGCCGCTACCGATGATTAGGCATTTCATAGGGTTAAGAGGGTTTATGTGTCATTATGTCAAGCACCATTTCGTCGGTCTCGTTCATACCATATGCCCCGATGCGGGTGAGGTTGTGGATGCAACGATCGACATCGTCCTCGATGATGCCTTCGACGTTGGTGACGTAGCGGTTCTGAATGGCAAGCATGGCGCTGAGTACGGCAGTGGAAACACCCGACGAAACCTTCAGCGCACACGAAGGTTTGGCACCATCGCAAACCATACCGGCGAGGTTGGCTATCATGTTCTTGACCGAATAGGCAACCTGGTCGTAGGAGCCGCCCATCAGATAGGTGATGCCGCAGCTGGAGCCTGTTGCAGCCACGACGCAGCCGCAGAGGGCCGACAGTTTGCCGAGGCTCTGCTTGATGTAGATGGCGGTGAGGTGGCTCAGGATGAGGGCGCGAGTGATTTCCTCTTCGGTGTTGTGGTTCTCCTTGCCAAAGACAACCACGGGCAAGGTGGCAGCGATGCCCTGGTTGCCGCTGCCCGAATTGCTCATCACGGGAATCATGGCTCCGGCCATACGTGCATCGCAGGCCGAAGAGGTCTCCGACAGGATGTGGCTGAAGATGGACTCGCCCATGATGCCGCGGCCCAATGGTCGGCTCAACGTCTTGCCAAGTTCGTGACCATAATTGCCACGGAGCGAAATCCTGGCTGCATTCTCGTTGAGGCGACGTGCCTCGTTGATGAACTCAAGTTCTTCAAGCGGAGAGGTGGTAGCGAACTCATAGACCTTGCGAAGCGACAACTCGTGGTCATCGGTTTCTTCGTCAAGGACGTGCGATTGTGGCGTGTTGAGCAGGATCGTCTCCCGGCCATCGGTGGTCCTTGAGACATAGACGAAGTGATTGTGGTCGTGCTCGATGATGGCTCTTGACGAATCTCCGTTCTCGGCGAAGCAAAGCGCCTCGATATAGAGTTTGTCGGGACAGTTGTCCTTTTTCAATCCGATGCTGATGCGTTTCTCGCTCATGTACTGGCGTCCCTGCTCCACGGCATCGGGAGTGACATCGCGCAGCACCTCGAGTTCATATTCGCTTCGTCCGATCAAGGCACCAAGAGCGATGGCGATGGGCAGTCCCACCATTCCCGTGCCGGGAATACCGACACCCATGGCATTCTTCAGGATGTTGCTGCTCAGCAGGACATCGATACGAGCAGGGCGCACACCGAGAGCCTCGGCGGCTTTGGCAACACATAGCGACACGGCCATCGGTTCGGTACAGCCGATGGCTGGCACTACTTCGCGATTGATTAAGGCAATGATTTGCTCGCGTTCTTCTTTTACAAGCATAATAGTTTTTTTATCACGAATTTGAGAATTAGAGATTTTTTTCCTCTACGGATTTAACGGATTTATCAGATTTTATTTAGTTGGGACAAGCAGATTATCCGTTTAATCTGATTAATCTGTAGCGTTTATTATATTCTTTAATCCGCTAATTCGTGATGGATAAATGGTTACTTATAATTATTGAGTCCAGTCTTCAGGAAGTTGACGTAGGCATCGATATCCTCGTCGTAGCTGTAACTGCCGTTGAGCGGATTGCCCTTGCCGTCGAGCAGTACGTAGAAGGGCTGGGCATTGGCACCGAACTTATAGCGCTGCAGGTAGCTCCACTTGTCGCCAATGGTGCGCAGTTTCACATCCTTGCCGTTTTCCTGGACAACCTCAATTTCGGGCAATGGAGTCTTGTCGTCCACCATCAGTTCGATGAGGATGTAGTCGTTGTCGATGATGTTCTTCACCTGAGGATCGGTCCAGACGGCAGCCTCCATCTTGCGGCAGTTGACGCAACCAAAGCCACTGAAATCGACGAGCACGGGCTTGCCGGCACGTTGAGCTGCTTCCATGCCTTCCTCATAACTGTGGTAGGTGACGATGGCATCCTCGCCAAGCTTGAAGTCCTGGGTGGACATAGGTGGTGCGAAAGCCGAAATGGCTTTGCAGGGAGCACCCCAGAGACCGGGAACCATATACATCGAGAACGAGAAGCAGACCAGCGCGAGCATCAACTGGGTGACAGACACGCGCTCAGATGGGTCGGGATCGTCGTCGTGTGGCAGACGAATCCAGCCAAGCAGATACATACCGCAAAGGGCGAAGATGACAATCCAGAGGCAGAGGAAGGTCTCGCGGTCGAGGATGCGCCAACCATAGGCAAGGTCGGCCACCGAGAGGAACTTGAATGCCAAAGCCAATTCGCAGAAACCGAGGACAACCTTCACCATGTTGAGCCAACCGCCCGACGAGGGCATCGACTGGAGCATGGAGGGGAACATGGCAAACAGCGTGAACGGCAGACTCAAGGCGAGTGCAAAGCCGAACATACCGATGGCAGGATAGAGCATCGAGCCGGAGGTTGCAGCCTCGACGAGCAGCGTGCCGATGATGGGACCGGTGCAGCTGAACGAAACGAGGCAGAGGGTGAATGCCATGAAGAAGATGGAGAGCA
The DNA here is from genome assembly GCA_017519885.1 of Bacteroidales bacterium. Classification (GTDB taxonomy): domain Bacteria; phylum Bacteroidota; class Bacteroidia; order Bacteroidales; family UBA3663; genus Liminaster. The sequence goes on along the minus strand of JAFWRO010000006.1, from coordinate 34,646 downwards.
GGCCAGTGGTGGCATCGGCTTTCGCATCGAGCTTGGTGGTCCACGACTCGGGGAGGGTGAGCTCGAAAGCACCAAAGAAGGAGAGCGCGAAGACTACCAAGAGGAGGAAGAAGATGATGTTGAACACCGCATTGGTGGCCAAACTATTGAGGGCAGATGCTCCGAAGATGACGGTGATGAGCAGGCCGAGGCCCACATAGATGACGATGATGGAGATGCCGTAGGTCACAGCATCCTTGATCGACTTGTTGCGATCCTTGGTGCGCTTGAGGAAGAAGCTTACGGTCATCGGTATCATTGGCCAGACGCAAGGAGTGATGAGGGCCACGAGACCGGCAATGAAACCTGCGATGAGGATGTACCACCACGAATGGGCACGTCCGGAATCGTCACCCTTGGTGGCTCCGTTGGAGAAGGCTTCGAGCTTGTCGATGACGGGTGTCCAAAGTCCTTCAGCGCTGACTGGAGCTGGAGCAGCAGCTGCCAGGGAGTCAACGGTAGCAGCAGGGTCGACAGGAGTTTCGCTATCGGCTGTCACATCAGGAGCAGCGGGCGTAGTTGCAGCATCGGCAGGAGTATCTTCCTTGGCAGCAATGTCGGCTTCGCCTGTGATGGTGAACTCGTAGCGGGTAGGAGGCGTACACATGCCGTCGTTGCACGACATGAAGAATACGAAGCCTTCGAGCTTATAAGGAGAGCCGGTGATCTTGAACCGCTGTTCGAAGGTGACTGTGTTCTCGTAGAACGACAGATCCATGTCGAAAGCCTGGTCGTGTGTCTTGATCAGTTTGCCGTTGGAAACCTTGGTGGGACCCTTGACTTTCAGACCATCGAGTGTCTCGAACGTGAACTCTGTCTTCTGGGGACCTCCTTCGGGGATGTCCATCGCATACAGATGGAATGTCGGGTCGATGTTGGCCGTAAAAGACACGGTAAGTTCCTGCCCTTTGACTTGGCTCTTGTGAGTCCATTTCACAGGATCGACAATTTGTGCCGAAAGCATAGTGCTGATGGTCAGCAGCAGAAATGTGAGCGAAAAGATTCTTTTCATATTTATATTTTATAAATTATCCTAAGAGTTCACGCATTTATCCTAAGAGTTCACGCACTTGTTTGATTAGCGAAAGAGAGTCATCGTTGATTATCGTATGGTCGGCACGTCGGTCCTTTTCGTCCTGAGGCATCTGGGAGGCGATGCGGTTCAGGATCTTCTCGCGGGAGGCATTGTCGCGCTGCATGGCTCGATGAATGCGTAGTTCAAGAGGTGCGCTGACGGCCCACACTTCGTCGGGGGAGGACAGTCGGTCGAATCCGGATTCATAAAGGATGGCCGACTCGAAGAAGAAAAGTTCTTTCGTTTCGGCCATAAGCTGGGTCTGTATGTCACACCATACCGCAGGATGGACACAGGAATTCATCTTGTTCAGGGCTTCGGGGTTCGCAAAGATGATGTCCGACAGATAAGGCCTGTTGAGTTGCCACGTTCCATCGGTGGAGTGAAGATAGGTGTCGGGGCCGAAGAGCTGGCAAAGCTCGCTGCGCAGCTGCTCGTCGTGCGTCATTACCCACTTGGCACGCTCGTCACAGTCATAGACCGTGTAGCCCATGATGCACAGCAGCTGTGAAACCACCGACTTACCCGAGCCTATCCCGCCCGTTATGGCAATCAGTTTAGCGCTCATCTTTTCTCAATGACGTATTCGGCGATTTGAGGGGAGATCTGCACATTGGTCACAACTTCGGGCGGACCTACGTAACGCACGGCAATGGGCAGTTTGCCCTGACGTTCCTGACTCTGCAGGCTGTCGTAATTGACTGAGACGAGGAAGTTCTCGGGTGTGATGTCGCGGTAATGCTCGAAGTCAACGAGGCACGTCAGGCCAACGGAGTAGGGGAAGATGACGAGATGCCGGTTGCTCGGTTCGTTGATGACCTGGACCTCCACTTGCCTGAACATCTTCTCGACATATTGGGCTACAGGAATTGTCACCTTCACCTTCGAAGGGGTTGCCTTCACGCCAAGGGGCAGTTCGAGGGAAAGCGTCTCTTCGAGGGTGTCGGTCAGGTTCTGCCTTCCTTCGATCACGGCATAGACCCACTGCATCGTGTCGAGCACGGCAGCTGGGGCATTGATGACAATCGAATCGGGCTTGACCTGTGGGGGACGCATTCGATGGTTGTCGGCCACGGTATATGAGCCGCTTAGCTTGACTGGAAACTTGCGCCCCTCGGTCTGTGCAAAACGTGCATCGATGAGCGAAGGTGTGACGGCTACGATGCGGGTGCTACTTTCGAGGCCTGCCATCAGCAATGACTGCAATTCGGCTGCCGAAATGCGGAAGTTGCCCAACACGTCGGCATATCGCTCGAAGTTGACGCTGAGCGAATCCAGGCGGTTGTTCAAGCCGTAGTTCGAGAGTCGGGAATTGGTGTCGGAGATGGTCACCTTGAGTTCCTGGGGCACGTGGGTGGTGAACACCATGTCCTGAGGCTGGTCCTCGACAATAAACTTCACGGTGAAGTCGGAGGCCGATACTTCACGCGCAGTCTGGACGGTCCAGAAGAAGAAGGCTATAGCAACAAAGACCAGGAAGGTCCCCACCTCACCACGTCGCATTCGACGGATGAAGATGTTGGCTTTCCTGATGAACTTCGACTGACGGGATTCGTTGTCGCTATCGTGCCTTGAAGGAGCCATATTATTTTGGCTGAGCAGCAGTTACGTCGTTGAGGTCCTTGAAGACGCACTCCTTGCTGACCTGGACTGTGACGGCATTGTCGGGCTTGAGGCTGATGATGAAGCTCTCGACCTCGGCTATGCCTTTCTTGTTCTGTGGACCCATCTTAATACCCACGATCTTGCCATAGAGGCCGCCGCTGGTGATTACAGAGTCGCCCTTCTGCATGTTGTTGCGCTCCTCACGCAACTTCTTCTGCTGTTGCTGCTGGGGACGGATCATGAAGAAATAGAACACGGCGATGATCAGTACGATGAAAATCAACGAGCTGTAGGGGCTGCCGCCTGCTGCGGCCTGAAGTAAAATGGTGTTAAGCATATTGTTTGTTTGTTATTGGTTATTTCATTTCTTGAAGATCACATGGTCGGCGCGCCACTGGGTGGCAATCTTGTCGATGACACCGTTGGCGAAGCTTGCCGACTTGGCCGAACAGTAGTGCTTGGCCAGTTCGATGTATTCGTTCATCGAGACGGCGATGGCAATGTCGGGGAAATGACGAATCTCCGAAAGGGCACACGAGATGATCACCTTGTCCATCATGGCGATGCGTTCGGCCTCCCAGTTGGGAGTGATGGCATCGATGAGCTTCACATTGTCGTAGTATTCGTCAAGGGAATAGTGGAAGAGGTCGAGGGCAAACTGCTCGTCTTCCTGTTTCTGGAAGAGCTTGCCGGCAGGAATCATCTCTTTTGCGGGCTTGAGGTTCTTGATCATCTGCGTCAATGCCTTGAGCACGGTGGTCAGGTCATCGTTCCAGTAGATGTCGCGCTCCTCGAGCACCTCGTCGAGCTTCTCGCACTGAGGGAAGATGGTGGTGAGGATTTCCAGCCACAGCTCCTTGTCCTGTTCGAAAGTCGGAGCCTCGCGCTGGGACATATACTGAGCGAAAATCTCGCTCTGCTCGATGGCATCGAGGATGGTGCGGTAGAGTTCGGTGTCGAAGTCGCTTGTGAGCCCTTCGCGCTCGCAGTATTCCACTGCCTCGCTCTTTTCGGCAATCATCAGCGCCAGTTTGTTGTCAACGAAGCGGGTGTTGGGGTTCAGTTCCTCGCGTGTGGGCATGTATTTGCTCTTGGCGGCAAGGATCTGCTGGCGGCGATAGTCGGTAACCTTGACGATGAGGGCAAGCAGGTAATTGTAGAGTTTCTGTGATGCCTCGAGCGACTCGCGGAGCTTTCCATCAGCAAAGATGCGCGGCTCCTCGCTCTGCAGGCATGCATAGACGAGTTGTACGGTCTTGATACGTATAAGTAGTCTGTTGATCATTTTATTTTTACTTTAAAAATCGCGGCAAAGATACAAAATATTTTTAATGTTGCCAAATTTTGACACAAAAAATGATGCTGAACGTCCAGAAAATGGCTATTGACTGGACATTCAGCATTTAAAGTTGTCTATTGCCAAATTGTTGAACGTCGCCTTTGATGAAGGCACGGACTGTTGCTTCGGTCATCTGCATCACTTTGGGAATCTTGGCGAAGAGTGTTTCGCTGACCAGCATCACGCGGTCGGGAAGGTCGAAGGCACGTGCCTTGTCATGCTCCACATAGGTGGGATCAATCTGGAAATATTCGCCCGATACCTTGTTGCCATTGCAACTTGAGACGTGGAAGAGAGTGGTCACCTCGTCGTAATAGGCCACGATGTAGTCGTCGGGCTGCGGGGTGGCTTCCCATTGGCCAAAGCCATCGAACGAGGGCAATAGGGGAGAGGTCTCTGCTTCGCGTACCAGCTTGACGCAAAGTCGCAGACTTTCGCTTATCTGCCGCTTGATGCGCTCGTAGGTCTCGGGACGTATCTGCGGATCCTTCAATCGATAGGCCATCGAGGACGAGAAGCCGCTCACTTCCATGCCATCGGGACGGCAGAAGCACTGTTCGGCATGAAACTTCGTCCCATCGATGGCCATCACCTTATATGCCTTCGAGGGGTCAAACCGATTTACGTAGCATTCGCCAACCTGCATGATTTGCTTATTTATTGGGATTTAGTATTAATGAGGGCGCAAAGATAAGGATTTTTTGATTTGATTGTGCATTTTTGCCCTAATATTTTGCTGAAGAATGGGTAAATTCATCGTGTGACACGACAAAAAACAAGCCTGCTCTCCATTATTGTCGCTTATTCGTTGGCCTGTCGCTACTATATGACATAATTGAAGCCGAAAAACTTGTGTGCCCCGGACAATCCCCCTATCTTTGCACCAGAAAAACAAAATAAAAACTTAAAAATAGTATAAAGATATGAAAAAGATGTTCTTGATGGCAGTAGCCGCCATAATGGTTACAATGAGTGCACAGGCAGGAAAGGCTGTTACAGGTATGCGTATGGAAATCGGTGATTCGGAGCGAGATCATGCTGAGTATTCCCTCTTTACCTATATGGACGATGAAGAGTCCTTCGGCTATTATCTCAGCCTCGGACGGGTGACACATATCCTTGGCCTCATTCGCGATGACATCACCGATGCCTCATTCGATGACATCAGGGAGACCTGCATCTGTCTCGGTGGTACCTATGACGAAGCCTACGCCACGCTCAGCAGTATGCTTGACCTTTACGATAAGGATGTAGAGACCACGGTAGAGTATAAGAGCCGTGAAGCAGGAAGGGGCGATCGTCTTGGCGATGCAACCACTTCAACCTGCATCGTAAAGAAGAAGACATTGGGTGGTAAGCAGTTGATGTTCCTTTATGCCGGAGGCAAGCACGAAACCCACACCTGGCTGCCCAAGCAGGTTGTCAAGGATTTGCGCCAGGATCTCAAGATCGACAAGAAGCTGCATCCCAAGCATCATCGTTAAAGAAATTGATTGAATTTAGCCATGTCCTCCAGGGTTTCTTGGGGGACATGATTCATTTTTGGCAGAAGTGGTTGTTCTTTTTCGAAAAACACACAAAAAAACAGGAAGAAATTTGGAGATGTGGAAAAAAAGAAGTATCTTTGCGGCCACATTTACACATAAATTAAAGTTCAAACGAATAGGAGACATCATGAAACGTATTAGAAAAAGCAAGTCACGCATCACCATCGACGACTTCGTGAAGGCTATGAAGAAGGCCAATCGCAAAGCCGAGCAGCAGATGCTGGGCCCTGGCTTCCATGCGAAGGACAAGGCCCATCGCTCGAAGAAGATCTACACGAGAAAGAACAAACACAAGGGAGAGGAGGCTTAGAATTAACAATTAACAGTTAACAATTAACAATTAAATTAACAGTTAACAATTAACAATTAGTTGTCGGCTCGAACGAAATACTTCCAGGTGAAGGTATCGTCCATTAACTCCTGATAACTCCCATTAACTCCCATTAATTATAGTTCAATGGAAACGAAGAATCTAATCATATTACCAAAGCAGATGATGCGCTACGAGGGTATGACTCCAGCGCAGTTGCTCTCGTTGATCCTGCTTTGCAACGAAGAGAGCTCGGTGGCATTGTGGTACATGCTTTCGGTGCGCTTTCAAGAGAACCTTCAGATGTGCTATCTGCAACTTAGCAAGGATGTCACGAACGACATCAAGATGTTCGACGACTATCTCACCGATTTCTACCTCTACCTCTATGAAGGTCATCCCGATTACGTGACCGGGCCCACGCAGTTCCATTATCTAAAGACCATTACTGACAATACGAGGATAGATTCATGGATGCAGAAATGCTTTCGGCAGTTCATCAGCAACGAACGGCGTGCTTTGGAGAAACTTACCAAGGCTTTGCCGGCCTATGTGGTGGAACAAAAGTACCAGCACCTCAAAGACCCGCAGATTGAGCTGACGCGCATCGCCTTCAGCTTGGCGTGGTTCAACCAGTTTGAGCCTGTACTCAATCGCTATATCTTCTTCCGAAGCATGAAGAAGAAGGTGACCAAGTCGTTCAATCGTCGTGAGGAGCTCAGCGATGAGGAGACAGCTCAGGCGCTGGGTATGAATTATGCGGCCTATCGTTCGAAGTCCAGTCGATGCTGCAAGGAGGTGCAGCGACTGATGACAGAGATGAAGAAGGAGGACTTCGCCAAGCTCGATGCGAACAGCCTCCTGCTCGTCGATCGTATCTGCAACATCGATGAAAGGACTCTCGATTCGATTGTCGATAGTCTGATGACGGGTGCTGAGCGCCAGTTGCCGCAGTATGCCGATCTGCTGGAAGCAAGGATGCGGAAGGTGGAAGAGCACATCAGCTACTCTATTGCACCATCGGCAGAGGCTCCGGAAATGTTCGAATTCAAGCTTGGTCGTATGGCAGAAAGAATGCCCGAATGGGAATTTGCAGAAGATATGGCAAGTCCATCTGCAAGTTCGCCTTTGGAAAGTGTTATCGAAAAGCTCAAGCCAAGCAAAAAGTCTTCTCGTGCTTCGGTGGAACGTCCTCAGAAGCCCAAGAAGACCTTCGTCGAGACGTTCGTCGAAAACTTCAAATCCTTCCTTTCAGTTTGATAAAAATAACGGGAGTCGCCCTGTCGGGTGCTCCCGTTATCATTTCTCCATTCCTGGTTATCAACCAAGTCCCTTACGCCTTGTCGTCATCGTCGGCGAAGAAGTTGTCCGAGTCAGCCAGGTTGCGACGCAGTTCCTGCGATTCCTTCGATGAAGGGGCATAGCTACAACATGCATGATGCACTGCTGCCATGAAACGTCCACGCGAACGGCGTTCCTTTGCGAACATCTCACGGGTGCCTGCTTCATCCTGAACAAAGTTCATGGCATTCTTGATGTTCATGGTCTTGGCCACTTCGATGGCATCCTGATTGGCTCCGATGTAGGTGAAGAGCCAGCCTTTGGACTTCATCTCTTCAACGATGCGACTGATGTCCTTGCTTGTGAACTCGTGCGAGTCGTTCTCGTAGCCATCGGTGATGATGGTGACGAGCACGGAGTCGGTTTCGGCGACATTCTTCTTCAGATGATTGACCGAGAGACCGATGGCATCGTAGAGTGGGGTGCAGGTGCCGGGATTGTAATCCTTGGGCTCCAGGTCCTTGACGTTGGCGATGGGTTCGCAGTCGCGGACGAACTTGATGGAACCCGTCTGGAAGGGCACGAAGGTGACATACTGCTCCTGTTCGGGATACTTCTCCTGTGCACGACGAATGGTCTGGAGGGTTTCGTTGACACCGGTGAGGGCCTGACGTTCGATGCAGCTCATCGAGCCGCTCTCGTCGAGGATGATGAGGTTGAATACGCGAGTTTTCATTTTACTTGATGTTTTTAATTGTTGGATAATTGTTATTTGTTGATTTGTCGTTAGTCGATTTCTTTCGCTTTTCAACTATATGTAGCAGGAAAAAGTGAGATGTTGCAAGAAAAAGCGAAAAAATTTTGAAAAAAGTTGTTCGAATGATAAAAATGGGTTATCTTTGCGCCATTGACAATGTTTTTACCCCGATAAACCTTTCGGAAATAGAAAGGTCAAAATGCAGAAAGAAGAATCTTTTTATCCAATAGCATGGCAAATATCCCGAATACAAGTCTGGAGCTGCTCGAAAAGACAGCGGCAAGGGTGAGCGACCGACTGAAAACGATTGCCCACGATACCGATATCGCATGGAATGCCGAACTTGATGCACAGATGCATCTTCTGCTGAATCGTGCAGAGGAAGTGCACAGCAAGGCCTTTGTGGTGATTGTGGTAGGACCCGTGAAGTCGGGCAAATCCACTTTCGTCAATGCCCTGGCCCATGCTCACGTCAGCCCTACCCACTTCCTTGAATGTACAGTGCGCCCTTCGGTCATCTCACAATGCAAGGCGGGGGAGGAGTGTAGTATCACCACTTTTCGTCAGACTGAACTCGACCCCGAGGCCACGAAGGCCGATCATGTGGAGGCCATCATCGACTACATCAAGGGTCTGAGCTATGCCGACCTTTCGGGACTTGAGGTGCGCCACTATCCGCTCAACGAAGAGAACCTCACCGAACACGTCGAGCAGCCGATTGATAACAAAGTAGTTCGCGTCACGACCGATAACGTGCTGACCAGCATCACAGCTCCCGGTGGCGACTTCCTAGGTCAAGATATATTTCTGGTAGATATGCCGGGCTTCGACGGCTTGAATGCCAACCTCGAGGACAAGGCTTATCCCATCATCACCCATCGTGCCGACCTGGTCATCTTCATCCAGAGCTCCAATTCGGCCATCTCGAAGATTTCGAGCGACTTCTTCGACATTCTGCGTGAGGGTAATGGCTCGGCACCCGTATGCCTGATTCATAACTACTTTGAGTCAGCCTATTGGCGCACACAAGAGGAACAACAGCGTGCCATCCGTGGCCAGATGGAGAAGGCCAAGGAGATCATTCGCCAACGAGGCTTCAACCTCCCCGATGCAAATTGTTTCTCAATCAATTTGGGCAAGGTGGCTGACAACCGCGAGGAGGCCTATGGAAAGGAAGTCCTTCCAGAATATCGTTCCGAACTGGAGGCTGCCACAGCATCCTTCGGCGAGATTGAGAAGGAGCTCTATCAGCATGTCATCAGCAGCCAGCATACCACACGTCTGAACAATTGCCTGGGTCGTATCCGATATGAGAAGGAACTGTTCTGCAAGATGATCGACGAGCAATTGGCGAAGTTCGAAACCGCTCGAGGAAGATACCACAGCGCCGAGCAGGAACTCGATGCCATTCGCGAAGACCATCAACTCGTCTATTCGCGAGCAGCCTTCCCCCTGCATTTCACTGCCGACGATTTGGCCAGCAGCCTCGATGGCATTGCCAACGTGACAATGAGCCAGCAACTGACCATGGGCACCAAATACAATGGCGCTACGGCTCGAGGCATCGTAACTTCAATGTTGGGTATGTTTGCGCAGACTGTCAAGACCTATGTCGATAACCACGTTTCGATGTCGGACTATCTGGCAAAGATCAATGCCATGACCGAGAGCCGATATCTGGAGATTCGCAATGCATTGGACCGTGTGGGCGGCATCCAGATCAAACCTCTGTCGGGTTTCAAGGACGAGGAACTGAAGCCCATCGATATGAGTGTGGTTTCGAAGGCTTATGACGTGGAGCAGAAGATTGGCGACACTTACCTCATCGATCGCTATAACTATGAACGTATGCGCAGCATGATGAACGATGCCAAGATGACTGTCATCGGTGTGACGCAGCCTTCAGAGCCTGGCATCTATCGCGGAGGCTGCCTGCAGACGACGATCTTGCCTCGCGTACAGGAGGAGGTGGAACAATGCCTCCAGGACATCATTCGAAAGCGCAGCGAGGCCTATTCGAAGTTGCTGGAAGAGAAACGAAGCGAAGTGCTCGCCAGCATTATTCCCGACTTCGACCAGGTGGATGCCCGCATCACGGCGCTCAAGACGCTAAAGACAAAGCTCGAGGGAATACAGTTTACGTAATAAAATATATTATGAAGCGAAACATCATCATTACTCTGGCTATCATCCTGGGCATCATCGTGCTGATGTTCATCGGTGACGTGATTACCATCGGCGAGAAGTTGTCGAGAGTCACGCACTTGTGGTGGATGGAATATGCGTTCTATGCGCTCATCCTTTTGGCGTTCTGCTGGCTCGTGATACGTCCTATCGTCAAGTTGCATCGCACACCCGAATTGCCAAGTTTGAACCATGAGGGTGTGAACAATGTGGTGGAGTTGAAGAAGTTCGGCGCTCGCCTGGCTGAGAACTGCAACTACATCTCGGACGAAAAGATGCGTGTGGATCATCAGCTGCAACTGCGCAACGACGTGCAGCAATGGCACGATGAGCAGAACCTGCGTGTGGTGATCGATCGTGAGGTACAGTTGCGATTGCATGGCGATGCTTCCTTGGGTGTACGAGGCATCGACCCGCTGGTGAGGCAATGGGCACAGACAGTGTTCATGGTAACGGCTGTTTCGCCGAGCAGCAAGGTGGATACTTTGTCGTGCCTTGTGCTCGACTATACGATGGTGAAGGAACTGATTCTGGCCACAGGATATCGTCCCACCTATCCCCAGTTGATGCGACTCTATTGGCGCATCCTCATCACGGCCGTTCTTTCGTGGTGTGTGTCGGAGGCTTTGCATGGAGTGGGCGACATCAAACCCTTCTCACTCTTCGCAGGGGGTGTGGATGGAGCCGATGTAAACGTGGGAGAAGTGGCTGATGGAACCGAAGTCACGGTAGATGGTGCCGATGTGGCAGTCGATGGTTCGGATGTGGTGGTCGATGCCAGCGACATCGACCCCGAAGCCGAGTCGGGCTTCTCGTTGGGTGCTATACTACGCAACTTCAAGATTCCCGGCATCATCGCCGGACCTGCTATCGACGGCGCAGTGAATGCCCTGATGACCTTGCGCATCGGCTATGTGGCTCGCACCTATCTCGTCGAGGGAGCAGCAGCCATGCACGACAGCACGGCCCGACGCAACGTGAAGCGCCAAGCCGTAGTGGATTCGATGAAGAATTTGCCCGAAGTGGTGATTCAAGGAAGCAAGGGCGTCGGAACGGGTTTGACCAAGTTCTTCGTCACTTTCTTCGGTTCGCCGGTTTGGGAGAAGTATAAGACTAAGGGAGTCTAAGGGATATTAAGGGATATTTAGGGAATTTAAGGGACGATTGTTTATTGGGACCCGCTTCGATCTGGCGAATGTGACGTCCCTTAAAAACCCTTAGAATCCCTAAAAATCCCTTAGAATCTTTTATAACTGATTCAGCTTCTCAATTACCTCGGCATCGGCATCGCACCATTCGAGACCCTTCATTTCCTCGGGGGTGAGCCAGCGATGGTCACGATGTTCGCGACGCGTGAATTTCTCGCTCTTGCCGGAACAGAGGTAGCACGACAGGGTGAGTGAGAAGTCGGGGTAGTCGTGGTTGACGGTGATGAAATGACGGTCGATGGTGGCTTCGTAATCCAGTTCTTCCTTCAGTTCGCGAGCCAAGGCCTCCTGCTCGTTTTCGCCTTTCTCTACCTTGCCGCCCGGGAATTCCCAGTGGAAGCTGGTGTAATGGTGGCGTGTCTGATCCTTTTGTGTGCAGAGGAAACGCGTGTCCTTCGAAAGAATATTGGGCTCGCCGGGTTTGACCACGTGGATGATGGCTGCCACGACGTGATAGTGACGCCAGGTTTCCTTGTGCCATAGTTCGTAGATTTTCGACATGAGCTGGTAGTCCTGGCTATCGGGGGTACAACCGTTTTGTGTCATGCTGAAGATGACATCGAGGTTGGGTGCGATGATGTCGATGCGGAAACTGAATTCGCCCTTGTTGTCCTTGGCGGTCTCAAAGCGTTCGAACCACACGCGGCGGATGTCTTTCCAACGGTACATCTTGTTCTTCTTCTCTCCATGTCGTGAAAGCAGGTAGATGCCGTCTTCATGTACACGGAGTTCCTGGACGTAGTAGCGGGCCAGACGATGCTGGGCCAGTCCGAGCCGGATGGCAATCTTGGTCATCAACGGGATGTTTTCGGTCATGTACGAACCGATGAGTTTACCTAATGTCTTTTCCATAGTATATTCAATTAATAGTTAATAATAAACAATTTACAAATAAGCCTTTAATGGTGCTGCAAATATAAGGTATTTTGACGAATAATGCAAGAATTTTGGCGAAAAATTTGGGAGAAATGCATTATTTGTGTATCTTTGTGCCCAGATAACCTAAAAATATATTTATTATGGAAGCTCTGGAAGAAAGAATCTATCGTGATGGACATTTCCTGCCCGGAGGAATCCTTAAGGTTGATAGTTTCGTCAATCATCAGGTTGACACACGGTTTATGATGGAGGTGGGACATGAAGTGGCCCGTCTCTTCAAGGACGAACCACGCATCAACAAGATTGTCACCGTGGAGGCAAGCGGCATAGCTCCAGCCTTGATGACAGGTTTCGTTATGGGTCTGCCAGTGGTTTATATCAAGAAAGGTAAGCCCAATACGATGGAGGATTGCTACAATATCCCTTGCCGCTCATTCACTAAATCGAAGAACTATGAGCTAGTGGTCAGCAAGGAATATCTGGGCAAGGATGATGTGGTTCTCTTCATAGATGATTTCCTTTCGTCTGGCAATTCGGCCATCGCTGCGATGAAACTCTGCCAGATGGCCGGAGCCGAGGTGGCAGGTGCAGTTTTTCTGATCGAGAAGGAATTCATGAATGGACGCAAGAACATCCATGCAGAATTCCACGATGTCAGGATTGAGAGCCTTGCCATCGTGCAGAGCCTTGAGATTACCGAGGAGGACAAGAAGTTCATGCGTATCGCCATCGATGCTTCGATCGAGAATGTCAAGAACGGTGGTGGCCCCTTTGGTGCCGCGATTGTAAAGGATGGAGAACTGGTAGCCACTGGCGTAAACCGCGTAACGACCAACAACGATCCGACAGCACATGCCGAGGTGTCGGCCATTCGAAATGCTTGTCAGAAAGTGAAGTCTTTCAATCTGGAAGGGTGCGTCATCTATACTTCGTGCGAGCCATGTCCGATGTGCCTGAGCGCCATCTATTGGAGTGGTATAAAGAAGATCTATTATGGCAACACGGCCATCGATGCCAAACTGATCAATTTCGGTGACCAGTTCATCTACGACGAGATTGAACGTGCTGCCAACGAACGTTCGATACCCTCGATCTGCATGCTAAGACATGAGGCGCAACAGGCTTTCCGCGATTGGCGACTAAAGGTCGATAAGATTGAATATTAAACAGATGAGTAGCCCTTTGGATCCTCATATTAAGTTCTGGCATCCTGCCGAGATTGAGAAGGCGGTGCTGGAAGTCGGGATGCTGCCTTTCTTCGAAAACGACATCTCGGGATTCAGCGTCGCCGAACATACACCTGCGGAACTGTGGTTCAACGACGAACAGGAAGGGCCTTGGGAATGGAAGGGTCCCATCATCCAATTGGGACATACGGCCTACGGGAAGTTCTTCAATCGCAAGGCAGGATGGGTGGCTTTGGAATGGCTGCCCGACCTCGTCAACTTGCGACGTGCTTCCTATCCTTTGCCTCCCGAAGACTCGCAGGCTCCCGAGCGACTTATCTACGAAGTATTGTGCCTGGATCGTGATGTGCTTTCGCGTGACTTGAAGCGCGAGGTAGGACTCTTTGGAATGAAGCTCAAATCGACCTTCGAACGCTATATCGCACAACTCCAGATGGGTCTTTGGGCCTGTATCTCCGATTTCGAATACAACATCGACCAGCACGGCAACCGCTATGGCTGGGGATTGGCGCGCTACTCTACGCCTGAGGTGATGTATGGTGAAGACTTTGTACGTTCTGCCATCGGCCAACGCTCGCCCGAGGAGTCTCGGCAACGACTTGTCGAGCAACTTTTGAAGATGGTGCCCACAGCAACTGAAAAACAGGTCTTGAAACTGCTGAAATAAAAGAGGTTGTGAGGAATCATAAATTAAGGGTGTCAAGAATCGAATCAATCGGTTCAAGACACCCTTTTTATTTCAATCGGTGATGTTTATTTCCTGACTTTCAAACAAGCATTGGCGAGGAAGAGAATCAACACGATATACATGGCAAGGCTGAGGAGTTGACCACCTGTGCTGACTGCCCAAGCGCCGCCATCGATCGTCCAGTTGGCACCAGCGAAAACGAGACCTGCGCTGACGACACCCATCAGAGCACCACCGGCGATGAAGCCAGAGGCAAGGAGCGTACCGCGTTCACCGCGAGCGGCATTGACCTGTGGATCCTTGCTGCGTGAGGTGACATACCAATTGACTGCACCACCTACCATAAGCGGGAGGTTGAGCTGGAGCGGGATGAACATACCCAGGGCGAAGGCGAGGGCAGAGATGCCGCAGGCATTGACGATGAGGGCGATGACGGCACCGATGCCGTAGAGCAGCCAGGGAGCACCCTGTCCCATCATCAGTGGCTCGATGACGGCAGCCATGGCACGAGCCTGGGGAGCGGCCATCACGTCGGAGTTGTCAGGTGTAAAGCCATAGGCCTGGTTGAGAATCATGATGACGCCTGCCGCTGTGGCAGCACTCACGAGGATGCCGATGAACTTGAATCCCTCCTGCTTGGCAGGTGTTGTGCCGAGCCAATAGCCGATCTTGAGGTCGGTGACGAAGGCTCCTGCGCTGGCGAGCGCCGTACAAACCACGCCACCCATGATGAGCGCAGCCACCATACCTTCGGTGCCCTTCAAGCCTACTGCAGCCATGATGAGCGAAGCAAGGATGAGGGTCATCAACGTCATACCCGATACTGGGTTGGAACCCACGATGGCAATGGCATTCGCAGCCACGGTGGTGAAGAGGAACGCGATGACGAAGACGATGATGAGGGCCACGATGGTGAAGAGCAACGAGCCATGCATCACGTCGAGATAGAAGAAGAGGGTGGTGGTGAGCAGGGCGATGATGAGGGCCAATACGATGGTCTTCATGCTGATGTCGCGCTGTGTGCGTGGAACAGCTGCGCCTGCTGCAGAGGCTTCGGCACTCTTGCTGCCAAAGGCCTGCTTGATGAGCGAGAAACTACCCATGATGACACTGCGACTCTTCCAGACACCGATGATGCCGGCCATGGCAATACCGCCGATGCCGATGCTCTTGGCATACTGGAAGATCTGCTGCGGCATGGCGTCACCTGCAAGGATGCCTGTGCCGACTTCGAGGTCGGGCCAGATGAAGGCAATGGCAGGAACCACGATCCACCAGATGAGTACCGAACCGGCACACATGATGGTAGCATATTTCAGTCCCACGATGTATCCCATTCCGAGCAGGGCTGCCGAGGTGTTGCAGCTCAGGAAGAACTTGCCCTTGGCTGCTATCGTGGTGCCAAGCGAACAGAAAGTGCTGGTAAAGTTTTCGGCCCAGGTGCCAAAAGTGGCAACGAGGAAGTCGTAGATACCACCCAAAACTGATGCGATGATGAGTGGTTTGGCAGACGAACTTTCACCTTCGCCCGAGATGAGCACCTGCGTAGATGCGGTAGCTTCGGGGAAAGGATACTTGCCGTGCATGTCGCTCACAAAGTACTTGCGGAAAGGAATGAGGAAGAGGATGCCGATGACACCACCCAAGAGCGATGCCAGGAACACCTCGAGGAAGCTGACGCTGATCTGGGCATCGGGGAACTTCGAGTCAAGGATGTAGAGGGCAGGGAGGGTGAAGATGGCACCAGCCACAATCATACCTGAGCAGGCACCGATGGACTGGATGATGACATTCTCGCCAAGAGGATCCTTGCGCTTGGAGGCCGAAGCAAGACCGACGGCGATGATGGTGATGGGGATAGCTGCCTCAAAGACCTGTCCGACCTTGAGGCCGAGATAGGCGGTGGCTGCACTGAAGATGACTGCCATGAGCAAGCCCCAGATGAGCGACCAGGTGGTCACTTCGCGTGGGTTGGCCTTGGCAGGCATCAATGGATGGTACTCTTCGCCTGGCTTCAAGGGGCGCATGGCGTTTTCGGGGAGACCTTGGGTGGGTTTGTTTTGTTCCATTTGGGTTGTTGTTGGTTGATATTTCTTGGGCAACCAAAGATGGCTGCCGCATTAACACAAAAGACGTGGGGAGGGTAGCGATGCCGTAGGTCAGATCTTGCGGAGTTGCCAGAGGCAGGATTCGAAGTCGATGCCGGTGTTGGCGGGGCCGGGGGTGCGAAGGGTCTCGATGAGACATTGTCGCACGAAGTGGGAGGCACGCTTGGCCGAAAGGGCGAAGGGAACGCCGTTGACGGCATCGGCACCGAGGACTGAGGCAAAGACGTCGCCAGTGCCCGAACGGGTATCTTCGACAATCATCTGACGCTGGAATTCCACGTCGCCGTTCTGTTCGCCCACAACGTTGCCGATGAAGTTTTCGCCCATCTTGATGCCGGTGATGACGAGGCGCTTGGCGCCCATGGCCATCAGTTCGCGAGCCATGACCACGAGTTCGATATGATGCCAACCATTGGGCTTGTAGGGCGTGTCGGTGAGAAAACAGGCTTCGGTCAGATTGGGCGTGATGATGTCGGCATATTGGATGAGGCGCTTCATGTCGCGGCACATCTTACGGGTATAGGTGGGGTAGATGTGGCCGTTGTCGCCCATCACCGGATCAACAAGGACGATGGTCGATGGACTACGGAAATCCTTGATGAACTGCTCCACGATGCCAATCTGGCGGGCAGAACCGAGGAAGCCGGTCATAATGCCGTCGAACTGCAGGTCGAGTTTCTTCCATTCTTCAATATACGCAGGCATGCGACTGGTGAAATCCTGCCGATAAAACGATGGGAAGCCTGTATGATTGGAGAAGATGGCAGTGGGTAGCGGACAACCCTGCACACCCAGATGACTGACTATCGGCTGGATGACAGAGATGCTGCAACGACCATAACCCGAGATGTCGTTGATGATGGCTATCTTTTTCAATGAACAATGAACAATTAATAATTAACAATTATTGCGGGTCTCAAACCATGAACCATGAATTATGAATCATGAACCATTTGGCTACATCGGATCTACATCGTAGTAGAAGACGATGCGCGAGAACTCCTGGATGTCCTGCGACAACTTGTTTTGGATGATGCCAAGCAGGCGGCGAATCTCGCTGGTTGATGCCTCGCGTTCCACTTTGAGCAGCACTTGTCGGATGAACATGTTCTTGACGCGTCCGATGGGTGGAGCCTCCGGACCTAGGACACGTTCGCCAAAGGTGTAGCGCAGTTGCTGGACATACTTTGCCACCATGGCATCAAGACGATCCTCATAACGCCCTTTCATATAGATGATGATAAGGCGAGTAAAAGGAGGATATCCATATCGGCGGCGGTCTTCGAGTTGTGACTCGGCCATTGCGAGATAGTCGTGACTGACCACTTGCTGGAGAAGCAGGTTCTTTGGGTCACGGCATTGGATGATGACCTCGCCCTGTTGTCCCTCACGACGTCCTGCACGTCCTGCCACCTGTTCCATAAGTTGGAAAGCGCGTTCGTGGGCACGGAAATCGGGGAAGTTCATCAATCCGTCGGCGCTAAGAATGCCTACCGTCTGTACTGAGCTGAAATCCAATCCCTTGGTGACCATTTGTGTGCCGATGAGCACGTTGCATTTCTTCTGTTCGAAGTCCTGGATGATGCGCTCGTAACTCTTTCGGGTGCCTGTCGAATCGGTGTCCATACGAATGGGACGTGCAATTGGGAGGAGCCGTTGCAGGCCTTCCTCAATGCGCTCGGTGCCATATCCCTGGGTCTCGAGTTGGCGACCTTCACATTGCGGACAGATTTGTGGCCAGGGCATGCGATAGCCGCAGTAATGACATTCGAGGGCACGAGTGCGCTTGTGATAAGTGAGCGAGACGTCGCAACGAGGGCAGTGGGGTGTCCAGCCGCATTGCACGCATTCGATCTGCGACGAGTAGCCTCGGCGGTTCTGGAAAAGAATGGCCTGCTGACCTTGTTGCAGCGTATGCCCGATCTTCTTGACGAGTTCGGGCGAAAAGACGTCCTTGGTAGGGACCAGCGTGATCTTGGGCAACGAAACGCCGGCATGACGTTCGGTGAGTCGTACCAATCCGTACTTTCCTTGCTTGGCAAGATAGAAACTTTCGAGACTTGGCGTGGCACTGCCCAGCAGCACTTTTGCACCATGTCGCATAGCAAGGATGATGGCCGTGTCGCGTCCGTGATAACGTGGGGCGGGATCCTGCTGTTTGTAGCTGGGCTCGTGTTCTTCATCGACGATGACGAGTCCAAGTTGTCGGAAGGGAAGGAAGATGCTCGAACGCACTCCGACAATGAGACGTGAACTTTGCACGGCACCTTTTGAGTTGTCGAGCATGGCTTTCCAAATCTCCACACGTTCGGTGTCGGAAAGTTTGGAATGATAGACGAGCATCTGTTTGCCGAAGACACGACGCAGACGTTGGCACAGTTGCGTGGTGAGTGCAATTTCGGGCACCATGAGCAGGGCTTGCCGTCCTTGTTCGATCACCTCCTGGATGAGGTGCATGTAGATTTCGGTCTTTCCGCTCGAGGTGACACCCTGCAGGAGGCAAACCTGATGATCGCGAAGAGAAAAGCAGATCTGCCGATAGGCTACTGTCTGCATTTCGGTGAGCGGATGCATCGGCTCGCACTTCTGTTCGAGATAGGGATCGTCGCGTGTGTCGAGTCGAGAGACGGGTTCTTCGAAGGTCGTCAGCAGGCCTTTCTTGTGCACTTCGTTGAAGATGGCGGTGCTGACTCCAGCCGATTTGAGGAGCACATCCTTGGGCACGGGGTCGGCCTTGGCCTTTTGAAGTGCGTGACTCATATCGAGCAACTTCATGAAGAGTGCCTGCTGCTGAGGGGAACGTTGCAGGGCCTTGAAAGCAGATTCGAGGCTCGAAGAGGGCTGGATTTTCGGAGTACTCTGAGTATTCTGAGTATTCGGAGAACTCTGAGTATTCGGAGAACTCGGAGACGGTGTGTCTTCGATGCCAGGCAGCGCAATCTGCACCATCGTGCGCATCTTGGGCTGGAAGTCCTCGCGGACGGTTCCCTCTTTTCCTTCTTCGGGTTTGAGTTCGCTGGGCAAAGCCGCCTTCATCACATCGCCGATGGGGCACATGTAATAGTTGGCGATCCATTGCCAAAGAGGGTACTGCGGATGTCGGATGATGGGACCCTCATCGAGAACCTGCTGGATGGGCTTCAGTTCGTAACCGGTTTCAGGGCGGTGAGGAGTAAGACCCACGATGATGCCGGTGTAGGTGTGATTGCGGCCAAAAGGTGCCAATACGCGCTGACCTATCTGCACCATCTTTTCCAACTCGTCGGGGATGATGTAGGTGAATGTCTGGTTCAATGGAACCGGTAGTATTATGTCTGCGTATAGCATTCTCTTATCCTCTCTGTACCTTTCTTAACCTCTCAAACCCTTCAAACCTCTTCTCACGCTTTCGGCGTGAGAAGAACTAACGGGATGAGCATCTCTTCGAGCGAGATGCCGCCATGCTGGAAGGTGTCTTTGTAATACTGAACGTAGTAGTTGTAGTTGTTCGGGTAGGCAAAGAAATCGTGTCCTCCACAGAACGCATACTGTGTGCTGACGTTCAAGATGGGCAGGCCGAAATCCTGTGGACGCTCAATCCAGAAGATGTTTTTCGACTGCGAATTGAGGTTCTTGCCGAGTTTGTAGCGAAGGTTGGTGTTGACGTTCTTGTCGCCGATGATCTTGATGGCATTGTCGCAACGAATCGATCCGTGGTCGGTGGTCAGAATCACCTTGTAGCCCATTTCGGCAATCGAACGGAAGAGGTCGAGCGTTGAGGAATGTTCCATCCAGGTGCGAGTCAAGGCGCGGTAGGCGGCCTCGTCGTGAGCCAGTTCGCGCACAGTCTTGATTTCGGTGCGGGCATGGCTCAGCATATCGATGAAGTTGATGACGATGACGTTGAGCGGATAGCGCTTGAGGCCCTTCAGACCTGCCACGAGTTTCTCGCCATAACTGTTCTCGTTGATCTTGTGATACGAAAATTCGTAATGTTTGCGGAAACGGTCGAGTTGCGTCTGGATGAGTGGAGCCTCGTTGAGGTTCTTGCCTTCCTCCTCGTCTTCATCCACCCAAAGGTCGGGGAACATTCGGGCAATCTGGTCGGGCATCAGGCCGCTGAAGATGGCATTGCGTGCATATTGCGTGGCTGTGGGGAGCATGGCGCAATAGACATCCTCCTGTATAGTAAAATAAGGAGAGAGGAGGGGCTGTACGGCCTTCCATTGGTCGAGACGGAAATTGTCGATGACGATGAGGAAAAGTTTCTCGCCGGCATCGAGCAGTGGGAAGATGCGTTCCTTGAAAAGGGAGGGCGACATCAGGGGCGCATCGTCCTTGGTTTCGTTCTTCGTGTAGGCCAAAGGTCCCGTGTTGGAGGGAGAGGCCTTCTTGATGAGTCCCTTCACCCAGTCCTGGTAATTGCGCTTCACAAACTTGTAGAAGGCGGCGTTGGCCTCTTCCTTCTGCATCTGTAGCATAGAGTTGAGTTGCGGGTCGGAATTGGCGCTGAATTCGTTTTCCCAAAAGACAAGGCGTTTATAGACATCCACCCATTCGTTGAACGTATGGGCATCGCTGATGGCCATCGAAAGTTTGCCGAACTCCTGCTGATAGCCCGAGGTCTGCTGTTGCTGGGTGATTTCTCGGGCATGGAGGTTCTTCTTGATGCTCATCAGCATCTGGTTGGGCAGCACGGGCTTGATGAGGTAATCGGCAATCTTCGAACCGATGGCCTGGTCCATGATGTCCTCTTCCTCGCTCTTGGTAATCATGATGATGGGGAGCGAAGGATGGCTCTCCTTGAGTTGGCTAAGTGTCTCAAGGCCAGAGATGCCGGGCATGTTCTCATCGAGAAAGACGAGGTCCACGGGGTGTTCGCGTGCATAGTCGAGTGCATCCTGTCCGTTGGTGACTGTGATGACATCGTAGCCCTTCTTTTGAAGGAACATGATGTGGGGCTTGAGGAGATCTATCTCATCGTCGGCCCAGAGTATCTGTGGATTATTCATTTTCTTTCTCTGAGGGTTCGGGGGATTCGGGGTTTTCGGAAGGCTCGGAGGACTTGGAGGGCTTGGAGTTCTCTGAATTCTCGGAGGACTCGGAATTCTCGGGAGATTCGGGATTGCCGGGGTCTATGGCGGGCACTTCGACGGTGGTTTCGCCATTTTCGGAGGGCTCGGAGTTTTCGGTGCTCTCTTCACTTTCTGCACCTTCCTCATTCTCTACGCCTTCTTCGCTTCCATAGGTGGCCTGTACCCAGTCGAAGTATTCCTCGAAGGTCTTGCCGCGGAGCAGCAGGCGGAAGTTCGGGTCGCTGATGTCGATTTGCGTAATGCCGTCGGGGAGTTCGAAGGTGTCGCTGGCATCCATACGGTCGTGGTAGTCGAGCAGATCGTCAAGGTTGTCAAAGCCGCTGATGACGAGCACCGAAAGGCCATTGCCTGTGTCGATGATTTCAAGGTCGAAGTCCTTGACGAGATAGTTCTCGAAGTTGAATTTGGCTATCTCAAACAGCAGGTCGTTCTGGATGTTCGAAAGGCTGTCGGTCTTGAAGGCGAGGAGCAGAACGTGCGGAACGTTGTCATCGTCGAGGAACTGCATCGAGGCGTCAGCAGTCTCTTCGGAACCATCGCCACGTTTGAGGGAAGTGCCCCACATCATACTGCGCACCTTCGAACCGAGTTGGAGTTCACGACCTTCGCGATAACCCTTGATCATCAGGCTGGCGAGTGGCGAAACGTCGCTCTCGGGATAGGTGGCAGTGAGTTGTTCGAGTGCCTCCTTGAAACTCTTGCTGTCGCCATCCTGCACATAACTGAGTGCGTGGAGGAAGAGGAACTTCGGCATAAGTTTCGAGAGTGGCCACTTCTCGTGAACGAAGTTGTAGTTGTCGTGCACGAGTTTGGTGTTGCCTGCCAGATATTCCTCGTAGGTGTGGATATAGAGCGAATCCTGACCCTTGGCCATTTCCCGAAGAGTTTCGATGTAATTTGGGTCGCTGACTGCCACGCCGTAAGAGCTCTCGGGATAGGAATCCATCAGTTTGCGGCGCCAGAGTTCGGCTTCGGCAAGCATCTTGTTCTGACGGTTCGTTTCGCCCTTTCGTTGTGCCATATCGGCCATACGCATATACATCAGATAGATGGCATAGTACATATCTGGACGATGCTGGCTCTCGGGATAACGAGTCTCAAGCTGGCGGAAGGTCTTGATGGCAAGCGGGAAGTTCTCGAGTTTCTCGTTGATGATGACGCCCTCATTGTAAAGGCCTTCCTCGATGAGTTCGTTGGCAGTCTGTTTCTGGTCGTCGGTGAAAGGAATCTGTGCCAGGTAATACTCCGGCTTGTGCGGATCGTTGGCATCCTCGTTGTCGACAGCTGCACCTTCTTCGGTCGAAGGTGCTTCTCCTGGAGTCTCGGTGGCAAGGCTGTCGGCAGGCATTCCTTCGGCAAGTTGGTCGGTGGCATCAGTTTCGTTAGCATCCTGCTCAGAGTCGAAGAATGCCGTCTCGGTCTTGTTCTTTCTACGCCAGTCGTCCTCGGGTTTGCGGGCGCCCCAGGTACGTTGGAACGAGGTCTTTCCCTTGGCAACTTGTGCGGGGTTGTAGAAGTACCACGACTTGTCCTGTTTGCCCACTGTGGGCTGTTCGTCATCGGCTGCCAAAGGGTCGGCATTCGACGACTTGTTGGCTTCATATTCTGCCAGGCGTTCCTGGTCCTCGGCTTCCTTTTCGGCCTTGATGAGGTCCTTGATGATCTTTGCGATGACCTTGTCGAGCTGGTCCTTGGGCAATTCGGCAAGTTTGAGCAAACTGTCCTGCAACTGGACGGTCTCGGCATGGGTTTGCAGTTCGTCGAGCACGGCACTCAGACGCTGTATCTCCTTGTAGCCCTTGAACTCCTTGTCGATGATGCCCATTGCCGTGCTGTAGGCTTTCTGCGCCTTGACGTAATCTTCCTGAATAAAGGTGATTTCGCCCAGTCGAAGGGCGGCAATGGCCTTGTCGATGCCGTTGCGCGTGCTCTTTTCCACGGCTGTTTCGAACTGTGTGATGGCCTTCGCGGTATCCTGTTGGAGCAACGCAACGTTGCCGAGTCCGTAGTAAATCTGGTCGAGGTACTCTTCGTTACGGAACTGATGGCGCATGCGGTTGAACTTCTTTTCGATCTTGGCGAGGTTCTTTGCCGAAGTGCCGCCCATCTTCGAAAGCACGTTGGTCTGTGCCAGCTTGGCGTTGAACTGTGTCTTGTAGTTGTCGCCGCTGTGGCCAAGTCGTCCGAAGATCTTGTATGCCTCGGCATAGTCGCCGCGTTCTTCGAGCAGTTGGGCAAGGAGGTAGTCACAACGCAGTTTCTGTGCTTTCGAATGGGAGGCAGCGCGTCCTACACGAAGGTAGTCGATGGCTTCGAGCGAAGTCTCGGGTTTGCAAAGCAGGATCTCGGCTTGTGCCAGGGAGAAAGCCTTCTGAAGCGAACGAGGAAGGTCCTTATAGACGGGCAGGGCGCTCAGTTCCTTTTGGTTGGAGTATTGTTTCGGAGGAATGACCAGGCCAAGTTCGGCTTCGGCATCGAAGTTGAAGCCCTGCACGGCATAGACGCGTGCTGCCCAGATGTGACATTCAGCGACGGTGTATTTGCGCCACCAGAAGCGACGTGCGGTGTAGGAGAAAGTGGCTGCGGCGGCATTGAAGTCGCCCTTGTAGAACTGCGCCTTGCCCGACAGAATCCAGGCATTATGCAGGAACGGGTTGAATTCGCCGTGGGTGAGCCAAAGTTTGTATTCGGGAGTATTCTTGCCGCGACGTTTGGGCTTGTTGGGCATACTCTTTCGCTGCACGGCGATCTTGCATTTCTCGATGGCGCGGTCAAACTGGGCATTTGCCGGAGGCTCCTTGGCGTCGGTCAACTCATAGACGGGGTGCAATTTGATGCGCTGTCCAAATTCCTCATCGTGCTTGTTCTCCATCGCATCCAGTCCATCCTTGAACGCCTCGTTGCCGTTGAAGTAGGTATTGTATTTCGTCGTCATCGCCTTCATCCCACGGTTCAGCTTGGTGTTGCTCTTGCATGCGCTGAGGCACACGACAAGCAGCACCGCGATGCACGCCGTGACAAACAAGTGTAGTGGATGATGACGTCGGGTATTCAATGTCTTGTTTATCCTTTTTTGGGGGGCGGTTTTTCGAAATTTCGGAATAACGGTATTACGTGATTACGATATTCCGGTATATCGGGATTTCGTTATAACGAAAACCAACGGAACCTTTCTTAACCCTTCTTAACCTTCTCATTGCTATGGTCAACCCCATCGGCGGAGACTGATTGGAAGCGACGTTCGCGAACCACCAGCAGGACTTCGTCCATAAGTTGAAGGGGGAGGGCAATCTGTCGGAGCTGGAGGGAGCGCACCCAACCGGCCACTTCGATTTCCTTGAGTTCGTAGAAGACGTTGGCAAACTCCTCAGCCTCCTCGTCGGTGTAGTCTTCGGCTTCGCGGCCCTTGTATTGGTCGAGTTCCTCGTCGTCGTAGTAGATGATCTCGTTCGAAACGGCAGCAAGCAGCGAATCGCGTTCACAGGTGGCGTGCTGGCCGCAACATTCCTGGGGTACGTCCTTGGTGATTTCGAGGGGAGATGTCTCGTCGGGTTTTGCCGTGCCTTCGGCTACACGCTTCTTGAAGCGTTTGTCGCCAATGAATGCGGGGATGGCTACGATGAGCACGAGGATGACGAGAGCGGAAATTAGGTAGAGCATATGGTGGGGTTAGGAAGGGTTAAGAGGGGTTAGGAAGGGTTAGGAAGGGTTAAGAGGGGTTAGGAAGGGTTAGGAGGGGTTAAGAGGGGTGGTTAAAATGACAACTCCTTGATGCTGAATCCTGCCGTTCGAAGGTCTTCCCAATAGTTGGGATAGGATTTCGAAACCACGCCGGGGTCATCGATGAGGATGCTGCGCGAGGGCAGGACAAGCGACATCGGGGCAAAAGCCATTGCCATGCGATGATCCTTGTAGGTGGCGATGACGGGGTCGGCTTCGGCTTCGCAACGGGTGCCATCCCATTGCATTTCCACCGAACCGTCAAGTTCTTGGTTTGTGACTACATATCCAAGTTTTTTCAACTCGGTTTCGAGGGCTGCCACGCGGTCGGTCTCCTTGATGCGAAGGGTATGCAGTCCCGTGATGCGGAAGGGAACATTCAGGGCGCAGCACGTCACGATCAGGGTCTGAGCAAGGTCGGGCTGTGCGCTCAAATCGAGTTCGACGAAGGACGAGCCCTCAGCCGATGCTTGGACATTCAACGTCACCATTTCGCCCTGGAAGTCAGTCTTTACGCCGATGGTCTCAAAGTGGGTGGCGATGGCAGCATCGCCTTGAAGGCTCTGGGCGTGCAGTCCTTCCAGCACAATTGCTTCGGGCTTGCCGACTCGGGCAGCCAATGCCGCAATCTCGTACCAGTAACTGGCAGCGCTCCAATCACTTTCGACATGATATTGCTGCGCCTTGTAGGGTTGTGGGGCAATGCTGATCACTTGGGTCAAATGGTCCCACGTCGAAGAGATGCCAAATTGCCTGAGCATCCCGAGGGTCATCTCGATGTAGGGCACCGAGGTGATATGTCCGCTCAATGTCAGCGCCAGACCTTTGCTCATCGTGGGGGCAATCATCAGCAGGGCCGAAATGTATTGGCTCGAAACGCTGCCGTCGATGGTCAAGGTGCCTCCTTCGAGTTTTCGTCCATGGATGCGCAGAGGTGGGAAACCTTCGGCCCCGACATAATCGATCTGTGCACCCAGCGTGCGTAAAGCATCGACAAGCAGGGCAATGGGGCGCTGCTTCATACGCTCCGAACCGGTCATTACGATCTCCGCTCCTTCCTGGCTTGCAAAGAATGCAGTAAGGAAGCGCATCGAAGTGCCGGCTGCGCCGATATCGACGATGCGGGCCCCGTCATCAGCAAAACTGTACTTCGTGGCATCGTTGTCGAAAGCCTTCAGCATCACCCGTGTATCGTCGCAGTCGCTGATGTTCGTGAGCCGGCAATGGTCACGGCACAACCCCTGCATGATGAGCGCCCTGTTGCTGAGGCTCTTCGATGCAGGAAGCCCGACACATAAATGCTGTGTGAGCAAATCCGGTGCCGTAACTATGTATTGCATACCCTTCGAACCTTTCGAACTCTTCAGAACCTTTCGAACCCTTCGAACCTTCCCTACGCTTCCGCTACAATTCGGCAGATGTTCACCACCGTCATCATCGCCTTCTCCATCGACTGGATGGGCACATATTCAAACTTGCCGTGCATGTTCATACCGCCGGCGAAGATGTTGGGGCAGGGCAGACCCTTGAACGAAAGTTGTGCGCCGTCTGTGCCGCCGCGGATGGGCTGTACCACAGGTGCAACACCCGCATCGAGGATGGCCTGCTTGGCAATCTCGGTGATGCTGTAAGGCTGGCCATTGGGCAAGGTGCGTCCGCCTGCCGAAAGCACGGCATCGGCCTCCTGCACCTTCTCGAGCATGTTGTAGTACTGGTCCTTCACCACAGCTGTGCAGGTGTCGGGGTACTGTGTGTTGATGTTATCGACGATGCGCTGGATGTTCTCCTTGCGTGCCTCGAAGAGTTCGCGGTTGTGGTCGCGGATGATGAACGAAAGGTAGGCCTCCTCTACGGTACCTGCCATCGAGGTGAGGTGGTAGAATCCCTCGTAGCCCTCGGTGTGCTCAGGACGCTCGTCTTCGGGCAACTGCTCCAGGAACTCCATGGCAAGCAGCGAGGCGTTGATCATCTTGTCCTTGGCGGTGCCGGGGTGTACGTTCGAACCCTTGAAGGTGATTTTTGTCGAAGCGGCGTTGAAGTTCTCAAACTCCAGTTCGCCCACTTCGCCACCATCCATCGTGTAGGCAAAGTCGCAGCCGAAGAGGGGCACGTCGAACTTGTGGGCACCTAGGCCAATCTCCTCGTCGGGGTTGAAGGCGATGCGCACCTTGCCGTGCTTGATTTCGGGATGCTGGCGCAGGTACATCATGGCTGTGATGATTTCGGCAATGCCTGCCTTGTCGTCAGCGCCGAGCAGGGTGGTGCCGTCGGTGACGATCAGGTCCTCGCCCACGTGTTTGAGCAGTTCGGGGAAGACGCTGGTCTTCATCACGATGCCTGCTGCCTCGTTGAGGACGATGTCCTTGCCGTCGTATTTCTCGATGATGCGTGGCTTCACGTTCTCACCGCTGGCATCGGGAGCCGTGTCCATGTGGGCGATGAAGCCGATGGTGGGCACACTTTTGCCTTCGAGGTTGGAGGGGAGGGTGGCGTAGAGGTAACCGTTGGCGTCAAGCACCACATCCTCGAAGCCCAGTTCCACGAGCTCGTCGCGCAACTGCTTGGCGAAAACCATCTGTCCGGGTGTGCTTGGGGTCACACCGCTCTCTTCGTTACTCGTCGTGAATACCTTCACGTATTTGATGAATCGTTCAACAAGTTTTTCCATGCGATAACAAGAATTTTCGATGATTATATGTTTTTTACACGAATTATCATCAATTTACCATAATTCGCGTTAGATAAATAAACGTGCGAAACGTCAAATTATTGTATTTCTTTGCCGAAAAATGCCGTCAACTGCCCGTCACGATCAGATAATGCGTCTTTTCGCCCTTTATCTTGAGGCCTTTCACTTTGGCCAGGGCAGCCTCTGCCTTTTCGCGGCGGATGGCGACGTACGAGCAATGGTCCATGATGTCGATGCGTCCCAGGTCGGCACCCGTCAGGCCGCCGTTCTTGGTGAAGAATCCCACCACGTCGCCTCTCGAGATCTTTTCCTTCTTGCCGCGTCCGATATAGACGGTCACCATCGGTGCGGGTCCTATCTTTTCGGGGTGTTTCCTGATCGAATAGAAGGGCAGTTTCGTGGGGAAGAACTCGGGCAGGGTTTCTTCGGGACCAACGATGACGTAAGCCGTGCCCGAAGCGCCTGCTCGTGCCGTGCGGCCGTTGCGGTGGGTGTAGGCTTCCTGGCTTTGCGGGAAGTGGTAGTGGATGATGTGCGCCACGTCGGGCAGGTCGAGGCCGCGGCTGGCGAGGTCGGTGCTCACAAGCACGCTGATCGAACCTCCGCGCAGACGGATGATCGACTTGTCGCGCATCTCCTGGTCGAGGCCGCCGTGATAGAGCGCGTTCTCGATGCCCTGGGCGCTCAGATAGTGCGCAATGCGCTCAGCTGCTTCACGATAGTTGGCAAACACGATGGTCTGTTCCGTCGCTCCCTCCTTCGATTGTCCGAGCAGGCAGAGCAGCAGTTCGTCGA
This sequence comes from Bacteroidales bacterium, assembly GCA_017519885.1. GTDB lineage: Bacteria > Bacteroidota > Bacteroidia > Bacteroidales > UBA3663 > Liminaster. The sequence goes on along the minus strand of JAFWRO010000006.1, from coordinate 6,160 downwards.
GGGTTTCGAGCTTGTCGGGAACGGGCGATTTCACCTGGTACATCTTCAGCCTTTCGGGCTCCTTCTGGTCGCTGCCGAAGTCGAGTTGCTGATAGTCGTGGAAGCCCGTCCAGGGCGCGATGGGGACGGTATGGGTGGCTGAAGTGAAGATGCGCTGGCGTATGCTGGTGAGGGTGTTGATGATGGCGTGCATCTCTTCCTCGAAGCCCAGTTCGAGCGATTTGTCAAATTCGTCGATCACAAGGTACGTGAAGGTCGCGGGCTTGATGTTGCCGCGTTCGATGTGGTCCTTCAGTCGTCCGGGTGTGCCCACCACGAGGACATTCTCGCCGGCTGTCTGTGGGTCGAAGAGCCCTTCCAGCTGCTGCTGTTCCACGCGTGTGTCGTGACCGCCGTAGCAGGCCACGCATCGGATGTCGGTGTGCAGGCGCTGCCACACGTCGGCAATCTGCTGCACGAGTTCGCGGCTCGGGGCGATGATGAGTGTCCGTCCGCCCTTTTGCCAGAGGGGCAGGAGGTAGGCAAGCGTCTTGCCGCTGCCCGTCGGAGCCAGCAGCAGGATGTCGCGCCCCTCGGGGAAGACGCGCAGCATATCGTCCTGCATCGCGTTGAGCGAAGCAAAACCAAGGGACTCGAGGGCGAGTTCGCGTATGTCTCTTTTTTCTGTCATTGCACTCTTTTTAGCATTTAAAAGTGATGATTCGGCTGCAAAGATAGCGATATTTCGACAAAATTCAAAATTTTTGTATCAAAATAATGCTTTGAAACGAAAAATGCCCTATCTTTGCAGCATGTATTATAAGATATTGTGCATGGCTCTTGCCTTTGCCATTTCGTTGTCGGTTGCCGCCGAGGACCTGCAGTCCGTAATGAAGTTCTATAAGCCCGACATGAGCAAAGGTTTTATTTTCGTCAGCAAGGTGGATATGACCTTGACCTTGGTCAACAGTCAGGGCAAGGTTGTTGTCACTTATCCTATAGCTTGTGGAATGAATCTCGGGCAGAAGAACGGGAAGGGCGACCACCGCACCCCCGAAGGCTACTTCCTGCTCGAGAAGATTCACGATTCCTCCAACTGGGGACACGATTTCCACGATGGCAAGGGTTTCATCAAGCATGCCTATGGCCATTATTTCCTGCGTCTGCAGACCGGTTTCTCGGGCATCGGCATCCATGGCACCCACGCGCCCAGCAGCATCGGCACACGTGCCACCGAAGGTTGCATCCGTCTTTATAACGACGACATCGAGGCGCTTGGCCAAAAGGCGCTGGTAGGTATGCCTGTCATCATCGGACCCGAGGAAGGTGTCGCCCATCTCATCGCCAGCAATGCCAAGCGTCCCAATCTTCCCTATTGGACCACGGGCAAGGCGCGTCCTGCCCAACCTGCTCCGACGCCTGTAGCGCAGAAGCGTAAGCCGAAGGTTGTGGATGGCGAGTTGGACATCGATCCCGAAAAGGATTTGATTGATGTGGTCGAAACACCCGTCCAAACGGCGGCTCCGAAACCGGCTGAAAAAGTGGCTGACAAACCCGTTGAAAAGGTAGAAGACACCCCCGTTCCAACTATGGCTAAGAAGCCTGCCAAGGGCCCCGTTTTCGTGAACCACGACGAGAAGCCCGCTGAAGCTGAGACCCCAGTAGTTGAAACTCCTAAGGTCGAAACTCCTGTCGTTGAAACGCCTAAGGTTGAAACCCCCGTTGTAGAAACACCCAAGGTTGAAACCCCAGTCGTCGAGACTCCCGTTGTCGAATCGACCGACCAGGCTCCACAATACGATGTTGTTGTCGATGAGGTCGTTCAACCCGATGGCACGGTGAAATACGTGGTTCGTTACGTCAAGAAGTAACTGCTTTCTCCCAATCGTAAATTATTATTCTTTAATTCAATTTCCATAAACTATAATCTTATGAAAAGAGACAATGTGATCTTTGACCTGATTGCCGAGGAGCGTCAGCGTCAGATGAAGGGTATTGAACTGATTGCCTCCGAGAATATCGTCAGCGACGAGGTGCTCGAGGCCATGGGTTCGGTGCTTACCAACAAGTATGCCGAGGGCCTTCCTGGCAAGCGTTATTATGGTGGTTGTGAGGTTGTCGATAAGGTCGAGCAACTCGCCATCGATCGTCTGAAGGAGATCTTCGGTGCATGCTGGGCAAATGTGCAGCCCCACTCGGGTGCACAGGCCAACCAGGCTGTGCTTGCCGCAGTGCTCAATCCTGGCGACACCTTCATGGGCCTCAATCTTGCCCATGGTGGTCACCTCTCTCACGGCTCGGCTGTCAACAGCTCGGGTCTGCTCTACAAGCCTGTTGCCTACAATGTGCGCGAAGATACCGGTCGCGTCGATTACGATGAGATGGAGCGCCTCGCCCTCGAGCACAAGCCCAAGCTCATCATCGGCGGCGGCTCGGCCTATAGCCGCGAATGGGACTATGCCCGTATGCGCAAGATTGCCGACGAGGTAGGTGCCATCCTGATGGTCGATATGGCTCACCCTGCTGGCCTCATTGCTGCAGGTCTGCTCGAAAATCCTGTCAAGTATGCCCACATCGTAACCACCACCACCCACAAGTCGCTCCGCGGTCCTCGTGGCGGCGTCATCATGATGGGTGAGGACTTCCCCAATCCCAAGGGTCTCACCACTCCCAAGGGCGTCGTGAAGATGATGTCGGCTTGCCTCGACAGCTCCGTATTCCCCGGCACCCAGGGCGGTCCATTGGAGCACGTCATCGCTGCCAAGGCCGTTGCCTTCGGCGAGATTCTCCGTCCCGAGTGGAAGGAGTATGCCCTCCAGGTCAAGAAGAATGCAGCTGTGCTTGCTGACGAACTCGTGAAGCGTGGCTTCAAGATCATCTCTGGCGGTACCGACAACCACTCGATGCTTGTCGATCTCCGCACCAAGTATCCCGAACTCACCGGCAAGGTGGCTGAGAAGGCACTCGTTGCTGCCGACATCACTGCCAACAAGAACATGGTGCCCTACGATTCTCGTTCGGCATTCCAGACTTCCGGCATCCGTCTCGGCACTCCCGCCATCACTACCCGTGGTGCCAAGGAGGACCTTATGGTGAAGGTTGCCGCTTGGATCGAGGAGGTACTCAACGATCCCGAGAACGAGGCAGTCATCGCCAAGGTTCGCGCTGAGGTCAATGCCGAAATGGCAAACTATCCGCTCTTCGCATATTGATTGACTTAGGGTCGCTACGCAGCGACCCCCCGATAAATAAGCCCCCGTAAGAATAGACTTGCGGGGGCTTGTTATGTAATGCTAAACCGAGTTTAGTTTCTGAACGTGATTGCGCCGTTGGCCACATCCACGATGATGGGCTGCTGACGGTTGACCTTGCCACCGATGAGCGTCTTCGACAGTTCGTTGAGCACCAGGTGCTGGATGGCACGCTTTACAGGACGTGCGCCGAACTCGGGGTCGTAGCCTTCCTTGGCAAGGAAGCGACGTGCATCGTCGGTCACGCGCAGCTCGATGTCGCTCTGCTTCAGCAGACGGTAGCAACGCTCCAGCTGGATGTCCACTACGCGGCGGATGTCGTCCTCGGTGAGGGCGCTGAAGTTCACGATCTCGTCGATACGGTTCAAGAACTCGCGACGGATGGGCTGCATCGGGCGGCCTTCAGCCGTGAGGATGGCCTGCTTGCCGTAGAGCTGGTCCTCGGTGAGGTTCGAGGTCATGATGATGATGGTGTTCTTGAAGTTGACGTTACGTCCCTTGCCATCGGTCATATGGCCTTCGTCGAGCACCTGTAGCAGCGTGTTGAACACGTCGGGGTGAGCCTTCTCGATCTCGTCGAAGAGCACCACCTGGTAGGGCTTGCGACGCACGGCCTCGGTGAGCTGTCCGCCCTCCTCGTAGCCTACGTATCCTGGAGGCGCACCGAACAGACGTGTTACGGCGAACTTCTCCTGGTACTCCGACATGTCGATACGTGTCATCATCCTTTCGTCGTCGAAGAGGAATTCGGCCAGGGCCTTGGCAAGTTCGGTCTTGCCCACGCCCGTCTGACCCAGGAAGAGGAACGAACCGATGGGTCGGTTGGGGTCGGAGAGGCCTGCACGGTTACGACGGATGGCGTTCGACACAGCCTCGATGGCGGCATCTTGACCCACTACGCGCTTGTGCAGCTCGGTCTCGAGTTGGAGCAGCTTGTCGCGTTCCGAGGTCATCATCTTGTTCACGGGGATGCCCGTCCAGTGGCTTACCACTTCGGCGATGTCCTCGGCAGTGACCTCTTCGCGGATGAGTGCATTGCCCTCGCCCACTTGCTGGTGCAGGTCGTTCGAGATCTGCTCGTTCTGCTTCTCCAGGCTCGGGATGGTCTCGTACTGGATCTTGGCCACCTTGCCGTAGTCGCCCTGCTGCTTGGCTTTTTCGGCCTCGAAGCGCAGTTGCTCCATCTGTTCCTTGTTGCGCTGGATGACTTCAATCAGCTGCTTCTCCTTCTTCCACTGGTCGTTGAGTTTCTTCTCTTCGGCCTGCAGCGCCTTGATCTTCTCGTCGATGTCGTCGATCTTGGCCTTGTCCTTCTCCCACTTGATGGCCTCGCGCTCGATCTGGAGCTGCATGATCTGACGATGGATTTCGTCCAGGGCCTGTGGTTCGGAGTCACGCTCCATACGCAGTTTGGCCGAAGCCTCGTCAATCAGGTCGATGGCCTTGTCGGGGAGGTAGCGGTCGGTGATGTAACGCGTCGAGAGGCGCACAGCCTGGATCACGGCCTCGTCCTTGATACGGATGTGGTGGTGGTTCTCGTAGCGCTCCTTCAGGCCACGCAGGATGGCGATGGCAGCCGTCTCGTCAGGTTCATCCACCATTACCTTCTGGAATCGGCGCTCCAGGGCCTTGTCGGTCTCGAAGTACTTCTGGTATTCGTCGAGGGTGGTGGCGCCCACGCAACGCAGTTCGCCACGAGCAAGGGCAGGCTTCAGGATGTTGGCGGCATCCATCGAGCCTTGACCGCCGCCGGCGCCCACCAGGGTGTGGATCTCATCGATGAAGAGGATGATGTCATTGCCGGTGGCATCGTCGCTGTTGGCTTCCTGCACCTCCTTGATGACGCTCTTCAGTCGGTCTTCGAACTCGCCCTTGTACATCGCACCGGCTACCAGTGCGCCCATATCGAGCGAGTAGATCTGCTTCTTCTTCAGGTTCTCGGGCACGTCACCGCGCACGATACGCTGTGCCAGGCCCTCCGCAATGGCGGTCTTGCCTGTACCAGGCTGGCCGATCAGTACGGGGTTGTTCTTGGTCCTTCGACTCAGGATCTGCAGCACACGTCGGATTTCCTCGTCACGACCAATCACGGGGTCGAGCTTTCCCTTTCGGGCGAGCTCACACAGGTTCTGGGCATACTTGTCCAGTGCCTTCTCACCCTGCTGCTGGGTGTTTGGATAATTCATGTTTGTTGCCATAGTAATATATATATTAAATGATTATTATTTTCAACATTCCATTCACACCCATCTAAAAGCAATTCACGTGCCACCGCCCTGTCTCTGCCATTTTGTCTTTTCGTGTGTGACAATTTTTATATTTTATTTTTTTATTTTTACGGAAACACAGCGAATCTAAATCGCTTTAAGTATTCTCTCGGCCGTTGTAGTACTCCATTCGCTCACATCGAGTACTCTGTCGGCCGTCGCGATGTTTGCTCAAATTGCGGAAGTACTCTGTCGGCCGTAAGCGTATTTCCGCAGTTGTAGCCAGCAGTCTGTCGCCCGTGAGAGTACTTCATCCTATAGCATTGGGAACTCTGTCGGCCGTCGGAGTATTTCCGCAATCGTAGCAAGCACTCTGTCGCCCGTGAGAGTACTCCGTCCTGCAGCATCGGGTACTCTGTCGGCCGTTGGAGTTCTTCATCCTTTTGCGGAAGTACTCTCACGGCCGTCACGATGTTTCCGCAAAATGAAGAGGAATTATGTCGCCTGTGAGAGCGCTTTCCTCTGCGTAGATGAGTCAGGAGATCAGGAAAAGACAGGGAAACTTTTTTTAATTTTTTTATTTTTGTCTTACCCTGAAAAACGTTGACCAAAAATCAACGTTATTATGGGAATATTAAATGAAAACGAACTGCAAGAAATTGCCCGTTTGGCACAGGAACGGAAGGCCAGCGGATCCAGGCTTTCCAACGAGGAAAAGGCGTT
>JAFWRO010000059.1:0-21047 GCA_017519885.1 Bacteroidales bacterium | reverse complement strand
TGAGTATAGCCGGACATAGCCACACATTGAACGACTCTGTGAAAATCGTGTGGTATAACCAGACAAGAGTGCTGAACAGCCATGCTTTGCATCTGTACGAGCGTTTGGGCTTTACGCAACTTGGAAAGATTCCTCAAGGTTTTCGTATGAAGGATGGACATTATGAGGACATTATACCACATTACATTCTACTGAAGTAAATTCCAATTTATCGAACTGATACAAGTATGGATTTCAAGGATAAAGTAGCCGTAGTCACCGGAGGTGCACAAGGCATCGGGCGCTGCATCGCCGAAGAGTTCCAGAAGGCGGGAGCCACAGTTTGCATCATCGACAAGCAGGAGGGCAACCATTTCGTAGGCGATCTTGCCGACAAACAGGTGTTGGAACAATTTGCTAAGGAAGTGATTGAGAAGCACGGGCATATCGACTATCTCGTCAACAACGCCCTTCCACTGATGAAAGGCATCACGGAATGTACCTACGAGGAGTTCCAGTATGCCCTGAGTGTGGGTGTGACGGCACCATTCTATCTCGCCAAGCTTTTCGCTCCCTATTTCGCCGAAGGAGCCTCCATCGTCAACATCTCCTCCTCACGCGACCGTATGAGCCAGCCTCAGACCGAAAGCTACACGGCAGCCAAAGGTGGCATTGCCGCGTTGACCCATGCCTTGGCAGTCAGTCTTGCCGGAAAGGTACGCGTCAACTCCATCTCCCCTGGATGGATTGACACCGCCTACACCGTCTATCAAGGCCCCGACGCCATTCAGCAACCCGCAGGACGTGTCGGCAATCCCCTCGACATCGCCAATATGGTGCTCTACCTTTGCTCCGACAAGGCAGGTTTCATCACAGGCGAGAACATCTGCATCGATGGCGGCATGACCCGTCTGATGATCTATCATGGCGACAATGGGTGGACATTTACAAACACGAATTATCGCGAATTAACGTAAATTTTTCAGTATAATGGTCTGCATTTGCCCCATCATTCAAAAATAATTCATGTGAAATTCATGATAATTCGTGTTAAGTAAAAACTAAACAAATACGTAAATATGAAAACTCACATTACAAGAGAAGCAGCCTGGGAGCTGCTGAGAAAGTACAACAAGGATCCGTTTCACCTGCAGCATGCGCTGACGGTGGAAGGTGTGATGCGCTGGTATGCCGAGCAACTGGGCTATGCCGACGAAGTGGATTTCTGGGGAATGGTCGGACTGCTCCACGACATCGACTTCGAGCAGTATCCCGACGAGCATTGCATCAAGGCACCCCAACTGCTGCGCGAAGGAGGTGTGGGCGAAGAGATGATCCACGCCATCTGCAGTCACGCCTACGGCCTGCACGTCGATGTCAAGCCCGAACACCTGATGGAGAAGGTGCTCTACGCCACCGACGAACTGACCGGACTGATTTGGGCCACTGCCTTGATGCGTCCGTCGAAAAGTGTCCAGGACATGGAACTGAAATCGCTCAAGAAGAAGTACAAGTCAAAGGGCTTCGCCGCCGGCTGCTCTCGCGAAGTGATTGAACGCGGAGCCGAGATGCTGGGATGGCCCCTCGACGACGTGCTTCAAAAGACCATCGATGCCATGAAGGAATGCGAAGCCCATGTGGCGAGTGAGATGGAGAAACTGTAATAACAACTTGCCAGTAGTAAAAATAAGATAGGACTCGAAATGAAAAAGACATCATTACATATCGGAGACGTATATGCGCTCCAGGAAAGGGAAACAGGGAAATGGTTCACTTTCCAAATCATTCAGATAGGGGAAGAATGGGCCGTGCATATCGATCTGGACTATTGGAGTGAAAAGATGCCCGAAGAAGAAGACCTCAAAAAGATGTCTTATCTTCGGCTTAATCACCATTTTTTGGATAATGACATCACCTATTGTTGGGCACAAATCAAATACTTTCCATCCCATGCCAAACTGATTGGGAACATGGTCGTTCAGCCTCTCGAGGAATGCAGAGGTTATGGACCCTGGACAAATGGATGCCAACAGAAAATGACGGAAAAATGGAATCAGCTCCCCAAAGAACAGGTCGCTGCATATAAGGAAGCAGCAACTGTACCCAGACAAACCGTAATCGTTGGAGGCAAGAAGGTTCCGAATAGCTTATACGGTCTCACTGACGATACTCTTAATCTTGTCACAGATTATTCCGAGTTCGACAAATTGCCTGTATTAACTCGTATCGTTACTGCCCAAGAGCATCCTCAACTGATCCCATTCTTGGAACGCAGATATGTGATACGAGAACTGGTATGGGAAAACTGTGGACGAGAAGAATTGGACCTGAGCCGCACCTATTTGGAAGAACTGGAAATCAGTGGCGCTAACCTGCGAACCATATATTTGCCCCAAAGCATGAAAAGGGTTACACTAAGAGGGAAATTGTCGCCCGATCTTCGCATCCTATCACCCAAGGATGGCTATTTTTTGGCTCTTCAGATTGAAATGCAAGACGATTTTCTACCAGATGTTGGTTTAAGCAGATTGACGGAATTGAGGCTTTCAAACATTCAGGAGTTTAGTCTGCAAGGCATCCCATCACGTTTCCCGGGTCTATTATGGTTGGGGTTGGAAGGAAAGCCCGGCAATATTCACGACATTGACGAGATAGCGAAACTGCACGAATTGGAGAAATTGACAATGGACGACCTGTTCGGGTTCTCAAGAGATGAATTCCCTCTTCCAGATAGTCTTCCTCAACTACTAATACTTCGGCTCAATAGTATTCCTGTCGATGTCGGTAAAAAGGTTAGGAAACTTTATAGGGACAAAGTTCAGGAATTGATTGTGTTGAAATTGCGCTCTGATGAATGGCTTCACGAGAATCTGAACAACCCGCTACGCCATTGGGATGGCAGCGAGTTCGTACCAAAGTCGAAATACACCAAGGCAGTAGCATTGTGGAAAGACACCCGCAGTCGTATCTTGGAAGAAGCGAAGCGGCCCGATGTAGCCATTTCCGATGTCAAAGGCATAGCCATAGATTATGTCGAAGGCTTCAACAAACTTGACAGGAGGTCGCAATTTATCGAGACCGAAGAACGCGAAGACATCATGAATGCTTTCGAACAGATTCTTGATGAAGCAGGCCTGACTGAGCACAAACAGGAAATCATTGACGTCATCGACGAAAAGAGGAACTGGTAAAAGAATGTTTCTTATTGTTTGCTCCTTTGATTCTTATGTGAAAAGGTAGTAAAAAAGCACCAATCGGCAAAATATAATATACTATATTCTGCCGATTGGTCGTTTTTTTGATGCGGTTGGCAAGTTTAAGTTACTTTTCCACACTGTTTTTTATTTGTTTGACCAAAGAAAATACACTTATTCCGTTTTTTTGAGGGTGATTTTATACACTTATTCCGTTTTTTGCTCCGAAAAGGCCAAATTCGTCGCTATTACTTCTTGAACGGATCACCCTCGGGATCGCGGCTCACCACCCATCGGAAGGCATTGACGAAAAGGAGGTTCTGCGTGGCATCGATGAAGCATTCGTCACCATGTCCCATGTTCAGATAGACCATGCGGTACTTCCTGTTGGTCCACACGATGGGGAAGTCGCCGAACTTCACCACGTCCTTCAGTCCGAAGGGATACATCTTCGGTGAGATCGAGAGCAGGATCTCCACGTCGGGGTTCGTTCGCGGACTCGGCTGCCACTGGTAGAACTCGCTGGGAGGTGCCACAAACGACCTCGGTAGCGTGCCGGTGACAGGGTGTTCCCCCGTCTCACATTCCACTAGGGCAGGTTGTGGAGGCCAGTTGTTGCAGTAGAACGTGCCGCAGCCCAGGAACCTGTTCAGCCAGGGCCATCCCGTGTTGCGGTCGTTATAGGCCGAGGCATGGAAGCCCATCCATCCGCCACCGTTCTCCATATATTGCTCGAAGGCCGCACGTTGTGCCGAATCGCCGGGCGCAGCATTCAGGCTCACGACGATGCTGTACTCCTTCAGTTTCTCGTACGGATAGTCGGCAAGCGAAGTGGTGACATCCATCAGCCAACCCTCGCCGTAGGTGAGCTTGTGGAGGAACTCGATGGCCTGCTTGTCAAACTGCACATGCGCCTCCTCGGCATAGGGCTCGTAGTGGACCAGCGCCTTGAAGCGGGGAGCACGGGCATAGTTGGCAGCATATTCCTCCTCCTGGGCAGGAGCAGGATCCGTGTCGCCCAGCGTCCAGCGAATCGCATTCTCGAAGAGGGTGACGAAGGCCGCGTTTTCGAACAGCAGCCTGCTGTGGCCGAACTGGAAATAGACGTTGCGAGCCTTCTTCGATGGGTTGGTCCACACCACGGGATGATCTCCCATCTTCACATCGGTCTGCAGGGAGTAGCTGCACTCATCCACGTGGGCCAGCACGTGTACGTTGGGGCGCGGATTGGTCTCATAGGTGTACCACTCGTCGTCGGGGATCACGAAGGTGCCCGGCACATCCTTCATCACCGGATGCTCGCGGTCCTCCACCTGCACCGTACCGTCCGTCTTGTCGGCGATGTAGTTCTTGTAGCGGATCTTACCCATGAAGTCCGAGAACCACTCCCACATCGGATAGCCGTCAAACTCGCCCAGCAGCGTAGCGTGGTGGAAGCCGATGAACCCTCCCCTACCGCTGTCGATATATTCCTCCATGTCCCGCTGTGCAGCCTCGCTCCATGCGTAGGGCGGATGGTTGAGCTGCAGCACCAGCCGATACTTCCCGATCTCACCCTGCGGAATCTCCTCAGCCGTCTCCAGCACGGTCAGCTCCAGGTTCAGTCTTTCCTTCTGTTCGTCGAGCCATTGCAGGCCAGTGGCGGTGAAACCCTCGTGCAGACCTCCGCGCTCAGCCAGCACCAACACGCGACGCGGCTGAATGCTGTCCCTTGTTTCCTCATTCATTCCGAAGCAGGTCAGGCAGCATGTAGCCAGTAGCACGATGATGCCCAGGTAGCGACAATTTCCCATAGATTAGTTTTATTCAAGATTAATAATGTTCTTCAAGTTTCGTGGGCAAAGATAATGAATTAAATTAATATGGCAAAGAAAATGTGGGGAAAATATCCATAATTGTCAATTTGTACCATCATGGGAATAATAATCTCCTTCGGGAAGCAATAAAGAAATGTAATCAAGCATTATGATGGCCGTCAAAGTACTTGCTCCTACAAGATAGAGCATCACGACGGCCGACAGAGTACTTCCGCATTTGGATATAGCACTCTGACGCGCGTCAGAATGCTTGATGCGAATGAATATTGAAGAGGAAAGGCGAATTACTGCGAATTGCCATGAATTATTATTTACTCAGCAAATACGAAACCCTATTTCCAATCGTGGTATGTTCCCCAAGGTTCGCAGACGTACAACATTCTGCAGAAAATGGTTCGTCAGTGTTCATAGGTGAACAATAGTCCGTAGCATATAGTGTGTCGATGTTCGTAGGTGAACAACACTCTGCAGCAAAACGTGTGTCAACGTTCACAGATGCACAACATTCAGTAGTAAACTGTGCGTCCATGTTCGTAGACGGACAATATTACACAGGAAATGGTGCATCGATGTTCGCAGACGTACAATATTCCGCAGCAGATTGTATGTCGATGTTCGTAGACGGACAATATTCCTTAGGAAATGATGCACCAATGTTCGTAGGCGAACAACATTCTACCGGAAATGGAGTGTCAACGTTCATCGATGCACATTATTCTACAGCAGATGGAGCACTTACTTTCGCAAACACACAACATTCTCAAATAAATGGAGCGCCTACGTTCATAGACGCTCCATTTCTTTTTGAAGTACAATACCTTGCAAAAAAAGCTGCAAAAATTGATTCGACGCGACAAAAATAAAGGGTGCTCCCAATACTTGTCGCTATATGCGGGGAGTGTCTCCGTACCATGTTCATGGAGCGTCGTTGAGATTAGCAACTTAGAGTTTATAACAAATACATTTGAAAGGCGTGACATCGCAGGATGCCGCGCCTTCGTATTTTTTGTCAGTGAAGATGAACAGGGGTTACTGTGGAATTGAGATATGGTTTGGACCGCCTTGGAGCGTGTAGGTTGCATCGTTCCAGACGAAGGTGCCGGTGACCGAAGCGGGCAGATTGATGTCGGCACAGAACACGGTGGAAGCCTTCTTCCCCTTTCCTATCTTCTTGTACTCGTAGGCCACAGTGATGGATCCTTGTGGATGGGGCATCGTTCCACCAATGCGACGGATATCGCCGAGGTGAGGTGTGATGCATACGGTCTGGAAAGCGGGCGAAGCACTGTCGATACCGAGCAGGATGCGGAAGAATTCGATGTTAGGACTTGCACCCCATGCATGACAATCGGAACGAGAGGTGTTGACATCGGAAGTCTCAGCCCAAGTAGTCAGACCGTTGGCCATATTCTCGCGCCACTTGTCGAGCCACGACAGATAGTCGTTGCCCAAACCTGCCTTTGCCAAAGCCTGATGGAGATAGAAGCGGAAGTAGATGGTGCAATAGTCGAGCGAAGCGTCGGTGAGCGTCTTTTCAGCCAAAGCACGTGCCTGTTCACCCTCGACGAGTCCTGTGAGGATAGCGAGTGCCTGTGCGTGCTGTGCGAACTGACGATGGTCGGTATTGTTGGCATAGAGTCCACGATCAGCCACCCAGTAGCTTTGCTGAACAGCCTTTGCCAGACGTTCGGCCGAAGCTGCATATTTCTGCGCCATGTAGTTGTTGCCCATGTGCTGCTCGATGTCGCCGAGCATCTGATAGGCCAAGAGCAACTGGAGGTCGAGGATGCTGGTGGCACCATCCTGCGCAGGCTGTGGTACGCCAAGCATCCAACCCGGATTGTAGCACCAGTCGGTGAAGTTCCAACCTGGAAGGCCACTCACACGACCATCGGCCAGCGTGTATCGGGCAAAGTAATGGAGAATCTGCTCGGCACCGGGCACAAGGTCATAGACGAAGTCGGGATCGCCTCCATACATCAGATAGTCATGCAGGGCATAGATGTAGTGCAAGGCATAGGGGGTGATGTATTGGGGCAGTTCGGAAGGAGCACGTCCCATGGTGATTCCCTCGGCGTTGCGGCTCATGTCGGCCTGATGGAGGTAGTTGCGCACCAAACGGTCGTCACCGGCATTGTAGAGCGAAACAAGCGCCTGGATGCGGGTGTCGCCCAGATACTGAAGCTGCTCGTAATAAGGGCAGTCGGTATAGGTCTCGATGGCACAAAGGCGGGCTGTGCGCCAGCCAATCTCCATCATTTGCCGAAGCTCAGGATTGTCGGTATCGAGCGATGCACGCTGCACAAAGGGGAAGCCTACGAAGGTGCTGCTGACGTCGTCGAGCTGGAGTGGCTCGTCGAGCGTCTCGATGTGGAGGTTGACATAGCGGAAGGTACGCCAGTCGAGCGAAGTGAACTGCTGGCTGTCGGCACCGCTTGAGATGAGCACATCGTGGCGACCACGAATCACCTTGCCCTCGATGTCGTTGCGATTACCTTTGGCGGGCTCAGAACGAGGATCGTCAGACTCGGAAGGCAAATATAGTGCCTCGGCATACTGAACGGTGATTGTTGCTGCCTTTCCTTTCGAGAAACCAAGATGGAAGTACCCGTTGGTAAGCTCCTGCTGGTCGAGCAGAATATCGACCGTCTGATTGGCAGGGATAGCGACAGAGGCTGGCTGTGCCGGCCAGGCCTTGGGCAGCTTGAGCCCACCGTTGCGGCGCACCGACTGCAGGCGACACTCGTAACGTTCGACCTGAGGCAGCGTAGAAGCCACCAAAGGATGGCCCATATAGACACCCGTACCACTGGCATCGTCGTGAGGAGCGCCCAAGGCGTAAGGATGGGCAGGCTTCCAGTCGGACAAAGTATTGGCAGGATCCTGCCAATCGGCAATGGTCCGGCTCATATCGATCTGTTCGCCGGCACCCAAGGCATAGTAACCTGGCACACGTTGACGCAGCGGGGTGTAGCCGGGATCCTGAATGCAACGCCAAGAGCCATCGGTGCTGAGCACTTTCGCCTGCCCCTCTCCCATCAGGATAAATCCCGTCTGGATAGTAGCATTGGGCACAGGCTTATAGGGACCTTCGCTCCATACCTGGGCAGCCACCACATTCTTGCCTTCCCTAAGATAGCCGGCGATGTCGAGGGTCTCGTAGTTCCAATGCTTCGAATCGTTGCGAGCCGGACCAAGCGAGGCCAAGACACCGTTGACATAGAGCTTGTAGCGTTGGTCGGCGGAAACATGGATCTTGAACTCGGTGGGCACGGAAGCGAGGTCGATGTCCTTACGGAAATAATAGACACCATAGGCATCGCGATCGGTATCAGGCACTTCGATCCAGGCTGCACTCCATTGCTCCTTGAGCATGTTGAACTGAGGGCGTTGCTGAGCACGCTGCAGTAGCTGCTCAACAGGAATGCCCCACTGGGCACTGGCCGGAAGGACGGCAGTGAGCAGCAGGGCTATGAGAAGATGCTTGCGCATGTCAATTAACAATTAACAATTAACAAATAACAATGTCAATTAACAATTAACAATTAACAAATAACAATGTCAATTAACGAGTGTACTGCAGAGTTTTTGTCTCGGGATTGCGGGAGAAATGGCGCCAGAAGTCCCAGATGAGACGGGCAGCGGGCTTGAAGTTCCAGTGACCGTAATGGTTGATGGCCATGATGCGGATCATGGGGCGGTCGCCCTTATAGAGCTGGCCGAATTCGATGGTGATGTCCTCACCCTTGCCCGTATGGATCTGCTCGCGGTCGCGAAGTGCAAAGCCGAACGTGGAATCGATGGAGAAGTCGAGGTCGCCCGTGACTTCCATACCGTTGATGGTCTCGTAGAGGCGCCAAACGTTGAGGTAGGGATTGCCTTGCCAGTTGTCCTTGCCATAGAAACGGATCACATCGTCGTCGGTGCCGAGCACGGAGCAATAGCCCACTTCGACAAACCCACGCTTCTGCTGTGCCTCGGCCATGATGGGCTCGATACCGTAGCCGTAGTAGCCTGTGCCGTCGCCCGAGAAGATGCCTCCCGAATGACCAGCCACTGCGGCAAAGAGATGCGACTTACGGACGCCCAGCATATTGCTGGTCATGGCTCCTGCCGAAAGACCCTCGCAATAGATGCGCGAGGCATCGAGCTGGGGATATTTCTTCAACGTTACGTTGATGGCTCCTTCGATGCCATCGAGGCCCATAGGAAGATATCCATGACTGCCCTGCCATTCCATTTCGACCACCATGAAGCCTTCCTCGGCAGCCAGTTCGACGAAACCTGCGGTCTCGCTCTGGGTGCGCGGGTCGTTGCCATGACCGTGGAGGATCACCACCAGCGGAACAGTGCCGGGAGCTGCCTCCTTGACCTGACGGGGCACATATTCGTACCACAGGTACTTGTCGGGCTCCTGGTGCTGGCCAGCACGGTTGAAGTCGATGATGGGGAACTCGATGACGTTGCGCTCGATGCCGAGCTTGTCGAACATCGGGAACGAAACGAGCTCGAAATTCTTGATGCCTTCGGGATTGTCGATGCCACGCGTCATATAGAACGTGCGATAGAGGTTGTTGTAGCGATAGTTGGCGCTGAGCACCTTGTCCCAGGCATCAGCCATGAGCTGGGCCACCGAAGCCTTGGTGTCCTTGTTGACGACAACCTGGAGCAGGGGATCGGCCACCGCCTTGGCAGCCGTAGCCTGGTAGGCCTTGGCAGCGGCGGCAGCTCCCTTGCCACCAAGATAGGCGGGCACAGGGAGAGCAACCTTCTTGCCTGCTGCACCATTGATGGCCACGATGCCGGCGATGGCACCCGTCATGTCGCTGGCTGCAAGCTGCTGGTTGACGAATGTGGCACCACGACCAATGCCGATGACCTTGATGTTGGTGGCGGGACCTCGACGACCGAGGAGTTCGCGGAAGGCCTGCACATCGGCAGCCTGCCACTTGTCGGCAGTAGGATTGACAACCACGACACCGCCAGCATAATCCTTTGCCCAGTCAATCAGGCCAAGTTCAGTGGCCAATGTCTTGGCCGACTGTGCATCGAGCTTCTGGTCGGGGAAGAGATAGAACTGGGGACCATGGCCAGCACGTCCTTTAACATCGCGTGAGAACGGGAGGTTGAAAGAAAGGGCTGACGTGCCTTCGATGTCGGAAAACTCATTTTCGGGTCCACGCGGACCCATCGGGGGCTGAGCCACCATGGTCAACATGGTGGCAGCCAAGAGGAGGAGGGAAAGGAAGGGTTTCATAAGGGGTTCTGAAGGGTTCTGAGGGGTTCTGAAGGGTTCTGAGGGGTGCGAAGGGTTGCTTCCTTCGCACCTTCAGGACATAAGCTTAATTCCAACCCTTGTTTTGCTCGATCGGAGCATCGGAGTTGAGGTTGATGACGGTGAGGGGGATGGGGAAGAGGTTCCAGGTGGGAGTAACGCCCTTCTCGTGCAGATCGTTGACGAACATGGTGTAGTGAGAGAGCTGGTACTTCATGTCCTCGTTTTCGCCATTGGAGCTGCCCAGGCGAAGAAGGGTTGGCCAGCGATGCTCCTCGAACAGAAGTTCACGTGCACGCTCGTCGAGGATGTCGCGCATGGTGACGGTGGCATACTTGTAGGTAGCCTGTGCACGGTCGCGCACGATGTTGACGGTCTCGGCTGCCTTGGCAGCATCGCCATTGCGGAGGTAAGCCTCAGCAAGCAACAGATAGGTCTCGGACGAACGGGCGATGTAGTTGTCGCGGCCGTACTGGAAGCCGAAGGGCTGTCCGACATAACCCACATGGTGGTCGGTGAATCCCCAACCATCCTGCATGGCAATCTTGCACGATACGCGCATCAATGCTGATGGGAACTGGAGCCATTCCTTCTGGCAAACCTCGCCATGATGCCTTGATTTGACGTCGAGGACAACGGGATGACAGAGCACGACCTCGGAGTTGCGGATGTCGCCATCGGCGAACTCGCCGCTCCAGACCACCTCATCGGCATAGTCGGTCTGACCAATCAGGCCCCACGACGTACCGCCGAGATATGGACCCATGTTGGCACCGATGTAAGCAGGATCCATCTGGGTGAGTTCCTTCCAGGGGCCGGCAGACGTTGGCTCGGCATTGGCCTCGTTCCAGATGATGTCGCGATAGGGAGCACCCACGGTAAGACCGTTGAGGTTGACCGGACCACCATTGGCTGCCCAGTTGTCGTAGGAAGGAGCTTCGGCCACCATGAGGCTTTCGGTGTTGCCTGCGCTATAGTTATAATTGCCAATCTGGAAGAGATCGTAGAACACGTTGCCGTCGGCCTTGTAGTTGGGGATGCCCATGAAGCCTGTGCCCGTACTGGTAGCATCGGCACGCACGCCAAAGCGCTGTGTCATGAGAGGATGAGCAGCCACCACCTTGCTGGCAGCCTCGATGGCCTTCGAATAGTTGGACTTGTCGCCAGTCTCGACACCCTGTGCAAGATAAGCCTCGGCGAGGTAGTGGTTGGCAATGCCCTTGGCAGCACGGCCGTCCTGCTTGGGATACTGGGGCAGACCAGCCTCGGCAGCCACGAGGTTCTCGATGGCGAAGGCGTAGGTCTCCTGACGGGTGGCACGAGCATAGTCGAACTTCAGTTCTTCGCTGTACTCTCGCACGATGGGCACACCACCGAAGCACTCGCCCAGACGGAGATAGGCCCAACCCAGGAAGAACTTCGACTGAGCAACAGCATATTCCTTCTCAGCAGGATCCTTCCACTCGACGAGCTCGGCACCATGCAAAGCCAGGTTGGCGTAGGATGCGAGCTGATAGAGCTCGTTCCAAAGGCCGTTGAAGTCCTGGGTATTGGAGTTGAGACTCATATAGTTGGAGAACATTCCGGCTGCCATGTGGGGATAGGCCTGGCCACCGTCGATCATATCGGTGCCACTACCGCCCAGAAGGTTGCTTGCAGCCACTCCCTCGACATACATGTTGTGCCAGCCATACATATAGTTGAAGGCAATGTATTCGCGAGCCACAGCTGCATCGACCTGACCACTCTTGGTGAATGCCGACTCTACGGTGTAGATGGTTTTTGGATTTTCCTCAAGGAAATCGTCGTCGTTGCAAGATACCATTGCACCTGCAGCCATCATGAGGGCGAAAAGATAATTATATGTTTTCATATTGTCTGTCGTTTTTTAGAATCGTAAGTTTAAGCCAAAAGTGAAGGTACGAGCGAGCTGGAAACCACGAGAGTCGCGAACCTCAGGATCGCTGAACTCCCAGTCGGGAGCGAAGAAGAACAGGTTGGATCCCGAAACGTATGCCTGGAGGCCGTTGATACCGATTTTCTTCATCCAATTGCCCTTGACGTTGTACGAAAGGTTGACATCCTGGAGACGGATGAAACCGTACTTCTGCGTGCCGGTGAACTTCGAGAGGTCGCCGTTGGGGCCGAGGTGCTTGGTGTCGCGGTTCTCTTCGGTCCAGAAGGGGTGATCCTCAGCATTGACGTAAGCCATGTTCTCGAAGCTTACGAAGGCATTGTTGTTGGCGGCGATGCCATACTTGCCTGCGCTGAATGTGCCCGAGAAGAGGAAGTAGAGCGAGAAGTCCTTCCAGGTGAGCGTGTTGCCCATGTTGAGGATGAAGGCGGGCTTGTTGAAGCCAAGGATGGTGCGGTCCTCAGGAGTGATGACGCCATTGCCATCCATATCGACATACATCGGGTCGCCGGGCTTGGCACCGTTCTTTTCGATATATGCCTGGTCGTCGGTCTGCACTACGCGGTCGAACTTATAACCGTAGATGGCGCCGAGCGACTCGTTGAGGAAGAGCTCGTTGGTGATGTCGTCGTTGCCGTCGCCGTAGAGTTCCTTGAGGATACTGCGGCTAAGGGTGAACTGCAGGTTGGTTGACCATGAGAAGTCCTTGGTCTTGATGTTCATGCTGCGAAGGCTTGCCTCGATACCCCAGTTCTTGATCTTGCCCATGGTGGCATACTGCGAGCTCATGCCAGCGCCCATGACGGGAATGGTGCGCTCGAAGATCTGGTCGGTGGTGTTGGCGAAATAGGCATCGATCTCGAAGTGGAGACGACCGCCCTTGAGGAAGTCGCTCTCGAGGCCGAAGTTCCACGATGTGGTGGTCTCCCAACCGAGGGCAGGATTGCCGAGGGTTGCCAGTCCCTGACCGAAGATGACCTCATTGCCGAAGTAGGCGACGTAGCCACCGGCCATGCCGACGTTCATCTGCGAAAGGGTCTGATAGGGAGCGAGGCTCTGGTTACCGTTCTTGCCCCACGAAGCCTTCAGCTTGGTGTTGGATGCCCAAGGCATCGACTTCTTGAAGAAGTCCTCGTTGCTGATGGTCCATGCCAGACCTACGGCAGGGAAGGTACCCCACTTCTTGTCGCTACCGAACACCGACGAACCGTCGCGGCGAACCGAAGCGTTGAAGTGATAGGTGTCGCGGTAAGAATAGTTGACGCGACCGAGATAACCCACGTTGTTGTGGAGGGTGTAGTTGATCTCATCGATCCTCTGTGTCTTGGCATTGTTCAAACCATAGTAACCGAGGGTGGTGTTGCCCAGACCTGCGAAGTCGGTACCTGTCGAAGTGCTGCCGTCCACACGGTCGGAGTCGCGGGTATAGACGGCTGTTGCGCTGAAGAAATGCTGACCGAACTCCTTGGTATAGGTGATGATGTGGTCCATCACGTAGGAATTGCTCTTCGTATTAGCGATTGAACCGTTGGCCTCGGTGAGGTGTCCGTCGTAAACCTCGGAGGTGTAAGGCTCGTTCATCTGGATATAGTAGTTCTCGTGCAGGAAGTTGCGGGTCAGGTTCTGACGGGTGTTGTAGGTGCCGGTCAGCTTGTAGCTCAAGCCCTTGATGCCTGGGATCTGGATCTCGAGTTCGCCGCCGAGAGCGATGCTGTAGATTCGGAGCTGGGCATCGACACCCGACTCAACACGCCACATTGGGTTGACGTCATCGGTGGTATGCTCGGTGATGTACTTGCGCAGCGAAACGCCATCCTCGAGGTATGGTTCGCCCCAAGGCGAGAAGTAACGGTCGGTGTAGGGACGCTGGCCATCGGTGCTGATCGATGCATAGTTGAAGTTCATGCCAGCCTTGATGTACTTGGTGACCTTGGTATTGAAACGTCCGTTAAGGGTGACACGCTTGAAGGGGTTGCCCTTGATGTAGTTCTCGTTGTTCGAAACCGAACCGCCGAACGAATAGTCCATATTCTCGCTGGCGCCCGAGATGTTGAGAGAATAGTTCTGGCGCACACCTGTCTGTGTATAGTAATCGACCCAGTCGGTCTCCTCACCCTTCTGGTAGTTCTGAAGCTCAAGACCGGTCATCCAAGCAGTGGAGCCTGCAGGCAGACCCTGACGGGCATTGATGAGCTCGATGTATCCTTCACCGTCGCGAAGCTCGGGCTTGTAGGCAGCCTGTGCCAATGCAACAGAAGCGCGGAAGTTAATCATTGGCTTGCCCTGGGCACCCTTCTTGGTGGTGATCATGATGACACCGTTGGCGGCCTGCGAACCGTAGGCGGCGAGGGAGGTGGCATCCTTCAGGACGCTCATCGACTCGACGATGTTGGGGTCGATGTCGTTCATGGTTCCCTTGAAGATGACGCCATTGACAACGATCAGAGGCTGCGAACCGCCGTTGATTGACTTCTGACCACGAATCTGGATGCTCGATGCCGAACCCTGAACGCCGCTCTGCGACATCGAAAGGCCGGGGATCAAGCCTCGGAGCATGTCGGTAGGACTGGTGGGTGCAAGGTTGGCGACGGGGCCGTCGGCCACATTCATCGTGGCAACCGAACCGGTGAAGTTCCTGCGCTTCTGCACACCGTAACCTACTACCACTACGTCTTCGAGGATCTCGGAGTCCTCCTCAAGGATGATGGACATGGGCTTGGCCATAGCAGGGAGCTCGATGGTCTTGTAACCGATGAACGAAACCTGGAGCTTCGCACCGATCTTGGCAACCGAAAGCTCGAAGTTGCCATCGAGGTCGGTGACAACACCATTCTGGGTACCCACTTCGAGGACGTTGGCACCGATGATGGGCTCGCCCAAGACGTCAACCACTACACCTTTGACAGCTACCTGAGCCATCAAGGTTGCCGTTGAGCAGAGAAGGAGCATCAGCAGGGATGCCAACCACTTCTTGGTTTGTTGAAATTGTTTCATGCGATCTTGTTTTTTAGTTTGTTATAGATTATTGTATAATGTTGTTTGCGTTTATTGTTTCCTCCTGCTTGTCGTCAGGTAGATTTAAAAAAGTACGAAGACTCTTCTTCACAGCGATTCTCCGCTTACATTACTAAATACACATACATATAATTAACAAATCAGTTACGTCTTTTTCTTTTATTTCGACGGTGCAAAGGTACGAACTTTATTTCTGACGCACAAGGGGTGGTAACACCCCCTATGAAACGAGATAGTAAGATTTGAAAAAATCATTAGCCTAACGATCAACGAATTACGCGTTTCGGATAGTAAGGTATTTTCGCTTTTCAAAGCTCGTGGTTAGGAGCCAGCACAGCATTGCACTGGACGCTCTGGGCCTTGGCCAGGCTATAGATGGCAGTGGCTCGCGTATCCTCGACATTGGCCGAGAACCTGAGCACGTACTTTCCGGCAGCGGACTCCCAAGCCTGGGTTGCCTCGTTGAACGAAGCCAGGTCGTAGTTGGACACCTTGAAGGTGAGCACCTCGCTTTCGCCCGGGTTGAGCGAGCGCGTCTTGGCAAATGCCTTGAGTTCCTGGGCAGGCTTCTCGAGGCCACCTGCGGGAGCCGACACGTAGAGCTGCACGGCCTCCTTGCCGGCTACAGAGCCGATGTTGGTGACGGTGATGGTGGCTGTGAAGCCGTCCTTGGTGGCCTTCACGACGGGCTTGCTGTAGGCGAAGGTGGTGTAGCTCAAGCCAAAGCCGAAGGGATAGGAGACGGCCACGCCAACGGTGTTGAAGTAGCGATAACCCACGTTGATGCCCTCGGAATGGAGAGTGTAGTCACGATTCTTGACCTGCACACGGCTGCGACGCATGAAGCTTGGCATCTCGGGAGCAGCGGCCTGCACGTTGGGGAAGTTGTGCGACGATGGCACGTCGGTGAGCGCCACGGGGAACGTCATGGTGAGCTTGCCCGAAGGATTCTCCTTGCCCAGCAGGACATCGGCCACCGAGTTGCCGCCCTCCTGTCCTGGCTGCCAAGCCATCAGGATGGCATCGGGCTGTGCCTTCCACGAAGCCGTCTCGATGACGTTGCCCATATTGAGGATCACGACCACACGCTTGCCCACGAGGTGGAAGGCATCGCACACGTCGGTGAGCAACTGACGCTCGACCTGGGTGAGGTTGAAGTCGTCGGCCTCCTTGCGGTCACTGCCTTCGCCAGCCTGGCGACCCAGGGTGATGATGGCGATGTCGGCCTCGGCAGCCTGCTTGTCGATCATGGTGCGGCTGACGGCCATCTCGGGCAGCATTTCCTTGCCCCAATGCCATCCACCGGCCTGGCGGTCGGCCTCGACCTTCTCTTCCATATATGCCTTATAACGGGTGTAGAGGCTTGCCAAGCCCTGGGTCACCTGCAGGCCGGCATTGCTCAGGCCGGTCATCATATCGACGGTATAGGCCTTGTTGACGTCGCCCGAGCCTGTGCCACCGGCGATGAAGTCGTAGGAAGTGATGCCGAAGACGGCCACCTTCTGCGTGCTCGACATGGGCAGGGTATTGGCTTCGTTCTTGAGCAATACCATGCCTTCGGTAGCGCTCTGGCGCGTCACGGCAGCATGGGCCTTGAGGTCGGGCTTGTTGCTGAACTTGTAGCCCTTGAAACGTGGAGTGAGGACAATATACTCGAGTATGCGACGTGCATTGCGGTCGAGGTCGGCCATGGGGATAGTGCCGTTCTTCACGCCTTCGACGATGCGGTCAATCTCGGTCTGGTTGCCCGGCTCCATGAGGTCGTTGCCGGCAATGACAGCCTTGACGGTGCCTTCCTTGCTGCCCCAGTCGGTCATGACGATGCCCTTGTAGCCCCACTCATCGCGCAGGATGGTGGTGAGCAGGCCGTGGCTCTGCTGGGTGAACTCGCCGTTGAGCTGGTTGTAGGACGACATCACGGTCCAGGGGTCGGACTCCTTCACGGCAATCTCGAAGCCCTTGAGGTAGATTTCGCGCAAGGCACGCTGGCTCACCACCTCATCGACCATCAAGCGGTTGGTCTCCTGCGAATTGACGGCGAAGTGCTTGATGCTGGTGCCGACGTTCTGGCTCTGGATGCCGCGCACGTAGGCTGCAGCGATCTTGCCCGAGACAACAGGATCCTCTGAATAGTATTCGAAGTTGCGGCCGCAAAGCGGTGAACGATGGATGTTCATACCTGGGGCGAGCAGCACATCGCAGCCATATTCGAGCACCTCGTTGCCGATGCTGTGGCCCACGCTTTCGACGAGTTCCTGGTTCCAGGTGCAGGCCAGGGCAGTGCCTACGGGGAAGCCCGTGGCATAATAGGTGTTGGGATCGCCCTCACGCGTAGGACGAATGCGCACACCGGCAGGGCCATCGGTCAATACGGTGGCAGGGATGCCCAGACGGGCGATGGGACGTGTAGCACCAGCTGCGCCAGGCACCATGTCGGTGTGCTGGCCGATGATGCCATTGGTTCCTGCATCACCCTGAGCGTGGCTATATCCCACGCAGAGCGTTGCCTTCTCCTCGAGGGTCATGGCCTTGAGGACTTCGTCGATGTTGTTTTCCTGCAATTTCAGCTGAGCCATCGTTGTGCCCGCCATCAGCAATGCAGCGGCTGCAATCATTACCTTTTTCATATCTTTATTCTATATGTAACTATTCAGAATTAACTATACATATTTTTCTTTAAACACAAATTATCGTTAAACAATTAACAAATAATAATTAACAATTGACAATTAACGATGTTCAATTGATTTCCATCAGCTCGACGGGACCCATCAGCCCCGACTCCTCGAGGGGAGCATCGGGGGCATAGTAGCGGGCGTCGGTGAAGGTGATGCGGTTCCTGCACTTGGGCTGTGCGTCGCCGATCAGGCGGTTTACCCAGAGGTTGGTCACCTCGATCACGAGCTCGTTGTCACCCACTTTGAGCAGGTCGGTCACATCGACTTCGAAGGGTTCCTTCCAGACGATGCCTGCCGACTGGCCGTTGACCTTGACTTCGGCGAGGTTCTTCACCTTGCCCAGCTTGAGCACCTGGCAAGCCTGCGGGTCAAGGGCAGCGACGTGGAGCGTGTTGGTGTAGGCAGCTGTGCCCGAGAAGTAGCGGATGCCCGGGTCCTGATGCTCCGACCACGATGTTAGGGTGCTGAAGGTGGCTTCGGCAGGAGCACCGCGCTGCTCCTGGAACTTCACGGTCCAGGGCGTGTCGATCGTGGTCAGGGTCTTGCCTTGTGGAGCGGTAACAGTCATCTCACTGGCTCCTGCGCCACAGAAGACCACGAAGACAGCATCGTCCTTCTGCATCGGGAGGGTCACTTCGGTGGTGTTGCCGACGGTCTTGTAGCTAACGTCCTCGATTTTGCCCGTCACGGGATGCCAGAGCTGCGGACGGAGGCCCGACTGCCGGAAGGCGACAGTCACGGTGGCAGCCTCCTTGGTCGGACGGTTCACCCAGTAGATTTCGGCGTGGGGAAGCGTGCGGTGGAGGTATTTCATACCCTCTTCGGGCAGCTGGCAGTCGGGAGCGATGCCGGCATTGCGCAGCACATCGGCCATGGGCACATCAGTCGTTACGTTCTCGCGGCTCCAAATTTCGCCCACCAGCTGGTCAAACTCCTCCTGGCTCTCACCAAGGCTGTAGGGGTGCTGGGGCTTCTGTCCGCCTATCACGATGCCTGCCTTGGCCAGGTCGGCCAGCTTGCGGAGCACGGGCATCGACATGTATTCCACGTTGCGGTCGAGCCAGAGCACACGGTACTGGGTACCACTGGCCTTCGAGGTCAGCAGGCCGTCCTTGCAGTCGATCAGATTGTAGAGCGCATCGGGACTGCAGTAGTCGAAATTATATCCGTAGGGCACTTCGGGAGCACCCTGGCCGAAGAGTGCGGTGATGTTGCTGTTCTCGCCGTAATAAACCAGCACGTCGGCCACGTTCACTCCCTGCTGCAGCATGTAGCACGAACGCGACATGTAATCGACCCAGGCGGTGGCCTGCTCGGCCCACGTGTCGTGGCGATTGAACCACTGTCCGATGCCGCCGAGGCTCAAGCCCGGCACCTTGTCATCGATGGGCTGGTGGGCACTCTCGTGGATCACGAATCGGTTGATGCCCTCGGCCAGCTCGATGTCGGCAATCTTCTTCAGTTTTTCGGGATACCAGTTGTAGCCGGCACCTTGCTCCCATGCCGTCATCGATTCGGCGGCAGCGATGTTTTGTCCGTAGAGGTGTGCCACCGACGACGACTCGCGGTCGTCGGCCTGGTACATGCGGCGGTCGGTGTCGCCATCGGGCAGCTTGCCGAGCCACATCGCCGAGCACCACATGGCCGACATCGGCACCTGTGCAGTGGCCTTCAGGTCCATACCGTCGGCTATGAACACGCGTCCACCCTCGTGTGCCTCGGTGTAGCGGCCCTTCATGCCGTAGTCGCGCTGGGCTATTTGCGTCAGCTGGTCGTAGTTCTCCTTGATGAGTTCGCCGATGGTCTTCTCCCAGTCGCGCACGAAAGCCTCACTCTTCTCTTTTGAACTAATGACAGCACCAGCCAGTACGGGGAGCCAGGTGTGCAGGTCGTAGCCGCGACGCTTTGCAAACTCATCGAACATGGCAGGTGTCCAGGTCTGCGGACCAGCCTCATAGCTGTCGGTGAGTACATACTGGATGCCGCGTTCGCCCATCAGGCCGTTCGATGCCTTCTTGTACATGTCGAGGTAGGCGACGAAGAACTTCTTCCAGGCCACAGGGTCGAGCTTATCGACCTCAAGGCCCGTAGCTTCGGGAGGAGCCGGATGGTTCATCTTGCCCGTGAGTGACCAGCCGAAACGGTAGATGCGCCATTTCCCTTCGGGTGCACTCCAATTGATGTTGCCGCTGCTATCAGTCTTGCCGGTGATGTCGAGCACATCCTTTTCGGTGATCTTATCCGACTCGTCAACAGCCTGTCGCATGGCTATCACGGCAATGTCCTCATAGTGCTGGTAGGGGCTCACCTCCCACTGTCCAGGGCCCTGGCGACCGTTGCGGATGGGGCCTGTGCTCTTGTCGGGTTCGGGAAGTGGACACGAAATCTGGCTGCCTCCTTCGATGTCGAGGGTTTTCCAGACGAGTTTCTTCATCGCATCCTTAGGCTCGACCCAAGGACCACCGGTGGAGCTCCATCCTGGAGCCGAGGCGATGGCCATCTCAAGGCCAAGGCTATCGGCAAGGCGGGTGGCGTAGGCGAATGCCTCCTGCCAGCCTTCGTCCATGTAGATCAGTCGCTTATCGACGATCTGTGGCGTTCCCAGGCTTGCATCGAAATTCTGGAAGCCGCCCAGACCGATGCGCTTCATCCATTCGAGGTCCTTGCGGATTCCCTCTTTTGTGATGTTTCCGTTCATCCAATGCCACCAGACCCTGGGGCGTGCATCCTGTGGGGGCATCTGCCATCCGGCCTTCAGCTCGGTCAAGGTAGCCTCGCTGGCTGCCTGATCGACCTTCGAGCCTCCGATGCAAGAGGTCAGCAAGAGTGCCAGACCTGCTATCGCTGTATGATATAAAATATGTAGGTTCATAGGTTTGAGGGGTTATTATTATGCTCTCACCTTTGTCAGTTTGGCTAACGGTGAGAGCATTCTTTTATTCTTCAAGGAGCCATCTTTCCAACTCGGCTTTCCATTCGCGTGCGTAATGAAACCACGGACCTTCGCACCATCCGTGACCACCAGTAGGATATATATGCAACACTGATGGAATGCGGTTCTGTTGTAACACGCGAAAATATTGAATGCTTTCTTCAAACGACACGATAGGGTCGTCGGCACTGCAAGCTATAAAAGCACGAGGAGTGTTAGGCTTGACATTTTTGAGTATGGTG
>JAFWRO010000058.1:0-97318 GCA_017519885.1 Bacteroidales bacterium | reverse complement strand
CCAGGTGCTATTGGAGGAGGTGCTATTGGAGGAGGTGCATGAAGAAGAGGACGGCGGCGATTTTGCGATCGACGCCTTCGGCTTTGCCGATGGTGGCGTTGTTGGCGTTGCGGACGGTGCCGTCGGATTCGACCTTTCCGATGGTGGCGTTGTTGGCATTGCGGACGGTGCCGTCGGAGTCAATTTTGCCGATGGTGGCGTTGTTGGCGTTGCGGATGGTGCCGTCGGATTCGACCTTGCCGATGGTAGCGTTGTTGGCGTTGCGGATGGTGCCGTTGCTTTCGACCTTGCCGATGGTGGCGTTGTTGGCGTTGCGAAGGGTCTGGGCTTCGAGGGGGGCAGACACGAGCAACAGGAGGGAGAGGAGGAGGGGAATGACGTGTTTCATAGGAGTGGATGGGCGGCTATGATATGGCTGCATACTGAACAAAAGACTAGGGCAGCGGCTGAACCGCTGCTTGCGGAGAAGGGCAGGGGGGGGGGAACCGCTGCTTACGGAGTGGGGCTGGGAACCTTATTTGGGACCGCGCTTGGTGGTGACGAGGATGGCGCCGTTAGCGCCGCGGGAGCCATAGATGGAGGCTTCCTTGAGGACCTCGATGTGATCGACGTCGTAAACGCTGATGAAGTCAAGGCTTTCGACTATCATGCCATCGACGACGAAGAGGGGTGTCTGGTCAGCGTAGAAGCTGTTGGTGCCTCGGATGTTGAGTTCGGCGTCCTGACCGGGACGACCAGTTTGGTTGACGACGAGACCAGGAACGCGTCCTTGCAGGGCCATGGTGATGTTGGTGTAGCCTGAGCGGACGAGGTCTTCGCCTGAGATGCCGTTGCTGATCTCGAGGCTCTCGCGTTTCTTGACGAAGCCATAGCCCCAGTTGACGAGTTCCTGATCTTCCTGTGCCTGCAGTTGGTCGCCGAGACGCACATGGAGGCTCCTGCGGCCTTCGACGG
This sequence comes from Bacteroidales bacterium, assembly GCA_017519885.1. Lineage (GTDB taxonomy): Bacteria > Bacteroidota > Bacteroidia > Bacteroidales > UBA3663 > Liminaster. Next base: position 96,364 of record JAFWRO010000058.1, on the reverse strand, counting down.
GGATGTCGTAGGTGCGTTTCTTGAAATAGATATGGATGGTATCGGTGGCAGCGACGTCGGTGAGGCCGAAACGGCCCTGCTTGTCGGAGCGAGCTACGCGGCCTTTGGAGATATAGATGCGGGCTCCCTTGATGGGGGTACCGGAGATGTCGGAGACAATGCCGTTGAAGGGGATGCCCTGATGCTGGGCGAAGAGCGGGGTGGAGAGGAGGGCTAAAAGAAGGGTGAGGAGGCGATTCATAGAGGGACGGGGAGGGATGAGGGCAGCCAAGCTTGGCTGCGACATTTACAAGAGGGATGAGGATGGCAGCCATAGATGGCTGCGACAGGGACGCTTGGCAGCCAAAGACGGCTGCTGACGGGGACACCGAAAGGGCGGACGCGATGAGGGACGCGGAGGACGGCCATAGATGGGGACGGCCCGAGGGGACATAGATGAGGGGCGGCTGATGGAGTCCGCTCTCGATATTTTGATGGTGGGGAGGGGGGAAGGTTTATTGGAGGGGGTGATTTTTTGAGGGATTGGGGTGGATTTGTGGTGGGATTGGGACGATTTGGGGAGGATTTTGGGGTGATTTTGGGGTGATTTTGGGGTGAATGGGTGGAAAATGGGGGAAATGTTTGGTGGGATGGGGAATTTTGCGTATTTTTGCGGGGTGATTTTGATGTTTTTTAGATAATGATTCTTTTTTAAATAATATAAAATATGAGATACAAAGGATCAGAGGAACGGAAGTTCTCGACGCTGGGTCGTCGGCTGAAGAAGGTAATGGTGGAGAAGGGACTGACGGTGTCGGCAGCGGAGTCGCTGACTGGTGGCACGATTGCATCGATGATAGCGCAGATACCTGGATCGTCGGCATACTTCAAGGGCTCGGTGACGAGTTATGCGGTGAGCGTGAAAGAAGAGGTGCTGGGCGTAGACGTGAACGTCGGCGGAGTGGTGAGTGAAAGTACGGCGCAGCAGATGGCGATGGGCGTGGCTCGCCTGCTGAAGAGTGACTGCGCAGTAGCCACCACAGGCATAGCCGGACCGGGCGGTGCAGAGCCAGGAAAACCGGTGGGTACGGTGTGCATTGCAGCCATCTGCAAAGACCAGTGCGTGAGCTCGACCTACCACTTCAAAGGGAGCCGAGAGGCTGTTATTTTGCAAAGCGCAGATGCCGCTTTGGACCTTTTGCTTACTCTTTTACAGCAAATTGAGTAAAAAGAGAGTCGATAATTTGTTCGCACGCGTGAGAATTAGTATCTTTGCACCCGCGTTTTGAGGGGTGAAACTCATTCGCAGCGATTTTAACAACCAAATTAAAAATTGGACCGCCCGACTGTCAGGGTTTCCATTAACCAGTCCGATTTTTTGCAAAGGTGGCTTCCATCCGCCTTTCGGCGGTTGGAAAAAAGATTTACAAAAAACAAAAAAACGAACAACAATGTCTAAGATTTGTCAGATCACTGGTAAGAAGGCAGGTAGTGGAAATAACGTTTCACATTCGAAGCGTCGCACAAAGCGCATCTTCAACGTCAACCTGCAGGTAAAGAAGTTCTACGTTCCTGAGCTTGATGATTATATCTATCTCAAGGTTAGTGCGGCTGGTATTCGTACCATCAATAAAAAGGGTATTTCTGCAGCCCTGAAGGATGCAGGTTATGTTATTGAATAATCTAAAGCTACAAGAATACTATGGCAAAGAAAGTTAAGGGCAATCGCGTACAGGTTATCCTGGAGTGCACTGAGCAGAAGTCGAGCGGCGTAGCTGGTATGTCGCGTTACATCACCACCAAGAACCGCAAGAATACAACCGAGCGTCTTGAGCTGAAGAAGTACAACCCATTCCTCAAGCGCTACACCATCCATAAGGAGATCAAGTAATCCATCCTACGGATATTGAATATTAGTTAATCGTTAAAAATTAAAGTTCACAGACTATGGCAAAGAAAGCAGTGGCCACTCTCCAGACTGGTGAAGGCCGTACCTACAGCAAGGTCATCCGTGTGGTTAAGTCTCCTAAGACCGGTGCTTACATCTTCGAGGAGGAAATGGTTCCCAACGAGCAGGTTAAAGCCGCTATCGCAAAGTAAATTTGCAAATCACCAAATATTAAGGACTGTTGCAGCGTTGCAACAGTCCTTTTTTTGATAGGTTCGGTAGTCATTTTATGTTATAAAACATATTTTTCCGTCCATTTTGATGAAAAAGTGAGAAAAATATTTGGTGGGTTGACTAAAACCCCGTATCTTTGCAATGTGTTTTTCATGGTATAAGATTTAAGGTTAGTGAAGATGGTCGTCGTGAGACGGCCCTCTTTTTTTTTATTCTTTCAGGTCGGGAAGACCTAAAGCAGTTCGATTTCGCCATACTGCATGACGCGTTCGCAGTAGATGCAGCGCAGCGACTTCTGGTTCATATCGAAGACCTCCATCTTGGTAGGAATGGGCTGGTGATTGGTGACACACTTGGGATTGGTGCATTTGACGACGCCGATGATCTGCTTGGGATACTTGACGTACTTCTTCTCGACAATCTGGTAATCCTTGATGATGTTGAGAGTGACGTCGGGGGAGACTACGCTGAGACGACCGATTTCCTCATCGGAGAGATAGCGGTCGGCAATCTTGATGATGCCCTTGCGTCCGAGGGTGATCGAATCGAGGTTGGTACCGATGGTGATGGCGCCAGGGTGGTTGTAGAGGTCGAGGATCTGGACAATCTTGAATGTCACGTTTGCGGGGATATGGTCGATGACAGTGCCGTTCTTGATGGCACTAACTTCTAATTCTTTCTTTTCGCTCATTTCAGGTCAATGTTAAGCATTCGACAAATGATGGCCTCGCGGGCATAGAGTCCGTTCTGGACCTGCTGGAAATAATAAGCCTTGGGATTTTCGTCCACGTCGTAGGCAATCTCGTTGACGCGTGGCAGCGGATGGAGCACGCGGAGATTGGGCTTGGAGCCTTCGAGCATCGCATTGCGCAGGGTGTAGACGTTCTTGACCTGCTCGTACTCGCGGAGGTCGCTGAAACGCTCCTTCTGAATGCGCGTCATATAGAGGATGTCGGTGTTGGCGATGGCGTTGACATCGAAGATCTCGCTCTCGTCGAAATAGAGGTTGTGACGGTTGCAGAAGTCGCGGTAGCCGTTGGGCATACGCAGCAGGTCGGGAGCGATGAAGTGGAAGCGTGGGTTGAAGAACGAGAGGGCCTGGACAAGGGAGTGGACGGTGCGACCGTACTTGAGGTCGCCAACCATAGTGATGTCGAGGTCGTCGAGGGTGCCCTGAGTCTTCCAGATGGAGTAGAGGTCGAGTAGGGTCTGCGAGGGGTGCTGGTTGGCACCATCGCCTGCATTGATGATTGGTACGTTGGTTACTTCGGAGGCATAGCGTGCTGCTCCTTCGAGGTAGTGACGCATGACGATGACGTCGGCGTAGTTGGACACCATCTTGATGGTATCCTTGAGTGTTTCACCCTTAGAGGTGGAAGAGGAGTTGGGGTCGCTGAATCCGATGACACGTGCACCGAGGCGGTTGGCAGCGGTCTCGAATGAGAGGCGGGTGCGTGTGGAAGGCTCGAAGAAGAGCGTAGCCACGACCTTGCCTTCGAGGAGGCGCTGGTTGGGGTTGGCCTCGAAACGAGCGGCATCGTGGAGCAGGGAGAGGATGTCGTCCTTGCTCAGATCGGTGATGGAGATGAAGTTGTTCTGCATAGTATGTGCACTATTTTCAGTTGGATTTGTTTTGACTGGAAAGCATGTTCTTGAGTTTTGGCGAATAGATCACCTTGTAGTGGTCGGAGTCGGGATCGCTACAGATGAAGTATGCCATAAGGGTAGTGTCGGCCTCGAGGATGCGGAGGGAGCACTGGCTTCCGAGCACCATAAACGAGGTGGCGAGGGCATCCGCAGTGATGCAGTTGGGAGCGACGACCGTGCTGGACAGGATGTCGTACTGCGCGGGGTAGCCGGTGTGGGGGTCGATGATATGGGCATAACGGCGACCGTCCTTGTAGTAGAAGTTACGGTAGTTGCCCGAGGTGGCAACACTGCAATCGGTGATGTGCATAATGTCACGCAGGACATTGGAGGTAGATAGGGAATCCTCGATGGGTTCGTTGATGCCCACGCTCCATAGCTTTCCCTTGGAGTTGTGGCCACCACAGGTGATCTCGCCACCAATTTCGACCATAAAGTTGCTAACGTCGCGGCTTCTCAGGTAATCGGCTACCACATCGCACATATAGCCCTTGGCGATGGACGAGGCGTCGAGGATTACACGCGGGTCGTCCTTCAGCACGTGGCCATCGGGGGTGAGATGTATCTTTTCGTAGCCCACGAACTGAAGGATGGAATCAACGGTGTGCTGCGACACGCCATCGGCATTCTTGAAGCCGAAGCCCCAGAGGTTGACAAGCGGAGCAACGGTGATGTCGTAAGCACCCTGTGTGAGCTCGCTCACCTGGAGGGACTTTTCGAGGACGGTGCGCACGTAGTCGTTGACGACGACGGAGGTGTCGCAGCGGTTGATGCGCGAGATGATTGAAGTGTCGTTGAACATAGACAGCGAGCCGTCGAACTCGCGGAAGAGCTGCTTGATATCATCGTGATAGTCAGCGCTGCCTTCGTACTGGATGTGATAGACGGTGTGGAAGACCGTGCCTTCGAGTTGCGTGAAGGAGCCGGGCTCAGTGTCGGCCTGCCTGGTGGACGACTGTCGATGCATGGCGATGCCGAGGACACAGATGGCTGTGACGATGTAGATGAGGAGTTTGGCGGTACGCTTGCTCATATGTCAGGGAGTTAGAAAATGTCGTAGAAGATTCGGAAGGAGAATCCGATGTGGGACTTGTTGGGACCGTAGCCAGGTACGAAGAATGGGGTGCCATATTGGGTTCCGCTCTGCGTGATTTTGGCCTTAAAGTAGAGATCCCAACCGAGGGAGATATGCTTGACGATCTGGACCTTGACCATACCGCCAACTTCGACCCACTGGGTAGTGTACTCCTGGTCGTTGATGGAGATGGGACCGAGGGAACCCCACAGCTCGTCGGCATAGTAGAGATTGGAGATATCGGCCTTGTTGAACGACAGTCCGTAGCGGAGGAAGACGAGGTAGAGGTCGTTGGGACGGGTGCTGTTGTAGTCGATGTTGTAGGCAAAACCAATTTTGCCGAAAGGTGCGAGGTTTGACTTGAAGTTGAACTCCTGCTTCTTGCCTGTGCCATACTCCAGACCGTTGTCGGAGGTTTCGTCGGCTATGCCCATACCGAAGGAAGCCATGGGGAAGAAGCGGTGGTGGAAGTCGGCCATCACCTGAGCTTCGAAGGAGGCATGCTCGAAGTAGAACGTATAGAGCAAAGGGTCGAGGATATCGACCGAGACATTGAGGCCGTTGAAGAAGCGATATCGGTACTTCTGGCCTTCGGGCAGCACATCGGGCAGTTCCTTCTGTTCTTCGGCCTTGACTTCGGACGAAACGGGAATGGAACGTCCTTGCGCCAGCAGCATGGAGCTGTTGGAGAGTGCTAGTGCGGCGATGGCCAGCGTTATGGCGTAGCGTGGATGGAACATTCCCGTGGATTAATATTCGAAGATGAGGTTTGTTGCCTCGCCATCGGCGACGACATTGTTGTCGTTGATGATGAGGTTGCTGATGAGGTGACGGGTGTAGTGCACGTCGTCGATGCGGAAGAGAACGGTGCACCCGCATTCCATGTCGAGGAACTTAGGCTCGACGGTATAGGCAATCTCGACAGTATCGGAGGTGGTGTAGAGGTCGCCGTAGTCGCTGTAGGAGCAATCGAGGATCATAGTAGTGTGATTGCCCTTGGGATTGAGCTGAAGTTCGACATCGGTGAACTGTGAGATGGAGGCCTTGTAACCGAGGGTGTCGGAGAGACAGATGAGGCTAATGGATCGCATCGTTCGGCCACTGGTGGAAGTGAATGTGGTGGTCATATAGGCTTCGCGCACCTGTTCGCAGCCGTTGTCGCATGCGCACAGCAAAGCCTGGATGCAGCAGGCACCCAGGAGGAGGCGCAAGGCTCTGGATAGCGGACGAGAGGACGTGTCAGATGGTTTCAGCGATGTCATACTTGTTGCGTTCGGCCGATGTGCGTGAGATGAGTTCGCCGAGGAAACCGGCGAGGAAGAGTTGTGCACCAATGATCATACTGGTGAGGGCAACGTAGAAGGCAGGCATATCGGTGATGAGCGTGCCAGTGCCGGCGGTGCTGAGCACGTAGATCTTGTGGCAGACGATGTAGAGGACGGCAATGAAGCCGATGAGGAAGATGATGGTGCCCCAGAGGCCGAAGACGAGCATAGGCTTGGCTCCAAAGCGGTTGAGAAACCAGAGCGTGATGAGGTCGAGGTACCCGTTGACGAAGCGGTCGAGACCGAACTTGGTCTTGCCGTATTTGCGTGCCTGATGCTGGACGACCTTCTCACCAATCTTCTTGTAACCGGCATTCTTGGCTATATAGGGGATATATCGGTGCATATCACCGTAGAGCTCGATGTGCTTGACGACTTCTCCGCGATAGGCCTTAAGACCGCAGTTGAAGTCGTGGAGGTTATGAATGCCCGAGACGGCGCGTACGGTGGCGTTGAAGAGCTTGGTGGGAATGGTCTTCGAGAGGGGATCGTAGCGCTTTTTCTTCCAGCCGCTGACGAGGTCGTATCCTTCTTCCTTGATCATACGGTAGAGTTCGGGAATCTCGTCGGGTGAGTCCTGGAGGTCGGCGTCCATAGTGATGACGACGTCGCCCTGTGCCATGCCGAAGCCGACGTGGAGGGCTGGAGACTTGCCGTGGTTGGTACGGAAGGACATACCGTGCATCTGGGGATATTGCTGGTGGAGCTGCTTGATGACCTGCCAGGAGTTGTCGGTAGAGCCATCGTTGCAGAAGATGACTTCGTATGAGAAGTTGTTGGCCTGCATTACGCGGTCAATCCAGGCGGCGAGTTCGGGGAGGGACTCGTCTTCGTTATAGAGGGGGATGATGACTGAGATGTCTAGCATATATGGGGAAAAGGGGGTTAAGAAGGGTTGCTTGTCTGGGGACGCTTGCGGACAATGAGTGCGATGGGAATCATGAGGACGATGGAGAGGAAGAGGTTGTTGGAGAGGGTGGTCATAGCCGTCTCGATAGGTGTGAGAACGGGGGCCTCCTTTAGAGCCTTGATAGCCTCCTCGAGTCGGGGCATGTATCGCTCGAAACTGCCTGAAGCGGCAAGTGTCTGCTGAACGTTTTCGTATTGCTCGATGGCCGCCTTCTGAATGGTGTGAAGGTTGCCGGGCTTGATGTACTGATTGTAGACGTAGATGAAGAGTGCCTCGATGAGGCTGGCATAGAACATAAGCTGGACGCCGAACGACCAAGCCTGGATGCCGCGAATGGCATCGTAGAGAATTTCCCTACGCAATTTGCGGAGGATCCACCATAGGGCGACGGGGGTGACCAGCATCATCGGGAAGATGAGGAGGCTGAGCACGACGTTGCTGTACATGGCGTTCTTGATCAGATATTCGAGGATGAACCATGCAGCGAGGGGCACGGCCATCTTCATCAGATAATTGTTGACTATAGTAGCAAGAGTGTTCATACTTTGTCTTCGAATGTTCGAAAATTGCGCTGCAAAGATACAAAATTGTGGGTAAAAAAGGAAATTTTCGGTTAGAAATAGCTTTTTTTGTCTGAAAAATTTGGCAGAATCGAAAAAAGTCTGTACTTTTGCAGTCGGATGAGTGTCATACGGCATGCTCCTTCTAATCCCCCAGGGCTTGACCGCAGCAAGGGCGTGAGGTTGTAGCGGCGCGATGTGAAGAGCTCATCCATTTTTTGTTTTAAAGCATTGCCCCCAGTAGGAGTAATGCTTTTTTAGTATCCCATCATAGCTCCCCATGCCGTGTGGTGGTAGGCAGCGAGGAGACCTGCTGCGTTGCTGGCGTAGGCGCTGAAGAATTGGCGATAGCCGGGCTCGTTGGCGAGGTGAAGGGCCTCGGGGAGGGTGACAGCCATTCCGCAGTGGTGATCGATGATGATTTCGCTATAGAACTGCGAGCTGTGATACTCCTTGAGGACGATGTGCTGGAGCGCCTGAATTGCTGCATGGGCATTGGCTGCATCGACTTCGCCCAGCCAGTTGATGACATCCAGGATGTCGTAGTAATAGTATTTGTAGTGGACGCTTCCGCCACTGCCAGTGGATTCGCGACCGAGGGGCTGGAAGTAGTCGAGCCAGTCAGTGATGGTCCAGGGATCGGCCTCGGCAAGTGGTTCTAGACGGCTGGCATTGCTGCGTATGAGCTGCTGGTAACTTGAGGCAAGCTGGGGCATAAAGGTGAGGTCGTAGAGCGCGACGCTTGCACCTTTCTTCGAGGCTCCGTAGGGTGCATTCTCGTCGAAGTAGCAGCGCATAGAAGAGTCGAGGGCATCGGGAAGGTCGGACAGGGATTTGACGCGTGAGAGTCGGGTGAAGACCTTGCGATAGGGCATCCCTGCACCCTGCACTTCGAGCGAACTGGCGACGAGATAACGTGCTACGTCGCGCAACTCGAAAGCGGCTTCGGCATTGCCCATGTGGCAGCAGTCGGCAATGATGTAGTCAAACTTTGGCCCTTGGCGTAAGGCTGCAGCCAGATCCCATAGTTCGATGCTTCCGACGAGGTTGTTCTGATTGATCTGATCGTAACCGAAAGCCTTGCGACGCGGGGAATCGTATTGATGGTTGGTCGTGACAGGTACCCATCCTGCTGCGTGGGATGCAAGAACGAGGCCTTTGATGGGCGTATTGAAACGTGTGAACGTGGTCTTGATGACCGACGCTAGAATGTCGGGGTCGGCCATATCGATGTCTTCACTCCAGGTCTGCAGTATGATAGTGTCGAGTCGCAGAGCAGCATTGCGATGCACCCAGTAGAGTTTGGGCAGGTCGTCGCCACTCTGTTTGTTGTCCTTCATAACAACGAGATTGAGTGCGCCCACTTCGACGCTGTCAAGTATTGCCCGATGGGCCTGGCGGACATTGTTCTCGAGCAAGGAGGAAAGGTTATTATCGCCCACCATATACATCAGGACGGTGTGGTCGGCTACTTTCTCGTAGTCGATTTTCGTCACGTCGTCATCGTCGTGCTTGCATGACGAACATGCAACGATGGCAAGCATTGTCAGAATGCCCGCCATCAGACGTTTGAGAGGGTGCTTGGCGTAATACATTATATTATATATGTATGGTCTTGTTGAGGAGATAATAGTCGAGGATGGTCATTGCGGCCATTGCTTCGACGATGGGGACGGCACGGGGCAAGACACATGGATCGTGACGTCCACGAGCCTGGAGTATGGTTGCCTCGCCTTGGCGATTGACAGTTGGGATGGGCTTGAGGAGAGTAGCCACAGGCTTGAAAGCGCAGCGGAAATAGATGGGTGCGCCATTTGAGATACCTCCCTGGATGCCGCCGCTGTGGTTGGCTTCGGTCTTGAGCAAAGTTTGATTGGAGACGGCTGAGGCAGAAGCGGGCAGGAAAGTGTCGATCATCTCGCTGCCGCGGCATCCGCATTGGGCAAAGCCCATGCCGTATTCGAATCCCTTACAGGCATTGATGCTGAGCATTGCAGCACCGAGGGCTGCATTGAGGCGGCCGAAGACGGGTTCGCCGAGACCGGCGGGAACGCCTTGAATGACGCAGGTGATGACGCCACCAATGGTGTCGCCATCGGCTTTGACCTCGCGGATAAGTTGCTCCATAAGCGCAGCACTATGGGCATCTGGGCAACGTACGTCGTTTTTCTCGATGAGCGAGAGGTCGTACTTCGTCCAGTCGTTGTCGAGACAGATGTTGCCAACTTGGCTGGTGTAGGCCTTGACATCGATGCCGAGGGTGCGCAGCGCCATCTTGGCGAAGGCACCGCCGACAACACGGCTCAGCGTCTCGCGTGCCGAACTGCGACCGCCACCACGATGGTCACGAAGGCCGTACTTCTGTTGGTAAGTGTAGTCGGCATGACTGGGGCGATAGACGTCACGGAGGGCATCGTAGTCGGACGAGTGCTGGTTGGCATTGCGCACCTCGAAGCCGATGGGGGTACCTGTCGTCTTACCTTCGAATACACCTGACAGCACTTCGACCTGATCGGTTTCGTTACGAGACGTGGTGATGGCCGACTGTCCGGGACGACGTCGTGCCATCTCGGTCTGCAGGAACTGCATATCGACGGGGATACCTGCAGGCATACCGTCGATGATGCCACCTACGGCTGGACCATGGCTTTCGCCGAAGGTCGTCAGTCGGAATATGTTGCCGAAAGTATTCACTTCAAAAACTTTATTTACAGCCACAGCCACCGCCTTTGCAGCCATTGCTACTGCAATCGCCACCTTCGTAGTTGCTGCCACAGCCGCCACCGCAACCTCCGCAATCGCCACCACAGCCGCCAGTCATCTGGCGCATGTACTCGATTTTGTCCTGCTCGGTGGCGTCGCGCACCTCTTCGACCTGTCCCTTGAAATGCAGGTACATTCCCGCGAGGGGATGGTTGATGTCGCAGATCACTTCCTTAGCGGTAATCTTCTGGACTGTGGAGGGGACGATGTCGCCATTTTGGTTCTGGAGGGGTACCTGTGCACCTTCCTGCACCATATCGGCGAGGAACTTGCCCGTCTTTGGGTCGGTGAAAAGGTGTTTGGGCAGGGCGATGACCTTCTCGTCATCGTATTCTCCATATGCTTCGGCAGGGGCGAGGGTGAAGTCGAAACTGTCGCCCTTCTGCTTGCCTTCGATATTCTTCTCAAAACCTGGGATCAATTGTCCTACTCCAAAGATAAACTCAAAAGGCTGACCCGGACGGGTCTCCTCGATATCTTCAATTTCTGGTGCTTCGTTGGGATTCTCCGGAGCTTCGTAGCCTGTCAACTTATAGGACACGGCCACATGCTTGCCTTGTTCGATGATCATAATTACTTATATATATATTTATCGGGTGCAAAGATACTAATTATTTCCAAATCCACCAAATTATTGGAGGAATTTGTCTTTTTTTTGTTTTATTCTCCTATATGATTGGCAAAAATACCCCTATTTGTCATTTTTTGACTACAAAACTTATTTTTTCTTTGAGGATTATTTGGAAATATGAAAAAAAGACTGTATTTTTGCGGCATTAAAATGCGTTCCATGGGAAAACGTGATTCCTGATCGTCATTCATTCTTAAAAACAACAATGGAAGGGCAAGACCTATTAAGCCTCGCAAAAGGACGTAACTACAATGCTGAACTTCGTGCCGAATTGGCCAAGTTCGGCCTTCGCCGTATAGGCAGCAATCAATGGATAAGCAAAGCCACGGCAAACAAATATGAACTGGTACTGAAAGAAGACAACGGCGAGAAGGTTGTCACGGGTGTCGATATTGTCGATAAGGACCAGCGCATTCATCTGATGGATGTGAATGAAAAACCTGCGACCGCCGAAGGCCTGGCCAACACCAATATTGCTGTGCATCATAAGACGCTGGGTGCTATCCGAAGGCAGATTGAAGTCACCTATTGGTACGTCGATATGATAGACCGGTGGAATGCCGAAATCGATATGGACAGTCCGTTTGGCCGAGAATTGAAGCAGAAGACGGGCGGCAAGTTCCTGAACTGGTTCGATTTCCTCTGTCTGCCCGATCCACTGGCGAGCGGAGATTATCTGTTCGGCTGCATTCAGCAGGGCAAGGCAGCGTCGATACATTCGTGGCTGGATCTGCCCGATGGAAGATATCTTGTTCCGACCGATGGAACAGAAGAAGGTGCCATGAAATCGTTGGAGAGTGGACTGGAGTTCCATAAGATGGAGAGAGATCAATTTGCCACGGCAGCTGCTGCAGGACAATTTGCCATCAAGGCGCTCAACAACAGCAAGACCACCTACGCTACAGCCATCAAGAAACTGTTGGGTAAGGAGAATGCGTTGATTTCGCGCAATGACTTCTATCGGAATGAAAAGGGAGAGATGTGCCGTATAGTGGTGAACAGGACAGATGCGGGCATGGTTGTGACCGACGTTCCCGTGGGCAATACGGTGTCGGAATGCATTGATTCGCTGCTGGCACCTTTCATCAAGGCCAGAGCTTTTGAGTCGATAGGAAAAGAAGAATATATTTAAATGCGATCGCTACGGTCGTAGAAGTCATGGGCTGACCTCTCGGACTTCTGATAACCATCCTTATTCCGGGCATCTTCATCGAGATGCTCGGAAATTCTTTTTCGTGACCATTTGAGCATCTGCAGACAAAGGTAGATGAGGAAGGCAAAGAGAAGCGTATAGACGAGCGGAGAACTCTCGACATTCATATACATCAGTATGAAGTCGTAAAGTGTGTGGGTGATGACTGGAGCTGCGAGCGCCCAGCAGAGGTTGTGTAGCTTGTTCTCGTTTTCGAACCAGTATTTGGCGAAGAAGTAGCCCATGAAGACACCGTTGTAGTAGTGACAAGGCACGGCGAGGAGGGCACGCGAAACGCTGACGCCAAACCAGTTGTCGCCGGCCGAGCCGAGATATGCCAGATTCTCGAATCCAGCGAAGCCCATGCTCACGCATACGGCATAGACGATGCCGTCCATCTTCTCGTTGAAGTAGGGGTTGCTGCGCACCACCAGGAAGAGCATGATGAGTTTGGCCAGTTCCTCAGGGATGCCTGCACCGAAGAGGGCGAGACGGAAGGCGCCTGTCATCGTGGTGTAGGTTTTGGAAAAGAAACCAAGCACCTCGAGGGGGGTGCTGAACAGCATCGACACGAAGATTGAACCGATGCCGAAAATGATGGCCCGCTTGAGTTGGTCGAGCGGTTCGGGCTGCAGAAAGTCTGCGCGATAGATATGATAGACGAGGAGTGCGGCGGGGAGAAGGCCGGCTAGGGTGATAAGCAGCATGGGGTGAAGGGATGAGGGACAGAGGATGGCAGCCATAGATGGCTGCTGACAAGAACGCGGGGCAGCCAAAAACGGCTGCTGACGGGGACAAGGGGCGGGATCGGGACGAGGGCAGCCATACACGGCTGCTGACGGAGACAAGGGGACGATTGGGACGCGGGGCGAGTGCTGATGGGGACGTGGGGGCTATATTCCCAGCAGATGCTCGAGGCGGTTGACGGCGAGGGTCATGTCGTCGGCGAAACGCTTGTGATCGAGGAGGAAGTCGGGACGGCCTTCGGAAAGGTCATCGTAGAGCTCCTTTGGCATGCTGGTGACAAAGGATGCGATGGCGTATTCGATGTCGTCCTTCTGCCAGTCCATGTTGGAATAGCGATAGACCCGCAACTTCTGGTGCAGGAGACAATAGGCCGTTTCGATACCTTCCTTGGTGATCATGGTGTTGAGGGTGTGAACCATAACTTGGCGGCAAAGATAGCCAATTCTTTCCATTTGGCCAAATTATTAGGTAATAATTTAAAATTGTGTATGACTTTTTTTGGTGGGTTGCGATTTTTTTGTTAATTTTGCAGCCAAAAACAAGGAACATGATACAGCAACTTCATGGCTATTGGCCCCGTATTGGTGAGGGCACGTTTGTGGCAGAGACGGCAGCAGTGATCGGTGATGTGGTGATCGGTCGGGAGAGCAGTGTGTGGTACAGCGCTGTGATACGCGGTGACGTCAACCGTATCCGTATCGGCGACCGTGTGTCGATACAGGATTGCACATGTCTGCATTGCGCCGAAGGCGACGCCTACATCGAGATTGGCAACGATGTGACCGTGGGACACAACGTGTGCCTGCATGGATGCAAGATTGCGGACAATGTGCTCATCGGCATGGGAGCTACGGTGCTCGACAACGTGCGAGTTGACTCGGGGTCGGTGGTGGCAGCAGGAGCACTGGTGCTGTCAGGCACTCACATCGGACCGGGCGAACTATGGGGAGGCGTACCCGCCAAACTCATCAAGAAACTCGACCAGGAGGCCATCGATCGCATCATCACACCCATGCCCCAGCACTATCAGTACTGGGCTGCCGAATACCTAAAGGAGCAGGCAGCTGCGGCGCCAGATTTGAGTTTGGACTAATCGTAGATGTTATGTGCGAATGCCAAACGAGAGAGGCTGAGACGGGAAATCGACCTGTTTTTGAAAATAGTTTATTCTGAATTTGGTCAATTCGAGGATTTATACTACCTTTGCGCCGCTAAAACAGAGAAAGTTGTCACGTGAGTGACGTCAAAGATAAGGCGGTTATAGCACAAGGGCTCCACCTCTTACCATTCCGAACAGAGAAGTTAAACCTTGTAACGCCGATGGTACTGCGAAAGCGGGAGAGTAGGAAGCCGCCACCTTACAGGAGTCTGGACAGCTATAGTCCAGACTCTTTTTTGTAAAAATATGGAAGAAATACAGAATACAACATCAACCAGTGAAGTGACAAGCCGTATCTCATCGTTTGAAGAACTCGGCATCCAGTATCCCCTGCTTCGTGCCATCGAGGAACTTGGCTACGAACACCCTATGCCCATCCAGGAGCAGATCATTCCCGTCATCCTGAGCGAAGAAGGGCGTGACGTGGTAGGCCTTGCCCAGACGGGTACGGGCAAGACCGCTGCCTTCGGTCTGCCCCTGTTGCAGAGCGTCGATATTGTTCCCATTTATAGCGATTACCAGATCAAGAAGGATTTCAAGACGGGCAAATGGATGGACCCCGAGGATGCACCTCAGCCACAGGCGTTGGTGCTGGCTCCGACGCGTGAACTTTGCCTTCAGATTGCTTCCGACCTTCAGGACTATTCGAAATACCTGCGCGGCATTGCCATCCTGCCCGTATATGGTGGTTCGTCGATAGGTAGTCAGATTGGTGCATTGAAGCGCGGTGTGCATGTGGTTGTGGCTACACCAGGCCGACTGATTGACCTTGTGAACCGTGGAGCAGTGCGTCTGAGCGAAGTGAAGACGCTGGTGCTTGACGAGGCCGACGAGATGCTGTCGATGGGTTTCCAGGAGGACATCGAGACTATCCTTTCGAACCTTCCTGAGAAACATCGTACGATGCTCTTCAGTGCCACCATGCCCAAGGCCATTGCAGAGATTGCGAAGAATTATATGCACAATCCTGTGGAGGTCACCATCGGTCACAAGAATGAAGGTGCAGCCAATGTGAACCACGTGTACTACCTGGTGCATGCCAAGGATAAGTATGCTGCTCTGAAGCGCATTGTGGATTTCTATCCGAGCATCTACGGCATCATCTTCTGCCGAACCAAACTGGAGACACAGGAGATTGCCAAGAACCTGATGGATGAAGGCTACAACTGCGACGCGTTGCATGGCGACCTTTCGCAGGAGCAGCGCGACCTGGTAATGCGCAAGTTCCGTACCCGCCACCTGCAACTGCTTGTCGCCACCGACGTGGCAGCACGTGGTCTGGATGTCGATGACCTGACGCACGTCATCAACTATGGTTTGCCCGACGACATCGAGGTCTATACGCATCGTTCGGGTCGTACGGGCCGTGCCGGCAAGAAGGGAACTTCGATCTGCATCGTTCACATCAAGGAACGTCGTCGCCTGAATGACATCGAGCGCATGATAGGCAAGACCTTCGAGAAGGGCTTGATGCCCACCACCGAACGCATCATCGAGAAGCAGCTCTTCGGCCTTGCAGATAGACTGGAAAAGGTGGTCGTGAACGAAGAAGAAGTAGAGAAGTATCTCGACCCAGTGCTCAAGAAACTAGGGTGGCTTTCGGCAGAGGATCTGGTGAAGCGTATCGTCTCGCTGGAGTTCAACCGAATGCTCGAGTTCTACAAGGGCTCAGAGAATCTTGATATTCCTGAAGAGAAGCCCAAGCGCGAGAAGAAGGCCGCTGTACACACTGGCGAAGGAGCGCGCAACGCTTCGTATGCACGTGTCTATAATGGAGCGAATACGCAGGCCGAGCCAGGCTATGCCCGACTGTTTATCAACCTTGGCAAGCGTGATGGTATCTTCCCCAAGCAACTCATCGGACTGATGAATGCCAACGTGCACCATCGCATCGAGATGGGACGTATCGACCTGCTGACCAACTTCTCGTACTTCGAGGTGCCGGAGCAGGATGCGCGTTTCGTCATCAAGGACATGAATGGTGCCGATTGGCATGGACGCAAGGTGGTGGTCATGCCTGCGAATGAGGAACATCATGACGAGGAAAAACCCTCGAAAAAGAAGCGTGCCCAGCGCCTTGAAGAGGCGGAGCACCTGCCTTTCGAGAAGTTCCGTGGAGAGAAGGGACGGAAGAGAGGTAAAAAGTGATTGAGGCAGCCAAACATGGCTGCCACGAGACAAACGGGACAAATAAGCAGCCATCGATGGCTGCGACTGGGACGCTGGGGCAGCCATACACGGCTGCAGCGGGGACGGAAATAGGCAGCCATGCTTGGCTGCCTATTTTGTTTGGGCGGTGAGATTGCCGTCGGCGGTTTGGATTGTCAGGGTGGAGCCGGGGGGCACGGTGGCTGCAGACTTGACGGCATGGCCGTTGAGGCGGGTGATGGAAAAGCCGCGCTTAAGGATATTGTCGGGTTGAGCTAGAAGGATGGTGCGGTCTATGAACTCCAACTTGTCTTTTTCGCGTTGGATACGTTGCCGCGATAGCATCTGGATGGCTTGCCGGAACGTTTCGAGGGTGTTGTTTCCGTTGCTGAGCAACTGCTGGCTGGCACTTTGTATCTTTTGACTGATCATGTCCAAACGGCTGATCTGTTGTGTCAGCAGCACGTGCGTATTGCGAACGGCATTGCCCAACCGTTGCAGGCGCTGACGCTCAAGGTCAACCTTTTGTTGCAAACGGTCCTTGATCTCTTCTTGGAGGTCGAGGACTTTTTGCATCTGCATATATAAGGTGTCGATGAGCAGGGCGGCGGCAGCTGTGGGCGTCTTGACCGACGTGTGGGCCACATGGTCGAGCACTGTCTCATCGCGGTCGTGGCCGATGCCCACGATGACGGGGAGGGGGAACTGGGCAACGTAGGAGGCGAGGAGATAACTGTCGAACGATGCCAGTTCGACGGTAGCACCGCCTCCGCGGATGATGACGACGGCATCGAAAAGATCCTCGACTTCGTTGATTCGGTCGAGGGCAGCGATGACCGACGGCTCAGTCTGTTGTCCCTGCATTGTGGCTGGGAAGAGATGGGCGTAGAACTTCAGGCCATAGGCATTGTTGGAGAGTTGCTTCATAAAATCGCCATAGCCTGCTGCTCCTTCGGCACTGATGACGGCGATGCGTCGGGGAAGGACGGGGAACGGGAGTTCGCGGTTCATGTCGATGATGCCGTCCTCCTTGAGCTGGCGGAGGATCTCCAAGCGACGTCGAGCCATCTCGCCGAGGGTGTAGGTGGGATCGATGTCGAGAATGTTGAGGCTGAGGCCATATTGCTCGTGCATCGTGACCTGCACAAGGACCATGACCTTAAGACCCGTAGCGAAGGGTTGCCCCGTCTGCTCTGCGAAACTGTCGCGCAGGAGCCACCAGCGGTTGGACCAGATCATTCCGCGCACCGAGGCAAGTGTAGTGCCACGTCGGGGTTCTTTTTCGATGAGGGTCATGTAGCAATGACCATTGGAAGCCACGCGCACGTCAGAAAGCTCCGCAACGACCCATAGAGGATCGGCGAAGCCTGCATTCACCACAGCAGCAATGCGGCGGGTGAGTTCGTGAAGCGACAACGGGTCCTTCTCTTCTCCCGTTTGCCCCTTAGAAGCCCGGAGTGCCATCAGGTTATTCGAAACGCTCCATGCGCCTACGGACGTAGTCGGCCAGGAACTGGGCCGTATTCTCTTCTCCGCCCAGTTTGGTCACATCGACACAGAGGTCGTAAGAGTCGGCCTGTCCCCATGTCTTGTCGGTGAAGAAATCGTAGAATCGCGAACGTTCGCGGTCGTTCTTGACGATGAGGTCGTCGGCTTCGTCGGCAGTGATGCCACGCTCCTTGCAAAGGAAGCGGATGCGGTATTTGTAGGGCGCATGGATGAAGAGCTTGATGAGGTTGGGCTCTTCGCGCAAGATGTAGTCGGCAGTACGACCTACGATGAGGCACGACTTCTCGGCAGCCAACTGCTTCAAGGTGTTGCTGAGCATCACGAAACTTTGGGAAGAGCCGAAGAGGTGGGGCGAACCGATGCGGCCAGCCAAGGCATAGTCGAAGAATCCAGGAGCCTTCTCGTCATGCTTGGCCACATATTCGGGATCGAGGCCGCTGGTGCGTGCAATTTCGTCGATGAGTTCACGGTCGTAATAGTCGATGCCAAGGATTTCGGCCAGTCGTTTGCCTGTCTGTTGGCCACCGCTACCGAACTGGCGACCCAGGCTGATGATTACTTTTTTTTCGAGCATGGTCTAGATAAAACCTTAAAAGTATGTTTAAGTGTGGCAAAGTTAGTGGATTTTTTTTGTTCTGCCAAATATTTTGTTCAAAAGTTTTGCAATTACTGAAAAATTGTGTATCTTTGCCCCAAAATTTACGAAAAATAAAATAAGAAATGTTGTCAGAAATTACTTGGACTGCCCATCCGGTCATCTTTCAGGTTGGCTGGTTTGCCTTGCGCTGGTATGCCCTGATGTTCATCGTGGGCTTCTTCATCGGCATCAAGATCATGGAGTGGATCTATCGACGTGAGGGTCTCGATCCCGAGCGTGTCTATTACCTTTTCCTTGCTACCTTCATTGGCACCATAATTGGAGCGCGCCTTGGGCATTGCTTCTTCTACGATCCCGATTACTATCTTGCTCATCCGCTTGAAATCTTCAAGACATGGAAGGGCGGATTGGCCTCGCATGGTGGCACTATCGGTGTAATATTGTGTGTGCTTTATTATGCTAACAAGGACCGATTGTCAAAGTTGTGGCTGCTCGACCGACTGTCGATTGCCGTTGCTCCGGTAGCGTGCCTGATTCGCATGGGCAATCTTTTCAACCACGAGATCTACGGACATGAGACTGCCTTGCCTTGGGGCTTCCGATTCATCCAGAATATTCCTCAGTGGGAACGCGGTGCAGAGCCTATCTTCTGCAATCCCTCGCATCCAACGCAGATCTATGAGGCCTTGGCTTATCTTGCTGTCTTCTTCGTCTGCTGGTACCAATACAAGTTCACCGATGCTGGAAAGCATCGCGGTGTCATCTTCGGTACATTCATGATCGGTATCTTCGGTTCGCGTTTCTTCATCGAATATTTGAAGAACGTACAGGAGGCATTCGAAGAGAATATGCTGCTCGACATGGGACAACTTCTGTCCATCCCATTTGTTCTGCTGGGCATCTGGCTCATCTGGCGCGGCATGAAGTCGCCAGCTGTGGAAGGTTACAGTCCAATAACTCATAAGAGATAAATTTATGAACTACAACGAAATCGGCAAGACCGGTATGAAGGTCTCGCAACTCAGTTTTGGAGCTTCGTCGCTTGGTGGTGTGTTCCATAGTGTCAAGGAGGCTGATGCCCTTGAGGCTGTTTTTATGGCTGTCGAATTGGGCATGAATTTCATCGATGTAAGCCCTTATTATGGCCATTACAAGGCCGAGACGGTGCTTGGCAAGGCACTCAAGGAGATTCCTCGTGGCAAGTATTACCTTTCAACCAAGGTGGGACGTTATGGAAAGGATGGCGTCAACACTTGGGACTATTCCGCCAAACGTGTCAAGGAGAGTGTTTTTGAGTCGATGGAGCGTCTTAATATCGATCATATCGACCTCATCAATGTGCATGATATCGAGTTCCAGGCAGATCTGCCGGGTGGATTGCAGAAAGTGGTAGATGAGACCCTGCCTGCCCTTTGCGAACTTCGCGACCAGGGCGTGGTAAGTCATGTAGGAATCACCGACCTTCAACCCGAGAACATCAAATGGGTCATCGAACATGTTCCTGCTGGGACGGTGGAAGCCACTCTTTGTTTCTGCCACTATTCGCTAAATGATGAGTTGCTGAATGATTATTTCGACTTCTTCGAGCAGCACAATGTGGGTATTATCAATGCTTCTCCGCTCTCGATGGGCCTTTTAAGCTCGCGTGGAGTGCCTGCTTGGCATCCAGCTCCCAAGTCGCTCGTCGAGGCCTGTCAGCGTGCTGTGGCTCATTGCAATGCCAAGGGATATCTTATCGAGAAGCTTGCCATCCAGTATGCTATCTCGTCGCCACGAATTGCCACCACGCTTTTCTCATCGGCCAATCCTGCCAATGTTGAGAAGAACTGGCAATATGCCGAAGAACCCATCGACTGGCAGCTCGTCAAGGAGGTGCAGGAGATCATTGGCGACCAGATGCGTGTGCGTTGGAAGAACAGTTGATTATTCTTGAGTAAATCATTGATTGTTAATTATTCATTGTTAATTGTTATTTGTTTATGGTTATCATCGATGCCCATAGTCATCTATGGATGCTCCAGAATACGATAGTCGATGGCCAGCCTATCCGTACTCTTTCGCCCAATGGTTCGCGTAGCACATTCTTCGGTGAGGAGGTGCAGATGCTTCCTCCGTTCATGATCGACGGTCAGAACAGCGTCGAAGTTTTCCTCAGCAACATGGATTATGCTCAGGTGGGTGGTGCTGTAGTGGTACAGGAGATTATCGATGGCATGCAGAACGACTACCTGCTCGAAGTGATGCAACGTCATCCAAATCGCTTCTTCTGCTACGCAATGCCTGAGCTCCGTCCCGTCCAGCGTCGTGCACGTGGACTCATGGATCCCTTGACGCAGACCAAACAACTCTTCGAGAACGGTTTCCGCGGCATTGCGTTGCCTGGTCATCGTTTGTTCGCTCCAGGTCAGCTTGAGATCAACAGCCCCGAGATGATGGAGGTTTATCAGTTCCTTCAGGACAATAAAGGCTTCCTGTCGATTTGTCTCTACGACGGAGATTATCACGTCAAGCAGATGGAGGAGATTATCCAGACCTGTCCTCGTCTGAAGGTGGTCATTGGGCATTTCGGTATGGTCACACGTCCAGGTTGGCAGGAGCAGATCAAGCTGGCACGCTATAAGAACGTCTATGTGGAGAGCGGTGGCATCACATGGCTCTTCAATTCAGAGTTCTATCCATTCCTCGGTGCTGTGCGCTCCATCCGTGAGGCCATGGATCTGGTGGGAGCCGACAAGCTGATGTGGGGATCCGATTATCCCCGCACCATTACAGCTATCACTTACAAGATGTCGTACGATTTTGTGCTTAAGGACTCGGAGCATCTGCTGTCTGAGGATGAGAAGGCGAAGTTCCTTGGCCTTAATGCTCAGAATCTTTATGGCTTTGACAAGATTCCTTCATTGCCCTATATCAAGAATATGTCGGAGTGAGAGTCATTATTTCGTCGGTATCTTTCGACACTATTACAATCTGGGATATTATGTTTATTTTTTTTCTTAAAATTATTAATCAGAGATACCTTAATATATAAGTATCTCATAAATAGTACTTCAATGAAAAAAATATTGATTTTCTTTTTGTTTCTATGCGCAATGGCTGTCAGCGCGCAGAGTATTAGAACTAGGTTTTCAACAACAATTAATGTATTTAATAATTATTACAGAACTCAAATAGACACTTTCTCATTGGGAGATTCTGTTACAGTTCATGCTTATTACAAGAAAGGAAACAAATATTCTTTCCTCATAGAAACGAATGATTATGCGGACATAATTAATTGCAAATTTATACCATTTGATGCCACTGAGAAACAATTGAAGAAACTACCAAATGCTTTATCAGACGAAGTATTAAAACTAAGGTTGCAGTTAAAAAATAACATAGAGAACAGAAAACAACAACTCTTGGAGGTGAAACTTGAAGAGGAAAAACTTCAGTATCGTGCCAAGGCACTTAGGGGAGAGATTAAAGCTGTTCTTGACTATCAAATTCCTCGTTCGATCGAATCTATTGGCGAGAGTCTCCAGACGGGAGATACTGTTACTTTAATTGGCTATTCTAAAGTAGGATCTATGAACTACTATGCTATGTATTCGGATGAAACTGTTGGCACATTTAGTTCTTCTTTATCAAGAGGTTTTACAATCAAAAACGAAAAAGAAATCGACTTTGAGAAACTGCCGGCTTACGACGACCAAGAGGTAAAGCTTCGTTTGCAACAACAATCTTCTATTGTGGATTCAGTAATGACCATCAAAATAGCCGAGGCAAAAGAAAGACTTGTCGAAACGCAGAAGTTGTTAATACAGACTTATAAGGATAATAGACCGTTTGTTATTACAGATGTTTCCTGGAATTCTAATTCTGTGGGACTCATAAATGTGAGCATAAATATTACCAACTGTACAGAGCAGACAATCAAATATGTCACTTTTAGTGGATATTTCAAGAATGCCGTAGGTGATAAGTGTCAAAACGAGATTGGCGGTGGTAGTGTTTGGAAGGCTAAGGGTGTTGGACCTATAGGACCTTGTCCGACAACTCTTGACAACTTCGAAGAAAGAATACAAGAATGTAAGGGAAGCTATATCTTTGACAACGTTTCGTTCTATTCGAGAGTCGCGCAGACATTTTTGCTTACTTCTGTTTCGATACAGTACACTAATGGCAAGACGATTACGCTAAGTGGAGCAAATCTTGATAAGCATGTAAGATATTGAATTTTAGATAATTAATATTTTTTTATTGCTATTCAGTGTTTAATGAAGAAAACAGAAAAGGCGGGTATCCAATAATTGTCTGGTTATGTACTCAGGACAAATCCTTGGTTTTTCATATTCGTGAACTTTGGAAATACCGTGTTTTAGCAAGAACCCACTATAATTATGAGAACTTCACGACAGCCCGGATGATTGTGGATAATCATTATTCCCTATCTTGAACATATCAAAAAAAGTTCTATTGGAATACAAAAACAAACAAACTAAACAATGAAAGCTTTACAAATCCCTTCTTTAAAGAAGATTCAGGTCATAGACCTTCCAAAACCTGAGGCAGGAGCGGGCGAGGTGCTGCTCAAACTCAAATATGTTGGTTTCTGTGGCAGTGACCTCAATACATTCCTTGGTCGCAACACTATGGCTAAGCCAAACGTCATTCCTGGCCATGAAATCGGCGCTGTCATCGAGGCTGTTGGCCCAGATTGCCCTCCTGAGTTCCAGATTGGTCAAGTGGTAACGGTCAATCCATATACGAACTGCGGACATTGTGCATCGTGCCGCAATGGTCGCTACAATGCATGTCAGAACAACGAGACTCTCGGCGTGCAGCGTGATGGCGCGATGCGCGAATACATTGCTTTGCCTTGGCAGAAGATTATCCCTGTAAAGAACATCACTCCACGTGACACCGCCCTCATCGAGCCTATGTCGGTGGGATTCCATGCTGTGAGCCGTGGACAGGTGTCGGATATCGACACGGTGCTTGTTCTTGGTTGCGGTATGGTAGGTCTTGGCGCCATCATCCGCAGTGTGCAGCGTGGCGCTACCGTTATTGCTGTGGATTTGAGCCAGGAGAAACTTGACCTCGCCATTAAGGCAGGAGCTGCCTATGGCATCAATTCGACCAAGGAGGACATCCTCACCAAGGTGATGGAATACACCGACGGTATGGGAGCCGACGTGGTGATTGAGGCTGTTGGTTCGCCGATTACCTACGTTTCAGCTATTGATGCCGTATCGTTCACCGGACGTGTTGTCTGCATCGGCTATGCCAAGAGCGACGTGTCTTTCCAGACCAAGTATTTTGTGCAGAAGGAACTCGACATCCGCGGTTCGCGCAACGCTACACCCGACGACTTCCGTGCTGTCCTGAATTATATGCACCACACACAGATGCAGATGGAACCCTTCATCAGCGGCATCATCCAGCCCGAAGAGGCCCAGCAGGCCCTCGAAGCTTGGGCCGAAGCACCTGGCAAGGTATTCCGCATTCTGGTGAAGTTCGATGAATGATTGGATAATTAGTTGCACGTTCCTCGATAAGCCCCTCCCCAAACAAGGAGGGGCTAATTTATTTAGTTCGGGTCCAATTTTCAATCGTAAAATGGACCTATGCGGTAGGAGCATACATATTTGGTAATTCAAAACTGTATGCTTCGACCGTGGCATACATATTTGATAATTCAAAACTGTATGCTCTGACCGCGGCATACATATTTGGTATTTCAAAACTGTATGCTCCGACCGCGGCATACATATTTGGCAATTCAAACCTGTATGCTTCGACCGCGGCATACATATTTGGTACTCCAAAACTGTATGCTCCGACCGCGGCATACATATTTGGTACTTCAAAACTGTATGCTCCGACCGTGGCATACATATTTGGTAATTCAAAACTGTATGCTTCGACCGCGGCATACATATTTGATAATTCAAAACTGTATGCTCCGATTGTGGCATACATATTTGGTATTTCAAAACTGTATGCATCGAATAAAGATAGCAGATTGGCATCTGCAAGAAATAATATTCTTCGCGAAAACGCCTCATATTTTAATATATAGTATACACTCAGTGCAAAATTGTGCTTTTTTTCAGCAAAATGGACAATTTTTGTGGTATTTGGAACCATTTTATTGAAAAATTTAGTATCTTCGCACCCGTGTTCGTGTCTATCAACGATAAATGTATATCATCATAATGAAAGGCTTAGTAATGTCATCAATGCTCATGGCCGGTCTGTTGGCCGGATGTGCTGTGAATCAGAAGGAGGAGGCTGCGCCCGAAGTGCAGCCCTGGAGTGTGGATCGTTTTGCAGATATCGAAGTGCTTCGTTATGAAGTACCTGCCTTCGAGGAGCTGCCCCTTGCACAAAAGGAACTCATCTATTATCTGACCGAGGCTGCCCAGTGGGGTCGCGACATCCTGTGGGACCAGAACTGCCGCTTTAACCTGCCTATTCGTAATATCTGCGAAGCTATCTACCAGAACTACCAGGGTGACCGTGAGGATGCGCAGTGGAAAGCTTTTGAGCAATACATGAAGCAGATTTGGTTTGCCAATGGTATCCATCATCATTACAGCTCTGCCAAGTTTATCCCAGGGTTCACCCAGGAATGGTTTGAGGCACAAATCAGCCAGTTGCCCGAGACCGTTAAGAATGAGGAGCTGCAGCAGAATTTGGCCATGCGCGATCTGATGCGTGCCATCTTCGACAACAAGTTCATGACCATCAAGACCAACCAGGCCGATGGTGTGGACCTGATTGCCACTTCTGCCAACAACTATTATGAGGGTGTGACTCAGAAAGAGGTAGAGAAATACTACGCCAAGCTGAAGAATCCTAAAGACCAGACTCCTGTGATGTATGGCCTGAACTCGAAGATGGTGAAGGAGAAGGGCAAACTCGTTGAGAAGACCTACAAGGTGGGTGGTCTCTACAGCCCCGCTATCGAGAAGATCGTCTATTGGCTTGAGAAGGCCAGTGGCGTGGCTGAGAACGAGAAGCAGAAGGCTTCGATCGATGCACTTATTCAGTATTATCGCAGTGGCGACCTGAAGGATTTCGACACCTATTCCATCCTTTGGGTGGAGGATCTGCAGAGCCGCGTGGATTTCATCAACGGCTTCATCGAGAGCTACGGCGACCCATTGGGTCTGCGAGGCGCTTGGGAGTCGATTGTGAACTTCAAGGATTCTGCCAATACTGCCCGTACCGAAATTATCTCGAGCAATGCTCAGTGGTTTGAGGACCGTTCACCTGTTGATGCTCGTTTCCGCAAGCCTGTTGTCAAAGGCGTAACAGCCAAGGTCATCACTGCAGCCATCCTGGCCGGTGACAGCTATCCATCGACTCCTATCGGCATCAATTTGCCCAACTCTAACTGGATTCGTGCCCAGCACGGTTCTAAGTCGGTAAGCATCGACAACATCACTGCTGCTTACGACGCTGCTGCCCAGGGCAACGGTTTTGGAGAGGAATTCATGTGGAGCGAGGCAGAGATAGAGCAGGCAAAGCAGTATGCCCACTATGTAGATAATGTTCATACCGACCTGCACGAGTGCCTGGGCCATGCCAGTGGTCAATTGCTGCCTGGTGTAGATCCCGATGCATTGAAAGCCTACGGTTCGACTCTCGAAGAAGCACGTGCCGATATCTTCGCCCTTTATTACATGGCCGATCCCAAGCTCGTCGAACTGGGAGTGATGCCCAATGCTGATGCTTACAAAGCTGGTTATTACCAGCAGATGATGAACGGCCTGATGACCCAGCTCGTTCGTATCAAGCCGGGCGATAACCTGGAGGAGGCCCACATGCGCAATCGTGCCCTCATCGCCTATTGGACCCTTGCTATGGCTCAGCAGGACGCTGAGGAAGATGGAAGCGAACCGGCTCTCTGCTTCGCAAAGCGTGATGGCAAGACATATGTCAAGATCAACGACTACGACAAACTGCGCACCTACTTTGCCGAAATCCTCGGTGAACTGCAACGCATCAAGAGCGAAGGTGACTTTGAGGCTGGCCGCATGCTGGTCGAGACCTACGGCGTGAAGGTAAATCCCGAACTTCACAAGGAAGTCCTCGAACGTTATCAGTCGCTCCATATTGCTCCCTACAAGGGCTTCGTAAACCCTCGTTACGAGCTCGTGAAGGATGCTAATGGTAAGGTTACTGATGTGAAGATCATCTATGGCTCGGAGACCTATCAGGAGCAGATGCTTCGCTACAGCAAGGACTACTCGGTACTTTAATGTTCTGAAAGGTTCTGAGAGGTTAAGAAGGGTTAAGAAAGGTTGATTGACCCTTCGAGTCCTTGACCTCTTGCTACCTAGAACGCCTCTCAAACTCTCGAACCCCTCTTAACTCCTCCAATGACTCCTCATCAACTCAGCGCTATCCACAAGCTTTTCCGCAGCAGGCAGAACATCTTCACGAGTTCGTTGCTGCGGCAGCATGGCTACATCTATAAGGTTGCTTTCGGCTGCTCGTTGCCCGACATCAAGGAATTGGCACAGATGGTGAAGACGATGCTTGCTGATCCAGAGTCGCCACTCTATGGTGTTGACGAGACCGAGGTGGCCGAAGCGCTTTGGGCTGAAGATGATATCCGAGAGTCGAAAATGTTGGCTCCATTGCTTTATCCGCGTGGTACGATGACGGTAGAGACTGCTGAACGATGGGTACAGACTATTCCAACACCCGAAGTGGCCGATGTGGTCTCGATGTATGCATTTCAATATGGTATTGGGCAGGAACTCATCGAACGTTGGATGGATGCAGAGCCGAAGATGATGCGATATTGTGCCAGAAGCCTCAAAAAACGTTTGTCATGAAAAGGAAACAACCTGAAAGGGTGTCTGAGGTGGTGAATCGCAAGCGCGACCAGATCACCAAGAACCTTCGCACCGACACGGTGGCTCCCGAATACGACGAGGCATTGCGGGCCATGGAGGATCATCTGCGTAGCCGTAAGAAGCGATGTACCATCGAACGCAGATTCGTCCTTAAGGCACTCTATCAACTTAATTCGCCTGTCGATATCTATACGCTTCACAAGATTATTTGTGACCATGAGGGCAGTGTAGCATTGACTACGGTCTATAACACGCTCGACCTGCTTGTGGAGTTGAAATTGGCAAACAGGCTTGAGCTGGTGAGCCGAGGCATGACATTTTTCGAGCGTACGCTAGGCCAGGATCCCCATGGATTCGTAATCTGTGAAAATTGCGGCAGCATCAAGGTACTGCGCAAGCTTGAGGTACTTAAGATTTTTGAGTCGCAGTTGCCTAAAGGATTCCATCCGGAATCTTATACGCTCCAGATTCATGGACTTTGTGCCAAATGCCAACGTGCGGCTTCCAAAAACCGATCAACAAAAAACAGTTAACAAATGATGGTTAACGATTAACATATAACATTTTTTATTTCACAATTAATATTTGCAATTAATGAAAGTAGATGTTTTGCTCGGGCTCCAATGGGGCGACGAGGGAAAAGGCAAGGTGGTGGATGTACTGACCCCCAACTACGATGTTGTTACCCGTTTCCAGGGCGGTCCTAATGCAGGTCATACCCTTGAGTTTAACGGAGAGAAGTATGTGCTTCGTTCCATTCCATCTGGTATCTTCCAGGGTGGCAAAATCAATATCATCGGCAATGGCGTGGTGCTCGATCCGCTTTTGTTCATGACTGAGGCAAAGGAATTGGCTCAGAGTGGTCATGACTTGACACAACGTCTTTATATTTCGAAGAAAGCACATCTCATTCTGCCTACCCATCGTCTGCTCGATAAGGCCAACGAAGCTGCCAAGGGCAAGGCCAAGATTGGTACTACCGGCAAGGGCATTGGTCCAACATATACCGATAAGGTTAGTCGTAACGGACTGCGTGTTGGTGATATCCTTGATAATTTCCAGGCAAAATACAATGCTGCCAAGAAGCGTCATCTTGAAACTATTGCCAGCTTGAACCTATTGGCTATTGCCAAGGGAGGCGAACCTGTCAGCACCGACGGACTGGAGGATCTCGAAGCCAACTGGATGGAAGGTGTTGAATATCTGAAACAGTTCAAGTTCATTGATTCTGAGCATGTCATCAATTCGTATCTCAAAGCAGGCAAGAGCGTGCTTTGCGAAGGCGCTCAGGGCTCATTGCTTGACGTCGATTTCGGTTCCTATCCTTTCGTCACTTCTTCCAACACCGTTTGTGCAGGTGCTTGCACCGGTCTTGGTGTGGCTCCGAATAAGATAGGGGAGGTGTTCGGCATCTTCAAGGCTTATTGCACCCGTGTAGGCTCAGGTCCATTCCCAACTGAGCTTTTCGACGAGACAGGTGCCAAGATTCGTGCCATTGGCCATGAGTATGGAGCCGTCACCGGCCGTGAGCGTCGTTGTGGATGGATTGACCTTGTTGCGCTCAAATATACCATCATGATCAATGGTGTGACCCAGCTCATCATGATGAAGAGCGATGTGCTCGATGGCTTTGAGACCGTAAAGGCCTGCACTGCCTATAAGGTGAATGGAGAGCTGACCACAGAATTCCCATTCTCGATTGAAGAAGGCGTAGAGCCCCAGTACGTCGAGATGAAGGGCTGGAACACCGACCTTTCGAAATGCACTTCTGAAGAAGAGTTCCCACAGGAGTTCAAGGATTATATCGCTTTCCTCGAGAAGGAACTCGAGACTCCCATCACTATCCTCTCGGTTGGTCCCGATCGTGAACAAACCATCCTCAGAGGAAGGAATAAGTAAGGTTAAGAAGGGTTAAGAGGATTGTTAAGAAATGGTTGCTACCTGACCCGTACGAACTTTTAATTATTTACAACCGTTTCTTAACCCCTCTTAACCCCCTCTTAACCCCCTCACCCCCCTCCATATCGTCTGTCACTAAACTTTGTGTATATGTCTTTTAAATTCTCAAATCTCATTGCCCTGACGGCAGTTCTTTTGTCGTCGGGAGCGCTCCATGCTCAGGAGCAAAAGGATCTCAATTACTGGTCGCAGGAACTGAAAAGCCGCATCACCCTCAATGGTTATGCCCAGGCGGGCTATACCTATATGAATTATGATGGGCGCAACAGTAACACCTGGGACGTGAAGCGTACGTTGCTTTGGGCCAAGGCTCGTATCACCGACCGTTGGTCGTTCCTCTTCATGCACGACTTCAACAGTCAGGTGCAGGAGTTCTACACGGATTATCGTGTCACCAAAGGCAATGAACTGACCATCCGTTTCGGACAGTTCAAGAACCAGCTCTCGATGGAGAACCCTCTTTCTCCAGTCGTCTTGGAGACAGTAGATGTCTGCTCGCAGAGTGTCACTTATCTCACGGGATGCGGCTCTGATCCACTCTTTGGCATCAACTATGGTCGTGACCTGGGTATTGATCTCTTTGGTCAACTTTTCGATGGCAAACTCTTCTATAACCTTGAGTTCCTGAATGGTCGCGGTGTCAATGCCAAGGATCCCGACAACCGAAAGAACGTGATTGTGAAACTTGATTATCGTCCTGTTGATGGTCTGCGTTTTGTGGTTTCTGGCCAAAAGGGTTATGGCACTGCTTTGGTTCCAATGTCGGTGTATATCCCCGTCGAGAATGCCATCGCACAAGGTGAGATTTATCGCAGGGATCGTTGGACAGCTGGAGTTGAATATAAGGATGGCAGCAACGACTATTGGAAGAATCGCAGTTGGTCGGTGCGTGGCGAAGTACTGGGTGGTCGTGATGGAAAGACCAATTCTTGGGGTGGATACGTGACATCCACTATTCCTTTGGCCGGACAACTTGACATGGTGGCTTCGTTCGACTACTTCGATTATGCCAAAGGCTTCGACCGTGAACGTACGGAGGTCATTGCTGGTCTGCAGTATTGGTTCTTCACCAAATGCCGTTTCCAGTTGCAATATACCTGGGCATCATCGTGGACCGATGGCTTGAACACTGCATGGATTGACGATGCTTGCAGCCGTGTACAGATCCAGATGCAGGTTGCTTTCTGATCATTGTCTTTTATCACGAATTATCGAATTAGAGAATTATTCTTCTCGCGTTTTTTGAATATTATCTCGTTATGTTTATTAAAATTCTTCTTACGATTCTTTTCTTCGCCATCACCATTGGCGTAGGAATTTACAGCCGTAAGCAGGCACGTTCTGTCGATGGCTTTGTGTTGGGTGGTCGAAATGTCGGAGGTTGGCTTACTGCATTTGCCTATGGAACATCGTATTTCTCGGCAGTCGTTTTCGTGGGTTATGCAGGACAATTCGGTTGGAAGTATGGTTTGGCTTCCTCTTGGATTGGTGTAGGCAATGCCATTATCGGTTCACTGTTGGCGTGGCTCATCTTGGGACGTCGTACAAAGTTGATGACCCAGCATATCCAGTCGCGCACCATGCCCGACTTCTTTGGTACACGTTACCGTAACCAAGGGTTGCGTGTGGCTGCTTCGATCATCGCATTTGTCTTCCTGATTCCTTATACAGCTGGTGTTTACATGGGCATCTCGAAGTTGTTCGAGATGGGCTTTGGCATCCCTTATACCTATTGTGCGTGGATCATGGCTATCCTGACGGCATGCTATGTAATCTTGGGTGGATACAAGGCAACGGCCATCAATGACTTTATCCAGGGCATCATCATGCTGCTGGGTATCACTACGGTCATTGCCGTGGTCATCAATCATCAGGGTGGATTGGCCGAGGCCATGCACAAGATGGCAATGCAAATGCCCAATGCCGATGACCTTGCTCATGATAAGGCTGGTCTGTATGCCAATTTCAAGGCTGGTGATTTTGCTTCATGGTTTGGACCGAATGTAATGAGTTTGATCGGTGTGGTTGTGCTCACTTCGCTCGGTACGTGGGGCCTCCCGCAGATGGTAGGTAAGTTCTACTCGATTTCCGACGAGGGAGCTATCCGTCGTGGTACGATCATCTCGACTATCTTCGCCTTCATCGTAGCTGGTGGCTGCTATTTCTTAGGTGGTTTCGGACGTCTGTTTGTGCCAACTGCCTTCAATGCCGAGCGCGGCAAGTTCGTCTATGACAACATCATCCCATCGATGCTCGAAACCCTTCCCGATGCACTCATCGCTTTGGTTGTGCTCCTCGTGCTCTCTGCCTCGATGTCAACCCTGGCCTCGCTGGTGCTCACTTCTTCGTCAACCATGACGCTCGACCTCATCTATCGTGACAAGAAATCGACTGATGATGAGGTGCGCGAAGGCGAAATTGATGATATGATTGCGGAGAAGATTGAGCGTCGTAAGGTGGTCATCATGCGTGTGCTTATCGTGTTCTTCATTGTCATCTCGCTGATGATTGCCCTCAACCCTCCCCAGTTCATTGCCCAGTTGATGGGTATCTCGTGGGGCGCATTGGCTGGCGCTTTCCTCGCTCCGTTCCTCTATGGCCTTTATTGGCGTGGAGTCACACCGGCAGCGGTTTGGGCTTGCTTCGTGTGGGGTGTTGGTCTGACCTTGGTAAATATGTTGACTGGCAATGCTATTCTTAACCCGATTGACTGTGGCGCTGTAGCTATGGTAGGTGGCTTTATTGTTGTGCCCGTCGTATCTTTCTTCACACCGAAGCTGAAGAAAGACAAGGTCGATAAGATCTTCGAATGCTATAAGTAATTTTATTACATCAGCGCGTCATATTCCATTGGCGCTTGTTTGCGATAGGCGAGAGCGGTGCATGAAGCGACGATTTCGCCTGTCGCTTTTTTTATGGTCACTTGTGCAAAGGGAATCTTCTTGTGGTTGACTGTCTCCACGGCTTCGGCGATGAGATGGTCACCCAACAAGGCTGACGAGACGTAGGTAACCTGGTTCTCGATGCCCAATGTGAGTTGTCCATGTGAGTTCATTACAGCTGCGATAGCAAGGTCAGCCAATGTGAAGATGGCGCCCCCTTGGCATACGTTGCCACCATTGAGGTGTCGTTCTTCGACGGTCATTTCGGCCTTGGCATAACCTTCGCGGATTTCGGTGAGTTGGATTCCATTGGTTTTCGCAAAGCGATCGGTCGCGTTGAGTCGTTCTAAAAGAGTCATTTCAGTATCGTTTTTTGTATGATAAACCAGTTTTTTCGGCGCAAATATACAAAAAATACATGAATGACGAAAAAAAAGCAAGTATTTTTTCGCAAATACTAAAAAAATGATTATCTTTGCGCCCAATTGAAACCAATTTTCCTTTTAAATAAATAATATTTTATATGAAAAGGCTTCTATTAGGTGATGAGGCTATCGCATTGGGTGCATTGCATGCTGGACTCTCCGGTGTATATGCATACCCAGGAACCCCATCCACAGAAATCACGGAGTTTATTCAGGGCGATAAATTGGCCCGTGAACGCAATGTTCATTCACGTTGGTGTACCAATGAAAAGACGGCCATGGAGGCAGCGCTCGGCATGTCGTATGCAGGCAAGCGCGCGTTGGTCTGCATGAAGCATGTCGGCATGAATGTATGTGCCGATGCGTTTGTCAATTCTGCCATTACCGGTTGCAATGGTGGTCTTATCGTTTTGGCTGCCGATGATCCTTCGATGCATTCCAGTCAGAACGAACAGGATTCGCGTTTCTACGGCAAGTTTGCCATGATTCCAGTCTTTGAACCATCTAACCAGCAGGAGGCTTACGATATGGTAGAGGAAGCCTTCGCGTTGAGCGAACGTTTGAAGGAACCTGTCTTGATGCGTGTCGTGACACGTCTTGCCCATTCGCGTGCAGCTGTCGAGATTCATGAACCAAAGGCTGAGAATGAACTGTGTCCTGAGACCGACCGTACACATTGGGTGCTCCTTCCGGGTAATGCCAAGCGTCAGTATGCTGCCCTCATCGAGAAGCAGCCCTTCATTGCCGAAGCAGCAGCCGAGAGCGAGTTCAATCGCCTGGAACTTTGTGAGGACGAACCCGAAAACAAGACCGGCGTCATCTGTTGCGGTATCGGTTATAACTATGTGAAGGAAGCCGTGGGAGATAAGATGAACGTTCTCAAGGTTTCGCAATATCCACTCCCCGAGAAGGACATCGTGGCACTCGCTGCAGTATCAGAGAATCTGCTTGTAGTAGAGGATGGACAACTTGTGGTCGAAGAACTTGTCCGTGGCATGCTCGGAGCCGATTATCCCGTGTATGGTCGTCTGACAGGAGCCCTTCCACGAACAGGCGAACTCAATCCCGATAATGTAGCCAAGGCATTGGGTGTAGAAAGCAATAAGGTATATGACCCAAGTCCTGTGCTTGCAGGCCGTCCACCACAGTTCTGCCAGGGATGTGGACATCGTGACGTGTATAATGCCATTCGCGAAGTCGTTGCTGAGTTTGGCGACAAGGCACGTGTCTTTGGCGATATCGGATGCTATACCCTCGGCGCACTTCCGCCATTTACTGCTATCGATTCGTGTGTCGATATGGGTGCTTCGATTACGATGGCCAAGGGTGCTGCCGATGCTGGCGTTCATCCTTCGATTGCCATCATTGGCGACTCCACCTTTACTCATTCGGGCATGACCGGATTGCTCGATGCCGTCAACGACCATTCGAACATTGTAGTAGTCATCAGCGACAACCTCACAACAGGCATGACTGGTGGTCAGGATTCGGCCGGAACCAGCAAGTACGAGGCTATCTGTGTCGCCTTGGGCGTCGATCCAGCTCACGTGCGTGTCATCGTTCCGCAACCTACCAAGGTAGAGGAGATCAAGGCGCTGATCCACGAAGAGATTGCTTATCCCGACGTATCGGTTATTATCCCGCGTCGTGAATGTATTCAGACACTGGCACGCCATGCTCGTCAGAAGGCTGCCGCACGCAAACAATAAATTATTATGAAGAAAGACATTATTCTTTGCGGTGTGGGAGGACAAGGCATCCTCTCCATTGCTACTATCATAGGCGAAGCGGCCACTGCAGCTGGTTTGAATCTGAAACAGGCTGAGGTACACGGTATGAGTCAACGTGGCGGTGATGTGCAATCCAACCTGCGCCTTTCGACTGATGTCATCTATTCCGATCTCATTCCGATGGGAGAGGCCGATGTCATCATTTCGATGGAGCCTATGGAGGCGCTGCGTTACCTGCCTTATCTCAGCAAGGATGGTGCAGTAGTGACATCCAGCCAGTCGTTTGTCAATATTCCCAACTATCCCGAATCATCGGCCATTGATGCCGAATTGGCCAAACTTCCCAAGGTGGCCAAATTGGACATCGAACAGATTGCCAAGGAGGTGGCTACCGTGCGTTCAGCCAATGTTGTACTGCTTGGTATGGCCGCTCCTTATATCGGCATTCTTTCAACCGATGAATTGCGCAGCGCCGTTGCCCGTGTCTTCGAACGCAAGGGTGAGGCCATTGTTGAAGCCAATTTGAAGGCTTTCGATGCTGGTGTCGCTGCGGTTGGATAGTCTTTTTTAGAAATCATAGTTACTATAGTAATTATAGTCTCTATAGTATTTTCCCCTAATAAATATTTATAATGAGCAAATTTCCCGTACCCGATAATTCATGCGAGTTCTTTGACCAAGAACACGAATGCATGACCCGTGAGCAAATCGAAGCGCTTCAGGTCGAGCGCCTGAAAGAAACTATCGCACGTTGCATGAAGAATCCAATCTACAAGCAACGTCTCGAAGAGGCTGGCATCACTCCCGACAGCATTACCTGTGTGGCCGATGTCCGCAAACTACCTTTCACGACCAAGCAGGACTTGCGCGAGAACTATCCCTTCGGTTTGGCGTGTGTGCCTTTGAAGGATTGTGTACGTCTGCATTCGTCGAGCGGAACGACAGGCAATCCCACCGTCATTCTCCATACGCAGAATGACCTTGACGAATGGGCCAACCAGGTCGCTCGCAACCTTTGGATGGTGGGCTTGCGTCCTGAAGATGTCTTCCAGAACTCATCGGGCTATGGTATGTTCACAGGAGGACTTGGCTTCCAGTATGGCGCTGAACGTCTGGGTATGCTTACTGTTCCTGCTGCTGCTGGTAATTCGCTTCGTCAGATCAAGTTCATTCGCGATTTTGGTACCACAGCGCTTCATGCTGTGCCAAGCTATGTGACCCGTCTATACGAAGTCATGCAGGAACAGGGTGTTGATCCACGAAAAGATACCAAGCTCAAGGTGCTTGCCATCGGCGCAGAACCACACTCTGAGGAGCAGCGCCAACGCATCGAGAACATGCTTGGTGTGAAGGCATACAACTCGTTCGGCATGTCGGAGATGTGTGGACCGGGCGTAGGTTTCGAATGCAAGGAACAGAATGGTCTGCATTTCTGGGAAGACTACTATATTGTCGAAATCGTTGATCCCGAGACGTTGGAGCCTGTTCCCGATGGAGAGATTGGCGAACTTATTCTCACCTCCATCTGTCGCGAGGCTATGCCACTGATTCGCTATCGCACACGTGACCTCACCCGCGTGCTGGGTCGCACTTGTGCCTGCGGACGCAATCACATTCGTATCGATCGTATGAGAGGACGTTCTGATGATATGATCGTGCTTCGTGGTGTCAACATCTTCCCGATCCAGATTGAGAAGATTCTGATGCAGTTCCCCGAACTCGCCAGCAATTACCTCATTACGCTTACCTCTGATGCTGACAATGACAACATGCTTGTTGAAGTCGAACTCGAAGAACTCTTCACCGATGACTTCTCACGTCTGCTCGATCTCGAGAAGCGTATTCGTCGTGCCCTCAAGGACGAGATTCTCCTCACGCCTCATGTCAAGCTAGTGCCCAAGGGCTCTCTTCCCGTCAGCGAAGGCAAGGCTGTGAGAGTCGTCGATAAGCGCAAAGTATATCAATGAGAATTAACAATTAATAATTAACAATTAAAAATTGTTGTCCCATGACCATCAAACAACTTTCTATATTCATTGAGAACAAGAGTGGAACACTTATCCGCGTTCTCGACCTTTTGAGTAAGGCCAACATCCAGATTATAGCCTCCACCATCGCCGATACCAAGGACTACGGTATCTATCGTGTCCTCTGTGATCAACCTACACAGGCCTACCTTCTCCTTCGCGAGAATGGCATCAATGTGCAGTTGGCCGATGTCTTTGCCTTGAGCATCGACGATACACCCGGTCAGGCTGCCGAGGCTGTCAAAATGCTTTCTTCCGAGGGCGTCGGCATCCTCTACATGTATTCTTTCCTTTGGAAGGGTAAAGGTGTGCTTGTCATGCGTACCAATCCAAGCGAGAAGGCCAAAGAGATTATAACTATCAAGAAGATCGGCTTCCTCACTGAGGCAGACTTTCGTTAATTATTAATATCTATTTCTTATTCTCATTATTTCAGCAAAATGCCAAGAATTTACAATCCAGCGATGGAGTGCATGGACCGTGAGTCGATGAGTAAACTCCAAAGTGAGCGTCTTGTGGCTACCGTAAAACGGTGCTACGAAACCGTACCTTTCTACAAGCGTAAGATGGACGAGATGGGTGTCAAACCCGAAGACATCAAAGGTGTGGACGACATCACCAAATTGCCGTTTACGACCAAGTACGACCTTCGTGATGAATATCCTTTCGGCCTCCAAGCTGTTCCAATGGAGAAGATTCGTCGTATCCATGCCTCATCGGGAACTACTGGTAAACCTGTTGTCGGTACTTATACTGAGGCTGACCTTGACATGTGGGCCGAATGTGTGGCTCGCGTAATGTCGGTAGGTGATGTTGGTCCGGGTGATGTCGTTCAGGTCTGCTACGGATACGGACTTTTCACCGGAGGCCTTGGTGTACATGATGGAGTAAAGAGACTTGGTGCCATCCAGTTGCCTACATCTGCTGGTAATTCCAAGAAGCAACTTATGCTGATGAAGGACTTTGGCACGACAGCCATGGCTTGTACACCTTCCTACGCGCTCCGTTTGGCCGAAGTGATGACCGAGATGGGCATGAGCGCTCGTGACCTGAAGCTTCGTGTCGGTTTCTTCGGTGCTGAACCTTGGACGTGGGGTATTCGTCGCGAACTGGAGAAACGATTTGGCATCAAGGCTATCGACATCTATGGCCTCACCGAAATGTGCGGCCCTGGTGTAGGTGGCGAATGTGAGTATCAAGACGGTACGCACGTTTGGGAAGATATGTTCCTACCTGAAATCATCGATCCAGATACCCTTAAGCCTGTTCATCAGGGCGAGGAGGGTGAACTGGTCTTCACTTCACTCTGCAAGGAGGGTATGCCGATGATTCGCTATCGTACGCGCGACCTCACACATCTGATTTATGAGAAGTGCAAGTGCGGACGTACAGCCGTGCGTCTGGGCAAGATTCTGGGCCGTTCGGACGACATGCTCATCATTCGTGGTGTCAACGTCTTCCCAAGCCAGATCGAGACGATTCTCACCGAGTTTCCTGTTTATACACCACAGTACTTCATCACTGTCGATCGCAAGAACAACGAGGATACGTTCGACCTCGACGTTGAACTTCGTACCGAGTTCTTCTCGCCCAATCCTGCCAAGCAGATGCCATATATCAAGCCGCTTTACGATCGCATCGTAAGTATGGTAGGCATCAAACCCAACATCCATATCCTGCCTCCAGGAGCCATCGAACGTTCGTCGGGCAAGGCCAAGCATGTCAATGACAAGCGTAACTTCAAGGATTGGAAATAAAATAGTACTATAGCTCTTATAGCATCTAGAGCCTCTAGATTCTTTCTTTAAATTAACTCTCTATGATCCAAACCCCATTAGATTATCAGATTGTGACCGAGACGATCGAATCGATGCGTCTTGGTGATTTCAGCGGTGCCACTATTCGCGACATCGCAAGTCTTGCTGGTACGCTCGAAAAGAAGACGGGCCAGCCGTTCATTCACTTGGAGATGGGTGTACCCGGTTTGAAGCCTTCACAAATCGGTATGGATGCCGAGAAAAAGGCGCTCGACGAGGGTTGTGCGGCCATCTATCCGCCCAATGCCGGTATCGCTCCGCTCAAGAATGCAGCCTCCCGATTTATCAAGGCCTTCATTGGCGTCGATTTGAAACCGGAAGGTTGTATTGCCACGGTTGGTTCGATGCAGGGTACATTTGCCGTCTTTACAACTTTGCATCTTGCTATGCCTGAGCGCGACTCGATTCTTTTCATTCATCCCGGCTTCCCGGTTCAGACCGACCAGTGTAAGGTGATTGGCCTGAAGCCGATAGGACTTGATATCCACGATTATCGCGGTCCGAAGTTGATTGAGAAACTTGATGAGATGCTCTCGCAAGGTAATATTGCCGGCATTGTCTATAGCAATCCGAATAATCCCACATGGGTGTGTTTCACCGAAGAGGAGTTGAAAGGCATTGGAGAACTTGCCACCAAGCATGACGTAGTCGTGCTGGAGGATCTGGCATACTTCGCCATGGATTTCCGTCGCGACCTTTCTCATCCTTTTGAGGCACCTTACCAGGCTACAGTGGCTCGATATACGCAAAATTATGTGATGACCATTTCAGCATCGAAGGCTTTCTCGTATGCAGGTCAGCGTATTGGCGTCTGCTGCATCTCAGATGGCCTCTACCATCGCAAGTATCAGGCATTGAAAGATCTGATGGGTGTGGCTGAATTCGGCCGTTTCCTTGATGCTCGTGTCATCTACACGCTTTCGTCTGGATGTTGTCACAGTGTTCAGTATGGTATGGCGGCTATGATGGATGCTGCATGCGACGGACGTTTCGATTTCGTCAATCAGGTGAAGGAATACGGTCGTCGTGCAGCCTTCCTCAAGAAGGTGCTCCTTTCTAATGGATTCTATCTCGTTTATGACAACGATATGGGCGAACCGTTGGCCGATGGTTTCTATTTTACCGTTCAGTATCCCGGTATGACCGACCTGCAACTCACCCGCGAACTGATGTACTACGGCATTGCCGTCTATCCGCTCGACACAATGGGTTCGCACGAACAAGGTGTTCGCGTTTGTACTTCGTTCTTCAAGCCCGAACAGGAACCTATATTTGCCGAACGTATCGAGGCATTCCGCGCCAATCATTAAAGGGTCACTTGTGCACATCCACCACGTCATACACGCCGTCGAGGAGGTTTTTCATGCCTTGAGCGTATTGTTGTGCAAAGGTTTCGGCGGGTGTGTCATCGATGATTCCGTATTCGCGGAGTAGGCTTTCGACTTGCTGCTGGATGTTGCTACTTAGCTCTTTTTTGGCTTGGGAGGCCGCACGTGCTATCCGGGCCATGGCGAATAACTTGAGAAATAGTTCTTCGGGAACAGGTTCGTAACCTGTATTTGCAAAGATTGTTAATGGGAGGGTCTGGTGCTCGATGAGCTCCAGACCCTCTGATGTCTTGATAATGGTGACATCGAAACGTTCGAAGTCGAGTACACTGCTCTGGACCTGACGATTGACTCTCACCACGTCACGTCCCCACAATGGGTTGCGGCGGCAATAGCATTGCCCGACTTCGATTTCCATGTCATTGAATTAGAATTGAGCTCGGCGACTCATGGATATTACTTAGCGGACAACTTGTTGTAGTGCTCGTCGTTGACGGGTTCAAGCCATTCGTTGGGCACTGAACCTGGCTGTGTATTCTCGACCTCGACATGGACAGCGAGATGCTGGAACCAGCTGTCGGCCTGTGCACCATGCCAATGCTTTACGCCTTCGGGAATATCTACAATGTCGCCAGCCTTAAGTGGAATAGCGGGTTTGCCCCATTCCTGGTACCAGCCACGACCCGACACGCAGATCAGAATCTGGCGTGCACCATGATGGATGTGCCAGTTGTTGCGGCAACCTGGTTCGAAGGTGACATTGGCAAAGTTCAGAACGCCCTGTTCATCAGCGCTTAGGTTGACGGGATGCAATCCTGCCAGATGGCTATTTCCAATGAAATACTGTGCATAGCCCGAGTTGGGATTTCCCTTGGGCCAATCACCAGCCACGGCATCGGCTGCATTGTCGCATTGAGAAAGACCGTTCTCACGCAGGTATTTGCAGAGTTCATCCACCTGCTCCTGCGTATTGCCCATATTCACTGCACCAGCCTTGTGGGCAGCAAGTTGGGGAGCCACTCCCTTGATGGAAGAGAGGGCTGCTACGGTCACGATCTCTCGATCGGCAGGCGTGAGCTGGTCACCGGCAAAGATGTCTCCGAAGAGGTGGGCCTTGAGATAATAGTCGTCCTGCGGACAGAAATCATAGTTGAAAGGACGGCCCGAAAGTTGAGTCTGTACCTGTGTTCCCACTTCGAGCGAAGCCTTTGCATCGTCCCAGACGGCAGGTCGAGTCCAAGCCTTTCCTTCATTATCAGTAATACCGTTGGCCTTGCGGTCTTCGAGCACCTTGCCCAACACACCCAGCGCATTGAGTGAGCGGGGGAAACCTGTATAGGCATAGAGATGTGAGAAGGCTTCCTTGAGTTCGTTGATGGTTACACCGCCGTCGAGGGCAGCACGAATAGCAGGATCAAGGCGTACGAGGTCACCTTGTGCTTCGAGGCTTGCTACCGTAGCCAGATGAAGTTGACGCTCAGTAAGGCGCTGAGCTGTTGTAGTTGTTGCCATAGTCAGAAGAATGAATAATGTTGTAAGTATCTTTTTCATATTTTTGGTTGTTGGTTTTGACGGTGCAAAGATACAAACTTTTTTAAGGATTTCCCTTATAAATTTCTCGGATAAATATACCAAAATCACGGAAAGATATACCTACTTGTGTTCCCCAATCATTTTTTCCATCCAGATCATGTCGAACCAAAGTCCGAACTTGTACCCGCATTGGTGGAAATGAGCTACACGACGGTATCCCAGATGCTCGTGGAACTCAGGACTTTGGTGAGTAAGATACTGATTCGGAGTGTCAAGCCAGGTGATGCAGGCATTCAGGTTAAGGATGCCCATCTTCTTCAGTTCTTCTTCGAGTCTTTCGTATAGATTCTTGCCGATGCCCTTACCGTGCTGCCCCATCTTGACGTAAATGGAAGTCTCGACACAATGACTGTAGGCAGCTCGTGCCTTGAAGACTCCTGCGTAGGCATAGCCCACAATCTCGCCCTCCTCTTCGCAGACGAGATAGGGATAATGCTTCAAGGTGCTTTCGATGCGTCCTCGAAACTCCTCGACCGATGGCACGTCATATTCGAAGGTGATGGCTGTCTGTTCGATATAGGGCGCGTAGATGGCAAGGATGGCTGTTGCATCTTGTGGCGTGGCTGTCCGAATATTCATTTGTGGTCAAACAGAAATTATTTACGATTTTTTAAATGAAAATATTTGCATTTCTTGTTGAATTGCTATATCTTTGCGCCGGAATTAGTATTCTGCTTTGGACATAATACGTTCCTTTATTTTTCTAACACTAATTTTATATCATTATGGCAAAAACAAAGTATTCCGGAACACAGACGGAGAAGAATCTTGAGGCTGCATTTGCAGGAGAATCACAAGCACGAAACAAATACACCTATTTTGCTTCCGTAGCCAAGAAGGAGGGTTATGAGCAGATTGCCGAACTTTTCCTCAAGACTGCCGACAACGAGAAGGAGCATGCCAAGTTGTGGTTCAAGGAACTCAGCGGTATCGGCAATACCGCACAGAACCTCGAGCATGCTGCCGATGGCGAGAACTACGAATGGACCGACATGTACGAAGGTTTCGCAAAGACTGCCGAAGAGGAAGGTTTCAACGAATTGGCTGCCAAGTTCCGTATGGTGGCTGCTATCGAGAAACGCCATGAGGAGCGCTATCGTGCTTTGCTGAAGAACATCGAGACTGCTGCCGTCTTCGAGAAGAGTGAAGTGAAGGTATGGGAGTGCCGCAATTGCGGTCATATCGTAGTCGGTACCAAGGCTCCGCAGATCTGCCCCGTTTGTGCACATCCTCAATCCTACTTTGAGGTGCATGTGGACAATTTCTAACATTTAGTCCACACGGTTCGCATCAGTAGTTAGGCCGGTCAATGACTGCGGACAAAGAGTCCTTCGGGCATTGTTTCCTGCCTTTCAAAATCATCGTCATAGTCGTCTTCATCCTCTTCGGCAATCTCTTGCTTCAAGAGGGTGAAGACGTATTCTAAGGGTTGATATTGCAGGTTGCTGTCTTTCCCTTCCAATGTCTCGTAAATCCTGGAGGCCATGAATCGGCGCCTTGCCTCTTCTTGTGAGAGTTGAAGGTAGGATGCTAGCATCTTGATCAGTTCCTCTTTCATCTTGTCTGTTATCGGAGTCAGTAAGGGGTTATTCGACTTTTATCTTGTTTTCCTCACACCATTTCACGAACTCCTTCTCGGCGTCTGCATCAAACTGTGCGATGTAGGCAGTGAGTGCAGTTACCTTGTCGGCATAGGTGGCTTTCTCGATGAGGCCCTTGAGCGTGTTCTGGACGCAGACGGTTCCTACCACGCCGCAGACATCCAGATGGTCAGCCTGACGCAGTTCGTAAGCCATGTGAGCGGCAACCGCTTCGTTGTCGAGTGCAGAATATTCGTCAACTTCCACCTGTTCGCCCTTGCGGATAAACTCCACTTTGCCGGCACGCATCCAGCGTTTCAGTTCGTCGAGCACGCTGTCGGTCACGAGTGCATCGGCAGTGTAACCCACACAGTGGGGAGGCCAGGGACCACCTTGTTCGGCAAACGAGCAATGGTTGATGGGATGCCAGTCGAGGCTGACGTAGATCTTATCGTAATAGGCCAGGTCGGTGTCGTGCAGATATTGCGCCAAGGCAGCCATCTTGGCGAGCGAACCCTGTACGGGCAGTGTGCCATCGTCCATGAATCCGTTCTGTGGATCGACGATGAAGAGTCTTCTTTTCATTTTGCTGAAGTTTATCCGATGAGTGAAAGGATGTAGTTGCACTTCTCCTGGTTGCCGAGAGTCTTGCCCTTGTCGCAGGAGAGTTTGATGCAGTCGTGCCATTCGCGTGCCTCAGTGATGCGGCATTTGGTCAGTTTGATCACGATGTTCGAAGGTTTTGCATTGTCGATGTCGCAAGTGATTTGTGTGCCTACGCCGTAACTGTCGAGCACACGACCGTTGCAGAACTTGTGGATGGCAATGCACTTGTCGACATCGAGACCATTGCTATAGACCACCTGCTTGGTCTTTGGGTCGATGCCCAGGCTCTTGTACTTGGCAATGATCTTCTCGGTCTGTTCCTCTTCGTCGCCGCTATCTACGCGCAAGCCGCTGTACATCATGGCCATACGCTTCGAAAGGTTGTTGAAGAAGACGTCGTCACCGAAACAATCGTAGAGGTAGATGCCGTTGTTGCCGTCATAGACATCGCTGAACTTACGCATCACGTTGTAGTTGCATTCGAAGACACCGCTCACGTTCTCTTCGAACGAGATGAGCTGATGCGACATGGTGCCAAGCGGGGTGAGGCCAAGTTCCAAGGCAAACCATACGTTGCTCGTGCCCGTGAATCGTCCGGGCCACTCCTTGCTGTCATAGACGTGCTTCATTGCCTTGAGTACCATCTTCTGGTGATCGTAGCTGAAGCGACGGCGTGTGCCCATGTCGCCAAAGACGAGTCCGGCACCGAAGATCTTCTCGCTCTTCGCCACGGCCTTGGCATATTCTTTCTCAAGGTTGTAGTTGGCGACGTCACCGTTCAGGGTGTGAAGCAGTTCGGAGATGCTCGAAAGGATAGGCATTTCCCAC
Organism: Bacteroidales bacterium; assembly: GCA_017519885.1. Taxonomy (GTDB): domain Bacteria; phylum Bacteroidota; class Bacteroidia; order Bacteroidales; family UBA3663; genus Liminaster. Next base: position 52,366 of record JAFWRO010000058.1, on the reverse strand, counting down.
ATGATGGTGCTGAACCATTTGCCGCGAATGAGGATGCTGAGATGCCCCTCTTCATCCTGGTTGATTTTGACCTCATTGGGATTGAAGCGATAGCCACGTAGGAAGGTGAAGTACCAGAGTGGTAGCCAAACGAGTTTTTCGGTCATGAAATCGATTTCCTGGTCGGTGATGGTGACGCCGGCCATATAGTCGATCTGTTCCTGAAGGAGTTTGTCGAAACCTTTGGGATAGCAGGTCTTGTTGCGGTCGATGAAGGTGTATTCGACCTCTGCTCTTGGGTACTTCTGCATGATGTAGTACTGGCAACTGAAGGTGTAGAGGTCATTGTCGGTAAAGTGGGTGATGATTTGGCGCATGATTCAATTAACAATTAATAATTAACAATTAACAATTACGGGGTTCGGCGAAAATCTTTTCGTAGATTTGTCGAAGTAGTGCTTCGTCACGGATGATGTCACGCAGTTGGGCAAGACGTTCGGCATTGGGTGACTCGGGAATCCAAAGTTTCAGATATCCGCCTTCGGCATACTTTTCGTGTAGATGCTCGAGGGTTCGCTCATAATGGCCTTCCTTGTCGAGTTGGGGATAATGGGCGAAACCGAACTGCATCGTGCGACGAATGATCTTGATTGGGTCAATGTCGCGATCGGCTTCTGCCACGATACGGCCGTAGATGGTACGCGGTGGTCGTTTCGACGAGGCACGATGGTCTTCGGCGGCGTCAGCCATTATCTCGATCTGTTCGGGAGTAAACCATTTCAGCAAAGTCTTGTCCTCGCGAATGATACGTGCCGAAACGATGTGATGTGTGTCGCGACCTTCAACGAGCCCTGTGTCGTGATAGGCCGCGATAGCGTAAGCCATATCGATGTCGACGATGGTCTTCGTGCCATCCTCATTCACGTATCGAGGCGAATCGTTGATGATTTGGGCAAGGCTCAAACTTTGCGCGATGACCGTGCGTGCATGGTCTTCATGATGGGCTGCGTCGAACGTAGCATAGCGGGGCAGGATGGCCTGCTCCACGTATGCCACAAGCTCAGCGTTGGGTGTTTTGCGCATGCTGTTGAGGTCGATGAGGACGAGAATGCCTTCTGTGGACTATTGCTTGATATAGTCGAGAATCTGCTCGGCGTGAATCTTGGTCTTGATTTCCTTGGGGGTGAAGATCTTCTCGATCACGCCCTCTTCGTTCACGAGGTAAGTAGTACGCAGTGTGCCGATGGTGCGACGACCGCACGATACCTTTTCGCCCCATGCGCCCAGTTGCTGCAGCAGTTCTGTGCTGGTGTCGGCAATGAGGGGGAACTCGAGGTTGTAGTTGTTGGCAAACTTCTGCTGCGATTCTTGCTTATCCTTGCTCACACCGATGATGGCATAACCTGCAGCCTCAAGTTCAGCCTTATGTTGCTGCAGGGAGCATGCTTCGGCGGTACACCCGGGAGTGTTGGCACGTGGATAACTGTAGAGCACGATCTTGCGACCGCGATAATCACTCGCCTTGATCTTATTGCCGTTCTGGTCAATGCCAAGGACTTCAGGAATCTTATCTCCGATGTTCATAATTGGGGGTGTTATGTTTTTTAGGATAGTAGTTATAGTGGCTATATTAACTATAGTAACTATAGGAAATATTGGTACTATAGTATTTTATCTTCTTGGTGCAACCGTAGGCATCGCCTTGATAGGCTGGGGGATAGGCCCCATGCCAGGATGTCCGCCGTGTCCTTTGCTTTTCCAAAGGGCTTCCTTGATGAGTGGACCGAAGTCGATGCCCATCTTGGCGCCACCTACTTTGACGAAGGGCTGCACAATGGGCAAGACCTCATGCCCTGTGAAGGAGTCGTAGGTCTGACGTGCTCCTACATCGATGCCGAAGGGCACATCTGTGTCGCTTTGGAAGGTGGCAAATCCTCCCCATTGGAAGGCTTGTCCAATCTTGACGTTGGAGTTCGTGAGGAACGTGCCGGGCATATAATAGCCGAAGGCAGTCAGCGCGAAGTATTTCGATGGTTGCCACGTCACCGAGCCATTGAATGATGCCGTATTGTAATAGACCGAATACTTGTTGAGCGAAACGCCTGCATTGGCACTCCAATACTTCCCGAATTGCTGGTGCACGCCTGCATTGGCCGAGGCAAAATATCCGAGCATCAGATCGCCTGTATAAAGATGCGAGCCATAAATATGCCCCGTGCTCCAACTAGGCAGAACCGAACCTTTTGGGAACAAGGGTGCTCCGTACCAACGCACCTCTAGCGGCTTGTAGTCTTCGAGCTTGGTGAGAGTTCCTGTCTCAATGAGGTCCTTTTTCAGGTTATTACCGAGATCTGTGCCCATGTAGCCCGTATTCTCCACGCGGATGGGTGCCGTCAGTTCCTTGATGTCCTGTTCAGTAAGCGTCGATGGCAGGTTGATCGAAAGAGAATCCTTCGATTCTTGTGCCATCAGCGTCAACGGCAGCATCAACAACAAAAGGAACATGCCCGCTTTCATAAGGCTATAGACCAGCAAATCAATTGTTAATTCTGGACCAACAAAATCAATTGTTAATTGTTATTTGTTAATTGTTAATTCTCTCTGATAGGCATCAGCTCTCCCGTATGTGTCTCGATGATATATCCTTTCACCACCACATCCTTCGGCATAAGCGGATGATTGCGCACCAGATCGACAGTCTCGAGCACAGCAGCCTCGGTGTCATCAAATCCATGGAGCCACGCATCGAGGTCGATGCCGCAATGACGCATCAGGGAGATGTGTTCCTCGTCGATGCCGCGCTCCTTCATCAGATGAAGCATCTCCTCGGCATTCATGCCCTGCACGCCGCAGCCTGTATGTCCGATGATCATCACTTCGTTCACGCCCAGTTCGTAGATGGCGATGAGCAATGAACGCATAGCCGAGTCGAAAGGATTGGTGATGGTGCCGCTCGCTACCTTGATCATCTTCACGTCGCCGTTCTTGATGCCGAGGGCGGCAGGAAGAAGTTCAACCAGACGGGTGTCCATGCAGGTCACGATGGCAAGTTTCTTGTCGGGATACTTCGAGGTGGCATACTTCTCATAGGCTTTCGATTCGACGAAGGCCTTGTTGAATTTGAGCATTTCTTCAATCATGGCAGTTATAATTTAAGCAGTTGATATTTAAATGAAAAAGATATAGATTGCGCAGGTAGCCAGCAGAATGGCCATCACAAGATCGACCTGCTTGCGGTACTTGTGGAGGAATCTGCGCAGATAGGCACCCGCATATAGCCAGGCAAAGTTGGCGCCCGGACCGGCAATCAGCAGAAGCGGAGCCACAAAGAAAAGGTCCAGAAGCCTTTCGCTGTAGGGCAGCACATAGGTCGAGAACACTGTCAGTTCGAACAGCAGCATCTTGGCATTGGTCATCTGCATGAGCATGCCCGAAGTGAAGGTGCAGTCCTTGGCTTCCGCATTGTCCACACCCTGGTAGCGCAGCATCTTCCAAGCAAGCCAAAGAATATAGGCGACACCGATGTACTTCAGGTAAATCACGTAGTGTCCCATCATTTCGCCCAAGAGGTGGGTGAGGAGCACCATCAGGACAAGGTCGATGCAGAAGCCGGTGCACAATCCTCGCCACATCTTGAGCGCTTTCCTGCGGCCGTATTTCAAGCAGCAGGCCAGTGCATAGAGATTGGCGGGTCCTGGCGTGTAACCTACCACAATAATCGCCAGGAGCAGCGACGGCAAAAGGTATATGGGCATTGTATGATTAGTTTTTCAACACTGCAAAAATAACAATTATTGTTTTCATTTCCAAATGCTGTGAGCAAAAAATAACCTCATGAACCTTCCTTTTATAACTTTTAACGGCTTTTGGCATCTTTCAGTAAAAATTTAGGCAAATAATTCGGAGATAGCACAATCTCGGCCGAGATTGTACAACTTTCGAAATAGACTGGACAATGTTGGCCGAAATTGTGCTATACAAAAAAGCCTGTCGGCCTCTTTCGAGACTGACAGGCGATAACGCTTGGATAGATGTTATCCATTATTGGATCTCAATCTGACGAGATGTATCGACAGGTTTCTGAGGCTCGGTCTTCGGGATTTCGATGGTAAGTACACCGTGCTCCATCTTGGCTGTGATCTTCTGCTTGTCGATATCGTCAGGCAGAGTGAATGCCTGCTGATAGTGGCTGTAGGAGAACTCGCGGCGCAGATACTTGCCGGCTTTCTTATCCTCTTTCTTGCCGTTGTCCTTGGTCTCGGTCTTCTTCTCGAGGGTGATGACAAGGTTGTTGTCGTTGTCGATCTTGATCTGGAAGTCGTCCTTGGTCATACCAGGAGCGGCAACCTCGACCTTGTAATCCTTCTCTTCGTCGAGCACGTTGACTGCAGGAGCAGTAAGGTTGTTCTTACGGTTGGTCATCCAGAAATCGTTGTCAAAGAAATCGTTGAACAGCGTTGGGAACCAATTCTGATCATTGAATCTTGAAATCATTGGTAGCATAATTTTACCTCCTTTCGGTTGATTTATTTGTTAGACATGTTCTGGACGTTTGGTTAAGCATCGCTGTGATGCTTTCGCTATCGCGTTCACTTATGGATTTGCAATCTGCGTGCCAATGGTGTTAAGGCACCTTTTTGACCCAATGTAGGGACAAAAAGGCCAAACGATGGACTATTTGTCCTCTACATGGTGTCAGTTTGCTGATCTTTAGTGGTTGAAAACTGAAACTCCATTGGGCGATATATGATGAAATAAAGGCCAATGGTTGAATATTTGGTCCTTTTGTTTGGAAAAGTGCGGCAAAAGAATTATCTTTGCCGCGTTTTATTAACCCGATTCAATAACAATAAACCGTTTTCATGATGAAAAAAACATTGATTCTTCTTGCAACTGTTGGTCTGATGGCCAGCTGCGGCAACAAGAATGCTAACAAGGAAGCTCAGGCTGCCGAAGAGACTCCTGCTGTGAACGAGGCTTTTTATGCTCACACCGTCAAGGATATGATGGGTCAGGACATTTCGCTCGAGAGTTACAAGGGACTCGTGGTGCTTGTTGTCAACACTGCCACTCGTTGTGGTTTCACACCCCAGTACACCGAACTTGAGAACCTTTATGCCGACTATTCTGCCAAGGGTTTCTCGGTTCTCGACTTCCCTTGCAATCAGTTTGGTCAGCAGGCTCCCGGCACTGAGGCCGAGATTCACGAGTTCTGCACAGCCAACTATGACATCAAGTTCCCACAGTTCGCCAAGATTGAGGTCAATGGTGAGAATGCTTCTCCATTGTTCACCTATCTGAAGGAGCAGAAGGGCTTCGAGGGCTTTGATGCCGACAACCAGTTGACTCCACGTCTCGAAGAGATGTTTGACAAGATGAACCCAGGCTGGCGCGAGACTTCCGACATCAAGTGGAACTTCACCAAGTTCCTCATCGACCGCAATGGCAATGTCGTTGCACGTTTCGAGCCAACTCACGACATGAAGGATGTCGAGGAGCAGATCAAGAAACTGCTGTGATAAAAGAAGATTGTTCATGATAAACTCTAAAGAAGCGCCCCTTTGGATGTGGGTCCTCCGTCTGATCGGAGGACTCTTTATCTTTATAATCCTTGATGGAATCGCCCAGTTGCCGGGTACATTTTTCAAAAGCCCTGTCCCTATCATCATCGGTTCCATCGTGCTTTCTGCCCTTGTCCTGTGTGCTTATTACGGATGGATAGGCTTGACCGAAGGCCAACGGGCTACCGACTTGCCCATCCGTCGTCTATTGCCCGAGACGTGCAAGGGTTTGCTGACGGGTGTGGTTTATTTCATCATCGTGGTGGGCATCATGATGCTGATTGGTGTTTATCGCATCACGTCGTTCGATTTTGATGGATTGACGCAACTTGCACAATTCTGTTTCTTCCTGACCATTGCGGTGGGAGAGGAGGTCATGTTTCGTGGTATTCTTTTCCGAATGATTGATGTGCGCTGGAACACGTGGATCGCCCTAATTGTCTCCACCTTGGTCTTCGGTTTTGTGCATATAGTAAACCCCGGAGCTACCTTGTGGAGCGCGATTGCTATTGCACTCGAGAGCGGATTGCTGCTGGGCGCTGCCTACAAATACAGCGGCACGCTGTGGTTGCCCATCGGTATCCATTGGGCATGGAATTACACACAGGGCAACGTTTTCGGTTTTGCCGTCTCAGGAAATGATTTCGGTGTGTCGATCATTACGCCACATATCGAAGGCCACGAACTCTTGACAGGAGGCATCTTTGGAGCTGAGGCCTCCATCATTGCCGTTGTCGTCGGTGTTCTCTTCGCTTGTTTCTATATCAAAAAATTATGCCTAAAATAATTCCTTTCATCAAGAAGTGGCTTCTCGTCGTGGCAATGAGCCTTGGCGTAGTAGGCTATTTTGTTGCCGATGCCTTATTCGTTGAACCTATGACTCGCCGAGCCGTGGTTCATTGGGTGACATCGCTGTTGCCCTATCTCCTTTTTATGATGTTGTTCCTGGAGTTCAGCAAAATCAATCCGCGCGACCTCTTCCCCAAAAAGTGGCTCATCTACAGTTTTATCTATCAGTTTGGAGGCGGCTTGGCGATGATTGCTGTGCTCCTTTGGGCTGGTTTGCCCACGTGGACAAATGGTCTGTGGGAAGGAGCGCTGGTTTGCCTGCTTTGTCCGACAGCTACCGCCGTGGCTGTGATGTCGGCCAAACTTGGCGGCAAGGCAGCAAGCGCTACTACGTATGCCGTGCTATCTTCGCTCTTTGCAGCGTTGCTTATTCCTGCGCTCTTCCCCATTGTGGCGCAGGATAGTGCGGAACTCACGTTTTGGACTCTTTTCCGCAAGATTTTCGCCAAGGTTTTCCCCGTCATCATTGTCCCATTGCTCTTGTCGTTCCTCATGCGTGAATTCACACCTTCGGCCCATCGCTGGGTGGCACGTTTCGCCAAGGATAAGTCGTTTTATCTGTGGTCGTTTTGCGTGATGATCAATACGGCTCAGGTGCTTCGCATCATCTTTATGGGTCTGCTCGATGGCTACACTACGCTTTTCTATTGCTTCTTTGCTGCCGTGCTCTGCTTCTTGAACTTTTGGGTAGGTAAGAAGTTCGGCGACACGTGCGACGACCGATTGAGCGCGGGTCAGAGCCTTGGACAAAAGAACACTATCCTTGCCATCTGGGTGGCGATGACCTTCCTTCATCCCACCTCGGGTATCGTGATGGGTGCCTATATGATTTGGCAGAACATCTTCAACTCACTCCAACTTTCTTATCCTAAGCTGAGATAATTTTTGGTCAAAATAATTACATCAACAGTAGTAGTTTGGAATGTTAAGATGTCAATATGAATTTTTTTATGACTTTTCATTGATTTTTCGGGGGCGGCTATGGTTATTTGTTTTTCTTTTTTTATCTTTGCATTGTCAATATACTAATCATTATTTTATTTTCTCTTAAACTATGAAAAGCATGATATTGAGGTCCAAGGTCCATGCAGTGGAGATTGGATTTACGTTTGGAGTATAGAAGTTACACATTAAAACATATTCAGCACTATGGCAAAGTATTTTATTTATTTGATGCTAATAGCAACCACCTTGGTTTACTCTTCCTGTGGAGATGATGAAGAAATCTATGATGTGGATTTTTCAGAAGTGTCATTAGAAGAGGGAAAATCATGCATAATTGGCGATTGGTATAAAATGAATACAGGATGTTTTGGAACTACTATTACAAAATTTCACATTTCGGAAACTGAAATAATTATAACGTATGATTCGGATGGTAGTTTGTTTGATAAAATATATATTGAAAACTGGTCTCAATTAGACAGTGGCATTAGTATAAACGTTTCAAACGATTATTCGATTCCTTATGACATTGTTTTTTATAATATTTCAGATAAGAAACTGTACTCAAATCTCTTCATTTTATTTAAGAATAAAGAGAGAGAGAATTGACACTTATCATGAATTTTTTATCCATAATGATAATATGTTGTTTAAATAATTAAAAAATAAAATCCATGTACTATAATAAATTCTCTTTATTAATTGGACTGATGGTTTCCTTGTCAGGAAATCTGGCTTCACAGCAGCTCATGTTGACTCCTGATGAAACTACAGGTGGGCGTGGCGGTGTTGTGTACCACGTTTTTCGTTCTGACGATCCTGAAGTAGTCACTTTCGGAACCTTACGGTATGCTGTGGAACAACAAGGTGCCAGAACCATTGTTTTTGATACTCAGGATCCCATTGTTCTGTCGCGAGATTTGATATTGCATAATCCAGACATTACTATTGCAGGACAGACGGCCAAGAGTGGATGTGTTGGAATTGTTGGTTATAATCTCATAGCAGATTGTACCAATGTTATACTAACTGGTTTATTTTATACATCGACTGGTGTCAATATGCCGCAATCATTAACAATGAGTGACATTCTTGCGATTGATTCAAACATGAATGGCATACCGGATTGTGAAGAGATACAATTGTTTGGCAAGTTGGTCAATGGAAATGGCCATTTATTTGACTCTGTAAAAACCAATTTGGAATGGTATTTGGATAGTTTGACAAGGGAGAATTGTTTTGAAGACGAAACAAGAATTCATACGGTCATGTTGACTGATTCTTCTGTTAATTTTGGCTATGATTCTTTTGAAATCAACAAAAGCATAATAGGTCTGCCACAAGGAAAATATCAGATAAGAGAAAAAACAATTATAGTTAAATAATTTCACCATTACGAGTCTTAGTTTGGAATGCTAGGGTGTCAGTTTGTTTTTTAATACCTTTTAATTATATGGTTTTTCCAAAGTTATGACTCTTTAATCATTATTATTACATTGTAATAATACCCTTTATTTGCGATTAGAGTATAGAAGTTACACATTAAAACATATTCAGCGCTATGGCAAAGTATTTTATTTATTTGATGCTAATAGCAACCACTTTGGTTTTCTCATCTTGTGGAGATGATGAAGAAATCTATGATGTGGATTTTTCAGAAGTGTCATTAGAAGAGGGCCAGTCTCGTATAATCGGCGACTGGTATGAAAAGCATACGGGATGTTTTGGAACTTCTCTTTCATATTATAAATTTCACATTTCGGAAACTGCAATAATTATAACGGATGATTCGAATGGTGATTTGCTTAATAAAATATATATTGAAAATTGGTCTCAATTAGGCAATGGCATTAGTATAAAAGTTTTGTCGCTTTATTATGATGACATTATCTTCTATAGAATTTCAGATAAGAAATTGTACTCAAATATCTACACTTTATTTAAGAATAAAGAGATAGAGAATTGACGCTTATCATGAAATGTTGATTCTTAATGTAAAATTGAAATTCATGTATCATATTATTTTTTTGATTTATAATCTTTTTCCTTTTTCTCATGCAAGGTTTCCTCTTTTTCTACATTTATAGAGCAGAATGGGGAAACTTTTCGTTTAGACCTGTTCGATAATTGGTTTAACATGGCACTTAGTTGAAAATCGAAGTGCACCAAAAATGAATATACCGGGAAGAGATAACGAGCAACATATACTCGACCTGTTTCGACGAGGGGATTCCTCGGCGATGGATGCCTTGTATGCCTGTTACGCCGATTATCTGACGGGTGTTTGCTACCGGTATATCACCAATGATGAGGACTTGAAGGATGTACTGCAGGAGAGTTTCATCAAGATTTTCACGCAGATTTCTTCGTTCGAATATCGTGGCAGCGGTTCGTTGAAAGCTTGGATGACACGTATTACGGTGAACGAGAGTTTGCAGTTGTTGCGACGACAGAAGAACGACCCGCTCTTTCTCGACACCGAACTGCCCGACCTTCCCGACGAAGACCCCGATACTGATGAGCTGACTCCCGAAGTGCTCGTCAGACTGCTGAGGAAACTGCCCGAAGGTTATCGCACGGTCTTGAACCTCTACGTCATCGAAGGGAAAAGCCACAAGGAGATTGCCGAGCTGCTCCACATCAAGCCCGATAGTTCAGCCTCACAGCTGCATCGGGCAAAGAATATGTTGGCACATATTATTAATGAATATAAATCGAAGTTGGTATGAACGACAAATGGATGAACGACTTGAAAGACCTTTCGGGAGACTTCCGCAAGAAAGCACCCGAAGGTTTGCTCGACGACATCAAGCAAGAGATGTCGCGTCGTGGCGTTGTGCCTGCTTCCGAATCGAAGAAGGCGCCCGTTGTGCCGATGAAGTGGTGGCACCGTGTTGCCGCTGTCGCTGCCTTGGCTTTGGCCACTGGGGTGGCTATTCATGAATGGAATAGGGAGATTATGCCACCACAACCGACAATCGTTGAAACTGAGGTCGAAACTGAAATCAATGCAGAATCCTTTGACGAGAAGATAGTTCCAGTTCAAGAAGAACAAATAGCTGAGGCTACACCTACTGCGTTTGTCAAGAAAAGATCAGGACACCAGAATGTGCCCTCTGGGATTATTCCTTTATTAGCAGAAGAATCACAATCCGCAGAACGCACAAGCACGGCCGTCGATGACAAGGACAAGGAAGCAGAAGCGCAGATAAAGGATGAGCACACTGACGAGGTAACAAAGGCGACACAAGATGAACCTAAGAATGCAGTCGAGGAAACTAAGACCGCAGACAAGGTACAGAATGCCACGATGCATGAACTCGAATACCTGGCTATGAACACTCGACCGAAGCGTAATTCCCATTCGAGGCAAAGTGGATGGGGTGTCGGAGCCTATTATGGCGGAGGCGGCAATCTTTCGATGAATAGTTTGTCTTCGGGTAGTGGAGAATACGCATTAATGGATGTTCCTGTTGCACCTAACTCCCCTACGAATACTCATTATGGGGAAAAGGCAAATGAAGTAGTCGAACTCCCCGAGGAGAAGCATCATAGGCCGCTCAGATTCGGCCTATCGGTGCGATATGTTTTGGATGAACGTTGGAGCCTTTTGTCGGGCATCACCTACAGTTATCTGAATTCCGACATCTATGTGGTTTACGGTTCGACCATTCAAACAGCCGAGCAGAAACTGCATTATCTAGGTGTTCCTCTGGCTGCAAGTTATAGCATCTGGCAGAACGACCACGTCAATATCTATGCCGTAGCAGGTGGTGAGATCGAGAAACTTGTGAAAGGCAAGTTGGTTGTTGATCGGGGTGAGAATCATAAATCATACACCGAATCGGTCAAAGAAAATCGCCCGGTATTCAGTACCAACGCATCTGCGGGCATCGAATATCAGACGAAAAATGGTGTCAGCCTCTATGCTGAGCCTGGAGCATCGTATCACTTCGACAATGGAAGTGGCGTACACTCTGCTTATACGGACAAACCTTGGGACTTTACGATAAATATCGGTCTTAGAATAAATATCAACAAATAGGAACTATCGTTTCGCGTAATAGTATCGATAGAATCCCACGCAGATGATGACCGAAACGAGGGAACCGATAGGCGTGGCAATGCCCATCGGGTAGAGCGTGTCGGGATAATTGATTGAAAAGAGATAGCTGAACGGGATACGAGCCAGTACGATGGAACAGAAGTTGTGAATGAACGAAATGGTGGAGGCCCCGCATGCGCAGAAGAATCCGCTGAAACAGAAGTGAATACCTGCCAATCCTGTGTCCCAGATGTAGGAGCGCAAATATTGCCCTCCTGAGATGATGACATTCGGATCGTCGGTGAAGATGCCGACGACCCAATTTGCCGTGAACTGTATGATAATGGCGAGAATAATGCCATAGGCCACCGTGATGCGCATAGCTTGCCAAAGCGTACTCTTTGCGCGATGCATCTTGCCAGCTCCCACATTCTGCGCACCGATGGCACTCACCGCCGAGAGCATAGCCGAAGGCACTAGGAACAGTGCACCAATCACCTTTTCGACAATGCCCACGGCTGCTGCATCGTTCAACCCGCGCATGTTGGCGATGACAGTGATGACGATGAAGGCCACCTGGATGAATCCGTCCTGCAAAGCCACGGGGATGCCAACCTTCAGAATAGCCCCCATCTCGGCGCGATGCGGACGAAGTTCACTACGATGGATGGCGATGATGCGATGTCGGCGTATCATGACGAGTGAGATAATGACGCTCAGGGTTTGTGCAAGCGTAGTGGCCAAGGCTGCTCCCGCGGCATCTAAGTGAAGGACGCCGATGAAGAGTATGTCGAGCACGATGTTGGCGACACAGGCGATGGCGATGAAGTACATCGGACTCTTCGTGTCACCCAAGCCTCGGAAGATGCTTGCGATGATGTTGTAGGCCACGATGAACGGGATGCCGATGAAGCAGATGTAGAGGTAGTTCTCGGTTCCTTCGACGGCTTCTGTGGGAGTTTCGATGAGGCTGACGATACCCTTGGCGCCAGCAACCAGTACCACGGTAAGGAAGAGCGAGAACATCATGAAGAGCGAGATGGTGTTGCCAACCACCGCAGCTGCTTTCCGGTCGTTGCGTGCACCGATGGCTTGTCCGACTACTACCGTCGTACCCATCGCAAGACCGATGATGATGACTGTGAGCATGTGCATCACCTGCGAGCCGATGCTGACCGCCGTGATGCTGGCAACGCCACAGTACTGGCCGACGATGAAGAGGTCAACCATACCATAGAGTATCTGCATGAAATAGGAGAGCAGATAGGGCAGAGAGAAGGAGATGATGTTGCGTAGGATACTTCCTTCGGTCAAATTTCTTGCTTGCATTCGATTAGGGGTTTTCTTCTTCAAAGATTCTTGCGGCCTCCTCGATGGCAGCATTGTGCCCAGTCAGGGCAGCAAAGGGTGCAAACTGTGCGGCACGGTTCATCATGCTCATCTGCGGATGAACTTTCGAAACGTGGTGCGGCAGGTTGATGATGTCGTCGTATTCTTTCATAATTGTTCAAGCCTTGTGTCCTCCAATCTGTTGGTTACGGTCTTTTGCCGTAGCTCCTTCCTCGTAGTTGAGACCCTTCAAGATGGCGTTCTTGCCAAAGCGCTTCTTGATGCTGAGCACGGCTTCCTGCATCTTGCGTTCCTTTTCGAGCGCAGCCTTTTCCTCGTTCATCTTTCTTTCAAGTTCCTCGTAGTCGGTGAAGAGGTCGAGCTGAATGGGCGTGTTGTGTTCGCTTGCCTTCGATTCTTCCACGACGTTGTTAGTGGTGAGGTTAATTCTTCGGACCAATAGATCTGGATTGATGATGCGATCGTAAAGCGACATCACTGCTTCGGTAATCAGTCGCGAAGAGGAAGTCATTCGTTCGAGATTTGCCGTCCCGTGGGCATGCTTCGGCGCCTGCCGTCCATAATAGTCGATCGTGACTGGTCCGTGGTATTTGGCTCGAATCTGTGGGTCGGAAAGACTCTCGCTGTCGTAACTGATGGTCAGGACAAGTTGGTTGGTGACGAGCCGTTTGTCGACAAGTTCAAGGGCAATGGCATCAGCCATCTCCTGCACCACGACGCGTGCTTTCTTGCAGTCGTAGGCACTCTGCAATACTTGCCCGTGGCTCATCGAATTGGTTTCGGGCCGATAAGCCTTCACGGCTTCCATCGTGCAAGGTTCCCAGCCCCATGCGTGGTCGATGAGGAGTTCGGCATTGACACCAAACAGATTATAAAGGAGTTCTTCGTTGCGTAGCGAGCAGCGTGCAATCTTTCCCATCGTGTCGATGCCGTACGATTCCAGTTTTTGGGCAATGCCTTTGCCTACGCGCCAGAAACTGGTGAGCGGACGGTGGTCCCAAAGTTGCCGACGATATGACATCTCGTCGAGTTCGGCGATACGTACGCCATCCTTGTCGGCAGGGATGTGCTTGGCCACGATGTCCATGGCAATCTTGCAAAGATACATGTTGGTGCCAATGCCTGCTGTGGCGGTGATCCCCGTAGTCTTGAGCACGTCGGCAATCATCTTGCGAGCCAGTTCGTGACCGGTCATCTTGTACGACTGCAAGTATTGCGTGGCATCGATAAAAACCTCGTCGATTGAATAGACGTAGATGTCCTCAGGCGCAATGTATTTGAGGTAGGTCTTGTAGATGCGCGTGCTGTACTCGATGTAATAGGCCATGCGCGGCGTGGCAGCAATGTAATCGACTTCCCAGTCGGGATGCTGACGCAGTTCGATGTCGGAGGTCGATTTGCCTGTGAGCCGGAAGCCAGACGAATGGAGGCGTCGCTGATTGTTGACCTCCCTGAGCCTTTGGATGACTTCGAAAAGACGGGCGCGTCCCGAGATACCATACGCCTTGAGCGAAGGCGAGACAGCCAGACAGATGGTCTTCTCGGTGCGGCTCGTGTCGGCCACCACCAGATTGGTTGTGAGCGGGTCAAGATGTCGCTCTACGCATTCGACTGATGCGTAGAACGACTTCAAATCAATGGCTATGTAAGTGCGTGGCTTTTCCACCTTTATTTTTCACACACTCGCTTGATGGTCTTCTTCAGGATGTGGTAGGCAGGATGAGCCATCTCGCCGTGGTTGTAACCCTGCATCTCGTAAAGTTCCACGTCCTTGTGGCCCACCATCTTGAGCAAGCGCCAGAAGTAGGCCTGCTCTTCGTAACGGCCGTAGAGTTCGAGTTCACGGTCTCCTGAAACGATGACAACGGGAGGTGCGTCGGGACGACAGAAGGTGAGCGGGGCATACTCGTCGATAAGTGGCTGGAAGGGCGTCAGTCCCTTCTGTTTGCGTACGTTGAAATGGGTAATCACCTGTCCGCTGAAAGGAACGAGGGCTGCGATAGAATCAGGATCTACGTCGTACTTGGCGAGCCACTTCTTGTCGAGGCCAATCATGTCGGTCAGGTAACCACCTGCCGAATGTCCGGAGACGAAGATCTTGTTCGGACTTCCATTGTACTCGGTGCAATGCTTGAACGTCCATGCTACGGCTGCGGCAGCATCGTCGATACACTGGTCGATTGTTGCCTTAGGAAGTAGACGATAGTTGACCGAAACGACCACAAGTCCGCAGTTCTCGAGTTCTGCGTCGATGTGTTTGTTGCCGGCTTCGAGGCCACCACCGTGGAACCATACCACAACGGGAGCATCCTTTACGTCGGTAGGATAATACACATCGAGTTTGCAACGCTCTTGTGCATAGGCATCAGGGTCTGTGCTGTAAGGAATGTCGTTGATGCGAGCATACTGTGCCATGGCTGCTAAGGTGCAGCACAGCAACATGAGGGTCATAAATACTTTTTTCATGATTGATTCAGTTGCAAAATTGTTAATTATTAATTATTAATTGTTAATTGTTAATTGTTATTTGATTAGATTATTTTTTCGAGTAGGATCAGCGTTACAAATCCGAGAACCAGTGCGTAGGTCGCCTGTTTCTGATAGCCATGCGCGTGGGTTTCGGGAATCATCTCGTCCGACGTCACGTAGAGCATGGCTCCACCGGCAAATCCGAGCATTACTGGGAGAAATGCCTCGGAGGCAGCACCCAAAGCGTAGCCAATCCAGACTCCAACGATTTCGAGCAGACCGATAGCAAGCGAAATCAGGAAGGTTCGTATCTTGGAGACACCAGCCAATAGGAGAGGTGCAATGACCACCATGCCTTCGGGTACGTTCTGCAGAGCAATGCCGAAGGTGACAGACCAGGATGTTTCACCCGAACCCATGTCGTTCATGCTCACACCAGCTGCCATGCCTTCGGGCAGTTTGTGGATGGCGATGGCCATGACGAAAAGCAGGATGTGGTTGATGGTGCTGTTGTTGGCATGTGTCTCGGGGTCAAGGCCCGTAATCTGATGGAGGTGTGGAGTCACATAGTCGAGCACATTGAGGAAAAGCGCTCCACCCATCACGCCGACCACTACAATCCAGTTGCTCCACCCTTCGACCATATCAAAGGCTGGGACGATGAGGCCCAGAGTAGCCGCGGCAAGCATCACGCCGGCGCAATAGCCTAACGTGGCATCTTTCCACATGTGCGGGAGCTCCTTGATCAGAAATCCCAGCAACGAACCGATGAGCGTCGCGCCGCACAACCCGGCGGCACTGATCCAAACAATTGTCATTATTAATAGTTTTTACGAAAGTGCAGCGCCGATGGCTGTCATAAAGGTAGCATCCTTGGGAATGAGCAGATGGATCTTGTAGAGTCGCTCAAGACGGTCGAATATCTCACGGACATGGGGCAAAGTGGTCATTCGACCGATGCAGACGAAGGTTCGGATGCCGAATCCCTTGCCTGCAAGGTGGGCCATCACGCCGATGTTCTGCAGAACGAGGTTCACGAGTCCGGCAGCAATATCTTCGGGCTTGGAGTCGGGGCTCGCTTTGCCGAAGTTGGTGGCCGTCACGTCGAGGGGAAGATTGGGCAAGGCTTCTTTGCTGACGTCGCCAATCTCAAGGTCGATATTGGACAAGGAGCCTTTCGCAGCCAACGAACGGAATTGCGAATAATCGACACCGGGAAGCATCAGTCGGAACAGTCCATAGAGCGAACCTCCACCAAGAGCGCTGCCTCCAAGGTGCTTTGATGTTGGACCATCAAGCAGTACAAAACTGGTGCCTGTGCCCAGCGACACCACGATGAATGTCTCGTCCTTGCAAAGCCAGCGCGCCGCCTTGGCATTGGCGTCGAACTCATCCACGTGAATTGCAGGAAAGCCGAGGAGCGAGTCCCCGAACTGATCATTGCCCACTCCCGTCAAGGCGAAGTGCTCGATGTCTGTTGCTTCGATGTGATGACGTTTCAGATAGTTCTGCAGCTTGTCCTCCGAGAAACGATCTTCCCAGATTTCTTCGCAACAGGTCTCTTTACCGTTCAGCGAAATGATTTTGGTGGCGCTGATGCCCAGATCGATACCTATGAACATAAATGGTTATTAAAGGATAATAAGGGATATTTGGGGATATTAAGGGATATTTGGGGACGTTACTTCCGCCCTGTTGAGAGAAGGGGCCCAAGAAACTTATATCCTTAAAATCCCTTAGAATCCCTTCATATCCCTTAGAATCCTTAAGATAATAATTTTCCTTTTGCTTCTTCTAAAGCCTCGATGATTTTGTCACACCAAGCGTCAAACTCGGGATCTTCCTGCTGAAATTCCGGATGAGCCAGAATGTGCTCAATGACCATGCGTGCACCTTGGTCGAAACGGACGGTGGCCACGAATTCGGGCACGGCACGTTTCAGTTTCGTGTTGTCGAAGATTACAGTGCAAGCCTTGTCGCCGAGCAGACCGCCATAGAGGTCGTACTGTGAGCCTACGGATGCCAGGAAGTCCGACGAGACGTGGTATGCTTTTAGCTCTACACCAAGGATGTTGGCAATGATCTCGTGGATCTGGTTCCACGTCAGGCTTTCGTCACCCGTAATCTGGAATGCCTCGCCGATGGCGTGCTTGTTGCCCATCAGGCCGACGAAAGCTTTAGCGAAATCAGAGTTATGCGTCAGGGTCCAAAGTGTAGTTCCATCACCTGGGATGATGACCGGTTTCCCTTCGAGCATTCGTTTCAGAACTGACCAACTGCCCTTGTTTCCGTGAACAGCCACCGGCACACCGCGTTCGCAATAGGTATGGCTGGGGCGGATGATGGTGATTGGGAATTGCTCTTCGCGATAATGACGCATCAGCAGTTCCTCGCATGCAATCTTGTTCCGCGAATATTCCCAATAGGGATTAGCTAGCGTGGTGCCTTCGTTGATGATAGGCGAGGAGAGTGGTTTGTGGTAGGCTGAGGCCGAACTGATATACATGAATTGTTTCGTGCGACCCTTGAAAAGACGATAGTCGCGTTCCACCTGTTCGGGAACGAATCCGATAAAGTCACAAACCACATCGAACGACATGCCTGCAAGTGCCATTTCGGCAGCGGCTTCGTCGTTGATGTCAGCGATGATGGTCTTTACGTTTTTGGGCACTTCATTCTTGTGGGTGCCACGGTTCAGAAGATAAAGTTCCCAGCCGGGTGTCTGTGCCACCAGCCTTGTGATTGCCGAACTGATAGTGCCAGTTCCTCCGATAAATAGTGCTTTCATAAATGTGGGGGTTAAGTCATAAATTCCTTTTTCGTGGGCAAAGATAATGATTTCTTGCGTTCTTTCCAAAGTCTTTGCGGATTATTTTAGGTTATTTTTTGATAAATGTAATCTCTGTTTGCATTTTGTTACCGAAGACATCGTAAAAAGCGTGAAAAACGTGCCGATGTTTGGCAAAATGAATGTTTATCCTTACCTTTGCGCCCTCAATCACTTATTCCAAACAACAATTTCAGATTGATTATGAGTAATTCCAAGATTTCGATGAGTCCCAATCCATTGGTGCGTTTCTTGAAGAAGGAGCCCAAGGATTTCACCCGTGAGGACCTCATCAACTATTGCAAAGAGAACGACATTCGCTTCATCAATTTCCATTATTGCGGTTGGGGCGGTCGCTTGAAGACACTGAATTTCGTAATCCAGAGCGAGGAGCATCTGCGTGGTATCCTTGAGGCTGGCGAACGTGTCGATGGTTCCAGCCTGTTCCCCTTTGTGGAGGCCGGACGTTCGGACCTTTACGTGATGCCTCGTTACAAGACGGCTTTCGTCAATCCTTTTGCCGAGGAACCTTCTCTCGACGTGCTCTGCGCTTTCCTCGATCGTGATGGCGAATTCTTCGAGTCATCACCCCAGTATATTCTGCACAAGGCCAATGAGGCTTTCATCCGCAAGACGGGTATGCAGATGGAGACGATGGGCGAACTGGAATACTACGTCATCGGCGAACAGGATCCCCTCTATCAAGTCGAGGACCAGCGTGGTTACCACGAGAGTGCACCGTTCAACAAGTTCGCTGAACTGCGCACCGAGGCCATGAAGCTGATTGCCGAGTGCGGAGGCGAGATCAAGTACGGACATTCCGAGGTGGGCAACTTCACCGAGGATGGAAAGATTTATGAGCAGAATGAGATTGAATTCCTGCCGACCAACATCGAAGACGCTGCCGACCAGTTAGTCATTGCCAAGTGGATCATGCGTCAGTTGGCTTATC
The DNA here is from genome assembly GCA_017519885.1 of Bacteroidales bacterium. Taxonomy (GTDB): domain Bacteria; phylum Bacteroidota; class Bacteroidia; order Bacteroidales; family UBA3663; genus Liminaster. Next base: position 33,389 of record JAFWRO010000058.1, on the reverse strand, counting down.
AATATGGTGTAGAGTTGACCTTTGCGCCCAAGATCACCGTGGGCAAGGCTGGTTCGGGTATGCACGTGCATTGCCGCTTCACCAAGGATGGTAAGAGCATGATGCTTGAAAACGGAAAACTTAGCGACAATGCACGCCGTGCTATTGCTGGTTATATGGATGCAGGCACATCACTGCCCGCCTTTGGTAATCCCCATCCACTTTCATTCATGCGTCTTGTGCCCCATCAGGAGGCTCCGACTTCGTTGTGCTGGTCATTCAGTAATCGTTCTGCTCTGGTGCGCGTTCCTCTCGGATGGCAGACCGAAATGGATATGGCCAGCAAGGTCAATCCCTGCGAGAAACCGCTCAACAAAGACCTTGCCATCAAGCAGACCTTCGAATGGCGTGCTTCCGACGGTATGGCCGACACCTATCTGCTGATGGCTGCTCTTTGCTGTGCCGCTCGTCACGGCTTCGAGATGCCTGATGCACTTGAGGTGGCCGAACGCACCTACGTCGATCTCGGTGTGAATATTCACGACAAGAGCAACCGCCAAGTGCAGGAAGCACTCGAGCAATTGCCCGGTTCATGTGAAGAGGCTGCCGATGAGCTCAACAAGGATCGTGCCATCTACAGTTCGGAAGGTGTGTTCAGCGACTCGATCATCGACTACACCATCAAGTATCTCAAGAGCTTCGACGACAAGCACACCCGCCAGGAACTCATGGCTTCGCCCGAGAAACTCCTCAACTACGTGATGACTAATATCGACAACGGTTAACTAAATAACAATTAACAAATAACAGTTAACAATTGATTGTTTGTCCTGTTTGTTTGTCGGTGTCATCAGCCAAGTTTGGCTGATACAAACTCTATGAGGCGCTGCTTGAATGCAGCGCCTTTTTCTTCATATTCCTGCCTGCTCACACCCTCCAGGAAGGGTGCATCCTTCCATTGCTCCCACGTTCCGAAGATCAAGGGTAATTCCAGGCAATGTATGGCCCCGAATGATGATTGTCCGTGTCTCCAATCCAGCAACCACGTTTCCGTTTTCACACCTTTCTTTTCAAGATGTTTCGCATATTTCTCGGCTGGCCAGCGAAAGACGATCCTTGTCACGATGCCATTCAGGAAACGGAAAGGAACGAAGGGCAGGGCATCGTCCTGTTGCGTCCAGATAAGAACGGATTTCAGCCCAGGAATGATTTGTTCGGGTGCCTTGATGTCGGTGCAGACGGGCGCAAAAGGCATACCGCCAAGGGTGCCGTGCGAAGCGTTATATTGTGCTTCGAGCATCTTCGTAAGCTGGGCTGTCTTGGGGTCGTCGTTGAGGAAAGAAAGGAACTTGCGAGTCCTCTTGGCTTGTGCCTTGGAAGTAGCGGGAATGAATGGTGCACTGGCGATGATAGCCTTTTGGAAAAGCACTTGCTTCTGTTGGGCAATATGACAAAGTACACTATGAGCTCCCGCTGATTGTCCGAAGACGGTCACCTGCTCAGGATCACCACCGAAGAGACGGATGTTCCGTTGAATCCATTGCAGGGCGCAGACCTGATCCTGCAGGCCGAGGTTCACGATATCCTTTCCTTTGTCGTAATAGAATCCGAACACACCCATACGATAGGAGATGTTGACTACGACGATATCGCCTTGTTTCGAAATCTCGCTGGCATCATAGCGCTGATACATCCCGCTTCCCGTCAAGTAAGCCCCTCCATGAATCCAAACCAGGACGGGATGCTTGCCATCGGTTGAAGTTGTGAAGATGGAGAGCCGCAAGCAATCCTCGCTCTGCTCTTCTCCGCTCGACATGAGTCCGAGCAATGTGTCGAGTCTCGAAGGATTCTGTGGGCAGATGGTCACCCGGCACTCAACATCGTCCACCGACCGTAGGTCGGGGGTAGGTATTGGTTTTCCAAAACGTTCAGCCTTGGCGTAACGGATGCCGATGTATTTCTTCATGCGGATTGTTCGATAATTGCCTTCAGTTCGTGTACATATTGTGCCGCATCATGGAAGACGATGCCGTGCATACCAACTTTCGCTGCACCTTCGACATTGATGGCCTTGTCGTCGGTGAAGACGCATTCTTCTGCTTGGAGGTCGAACTTTTCGAGCAAATGTTCGTAAATCTCGGGCTCTGGCTTGAGAAGATGCACTTCCGACGAGATGACCTGTCCGTCGAGCAGATCGAAGATGTCGTAGTTCTTCATCACCTGATGCACCTTGCTGCTCCAGTTGGTGAGGCCATAGAGTTCGAAACCACTGGCCTTTAGTTCTTCCAAAAGCAATTTCATGCCAGGCACTTCACCCGTCACGAAATCCACGTACTTGTCGAAAAATACTTGAAGTTGCTCGGTGTATTTAGGATACTCCTGTTGTTTGCGGCGGATGATGTCGATAAAAGGGGTGACTTCGCGATCCAGTTCGTTGATGAACTCCAACGAGGCGAAGAAGGTGTAGAACTCCTGTCTGTCCTCCTCGTTGTCAAAGAGCGGGTCGATGATATGTGCGAAGTCGTAATCGACGAGCACCTTGCCGAAGTCGAATATTAGGGCTTTGATCATTGGGGCGGTTTTGTATGGTTGTTTTGCAAGCAGCCAAGCTTGGCTGCTGACGATAACAAATGGGCTATAAAGGGTTATTTTGGCTGTGCTTTTCAGCAAAGTATTTCCACAGCGGAGCGACCATCATGGCTTGATGAAACTCTCCTCGTTGGAGCATGTCGAAGACTTCTTCCTCGCTGAAAAGTTCGATACGGATGTCTTCCGATTCCTCCAGATGTTGTGTAGATACCTTCTCCACGCCGATGGCGAGGAACGTATGACTGTAGTTGGTGCATGTTCCAGGATTGGGACTGATGGTCATGAAATGACGCCATTCGCCGCCTGAATAACCAGTCTCTTCATAAAGTTCGCGCTTGGCGCCTTCCATCGCATCTTCCCCTGGCTCGACACATCCTGCGGGAATCTCGTAGCCTGTGATTTGTTGGGCATGACGATATTGCCGTTCGAGTACGAAATGTCCTTCCTTGGTGATGGCGATGACGTTACAGAAATCTGGATACTCCAAGATGTAGAAATCCTGTATTTCGGCTCCTGTGGGCAGTTTCACGTGTTCGCGTCTTGCGGTCAGCCAGGGACGCTTGAAGAGGTATTCGCTGTCAAGCACTTCCCATTGCATCGGGTCTTTTTCCATATCTATTTGTTGAAAATTGCGTTGCAAAGATAAATAAAAAATGAATAGGATGGTATCCTCGTGTCTTCTTTTGTGCAAAAATGGAAGAATTATGGACAAAAACTTGGAGTTTGTGGAATTATTCGTTATTTTTGCAGCGTATTAATCAATCCACACCAACACATGAAACGACATCTTTCCATCCGAATCCTGTTGCTGCTTGTTTGCAGTCTTTTATCCGTGAGCCTTATCGCACAACCTCGTAATCCGATGCGTGCCACCGATGATGCATTCTTCCAAACCGACGAGGCTCGACGCATTGGCGACCAGATGCTGCTCTATCAGCGTGTCACGGGCGGTTGGCCCAAGAATATCGACATGGCACGCAACCTCACTCCCGAGGAACGTGCAAGAATAGCACGCGACAAGCAACGTGACGACGATTCGACCATCGACAACGGAGCCACCACGATGCAGATGAAATATCTGGCACGTCTCTACAAGCAGACGGGCGAACAGCGTTATAAGGAAGGTTTCCGTCGTGGCGTGGAATACCTGCTCAGCGGACAATACGAGAATGGAGGTTGGCCACAGTTCTGGCCCAACAACCGTGGCTATCAGGTGCACATCACTTATAATGATGACGCCATGGTGAACACACTCACCCTCTTCCGCGACCTCTTCGAGGGACGCGACATTTATGGGGGCGACCTTATCGACGACGAACTCCGTGAAAGGCTTCGCACATCGTTCGACAAAGGCATCGACTGCATCCTCAATACACAGATTCGCGTGAAGGGCAAGCCTACCATCTGGTGTCAGCAGCACGACCACGAGACATTCGAACCGGCTGCTGCCCGTGCCTACGAACTGCCATCCTACGGTCCGTCGGAGAGCGCAGGCATACTGCGCCTGCTTATGGAGTTGCCTAATCCCGACAAGCGCGTCAAGGCGGCTGTGCATGGAGGCATGAAGTGGCTCGATACCTATAAACTCACTGGCCTGCGCTACGTGCGAGCCCGTCAAGGACGAAACGATACCGATGCCGACACGCATCTGGAGAAAGATCCTACGGCTTCACCGCTTTGGGGCCGTTTCTACGACCTCGTAAATGTTGAACCCTACGTTTGCGATCGTGATGGTCTGCCGCGCAAGCACCTCGATCAGATTGGTCCCGAACGCCGCAATGGCTACGGTTGGTATGTCACACGTCCTGCAGAATTATATCCGCTCTATGAGACTTGGGCAGACAAGTACGACAAGCGACATAAGGTGAAGATCAGTCTCACCACCAAGGGCGCCAACGAAACTGGTCTCATCGACATGGATCGAAAACCTGTCGTTAATCCCAAGAATTTCGACATCGTGGTACGTCCTGGCGAAAGCATCCAAAAAGCCATCGAACAGGCTCCCGATGAAGGCACGGAACCTTTCAAGATTCTTGTCATGAATGGTATCTATCGTCAGAAGGTCATCATCGACAAGCCGAACATCGTGCTAGTGGGAGAGGATCGCGACAGCACACGTCTCATCCTCGCCGAAACAGGCAATACCATCACTGTGCCCGAATATAAGGGAAAGAAGGTACACATGGGTGTGATCGTACTCACCGAGGAGGCCGACAACTGCGTCATCAGTGGCATGACTGTCTATAACAACTACGGAACAACAGTCGAAGAGACCACCGTCCATCAGATGGCCATCTACGGACGTGCCAACCATACCATCATCGTCAACTGCAATGTATGGGCCGATGGCAACGATGCACTTTCGCTTTGGGCACTTGAGGGCGAAGGCATGTACTATCATGCCGACCTAGATCTGCGTTGCCCGGGTGTGGATTTCATGTGCCCACGTGGTTGGTGCTTTGCTACACGTTGCAAATTCTACGGCGATGGCCGCGCCATCCTTTGGCACGACGGTCGTGGCAATCGTTTGAAGAAATTTGTTGTCAAGGATTCCTGGTTTGATGCCAAGTCCCCCACACTCTTGGGCCGTTATCATCACGACCATCAGATCTATCTGCTCAACTGCCACCTTTCAGAGCAGATTCTCGATGCTAACATCCAGTATGCCTATTCCGATAAAGTGCTCGATCCCTGTCCGTGGGGCAATCGCGTCTATTATTATCATTGCATTCGCGAAGGTGGTCAAGGCCATTGGCTCGACGACAATCTCCAGCAGGCCGTGGGCTCTCCCCGCAATTATGAGATGACTGCCCAGTGGACCTTCAACTACGAATGGGATCCCGAGCAATATCTGCGAGATCTCTGGTATCTTTTGGCATATTAGATCCCCTCAATCCCCCTGCTTAAGGGGAGAGCCCCCTTAACCCTTCTTAACCCCTCCAAACCCTTCTTAACTCCAATAATGGAACAAGATCCTTTCATCGGACGTTACTACGTTGGGCGGCGCTATCTCCGAGAGTGCCGCCTCTATCGCGTACTTGGCATCTATACGCCTCCCGGATATGGCGCAAATTATCGTTGCGATTCGCTTGAATACTCGGGAGACAACAATATAAGCATTGAGCATCATCTTATCGATACAAAAGAGGCGAGCGACATCCTCATGCAGGAGATTACGGAAGCACAGTACCAGCGAGGCATTGATTTATTCTATAAGTCGCTCATGCAGATTCGCCAGTACGTCATTTCGCTGAAGGGTATTCCTACTGATCATATTCAAGTTGGCAGAGCTTATCGCTTTTTCGACCAGCTCTATTTCAACCTTCAACAGAACCCTCAGGATGGCCACACAGAGTGCCAATATCTTGAAATCAACCCTCCGTCGGTGACTATCCGTAGAACTTGGATTCCTTCCAGTCTCATAGAAAACAATCGCATCGGTTACGAGGAAATCGACGCAACCGATGCACAGAAAGCCGTCAAGCAGTTTGAACTTCTCTATTCTACCGTCCGCAGTTACATCAATGCGCTGGTGAAGGAGTAAGTATCTTTTTTACAAATTATAAAATTTGTGAGCTAAATCGACATGTTCTATTTCCTTGGGACACTTAGTCGATTTAGCTCACATTTTTCTTATGATTCGATAATACTCAAATTCGGGATGATAAATCATTCAAATGCATAGCGGAAGCCCTGGATCTTGTTCCATTTACCACGGGTGAAGTCGGGGACTTCGACGGGAGCAAAGCCATTTTCGAGCGAGAGGGCAGAGAGGGGGCTGATGCAGCACCACTCGGCAAGGTCATAGACGTCCATGTCGAGAGGAAGGCCGAGATGCAGGCAATAGACGAGGCGATAGTCCATGATGAAGTCCATGCCACCATGACCGCCCACGCGACGGGCATTCTCTTCGAGGTCGGCGGTGAGGATAGGGCTGCGATAGGCTTGTGTCAAGGAATCGCGCACGGCATCGCTGACGAAACTGTGTGAGTTGATGGAGTAGCCGGGTCTCGGATATTTCTGTGCAAAACCTTTTGTGCCAGTCAGTTCATAGAGGCGGCTATAAGGTCGGGGAGTAGCAGTGCAGTGCTGGATGAGCATGCTCTTGCCGAGTTCGGTGCGGACCATCGTCATGGTATGATCTCCATTGGCCACATCGACAGTTTCGCCGCGTGCTTCCTTCAGATATTCAGGCAAAGCGACTGCCTTGGTGTCCATAGAAACGAGCGTCTTCATGCGATCGCCGCGATGGATGTTGAGCAACTGACAGGCAGGACCCATACCGTGCGTTGGATAAACGTCGCCACGATGTGCCTTGTTGTACTTCATGCGCCAGTCGTCGTCATATTCGGGCCAATAAGGTTCGAGGCAATGCAAGTAGCCTCCCTCGACGTGCATCAGTTCTCCGAAGACGCCATGCTGAGCCATGTTGAGCGTCGTCATCTCGAAGAAATCATAGACGCAGTTCTCGAGCATCATGCAATGGAGTTGTGTGCGTTCGGCAGTGTTGATCACATCCCAGATTTCCTCCATAGTCAGGGCTGCGGGTACCTCGCAAGCCACGTTCTTGCCGTGTTCCATGGCATAGAGCATCATGGGAGCGTGGTCGATCCAATCGGTGCAGATGTAGATCAGGTTAATGTCGGGACGTTCACAGACTGCCTTCCAGGCATCCTCGCTGCCTGCATAAGTGTCTGCTTCGGGCATGCCTGCTGCACGAAGGAATCGCTGACATGAATCGGCACGCTCCTGATGCAGGTCGCAGAGCGCCTTGATTTCCACACCAGGGAGATTGGTATAGCGATAGACGGCATCCTCGCCTCGCATGCCGAGGCCGATGAAGCCGACTCGAATGGTATCGATGGGTGGAAGGCGAAGCCCGAGCACGTCTTTCTGTCCCGCAGGACGAGCGGGTGTTTCCACGGGGATGATGCGGCTATTATGTGCGTTGCTGTTGCATCCGCAAAGGATGATACTGCAGATTACTGGTACTGCAAGAAGTAGCTGAATTAAATGGCGTTTCATGTTTTTTGGGGGGGATTTTTTAATAGTGACTATAGTGGCTATAGTGACTATAAATACTATAGGCACTATAATTATTTATGAGATTAAAGTCGCAATGAACTCTTTCATCCTGGGCATGCACTCTTCTACGCTCTGGAGTAACTTCATCTGTGCCCTTGCGCGGACGAGGTTGTGCCCGGGATAGGCAATCTTGTAGTAGGTGTCGCCATTGAGGTAATCGCCCAGGAATCGCACGGTCTGCATATATGGGAAGAGTGCAGCGGCATAGGGGAGGTGCGAAATCTCGATGTCGGTGAGGAAACGTGCGCTTTCGAGATAGCCGCGGGTAAATGCTTCGAAGATCTCCATGTCGAAGCCCACGCGGCTGAGGTTGGGTTCATCTTCGGCAGCGGTGTTGGCTGCTGTGCGCAGGAAGTCGCCGTAGTCGGAGAAGATGAAGTTCGGCATCACAGTGTCGAGGTCGATGACGCAAAGCACCCGTCCATCGCGGTCGAAGAGGATGTTGTTGACCTTCGTGTCACAATGGCAGATGCGCTTGGGCAGGAGTCCTGCACGATGGAGGCGTTCGCCTTCGCACATCGCTTGGGCCCTTTGCTCGATGCCGTCGATGAGGTCGCTCACTTTGGCAGCCCGTCCAGCCCGATTGTTGCGAACTGCCTCACGGAACTCCTCAAGGCGGAACTCCATATTGTGGAAGTTGGGAATGGTTTCGCCCAACTCGATGGGGATATCTGCCAGCATATTCTGGAACTCTCCGAAGGCAAGACCAGCAAAGTGCGAATACTTGGCATCGACCACATCGAAGCTCTCAGAATCGGCGATGCAAATCATCAGTCGCCAATACGATTCGTCGTCGAAATGGTAATATTTACCTTCGTGTGTGGGAAGGAATCGAAGCACGCGGCGGTCGAGGTCTTTGACGCCTTGCTGTTCCAGTTTCTTGCGAATATGATCGGTGACAGCGATGATGTTGTCCATCAGCATATCCACATTCCGGAAGATATGATGGTTGATGCGTTGCAGCACGTAGTCGGGAGTGTCATCGCCCTCGGTGATGACGCGGAATGTATCGTTGATGTGCCCGTTCCCAAAAGGTTGTACGGCAGCGATTTTCCCTTTGAAGTCGAAAGCCGAAACTATCTGTTGTTCCTTCTTCATGTCGTAGAAAAGATTCGAGGCAAAGATATTGCAAATTTCAGCCGCAAATATATTAAAATATCGAATTATACCCAAACCAATTCGGATTTTTTTGCCGTTTTTCGTCCAAATATTTGGAAATAGGATAAATAATCGTTATTTTTGCACCCAAAAATGCGATAAATATATGAAATTCATCAGTTGGAATGTAAACGGCCTTCGTGCCGTAGTGGGCAAAAACTTCAAGGAAGTGTTTGAGACGCTCGATGCCGATTTCTTCTGCTTGCAGGAGACCAAGATGCAGGAGGGTCAACTCGATATCGAATTCCCGGGCTATCGGTCCTATTGGAACTATGCCGAGAAGAAGGGATACTCGGGTACCGCAATTTTTACGAAACATGAACCCCTTTCGGTCCACTATGGAATAGGTAGTTGGACTGACGAAACGGGTGCAGAAACCTCCGATCATGAGGGTCGCGTCATCACACTCGAATATCCCGACTTCTTTCTCATCACCGTCTATACGCCCAATTCGCAGGACGGCCTGCGTCGTCTCGACTACCGTATGACGTGGGATGAAGCCTTCCGTCGGTTTATGCAGGAACTTGACGCCAAGAAACCCATCATCGTGTGCGGCGATATGAACGTGGCACACGAGGAGATTGACATCAAGAATCCCAAGGCCAACCGCATGAACGCCGGTTTCACCGACCAGGAACGTGCGCAGATGACTCAGCATCTCAATGCCGGTTTCATCGACACCTTCCGCCATTTCTATCCTACGCTCGAAGGAGCTTATTCGTGGTGGAGCTATCGTTTCAAGGCACGCGAGAAGAACGCCGGTTGGCGCATCGACTATTTCCTGGTCAGCAGTCGTCTTGCCGACCGTCTTGAAGGTGCCAGCATCCATAACGAGATCTTTGGTAGCGACCACTGCCCGGTGGAAGTGGTATTGAAATAACTCCGATAAATAATATGAAGAATTTATTAATCACTCTTTTGCTGGTAGCGCTTTCCGTGCTGCCAAGTGTGGCACAGACTCTGCAAGGAGTCATTTTGCTCAACGACAGTACGCCTTGTCCTTATGCCACTGTTTATGTCGCGTCTGCCAATCGTGGTATTGCCGCCAACGAAAAGGGAGAATATACACTCGACGAGCTTCCTGCAGGAAAGTTGAAGGTGGAATACTCATGCATGGGTCAGCAGACTGTGCGTCGCGAACTCACTCTAGTCAAGGGCGAGACATTGGTTAACAACGAGATGCTGAGCGAGAAACTGATGCTTCTGCCTCCATCCATTGTGACTGTCGATGGCGAAAGTCCTGCACATTACGTGCTGCGTCACGTTTGGGACAAGGCCGACGAGAACCGCAAGCGCATCGACACGTGGCAGGCCGAAGTAAAGTATGACCTCGGATTGAATGACATCGATCTTATCGTCAATGCTATTCCCAAGAAGTACATATTTCTCATGAAGACCGCAGCCACAGTGGCCGGTTACAGGAGAATAGTCAGCCTGGTCCTCGACCATCCTGCCCTTAAAGCCAAGGTATCGATGCTTCGTACCTATCAGAAGGGTAAGGTGAAGAATGTGGAACAAAAGGTGATAAGCAACGAGCCGCTTTCCAGCAGCGAACAGAAGACACTTTGCGAAAACAAGATGCTCATCGACTCGAATCTTTTCGATGAGGTTTATGACCCGGACGCAAGTTGGGGGCGCAAGGGTTCGAATCGCGACAAGTTCGAATTGGTGGGCACGTACGAACTGGATGGCAAGACCATCGACGTGCTCGAATATGTCAGAACCTCTACAAGAGAAGAGAAAAAGGTAAATGAGGCCGGAGACACTATAAAGACCAAGAAGATTGTCAATACCACTATGAAACTTCACGTTGTGGAGGACGTGTGGGGTGTCCTGAAATATGAACAACAGAATGATCTATCGCACTATTTGAACGAATGTCGCGATATGGGTGGCGGCATCTACATGCCCATCAGTTCCAGCGTTCATCTCAGCATGCCTCTCTATTCAAAAGAGGAGATCCCCAAAGAGATTGAGAGATTGGAGAAAGAGGATCGTTCGGATTGGAGCAAGACACAAAAACAAGCAACTGATGCAATGATCAAGCAACTGAAGCAGCATCAGGATCGCGACGTCTGCTTCGAAATCAGCTTCGGCTACGATATCAAGTACCATTACTTTAAGGTCAAGTAAGATTGAAAACCTTTGCTTGATGAGATTTTTATAAATAAAATAAAGATGAAAAAGATTTTAATTCCGTTCCTGCTTGTAGCGCTTTCTGCGCTGCCAAGTGTGGCACAGACTCTGCAAGGAGTCATTTTGCTCAACGACAGTACGCCTTGCCCTTATGCCACGGTCTATATCGCATCTGCCAATCGCGGTATAGCTGCTAACGAAAAGGGCGAATATATGCTCGACGAACTTCCCGCAGGCAATCTGAAGGTGGAATACTCGTGTATGGGTCAGCAGACCGTACGTCGTGAACTCACTCTCGTCAAGGGTGAGACGCTGGTTCACAACGAGGCACTGAGTGAGAAACTGATGCTGTTGCCTCCCGCCATCGTCACTCCCGACGGCGAGACACCTGCACATTACGTACTGCGTCACGTTTGGGACAAGGCCAATGAAAACAGGTCGCGCATCGATTCCTGGCAGGCTGCTGTGAAGTATGATGCCCGTATGAACGACATGGACTTGATCTTCAATATTATTCCGAAGAAATACATGATTCTGCTGAAGAGTGCCCTTGCATTGGCCGGCTATAAAAAGATCTTTAACCTAGCGCTCGATCACCCATCGCTGAAGGCGAAGGTTTCGTTGGTACGCACGTATGCGAATGGGAAGATTACCGACTCGGAGCAGAAGATTGTCGAATGCAACGAGAACCTCACCGCCGACGAACAGAAGACCCTCTACAAAAATAAACTCCTCATCATGCCCGACATCTTTGATGAGGTCTATGATGACTATGAGGATTGGGGACGCCATGGTTCGGCACGCGACAAGTTCCAGTTGGTGGGTTCCTACGAACAGGATGACAAGATGATCGATGTGCTCGAATATGTCGAAACACGTACCACTGAGCGGGAGAAGGTCAATGAACAGGGAGAAAAAGTCAAAGAGAAGAGAACCCGTCGAACTGTCAGTCGTCTCCATGTGGTGGAAGACGATTGGGGCATCCTGAAGGCCGAGAAAAAAGGTGAGCATATTCAGGAAAGCACCGAGTGTCGTGACTTGGGTGGAGGCATCTATATGCCCATTAGCTCCAGCAGTCGTCTCACGCTCCCATCGGTTCCCGCCGACACCTTGCCTAAGTTGATTGCCAACGCAGAGAAGAAATTGAAGGACCCGAATGGTTTCAATAAGACCGAACGAAAGATGGCTGAGAAGTTAATCAAGCAGTTGAAGGAGCACGAGGGACGTGACATCCGTATGGAGTTGTTCTTCGCTTATGACATCAAGTATAGATATTTCAAGCTGAAATAAGGACCGATTATAATAATCAGGGCGGCATTCCGAAACTCGGAGTGCCGCCCTGATTATTGTCGAAATCCCGGAATTATATCTTCACCATCCACCCGGATGTCCGCCGCCACCGGGACCTCCACCACCAGGACCACCGCCCTGATTGCCGCCCGTGTAGTTGGAGAGCGTGACGGAAGTGCCACCGCTCACCGAGGCACCTGTGTAGGCTGCGCCGTCGAAGATCTCCGTGCCGCCCGAAACGCTGACACCGCTCTGGAGCGATGGGGTAGAAGGAGCAGAGACGACCATCGTGGTGCCGCCGCTCGATGGGGTCTGGAAGGCAAAGGTCTCGCTGCCGTATGTTAGTGCATACCAGGTGTTCTTGTTCCACGAGGAAGCAGCATAGCAGGTCTGCGAGAGGCTGGCGCCCGACTCCAGTCCGCCAAGGGCAACAATGGTGCCGCCTGAGACGTAGAGTTTCTTCTGCGCTTCGCTGTTGGCATCGATAGCTACTTCGGGAGCATTGCCACTGATGGCATAGACCAATCCGCCCTTGATGTAGCAGTTGCCATTGGTGTCGATACCATCGTTGTTGGTCGAGCGAGCATAGACGCAGCCACCTTCGACAGTCATGTCGCTGCCTGAGTTGATGGCGTCGTCATAGGCATTGACGGTGGTAACTCCACCCTTGATGGTGATGATGTTGTCGCTCTCTATGCCCTCGCAACCACTGGCCTTTCCGCTGACGGTGACGCTGACATTGCCGCCATTGATGACGATGCCGCCTGCAAGCGTGCCACTGTCGGTACCTGCCTTAAGTCCTTTTGGATAAGTGCTGTCGCCATTGGAGGTATATCCTACGCCCGTCGTTGAGATTGTGAGCGTACCACCATTCATCGTGAATGTGGAGTCGCACTTCAATCCCTTGCCGCCATTGCCCGTTGCACTGAGCGTGATGGTGCCTGCGTCGATGGTAATATCTGCATCGCTTGCCATACAGGCAGCACCTACTGCCTTCTTGTTGGTGTCGTCGTAGGTGCCCGTGCCGCTGTTGGCAACAGTGATGACAGGTGCCGACTTGTCGTCGTCGATGCGAATGTATCCTGCTGCCTTGATGCCCTTGCATCCTGCACCCGCCGCGCTGATGTCGATGGTGCCGCCGTTGATGTTGACGTAGCCGGTATATTTCTCATCGGCATTGACCTGCAGACCATCGCCCATGATGCCCGAAATCTTCACTGTGCCGCCGTTTTGCTCGAAGTATTGGTTGACATTGATGCCGTCGCTTGCTGCGTAGGTCACGACAAGGCTTCCGGTGAACGATTGCTTGAGCTGGATGTATTCGTCAGCCCAGAAGGCATGACTGGCCATGCCGTAGAGCGTCAATGTGCCTGAGCCGCTGAACTGTGAATGCCCGTTGATCACCAGAACACCTTTGCCGCTGCTCTTCGCTCCGTCCTTGATGGTGTTGTTGCCCTCGACAACGACGTTGATGCGCTTGCCGTTCTGGATGTTGACAGCAGCACTGTCGGCGCAGGTGAGGGTAAGGCCGTTGAAGGCCACGGTGGCATCGGTCGAACCATTGAGGAAGAACGAACCTTTGCTGGCAGTACCGCTGAGGGTGTAGGTCACTTCGTCGGTGAGGCTGGCACTCGAAGTAATGATGACCTGTGTGCCCGTTCCTTCGAAGGTGAGGGAGGAATAGATGTCGGAAGCCACGGTTAATTCGGCAGCAACGCTGGTCCAGTTGATTTCAACAGCTTTCGAAAGGCTGCTGCTCTGGGTAATGGTGAGGTCGGAAGTGTTGCCACCAGCGCCGCCACCTTCTTCACCACCACCTTCTTCTCCGCCGCTTTCACCGCCTTGTGATCCACCGCTCGAATTGTTGTTGATGATGTCGCTGAAGTCGGTATCGTCGTTCTCGCATGCTGTGAAGCCTACGGTAGCTAGAGCCATCAGTATATAGATGATATTTTTTTTCATTGTTGCTTAGAATTTGAAATTATAACCCAAGCCGATGATGTGCATATCTAAATCTCCATCATCCGAACTGCCACGATTGTCTTGGAAGCGATAATAGAAGCTGAAGGAGTTCTTCTTGTTGATCTTCCAGTCGGCACCGATGGTGTAGCGCACTTTCTGGACAGACCATGCGTTGTAGAGTTCCACGCTGGCGTTGGGGGTCCAGGTGCACAATGGGATGTCGTATTCTGCTTGAATACGGCTGCGCAGCACACTACCGGCATTTCCTTTGACGGTGGTGTCCTCCCACTTCGCGTTATCGAAGTCGTAGCGTGTGGTGGTCTTCTCGGGGCGATAGGTGTATTGCCAGCGTTCGCGCAGCGAGAATGACCAGCGCCCGACGTCGGTGCTCAGGCCGAAGCCGGCAAACACACGATGGCGGACGGTCCAATAGGAGGGACGCCAGTTGTTGTAGTAGTTGACCGACGTGGGATCGTCATTGTTGTAACTGATTTTCTCCTTTCGGTTGTCGTTGAGGAGGACGTAGCCAGCAGCCACGCGGAACTTCTTATTGAACTTCCAGGTGGCATCGAGGCCCACGCTCCAGCGGTCGGCAGTCTTGAAGTCGTTGCGCGAACGGAATTCACCTTCAAGGCCGAACGAGAGTTTCTTGTTGATTTTCTTGTCGATGCCGACCGATGTCCACAATCCGGCATCCGACTGCGCCATACTGACCATGGGGAGCATGGCCAGGAGGAAGAGAAGTATTTTATGCACTGGTTAAGAGGGGTTAAGAGGTGTTAAGAGGGGTTTGAGAGGTTAAGAGGGGTTAGGAGGGGTTTGAGAGGTTAAGAGGGGTTAAGAGGGGTTCTGAAAGCCTTTCGTTCCGAGCTTTGCTCGCGCGCTGCGAAGTGAGCAACCTTTCTTAACCTTTCGAACTTTTCAGAACCTTTCTTAACCTTAAAAATTGGGTACCTTTCTGATAAGTTCATCGACCGTGTTTTCTTCGTTGCCGTCCTCTGGCTCATACCAAACCTTGAGGAGCGCCATGTCCTTGAGGAAATTGACGGTTCCAATATCTACACGACGAACGGTTATGCCCAGACGTTTCTCGAGGTCGGCAATGAGTTCGGCGCGACGTGCAGGGACGATGAGCTCAATGCGGTCATACTTGACATACTTGCAGGCCAGGTGCTTCATCTTGCGTGTCAGTTCGGCCAAAGAGATGGCGACGACGAAGATGACATTGATGGCAATGAGGCCGATCCAGCCTACGGCATCACCCGCCAGGGCGTTGACCACCGAGATGGCGATGATGGCAAACAGATAGGTCATCTCGCGCACAGGCATCGACTCCGTTCGATAACGTATGATCGAGAAGATGGCAAACAGGCCCAACGCGAAACCTGTCTTGAGTTTCACGGTGCCCAGCAATGCCACGATCATGAAGGTCGAGAGCGAGATGATGGCAAAAGTGAAGTAGTAGTCGGCGCGACGCGAACGGCGATAGTAGAGGAAGTGGATGATGCCGATCACGAAGAGCACGTTGATGAGGAGACGCAACAAAAAGTCGGTCATGCCAATTGGCTTGATCAGTTCGGAGCCTACATCGATAAAATCTGGATCCATAGGTGGTGTATAATTAACAATTAAAAATTAACAAATAACAATTGTGGTAAAATAAACAATTAACAATTACAGTGGGTCGCTATGATATGTCACACCGAAGTGCAGCTTTGTCGCGACAAACATCAATCTATCAGCAATCCCTCCTGCATCTGGCGGAAACGCTCCACACGGTGCATCTTTTCCTTGAGGTTGTTGTGGCGAAGGGCGGGATTGGTGAAGGCGCTGCCGATGCAGTACTTGCTGAAGCCTCCAGGGAGGATGCGCATGTCGAGGAAGATGTCCTGCATGGGCGAATGGATGAGGCCGTCGCGTTTCAGTTCGATGACTACGCAGTGCCCGATGTCAGCGCGTGTGTCGATGTCGTAGTTGTGGAACCGCAAGCCCAGGTCGATGGTGAGGCGTTCGGTCATACCGTGGTTGATGAGGGTGATACGGTCGAAGAAGTTCTCGACGTGCGGATGCAGTTGGTCGATGGTGTACCACGACTTCTCGATCAGGAACTGGTTGGCCTCCTCGCTTTGGAACACGCTCTCGAAACTCGGCACCTCGATGCGTTTCTTTTTTGTGCGGCCGTGGTTGTTCTTGTTCTTGACCTCAAGGAAGGTCGCGCCCGTCTCCTCGTAGGTGCGTACACGGATCTTCTGTCGTACCTTGCGGCCTGTCTGGTGCATATTGTACATGCGGTGGTCGTCGGTGTCGAGGTAGATGGTGTGATAACCCGCTGTGGGCTTGCCGTTGAGCATCTGGACGTAGTACTGCGAGGCTGCAGTCAGAAGCAGGGGCTTGAGTTGCACCAGCGGGATGACGAACTTCGTGTCGATACGGTTCATCAACTTCACTGCGCTCATCTCTTCGAGTGAGATGGGCTGATAGGTCGCAAGTACTTCGTTGATTTGCTGAAAGACAGACTCTCGGGTTTCGGCCATTGTAATGATTGAACGCTATTATTTTATTTTTCCAGGTGCAAAGATACTTCTTTTTTCGCAAATAATCGTCTTTTGGGAGGAGAAAATCCCCTTTTTTCACGATTTTTATGTAAATCGACAGACAAACGTTTGCATTTTTACTTTTATTTGTTCAGTTTTTTGGTAGTTTGGTCAGAAAATACTACCTTTGTGCCAAAATTAGAATCGACAAGTTCACAAAACTCTATGATACGAAAATCTACCAAAGAAGATATACCTTTCATCCTTGCCCTTATCGACGAGGCACGCAAGAAGATGGTGGCCGAAGGCAATATTCATCAATGGGCCAACGGTCATCCCTCACCTCAGCAGATCGAGAACGACGTTGAGCGTGGCGTCAGCTATGTAGTGGAGGAGGAGGGTGAGCCCGTGGCCACTTTCGCGCTCGTTGAAGGCCCCGACCCGACGTATGCCGTGATCTATGACGGCCAATGGCTCAACGAGCATCCATACTATGTGATCCATCGCGTGGCTTCGGGTCCGAAGGCACATGGCGTGATGCGTCGTGTGCTCGACTATGCTTTTGCACTCACCGACACTGTGCGTATCGACACCCATGCCGACAACAAGACAATGCAGAGCCTGCTTCGAAAGTACGGCTTCACGTATTGTGGCATCATCCATCTGGCCAACGGCGACCCGCGTCTGGCCTTCCAGAAAACCATTACATCGAAAGAGAAATGAAACCCAAGGACCGCCTGAGCGAACTCATCGCCGAGGGCGAACATCAGCAACAGGATTTCAAATACGAGATATCCAGCGTGAGCAAGATTGCCCACAGTATCTCCGCCTTCGCCAATACCGACGGCGGACGGCTGCTCGTCGGTGTGCGCGACAATGGGACGATAGCCGGCGTGCGCAGCGATGAGGAGATCTACATGATCGATGCGGCTGCCCACACGGGATGCCGCCCCGAGGTCGATTGCACGTGGGAGACCGTGAAAGCCGAAGGTCACACGGTGCTCATCGCCACCATCCCCGCTTCGACCGACCGTCCCGTCATGGCGCGCGAAGAGGATGGCCGCTGGCGTGCCTATGTGCGTGTTGCCGACGAGAACATCGTGGCCACGCCCGTACATCTTGCCCTATGGCGTAGTGATCAGCACGATGCCGGTACGCTGATGCGTTTCACCGAGCAGCAGTCGTCGGCTCTCGACCTGCTTGCCAAGGAAGGTGAGGCTGGTCTTACGCTCAATCAGTTCTGTCGTCGGGTAATGCTGTCACGAAAGAGTGCTATCCGTCTGCTTGCCGACCTGGTGCGATTCTACTTGGTCAAGATGGAGTATCGTGGCCAGCAGTTCCGTTTCGTGACCACTGGCGAAGAGATTTCGGGCACCGTAGTGCGCGGTCATCAGCTAGGGCGCCGACTGGGTTATCCCACGGCCAACGTTGCTGCCGTTGGAAATGAAAGCGCTATTCCGCGTCGAGGCGTGTATGCGGCCATTGCTACACTTTCCGATGCCCGCCGCTTTCCGGCAATGGTCAACATCGGCTATCGGCCCACGGTCGAGAACGAGCATCGTCTCACCATCGAGGCGCATCTCATCGGCTTCAGTGGCGACCTCTATGGTCAACGGCTAAGCCTGCGTTTCATCGACCGTATTCGCGATGAGCGCAAGATGGAATCGCTCGACGATCTCAAAGACCAACTAGCTCGCGACCTTCAGGCCGTCAAGGCTTGTTCGCAACTCAAGCCACTCATTGTCAGTTGTTAATTGCTAATTGAAATTTTTAATTGTTAATTGTTAATTATTAATTGTTAATTGCTAATTGTCACTCCTAGATGTTTGATAGTGATTATGCCGATTCGGATTATTTATTTGCAAGGGATAAGGTTGAAAGACTGAGTAAGAGCCTTGAAGATTTCTGGAAACTCGAAGATAAGGGACTCTTTCTCGTCAATCCTTCTTCCAACGCAACATTGTTTTTTGTGAGTCGTATTTTCGACCAATATCTCGATGCATGCCGCAGCCTGATGAAAATTATGCCTTCTGCGCTTGAGTCCCGTGATTCCATACTCAATTATCTGACACTTAAAACCACCTACAGTCAATTCGTTGATTCGTCCGATAGCCTTCGTTCTCTCATGTCGATGGCTTTGGATGGTGACGAGGACAACGATCTCAAGTTTGTCTCTGATGGGAATCTTGAGTTTATCCAGAGATTGAATGTGGCAAATGGCAGCGGTGGTCCAATCCCTCTTGACGAACTGGTGCAAGTGCCTGTTGTTATCGAAACGACGATTAAAAGTTATATCAACCAGACCATCGAACTGTTCGATCGCATACAGCGGCGGATGAAACATCCGATGTCCTTCATGCAGGGTAACGAACTGAAGGATTACGTCATTTCAAAGTTCAGGCAATTCGTCGACCAAAGAACCGACGATTATCTTTTTAAGCTGCGCGCGTCGGCAATTAAGCTGAAGAACGATAGGCTGGTGAGACTCTCTAAGCAGCATTGGGCGGATTTGGCAGAACTTGACGAACAACTGATGGGCCGAATTATCGATGGACTATCGGTCGATGTGCAAGATTATGCCTGTCTGTACGATGACAATGAATGGGAGATGCTCGTCAAGAATCGCTATATCCTCAAAATCCTGCGCGATACAACCGACCCCGAAAACCTTTACGACTGGAGTATGCTCTTCAATAGGGAATACTTGTTCGACCGTTATGTCAATGCATCCAATGTCATGTTTCTTTTCTCCAGGGTTCATCGGGCCAATCTCATCAAATGCGAGCTGTACAATGGAAATAGGATGCGTTACGATCTGTTCCTTTTCGGCAAGATAACTTCGGGTAAGTCCGATGGTTTTGATTCACCTGTAATCGATGCGGATTCCATCCCGGAGGATGAAGAATCGACGCAATCTACACCACAGCAGAATGCCTCGTCGAGTCCCGCCACTCGGCAAACTGCTTCGCCGTTCATCCATCCTCGTATTGACGAGGAAAAGCTCGTCAATTTCACGAAAGATTTTACCGATGGTCCGAATAGGGCATCTTGCTTCAACAAGAATTGTCTTTGGCTCTCGGTTTACATAGTGTTCAGCCAAAAGCACCCGAAGCTTGGCAACCGACCCATTCTCTTGAGCAAGTCGCGAGCAAAATTCGAAGAATGGGTACAGTCCAGGATAAGTCCTTCTGTTTACCGTTGCTTCAAGCGTTCGTTGGACACGGCTCCTCCCTATTTCCGCAAGATGCAGAATTACCCGTGGAGCCTCGCAGCCTACCTCAAGGCGAAAGGTCAGAAGGAATCGACCTTCAACAGCTATGCCCAGGTGGCCGAATATTTCCAGAAATGCGTGTTCGACAATATCGAAGATTTCATGATTGACTAAAAAACTTAATGTTTCCATAAATTTCAATTCTGGGCCCCCATCCACCCCCCTATGTATATATATATTCACCTCCCTCCCCCTATAAAGGGGGGGAGGTATGAATATAATACATGGGGTGAGGGGTGACCCTTGAATTGGGTCGAATTAAGTGAAGTTTACTCAATGTTGCAGGGGCGAAAGACGAAAGTTAAGTTTTTTACTCAATCTTTTGTCAACCCTCCTTTGCAAATACGCGAAGACCGATGCTTTCCCGACAAAAAACAGAAAGAATATTTGCAAGTCTCGAAATAATGTCGAAAAAAAGGCGTATATTTGCAACGTTAATCGACCTGCCACTGCCAACACATACTCAGCACCTCATCCGACCATGCCTCAAGACTGCCCCGTCTTTCAATACCCCTCCCACCGTCCGCGTTACAAAGGCCACGACTATTACGAGCGCGGCATCTACCTCATCACCATCGTCATCGCTCATCGCGATCCCCTCTTTGGCAAGCTCAATATGGACCCTGTCCATCCCGCTGTTGACCTCACTCCGCTGGGCAGGGCGGTGGAGGAAGAGTGGGAGAAAATCCCCGACGCCGAGCTTCTCCACGGCCGTCACCTCCGCATCCTCGGCAAGGTTGCCATGCCCGATCACTTCCACGGCGTCCTCTTCGTTGAGGAACGCATGGACGTGAGCGTGGGGAGGGTGATCTGGGGCTTCAAGGCCGCCTGCACGAAGCGCTGGCGCGCCATAACGGGGGTCGATGCGCCTTCGTCCCAGCCAATGATGGCTGGTGACACCGACACCTCCACACCGACCTCAGCAGACACCACCACACTGACCCCAGCAGACACCACCTTGCGCCCAGCTATCGACACCCCGCCCATCCTGGATTCTCCCGTGTCCGTGTCGCAGCCATCCTTGGCTGCAACGCCTCCCGATTTGCGCCGCATGTCCAGCGCCCAACGTGCGCGATACTACGCCTCCCTCCCTCGCGAACAACGGCCGCTGTTCGATGATAACTACGATGATTCGGTGCTTTTTGCACCGAACCAGTTGGAGGCTATGCTGGCGTATGTGAAGGACAACCCGCGGCGTGCCATCCTGAAGGCGCGCGTGCCGCAGTTTATGCAGAGCTGCCTGTGCCTCACCATCGCTGGTGTGCGCTACTCCGCCTTCGGCAACTTCTTCCTGCTGCGCAAGCCGCTGAAGGCGCAGGTCTTTTGCCATCGCATGGCACGTATGGAACAGCTCACCCTCGAAGAGCGCCTCGAGCATGGCTACACCGCCCTCCCTTATCCCCTCGGGACGCGCACCAAGGTGCGCTACATCGATACCCAGGCGTGGCTCCAAGATCGAGAGGCCTGGGTCAAAGCTGCCCAGAACGACACCGTCCTCGTCACGCCCGGCATCTCTCCTGGCGAACTCGAAATGAAGAACATCGCTATCAACTCCCGCCTTCCCCTCATCCATCTGCAGAAGGAACCCATCACGAAGAAGCCCGAAGGCGAGCGTTTCTTCGCCTGTGCCGAAGGCTCTCTCCTCATCCTCGCCCCCTGGACTGAGGATCTTGATGCGATGCCTAGACCCTCTCTTATCCCCCTTAATGGGGGAGGAACTAAGCCCGGACAAACAAGTCTTCCCCCTAAGCAGGGGGAAAGAGGGGGTCCCTCCGACTACGACCGTTTCCACAACATGAACCTCCTCGCCGAACAAATCTGCAGGATGGATGTCACATGCACCAACCTGTCGTTCCGTGTGATTGGGGAGTGAGAAAATGAAAAAAATAACGGAAACGTAGATCCTCGAAGGCATCCGACGTTTCCGTCTTTTTTGTTTTGTGCAAGTCTTATTTCTTTAGTATCTTCTGGCTTTTGCCGTCTTTCTGGATGATGAAAAGGCCCTTTTCAGGAGCTGCAAGCTTTTTGCCATCGATGGAGTAGTAGCGTGGGGTTCCATTGTCCATGGTAACGCTCTCCAACGGTGACATGTCCATCTCGAAGATGTCGTAGAACTTGTTCCAGTAGATAACACGCCTGTATTCATCGACAAGCCCCGTGGGTACATAGAGGGGTTGGTAGAGGAAGACGTTGTCATCGAAGGCCTGGGACGGCAATGGAGTGTAGCGGGGTTGCTCAATGAGCGAAACCACCTTCTCAATCGGACATTCAGCAAAAGCCTTTTCGCCGATGCTCTGCAAATTCTTCTGCAATACGACTTCCTTGACAGGTGACTTCCAGAAAGCATTTTGCCCGATGCTTTTCATATTAAGGGGAAGGTAGAGCTGAATGACCGTGCCGTTTAACTTGGCAAAGGCATAGTCACCTATCTCTTCCAGTTCATCATTGAATTTGATGGATGACAAGGGTAACTCAAAGAAAGCGTATTCCTCGATGGTGCGTAGCGAATGGGGCAATTCTATCGCCTCCAGCTTTGTTTCCATAAATGCATTCTTGCCTATGACGGCAATTGTTGATGGTAGCGTAATCGAGGAGATAGCTGTCGCATAGAACATCCCGCCAGGTATTTCAACAATGCCTGAAGGCAGGATGACTTGCTCCAACGATTTGCAATATGAGAATATGTTGAAGCCAAGCTTCTGTGCATTGTCGGGCAGACGGACGGCCTTGAGCGAGCTGCCAATGAATGCTTCATCACCGATGCTGTCCAAACTTTCCGGCAGCACGATTTCAGTTAATCTTGGCTGATTCCCAAAAGCATTGTTGCCGATGATTTTCAATCCCTCGTGCAGAACCACCGTCTGGATATCGGCATACTTAAATAAATATTCGGGAATGACCTCGATGGTTGATGGGATCTCCACTTTGTCAATCTTCGCTGTCCACATAAAATTGCGGATAGGATTATCAAAGCCAACAACTGTGTATTCTTCTGAATCGATTGTTATCGTCGAGGGGATGATTAGATTGTGACCATCATAATCGTAATATTCCTCCCAGGGGCGTCCATGCTCAGCTGGAGATGTCGCATAGGTACTTACGAGAGCAGTCTTGGTGCTCGCGTCGAACTTAAAGCAGATGTTGTCGATGATACGGCAATCATCGGGAATAGGAAGGGTCTCGCTTTTCCCCTGGGATGCAAATGCCAAAGCAAATGTTGCTGCTAAGGCAAACGTTTTGAGAAATTGTAACTTCATAATTCGAAATATTATCAATAATACCACGTGTTAATTGACCTCTATTGTCAACAACTTTTTTGTTTTCGTATGTTGTTGATTTTCGCTGCAATTTTACTATTTTTATTTGAAAATACAAATATTCTCTTCTTATTTTTTTTTTTTCGGAAAATTTTGTTCTTATTATAATGTTTTGCTAGGTTGAGATTCCAAAATAAAAGACGGAAACGTAGATTCCCGAAGGAATCCGACGTTTCCGTCCAGTCTGTAAATCAACGATCAAGCGTTACTTCTTGTTGCGTTCACGCCAGAGACGTGACATGTCTTCGAGCGACTTGCCCTTGGTCTCGGGAACGAGCTTCCAGACGAAGAGGGCAGCGATGACGCAGATGATGCCGTAGAGGCCGTAGGTGAACCAGTGACCGAAGTCGTCGCCAGGCGTGAGGTGCATGTTGAACATCGGTACGAACGTGGAGCTTACGACGAAGTTGAAGATCCACTGGAAGGCCACAGCGATGGCGGTGGCAGCGCCACGGATAGTGTTGGGGAAGAGCTCGGAGATATATACCCAGCAGATGGGACCCCAAGAGAACATGAAGCAAGCGGAATAAACCATGATGCTGAGCATGGTGACGATGCTGAGGGCTTCGTTGCCGAAGGTCACAGCCACGCCGAAGGCTCCGATGGCCATGCCGAGCGAGCCGGTGATGAGCAATGGCTTGCGGCCCAGCTTCTCGACGGTGAAGACAGCCACGAGGGTGAAGGTGATGTTCACGATGCCCATGATGACGGTTTGCATCATTGGGTTGTTCATGCCCATATCGGCGAAGATACGCGGAGCATAGTAAAGCACGGCATTGATGCCGACGGTCTGCTGGAATACGCTGAGCATTACGCCAACGAAGATGCAGATGAAGCCGTAGGCAAACAGTTTCTCACGCTTCTCGGCCACGGTGTTCTTGATGTTGTCGAGGATGTCAACGGCCTTCGAATATCCATTGATGCGCGAAAGGACGTGCAGCGCCTTCTCGTCCTGACCGGTCATGGCCAGATAACGTGGAGTCTCAGGCACGAAGCAGATGAGCAGGGTGAAGAGACCTGCGGGCACCATTTCGCTACCGAACATGTAGCGCCAGCCGGTTTCGATGGTCCACTGTGCTTCGGTGAGATTGGTGATTGCGCCCGACACGGCATCGTAGATGGGGTTGGCATGTGAACCCAGGATGACGAGGTTGACGAAATAGACGACGAGCTGACCGAAGATAATGGCAAACTGGTTCCAGCTCACGAGCATGCCTCGGATGTTGGCAGGAGCGACCTCGCCGATATACATCGGGCAGATGGCCGATGCCATGCCTACGCCGATGCCGCCAAGCACGCGGTAGAGATTGAAGACCACGAGCAGCGTCATCGAAGGCTCACCATAGGCAAGAATGCCCGTCTCGGGGCTCATGCTTCCCCAGGCAGAGAGGAAGAAGCAGATGCCTGCGAAGAACAGCGAACGCTTGCGGCCGATGCGTGTGGCAAACAGACCCGAGAGTGCCGATCCGATGATGCAGCCGATGAGTGCTGACGACGACGTGAAGCCGTGCATGAAGTCGGTGTACACAAATCCGTCGGCTCCCTTGAAGAATGCCTGCAAGCCTTTCTCGGCACCAGAAATGACAGCGGTGTCGTAACCGAAGAGCAATCCGCCCAACACGGCTACCAACACAATACCAAACAAGTAGCTCTTGCTACCCTTTTCGTTTTGTTGCATAATAGGTATTAATTAATGAAAGGTAAATAAAAACGTGTGCAAAGATAAGGCATAAATGTGGTAAATCCAAAATTTATTCGTCTTTTTTGATAATTTTGGAGGCCTTTGAAACAAAACGGCGTGAGGTTCGCAACATAATAAGGGCAAATTGCAGCGACTTTTTGAGAAAAACAAACGGGCAAAGACAATAATTTCGTCCCTGATACGTTACTTGGTAGAAGAACGACGTGTTCTATATTTCTTTAATTTCTCAACTTTCGCAAATTCGAAAGTTGATGATTCTATGGGATTCTAAGGGATTTTAAAGGATAATCCCTTAATATCCCTTCAAGTTGAGCAAATGCGAAACTTGAGTTAATTTCAATATTCAATTACATCAAATCGTATGAAGAAAATCTTAGTCCTCTTTCTGATGTCGCTCCTCATGCTGACATCCGTTTCACTCAAGGCACAATGCCGTTACTGCAACTCTTACGAAGATTATGTAGCCGGCCGCTGGCAGCCCTTGGACACCATCTATTTCGATCAACACAGTAAGAGTCATCAGGTATGGTGGGGTGGAAGCGACTTTACTTTGAAGACTGGCGATAAGGTCCTCGACAAAATGTTGAAGAAGGAAGTTTTTGCCGTGATGCAGGCAGATACCATCTATGTGAATTGCCGGAATCTTCGCTATGAGAAGGCTCGCTTCGGCAATGGCTATTCGAGAGCAATACGGATGGGACAGAACGACCTGCTTTTTGTCAACAGGAAGATTGGCCGTAAGGAGCAAATGAACGCTGGAGCCATGGCTGGCGTTTTCGGAGTGCTTGGTGGCGCTATTGGCGGTGGCATTGCAGGTGGAATGATTGCCAGTGATATGCTGAAGAATCAGGTTTGTTATGTCGTTTCGAGTGGTGCAGATAAAAAGGGACATATCATCCTCCAACTGATGGACGATGAGGAGATGCACGAGATTGTCAAGGATCGTGACGACCTTCATCAACTGTATTGGAACGAGAAGGACGAATCGAAGCGAAGGGCTGCCTCTAATGTTCTGCCCATCCTTGAGAAGGCGGGACTGATTCAACTGGATGAGATTAAGGGACAATTGTAAAATAACAATTAACAATTAACAAATAACAATTGTTGGTTCGACCCGAACAGTTCAAAGCGACGAAATATCCATTAATAAAGAATGCCGACAGAGTCGATCTGCCGGCATTATTAATCAATTTATCTTCGCCATCGCCTGCTCGAGGTCCGCGATGATGTCTTCGACGTTCTCGATGCCGACTCATAGGCTGATTTAGAATGTAATGCTGGGTTTTCAATATGTTTCCATATTAAGCCAAAAACATATATAATTAAGAATAATCCCGTCAAAATGACGGATATGTCTGATTTATCTCTTATATTTGTAACGTCATCTGGTCGAAAGGAAATAACCAGTGGACAGATGCCAATGGAATCATTGTGTAGAACAACTCAACTAATACATAACTGCTTCAAAAAACCTCGAGATATGAAACGCTTCACATCTATCGTGAGCTTATTCTTCCTGTGCTCAGCTGTTGCCTTCTCAGGCAACAAGATTTATTATGTCACTACGGACAATCAGCCCATCACACCGAATGCCGTTGAAATGGGAGTCCATATAATAAGCAATACCTACACCGAAGCCTCAGACATGTACCCTGAAGGGTGTTGGACGCTGGAGTTCGATGAGGACATCATTACTGTCGATGGTTTTCAGCTAATAGAGAATCTCAAGAGTGTAACTCTACCTGATGGTGTTATTACAATTGCACTTAAGGCTTTCACTAAATGCACAAATCTACAAGAAATCAATATCCCATACGGAGTTACAAGTATAGGAGGTTATGCATTTTTTGCTTGTGACTTAAGAAAAATCGCAATACCAACGAGCGTAAAAAGGATAGAAGACGGTGCTTTTCTAGAAAACTCTCTCTTGGCAGACATCGAGCTACCGGAAACTCCTATAGAGGAAATTGGATACTATGCCTTCCGAGACACCAAGTGGTGGGCCAACTATTGCGCTGATGAGAAAAACATCTTTGGCAACACCGTTTACATTTATGATATCGCATATCAGGCTGTGTCACTCGATATAACGGAATGCGCCATCAGGGAGGGCACAAGGATGATTGCAGATTTAGCTTTTGCCTACTGCAGAAATCTTCAAGAGGCCCATATCCCCGATGGAGTTGAGAGCATTGGATTTGAATCATTCTATGAATGTGATTTAAGGAAGGTCGTAATTCCGGCAAGTGTGAGAAGTATAGGCAAATGTGCCTTTCAGAGAAACACTTGGATAGATGTTGAATTGCCCGAAACACCCATAGAGGAAATTGGTTCAAGCGCTTTTGACGGTTCTTTCTGGTGGCAAAACTATATGAAAGATGAAAACAATATCTATGGCAACATCGTTTATCTATATGACATAGCATATCTGGCTGCGTCACGCGATATAACAGAATGCACCTTCAGGGAAGATACGAGGATAATTGGGGATGGTATTTTCGCTGGATGCAAGAAACTATCGAGAGTAGAATTTCCCGAGGGCATCACCAGGATTGTTGTCGGCATGTTTAGCGGATGTACAAGCTTGAAAGAAATCACCATTCCCGAAAGTGTGACCGAAATAGGTGATCTTGCGTTCAGAGGTTGTACGTTCGAAACGATTGATCTTCCCCAGAGCATTACTGAAATTGGGTATCGAGCTTTCGCGGAATGTACCTTCGAAACTATAGTTCTTCCTCAAAGCATTACTCATATTGGGCGGGAGGCTTTCTATTCATGCAAAAACTTAAGGAAAATAGCTCTTCCTCAAAAAAACACCCGTATTGAACCGTACACTTTCTATTATTGCAGTTCTTTGACCGAAGTCGATATTCCAGATGGTGTCAATTACATTGGTAGTGGAGCATTCGCATCATGCCAGGCTCTCGAAGAGATCACGTTACCGGCAAGTATAGAGTTTATCGGAAGTCTTGCTTTCTCTAACGCAGCGACCTATCGGTTCTATTGTCCTGCCAACAAAGTTCCCACAGCACATCCTGAGGCTTTTAACGTTAAGTATCTTAGATTATGTTCCCTCTTGGTTCCAGAGTCCTTAAAAGCCGAATACAAGGCAACCTACCCGTGGAGCGAATTTGGCGGAATCTACAATATTGATGGCAGTGATGACATCAAAGAAGTGTCTGACGATGCGTCCCATGATCCTCTTCAGAAGTGGGATCTCCATGGCAGGGAACTCGTCCAGCCTGCGAAAGGACAGATCTATCTGCATCAGGGTCGAAAGAAAACCGTAAGATAAAATCCTAAACTTAAATAATGCCGACAGAGTCAATCTGTCGGCATTATTAGTACTATTCAGAATTAATGATACTTTTTTATTCTAACACGAATTATCGCGAATTAACGTAAATTTTATAGCAAGTCTAAACATGATATATTTTGCCTAAATAATTCATGTGAAATTCACGATAATTCTTGTTAAATTATAAAACTTCAGTCCATCTTGGCCATGGCCTGCTCAAGATCGGCGATGATGTCATCGACATTCTCGATGCCGACCGAGAGGCGTACTAGGTCGGGGGCTACACCTGCTTCGCGAAGCTGCTCCTCAGAGAGTTGGCGATGGGTGTGGCTTGCGGGATGAAGCACACAGGTGCGCACATCGGCCACGTGGGTGACGATGGAGATGAAGTCGAGGTTGTCCATGAACTTGATGGCATCCTCACGCGTTCCCTTTAGACCGAAGGCGATGACGCCGCACGAGCCATTGGGTAGGTATTTCTGTGCCAAGGCGTAATACTTGTTGGAAGGCAGGCCGCAGTAGTTCACCCAGCTTACGCGCGGGTTCTTTTCCAACCATTCGGCCACCTTTTGGGCGTTGGTGCAATGCCGCTTCATGCGTAGAGCCAGCGATTCGAGGCCGAGGTTGAGCACGAAGGCATTGAAGGGCGAAGGAATGCTGCCCAGATCGCGCATCAGCTGGCTGACGAGCTTCGTCGTGTAGGCCATCTTGCCGAAAGCTTTGGTATAGGTCAGTCCGTGGTAGCTCTCGTCGGGGGTGGTCAGGCCGTGGAACTTCTCACCGTAGGCATCCCAGTCGAAATTACCCGAATCGACCACAACGCCGCCCACCTGTGTGGCATGTCCGTCCATGTACTTTGTGGTGGAGTGGGTGACGATGTCACAGCCCCATTCGAAGGGACGGCAATTGATGGGCGTTGCAAAAGTGTTATCGACGATGAGGGGTACGCCATGCTTGTGGGCCATCTTGGCAAATCGCTCGATGTCGAAGACGTTGCCGCCAGGGTTGCTGATGGTCTCGCCGAAGAAACATTTCGTATTGGGCTTGAAGGCTGCCTCGATGCGCTCGTCGTCCCAATCGGGATCAATGAAGGTGCACTCGATGCCGAGCTTCTTCAACGTCACGCCGAAGAGGTTGAACGTGCCACCGTAAATGGTGTTCGACGTGATGAAATGGTCGCCTGCCTCGCAGATGTTGAAGATGGCGTAGAAGTTGGCAGCCTGGCCGGAAGAGGTCAGGACAGCACCCACACCGCCTTCAAGTGCTGCAATCTTCTTTGCTACAGCATCGTTGGTGGGATTAGCCAAACGGGTGTAGAAGTAGCCTTCGTCCTTCAAGTCAAAGAGACGGGCCATCTGCTCGCTGGTGTCATACTTGAATGTCGTGCTCGCGTAAATGGGCAACTGCTGGGGTTCGCCTTTCGTGGGTTTCCATCCACCGTGAACGCAGATGGTCTCGAGGTTTTTCTTCATATTTTTATCTATTTTCAAGAATTATCATTTTTTCTATCGCATTTTCTCTATCACGAATTAGCGAATTATCGAATTAATTTTTATTGTAATCCCGATGAATAATTCTCAAATTCGCTAATTCGTGATAATAATTTTCAATGTTCGTGGTGGCAGCCGTCGTGCTTGCAGGTGCTGTCGCCATAGACGAGGGTGCCGTTGAGATACTGTTCCATGACTTGTGCAACAGGAAGCTCGGGAGCTCCTCCGTGAATTTTTATACCGAGTTGGTTGAGCAATTCTACAGCTCCTGCACCAAGACCTCCGCATATGACGTCGGTGCAATCGTGGGCGGCGATGAAACGCGGCAAAACACCATGCTCATGCTCGGGAGCTTTGAGAACCTCAGTGTCGGTGACCATGCCGGCGATGACAGTTACGATAGTTAATTCGGGCGCACGTCCGAAGTGTGGGAAGAGCACGCCATTGGCAGTAGGGATGGCAATCTTCTGATTCAGTACCTTGAATTCCATATTGTTAATTTGCTGTTATTGTATGTAACGTATCAATTCAATTTGCAAAAATAAAGAGTTTTTGTCAAAAAAACGTCATTTTTGCCAAAAAATATGGCTTTCGACACATAAAATGTTCGATAATATTCTTTTTGAAAAGCTAAGACTGCAAATAAAGAACGTCTAGAATGGCGACTTTCCTTTGTCAGACCGAGGTATGACCAATCTTGGCCAAGAATGGTCATTCTTCTGCGGGAGCATAACCAATCTTGGCCAAGAAAGGGTATGCTTCGGCAGGATAAAGCACTTTGACGGCCGACAGAGTGTTTTCGCCGATTGGCGCATAACCAATCCTGGCCAAAAATGGTCATTCTTCTGTGGGAGCATAACCAATCTTGGCCAAGAAAGGGTATGCTTCGACAGGATAAAGCACGCTGACGGCCGACAGAGTACTCTCGCCGATGGGAGCATAACCAATCCTGGCCAAGAAAGGGTATGCTTCGACAGGATAAAACATTCTGACGGCCGACAGAGTGCTTTCGCCGATCGGCGCATAACCAATCTTGGCCAAAAATGGTCATTCTTCGACGGGAGTATAACCAATCTTGGCCAAGAAAGGGTATGCCACGCTTGGATAAAGCATTCTGACGCGCGACAGCGTGCTTGCGAAGGTTGAGAAAAAGTTTTTGTAATATTTTTGCGAATAACTCCCAATGGATTTGGATAAATCGGAAATAATGTGTATCTTTGCGCTCGAAGTTATGCAAGATTAAGATGAGACGAAAGATTCTGTTGATATTGTTTCTTTTGGTGGTGTCGCTCCAACTCCTTCCTGGAGGGGGCGACCTGTATGCACAGTATGTTTATCCCGTTGTCGCCAAGATTTTGTCTACCTTTTCGTCAAAGGTTGCTTACAGCATCAGCGGCATTTTCTACATCGTAGGTATTCTTGTGCTCCTGCTTTATCCGATATATGCCATTACGAAACACAAGCAACGAAAACGTGACGTATTGTGGATGGAATTGGAACTGGTGGCGTGGCTCTACGTGTGGTTCTATGGAGCATGGGGACTGAACTATTGTCAATCGGACTTCTATCAACGCACATCGACACCCCGTGCGAACTATGACGTTGCTGCCTTGCAGCGCTTTGCTGACGACTATGTGACGAAGCTCAACGAGTCGTATGTAGAGATTAAGAAGGTCGACGAAGCACTGGTGCGGCAGGAAGTTGCGAAGCAATATGCCAGGATGGGGAAAGGGATGGGCATCCATACGCCATTCTCCGAGCAACCGCGGGAGAAGACCATGCTGCTGACACCGCTTGCATCGATGGTGGGCGTGACGGGCACGATGGGGCCTTTCTTCGACGAATTCATTGTCAATGGCGACCTGTTGCCTTGCGAATATGCTGCTGCCTATGCACATGAACTATCACACCTCTTAGGCATTACCAGCGAAGGGGAGGCAAACTTCTACGGATATCTTGCCTGCACGTCGAGTGATGTTCAGTCGATACGTTTCAGCGGCTACCTCTCCATCCTGCATTATGTACTCCAGGCGTTGCGGGACGTTGGAAGGGAGGAGTACAATCTGATCCAAGCTAAGATTCGGCCCGAGATACACATGCTTGAGTTGGAGCGGAGAATACATTGGGTGAGTTTGTACAACGATACCTTGGGCGAGATGCAAGACAAGATCTTCGATTTCTATCTTCGTTCCAATCGCATTGAGGAAGGGCGAAAGAGTTATTCCGCGGTGATTGGCTTGCTGATAAGTTATGAAGAAAATAAATAACAATATAATAAAGAATATTCTATTTGATTTCGATGGTACCTTGGCCGATACGGCGCAAGGGATTGTAGAAACGTTGCGGGAATCCTTTGTGCGATTGGGACGACCTGTGCCGACAGAGGAGGAGATGGTGGCGACCATCGGCCGACCACTATGGAAGGCGTTCCAGACGTTGGGAAATATGACGGAGAAAGAGGCGCATAAGGCCGTGGAGGTATATGCTGGACTGTTCATGCAGTACGAGATCCCGAACATCCGCATGTTTCCTGGTGTTACAGCGATGCTGGAGCAGTTTGCTGAGCGTGGCATCCGTATGGCCATCGTCACTTCGCGCGACCGTCATTCCCTGGACTTGATTCTTCAGAACAATGGCATCGACAAGTATTTCGAGACAGAGGTGACCGTCGATGACCATTTGACTCCTAAGCCTGCTCCCGACATGGTGCTGGCCTTGCTCGCAAGGATGGACATCAAGGCTGATGAGACGCTTGTAGTGGGCGACACGACTTTCGACATCGAAATGGGTAACCGCGCAGGCTGCCGAACTTGTGCGGTCACGTGGGGCAATCATTCACGCGAACTTCTCTTGTCGGCTTGTCCCGACTTGATCATTGATGATCTTGATTATTTATACCACGAATTAGTCACGAATTAGAATTGATCTTTGTCAATAGATTGGGCAAACTATTTGCTAAAACAGCCTGTTTTACCTCAAATCCGCAACCTAATTTGCAAAGCCGTATTAGCATGAAATATTGAGGAGCTTAGATATCTGCCGAAATCCTTAACTTTACTGCTTTACTAAGCAATTTGCCTCTGAAAAGGAATGAGAAATCAACGATTTTACCTAAAATAATGGTCAAAAGTGTCCTTTATTTTAAATATTCCACCAAAAGATGTGTTATTTTCAGATTTATTTTGTATCTTTGCCACGTCTTGGTAAAAATGTCTAACCCTTTAGTAACATCATTATGAAACCAGTTCTTTTGTTTCTTTCCCTTATCTCTGCCAGTGCGATAGGAGCTAACCTGTCCGACGACACAGAAAAAACGGTAGCCGATTGCTCTGCTGCATATCAGCAGTTCTCGTTCGACCTTTATCAAAGGTTCGAAAAGCATTCTTCGGAAGCCGACGAACCTACCAATGTAGTCATCTCACCGCTCTCGGCATGGTTCGCCGTGGGAATGCTCCAGCGGGGAGCCAACTCAACCACTTTGAATTGCATCAACAAGGCACTCTATCTCCCCGACGATTTCCGGGGCCTCGCCGACTACAACAGTCAGCTGATCGACGACCTTTTGAAACCCTGCGAAT
>JAFWRO010000057.1:0-104643 GCA_017519885.1 Bacteroidales bacterium | reverse complement strand
GAGCAGATGTTTGCCGCAAGCTTCCTTCAGATTCCGCGTCGCCACGGACACCCTTGCCTTTGGCTGTAGCCTTCCCGTTATCAGGGCGGCTTGGGGACTTACACCCGTTAGAATATGCCCATGCTGGGCGAACCAAAAAAAGCGCCGGGACCAAATCCCGACGCTTTATTTATTATATCACGAATCAATAGAAGATGGTGATCAAGCCGTAGCCTACAAGACAGGAAACGATAACTGAAATCAGACCTGGCATCATGAACGAGTGGTTCAAGAGGTACTTACCGATGACAGTGGTACCCGAACGGTCGAAGTTCACGGTAGCAATATCCGAAGGATAGTTGGGGATGAAGAAGTATCCGTAAACCGATGGGAGCAAGCCAAGGAGTACTGGACCTTCGATGCCGAGAGAGTATGCCAATGGAAGCATGGCAACAACGACAGCGCCCTGAGAGTTGATGAGTACCGACACAGCGAAGAATGCGAATGCGATGGCCCAAGGATACTCAGCAACGATGCCCTGCAGACCATCCTGCATCTCGGTCATATAATTGCTGAAATATGTATCAGCCAACCAGGCGATACCATAGATAGCGACTACTGCAACCATACCCGACTGCCATACAGCGCCCGAAACCGCTTTCTTTGGCTTAGCCTTGGCAAACAGGATCATACATGCTGCAGCTGCAATCATGACAATCTGGATAATGAGGTTCATCTTCAAAGGCTTGACTTCGGCAGTGCCGTCAGCAAGGGTCTTTCCGGTCTCGAAATTAGGACGGATATCGCAATCGAGAATCTGACAGATAGAGAAGAGAACGATAACACCGAGGGCGAGGAGGAAGATATAAACCGAACGCTTTGCCTCAGGAGTAATCTCCTTGTCGAGCAGGGTGGCAGAGTTGCCATACATGTACTGATAGAGTTCGGGGTCCTGACAACGTGCCTGGAACTCGGGATCCTTATCGAGGTCGAGACCACGCTTGTAGCTGGCAGCAGCAGCAGCCATCAGACCGCAAAGACATGCAGGAATGGTGATGGCGATAACCTGGAGGTTGCTGATATCAAAACCATTGGCAGCAGAAATGGTAGTGAATGAAACAACGGCAGCGGCAATGGGTGAACAAGTGATACCTACCTGCGAGGCAACGGAAGCAACGCCACAGGGACGTTCGGGACGAATTCCCTTCTTGAGCGCGATGTCACAAATAATTGGCATAAGCGTGTAAACCACGTGGCCAGTTCCTACAAACACGGTGAGGAAGAAAGTACAGAGAGGTGCAAGGAAGGTGATGTTGTTTGGATGCTTGCGCAACATCTTCTCTGCGATCTGGATCATCCAGTCCATACCGCCTGCAGCCTGCAGCATACCGGCGCAGGTTACGGCTGCAATGATGATGTAGATAACATCAGTAGGTGGGGTACCTGGCTTCAGGTGGAAGCCGAAAACGAGAATTGCCAAGCCGATGCCGGAAATTGCACCAAGGGCAAGGCTGCCGTAACGTGAACCGACGTAGAGCGCTCCCAATACGATGAGCAGCTCAAGAATCATAAGGAACATAATAACAAATATTTTTAAGGTAAAAAATCTAAGACCGTAGAATTATTGCTGTTGAAAAAAATAGCAAAATGTTGGGTACAAAGATATGATATTTCGAAGAAAACTCAAAATTATTTGCCGTTTTTTTAACGAAAACATGTCCTAAAACATATTTTCGCGTCCAATAATTTGCTTTTTCGCAAAAATTGGCGTATCTTTGCAACCACTTTTCGAATAGGAGATAACAAACAACATCAATTTACACCTTTATTTATATATAAACATAATGGGCATCAACATCACGACACAGGACCTGCTTGAAATCCTCGACCAGACTCCCGCCACACAAAACATTATGCTTGTGGGACGACATGGCATCGGCAAAAGCGAGATCCTTACGCAATATTTTTCGGCAAAGGGCATGAAGGTCGTTGCCCTCTTTCTGGGTCAGATGTCTGATCCAGGCGACCTGATTGGTTTGCCTTCGAAGGCTGAGTTCTCAACCGGCAAGAACGGAAGCAAAGTCATCGTTCGCACCGAATTCATTCCTCCCTACTGGTGGCCGCTCAACAACGAACCCATCGTTCTCTTCCTCGACGAACTTAACCGCGCCCGCCCCGAAGTGCTGCAGACGATTATGGACCTTGCGCTCAATCGCAAGTTGGCTGGCAGGTTGCTGCCCGAAGGGTCGCGCATCATCTCGGCAGTCAATGCGGGTGAGGAATATCAGTTGACCGACCTTGACCCTGCTCTCGTCTCTCGATTCAACATCTACAACTTCCGTCCCACCATCAACGAATGGCTGCTTTGGGCCGAAAAGGAACAACTCGACTACCGCGTGGTGTCATTCATCCAGAACGAAGGCGTATGGCTCGACGGCAACGAAGGACAGAAGGCTGGCATCGACACCGGCCTCGACAAGACACCCGACCGTCGTGCGTGGAAGAAGGTGTCGGATGTGCTCCTGGGCAAGGAGGATTTGAACGAATTGCACAAGAAACTTGTAGCAGGCATCGTTGGTCCCGCCGCCACCAGCCGCTTCTTCGGGTCAATCACGGGCAACAAGGTCCTTTCGGGAATGGAGGTGCTGCTCAACTTCGATAAATACAAAGCCGTGCTCGCCAAATACAAGTTGCATCAGTTCGCCATCGTCAACGACGGCATCTTCCGCTATCTGGAAGCCGGCGACATCAAGGGAGAGGCCGTACAGACAATCACCACCAACCTGATGGCATACTACACGATGCTCGAAAAAGCAAAGAACCAGGAAGCCATCGCACATTTTGCCTCGGTATTCGAAAAGAATGCCTATCCCAAGGCCATTCTCTTCATCCTCGACAATACGCCTAAGATTTACGACAAGTTGATGAGGTTCATCGCAAATCTATAGCCCAATTTGCTATTTTTATACTTTTAATTGTAAATTATTAATTGTTAATTGTTATTTGACATGGTCCACATCGGCGACACATTGGTCAGCGAAGACGTGCTCTCTGAGGCATTCTGCTGTGACTTGAGCGTCTGCAAAGGCAACTGCTGCAACAGCGAAGGCGAAAGCGGCGCACCTCTCGACGACGACGAACTCCAGGCAATGAAGGAGGTCATCCCCATCGTGTGGGACGACCTTACGCCCCGTGGTCAAAAGACACTTCGCGAGGCAGGGCCTTACTTCAAGGACAAGGCCGGCGACTGGGTAACGACAGTCGTCGAAGGTCACGACTGTGTGTTCTGCACCTACAATGATGCCAACGTCGATGCTCCGCTCAAAGGCGCTTGCCTCTGTGCCATTGAAAAAGCATTTCGCGAGGGGAAATTCTCTACGCTGCCAGGTTATCGCGATGGCAAGACTCCATTCATCAAGCCCATCTCCTGCCAACTCTACCCCATCCGACTGAAGAAGATCGGAGAATACACGGCTGTGAACTACGACCAACAACCCGGAATGTGCGGATGCGCCAAGAAACTCGGTCGAAAGAAGGGAATGCACATCTACCAATGCGTGCGTGATGGGCTGATTCGCCGTTTCGGCGAGGAGTGGTACAACGAGTTGGAAATTTGTGCAAAAGAGATGAAAAAAATCGGTATGATATGAAAAAATCGACCGAAATCGAGGAAAATTTGCCCTGATTTTGTAAAAATCGGGGCATTTATTTTGACATTTATAAAAAAATACATATCTTCGCACACAATTTTATGTCATGAGTATCGACTTACGCAAACTGACCAGCAACTTACGTATGCTGATTGACCGTCTCAAGAAACGTTGCATTGAGGCAGAGGCACGCATAACGGACCTGCAGCGGCAACTCGACGAACAGCAGGAAAAGTACAGGCAACTGGAGAAGGAAAAAGCCGAACTCGACAGAAAATACCAGTATCTTCGGTCAGGACTGGCTGCTTCGGGCAACAATCCCGAACGGGTGGAACAGCTGAAGAAACAATACCTCGCCATGGTAAGCGAGATAGATGCTTGCATCCAGACGTTGCAACATGGATAAGAAGATCAGAATCAATATACAGGTCGGAGAGTCGATCTACCCCCTCTGGGTTGAGCCCAAAGAAGAACCTCTCTTTCGCGAGGCTGCCCGGATGGTGAATCGACGACTCATTGCCTATAGTACCAAATACCGAGGAGCGAATCTCCCCTCCGAGCGCATTATGGCTATGGCTGCCGTTGATTTGGCAGTATTGTGCCAAAAGCAGGGCAACAATGCCAACCTGGAGGCCACAGAAGCTAGCCTGGCAAATATTGTGGCCGATTTGCAGGAGTTCCTCGGCACGGACAACACACCGTCCTGACCCATTCCCTTTCCATTCCGCATCCATCGCTTACCGGCATCTCTTTCTAGAGATTGTCGGTGCTGCTGCATTGCACATATTTAACTCAATTATATACTTTCAATCCCTGTTCTATCAATGACATCAATAATCTTAGCAGCGATCATCGGTTTCGTCATCGGAGGCGGTATCGTTTTCGCCATATGGAACACATTCCTGGGCAAGACCTTCAAGAAGACCCTGGCTGAGGCCGAAAAGGAAGGCGAACTCCTCAAGGAGCAGAAACTCGTTGAGGCAAAGGAAAAAATCAGCCGAATGCAGAGCGAATTGGACCGTCAGGCCAATCAGCGCAACCAGAAGATGCAGCAGAACGAGCAGCGCATCAAGCAGCAGCAACAGCAACTCCAGCAGAAGCAGAGCGAGCTGGATCGTCGCATCAACGACAACGACAACACTCGTCAGAACCTGCAGAAGCAGCTCGACCTGGTGGAGCAAAAGAAGAAGGAAGCCGAAGCACGCCTTGCCGAAGGACGCAAGATGCTCGAGCAGATTGCCGGCTTAAGTGCCGAAGAGGCCAAGAAGAACCTCATCGAAGGCTTGAAGGATGAGGCTAAGACCGAGGCTGCCAGCTACATCAACGAGATTATGGACGATGCTCGTATGACCGCCAACAAGGGGGCCAAGTCGATTGTCATCAAGACCATCCAACGCGTCGCCACTGAAACTGCTGTCGAAAATTCCGTCACCGTCTTCCACATCGACTCCGATGAGGTGAAGGGACGCATCATCGGCCGCGAAGGTCGCAACATCCGAGCCCTTGAGGCTGCAACTGGTGTCGAAGTTGTTGTCGACGACACTCCCGAAGCCATCGTTCTCTCATGCTTCGACCCCGTGCGTCGCGAGGTGGCTCGTCTGGCCCTCCATCAGTTGGTGCTCGACGGCCGCATCCATCCTGCTCGTATCGAGGAAGTGGTGGCCAAGGTCAAGAAGCAGCTCGAAGAAGAGATCATCGAGACCGGCAAGCGTACCTGTATCGATATGGGCGTGCATGGTCTGCATCCCGAACTTATCCGTATGATTGGTAAGATGAAGTATCGTTCGTCCTACGGTCAGAACCTCCTGCAGCATGCCCGCGAGACAGCCAACCTTTGTGCTATCATGGCTGCCGAACTTGGTCTGAATGTCAAGAAGGCACGCCGCGCCGGTCTATTGCACGACATCGGCAAAGTACCCGACGACGAACCCGAATTACCGCATGCACTGCTTGGCGCAAAGATTGCTGAGGAGTACAAGGGGAAGGCCGACATCGTCAATGCCATCGCAGCTCACCACGAGGAATGCGAGATGACCTCCATCATCGCGCCTATCGTGCAGATTTGCGATGCCATCTCGGGTGCTCGTCCCGGTGCTCGTCGTGAGATTGTCGAGGCTTACATCAAGCGTCTCAACGACCTCGAGAATCTGGCCCAATCCTATCCTGGTGTCGTCAAGTCGTATGCCATCCAAGCCGGTCGCGAACTTCGCGTCATCGTCGGTGCTGACAAGATCAGTGATGCCGAATCGGAGAAACTCTCAGCTGATATCGCCCGCAAGATACAGACCGAGATGACCTATCCCGGTCAGGTCAAGATTACCGTAATTCGCGAAACACGTTCAGTGGCTTACGCCAAGTAAGCCGAGAATTGCTGAAAAGGATATCTCATGGCAGCAAAAAAGGAAATCGAATATATCGACGCCATAGAGCCATACGAGGTTTTTCAGTCGGAACCCAGCCAAAAGGACTCGGACAACTGCCGAAGCCACAGCCAGATTTGCCGACAGAACAAACCCCAGATGGTCTATGACTATATGGACGATGCTCCGGAACTCGTAGGCGAGTGCCCCTACGTGGAAGTGCAGTTCAAGAACACCCGCAAGGGTTACTACCTCAATTCCGAGGGGCTTGACCTGCACAAGGGCGACATCGTGGCTGTCGAAGGCAATCCTGGGCACGACATCGGTGAGGTGACCCTCACTGGCTACCTGGTGCATCTGCAGATGAAAAAGTGCAATTTCCATTTCGATTCGCCCGATGCCCAGAAGAAAGTGTTCCGCCATGCTCGCGAGAACGATATGCAGCGCTACTACGAAGCGAAAGCACGCGAGCAGGAGACGATGCTGCGCAGTCGTCAGATTGCCGAAGGTCTCGGACTGGAGATGAAGATCGGCGACGTGGAATTCCAGGGCGATGGGCAGAAGGCCATCTTCTACTACATTGCTGACGGACGCGTCGATTTCCGCCAACTCATCAAGGACCTGGCCGCAGCCTTCAAGATTCGCATCGAGATGAAGCAGATTGGTGCACGCCAGGAGGCCGGACGCATCGGTGGCATCGGTCCCTGCGGTCGTGAATTGTGCTGCGCCAAGTGGCAGACACGCTTCCAGTCGGTAGGCACCGCCGCCGCTCGATTCCAGGACCTCTCGCTCAATCCCCAGAAGTTGGCCGGACAGTGCGCCAAGCTGAAGTGTTGCCTCAACTATGAGGTTGACTGCTACATGGAAGCCAGCAACGACATTCCCAGCAAGGACATCGTCCTCTACACGCTCGGTGGCGAATGGCACCTCTTTAAGGTCGATACATTGGCGCGCAAATGCACCTATTCCTCCGGACGCGAAGGCGGGTTCAATCTGGTCACCATCTCTGCACAACGCGCCTTCGATGTTTATCATATGAACAAGCGCGGCGAGAAACCCGAGCGACTCGACACCGAGAGTGCCGAAACGAACAATAGCCCCGAGTTCACCGACGGCGTAGGCGACGAAGCGCTCAATCGCTTCGACCGTTCGAAGAAAAAGAAGAAGCGCTCTAACAAGATCCGCAACAATGACAACAAACAGCAGGACAATCAGGGTAATCCGTCGAATGGCAATGTTGGCAACGACAACAATGATGTTGAGCGCATGCCAAAACAACGAGGACGGAACTGATCCTGCCTATAATAAGGTCATCGATGTTCCAATCCTCGGATGGAAAGCCTCGGACACCCTGTTCTTCCCCATACAGATCACCGACCCCACGACCATACGTACTCCTATTCTGCAAGGCATCCCCTACACGATGGGGTACAGCGTGCGGATGTCGGCCGATTATCATTATACACGGGTGCCCATGCAACTTATCATCCAGCAGACCGACACCACTGGAGGCCGTGAGCACATCGTGCGCAACGTCCTTCGCAAGCATATTGCTCCTGTTGTACGTGACACCTTGGGTCGTCCCCTCGGGCCCTCCTGGGGCTCGCTCATCGACTACGACGGGTTCATCGACGACTTCTCCATCCAGTTCGATTCCTTGGGGTCCTATCGAATGATGCTCATCCCCGACACGAGGGATATGCACGGATTTACCGGTCTTTCAGCCATCGGACTTTCGTTGTCAAAGCAATACTGATCCATCGCCTATTGTCCAAATACCATACGACAATGGGCGATTATTGTAAAATACGATGTCCAATCGTGCAAGGTTTCCCCTTATTCCGCATTTATTGGATATAAAGATACACTCTAAAGAATATGATGAGCTCCATCATCAAGCATTTCTCATTCTGATATGTCAAGCAAAGGTATTATCCTCAGATGGTTTTCATGCCTGCTTTTGGTCTTCGCTCCTTCGCTCAAGGCACAGACTTTCGAGCAGTACCTGCAGGCGGCGGGTGACTATGCTGCCCTCTACCACGGCCGCATCGAACCGGGATTTCCTCTGAAAGCCTGGATGAACCATCCCTACTGGGACAACAAGGATTTTGTGCAAGGCGACGTTTGCTTCGAAGGTCGGCTCTATCGCAATGTCTGGCTTCGTTACGATATCTATCGCAACTGGTTGGCTGTGCTCTCTCCCGTCAAGGGCATAAACATTCTTCCCGACCAGGACAAGATTGACTACTTCGTCATCGATGGCAAGCCTTTTGTGCCCATCAATGGGCATTACAACCAGATACTGCGAGAAGGCAGACATGTGGCCTTGGTCCATCGCAGGGTCAAAAGTCGCGGCGGCGATGTCATCCGCGATATGCATACATATCATTATCTCGACCAAAAAGACGACTTTTTTCTTCTCACTCCCGACTCCACGCTCTTGAAACTCAAGAACGTCAAGGACCTTATCGAGGCATATCCGCAATACAAGCAACTTTTGCGCAACAATAGTCGCAAGGCGAAACACAAGTACAACACGAAACTCATAGAGTCAAGCCTGTGTGAAGATGTCATATACCTCGACCAATTGCTTGCCGCCGATTCTTCTTCACCCCTCTTTACCTCTCAAACCCCTAGAACCCCTAGAACCCTTCAAACCCTTCAAAATCCTCTTTCTCCTCCCCTCCTCGCTCCCGACTCGATCTTCAGCAACGAGCCCGTCGAAGTCAGGTCCTACCAGGCTTATCTTGGCGACAACCGTCCTCAATACGACGAAGAGGAGACATTCTCCGAGTCGGACATCTTCGCCGACCTTGAACCTATTCGCGAGGACCACATCCTCGACGAAGTCACCGTTCGTGGATTCCAGCAGAAGGTCAACAATGCTCAGGTTGGTATGGAGAAGTTCCGTCCTGCCCAACTCCGCAATATCCCACTGGCGCTGGGCGAAGCCGATGTCATGAAGGTCGTGCAGACCCTGCCTGGTGTCAAGACCATGGGCGAGGCTTCGAGCGGATTCAATGTGCGAGGAGGTGCTGCCGACCAGAATCTCATCCTGCTCAATGGAAACACCGTGTTCAATCCGATGCACATGTTCGGCATCTTCTCGGCATTCAATAGCGATATGGTTGGCGAAACCGAACTCTACAAAAGTGGCATCCCTGCGCAATATGGCGGGCGCATCTCTTCGGTGATGGACATCCACAACCGCAATGCCGATTGGAAGGAGTTTCACGGTTCGGCCAGCATAGGACTCGTCACCAGCAAGGCCAATCTCGAAATACCAGTTGTTCCCGAACACGTCTCCCTCCTCGTGGGCGGACGTTCGACCTACAGCGACTGGATGCTCGACATGATCCCCGAGAAAAGCGGATACCGCAATGGCAAGGCAGGCTTCTGGGATCTCAGTACCACGCTCGCCACAGCCATCAACCGTGATCATCGCATCAACGCCTATTTCTACACCAGCCACGACCGATTCTCCTTTTCTCCCTTCAGCCGCTATGGCTACTCCAATCTCAACGGTTCGCTCGAATGGAAGAGCCGCTACAGTAGCCGCGTCAACTCCAGTTTCAACATCGGAATGGATCATTACGACTACCACAACGAGGAGACCGAAAAGATTTACGAAGCCGCCCGCCTTTCGTTCAACATCAACCAATGGTTTGCACGTGCCAATGTCAACATCGCGATCAACGACAGCCACCAGTTGCAGGTAGGACTCCACTCCCAGTTCTATCTGATCAATCCCGGCACTTACGAACCCGTCGGTGACGATTCATTTATCGCCTTCCGTGAACTAGACGAAGACAAGGCCATCGAGTCGGCCCTCTTTGCCGAAGACTCCTGGCAGGTGATGCCTCGTCTGAAGGTCATCGGCGGCCTTCGGTATAATCTCTTCAATGCAATGCGCGAAGGCAAGACCCATACCTACCAGTCGCCCGAAGTACGTCTTTCTGCCAGCTACAAGCTCGCCGAAGATCAGTCCGTCAAGGCAAGTTTCAACACGATGCACCAGTTCATCCACAAGGTTTCGAACACCAGCATCATGTCGCCCACCGACACCTGGACGCTCAGCAACTCTCGCATCAAGCCCCAGGACGGATGGCAAGTGGCAGCAGGCTATTACTACCAGACCCACAACGCCAAGTACGAAGTCAACATCGAAGCCTACTACAAGCAGATGAACAACTACCTGACCTACCGTAGCGCAGGCCAGCTGCTCATGAATCCCGACCTCGAGAACGATGTCCTCGGTGTACGCGGCCGAGCTTATGGTGTCGAGCTTCAGCTCAAGAAGGATGTCGGTATGCTCACCGGATGGATCAGTTACAGTTATTCGCGCACCGAACTCCAGCAGGACGACGCATCGGCCGCCCTGGCCATCAATGGAGGCGCGTGGTTCCCTGCCGAATACGACAGGCCACACGAACTGAAGTTTGTTGGCAACTACAAGTTCACCCATCGCTATAGCTTTTCGATGAACCTCGACTACAGCACCGGTCGTCCCACCACCATTCCTGCAGGTCAGTATTTCAATCAGTCGCAGGGGCGCTTCCTACCGTTCTACACCGAACGCAACGGCTATCGAATGCCCGACTATTTCCGCGTCGACGCTTCGTTCAACATCGAACCCTCCCATCATCTCACCGCACTCTTCCATTCCTGGATTTCCATCGGATGCTACAACCTCCTGGCTCGAAAGAACGCCTACTCGATCTACTATCTTGGCAATTATGGCTCCGTCCAGGGCTACAAGCTCTCAATCTTCGGCGCTCCCATCCCCTTCGTTTCCTATAACATCAAGTTCTGACCTATGCGCACGTACATATATTATATAATTATAGCCGCGTTGCTGTGCTGCTCCTGTGTCGATGAGTTCGATGCCAACCTCTCCAAGTCCGACACCCAGGTTCTCTGCGTCGAAGGTACCATCCAGAGCAGCACCGAATGCTTCTTCTACCTTTCGCACAGCATTTCCATCGACCCCGATGACGAAGAATTATACGGAGGCCTCTCAATCTACGATGCAGAGATTGCCGTACATGGTTCGAACGGCGACGTATGGAAGGGCAACAACCTCTACGGCACCTATATGGTCCGCGTCGGCCAGCTTGACCCTTCCTGCAAATACTGGCTCGAAGTGATCTGGAACGACAACACATACACGTCCACACCACAGGAGCCCCTCCCCACTCCCGAAATCGAGGGACTCAGTTGGGAGATGGGCATCGATGGCCAGAATGTCAATTTTATGGTTACCCCCGCTCCCACTTCTGCCGAAAAGCAGTATTATCGTTGGAACTACGAAGAGACCTGGGAAGTGCATACCCCGCTGACTGCCTTTTATGAATATGCCCCCGAAACCAATGAGATAATTCCTGTCAAGACCCTCCTCAATACCGGATGGGCACAACACTACAATCACTCCCACATCTTC
Organism: Bacteroidales bacterium; assembly: GCA_017519885.1. Taxonomy (GTDB): domain Bacteria; phylum Bacteroidota; class Bacteroidia; order Bacteroidales; family UBA3663; genus Liminaster. The sequence continues at coordinate 93,214 of JAFWRO010000057.1, read as the reverse complement.
GGCAACAACGAGAACTACGAGTCCGGGCAAATGCGCAACTTCGTGATCTACAATGTCGACAAGGACGACAACCGGTTCAACTATCGCTATTATACCCGTGTTCATCAGACAGCCATCTCGCGCGAAGAATTCGAGTACGAGCGTCTATCTGCCCAACTCAGCAACGAGATGGGAGGTCTCTTCACGCCCCAACCTTCCGCCTTGCCCACCAACATCCATTGCCAGACGGCCGACGTCCATGCCATCGGATATGTAGGTGTGAGCCTTAACTCCACATCGGCCTACATCTACGTCACTCGCAGGGACGTGGGACATGTCGAAAAGCGCCGGGTAGAAATAGCCGATGAAGAGACTGTCTCTAATTCGACATGGAAGGAACTATGGCAACGAGAATGGCGCGTCTATGAATACCGTCCTGAATTTGACCCTCCAGTCTCATGGGCAAGCCGATGGTGCGTCGATTGCACCTCCCCCTATTGGGGTGCATCCCTCGTACGTCCCAGTTTCTGGGAAGATTGATAACAATTCCTGCCTACTCCCATCAACTCTGGTTACCCCCCCACTTCCGCCAACTCCCCATGACAAAGCGTATCATATTTCTTTTTCTCCTCGTCTGCACCCTCCCGTGCCGAGCTGCCGAGCGTGCCCTGGCGCTCACCGACAAGGATCTTTATCTGACTGGCGAACGCCTTCACGTCAGCGTGTGCATTGTTGACGACGATATGCGCCCTTCTTCGCTCAGTTGCGTGGCCTACGTCGAGATTTCCGACAGCTACCGTCTCTGTGCACAAGGTCTGGTGTCGCTGGTCGCCGGTCGCGGCTGGGCCGACATTGCCCTGCCCGCCTCTCTCCATAGCGGCAACTATCTGCTCACGGTCTATACCCGTGCCATGCGCAACCTCGACCTCACCACCAGCGACGCGCTCTTCTCGAAGGTCATCTCCATCGTCAACCCCACCCACTTGTCGCGTGCCGACGATATCATCTTCCTCCCCACCGACAGCATCCCCTTGCCTCCCGCCATCAGCCAGGCCACATTCCTCACCAGCCAGGCCGGACAATCCGTTGCACTCCCTGCCGAACTCTGTGGCGACCTTCTGTTCTCCTCGCTCTCGGTGATGAGGCACGACCTCCTGTCGCCCGGCTACTCCAATCTGCACGTCGATCGGCGTATGCTCACCCGCCAGCCGACTACTCCTTTACTCCCCGAAATCGAAGGACACCTCGTTCTGGCCCGTCCCACCGAAGCTAAATCCACCGTTTCGCAGACACGTCTCGTTATGGTAGGCCGACAGAATGCCATCTTCGACGGCCAGTGGCAACCCGACGGTACCTGGCTCTACTACACCTCCAACCTCTACGGCCGACGTCCTGCCATGCTCAACACCTACGACATCGAGGGACATCCAGTCGCCATGGAGTTCGTTTCGCCCTTTGCCAGGATACTGCCGCTCTCCTTGCCCAAACTCGAGTTAGGATGCACCGAAGCCGACCTGCAGCGCCGTGCCGAAAGTGCACAGCGCGAACAGGAAATCACCGAATGGCTCTCCAAGGATTCTCTCGTCTTCAGCGCCAACCTCCTCTCCAGCGAACCTCACTGGAGCTACGACCTCGACGAATACACCAAGTTCAAGAGCGTGCGCGAAATCCTCATCGAATTCGTCCGTGGCGTCAAGCGCGACAAGGTACATGGCGTCAACCAGCTCTTCATCTTCGACCCCGATATGCGCATTTACTCCAAGTGGTCTGCCCTCGTCCTGCTCGACGGTATGCCCATATTCGACATCGATGAAATCCTCGACTACGATGCCCGTCTGCTCAAGTACGTCATGATCTACACCGATCGCTACACCTTCGGCAACACTCCCTATTGGGGCATCATCTCTTTCGTCTCGCAGAAGGGCCTGCTTTCCAACTTTAATCTCGACCGCACCTCCCATCTTGTGTCGTATAGTTTCCCGCAAGATCGTCCCGACTTCATCACCCCTGCCGACCCGCAGGCAGGCACTGTCGTCTGGTGTCCCGAAGTTGTGTTCGATGCCTCTCATCCCGTCGTTTTCACCGCGCCTTCCACCCCCGGAACATACCGCATCCTACTGCAAGGTTTCGATAAGGACGGCAAATACGTCTCAAGGGCATTTTTGCTCCAAAATGGGGGGAAATAGTACATTTCTTCTTCAACAAAATGTGAGATTTTTTCAACAAAATAACAAATATCGCGTACAAAATGACAAAAATGCCCCTTTAACAATTGACATTTAACATTTAACAATTATTTTGGGCATAAATGCGTCCAAAACTATAATTTATGCAAATTTCGAAAAAAAAATTATGGAATTCCTTGGGGTTCCATTTTTTTTTTTGTACATTTGCACCCGAAAACCAGTGACAATTGTTAATTGTTATTTGCTAATTCCCAATTGTTAATTGTTAATTATTAATTGTTAGTTATATATTATGAGACCCTTCATTACCTTGACCGCCCTGTTGCTGTCTGTTTCTTTCTTCACCACCGTCCAAGCCCAGGGTTGGTCGCTCAGCGATTGCATTACCTATGCTTTGGAGAACAACATTCAGGTACAACAGGCACAGAATTCGGTTGAGAGTGCCGAGGCCGACGTCAAGTCCAGCCGCGCTGCCCTCTTCCCGTCCCTCTCCTTCAGTTCCTCCCAATCGCTAGGGTTCCAGAAGATCGAGAGCCAGAGCTATTCCACGTTCGACGCCATGCAGAAGAACCCCACCTACAACGGTTCGTATAACCTTTCGGCCAATATGACTCTCTTCGACGGCAGCGCCAACTGGCGTTCGCTCAAGCAGAGCAAGATCAACAAGCAGGCTTCCGAACTCGAAGCCCAGCAGACTGCCAACAACATCCAGGTGCAGATCATCCAGGCATACTATCAGATCCTCTATGCCCACGAAAGTGTGCAGACCAACGAGGAGATCGTAGCTGTTGCCCAGCGTGAACTCGACCGCACCAAGGCCAAGTTGGAAGTGGGCAAGGGCACCAAGGTCGATGTTGCTCAGATGGAGAGCCAGCTACAGCAGAATACCTATAACCTCGTCAATGCGCGCAACACTGAGGCCTCCAACATCCTTTCGCTCAAGCAGCTCCTCCAGCTCAGCCCCGATGCCGACTTCAGCATCAACTACCAGGACTTCAGCGACGAGGACGTCCTCTCCATCATCCCATCGGTAGCCGATGCCGAGTTGATGGCCCTCAACTACCTGCCCGACGTCAAGGCAGCCGAATTGCAGACCAAGGCAGCTGAACTGCAGACCAAGATTGCCAAGGCCGGCTATATGCCTTCCATCTCGCTCAATGGTGGCGTCAGCTCCAGCAACGGCAATGTATATAAGAGCGACTTCGGCACGCAGATCAAGGACCACTTGCGCGAAAACATCGGTGTGAGCATCTCCGTGCCCATCCTCGACAATCGCCGCACACGCTCAGCCATCGACCGTGCCAAGATCCAGCAGAGCAACGCCCTGCTCAATCAGGAGAACACCCTGCTCAAACTCCAGAACACCATCGCTTCGCTTCACCTCGACATCCTCTCCGCTCAGTCGCGCTACCAGAGCGCCATCGCCAGCGAAGCCTCGGCAAAGGAGAGTTTCGAGATGATGGAGGAACGCTACAACGTCGGCCTTGAGTCGGTCATTGACCTACTAACAGAAAAGAACAACTACCTCCGCGCCAAGCAGGAGACCCTCCAGTCGAAATACACGGCTCTCATGGACCTCGAACTCCTCGACTTCTATACCGGTCAATAAGCGAATAATATAAAACCAGAATAATATGAAAACAACAATCCAAAACATCGTCCTCGCCCTCGCCAGCTGCGCCATCCTCGCCAGCTGCGGTGGCCACGACTACAAGGTGACCTATAGCACCGAGCAGGTGCAAAAGGGCGATATCTTCACCAGTATCACAGCTACCGGAACCATCGAACCCGTTACCGAGGTCGAGGTAGGTACCCAGGTGTCAGGCATCATCGACAAGATCTACGTCGATTTCAACAGCGAGGTCAAGAAGGGCCAGCTCATCGCCGAGCTCGACAAGACCAACCTCAAGTCGCGCCTCGCCAGTGCCAACGCACAGCTTTCAAGCGCCAAGAACGAGATGGAATATCAGCGCAATAACTTCAACCGAATGAAGGAACTGCACGACAAGCAATACATCTCCGACGATGAATTCGAGTCGGCACGCCTCTCTTACGACAAGGCACGTGTCTCCTACGATGCCCAGAAGCTCAGCGTGCAGGAGGCACAGACCAACCTCTCCTACGCCTATATCTATTCGCCCATCGACGGCGTAATCCTCAGCCGCGAAGTCGAGGAAGGCCAGACCGTGGCCGCTTCAATGACCACGCCTACCCTCTTCACCATAGCACAGGACCTCACCGACATGCGCGTCATTGCCGACGTTGACGAAGCCGACATCGGTGGTGTCAAGGTAGGTCAGCGCGTATCCTTTGCCGTCGATGCCTTCCCCAACGACAAGTTCGAAGGTCATGTCACGCAGGTTCGCCAGCAGGCTACCACTTCCTCCAACGTTGTCACCTATCAGGTGGTCATCTCGGCACCCAACCCCGACCTCAAGTTGATGCCAGGCCTCACCGCCAATGTCGAAATCTTCACTCTCGAACTCCACGACGTCCTCTGCGTCAGCGCCAAGGCTTTACGCTACTTCCCCCGCGAGACAGCCCTTATGAAGGGTGACGTCATCGAGCCAGCCGAAGGCCGTGCTCCCAAACTCTGGTATCGCGATGGTCAGACCATCAAGGCATATCCTGTCCAGGTGGGTGCTTCCAACGGCATCTTCACCCAGATCACTTCGGGTGTCAGCGAAGGCCAGGAGGTCATCAACGAAGCCGTCATCGACGATGGCAATGCCGCTGCTGCCCAGATGCCACAACAGAACAACAACCCGTTCATGCCAGGCCCACGTGGACGTAACAACAGGCGTTAACCCTCAAAACCTTCGAACCCTCAAACCTCTCAATATATGAGCGAAGACAATAGAAAAGTCGTCATCGAACTCAAGGACGTTTGCCGCGACTTCAAGGTCGGCGACGAAGTGGTCCATGCGCTCCGTGGTGTCTCGTTCAAGATCTACGAAGGTGAGTTCGTGACCATCCAGGGCACTTCGGGCTCTGGCAAATCCACACTGCTCAACCAGATAGGTTGCCTCGACACGCCCACCTCGGGCGAATACTTCCTCGATGGCGTGTCGGTGCGTAGGATGGGCAGCAATCAGCGCGCCAAGCTCCGCAACCGCAAGATCGGCTTCATCTTCCAGAACTACAACCTGCTGGCCAAGACCACAGCCGTCGAGAACGTCGAACTGCCCCTGATGTACAATGCCAAGGTCAAGCCCAAGGAACGCCGCGCGCGTGCCATCAAGGCACTCGTCGAAGTCGGCCTCGGCGACCGTCTGGAGCACAAGTCCAACCAGATGTCGGGTGGTCAGATGCAGCGTGTAGCCATTGCCCGTGCACTCGTCAACGACCCGACCATCATCCTCGCCGACGAGGCCACGGGTAACCTCGACACCCGCACCTCGTTCGAGATGCTTGTCCTCTTCCAGAAACTCTACAACGAGGGCCACACCATCATCTTTGTGACCCATAACCCCGAGATTGCCCAATATTCCTCGCGCAACATCTTCCTTCGCGACGGCCAGGTGCAGTCCGACACCATCAACCACAACATCCTGAACGCCGAAGAAGCTTTGGCGAAACTTCCCAAGAAGGACTGAGTTTCTATAGCTACTATAGTTAGCTACGATAAAAAGAAAGAAAATATGAACATCATCATCCTAATAGCCATCCTCGTTGTTGCCTTCCTCATATACCGGCGCTATCGCGACGAGAGCCTGCTCGGTATGATCTTCAAGGTGGCCATCAAGGCCCTCTCGAACAACAAGGCGCGCTCGTTCCTGTCCATGCTCGGCATCATCATCGGTGTGGCTGCCGTCATCGTCATGATGTCCATCGGCCAAGGCTCCAAGGAAGCCGTCCGTAAGAACATCTCACAGATGGGCACCAACATCATCATGATACGTCCCGGTGCCGATCGTCGTGGCGGCGTGCGTATGGATCCCTCGTCGATGCAGACCCTCAAGCAAGAGGATTACGAGGCTATCCGCAACGAGTGCAAATACGTCAAGTACATCTCGCCCGAAGTCCAGTCGGGCGGTCAAGCCATCTACGGTGCCAACAACTACAACACCACGGCCTACGGTGAAAGCCTCGAGTATATGGACATCAAGCAGTGGGAAATCGAGGACGGCACCTGCTTCACCGAGCAGGACGTACAGACTGCCGCCAAGGTCTGCATCATCGGCAAGACCCTTGTCGATAACCTCTTCCCCGACGGACAGTCGCCCGTCGGCAAGACCATCCGCTTCAAATCCACACCCGTCCGTGTCATAGGCGTACTCAAGTCGAAAGGCTACAACTCCTTCGGTATGGATCAGGACAACCTCATGATCATGCCCTACACCTCGGTTATGAAGCGACTTCTCGCCCAAACCTATTTCCAGACTATCAACGTCTCGTCACTCACCGAAGAGACCACCGACCAGACCATAGAGGAACTTACCGAGGTACTGCGTCGTAGCCACAAGCTTAAGGACGATGCCGAAGACGACTTCACCATCCACTCGCAAGCCGAGATGATGGAAACAATGTCATCAACGATGGACTCCATCACCATCATCCTCGTTGTGGCAGCCGCCTTCTCGCTCCTTGTCGCAGGCATCGGCATTATGAACATTATGCTCGTGTCGGTCACCGAGCGCACCAAGGAAATCGGCCTTCGAATGTCGGTAGGTGCCCGAAGCATCGATATCTCCGTGCAGTTCCTTATCGAGTCCATTCTCATAAGTATCACGGGAGGCCTGTTAGGCGTGTTGCTGGGCTACGGCATATCCGCGCTCGCCACCAGCCTGTTCGGTCTCCCCACCTCCGTACCGTTCTGGTCTGTCATCCTTAGCTTCGTGGTCTGCACCATCATAGGCATCGTCTTCGGCTACATCCCTGCCCAGAAGGCCGCCAACCTCGACCCCATCGAAGCCATCCGCTACGAGTAATATCCCCGACAATCTCATACCCACCGTCTTCAAAAGAGAAGACGCTGGGTATGAGTTATTTTTTATCCTTATAGTTACTATAGTCACTATAGCCTCTATCCCCTTCAAGAAATCATGAAACACCATCTCTTGACCTTCATCACTCTTTGTACCATCCTCCTCCCTCTCTCTGCCCAAACTCAAACCGAAGAAGAACCCTATCAATGGCCCAAGGAACCCGATGTCCTTGCTAAACTTCAGGCTTGGCAAGATCTTAAGTTCGGAATCATCCTCCATTGGGGCGTCTATTCTGTGCCCGGTATGGTCGAATCGTGGCAGATTACCAGCGAGGACTGGATCACGCCCGACACCACCCGCACCTACGAGGAAGAGAAACTCTGGTACTGGGGCCTCAGCCGCGACTTCAACCCCACGCAGTTCGACCCCACGCAGTGGGCACGTGTCTCGCGCGAAGCCGGTATGAAGTATGTTGTCTTCACCACCAAGCACCACGACGGCTTCTGCCTCTTCGACACCCGCACCACCGACTACAAGGTCACCAACAGCGGCTTCAGGGGCAATCCCCGTGCCGACGTGCTGCGCTATGTTATGGATGCCTATCGTGCCGAAGGGCTGATGGCAGGCATGTACTTCTCGAAGCCCGACTGGCACAGTCCCGACTACTGGTGGCCCGCCAAAGCCACTCCCACGCGCCATCACAACTACAATATCAAGGACTATCCCGAACGATGGGCTCGCTACAAGCAATATGTCTACGACCAGGTCGATGAACTGATGCGGGGCTATGGCCCCGTCGATATCCTTTGGCTCGATGGCGGCTGGTGTACGCCGCCGCGCGAGGACATCGACCTGCCGCGCATCGTCGCCAACGCCCGCCGCCTGCAGCCAGGCATCATCGTCGTCGATCGTACCTGCGGAGGCGAGTTCGAGAACTATCAGACGCCCGAGCAGACCATCCCCGACCATCAGATCCTCACACCATGGGAGAGCTGCATCACGCTCACGCAGGACTGGGGCTGGAACGACCATCCGCAGTACAAGTCCGTCAATCGCATCCTCGCTATCCTTTCCGAAATCGTTGCCAAGGGTGGCAGCCTCCTGCTCGGTGTGGGTCCCACCCCGCAGGGTCTCATCGAAGACCGCAGTGTCGAACGTCTCCACGAGATAGGCCAGTGGCTCAAAGCCAATGGCGAAGCCATCTACAGCACCGTCCCCACTCCAATCTACACCAATGACGAGAAGTCCGTCTGGTTCACCGCCAGCAAGAACGGCCACACGCGCTACGCCATCATCCCCAACAACGACACGACAGGCATCCCCGCCACAATATCGTGGCAAGGCAACTTGCCCAAGAAAGGTTCACGCATCGTTAACCTCGCCACAGGCCGCTCCATCCGCTACACCGTCAAGGGAGACACCGTCACCATCACCCTCCCCAAAGAAGCATCCAAGACACACGGCATCGCTTTGCGAATGACCTGTGATGAATAATAGCCCAAAGAATTAAATACTTTCGATAATGAAGACGCAGCATCGTGTGGTGTTGCGTCTCATTTTATTATGGTACCATCTGTACACAAATAGTGCAGATTTGTATTTTTATGGTTTTAGGCAGCCAATAAAGCCTCTTTCTCGAAAGAAAATGCTTCGAATCATAGAAGAATCCTTCCTCCTCAGATAAAACAACCGAAGGCGCGGCATCGTATGGTGTCGCGCCTTCAGCATTTAAGCAAAACGAATGCAATAAAGTCTTTCCGATGGAGGAGAAAAGATAGCTGGAAAGCTGAATAAAGTTTATCTCTTTGCGGATAATAGCTCAGTTAGCAGAATCTTCTTTATCAAAGTGCCGCATGACCAAGATTGGCCAAGATTGGTTATTCTTCGATGGGAGCATGACCATTCTTGGTGCAAAATGGTCATGGGATGATTTGCGGCATAACCAATTCCGGCCCAAAATGGTCATGAAATGATTGCGGTATAACCAATCTGTGCCAAGAATGGTCATGGAACAATTACGGCATAACCAATCTGTGCCAAGAATGGTCATGGGATGATTTGCGGCATAACCAATCTGCGCCAAGAATGGTCATGGAACGATTGCGGCATAACCAATCTGCGCCAAGAATGGTCATGGAACGATTGCGGCATAACCAATCTGCGCCAAGAATGGTCATGGAACGATTGCGGCATAACCAATCCTGGCACAAAATGGTCATAGAACGATCTGCGGCATAACCAATCCGTGCCAAGAATGGTTATGCAGCGATTTGAGATAGATTATCACTCGATCAGACGCGAAGCGCTGCAATTTCGTCGAGGGTATATGGCTTCTTGCGGCCTACACGACGGGCGCCATCGGGAGTGATGAGGTAATCCTCCTCGTTGCGCATGCCACCGAAGTCGCGCCACTTCAGGAGCTCGTCGTAGCAGATGAAATCGGCGAACTTGCCTGCTGCCTTCCACTGGTCGATGAGGTCGGGAATGAAGTAGATGCCGGGCTCGACGGTGAAGACAAAGCCGGGTTCGAGCATACGACCCAGACGCAGCGAGGCGAAGCCGAAGCGCGGATCCTTCTGCGCGCCGCGCGGATAACCTACGTGCACCTCGCCGTAGTTCTCCATGTCGTGCACGTCGAGGCCCATCATATGGCCAAGGCCGTGAGGCATGAACATAGCTACGGCGCCTGCCTCGACAGCTTCCATCGGGTCACCCTTCACGATGCCAAGCTCCTTGAGACCGGCAGCGATGTTGGCCCAAGCAGCCACGTGGCACTCGCGATAGGTGATGCCGGGGCGAAGCGAGGCTGCTGCCTTCTCGTAGGTGTCGATGAGGATGCGATAGACGGCCTTCTGCCGCTCGGTGAACTCACGTCCCACGGGCATGGTGGTGGTGCAGTCGCCCGCATAGTGCATGGCATTCTCGGCACCGGCATCGAGCAGGAGCATGTCGCCCTCGTGCAACTGGTGAATGTAGCCGTGGTTATGGAGTGTCTCGCCATGGCTGGTGCAGATGGTGGGGAACGAGAAGAAGTAGCCCAGACGCTGGCACACCTCGCCGATGGCGGCTGCGATGTCCTTCTCGTTCATACCGGGCTGGACGAGGCGGATGGCCGTCTCGTGCATCGTCACGGTGATATCGACAGCCTCGGCCAGCTGCTCGAGTTCCTCAGCACTCTTGTGGTTGCGCATATCGGCAATGTTGTAGCAGAGTTCGAGGCTGGGCGTGGCCACAGGCATTCCCTTGAGGAAGGCGTCGCCGGGTTTGGTGCTGACTTTGGTGCCGAGCAACTGCTCGAGCCATAGTATGGTGTGACCGCGATAGGGCGGCACGAAGTGTATGGGCTGCCGTTTCTCGAGGGCAAGTTCGATATACTTGCTGAGAGTGGACATAGGACGCGTCTCGGCGACGCCCACGGCCAGACTGCGCTCGGACAAAGTAGGCTGCACACCCGACCAGATGATGTCGTCGATGGTGAGTTCGTCACCGAAGACGATGGTCTGGTCGTTGTCGATGTCGATGATGGCGGCCAGACCTTCACAATCGAGGCCAAAGAAGTAGAGGAACGTGGAGTCCTGACGGAACGGATAGTTGTTATCGGGGTAGTTATAGGAGGCAATGCCGTTGCCCAGCATAAGGACAAGGCCACCGCCAAGGGTCTGCTGCAAGCGCTGACGGCGCTCGATGTAGGTTTGAGTAGGGAACATGGGAAGAGAATTAGAAGGGGGATAGTGGGGGTTATGTGGGGTTAAGAAGCAGCCATGAATGGCTGCTGACTAAAACACGGGGGAAGGGGGGCCTTTCGGGGAAAAGGGGCGCCCTTTCGAGGCCGGCCTTCTACGGCTCATAGCAGCCCATGGAGGGCTGTGGAGCGCGGAGATGGCCATCGCGGTCGAGGGGAAGACGGACGACGGTGCGCGGCTCACCTACGGCGATGCAGGGGGACTCAGCCTGAAGATGCGGGTCGCAGATGTAGTTGGGCATATCGACAAGCAGGTAGAGCGGATCAGCATCCCAAATGATGGCGATGCAATCGTCGTCGTCGAAGCCCGAGGTGGAGTGCACCAGGCAATGGTCGAGGCGATAGTTGTAGATGCTATCGACACGCACACCCGCCTCATCGACGAAAGCCGTGTAGCCATTGGCATCGATGTTGGGGTCCATGCCTGAATTGCCGTAGATAATGGAGTTCGTGAAGTTGCACCGATAGAGCGGACACCAAAGACGCGTCGAGTCGGAGGGCGCCTGATAGTTACGCATGACGACATCGCACCTCGAGAAGGCTGCCCAATAATTGTAGTTGGCCAAGGTGCAGTGTGTGACGTCATAGGCACCACCCGCCAGTTCGAGCAGGGCTCCTGCCGAGTTCATCAGGCACGAGTTCTCGACAATCATATTGCTGTTGGTTGCAGCAATGAGCGACGAGTCGGAGTTCATGATAAGCGAATTGCGGATGATGAGCTGCTGACGCTCGTCGCTCAGGAAGTCGGGTCCGTAAGCATAGCGCTTGGGATCACCCGGGACAACGATGCCCTCGGGGGCTTCGGCAAGGAAATGCGTGTCGGTGGAGTCCTGATGAACAACGATGCCTGTGGTCATCCCTCGAATCTCGGCGTACTGGAAGAGGTTGCCTGTGCTGCCCGGATAGATGTTGATGCCTCCCCATTGTGCCGACATATCACGATAGTAAAGGTTGTCGAAAATCCTGTCGGTGCGGTCGCCCAAAAGGGAGACGGGCTGCTCGAGCGAACCTTCGAGACGCAGCGTGCCATAGACCTCGATGGAAGCATGGTCGTGGAGATAGAGCGTGACACCAGGTTGAACAGTGAGTGTCACTCCTGGGTTAATGGCAAATGCGCCATAGATCAGTTTGTCGATGCCTTCGGCTAGCCACGTGGTGTCGCTACGGATGGTGTCGTTCAGGAGTTCCTCCACGTCACGCGTGGTGACAACGAGACGTATGCTTTGCGTTCGACCATTGCAGACGATGTCGAGAAAGTCCTCACGAACGACGTCACGCTCGTCCTGCCGTCCTGCGAATGTGGCTTCGACAAGGATGTAGAGTGAATCGCCCTGGGCGATGTGCAGAAAGTCGGGATTGATGAAGTCAGTGCCTGCCATCCCATCGACATTGATACGGAAGATGCTGCTATCGCCTCCGCGCAGGCAGATGCTTGAAAGGGAGAGTTCACCCTTCTGACGGTTGTAGAGCATCAGTTTCTGCGTAGCCGTGTTGTGTCCCGTGAGCAGCACGCCAAGGTTGTAGCAGTCGCTGTCGTTGAGCTCGAACGACGGCTGTGCGCCGGCATCGGTGAGGATGTCGTCGCTGCACGAGGCGATGGTGGCCAAAGCGAGGAAGAGGATAACTATGAGGAGGGAGCGCATAGGTGTTCAAAAGTAGCAGCCAAGCTTGGCTGCGGAAAAGACAAAGGGAACGCACGTCATTTGCGGGTGACAACGAGGGTTGTGTAGGTGGTGAGGCGTGCGCGATACTGACGGAGGTGATAGTTTTCGGCATTGGCAGGACCAGCAGTGGGTGCAGGAGAGCCGTACTGGACGGCGCCGAACTCCGACTCACAGCTTGGACAACGTGCGACGAAAGGATCCTTCATGCCGATGGCCGACACAGCGCCGCGACGATAACAGTAGGGACAAGCGAGGTCGTAGGCGTAGAACACATCTTCGGTGGCAGCATGATAGAGCAACAGGCCGCAGACACCGATGTTGTCGGAAACGTTCTGATACTTGTTGACCAGGACGACGCCGGGCTGGCTATCGAGATTGGGGAGGTCGTTCTGCTGGAGGGCAGCATTGATGGTGCTGATATTGCAACTATAGTGCACGTTGTAGGCAGGGACAGGTGACTCGACAGCCTCCACGCCGACACAAGCAGCGAAGAGGAATGCCGACAAGCCACCCAGGACTACTCCACGCAATGACGACAGCCCGCGGACGAAAGGCTTCCTACCCGACCAGCGCAGCAATGGCATCATGGGCCTTTTGAAAATTGAAGCCTTCGAGCACACGATCCATCAGCGCACGAATCTCGGCCGTGCAGAGATTGCCGATGGAACCCTCGTGGGTGTGATGCACCTCTTTGACGGGGGTGAAACGTCCGGCTTCGATGTCGAGACCCACCTTCTTGTAGGCATCGCGGAACGGCATACCTTCGGAGGCAAGGCGATTGACCTCTTCGACTGAGAACATCAGGTCGTAGCGCGGGTCGTCGAGAATGTGCTCGTTGACAGTGATGTGCTCCATCATGAGCGTCACCATGCGCAGTATGTCCTTCAGTTCGTCGAAAGTTGGGAGGAAGACCTCCTTGATGATCTGCAGGTCGCGGAAGTAGCCCGAGGGGAGATTGTTGGTAATCATCATAATCTGCTCAGGCACACCCTGCAGCTTGTTGCACTTGGCGCGTGTGAGTTCGAAGACATCGGGGTTCTTCTTGTGGGGCATGATGGACGAGCCGGTGGTGAAGGCATCGTGCAGCTTGATGAAGCCGAAGTTCTGGCTCGAGAACATGCAAGCATCGAAGGCAAGTTTGGCAATGGTGCCGGCGATGCCGCCCAAAGCCTGCGCGACGATGCGTTCGGTCTTGCCACGTCCCATCTGCGCATAGACGACGTTGTAGGCCATCGAGTCGAAGCCCAGCAGGTCAGTTGTCATCTGGCGACGCAGCGGGAAACTCGACCCGTAGCCGGCAGCCGAACCAAGGGGGTTGCGGTTGACTACACGATAGGCGCCTTGCAGCACCTGCAGGTCATCGACGAGGCTCTCAGCATAGGCGCCGAACCACAAGCCAAAACTGGAGGGCATAGCCACCTGCAGGTGGGTATAACCCGGCATAAGGACGTTGCGATAGCGTTCGGACTGCGTCTGCAGCATATCGAAGAGCTCTCGGACGGCCTCGACGATTGCCTCGATCTCGTGGCGCATATAGAGCTTGAGGTCGATGAGCACCTGGTCGTTGCGGCTTCGACCCGAATGGATCTTCTTGCCGATATCGCCCAAGCGGCGCGTGAGGATGAGTTCCACCTGGCTATGGACGTCCTCAATGCCTTCTTCGATGACGAAACGGCCTTCGAGGGCATCGCTGTAAATCTGCTTCATCTCACGAAGCAGGATGTCGAGTTCATCGCGGGTGAGCAGGCCGATGCTTTCGAGCATAGTGATGTGCGCCATGGAGCCAAGCACGTCGTAGGGGGCGAGATAGAGGTCCATCTCGCGGTCGCGACCGATGGTATAGCGTTCGATGTCCTTATCGACCTGGACGGATTTTTCCCAAAGTTTCATTCGAAGGATAAATTAATAGGGAATCTTGGTGAGCATCTCGGCAAGCTGATCGGCGACGCCATCGAGCTTCTTGCCAACCATCGGCTTGAGGAAGAAGGGGATATCGACATCGACGGTGACGCGGCAACGTGTCTCGTAGGGCGACTTGGGGAGGAGCTGAATCCAGAGGGTAACGTCAACGGGGCTCTGGTCGGCCTGGAACTTGACGCACTTCATGGGTTCCTCACGATCGACGACGCCGAGACCGATCTGCATACCATTAACCTTGAAGAGGGCGGTGTCGCGCGTGAACGACAGGTCGCTCAGGGTAATCTTACCGCCGCCCTGCTCGGCGATCTTTGCCTTGAGGGCTTCTTTCATTTCGGGGGACATGTTGTCCTTCATAGTCTGGAACTGCGACAGGTCGCTGATGCGGTTCCAAACCTGGTATTGTGATGCGGGGATGATCTTTACCTCGCTTTGATATTTAGACATAGGGATGAGGAATGAGGGTTATTATGGGGTTAGGAAGCAGCCAAGCTTGGCTGCTGAGAAAAACACGTGGCTGAGAAGGGCACGGGACCCGGGTGAAGCAAAGCTGGTTAGCGGCCCCATTCGCTGGGATTGGCGCGCCAGAGCTTGAGGACCTCGATGTCGCTGGGCTTGATGTAGCCCTGTTCGGCGGCTTCGGCGACGAGCTCGGTGTAGTTGGAAAGAGTGGTCAGCTCGACACCAGCCTCCTCGAATGCCTGCTGGGCCTGCGGGAACTGATAGGTGAAGATGGCCACCATACCCAGCACGTTGACATTAGCCTGACGGAGTGCTGCGACAGCCTTGAGGCTGGAGCCACCGGTGGAGATGAGGTCCTCGATGACAACAACGTTCCAACCCTCCTCAATCTGACCTTCGATGAGGTTGCCCATACCATGGTCCTTGGGAGCAGAACGCACATAGACGAAGGGTACGCCGAGAGCATCGGCAACGAGGGCACCCTGTGCAATGGCTCCGGTGGCCACACCTGCGATGGCATCGACCTTGTCGCCATAGATGTGCTGAACAGCGCTGACGAGACCCGTCTTGATGATGGTGCGGATGTCGGGGAAGGCGAGGGTCTTGCGATTGTCGCAATAGATGGGTGAATGCCAACCAGATGCCCAAGTGAAGGGCTGAGTGGGCTGCAACTTGACGGCCTTGATGGCCATGAGCTTTTCAGCTACGAGACGTTCAATAGTTTTCATATCTATGTTTGAATATTGATTGTTTTGCTATAGGTTTGCAAATGTAACGTAAAAAAATGACATTTCGCGTGTACGTACAACTAAAAAAATATAAATGGGCACAAAAAAGGGCATTTCGGGAGAGAAATGACATTTTGAGGGGGCAATGACTAACCTCTTGCAAAGGCGAGCGTTAGGACACTGACGCGAACATCGGGCACCGCCTGGAGCAGGGCATCGGCAGCCGCCACCATCGTTGAGCCCGTGGTGAGCACATCATCGACAATGAGTACATGTCGCGAAGCGAGGCGCTCAGGATGACGCACGCCGAAGGAGTTGGTCACATTCCAAAACCTCTCGTGACTTGACAGCCCAACCTGTGAGCACGTGTACCGACGCTTGTAAAGACAATGCGTCTCCAAAGGCAAATGCCACGCCTGCTTCAACACTTCGACAATACCTGCACACTGGTTGTAGCCACGCCATAGTGAGCGGAATGGATGGAGCGGAACAGGAACAATGACGTCAATGTCGTAAGGCCAGCCCTCTCCTCCTCTTTCATCGGCCGCCAACTGCAATTCCTGCACGAAAAGTCGCGTTGCCCAAGCGTTCAACCAAGGGCGATCGTGGAACTTCGACTGACGAATGATGTTGCCAAAGGGTTCCTTTTGCCCATAATAGCAGAACGACGTTGCGTGCTCGAAGGGGAATCGTCCGAAAAGACGGCGCTCAACGTCGTTGTTGGGCTGCTCGGCATGCACCCTGGGCAAAAGGGGCATACAGCGCAGGCACACGCCCTCTTCCTCCGGCAGCAACGTGCTGTCGCAATAGGGACATCGACGGGGGAGAATCAGGGAGAGCATCGAAAGGGTTATGAAAGATTCGAAGGGTTCGAAAGGTTAAGAGGGGTCTGAAAGGTTATGAAGAGCCTTCGAGATAATATAGGATTCGAAGCCACGCTGGGCGGCAAAGCGAAGGAGACGGGCACTATCGGCAGGCGAAAGGGGAAGGTCGAGAGTGCGCATCTTCTTGATCAAAAGGTCGCTACAGGTGGCAATATATTCGTCGGGATCAATCTTCTCGTCGAGAGCCTCGTCGATGAGGCCATCGTCGATGCCCTTGGCTCGAAGGGCGTATCTTATCTTGACTCTACCCCACTGTTCAAAGCGAAACTTGTCATTCACGAAGGCACGGGCAAAACGTGCCTCATCGAGGAACCCTTCGCTCGTCAGATACCCCACTAAACGGGCAGCCTCCGGCTCAGTAAGGCCCCAGGATTGTGCCCTTGTGAAGATGTCGTCAGGACAGCGTTCGCTCTGGCTGCAGAGAGCGGCAGCACGATTGAGGGCTTGATCGTAAGTCAATTTCATAATTGACAAGAGAAATAAAAAATAAACAAATAATAATTAACAATGAAAGTAGGTCGCAACCGAAAGGGGAAGTGGGCAGCAATCAACTATAGAGGGCTTTCACCATACGATCGCGGCCTGTGATGTCGCGACGCAGCTCGACATTGCGATAACCCATCTGGCCAAGCAACTGGCACGTGGCTTCACCAAAAGCAGCATTGATCTCGAAATAAAGAAAACCTCCTTTCTTCAAGTGCTTTTGACCCAAACGGGCAATCGCACGATAAAATAGGAGCGGGTCGTCGTCAGGCACGAAAAGGGCAACTTCGGGTTCATGTTCCAGAACGATTTCGGACATCTGGGCAGCCTCATTTCGGCAGACATAAGGCGGGTTGCTGACGATGATATCGAGATGTTGATAACCCTGTGGAAAAGTATTGTTTTTGGAGGTATTTTCTATGTTTGAATCCAAGTTTTCAACATATTCAAGTATATCTATTTTAGCGAATTGCAAGTTATCAACATTTTGTTGACAGGCATTGCGGCGAGCGATGTTCAAAGCAGCCGAAGAAACGTCGATAGCGAGGACTCTTGCATCCTCGAAGCAACGTGCAAGACTGATGGCGATGCAACCCGATCCGGTGCCGATATCGCAGATGGTGAGGGGCTTCGAAACAGGCGAGGAAACATCGGATGACGACGTTGGGCGCGAACGCAAATCGGTAACAATCCAATCAACGAGTTCGGCAGTTTCGGGCCGAGGAACGAGCACATCGGGGCTCACCTCGAAACGCATGCCATAGAACCATGCATATCCCAAGGCCTGCTGGACGGGAACACCCTGTTCCATTTGAGCGACGATGGACGAGAGCCGCGTACGGTCTTCGGCAGCGAGGATGTGCTCGGGATGCATGAGACGATCGGTGCGCGTGATGCCGCACACTTCCTCGAGCAAAAGGTCGGCGAGTGCACGCACTTCACGCTCGTCGTAAAGCGGCAAACCCTGGGAATCGACCACCTGCGACAACTTCGCGCGTATTATTTTAATTGTGTCAAGCATGGTGCAAAGTTAGGGATTTTTTATGAAAGATTGACATAAAAAGGTGTCATAATTTCTAAAAAAAAGGCATTTTCACACGAAATTCCCCTAAAATATTATAATTATGTGCCTAAAAAGGGCCATCTTTGAAGAAAAATCACTAAATTTGCGCACGATTTTTGGTATAAAAATAGATATGAAACTATTTCGACATATATCCGGTCTGATCTGTTGGACATTGGTCGCCATAGGCCTCACCTCCTGTTTGGGCTCAGGCAACGACTCGGAGACAGTAGTGACCGACTACTACAACTGCATTGTAACTTCGTTTTCGCTCGAAGACAACACGAACGTCTGCTCCGGCCTTTCGAAGTATTCGTTTACCATCGACAATTACGGATTGAGCGACGACTCGATCCACGCACTCTATCCCAACGATGGCATCATCTTCAATCCCGATTCGCTGCCCCGTGGCGTCATCGCTGACTCGGTGAAGATCTCGGTTAGCTTCTCCAAGCCCGACAGCGTCTATCTGGAACTCTTCGGGCTGGACGGCGAACTTGGCCAGTATGCACAATTCTCTTCCGACTCGGCATTCTACTTCGGCTCCTATCCCGATGCACGCATGACCATAGTGGCTCGCGGCGGCAACCGCAAAACCTACCACATCAAGGTTAATGTCCACAAGGTGGAGGGCGACACTATTGTCTGGCACGACTATACCGATGAGATGTGGGCCGACATGAACATCACAGACCAGCGCACCGACACCATCGGACAGACGCTCTATTGGTTTGTGGAGGAAAATGGCCAAAGCTACAAGGTTAGCACCTCGAAGCTCAGCGAAAACAGTCCCACTGAATGGCAAGCGATGACCGACGTCAGCGTTGCCGAGGGCGAACTGCTTGACCTCAAGACACTCTACAACTGGCACAACCAACTCTATGCCATCGGCAAGATCAACGGCAGGCTGATGACCTCGGCCGACGGCTTCCACTGGAAAGTCGCCAACAGCGGGCAAACGTTTGTGACCATTCTGGGCAATCAGTACAAGACGAAGGACGTATATGGGAACTGGAACCAGGATTCGCTGAACGTCATAGTGAAAGTGGACGATGCATATCGCTTTGCCGTTTCGGCCGACGCATCGAATTGGCATGTGGCTCAGCAAATCCCTGACAACTTCCCCGTGACAGGCTTCACGCGTCCCATCTGGACTGAAGCACGCAGCAACTACGGCAACCTCACCTCACGTCTTTACATCACCGGTGGATTGACGGTTTCAGGGCAGTTCGTGTCAAGTACCTGGTCGTGCGACGGCTGGAATGACGATGTGCACGGGCCGAACTGGGTAGAATTCCTGCAGGATGAGATGCCAGGTATGACGGGTGCATCGGTGCTCGAATACACCATCGACAGCGACAAGCCGAAGACATTCTGGCTGCTGCATCCAGGCTTTACTGCCACAGGTGACGTTCCCACCAATCGACTGTACAACAAATACTATACGACGCTTTACTATTCGGAGGATAGCGGTGTGAGCTGGCACCGTCTGAGTCGCTACTACACCCAGTATGCCGACAATACACCAATCGGGAAAGTGGCCTGCAACTCGGCCTTCTACGATCCACAGTCCTTCAGGATGTACTTCTTCGGCGGACGTCGTGCCGATGGCACATTCAAGACCTCGGTATGGGGAGGATGTCTGAACTCACTCACATTCGACAAGCTGCGTTGATAGTATGAAGAAATGGCTGATGACCTGCCTCCTTGCCATCCTTCTGACCACCGTCGGGGCACAGGAGAAGGAATACCTCTACGAAATCGGTGGTGGCTTAGGGGCCAGTTGGGGTTACGGTGACGTGAATGCCTCGAAGGCCGTATATAGCCCTTCCCTTTCGTACAGCCTTATCTATCGCTACAACCTCAACCTACGCTGGGCTTTGGCCGCAGAAATTCAGAGTTCGGGCCTCAAGGGAGATACACGCGACTTCAACGCTGCATTCCCCGGCGGTGACTACGAATTCAGTCGACGCTACTGGCAACTGCAGCTACGTCCTGAGGTACACTTCTGGAACTATGGACTAGGCAGCGACTATCGCGAAAAGAAACGCTATACGCCCTTCCTCACCGCAGGGCTCTCGGCAGGGCTGGTGAACGGAGGGGATGACGGCTCGTCGTTTGCACTGGGAATCCCCTTCGGCGCGGGCTACAAATTCAAGATGGCCAAACGCTGGAACTCCCAGGTAACCCTCCTCTTCACCAAGACCTTCAGCGACAAGCTCGATGGCAGAGTTGACCCCGAGGGAATCGCCACAAGTTCGCTCATCGACAACGACTGGATGGCATCGATACAACTAAGCGTTACCTTCGACTTCAAGGAACGCTGCATCGAATGCCACAACCAGAAAAACCAGATGAGAAAATAACGCCTTCATCAGGCATTCAACCAAAACAGACAAAACATCAACAATATATGGCAACACTTGAACAAATCGACAAAACCCGCTCGCCAAAGTCAGTGGCCATCATCATGGATGGTAACGGACGTTGGGCCAGGCAGCGTGGAATGGACCGTTCGGAAGGCCACAAGGCTGGCATCGATTCGCTGCACGACTCCATCGAAGCCGCAAAATGGGCAGGCGTGAAATACCTGACCGTCTATGCCTTTTCGACCGAGAACTGGAACCGCCCGCAGAAGGAGGTTGACACGCTGATGAACCTCATCGCTTATGCTGTCGAACTGGAGACACCCGACATGATACGCAAGGGCGTGCGCCTCGGCATGATAGGCGACTTCAGCCGCGTGCCCAAGTTTGCCATGGATAAGCTCAAATGGTCGATTGAACAGACCAAGGACTGCCAAGACATTACCCTCATCATTGCCCTGAGCTACAGCGCACGCTGGGAGCTCGTCGATACGATGCAACGCCTGGCACGCCAGTGCGTCGAGGGCACCATCAAGCCCGAAGAGATCGATCAGGAGATGATCAGCCGCAACCTGACGACTTCGTGGTACCCCGACCCCGATCTGCTGATTCGCACCGGTGGCGAGGAACGCATCTCGAACTTCATGCTTTGGCAGATCTCCTACTCCGAACTGTACTTCACTCCCGTCCTTTGGCCCGACTTTCACCACGAGCAGTTCTACGATGCCATCGTCGACTACCAGTCGCGTGAACGTCGTTTCGGCAAGACCAGTGCCCAAGTGCAGGCAGAAGCCGGCACCAAATAACCCAGTAATTACACATTATTAAATTAATGATACGTAAAGTTACGATACTGTTCCTCCTCGTGATGTCGTTCGCAGGCATCACCTTGGCTCAGGAACTTCCTAACGACACAATTTACCACCCTACGGTCAACCAGACCGCACAGACCGGTAAGAAATACACCATACGCGGTATCGAAGTCACCGGTGCCGACAACTACGAGGATTATGTCCTCATCGGTTTTTCGGGTCTCTCCATTGGACAGACCATCACCGTGCCGGGCGACGAAGTGACCAATGCCATCAAGCGTTTCTGGCGACAGGGTCTCTTCAGCGACGTCACCATTACGCTCGAAAAGGTGTATGAGAACGATTGTTGGCTCAAGATTGCCTTGACCCCACGTCCTCGCATCGCCAACATCGAATATGATGGCGTCAAGAAGTCGGAACGCGAAGACCTCGACGCACAGATTGGTGTAGCCAAGGGCAGCCAGGTGACTCCCAACATCATTGACCGTGCCAAGACCATCATCAAGCGTTACTACGATGGCAAGGGCTATCAGAATGCCGATGTCGAGATCTATCAGCAGGATGATTCCACACTCAAGAACATGGTGAACCTCACCATCTATGTGGACAAGCACGAGAAGGTGAAGATCAAGAACCTCGTCATCAATGGTCTCGACACCTGGGACAGTATCGGACACAAGAAACTGCTGCCCCTCAAGAAGAACTACATGACCTATCGCAAGGCCAATGCAGCGTTGAAGAAGACCAACGCCGTGAACAAGTGGTACAATGCATTCCGCGCCAAGAAGTTCGTGCCAGAGACCTACAAGGAGGACAAGCAGAAACTTATCGACAAGTTTCACGAGTTGGGCTATCGTGATGCACGTATCCTGAGTGACAAGCAGGAACGCTACGACGACAAGCACATCAACCTCACCATCGACGTCGAGGAAGGTCAGAAGTACTATATCCGCAACATGTCGATCGTGGGTAATACCGTGGAGTCGGAAGAACGACTTCTCGCCTTCCTGCAGCTCCAAAAGGGAGATGTCTATAACCAGAGGAAAATCAAGAAACGTATCGACGAGGATGAGGACGGCATCGGCACCCTCTACATGGATCAGGGCTACCTCTTCTTCCGCATGGATCCCATCGAGGTGAACATCGAAGGCGACTCGGTAGATCTCGAGTTCCGCGTTGTAGAAGGTCCTCCGGCACGCATCAACAAGGTGGTCATCAACGGTAACGACCGACTCTACGAACACGTCATCCGTCGTGAGCTTCGCACCCGCCCAGGTGAACTCTTCTCTAAGACCGACCTCATCCGTTCGGCACGTGAATTGGCACAGACCGGACACTTCGACCCCGAGAAGATGAACCCGCGCCCAGTGCCAAATACCGAGGACGGCACCGTGGATATCATCTACGACCTCGAGTCGAAGGCCAACGACCAAGTAGAGTTCTCACTCGGTTGGGGTTCAACTGGCCTTATCGGCCGCATCTCGCTCAAGCTGACCAACATCTCGATGAAGGATCTCTTCCATCCTTCTCGCTACCACGGCATCTATCCTTCGGGCGAAGGCGAAACGTTCACCCTTTCGGTACAGACCAATGCCCAATATTACCAGTCGTATTCGGTATCGTACATGAATCCCTGGTTCGGAGGCAAGCGACCCAATTCGCTCAACCTTTCGGTGTACTATTCCCGCCAGTCGGACATCAACTCGCGCTACTATAGCAACACGTACTACAACAATATGTACAACGGCTACTATGGAGGATACAGTCCCTATGGTTATGGCTACGGCGGATATGGTTATGGCGGCTACGGATATGGCTATGGCAACACAGCTTCATACGAATATGCCATCGACCCCGACAAGTCTATCCAGATGATTGGTGCTTCGCTAGGCTTCGGCAAGCGTCTGAGTTGGCCTGATGACTACTTCCAGCTGCAGGCTTTGCTCAACTACCACGTGTATATCCTCAAGGACTGGCAGTACTTCCCCGTCTCGAACGGCACATCGAACAGCCTCTCCGTCGAAGCCATCCTTTCGCGCAACTCCATCGACAATCCGTACTACACACGTCGTGGTTCGACCTTCACCCTCGATGCGGAATTTGCTCCTCCCTACTCCCTCTTCCAGGACAAGGACAAGCTTGCCGCTCAGGAGAAGTATTCGCAGGACAAGATGCGCTGGCTGGAGTTCTGGAAGATCAAGTTCTCGACCAAGACCTTCACCCCTATCGTCGGCAATACCCGCACACTCGTGTTCCACACCCGTTCGGACTTCGGCTTCCTGGGACACTACAACCCAAACAAGCTGTCACCCTTCAACAGCTACTACATGGGTGGTGACGGCAACTCGTACTATTCGTCGAGCTACATTACAGAGTACATCCCATTGCGTGGCTACGAGAACGGTTCGCTCACCTCGAACTACAGTTACACCAACGATGTGGCTACCTGCTATGCACGCGTAGTGGCCGAGCTTCGCTATCCGTTTATGCTTGAGTCGTCTTCGACTATCTATGGACTGATATTTGCCGAAGCAGGTAATGCCTGGACCGACATCAAATACTTCAATCCATTCTCGCTGAAACGTTCGATGGGTGCCGGCGTCCGCATCTTCCTCCCGATGATTGGTATGCTGGGTATCGACTGGGGCTATGGCTTCGACAATACTTTCGGCTCGTCGAGCAATTCGGGTTCGAACTTCCACTTCGTCATTGGCCAGGAGTTCTAAATGACACTTCTAGACAGAATGTTTAAACTTCAATATTTTCTTTTAGTCTTAAAAGCAAAATCAACCCTTAAAAATCCTTTTGCTATATGAAGAAAATCATCATCGCATGCGTTGTCGCCCTCTTGGGCAGCGTGAATGCCTTTGCACAGAAGTACGCCCTTATCGACATGGATTATATCCTGAAGCAGATACCGCAGTATGAGATGGCCAACGAGCAGCTCAACCAGATCAGCAAGCGCTGGCAGGCCGAAGTCGAGACATTGGCAGCCGAGGCTGAACAGATGTACAAGCAGTATGAGGCCGATATGGTCTATCTGACCCAGGAGCAGAAAATCCAGCGCGAGAACGACATTCTGGCTAAGGAGAAGGAGGTGCAGGATCTGCGTCTCAAGTATTTCGGCCCCGAAGGCGAACTGTATCAGAAGCGCAACAGTCTGGTGGGGCACATTCAGGATGACATCTACAATGCCGTGAAAGAGATTGCCGAGAAGAACAATTTCTCGATGGTCATCGACCGTGCTTCGGCCGAAAGCGTCATCTATGCAAGCCCCAAGATCGACATCTCGAAGGAGGTATTGCAGAAGATGGGATACTAAGGAAGGGTTCGAAAAGTTCGAAGGGTTCGAGAGGTTCGAATGATTCCGAACGGTCCAAATAGATTGAAAGCCCCAGTTTATCGACTGGGGCAAAAGTGTCTTAGAATAAAACAACGACAAATAAAAATATACAATAGAAATCAAATAAATCAAACAAAACAAACACCAAAACTATGTTCAAAAAACTCTTTGTAGCAGCCATCATTGCTATCGCAAGCATCACTTCCTATGCTCAGACCCTCAAGATTGGTACCGTCAACCTCGACGAAGTAATGCAGGCTATGCCTGAGACATCGGTCCTCGAGAAGGAATTGGCCGACCGCACTACCAAATTCCAGACACAGGCCAAGAGCATGCAGGACGAGTTCCAAACCAAGTACCAGGCTTACGTAGAGCAGGCTGACTCCCTCGATGAGCTGACACGTGGCGTCCGTGAGGACGAACTCCGTTCACTCCAGCAGCGTGCTGAGCAGTATCAGCAGAGCGCTTACCAGCAGATCACCCAGTATCGCGAGCAGCAGCTTGGCATGATCCAGGAGAAGCTCTTCAAGGCCGTTAAGGCTGTGGGCGACCGCGAGAAGTTCCTTGCCGTCTTCCCAACCAACGATGCCACCTATTTCTCGGCTTCGCAGACTACCGACGTGACCGGTCTCGTCAAGGTCGAACTTGGCATTAAGTAATATTGGTCAAGAGAACATCCAATAAACTCTTATGAAGCACTTCCTTGCAATCTGTCTTTTGTCCTGTCTATTCGTCTACGGACTAAATGCACAGTCCGAACCAAAGGCACCCAAGTTTGGCAATATCGACATGGCCCAGCTCTTCCGACTTATGCCTGAAAGCAAGGCCGTGGAGGATGAGTTGGCACAGATACAGCTCTCCTACGACAACGAGATTCAGAAAATGGGCGAAGAGTATCAGATCAAGGTAAGTGACTTCGTAGCCGTTCAGCAGACACTCGACCCCAACATTGCAGAAGCAAGGGCACAGGAAATCGAGCAGCTGCAGCAGCGCATACAGCAGTTCCGCGAAAAGGCTGCCAAAAGTCTTCGCGAACAGCGTGAGGCCAAGACCGCTCCTATCATCGAACGCGTGTCGCAGGCCATCCAGACTGTGGGCGACAAGTACGGCTACACCTACATCTTCGACCTTAAGCAGGCAGGCATCATGTATTTCTCTCCCGAGCAGTGCGATGATGTTTTCCCGCTCGTCAAGGCCGAGTTAGGTTTCTAAACGTCATTTTAATAATGACAAAGGGGACGGCAAATTTGCCGCCCCCTTTGTTGTCATAAAGAATCAACTTTACTATTAGTTCTCTTCATTTATTTCGTTTCCACGAAGCTTCATATCGCTTGTGACACCTTTGGTCACCTCGATGTAAAGACCATCGCTCAGGCCAACTTCGACTGGAATACGCTCAAAGCTTTGTGGCTTGGCGGTCTCACTCGATGTGAGGCGATAGACAAAGGTTGAATCTCCTTCAAACTCAATGGCAGTTTCCTGAATGGTGAGTGCCTGGTCTCGACGCTCGAACTCAATCTTTGCATTTGCACTGTACCCAGCTCGTACAACAATCGTGTCGGGAATCTGTGCTGCAGCCTTGATCTCGAAGAGGATAGCGCCATTACTCTCGTTGCCCTTTGGCGAGATGTATTCGAGCGTAGCAGGCAATGTCACGCCCTGAATAGCTCCGATAGTGAGATCGATATGCATACCTTGGCGCAGTCGTCCCACTTCGGTTTCGTCAATATTGCCACGGAAAATGATATTGCTCATATCGGCCACCGTGGCCACTGTCGTACCTTCGTTGAACGAGTTCGCATTGATGACCGAAGTACCAATTTTGACAGGGACTTCGAGAATTGTGCCCGAAATAGTGCTTCGAACAATGGTGGTATTGATCTTGCCCGAACGTTTGCTGATGCCATCGGTCACAATATCGAGCTGATCCTGTGCGGCTTGTCGCGACTCGATGGCCTTGTCGAGCGCATTCTGGCTCTTTTCGAACTCTTCGTGCGAAACGAGCCCCTTCTCATGCAGGGTCTTCAGTCGGTCGTGCTCGCGCTGGGTCTCTTCAAGAGTTAACTGCGCAGTGCGCACATTGCTTTGTGCATTGTTGAGTTGTGCCATATCGGGGATAACTGCAACCTTCGCAATCGGATCATTCTGCTTCACCTTGTTGCCTGCCTCAACATAAAGTTCGGTGATGATTCCCTGGATCTGAGGCTTGATGTTCACCTCGTCGCGAGGCTCCACCTTGCCACTAGCAACACTAGTCTTCACAATGTCACGCGTTTCAGGTGCAAGCACTTCGTAGACCTTCACCTTTGGCTGTGCCTGCTGATAGAGGTAATAGAAAGTGTAAAGGACAAACAGTCCTATCACGCACCAGACAGCAATATTGATGTACTTCTTCATATTATATAGTGGTTTTATTTTGTTCTATTGATTCTAGATTTTCTAGATATCTAGATTATCTAGACTAACTGTTTTCTGCACCATCACTCTTCCCTGAGCGCCTCGATGGCCTTGATCTTCATTGCGCGCTTAGCAGGCATCCAGCCCGCAAGCAGCCCACCGATGATGATGACGAACGTAGCAGCCAAAGCTACCGAGAAACTAATCTGGGGATCGCCCAAAGGATAATCCTCCAAGGGATTGGCCTCGATGATCTTTCCGGCCAAACGTAGCAGCCAGATGCCGGTCATCAGACCGATGAGACCTGCCGATGCCGTCAACACCAGGCTTTCGGCCAATATCTGGCGCACGATGGTTTGTGGTTTGGCACCCAATGCCCTGCGAATGCCAATCTCCTGTGTACGTTCCTTGACGGTCACCAGCATAATATTCGAGATACCAATCAGTCCGGCAAGCAGTGAGCCACAGCCTACAATCCAAAGCAGAATGTCCAAGCCTCGGAAGAGCAACGAAAATGCTGTGACCAGATCGGCAAGATTGATGGTAAAGAAGGCGCTCTTGTCGTCGGGATGCACATAGTGGTGATCCTTCATGATGCTGAGTATCGGCTCCTGCCATTCGCTGACCGGATACTTGTCTCTCAGTGTGAAGACACACAGGTCAATCTGCGAACCTTCGTTATACATCAGCTGCTCAGTATTGATAGGTAAGAGCAGCGAGCGATCCAAATCGGTGCCGATGGAAACCAATTCGGACAGTTTCTTGGCAACGCCTACGATGGTGTAGGAAATACTGCCCACTTGCACCATCTGTCCACAAGGGTCGCCTCCACCCGGGAAAAGAGTTTCATATGTCTGTCGTCCTATGACGCACACCTTGCGTCGCTCACGCTGATCCACTTCATTCAGGTAGCGGCCATAGATCATCTGCGTAGGCAGAACGTGGTAGTAGCTCGGCGTTGTACCCACTACTGAGGCATCGTAATTGAATTCTCCAACATTCGCATTCTTGGTTCCGGCAAAGTTGATGGGAGTAATAAAGCGAATCTTGTCGGGCATCTCGTTTTTCACAAGCTGCATATCGATGTTATCGACTGAGATTCGGCGATCTCGGCCAAAGCCCTTGTACGAAATCGTAGTGCGTGATCCCATCACAAAGATACTATTGCTCGGGACACTCTTGATACTGTCCAGAAGTCCACCTGTGATGCTCGCACCGAAACCAAGCAGCAGAATCAGCATCAACAACCCCCAGAATACACCGAAGGCTGTCATCAGCGAACGCCACTTGTTGCGGCTAATTGTCTGCCATATCTCTTGCCAAAGTTCTTCCATATTAATTCGCAGCCAAAGCTTCCACAGGTTTGATACTAACAGCCCGTTTGGCGGGAATATATCCTGCTATCATACCGGCAATGACCATCACGAAGGTAGCCATCAGAACAGTCTTGAAATCCACCGTCGGGTCCTTGAACATTGCTGCTCCATCGCCCCCACTCATCTTGAGGATAGCATCGACGCCTTTGGTCAAAAGAGTGCCTACCAGCATGCCTATGTAGCCGAAGACCAGTGCGATGGCAACCGACTCGAGCAGCACCAGCGTAACAATTTGACGAGGCCGTGCTCCCAATGCCTTGCGGATACCGAACTCGCGAGTCCTTTCACGGACGGTAATCAACATAATGTTCGAGATACCTGTCACGCCAGCTATCAGCGTAGCGATACCGATAAGCCAGATGAATAGTGTGATATAACGCAAGATGCGCATTGTCTGCAGATAGTCCTCATACGAATTCCATACCCAATAGGCATTTCTGTCCTGCGGATCGTAACGCTTGGAACTTGACAAGACAGTCTTCAGGGCCTTGTTGAACTCCTCATTAGCTTCGGGCGTCTCAAGATTCTTCACCAGGAAGGTAATTCTCGAAAAGTGTCCATTGGGTTTGTAGATGGTGCCAACCGTTGTTATGGGCGAAAGGATATCAGTCTCGCCTTCCATAGGAGCCTTGTAATTGCCCACGATCTGGAACGGGATATCATAGAGGTCAATCCATTCGCCCAGATGCGGCTCTTCATCTCCGAAGAGTTC
Source organism: Bacteroidales bacterium (assembly GCA_017519885.1). GTDB lineage: Bacteria > Bacteroidota > Bacteroidia > Bacteroidales > UBA3663 > Liminaster. Next base: position 64,172 of record JAFWRO010000057.1, on the reverse strand, counting down.
TTCAATCGTCTTGGCTGTGACCATACACACCTTGCGATTGTCACGAAGGTCCATCTCGTTAATTGAGCGTCCTTCTACCACAGTGTATCCGTTCGTAGTGATGTACTCTGGGAAGACGCCCATCAGCGACGTCGTCGTATAGAGCAGGCCATTAGAAGCACGCACCGAAGCCTCATAGGTCGGTTGTGCATCGGCAATCTGATGAGGGAATCTGTTTCGAAGCAGCTGAAGGTCCTCGCTATCGAGGTACATCTCACGATACCGTCGCAGGCCCTCGAAGCTCTGCGACGTCCAGCCTGGACTAAGCGACACCGTGTTGATGCTCCGCGATGCAAATGCATCTTCCATACCATGCAGCAACCCATTGCCGGCACCCAGCAGCACGATGAGCATGAAAATGCCCCAGGCAATGCTGAATCCCGTCAGTGCGATGCGCAGCTTGTTGCGGCTCATCGAAACGTAAATCTCTTCTATTTGGTCTATTATCATTGCTGTCTGATGTCACTCGATATCTGTCCGTCCTTGATATGAATAATGCGGTCGGTGGCATTGGCGATGTCACGCTCGTGGGTTACGATGATGACTGTCTTTCCCTCTTCTCTGTTCACTTGCTTGAGCAAGTCCATCACTTCAAGCGTGGTCTTCGAGTCGAGAGCACCCGTCGGCTCATCGGCCAGGATGATCTTCGGATTGGCGATGAGGGCACGAGCGATGGCCACGCGTTGCTTCTGACCTCCCGACATTTCACTCGGATAATGGTCAGCCCACTCGCGAAGGCCCATCTTCTCGAGATATTCCAAAGCGAGTTCGTTGCGTTTGCGTCTGCCCACACCTTTATAATATAAAGGAAGCGCGACATTCTCCATAGCATTCTTGAAGCTGATGAGATTGAACGACTGAAAGACGAATCCGATCATCTGGTTGCGCAGTTCGGCGGCACGCGTCTCGCTCAGCCCACGAATGAGAGTGCCATCGAGGGTGTAAGTGCCTTCGTCATAGTCGTCGAGGATTCCTAAAATATTCAGCAAAGTGGATTTTCCCGATCCCGAAGCACCCATGATGCTCACAAGCTCACCTGCTTCGATATTGAGATCGATGCCTTTGAGCACATGCAACGGTGTTGCAGATTGGTAGGTCTTATGAATGTTCTGCAGACGTATCATTAAAAATACTTGTTTTGTCGGTGCAAATATAAGTGTATTTTCAAAACCGACCAAATATACTACGTTAAAAAAAGTTGACAGGCCTCCGAATCACTGTTGTGGTGGCATCAATTCCTTGTACCACTCCTGTTCTTTACGCGAAAGGCCAGTGAGCCAGGCAGTGAGTGGATCAATGGAACGCTGAGTAATATCGCCATAGGAGCGCAACATAATGCTCGTGGGGAAAAGCTCAGCAGCCCGTTCGCTTCGCTCCTTGTCATCGGCATTGACAGCATAGAAGTCCCAAGCGCCGAAGAGATGCAACATTTCGTGAGCGATGCGTCCAACCTGTAATTCCCTTCCTGTATCATTCGAGATCTGATAGAGCATACAGCACTCGGGCAAAGTGCGGCCCAATCCGTTTCGGGCCATATTGCGATTGACAGCCGAGGCGTAACAACGACCAGCGATACGCGGAAAGATGAGTACCAGGAACTGCTGGCAATTCGTCTTGCGCGAAAGGATGTCGTGCAACTCGCGGTTGCTGCTGTAGCCGAAACGACGAAGAACCGTCTTAGGATAGTTGACAGCATCTGGCTTGAAGGGATCGCTTGGAATATTGTTGTCGGTAAGCTGACGCTTGATGGAATAGTTATGAAATTCCACCTTCTTGCCATAACGGAGTGCCTCTGCCTTGAGCCAATCTTCTGCAGCATAAAGTTTTTGGGCGGTGGCTTCAATCTCATCCTGGCTCCATTGGCTAGTTTCGGTCCCAACAAACAGATAGAGCACACAGATATTGCCTGACATATGGCGTGCCGAACCCACACCGATCAGATCCTTGTAGGTCACAACGGGCTTCGGCACATCGAAGTCGAAATCGATGCCAAGTGTCTCGAGCCATGAGGTCTGAGCCTTCATTGTAAACGTCAAGGAAACGAAGGCAAATACCCAAAGAAGGTGTTTACTAATGGAATGCATAGATAAAATGGTTGAAATCCGGGGCAAAGATACGAAAGTTTTGTGAGATTTGCAAGATTATGCTCTTTTAAATTGATAATGTGTTTACATTTGCGTAGATTCGACATTAATATATGGAGGCCCACATTGGGAGAGAGATGTGGGTAATTGGTTATTTATTTAAAAAGGAGAGTAATGATTCTGATTGAAAACAAAAGGACGAAGGAAGAGACGTTGAAGGAGAAGTACCCTGGGGCACAAATCATTGATGTCACCAGCAAGTCGAAAAATGAATTTGTGCGATTGAGTCCATTCTTCCCTATCGGAGGAATCCCCGTACCTTTCAGCCCTAATGAGGAAGCCGAAACGGTGGAAGGCATCTGGCAAGCCTTGAAGGTCTTTGAAAACGAAGGCGTGGACACGAACAAACTGTACAACAGGAAGATGTCCGGCATCAAGCGAAGCGGAAAGAAACTGGGCAACTGTCTGGGGCATCAGAAAGGACTGCATTCCACGGAACTGTTGGGCTACATTGATGCACGCAAGGAGATCTATGTGCCCTCCTACAACTGGATGCTCGAAAATCGCTGCTGGAACCTTGTACTGCGAATCAAGGAAATGTGTGTGAACGGCGTCGTTGTGCTGCTTGACTACGACATGAATCCAGACATCGAAGATGCAAGAAAGCCATTGAGTCACGCCTCACTCATCGTCAAGGCCGTAGAACGCTTGATCACCGACGAAGAGAAAGCTCTTTGGCCTCAGCAGATGGAAGATCTCAAGCTTCGCGTACAGGAGGAGGCCAAGAAGAGAGAAGCCCGCAATAGCCGCTGGCAGGAAATGAAACTAGCTGCTGCCGTGAAGGGCAATCCTTCGAAATACAATCCCATCTGGGTTTGGGATCAGCAGAAAGCCAAGAAGAATCTGGACTTCGTCTTCTTCTGGAGAGAGGGTGGTGCGAAACTCGAAAGTGTATCGAATGGCTGCCTGAGCCAATGGCAGAGATGCACGTTCGAAGTGGATGGAGTGACCTACAAAAGTGCCGAGCAATACATGATGGCCGAGAAGGCACGAATCTTCGGCGACGAAGAAACACGCCAAAGCATCATGAAGGAGGAAGAGCCCAGCATTATCAAGGATTTGGGACGCGAGGTAAAGGGCTTCGATCCCGAAATCTGGGACCAGCACAAATTCGATGTGGTCGTCAAGGGCAATCTGGCGAAGTTCGGACAAAACGAAAAGCTGCTGAAGTTCCTGCTGAATACGGGCTCGGCGATTCTGGTTGAAGCAAGTCCCTACGATAGAGTCTGGGGCATCGGCATGAGGGAAGACAACAAGGATGCCAAGGATGCCGAGAAATGGTATGGCATCAATCTGCTGGGTTTTGCATTGATGGTGGTTAGGGATAAGTTAATGCAAGGTTGAAAAAGGTTGCGGGGGCAAAGAAAAGGCATTATCTTTGCCCCCGTAAAACATTTAAAATTTGGATTAGGATGAAAAATTTACAAATCACACCAATGATCACGAATCGTGATGAAGATTCGCTCGACATTTACCTGAACGACATCTCGAAAGAGAAGAGTATCACACCCGAAGACGAGAAGGAGCTGGCTCGCCGTATCCATCATGGCGACAAGCAGGCGTTGGACAAGCTCGTGCGCGCCAATCTTCGCTTTGTGGTGTCGGTGGCCAAAAAGTATCAAGACCAGGGTATGGGTCTTTCAGACCTTATCTCGGAAGGCAATATCGGCTTAGTGAAGGCAGCCGAAGCCTTTGACGAGACAATGAACGTGAAGTTCATTTCGTATGCCGTATGGTGGATCCGCCAGTCTATCATGCAAGCGCTGACCGACTATTCGCGACATATCCGTCTGCCACACAATCAGGACACCCTGCTCCGCAACGTGCGTCGCACTTTCAACCGTATCGAGCAGCGCGAGGGTCGTCCCGCCACCGTCGAAGAAGTTGCTGATGAGTTGGACCTTGACGAAGACAAGCTCAAGGAACTGCTGCAAGCCAGCCGTCGTAACGCAAGCCTTGACGAACCTCTTACCGATGAGGATGGAGGCACCTTGATTGATATCATTCCCGACACCAATAGCTACTATGCCGACCTGAGTCTCGACAAGGAATCTTTGCACATCGAACTGGAGGAACTGATGGGCTCAACCTTGAAGCCTCGCGACATCTATGTGCTGAAGCACTCCTACGGCATCGGGTGCACGCCATGCAGCAACGAGGAAATCAGTCGTGAGTTAGGGTTGACTCGCGAACGCGTACGCCAGATTGGCGAAAGGGCCATCCAGAAGCTTCGCAAAAACAGGCATATAAAAGAATTGAAAGCCTACAATTGATCGATAATTAGTCTCTTTCCTTGCAACACGGATTATCCGACTGTGGTAATTCGTGTTGAAGGAAAGAAGATATAATATTGTGGGAAATGCAAAGTAGATTGTGAAAAATGCAAAGTAGGATGCGCGAAATCCGTGCAAAATTCACCGTTGATGCAAATTTATAGCACATTTTTTGGAAATAAACAAAAAAATCTCGTATCTTTGTCACTGAAAAATGAGCTAATTAATAAGCATATCTTATGATTGAATATTTTAAAGTTAAAAATTTCAAGTCCTATCGTGATGAAACGATATTGTCGTTTGTGGCGTCCCGTAAGGAAAACGGACCAAATAACGACCTGCCTTTGTCATGGTATAAAGAAATTGATGGGAAAAGAATATTAAAACTTTTGATTGGTGTTGGCCTGAATGGCGCAGGCAAAACCAAAATGCTTAATGGCATTGAATACCTGAAAGAAAAAGCTACAGTCAAGCCACAATTACCCACCATCCAACTTGATTACCAGCCATTCCTACTCGATAATGAATCGAGAGAGATGCCGTCGGAACTTGAGTTGTCTTACTACATTGATGATGTTAATTATATCTATAACATCAAAATATCCCGTGATCGAATAGAAGAAGAGGAACTTAAGATCAAAGGCCGTGGATTAAAGATTTATAGTAGGAAATATGATAAGGACACCGAAACCATAAAGATCAATTTCGGCAGTGCCTGCGACTTGAGCGAGTCCGATCAGCATGACCTGGAAATCAATCTATGGAACAATGCGACTGTTCTTGCCACCTTCGGTTCGCTTAATATGTTAAGCAAACTGCTGAGATTAAATTATGATTATTTTGTAAACCGCCTAAGTATTGTACATAAGGCGAATATTACGTTGACTGAAAAACTTTCGTCGGGAGACCCGGAAAGAGATGCCAAGATCAAGGAATTGCTGACACAATTGCTGAAGGATGTAGGCTCGAAAATTGTTGATTACCGTATAGAAGAGGTGAGCATTAATCTCAATGATCTTATCAAGAATGAGACTCCCGACATCGTGAAAAACGTATTACAGCAACAATATCCCAATGGAAACCTGAAACAAAAGGTAGTAAGATTCATTCACGAATTGCAAACCGAACTTCCGAAACAAAATGAGGACGATCCGACAGAATACCAGACTGTCTATCAATCGCTGGATTTTGAACCCGAATCGGATGGGACGAAACAAATCATCAAACTTGGAATAGTGCTTTATGAAATTGCTATTGGAAAAAAGAGTGCCTTTATTGATGAATTTGAACGTCTGATGCACTCGAAAGCTGTGGAATTTATTTTAAAGATGTATCTGTCGCTGGCTGCCGATCGTGAGTGTCAACTCTTTGTAGCCACTCACGATCTGATTCTCTTCGACAGTAAGTTTATACGACAGGATGCTGTAAGAAAATTTCAAAAAGGTCCTGATGGAGTTACAAGAATCTTGAAGAAAAAATATGTGCATCATACAATGAATTTCTTAAATTCGTACAATGAAGAACTTGAAGAAGAAATAGGTCGTGAAGAAGATGAAGCAACCACACTGAGTTTCTATCAAGATTTCTGACAAGAATTACGAATTATATAGTATTTTGCGTGGCTTTTACCCGTTTTTGATACTTATATTTATCAAATTAGCGAAATATTATACTATTTTACGTTATTTTCCCACTTTATTCGAAAATTATTTGCGAATAAAGCGGGAATCTTTTATATTTGCACTCAGAAAAACGGATGATGATGATTTGGAATAGGGAATTTTATTTTAATGGTGGCCGAAACTGACAGAGCTGATTGAACGGCCGCCTATGTGTATTTGCGAAGAGTCCCGACGTGTGTCGGGGCTCTTTGCGTTTTTTAGGGTATCGCAAACCCTGGGAAAGACTATGAATCATCACAAAGAGGATAAAAATATTTATTATTTTTCATTTTTTCTTTCGTTTTTTTGCTTTTTAAAAATAAAAGCAATATATTTGCACCGCAAAACCGATACAATTTGCATCATTTATACTCTTAACACAAATTATTAACCCATAAAAACAAAAATCACACAAAAAAAAGAAAGAAAAGCTAAGAAAAGATCAAACACACCGAGTCCATAGCTGAGAGCTTTAAAGGTTCTGACTCCGCTATGAGCCGCAGACACACATTGAATACAGAACCAATTATAACCAAATATTTTAAATATGAATTCGACAAATTTCGCAAGGAAAGCTTGTGCATTACTCATATGTGCCTCGCTTTCAGTAGCAGCATTTGCGCAAACCCAAGTCATCAAGGGTAAAATTGTCGATGAGAACGGAGATCCTCTCGTCGGCGTCACCATTCAGGAGAAGGGTACTAACAATGGTACTATCACCGATATGGATGGCAACTACAGCATCATGGCAGGTGCCCGTAGTACTTTGCAGATTCGTTACGTAGGTTATCAGCAGGAAGACATCGCCGTGAACGGCAAGAACATTATCAACATAAACCTCAAGAGTGAGCTCGAAGACCTCGACGAAGTTGTTGTAGTAGGTTACGGTGCGGTCAAGAAACGCGACCTCACCGGCTCGGTAGCCCGCGTAGGCGCCGACAAACTGAAGGAACGCAGCTACACCAACGCCATGCAGTCATTGCAGGGACAAGTGTCGGGTGTACAGATCACCCAGTCGCAAGGTGCCCCTGGCCTGGCTCCTTCAATCAAGGTGCGTGGTGCATCGTCGGTCAATGCCGGTACTACCCCGCTCTATGTCATCGACGGCATCCCGCTCGAGGATAACTCCAACTCGACGGGCACAAACGGCGGCAGTTATGACTTCAACCGCAACCCAATGAACAACATCAACCCGAACGACATCGAGAGCATCGAGATTCTGAAAGATGCCTCATCGGCCGCCATCTACGGTAGCCGTGGCGCCAACGGTGTTGTGCTCATCACCACACGTCAGGGCAAGAGCGGCAAGACGAAAGTTGATGTCAACTACGAATTCGGTCTCTCGAAAGTGCTTCGTACCATGGATATGATGGACGGTCCACAGTGGATTGAGTATGAATCGACAGCTCGCCGCAATTCATACGCCACGGCTGCCAAGACCAACCCCGCACTACAGCCCTCAGCCTCGATGGCAAACTACTATGTGCCCGACGAGTTCTCCGATGCCACCTGGCTGGCTCGTATCGGGAACGGCACTGATTGGCAGGACGTCGTACTCCGCACAGCACAAACCCACAATGCACAAGTGAGTGCAAGCGGCGGAAATGAGAAGGTTCAGTTCCTCATTTCGACAGGACTGGTTGATCAGGATGGCGTAGTGGACAAGACCCGCTATAAGCGCATCAACGTACGCAGTAACATCACCTCGCAACTCAACAAGAATCTGAAGGCTACGCTCAATCTCAGCTTCAGCCGCTCAGACAAGGTGGACCATGGTACCGCCGGCAAGTCAGACGTTGTCAGCCTCGCCGTACAAAGCGACCCAATCTTCCCTGTTCGCAATGAAGTGGGCTCGCTGGGCTTCAAGGACCCCAGCTCTATTTGGTACACTTTCGTGAAATACGGTTTCCAATTGTGGCACCCCTACTCGCTCACCCGTGAGTCAGACAAGCACAAGGAACAACTCAACTTCCTCGGCAATGCTGCTCTGGAGTGGAAAGTCTTCGATGGATTGACCTTCAAGACAGCCTTCAACACCAGCATCGAAGATTGGCAGTACAAGTACCACTGGAACGAGGGCCAGGACTATGGCTATTCTGGTTGGGTGGCCGAGACCGGCACACGCCAGCACTGGCGTGAGACCAACTGGGCGTGGGAAAACACACTCAACTATGCCAAGACCTTCAATGAGGATCACTTCGTATCGGCCCTTGTCGGATTCACGATGCAGGAAGACAAGTTCGAGTACCTCTCTGTGACCGGTGCAGGCTATCCCGGCAATGACCTGGTATATACACTCAACGCTGCCACCAAGATCAGCAGCTGGAGCAACAATGAAGAGGAATGGAGCCTGGCTTCATTTATTGCTCGAGCCAACTATTCATACAAGGGACGTTATCTGGCTACTGCAAGCGTTCGCGCTGACGGTTCGTCGCGCTTCGGTTCCGAGAATCCCTGGGGCTGGTTCCCCTCTGGCTCACTGGCTTGGCGCATCTCTGACGAGCCCTTTATGGAGGGCACCAAAGGCTGGCTCGACAACCTGAAGCTTCGCATGAGCTATGGTGTGACCGGCAACAACAACATTGGCAACTATGGCGCCATTGGTCTGTTGAAGAGCGATGCCACTTACGTTGAGAACGGCTCTGTCGTATCGGGCATGTACACCTACTCCTACCCCGCATCCGACCTCAAATGGGAGAAGACAGGTCAGTTTGACCTTGGCCTCGACGCCAGTTTCCTGGGCAACCGCTTGGGCACGGAGATTGACTACTATAAGTCGAAGACCACCGATATGCTGCTCGACGTGCCTATTCCTGTTCTTTCAGGCTTTACCTCTTCGCTCCAGAACATTGGCGAGATGCAGAACTGGGGTATGGAGTTCCACCTCTATGGACAACCAGTCGTAACACGAAACTTCAGATGGACCTCTGATTTCAACATCTCGTTCAACCGTAACGAGGTTCTGAAACTGGGCAACAATGATGCACCTATTGACAAGTCGTGGAACAGCTGTCAGGCACGCACTTCGGTGGGTGATGAGCTCTTCTACTACTACGGCTACAAGCTCGATGGTGTGCTCTCGACGGAAGACATCAACAACAGCAATCTTCCCAAATGGGCTGGCTCGGAAGCTGGCGATCCGAAGGTAGTGGATGTGGATGGCAACGGCAAGATTGATTCGAACGACCAGACCAAGTTGGGCAGCTATCAGGCAGACTTCACCTGGGGATGGACCAATACCTTTACCTTCAAGGGCTTTGACCTCACTGTGATGCTGACCGGTGTGCAGGGCAATGAGATTATGAACCAGAACGCCCGATTCCTGGGCTTCTACAATGGTGCACGCAACCTCTACGCCAGCCGCTCGAACTTCTGGAAGAGCGATGCTGAACCTGGCGACGGTAAGACTCCCAAACCACGCACCGTATCGAACACCTGCCAGCAGAAGACCACCGATATGTGGATCGACGACGGCTCGTTCGTACGTCTGAAGAACATCCGTTTGGGCTACACTTTCAACAAGAAGGTATGCGATGCCCTCCACATCGCTGGCCTTAAGCTCTATTGCAACCTCGAAAACGTGCATGTATGGAGCGACTATGAGAACTATGACCCCGAAGGCTCGACCTTCCAGACCGGCGCTTTCGTCGGTTTCGACTATGGCGCTTATCCCAATCCATTCACAGCCACTGTGGGCGTAAACCTGAGTTTCTAATCTATAATGTAATAAGACAATGAAAAGCTTCAAATATATCTTAGCTTTGGCCGCAGGAGCTGCATTGGCTGTCAGCTGCGACGATTTCCTTGAAAAGAATCCAATCAGTTCAGCCAGCGAAGCAGGTTACTATGTGACAAGCGACCAGCTACTCACAGCACTTCCCGCCTGCTATTCCACCCTTTACGACACCTACGGAGCAGAGGGCCTGATGTACTATTTCGGAGAAATATGGTCGGACGAAACCCACACCGACAATACGGCAGGACAGGTGGGCGACACCGAAGCCTTCGACACCCATCAGGGTATGAACACCAGCAACTCGGTGGTAGAGAACTACTGGGAAATCTACTACCAGGCAATCTATCGTATGAACAACATCATCAAGAACGCCGAGGGCAATGATGCACTGAACAGTCTGGTAGGCGAGGTGCGTTTCCTGCGTGCCCTCTACTACTTCGATATGGTGCGTATGTGGGGTGACATTCCATTGGTGACCACCCCCGTAAGCGGCTCAGAAGCCTATGGAATCGCACGTTCGAGCGTGACCGACGTATATGCTCAGATTATTGACGACCTGAACTATGCAGCCAGCAACCTGCCAGACAAGTCGAAGGAACGCGTAGCTGGTGCTGCCACTAGCGACGCTGCCAATGCTCTCCTTGGCAAGGTTTATCTGACCATAGGACAGAAGGACAATGCAAAAAATGCACTGCTTAAGGTCTATAACTCAGGACGCTTCAAACTGCTCGATGATTATGCCAATCTCTGGGACCTTAGCTACAAGAACAGCTCAGAGTCAATCTTCGAAGTACAGTATAAGGGTGGCATCGGCAACCCCTACTCGATGTACTGGGCACTCTTCTCCCCCATCGACAACCGCGTGGTTACGGCATGGGGCGGTGGCTACAACCAGCCAGAGGACGAGCTTTACGATGCCTACACCACTGACGGTGTAGTCGATTCGCGTCGTGACAAGTCAATTCAGGTAGGCTACACCACAGCCGACGGCAAGTTTGTGCCCACCAAATTCACCATCAAGTGGCGCGACGACAATGCCGAGGTCACCGGACTGCGTGAGGCTTCGGACAATAACTTCATGGTTTTGCGTTATGCTGACGTACTGTTGATGCTCTCCGAGGCTACAGGCGACGTCCAGTACATGAACCAGGTACAAGACCGTGCGGGTGCACCACGCACCACGACCTACAGTGTCGAAGCTTTGATGCACGAGCGTCAGCTGGAGTTCGCCTTCGAATATCATCGTATGTTCGACCTCCTTCGTCTTGGCAAGGCCGTCAGTGTACTGAGCAGTTGCAAGAAGTTAGGCACGCTGACCTTCAACAGCGACAGCCAGTTCCTCCTCCCCATTCCGCAGAAGGTTATTGACCAGAATCCTAACGTCATCACACAGAATTCGGCATATTGATTCCGAAACCCATATAACTACAGCAGGGGCATCTCCGTCGAGATGCCCCTGCTTAGTCTTTGCAGTTTTGAATTAAACCTTATGCCTTGCCGAATGTCTCGGCACGATAGCGGCAATCGCGTGCATAGCGAAGGTACTCGAGCTTGCGATCGAGCGGAAGCATCTTGAGCGTGGAATGATAGGTGCCACTGCCCTTGTAACTATCTCGCCAGGCGTAGTAGTCATCTTCGAGGCGAACCACGTCGATGGCTTCATAATAAAAGATAAGGTCCTCCACACTTTTGCGACTTGCATTGGGGTAATATTCGTGCACCTCATCCATGATCTCGTCAATGTACACAGGATAGTCGGGCATATCACGAACGATATTCTCGATGACATCGTATACCTCCAAAGGATCGGCACATTTATCCGAAGAGTACATATCCGAATAACCGCAAGCAAAGACCTCATCACTCTTGTTGAGCAGTTTCTTGGCCGTTGCCACATCATCGAGGGCCCACTTGGGATGCTGCGTATTGAAGGTCATGAGCAGTTCGCGCATATGCATCGGTATTCCATTGTGATTAAGGATGTCAACCAAAGCATATGTCTCGTTGATTCCATTCTGAGTAAAGTGGAAATGATGCTTCTGCTGGACCTCGATGCCAAAAAGTTCGTAGGCCAGTATAGCCATAATATCGAACACGGCATCACGGATGTCGGGGAACAAGGCATCGACATGTGGCAGAACAGAAAGGAAGGGCACATCGGTGTCATGATCGTACTTTTTCTTCGAAGCCTCCAGCACCGCCTTGCATCCTGCTTCCCAATTGTATATGTCGGCCAAGGTTGATGCGATGGCATAGGATTCCTTCATGATTTTGCACATCTTAAACTTATCCGACAGACAAACCATTGCAAGGAAACCCTCGAACTCGGTCGACAGCGATTCACGCTCAGAGATCTTGGCAAAATCGGAAGTCGTCGGCGTCAGGATGATTTCATCCATCAGGTCATAACGATTCCAATCGGGATTCTTCATCAGGTACGCGTCTTTCTTCATGATAGGTTTATAGAGATACTGACGCACACGTTCGCTCGACAACCCTATCTCCTGTGCTATGTCGCGTCGATCCTTGGCCATATATTTGCCGATGCCATTGAACATGGCAAATATCTTCTCCTCCTTCCTGGTGGCTTTCGACAAACGATGCTCCAGAAGGAAGAACATCGGATAATATCCATGTTCTGCCTTGAACGACTCCACAAACCTGGCCTCCGATTCGCCCAGGAAGGGGAACTTCTGGATGATTTCCTCGACATCAAGTTGTTCGACGGGAATGTTCATCACCCTATCGTAGATGCGCTGGAAATCACGCACACGCAAATAGAGCAACTTGACATCGATGGAGCGCAATGGTCGGTCAATCCGGGATACGAAATCCTCGAAAGACAAGTTGAAATAAGGTTCGATGGCACTCACCTTGTAGAACATCGACATAAAGATTACACGCAACCTCAGATTGGTGATCTTTGTCGTGAAGTTGTGTAATTCATTCCTTAGATATGCCTCCTTCTGCGGGGACATTTGCGAAGACTGCTCTGCCATAATCATTCCTATTTAATTGGGTTCGACAGAATCTTTTCAATACGATCGGAAAGCTTCATTTCCGCCTCATGCACATCGCGTCGATACTGCTCAATGGATGCAAGGATGTCCGAATATCCATCGGCCGACAGACAATCATATCCTTTTTCCAGCAACTGATAGACATTGGCTTGCAGCGTATCGGTGAACATTTCAACAGGCGTGCCTGATTTTGTGCATCGTATGATCTTGCTTTCGAAAGTGCAATTGCCCAATGAGCCATCGGTTTCGACGACTCGAAGCATCTCGGTGTAACGGGTGGAACCCTCCTCGTCGGCAACATATTGCTTGACGAGGTTTTCATTCACCTTCAAAGTACGGTAACAATCAGCTTCGAACTGACGGAACATTGGCCATCGTTCGGTGCGGAAATGAGCATGTTTCAATCCTTTGAGCAATTGGACATAAACTTCCGGATACATGCGCATAAACTCGGCGGCACTGATGATCTCGCCTTGCACGTTGCGATAGGCCACCAGTCGCTGTGGCACATAATACTTGACAGCCAGATTGTAGTCTGGCGCCATGTCAATGGCTTTGATGTCATCGGGGAAATAGGCCAATACACTTTTGATGAGTCCCTTCGTGTCACAAACGACATACACGTTTTGTATCTTCCCGACGAACGCTACATCGCTTTCACTCGCGACACCTTCACAAGCCATCACCCCTTCCCGTTTATAGAAAGGAGCATCCTCGAGTTTGATATTTAAGACACTAATTTGATTTTCCATGTTAAGATGCTTTCATTGATATTGACGATGCAAATATAAAGCATCTTGATGAAAATGCCAAATTTTGTCTTCGAAAAATGACAAAAGATGTAGAAAAATTGGCACATAGACAAGTACATGTGCCATGAAACGAGGCTTATTTCCTGCGCTTGATGATGATACCGACGTAGGTGAGCAGGACTACGTTCATCATCAATGCATAGATGATGGCAGGAATGGCGATGACGCCATTATTGAAGATGAATGGGCTGGAAGCGATGGCAATAGCTTGTGCTGCATTCTGCATGCCCACCTCGATGACGATGGTTCGCTTCTCGCGTGTCTCAAGGCCACACAGATGACCTGCCAACCAAGAAGCTCCAATTGCAAGGAGAATCAAAGCAGTGAGGCAGAAACCAAGGACGCCGAAATTGTCGGCAATGGTGTTGTGATGCTGCACAAAGAAGATACCTGCCAGAAGCATCAGAGCAGGGAAGGCGATCTTCGAAAGCACGCGTTCCATGCGTGTCGCAGCAACCGGCCAGAAATGATTCACACCGATACCCAGCAGAATTGGAATAAGCATAGTGACAAGGTTCTGCATCAGCAGATTTCCGACAGGCAGATGAATGCCTACTGCCTCGCCCACCTGCGTCGTAGTCCAATCGAGAATGAGAGGCACTGTAAAGAGCGTAATAATTGAACTGAGCGCTGTGAGTGATACCGACAATGCGACATCACCTTTGGCAAGCATTGAGAAGACGTTGCTCGACGAACCGCCAGGGCAGCAGGCAATGAGCACAACGCCTATGTAGAACAAGGGCGACAAATGGAACATCTCGGCCAAGGCAAACGCGATCAGGGGAAGGACCAACAGCTGGCCGCACAAGCCAAGCAGAATAGCCCGTGGCTGCTTGAACACCAGCAGGAAGTCATTGGGACGCAACGTGAGCCCCAGGTCGAACATCAGCAGCGTCAGGATAGGAAGTACGATAAGGATACTGTTCATAAATTGTTAATGCTTCGCAGAAGTCAATGAGAGTTATTCTATTTCTTCTCGAAATGCAAGTAATTGAGTTGGCAAATGGATAGCTTCGGTGTCTCTGAATGGAATACAAAGAAGAGGGCATGCTTCCCGTTGTAATACTTCAGTTGCTCCATTTCAATATTTGCAGCCGTCGGCTGACCGATGCCTTCGGCTCCCACGTTAAGCGTAGCAAGGTGCACACCGCCTTCTGCCTCTGACGGACGGTCGAGGAAGATGTCGATTGTGCCGATGGCACCATCGGGAGTATAGTCGAGCACAAGTTGCAATCCTGTTTGGCCAAAGGTTTTGCTGAAATTATAATACTTGTAGCCAACAACCGAACCTGCCGTGTTGTTAACCATCGGACAACGGTTCATCCCTGCAGCATAGACGTCGGACGAACCATCATACTGGTTACGCACAATAGCAGTATGAGAACCCGTGTAATGTACGTTGGGATAGTTCTGCGTAGCTGGTTCAGGGCCCATATAGTAGCAAGCGATTCCTGCGGGATAGGTTTCGTAGGGATCAAGGCCCTCGGTGAGGAAACCTTCGGAAGTAAATTCGGCTTCGGAGATTCGCACATAACCATCTTCCCCAGGTACAACCTCCACTCGGATGGGAGCCACCATGGCCTGACGTCCATATTCGTCGGTACCTGCCTGACGATGATAGAAGACGTACCACTGGTCGCCAATCTGACAGATGCTGCCATGCGTGTTGCCGAAGGGTGTTGCGGTGGCAACGGTGGTGCCATCGGGACGATGTTCCTTTCCACGGCCATCGATGATGGTGCCTCCGTAGGTCCAAGGACCAAGCGGGCTGTTGCCATAGCAATAGGCCAACGTGTAGTTGCAACTGGGCAAACCATCTTCTCCATCATTGGTCACACGACTATAAACGAAGACGTATTTGTCCTCGATCTTGCGCATTGACGAAGCCTCGAAGAAGCGATAGGTATGATCCTGCTTGCTGCTTGGTATCATATTTTCCACAATCTTGGTCCCCGGTTTCACCGTGGCCATCGTCGTGGGGTCAAGTTCGGCGCCATTCGACTGCTCAAAGCCCCAATAGGCGTAGGTGCGTCCATCGGTGTCGGTGAAGACAGCCGGGTCAAAGCCCAGTATGCCGACAGTCTGCTTCGGATTGTCCGGACTCCAGTTGCATACCTCGAAGGGACCATCGGGACGATTCGATTTGGCGACCATCGTCTGTCGGCCTCCCATCTGGTTGTTTGGATAGAGATAATAGGTCTTTGTACCATCCTTGCCAACCACCTCGTTGACATCGGGAGCAAAAAGGACATCTCCCTTGCCATCGGGATGCAGGTTATTGCCCAACGCATCTTTCTTCGATTCGAAAATTACACCATCATAACGCCAATGACGCAGGTCATCGACCGAGGCCGACCAAACAACCTGGTCCAAGCCGCAGTACATAGTCACCAGATTGTCGTGTGAACCGTAGATATAGACGCGATACTGTCCCGGATTGTCGGGATCCTCGAAGACGTATGGTTCGCCATCGGGAATAAACTCCCACAGCGGAAGGTAAGGATTCTGTGCAACGACCGTTGCTGCCATCATAGTCATCAGGCTCACGAAGAGAAGTCGGGAAATAGTTCTCATAGGTTGTTATGATAATAATTTATGTTGCAAAGATATTATTTGTCCGCGCAAAGATAGATAGTTTTTTTTGCAAAAACAAATTTTCGTACAAAATATTTGGAAGAATCGAAAAAAGTCCGTATTTTTGCAGCAAATAAAAAACAACCTGAAATCCTAATAAAACTATAGTCACTATATAACCCTATAATTCCAAAAGAAATGAGAAAACTGTTTTCAATGATTGTTGCTGCGCTGGTATGCGTATCAGCAATGGCCGAAATTCAGCGGCCTAAGCTTGTGGTAGGTCTCGTGGTGGACCAGATGCGTTGGGACTACCTCTATTATTATTATGACCAATATGGCGAGGGCGGTCTCCGCAAACTCGTCGACGAGGGTTTCAGCTTCGAGAACACCATGATCAACTACGTGCCTACAGTGACCGCCATTGGTCACACGAGCATCTATACGGGCACTACACCTGCCCTGCACGGCATCTGCGGCAACGATTTCTATATCAACGGAAAGCGCACCTATTGCTGTGGCGACGAAACCGTGCAGAGTGTCGGTTCTGACAGCAAGGAAGGACAGATGTCACCCCGCAACAACCTGGCCTCGGGCATCGGCGACGTGCTGAAGATTGCCACCGACTACAAGGCCAAGGTCATCGGTGTGGCCTTGAAGGACCGTGCTGCCATTCTGCCTGCCGGCCATGGCGCCGATGCTGCCTACTGGTGGGATGGCTCGGCCGGACATTTCGTCAGCTCGACCTACTATATGAACGAGCTGCCCAAGTGGGCTCAAGAGATGAACAAGAAGATTGGCGTAAAGCCTGGTACCGATATCAAGCGCTCGCCCGAAGGCATCACCAAGACCTTCCAGATGGCCATCGCCGCCCTTGACGGCGAGCAGATGGGACAGGACGACATCACCGACATGCTGGCCATCAGCATCTCTTCGACCGACGTCATCGGCCATGCCATCGGCACGCGCGGCCCCGAAAACTACGCCGCCTATATGGAGCTCGACCGCCAGCTCGCCAACTTCCTCAGTGTGCTCGACCAGAAAGTGGGCCGCGGCAACTACCTCTTGTTCCTCTCGGCCGACCACGGTGGCGCCCACAACCCCAACGTGATGAAGGCCCACAACATCCCTTCGGGCGGCCTCGAGATGTGGGACAAGCTGAAGGTGGTCGAAGAGAACGTCAAGGCCAGTCTCGGCCTAACTGGCGACGACAAGGTCATCTTGGGTGAGAATGCCGGACGCATCTACCTCAACCGCGCCTACATCGCCACCACAGGCAAGAAGCTCTGCGAAGTAAAGCAGGCCGTCATCGAGGAACTTAAGAAAATCGATGAACTGATTTATGTGGTCGATTTCGAGAAGGCACTCACCACCACTATGCCAAAGCTCTTGCGCGAACGCATCGCCAATGGCTACAATCCCGCACGCAGTGGTGATATCTTCTATGTTGCAAAGGCTGGTTGGGAGAACGTGAGCGACAAGCCCGACTATGTTGGCACCACCCACGGTATGTGGAACCCCTACGATGCCCACATCCCATTCGTCCTCTTTGGCTGGCACGTCAATCACGGCGAGACCTCCGAGCCCACCAACATCGTGGATATCGCACCAACTATTTGTGAAATGCTCCATATCCAGATGCCTAACTCCTGCATCGGCAATGCCAAGGCAATGAAGTAAAAAAAGACTATCTGAAAATCATTAGCGGCCGGATGGAATCCATCGGGCCGCTAATATTTTGTTTCTGTTAGAGCCTAGAATATCTAGAGCTTCTAGAACATCTAGATCCTCTAGAAAAAAGGGGGTCATAGCTCCACCGGCTCAAACTTCATGCCGAACGCTTCGGCGACAGCCTTGAAGGTGACCTTGCCATCGACTACATTGAGGCCAAGATAGAGCGCGTGGTCGTCGCGGCAAGCCTGCTGCCAACCCTTGTCGGCCAAAGCGAGTGCATAGCGCAGTGTGGCATTGGTCAGCGCCAAGGTTGAGGTATGCGACACGGCTCCTGGGATATTGGCCACGCAATAGTGGACGATGCCATCGACCGTATAGACGGGATCCTCGTGCGTAGTGGGCCTTGATGTCTCGAAGCAACCTCCCTGGTCGATAGCAACATCGACGAGCACCGAGCCGGGCTCCATCAGTTTCAACATATCGCGTGTGATCAGATGCGGGCACTTGGCTCCCGGAATGAGCACTGAACCAACAACAATATCGACCGTCGGCAAAAGCTTGCGGATATTGTGTTCGGTGGAATAAATGGTGTGGACATTGGGCGGCAACTCCATGCCGAGCTGACGCAGGCGTGGCAGGTTGATGTCGGCAATGATGACACTTGCACCCAAGCCGGCAGCCATACGAGCAGCAGCCTCTCCTACCGTACCACCTCCCAAGACGAGCACACGAGCAGGCTCTACACCTGGCACAGCGCTGATGAGTTTGCCCTTGCCGCCCTTGGTCTTCTGCAGATAGTAGGCACCGTTGAGCGTAGCCATACGTCCAGCCACCTCACTCATCGGAATGAGCAAAGGAAGACTGCGATCGGCCTTCTGCACGGTCTCGTAGGCGATGCAGACTGCGCCACTCTTCAACATGGCATCGGTGAGTTCGCGCTCGCACGCAAAATGGAAATAGGTGAAGACAATCTGATCCTTGCGAATCAACGGGTACTCGGGGGCGATGGGTTCCTTGACTTTCACAATCATATCAGAAGCAGCATAAACCTCTTCCATCGTTGGCAAGATCGAAGCACCAGCTTCCTCATATTCCTTGTCAGGGAAACCGCTACCGTCACCCGCCGTATGCTGCACATAGACGGTGTGTCCACGTTTCACAAATTCTGACACTCCTGCGGGCGTCATGCCGACACGGCTCTCGCCCTGCTTGATTTCTTTTGGAATTCCAACTTTCATAGTATTCTCCTTTTAAAGTGTTGTGTTTTTACGGTTATCTGGGGCAAAGATAATAATTTTTTTGAATCAACAAAATAGATGCATTGTTTTTTTGTTACAGTCCACTCATTTTTAGTGTCATTTGTCATGTCCACTTGCGACATAAACAATCTCTCCCCGAAGTAAGTACTCTGACGGCCGACAGGATGCTTACTCCAAACGGATAGAGCACTCTGTCGGCCGACACAATGCTTGCTCCAAACGGATAGAATACTCTGTCGGCCGTCACAATGCTTCCGCAATCGGATATTGCACTCTGTCGGCCGACATAATGTTTCCGCAATCGGATATTGCACTCTGTCGGCCGTCACAATGCTTGCTTCTGACAGAAAACAAAGTTTCTTTATCTTGAGCAGGAATTCAGCGACATGAAGACTTGAAAATTATGAAATCACATAACATTTTCTCTCAAATATTTTGTCAATTCATTTATTTATCATATCTTTGCCGAAAGAAAACGATGGAAACACCCGATCTTATCGCGTAACACTCATGACAGATACCGAAGAAAAAGAATACATCCAAGCATTTGCGAATGGAAACAATCGAGCCTTCGAACTGTTGTTCCTATATTATCAGCCACGACTGGTTGCATTTATCAATGGCTTCATTAAGGATGTCGAGGAAGCCCGCGACATGAGCCAGGACATCTTTCTGAGACTATGGGAAAACAGACAAAGATGCGGAGAGATACTTTCCTTCAAGGCCTTCCTCTTTAAGACGGCCAAGTTTGCCATCTACAACCACTTCGACCATCAGCTTGTCAACGACAAGTATGTGGAACTGATGTTATATACCCCCACAGAGACCGACGACACCGAAGAACGCCTCTTTGCCCAAGAACTTCAGCAACTCATTGAACTTACAGTAAAGAACATGCCCGAACAACGACGACGCGTCTTTGAGATGAGCCGTAAGGAAGGGTTGTCGAACGAGGAAATAGCCCAAAAGCTTGGCATCAGCAAGCGCACCGTGGAAAACCACATTACCACCGCATTGGCAGCAATACGCAAGGTAACCTTCCTCGCCCTCCTGCTTTGGGGAGCATGAAATAATTCAATCCCTTGTGTGCAAACCATCATTTAGCTTTCTTACTTATAAACGAAGCAAAAATGAGCAAATTGAATATAGAAAAAATCATAAGGACTTACTTCCACAGTCATCTCTCGGAATCCACACGTCGCAAGTTCGCGTGGTGGATGGTCAACTCTTCGGATGAAGACAATGCCAAGGACGAAGCTATGCAGCACCTTTGGGAAGAAAGTATGGCGGGAATAGACATGCAGACATTAAATGATCTGGAAGCATTGAAGTCCAGAATAGGCTATAATAACAGCACAACCGACCAGCCATCAAAGCGCCGTAAATATTGGTCGGCAGCCGCTGCCATCGGCTTGATGGCTGTGCTGGCAGTCGCATCCTATTTTATTGGAAGTTTCCGCTCTGACATTGGTGACGAGTTCGTGCATATCAGTGTTCCTTACGGACAGACCAAATTCCTTTGCCTCGAGGACAGTACACGAGTGACCATCAATGCCGGTACGACACTTATCTATCCACGTCGCTTTGGCAAAGGGAAGCGAAACGTCTTCTTGTCGGGCGAGGCTAATTTCGATGTCACTAGAGACGAGAAACGCCCCTTCACAGTAGAAACTCAAAGCATCAACGTTACTGCTTTAGGAACGAAGTTCGAGGTACAAGCCTACCCTGATGCCCGTACGGTGAGCACCGTGCTCGAAGAAGGTCGCACCAAAGTAGTGATTGTGGAGGCCGAGGCCAAGACCTCAGGCCGCACATACATAATGTCGCCCAATCAGAACCTTGTATACAACAAGGCAACCGGAGAAGTATCCCTCACCGAAATAGATGCAAGCCGACGCCTATCTTGGGAAAAGGGCAACCTGATCTTCGAAGGAGAGGACTTCAAGACCATCCTCCAAGCCTTGGAGCGCAAGTATAACGTGACCATTATCTGTGACCATATTGAAAGAATGAATGGCAAGTTCTTTGTCAAGTTCCGCGCTGATGAAACGCTTCACGACG
Source organism: Bacteroidales bacterium (assembly GCA_017519885.1). Lineage (GTDB taxonomy): Bacteria > Bacteroidota > Bacteroidia > Bacteroidales > UBA3663 > Liminaster. The sequence goes on along the minus strand of JAFWRO010000057.1, from coordinate 42,919 downwards.
CTTTGGATATCTTGGGCAACCTTAGCCAGCGATTCACCTATAGGGAAGAAGGCGATACAATCTATTTGTCGCCTACTAAATAATTTCGATAAAAAAACAAAAAAAATGATTTTCGTTTGTGTGTGCCCATAACTCTTGCTTTCTTGTTTGTGAAAAGGCAGATTGCCGACCTGCCATAACCATCACAACACGACACACGAGTTAATTAACATAAACAACAAATCAGATGAACAAAAATCACTACTCGAGCCGAGGCTTCGTCATTGCCTCGCTATGCATGATGGCCCCCGTTGCCATCTGGGCACAAACTGTAAGATTTTCCCCTCAGGAAAACACTCTGCGAGCTGTCATCTCTGCCATCGAAAGTCAATCGGGCTACTCGGTGGATTATGACGCATCGGACATCGATGTTAACGTCGCCGTCAAAGCCCACGACATTGACGGGAACATCGGTTCCGCCATAGAAGAAATACTTGCTGGGACAGGTCTGACCTGTGAAGTGAAAGGCAAACACATCATTATCAAGAAAGCTGATGCCCCACGCAAAGGCCGTATTGTGACTGGTACCATCCTCGATGAGCTTGGTGAACCTGTTGCTGGTGCTACCGTCTTAGCCAAAGGTACTAAGATCGGTACAGTAACCGACATCAACGGCAACTATTCACTCGAAGTGCCTGACGACTGCAAGGTGTTGCAATATTCCTACATCGGATACACTTCGCAAGACATCTCCATTGATGGTCGCCGCGCAGTCAATGTCACCATGACCGAAGATTCTCAGTTGCTCGACGATGTAGTTGTCGTAGGTTATGGCGTACAGCGCAAAGTGGACCTCACTGGTTCCGTTTCTGCCATTACTTCAAGGGAATTGGAGAACAAGCCCGTGATGAGTACTGCTCAGGCTCTGGCTGGTGTGGCTCCCGGTCTTAGTGTTGTTGCCAATTCAGGTCGTCCAGGTGCAGGTGCTTCCATAAAGATTCGTGGTACGGGCACCTTCTCTTCGGCTGGCAATGACCCTCTTATCCTCATCGATGGATTGGCTGGAAGCATTGACGATGTCGATGCTAATGACATTCAGAGCATCTCGTTCCTCAAGGACGCCGCTTCGGCCTCTATCTACGGCAATCGTGCTGCCAATGGTGTGATCCTCATCGAGACCAAGAAGGGCGTACAAGGCAAGACGCATGTGACTTACAGCAACCAGTTCGGTTGGCAGACAGCCAACGAACTGCCCGAATTCCTTGAGTCGGCCGACTATGCCACCTATTATAATATGGCAATGACCAATATGGGCAGGGCAGAAGTTTATTCGGCTGACGATATCCAGAAGTACCGCAACGGCAGTGATCCCGACCATTACCCCAACGTCAACCACCTCAAGTGGCTTCTTGAAAGCGGCTCGGGATTCCAACAGCAGCACAATATCAGTGTGCAGGGTGGCAGTGGCAACACGACCTATAATCTTTCCGTCGGACTGCGCGAACAGAATGGTCTTACTGATCGCACTCAAAACCGTCGCCTTACAGCCCTCTTTACAATGAAAAGCGAGCTGAACGACAACCTTACTCTCACCTTTAACCTCAATGCTTATCGTAACAGATATGGCGCTCCCTATGGATCAGGCAGCATTGACGGTATTATTGGTTATGCTGTTCGCGAGACTCCTGTCATTGCAGGCAAGAAGAGCGATGGCACATATGGATACCAAGATGACTACTGTCCTGAGGGTTGGCTTGACAGCGAATCGTTTGTCAAGAACTACTCCACCAACATCTCTTCGTCGGCACAGTTGAAGTGGACGACACCTATCAAAGGCCTTTCTCTGACAGGAAAAGCTGGTGCCAATTACTATACCTCCTACAACAAGACTTTCAAATCGACTGCACAGTTTGACGAGAACAAGAGCATCGGCCCCAATTCCCTTTCGGTCAACAGCTCCAATAATCTCTATACCGATGTTGAGGCATTGGCCAACTATGACCTCAAAGTATCTGACCATTCGCTGAATGTGCTGCTTGGCACTTCTCTCGAACAGACACAGAACAAGGGCATGAATGGCTATCGAACCACATTCCCCAACAACTATCTCTACGAACTCTCTTCAGGCGATGCTTCGACATCTACCAACGGAAGTTCACTGACTGAATACACGTTGTTGTCGTTCTTCGGCAGGGTAAACTATTCGTTCAAGGATCGCTATCTTCTCGAGGCCAATGTACGTGCCGACGGTTCTTCGCGTTTTGCCGATGGCAAGCGTTGGGGCGTCTTTCCTTCCGTCTCTGTAGGTTGGCGTGTTTCGGAAGAAGCATTCTGGAAGGATGCTGCCATTGCATCCTGGTTCGACAATCTGAAGATTCGTGTATCAGAAGGTGTGCTCGGCAATCAGAATATTGACGTTTATCCCTATCAGCAGACCTACTCGCTTGGTCAGAATTATGTGTTAGGTGGATCATTGGTATCGGGCGCCTATAGTGCAACTTACAAGAACGAAGAAGTCACTTGGGAGCGTACCAGTATCTTTGATGTAGGTGTTGACTTCGGCTTGTTTGGCGGGAAATTGAGCGGCACCGTAGATTATTTCAACAAGTATACAAGCGACATTCTTGCTTCGGTAGAAGTAGCCACAATCATGGGCCGCGGTGTCGGACAGTCGAATGTGGGTGCAGTTTCGAACAAGGGTATCGAAATAGAACTCAACTGGAAGGGCCGCATTGGCAAGGATTTCGAATATAGCATTGCTCCAAATTTCACATACGTGAAAAATGCCGTTGAGGAACTTGCTGATGGAGCCAAGGAAGACATCAACAACAACCGTATCGTCGGTGAGCCTATTGGTATCATCTACGGCTATGAGACTGAGGGGCTTTTTGTTGATCAGGCCGAAATTAATTCTGCTCCCGAACAGCTTGTAGGAAAGTCCAGTCTCAAGCCAGGCTATGTTCGCTACAAGGATATTGACGGCGATGGCAAGGTAACCGCCAATGAAGACCGCAAGGTACTGGGTTCGATGACTCCCAAGTTCTACTATGGACTTAATCTCTCAGCGTCTTACAAAGGACTGGATCTGTCGATTCTTTTCCAGGGACTGGGTGGCCATAAGCGTCTGATTGGTTCGTATATGGCTTACGCGTTCTATAACGGTGGACAAATACAAAAATGGCAAGCTGATGGTGCTTGGACTGAAGCCAATCCAAACAAGTGGGCAGAATACCCGCGCATCGAGACAATGAACATGAACCATGTGAATGCGCAGACCTCCGACTACTGGGTGCGCAATGCAAGTTATCTGCGCTGCAAGAACATCCAATTGGGGTACTCTTTGCCTAAACAGAAGGTTCGAAAAATAGGCATCGAGAATGTTCGACTCTTCTTCAGCGGACAGAACCTCTTCACATTTAGTTCATTCTACAAGGGATGGGATCCCGAAAACGAAATCGGAACAGGCGATGCTCCATCTTATTATCCTATCACCAGAATATATTCATTCGGCTTGAATGTCAAGTTCTAAGTTTAATCCATTAAGACATTTCAGTTATGAAAACCTATAATTCAATTCGCAATATATTTAGGGCTCTCGCCCTTGCAATGATAGCCATGGTTGTGCTGGGCAGTTGTTCTGATGACCTGTTGGAGAAGAACCCTCCCTCAGAAATCTCTAACAGCAACTTCTGGACTGGTGAAAGCGATGCCATGCTCGCCTTGGTAGGATGCTACACCTCATCGCATGGCTGGAATCACGACAACTTCGATTCTCCTCAAGGAATGCTCTATTTGGACTTCGCTGGCGGCAACGGCACCGAGAAAGAGAACTTCACTTCCCTGATGTGCAGCACCAACACTTTGGCGACCAACAGCAATCTGCGCTACTATTGGTCCAACGCTTATACAAATATCGCCAACTGCAACACCTTCCTTGATAACATCGAGTCATGCAAAATGAGTGAGGACAAAATCAAGGCTTGGGCTGCCGAAGTGAAGTGCATCAGGGCTTCCTTCCTCATGAAACTTGCCTTCCACTACAAGGATGTCCCCATGCCTCTCACCACACTCAACATTGAGGAAGCCAATACGATTGAGCAGACTCCCCAGCAACAGGTTTATGACCAATGCGAGAGAGACTTGCTTGAAGCCATCTCCCTTCTGCCTCTCGAATATCCTTCGTCAGACTATGGCCGCTATACACAGGGCGCAGCTCGTGCATTGCTTGGCCGTCTCTATCTGGCCGAAGAGCGCTGGGCTGATGCTGCCAGTCAGTATCGTGCCATTATCAGCTCAGGCATGTATGAGATTGACAGGAGTAATGGTAGTGACAGCTACGAAAAACTCTTCTGGTATGGAGGTGAGAATAGCAAGGAGCAACTCTTCTTCATCAACGGTGCCAAAGGCCAATACACATGGTCACGCTACATTTACCTCACTCCTGAGACTTATGGTGGATGGCACCAGTTCGCTGTCTATAACGAATTGGTCAAGGAATACTTCTGCAGCGATGGCCTGAGCATCGAAGAGTCTCCGCTCTACGACAAGGCTGACCCTTATGCCAATCGTGACATCCGTCTCTACGCTTCGGTATTCCTTCCTCCTCTGGGCAGTTATCCAGGCACCGAGTTCAAAGGTCAGGTTTACGACTGCTACAACGGTGGTTCGAGCAGCGATGCCTACAACAAGTTCAATCTTTTCAATGGATATTGCCCCAAGAAAGGCCTCGACCCTTCGAACGAAGACATCTGGAGTGCTTATGTATATGTTCCCGTCATTCGTTATGCTGAAGTGTTATTGAGCTACCTTGAGGCAGTCAACGAGTACGCACCTAACGAGGTCGATCAGACACTTCTCGACCTTACCATCAACGATGTTCGCGACAGAGCTTTGTTGCCAGGACTTAGCAAGTCTACGCTTTCTAGCCAGCAGGCCGTGCGCAATGCAGTTCGCAAGGAGCGTCGTGTAGAGTTGGCTTTCGAAGGTCTCCGTCTCTTCGACGTATTGCGTTGGGGAATTGCCAGTCAGGAGCTGAACCACACCTTCACAGGCGTGATGTTGAGCGATGATCCCACAGCTCACAACTATGGTGGCAACTCAGCCCGTGATGCCGATGGTTACTATCAGTTCGAGCAAAGGGCTTGGGCTTCGCACAATCGCTATTGGCCTATTCCACAGAATGACTTGAACGTGAACAAGAGCCTTGTTCAAAATGAGGGTTACAATTGATATGTTGACATACTCATTCCCTGTATCAGACCAAGTGTTTGGTTAATATAAAATGTGTGTTTAGGGGGAGAAGTTATACTTCATGACTTCTCCCCGTTTCCCTTTTACCTACTTAAATCAAATTATTATGAAGTATTACAATCTAATTGCATGTATTGCAGCATTGACTGTGATGCCAATTTGTGCCCAGGATTTTTCCATCCCTGTTCTCGAAGATGACGAACCTATGGCAACAGGCAAGTTTGAACCTACTTGGGAATCACTAAGCACCTACGAGGTGCCCGAATGGTTCCGCAATGCCAAGTTCGGCATTTGGGCACACTGGGGGCCTCAATGCGTAGAGGGCTCGGGTGACTGGATGGCACGAGGCCTCTATCAGGAAGGTTCGAGCCAATATGAATATCACCGTGAGCACTATGGACACCCTTCGGAGGTGGGATTCAAGGACATACTGCCTCTCTTCAAGGCTGAACGCTGGAATCCTGATTCGTTGGTGCAGTTCTACAAGGAGATTGGCGCACAATATTTCTTCGCGTTGGGCAATCATCACGACAACTTCGACCTTTGGGACAGCAAGTACCAGCGCTGGAACTCGATGAACATTGGTCCACACAAGGACATCCTGGCAGGATGGGCAGCAGCTGCCAAAAAGGCAGGTTTGCCCTTCGGCATCTCTTTCCATGCCGACCATGCCTGGACGTGGTACGAACCTTCTCGTCGCTACGACACCAAGGGTGACAAGATGGGCGTGCCCTATGATGGCTGGCTAACGAAGGAAGATGGCAAGGGAACATGGTGGGAAGGCTACGACCCGCAGGAACTCTATGCCCAAAACCATCCGTTGAGCGAAGGAACCTGGGCCAACGGAATGATTCATCGCCAATGGGGTTGGGGCAACGGAGCCTGCCCTCCTTCGCAGGAATTTGCCACCAACTTCTACAACCGCACGCTCGATGCCATCAACCGTTACAATCCCGACTTGCTCTATTTCGATGTCACCGTGCTTCCCTTCTATCCCGTGAGCGATGCAGGAATGAAGATCACCGCGCATATGTACAACCATAGCATAGCTACCCACGGAGGAAAGAACCAGGCAGTAGTCTTCGGCAAAATATTGGAGAACGACCAGCAGCGACAGGCATTGGTTTGGGACGTGGAGCGAGGTGCCCCAAATGAGATTCAGCCCGAACCTTGGCAATGCTGCAACTGCATCGGCGGCTGGCACTACAATACCGACATCTATGAGAAAGGGACCTACAAGAGTGCAGCCACCGTGGTCAAACTACTAGTCGATATCGTTTCGAAAAACGGCAATATGCTGCTCTCCGTGCCTCTGCGTGCCGACGGCACCTTCGATGAAAAAGAAGAAGCAATCCTGAAGGAATTCGGTGCCTGGATGAAGGTAAACAAGGAAAGCATCATCGGAACACGTCCATGGAAAGTGTTTGGCGAGGGACCCATCGCCGAATCAACGATAGCCATCAGGGCTCAAGGCTTCAATGATGGCAACTATGCCAAGGCCGATGCACGCGATATACGTTTCACCCAAACCGCGAAGTACATCTATGTTACCCCTTTGGGTTGGCCCGACAATCATCAGATCATCATCCGTTCATTGGCAAAGAACAGCAAACTCCACCCAGGAGGAATCTCGAGAGTGGAGCTGTTGGGATATGGTAAACTGAAATACAAGCGCACATCAGAGGGCCTCGTAGTAACATTGCCCGAAGAGCCGCTCAATGGCATTGCACCGGTTATCAGGATCAAAAAGTAGCATGCCGATTATCGAGCGGAAACAGCCTCCCTGAGCACACGTTTGCACTCGTCGAGGTTCGAGCTGAATAGCGCCTGATAGATGGCATCCTTGAGGCGGGCATTCTGCTGCTGCAGGTCGATAACCTGGCGCTGCAGATCATTGACTTCATCAGCTGAACCATAGTATTCGCTAGGCTGGTAATTACCTGCAGGCGATGTATAGGCATTGTTGTCCGACGTTAGCGTATTGACAGCAGAGCCTTGTTGGTTATAGCCCTGCTGACCATAGTTCTGCTGGCCATTGCCTCCCGTCTCACGAATGTCGCTGAATGCACTCCAATAGTTGGCATTGCGATAGGCCGAATATGTACCGTAGGGCACATAGAGTGTGAAAGGCACCTTGTTGTTGTCGTTCAGCGGGAAAGCGGAAGGAGCCACTGTCGGGGGTTCGGGGCTATTGACATAAAGCGCCTTCATCGCTTCGCAGTCCTCGAAGGCTTCGATACCGATTTTCTGAACGCTGCGTGGCAACGTGAGCTCGGTGAGCGAACTGCATTCCTCGAACGCCTCATCGCCGATGCTTGTTATGGCATCGGGAAGATTCACGGTGGTCAGGCTGCGACACTTCTGGAAGGCAGCATTGTCGATGTAGGTCACGGTGGCTGGCACGGTGACGGAGGTTAGGCTGCGGCAATGCACGAAAGCCGACTTGCCGATACCGACAACGGTGTAGCGTGTACCCTCGGCATCGGTGACCTGGGTAGGAATGACAAGGCTTCCGCTCACGTACGAAGCATTGCGCTCGGTGTAGTACATGCGCGACACCTCGCACTCATTCTTCGAAAGGACATTGAAATAAAGAACTCGTCCGTCGGACATCGTTGCCTGGAAATCATAGGCCATCGCCTGAAGGGTGGCGAAGAGGACCAGGAGCAGAGTGAATAGTTTTTTCATAAGTATTGTCTTTTTATAAGTTTCACGGTTTGACGCCGCAAATATAAAGATAATTCCCGACACTTCCAAAAGTATCGGGAATTTTTTTTCGTGCAAAAGCAATAATATCGTCTATTTTTTATTGTGTAGCGTACTTACGTCCATTCTGGACTTTGATGCCACGTGTCTGTTCGGTAGTGCGGCTTCCATCGACGCGGAAGATGTACTGTTGGGCAGGAGCCTGTGCCGCAGCAGCTACTTTCTCGACACCCACCGTCTGTCCTGTCTTCACAGCATATTCTTCCTGGGCCTTCTCCATCTGTGCACGGAAGGCGGGGCTGCCCTGCAGGGCGCAGAAGCCGATACTGGCGGCCGTACGGCTGGCATCGACGTCGCTCTGCCAGTGGGCACCCACGATGACACGGCTGTTGCAATAGTCCCAGCCGCGCTTGAAGATCTCGTTGGCACGCTGTGGAGCTATCTGTGCAAGCAGCAGGGCAATGCCCCAGCCGCGCAGCGAATGGCCGGAGGGATAGCTGCCCTCGCCGCGAAGGTCGTCCTCCTCATGTGAGGGCATGGCGTCGTCGAAACGCTCGAAAGGACGCTGGCGGCCATACTGAGCCTTGCAATACTTTCGCATGGGGTCGGTGGTGGCGAGGCTGGTTTCGAGCAGCTTCCAGATCTCGGGCGTATCCTCGGGGGTGATGGTCAGGCCAAAGGCTTCGGCATACTGTCCGAAGACCTTGATGTGGTCGTTCCATTCGGCATCGGCAATGGCCAGAGCGACGCGCTCGGGGTCCATGCGCTGCTGCTTGCCCCAGCAATAGCGGACAATATCGTTGGCAAATTCGGGGCTGTCGAATGCGGGAGGCGCGGGCATGATTTCATACAGTTCGGGCAACTCGTTCAGTTCGAAATAGGGCTGCACAGATTCGTCCTGTGCGCCTGCGGTCATCGTAGCCAAGAGAGCGGCTGCGACCAAGGTCATGAATTTTTTCATAGTGGTTAAATAATTAATGATAATTCGCGATAATTCGTGTTGAAGTTCAGTTACTTGATGATAATCTTCCGACCACGGTTGATGTAGATGCCGGGTGCCGTGGGCTCGCTGCTCAGTCGACGACCGTCGAGGGTGTACCATGCGTTGTCCCCCGCCGAAGCCTTGGTGACGGAGTAGATTTCGCTGATGGCCGTCTCCTGGCCGTCGAAGTTCAGCAGGCAGGAGCGGACGAGGTCCGGCGAGTCGACATCGCCTGCAGTAAGCTCACCCTGCAGCTCGAAGTAGGCGCGGCATGCGTTCACGGTGACGTCGGCACTTGGGTAGTAGAGCTTGTTGCCATCGCCCAGATAGAGCTTCTTGGTGTCGCCGGCCTGCAGAGTGACAGGTGAGAAGGTGCCGAGCATGTGCACATCGGTGGCCTCGTACGAGCCTGGTTCGGTGGTGCTGACGGTTACGTTCCTGAAGGTAGGATCCTTCACCTCGCCGGCTCCGTCGGTCCACTTCACCAGATAGGGCTTGCCGGCGTTGATCTTGTTCGATTCGGAGAAGCCGATGGTAAGTGTGGAACCGGCAAACGAAGTCTGTTTCTTTTCAAACTTCATCACCGTAGCGCCTTCGAGCGGCGTTCCCTCGAAGCTGTCGAGTGCGAACGGCAGGCACAGCGTGTTCCACGAGCCGTCGTGGTAGAACGTGCGGCCTTCGAGGACAAGGTCGATGGTCTTGCCGTTGAGGTCGGCAAGCAGAGCCGTGTTGTCTTGTCCGTCGGGCAACGAGACGGCCGAGAAGAGCGGCATCGTCGTTGTGCCAGCGGGGCAGACGATGTAGGCGCTGCAACCGTCGAGGCTACTCACGGAAGAGTTGGCCTTGAACTGCTCGTTGTCGGCATCGAGCAGCATCGTGGTGCCATTGGCGGCGATGCTGGACTTGAAATAGGTGCCTTTGAAGGCGAATGCGGTATTGTCGGCATAGCTGACGGTGGCAGGATTGGGGCAAGAGAGGGCCACTTCGTCAAACACCAGCGCCTCGACCTTCGAGGGTTTGATGAGGTAGGGGACGCCAGCCGCGAGACGCTTGTCGGCGACTTCGGCAAACAGCATCTGGTTGTTGGCGATGGACTTGTACTCCATCAGGACAACATCGTCGCCGAACTTGGCCTGCAGCTCATCCTTCGTCAGCGAGAAGGGCAGGCAGATGGTGTTCCATTCGCCGGGCGTGAAGGTGCGATTGATGACCGTAGTCTTGCAGATCTTGCCGTCATGATCGCCGAGGCTGGTTGCGGTGGAGGTGGCATCGTGCGTGTAGTCGGACGCCATCATGTTCTCCTTCAGCTGGTGGATGGCGGTGTTGAGCCAGTGGTTGTGGTCGACGATGAAGTTTTCAAGGGCGGATACCGCTTCGTCATAGGTGTTGAAAGTGCCTCCGACCCAACCTAAATTGTCTTCGGTCGTCTTCCAACCGGCGCCGCCATTCTCCTTAGGGGTATAGTTAAGGAGACGCGATGGGGTCATCTCGTTATTGAAATCGATGATTCGAAAATGCAAATGGTTAGTCAGGCCATTGTCATAGGGCCAATTGCCGGGTTGATCGCTATACACCGCGTCCCAGCGTTCGTTGAGGAGCTTGACAAATTCGGGGCTGTTCTCCACGAGGGACTTGCAGAGCATGGGCAATGGGTTGTAGGTGGCCTTTCCTTCCTCAAAAATGAAGTGATTGACCAAACCGGTGCCACCCCAGAAGTTTCCGAAAGCGATATCGAAATCCCAGAGCGGGCCCAGTTTCAGCTTGTCGCCGGGGTTGATGTCGCGGTAGGCATAGTTGCTGATCAAGCCGTCGAAGTTGCCGCTCACCTCGTTACCGATGAAATAGGCGACAGCCGACTCTATATCGACATACTTGAACAAACCTGTGGCCTCCGAGAAGTCGTAGGGCGCATTTCGGAAGTTGAGGATAGTGGTGAAGTAGCTGCGGATAGCGGCTGCGACATCGTCGGTGTAGAAGTCATCCTCGGGGTTCTTGACGTTGAGGGTGAATCCTGTATCTCCGATACCGTCGAAATTGATGTGAGGGTCCTCGATGAACTTTGTTTCGGTCGAAACACCTTCGACAAACCAGCCGTTATCCTCATCAATTTCGATACGTCCTGTCTGAATCTGCACATGGTCGGAAATCTGATAGGTACCGATATATTCGTTGTTCAGCACCACATCGACGAACTTGTAGGCGGGATAGAAAGGCAGGGCCTTGATGCCCGTCTTCGATTCGATGCGCAAAGCGATCTGACGAGCCAGGGCATTGCGCATCATCGTCTTGTCGGCAACATTGGCCATCAACGTCCAGTTCTTGGCATCGGCATATTCGTTGGTGCCGTCTTCCTTGGCGAGGAACTTTGTCTTGCTCGGGAACTTCAGGCGATAGGCCTTCTTGTCACTTGACCATGTGGAGTTGCCACGGCCACGAATGGTGGTCAGTTCGTCGCGACTCTTGATGCTGCCCGCTGCGTCCACCACCTTGATGCGTGCCAGGCGATACTCGTCGGTCTTTGTTTCCCATCGACCATAGTTGGGACGCAAGGCTACATTGTTGGTACAATTGGGGTCAGCGGCGATGATGTTGTTGCTAATCTGAGTGTCGTACGACGAACCATTCTTCAGCTTGACCAGATAATAGTTATCGTTCTTGTCACCCGTGGTGTTCTTGTACTCCTTCGGCTTGACGGGTTGATTATTCTCGTCATACTCCACTTCAGCGTCGAGCATCCAGATGTAGATGGTCGGGGCGCTGGTCATTTGCTCTCTGGCAGAAATTCTCCTGTCAGCTTCCTCTTTGGAGGGTGGAAGATTGTAGTCGTCTTCGTTTTCTGCTCTCGCGCCTGTAGCAAATGCACAAGCAAGTGCCAACAGACAAATTGTGTTTTTGGGTTTCATTTTAGATGTGTTTTTATATTGTGAAAAAGAATAATAGTCGTGGGTAAATGATCTTGGTTAACGAATAACGTGCGATGTCTGCCAGGGCCGTGTGCAGGTCCTGACAGACATCCCGTCTATTGAATCATGGTCTTTATACCTTTAAATATATATATACCTCGCTGCGAGGGTTTGCCGTTGAGTCGGCGGCCATCGAGGGTGTACCAGGAGGAGGTCGAGGGGGGTGAGGGGTTTGAAAGGTTAATTTCGCGGATGCCCGTCTCCTCGTCGCCGAAGTTGAGCACGAAGGCCTTGATGCCATCTGCAGCCACGTCAGCAGGATCGCCCGCCGTCAGGTCGCCCTGCAGCTTGAAATAGGCACGGAAAGCGCCGATGGTGACGGCTTCGGTGGGATAGTAGAGCTTGTCGCCGGAACCGAGATAGAGCACCGTGCGGTCGCTGTAGTCTTCCTCTTCGCCGATCGGCTCATAGGACGGCTTCGTCCCCTGAGTGAAGTAACCGGGATTGCTGGTGCCGCCGTCGATGCGGGCATACTCTGCATCAACGTGACTTCCGTCAAAAGCGGTACCTGCACCACCGACGAGATTTTCACAATCACGAAACATAGAAGCCGAGGCTGTCACCTTTTCGAGTGACCATCCATCGCTTACCTTGATAGTCACCAGAGGACGACTTCCACCGAACATCTCGGTCATGTTTTCGACATTCGACGTATCGAACGACGAAAGGTCGAGCTCCCTGCATGCTGGACCGCCGAACATCTGTGCCATGTTCGTAACCTTACGAGTGTCGAAATGGGACACATCGACCGAACCAAGGTAATAACAATGACTAAACATATTGAACATGCTCGTCACCTCGGATGTATTGAAGTTCTCCATGCCCGTGATGTCGCTCACGCTCGAATTAGAGAACCAGCTGGCACAACTCTTCGGGCGTGCGTTGGCAAAAGAGGGGTCGAAGACAACCTTCTTGATAGTTTTTGGGCCTGAAGCAGGGTTCCAACCAGGTGATGACTGCGTATCTTCAGCATCCCACGATGTCACTCCGTCGGGTGCCACGTTGGTCATCTTGAAGGTCAGAGTCGTGCCGACGAGTTCGGCCACCGCGTAGGTTACGGGCTTCTCCTCTCCCACCGTGAGGGGCGAATAGAGGCCGGCGAACGACACTTCGTCGGTGGTGACGGGCCTCGACGTGTTGCTGATGGTCACGTTCTCGAAGGTGGGGTCGATGATGGAATTGCCACTCGTCCACTTCACGATGTAGGGCACACCGGCTTCAATGCTGGTCAGATTCTCTTCATCCTTGGTGAAGTTGAGCGTCAGGGTTCCATGGGCGAAAGACGATGTTTCGAGCATCTTGACCGTTGCTCCTTCGAGCGGAGTGCCCGTGAAGTCGTCGATTGCGAACGGCAGGCAGAGGGTGTTCCAGCAGCCATCCTTCCAGAGCGTGCGGCCCTGAAGGGTGACATCGGCTGTCACGCCATCGTAGGTCGTGAGGACAGCGGTGTTGTCGGCTCCATCCTGGAGGATAACGGTGCCCGAGGCTCCAAGACTTGCCGTGATGGCCACATCCTCGGCTGGCATAGTCAGCGTATAGCTGCCGTCTGCGTTTTCGACAACTGTGCCACTGGAGGCCGTCACTTCCTTGACCTCAAAGCCTTCGGGTGCCATCAGCGAGAAAGTCACCGCCTTGTTCTCGGCAGCATAGAACTTGCCCTTGTAAGCCAAGCCTCCATCGTAGACCTCCACCACATCGGGGTCGGGTTCGACGCCATCGAAGAGGACAGCCAGCCTTTCGCAATCGAAAGTAACGGCATGGGCGGGAAGGGCTCCGCTGCCTAAGTTAGCGCTCGAAAAATTGCCAATACCCATGGTGGCTGGAGCATCGCCAAAAGAACAGTTATAATAGAGGGAACCCGACACCTGCTGCTGGTTCGCTCCCACCATGGCGCCAAGAGGTTTTTGCTGCCAATTGGAAATATGAGCAGCGTCGGGCAGCTTGGCTTCGAGTGAGAGGCAGTTGCTGATTGGCCCTTGATTTCTTCCAACGATGCTGCCATAGGGGCCACCTACTTTATCGTTATCGATACTTAGGGTAGCGGCACTTGTACATCCGCTGACTGTACTATAATTATAACCTACGATGCCGCCGTGGTCACAGCCGCTACCCTTATCATGCAGGCAGACATCGGCCAGCACATGACAATTCTCGATGACTCCACCCATGGTATTACCAGCGATGCAACCCGAACGGTCATCGGCAGTAATGCGCGTATCGGCCAACGTCAGATTCCTGATAGTAGCTGACACCAGCGTACCAAAAAGACCAACAAAATATTTGTTGGGATTGTAATAACGAATGCCACTGATGGTGTGACCCCCACCGTCGAAGACGCCAGAGAATTGTTGGCCATTTACGCCAATGATGTCGAAATTGCTTTCGGTGCTCGTAGCTTCATCCCAGGGAGAGCTATGGCTATAGCTGATGTCGTCTGTCACCTTGAAATAGGCACCGGCGTAGGTTTCGCCAGCATTGACACGCGAGGCGAGCTGGTCGAGCTTCGCGGTGTTGTCGATAATGAAAGGATCGTTCTTGGTGCCCGATCCGCTCCAAAGTCCGACATCCTTCACAAAGTTCGTAGTGGTCACCGCACTCCTGAAGTTGTTCATCACGGCGATGGCTTTTACGACCGTAGTCGTATTGATGGAGAAGCGGTTGATATATTTTGTGCTCTCCTCGGTAGGGTTACTACCGTCTGTAGTATAATAGATGGCGGCACCTGTCTGAGCAGAAATCTGGACGTAGGTGGAGTTCTGGAAAGACTTTTCGCCACTGATGACGGGCGCATCGACAGGGCCCTTGTAGGTAATCTCGAGCTTTTTGATGCGGCGGTGCCCATTTTTTCCTCCAACTGAGAAGGTGACCGAATTGGCATTACCTTCCCAGACTCCTTCGGCATAGGTGCCGACATCACCGACCTGGATGTCATTGCGACCGTCTCCCGAACCGAAGATGAGATTGATTTGGACGATTTTCGCGTCAGCCTCGTTGGCCGTCACGGTCATGGTATTGCCGAAATAGACGCGTACAGCCGTACCATTGTCGTAATACCTTGGCAGGACTCCGCGGTCGTTTGCTCCGCGAGCAAACTCCACCTTGCATCCTGTGCCTGAAACTTCTTCCACCAACTGGCCATTGGTGAAACCCTGGTTGCTGAGGTCGATAGTCTCATCCTGTGCCCACGCCGCCAGGGCAAACGTGAACAGCAGGATAAGTGATGAAAAGATTGTTCTTACGTTCATGCTCGTATTATTTGACTAGAATTTTCCGCTTGCGGAACCGCATCCTTCAATAACGCCAAAGTCCCCCTGCCCTATTCGAGCAGGAGGAGATTGGCGAATCTGCTATACTTGCTTCGCGTTTGCATTTTATGGCTAAGGTTAGTACAAAGGAGTTGTTTGTCGCTTGTACGTCGCTCGCAAATTAGTCGCTGAGGTTAATCTTGTAACCCAGGGTAACCTGGAGGGTGACGTTCTGCATATCCTTATCTTCGATGGTCTTTTCCTTGTTGACGTTGGTCACGCCGATGTTGAAGCGCGAGTCGAGGTAGAGATGGTTTTTCCATTCGTAGCTGATGCCGACGGGGATGGAGAAGTCGAACTTGTTGAAGTCGGACTTGCAGCTTCGGCTCATGCTGAAGGTGTAGTCACCATCGTTGTCGAAGGTCACCTCGCCCTCCATTTTTGCGGCGGTAAGGTAGGCGAACTGCACACCGGCATGGAGTGCCAGGCCGCGCCATACGTAGAAGTTGGCAGTAATAGGAGCAGCCAGATAATGGAGCTTGATCGAAACATCATCGAGCTTGTAGTCGATATTGTTGGTATTCCACTTGTGGTCCTCCCAGCCGGTACCGGCCCAAAGCCAATCGATGCCACAGGAGAGACTGAACTTGCTCGACAGCTGCTTTTCGAGTTCCAGACCTACGGTTTGACCACCTGTAGCCGAAGATTTCAGAGAACCCGTAGGAAGAACGATGGGAGAATGTGAGCCAAGGGCTGACGCAATCTCGATGTCGGGAGTATTGGTGAAAGCTGCACCTGAGAATCCATAGCGCAAATTGAGCGACCAGGTACCAGCATCATATTGTGCACTGGCTGTAAGTGTTGCCACCATCATTGTGGCTAGAAGTATAATCTTTTTCATTGTTTTATTTTTATGATTTCTTGCGAAGCTTGAATCTGCCCGCCTAATGTTCTGATTTTTGGGCATAAATCACTGCAAAGGTAAGGAAATTTTCAGTTGTCGCCAAATAATTTATTCATTTTTTTTACAATATTCGAAGAAAAAACGTCATACGGTCATTTTCGAACAACTTATTTGCCATTTCGTCCATTTGAATTACCGCTTTAGCGGTACATCCTGCTGCTCATTCTTTACCCTGCGAACCTCTTCTTTCCATGGGGTCATCTGCGTCTGGGCTCTCAGAAAGGTCAGCCCGCAAATCAGCGAATACATGCGAATCATCTTATCTTTTTGTTTTGATTGTTAAACGATGTTGTTGTGTCATTGCCTCGCCAAGCTATGCTTGTTCGGTTTTGACGCTGCAAAGGTACGGGCTTTTTGTGAGTGCTCCAAACATTCTTATCACTTTCTATGTGATCTATAGCGACAGGATGCCCAAAAGACGACAGACGCGACAAGACCCTGCTGGATCTGTCGCGTCCGTCAATGATTTTTGTCAGAAAAAGGCGTTAGAAGTAGTCTCCTCCCTCGATGTTGCTGAAATAGGCGGTGATGTCCCCCTGTTCGGGAAGTTTGTCGAGATACGCCTTGCCTTCTGCAGGACTGATCGTCTTGCCGTTCATCCGGCATTCGGTAAAGATGCCATTGACCTTCAGGGCCGAAAACTCCTCGATCTGCTCGCCATCCTTGAAGGCGAAGACCTGTGTGCGAACGGTCATTCCGTCTTCAGGGCTGGAAAGGCACAAGTAGTACACATTGTAGTTACGGTTCATCTCCTTGGGCTTGAGCTGCGGTGTCTCAAGGGCCACAAGCCGGAACTGCCCGTCCTTGCGGATGAAGAAGGCCCCACGCTGGTCGAGGCTGTCGCGCAACCAGATCCATTCGTTGCTCGAGTCAATGTAGCAGTGGGCCCATTTGGTCAGTTCGACATCCTTGTCTTCCTTGGCTGCAGCGTCCCGATACAGTTCCTTCATCTTGGCGAAGTCGGCCTTCCAGACGGGAATCTCCTCGTCGATCATGTACTGGTACATGTCGAACTGATCCAGCACATATTTCCCGTCCCGCACATAGGCCATGCCTACCGTGAAGCTCTCAACCGCCGAGCGGGTATAGCAAAGCTCCAGGCCATTGGGGCCTTCGAAGGCGCATTCGATGCAATTGGGAATGTATTCGCCTTCGTCATCGACATTCCAGCCGAATGAAGTTTCCGATTCGTAATAGCCCAACACCTCGCACGCATAGATCTCGCTGCCATCGACAATCACTTCCAGGGCAAGGCTACGCTTGTACGATTCGGTCTTCGGTGCGTCCTTGTATTCGCCTTCAAACTGCAGGCATCCCTGGATATAACGATCGTCGATAGTGTTCATCCAGTAGGAACGCGATGCCTTCATGCCATAGCGCTGCTCGAGCCTGGTCACGATGGAGTCAGGCAAAGGCAGCAGACTCTCATCGTTAATCGGTCCGATTTTGACTGTGAGCCGACGTCGCGTCTTCAGGTAACTGTCGGTGACGGCAACGATGCCCAACGCCTCGTCATTCTCGTCACTGGGGTTGACCAGCTTGTAGCGTGCGCACAGCGAAGGGATCTCTTCGCGTCCATGCAGCTGCCCGATGCTGGGCGTATTGCCGTCGGGATCCTTCAGCACCTCATCGAAGAATGCGATGGGGACATCCGAATCGCCCGAGATCAGGTGGGTATATTGCCTGGCACGACGACGGAAAGCCTCCTGTTGGCTCCACGACGCGTAGCATTCCTTGTAATACTCTTCATCAAGCTGCTCTTTCGAGGGTTCCTCTACGTCTGTCCAATAGTTCATCTCAAAAAAGGACATCCGCTTGATGAGGAATATCGGCTTGGGGACGGTGTCGGTCACTTCACAGAGGCTATCGGTGGCAACTGTACCTGAAGTCTGTCCTTCGGACTTCCCTTTCTGCTGGCAACCTGCCAGTACCGCCATCGCGCAGATGGCCAAGAGTGCAAATCGTTTCATCATTTTCTTACAAATTTATTGCCGTCCCACAGGAGCTTCTCCTGCTTCACACCCGACGGCGTATAGTACTTCACCACGATGTCCTTGCCGGTGCGGGGCAGCGAAAAGACAACAGTAGCCATATCCTCCAGATCAGAGTAGTCTCCGCTGATGATATCCGGGAGTGTTGCCTGATTCATGGTTTTCTTTTGGTTATCGTAGAGGCTGAACATGTAGCCGTCGTACTGCGAACATACGTACATGGAGTTCTCGTCGTAGGTGGCGATGCTCTGTGCAATGAGCTTATGTTGGCGATCGGCACAATTCCAGTAGCACATCTCTGCCACCGAATAATCCCCCTCATCCCATTTCCTTTCGTAACGCATATAGCCGCGGTTCTTGTCGAGGAGGAACGTGGTGTGCGAAGGCAATGTCTTGTTCATCCTGTAGCGATGCCAGGCCGAACGTATGTCTCCAAGCATTTCAGGCAGCACATCGCCATTGCTGAAGCACACATCAACGAAGTCGGCGATGGTGGGTTCGGCAGCCTCTAACGGGACCTGGATATAGTATTCTCCTTCAATCTCGACGGGACCGCAGTCGTAGCACTGGGTGTTCTTTTTGCTGAGCCCGAATTTCGAACCATCCCAGGCAAACCGATACTCTGTGACATCATCCCCGTAATACTCGATCACTTCAAGCTCGTCCCCTGTCTGGGGCAGCTCATGGATGTGCATCATGTTAGGGTCTGTCACCTTGGGCAAACCTTCGATGGCCTTCTCATCGGGAGTAAGTCTGCAGGCCTGCGGGTCATAATCATAACTGAGGAGCAGTTCCACATCAAATCCGTCGTGACTGCCCAGCATGACGACGAGGAGACTATGTCCATTGGCACGCCGTCTGCAACAGGCTTGCATCGTTCCGCTGCTTTCATCGTCAAAGAAGACCTCGATGTAGCTATTCCTGGAGTCATACAACCCCGAGTAACCCGACTCCTCGTGGAGCATACCCTGTGTCGTGCCCTTGGCCATCATCTCGAGTGCATCACCCACAGCGTTGGTGAGCCATGTGCGGTCGAAGGCACGAAGCATCACGGGAAGCGAACCATCGTTGACATCGCGAATCGTCACATCGGACCATTGCTGCCCGATCTCCTCGAGCGAGCGGGCGGTTTGTGCCTGCAAGGTAGTCAAACCTGCCATAATAAACAAAGCATTGATAAAATGTCTCATCATAGGATATTTTCTTCTGGGTCCTGCTTTTCTTCGCCGATGAATCTACCGCTGTACGTGAAGGTCTTGATCACCGAGTAGCGACCACCTTCAGGATAGTAGCGATAATGGCTCAGACGAATATAATTATTCTGAATGTCAAAATCGACGAACCCCTCGTTGGTAGGCAACTGGATGATACGCTGCATATTGAAGTCGTAGATATACGACCAGATGTTGCGTCCATCGGGGCATCCTTCCACAAAGACCTTGCCCGGAGCATTCGGAATGAGGAATGCCTGGTCACAATCCCCGGCGGCTATCTGCTCAAGGGAAACTTCGAGGGCGCTGGCATCGGTCATCTCCTCCCATCGAGGCTCAGCGTCATTGTTCGTCTGGATGAGGAAGATCACCTTGCCCGTCTCCTTGTCCCTGAGCCACAACGACCACTGGTTGGGATGCTCGTCACAGCACTCGATGTCGAGGTTCTTGTATAACTCGAACGAACCTTTGATGTCACAAAGAATAGTCGTCTTTGGCAATGTCTGCAGTATACCTTCTGGCATCGAAGCATCACTCCAGTCTTCTTCGACAATACTGTCTCGAGCCACCTCATTACCGTCTTGGGCTGCCTCATTGCTGTCGTTGGGTTCTACGGCTTCAATCGATGTTTGAACCGAAGCATCCCCCTCGGCAGACTCCCCGGTCTGTCGTTTCACGCAGCAGCACATCAGTGCCATAAGCAGAAAGGCACAAAGAGTCGTATTCCTCATAGTCCAAAATCAATTTTCTAATTCTCTAATTCGTGATAAAAAGAAATCGTGACAAACAGGGATCACCAGTCATCGTCATCATTGCCCACAAGGCCGTGCTTGATGGCTTCCTCCACCTTGTCGAGCACAGCGTTCGAATAGGCATGGGTCATGACGAGTGCCTTGGCGCAGGTGCGTTTCTGCAAATCCTTGGGCACGAAGGGATAATGCCGGGCAATCTCCCACTGCTCATCGTAGAGGTTGGCATTGGTCTTGTCGTCTGCCTTGCGCTTCGAGTCGCCATAGGTGCGCTCGTCGGGCTCGGCAAGGCTGAACCAGCCGCCGCTGATGTCAGTCAGGATGTCATAATTCTGGACGGTGTAGGTAACGCGCACGCGTTCCTCTTTAATATCTATACGTATCACAGGCGTGATGCTCACCGAATAGGAGTTGATGGTGCCGATATGCTTCACGATGTTGTGAAGGGTCGATGAGATGATGATGCAGCCGGCCTCCTTGTCGTTGAGCGTGATGGCCTGCTTGTCCTGGAAGGTTGCAGTTGCCCAATAGTTGAGCGACACGTAGAGCTGCTGCTTTGTCTTGCCGGGAGCCTGGATGATCTGCTGGTAGGTAAGGCTCTCGTTCTTGTCGAGCGTAAGTGTCTCGGCAAGGTTGGCTGCAGCATCGAGCCACTTTTCACCGTAACGCTCTTTGGCATACTGCTCAAGGTCAGCTGCCTTCATGATCTGTGCATCCACTTGCATCGTAGCCATTATGGCGGCTACAGCCAACAAAAGTATCTTTTTCATTATTATTTGTTTTTTTAGAATAGTATCTATATTATCTATAGGAACTATAGTTACTATAGTCACTATAACCCGAATTGATAAATGAAATTCTTCACCTGATCTCCCTCTCAAACGATTCGGTCTTGATCTTTCGAATCTGCTGTACCTGTCGGGGCGAAAGGTAGGGATGGGTGTCAAAATAGTTCTTCTTGCAGCTTTCGGCAAAGTCCTCAATCCATTTCGACGAGAATGTCGTGCCGCTGATGAACATCCTGATGATGCCGAAGGCAAGCAGCAGGATAGCCACCAGGCCTATGGCATAAACCACCTGCATCCCGGTCGAGGCTCTAAGGAATATGTTCAAGGCATATCTTACCCCATCCATTCCCCTCAGTGCCACCAGGCCTCCTGCCATAGCCAGCATAATGAGTACGGTCAGCGCGTTCATCAATGGAGTATGCATACGTGCCTCCCTCCTGTTGGTCTCCTCCTGGTACTGTCGCTGCAGTTCTCCCCAATCGACCGTGCTGAAGAACGACTGGTAAAGTTTGTAGTCGGGACGTTTGCCATCGTCAATCTCAATGATTCCACGTCGCTCATAGTCCTTCAGGTAGGCCAGCAGTTGTTCGAAGCTCTTGGGAGCAAACGCATGTCGACGAGCCTGATCGACCAGGAAGACCACCTGCCCGGGCTGGACCTCAAAGGCAAGCATCATCTCTTCGAAAATCACCGGAGTGCAGACGAAATCCAGTTTGCCAAGTTCGACATGCAGTCGCTTTACCCCTTCTTCGAAACTCCATTTACCCGTCGCCGTGCTGCCGTTCCCTTTCTTCTGACTCACCACCCCATTCTTCTGGAAGGTTATCAACTCATCCTTCCCTTCTTCGTCAAAGACGATCCATGTCCGGCCGAAGAGGTCAGTCTCTGGTGTGATGGTTTGTCCAAAAACCCTGTAGCTGCGATAGGTAACCAGGTTATAGATTTTCATGCTACAATTATCAATTGTTATTTATTAATTGTTAATTGTTATTTGCTAGATGTTATTTGTTTTTGCTATGCAAATATGAATACAAATTCTTAATTCTCCAAATTTTCGGAGAAAAAGTGGGGTTAGAATGACAAAATAAGAGGAATCTTTTGGATTTTGTCAACGAAAGTTGTATCTTTGCAGTGCATCTTTCGGCTATTATGTAGAAAAAAAACAATGAAAAAGATATACTTCTTTCTCTTCATCCTCCTCTCCTTGTTCTCCGCTTGTCAGTCCGGAAAGGAGAAGGCATTCGTCTCAGGCACGGTCGATCAATGGTCCCCAACCAGCCATCTCTTCCTGAGCATCATGGCCGACGACGAGAAAGCCGTCATGGCAGAGATTCCTGTGGGTGAGGATGGCTTATTCCACTGTGAACAACGCCTCGATAAGCCAACCGTTGCCTCCATCATCGTCAACGAGCCAGGCTTCGGCACCAACCGCGTCTTACTCTTCCTCGAGAAGGGAAAGACATCGACCGTCGATCTCCGTCACTTCTGGCTGACCGACAGCAATGCCTGCGACATCCTGCCCACCTTCGGAGGCGATACTCAAGCCGAATCCGAATTCGTCAACGACAACACATCGGTCGATCCCTGCGATTTCTCTTCGTTCCACGACTTCAAGGACAGTGTGGACCGTTTCTATGCCGACCGCCTGATGCGAGCCAGGGAGATTGGCAATCCTGCCTTCGTCAATGAATACATCGCTGTCAACGACCCCATCAGCCACAATGCTCGACTGGTGAACTACATCACTCACGATGCCAACCTCGATTCGGTCGAAACCGCCTACATGGACTTCATCAACGCCCTCGACTTCAACGATCCCGTCAACGAAGACGCCCTCCAGCAGTATCTTATCACCTATGGTCGCCACATGCAGAAGAAGAACCAGGGCGGCAGCGCCACAATGCCAGCGCTCGAAGAACTGACCCGACGCACGCAGAACCAGCAGATGCTCGACAACATCTCCTCCCACCTGATATTCTTTTTCCTGATGATCGACACGCCCTATGTCGAAACTGTATGGGCCAAGTACAACACCATCTGCAAGGACAAGTCCCAAATCGACGACCTTCGTCCCCGCTACGAAGCCCGTAGCAAGGAACTACAGAAAGTCAAGACCCAAAGGCCACATTAACCCCCGTTCCGTCTATTGCGATGCCATCGCAATCCCTCTAACCCCTCTTAACCCCCTCTTAACCCCTTCTTAACCCTATGAAACCCCTCCTTCCCCTCCTCCTCCTCGTCCTCCTCTCCTCCTGCAGGAATCCCCAGACACAACCCACCCCTGAGACTTGGAATCTCCAACTCGACCAGATGATGCCCACCTTAGGTCATCGCAACTGGATTGTCATCACCGACATGGCCTACCCCTGGCAGTCTGGCTCGGGCATCACAACTCTCTTTGCCGACGAACCTTATCCTGCCGTGCTTGAGGAAGTGAAACAGATGATCGACAAGGCGCCCCATGTCTTCGCCCACGTCTATCGCGACAAGGAACTCTCCTACCTCACCGATGATGACGTCAAGGGCATCTCCTCCCTGCGCTCCGAAATGGATCGCATCTGTGGCGACGAAGTGCAAAGTGTGCCCCACGAGCAGCTCATTGCCCTCCTCGACGAAGCCGGCCGTCTCTACAACGTCATCATCATCAAGACGCCCCTCACAATGCCCTACACCACCACCTTCTTCCAGCTCGACTGCGCCTATTGGAACGGCGACCAGCAACAAAAGCTCGACCAGAAGATGGCAGAATAATCTAAATTATCAGAACCTGCTAAAAAAGTCCCCCTAAGCAGGTATTCTGCCCCCGCTGTTGCTCACTATGTTCGCGTCCGAGAGAAGCGGGGGATAGAGGGGGTACGGGGGATTTAGAGGGTCCGCTTCTAAAAAAATAAACTGACCTCACGGCCAGTTTATCCTATAATAACACTATCTATACCTTAGAATAAAACTAATACCATTAATAAACATCGAATGTATAACTAAACCTTGCGATAAAATTAGCCAAAACGGGGATTCACATCCCCCTCTCGGCGCCGCAAAGATAGCGAAAAAGCCGTTATACACCCGAAACATTTATTTCAAAAGGTGCAAAAAATGTTTCCTGTACAAAATTATAGGGAAAATGTACAAAAATCCATCGGCGTTATGGCCTGATTTAGTCATTATGTTTGCAGCGAACAAATCGCTACAAACGAGTAGAAATAGATGCAGCAGACGCTCTCAGGGGCTTTGCGCCCCTGCCGCTTGGCAAACCCCGCACTGTTTTTCATAGTGGAGTTTGCAAAACGGAAGAGAACCCTCTGCAGTTGAAAGAAAAGTCTTTTGAAAAGGTTGTAGTTTAAGAATGGTATGTTATCTTTGTGAAAGAAAAAACAAAAAACCAAATAACAACCACTAAAACTACAACCAGATGCAAAGAAAAGAAATTTCTTTCAATGGACAATCAATTTATGTAGGAATTGATGTCCACAAGGCCACTTGGTCGGTCACAGTGCTGACTGAACATAGCAATTTAAGCAAGACATTCTCGCAAGAGGCGTCTGCTCGCAAGCTCTTTGATTTCTTGAAGAAAAACTTTCCAGATGGAAGGTATCTCGCGGTCTACGAGGCCGGATTCTCAGGATATTCGACCTACTATGAGCTCAAGTCATTTGGCATAGACTGCATCATCGTAAATCCAGCTGATGTACCGACCAAGGACTCCGAACGTAAGACAAAGACCGATGCCGTAGACTCAGCCAAACTGGCCAGATGCCTGAAGAACGGTGATCTTACACCAAACTACATTCCGTCAAAGGAGTATCTCGATGATAAGGATGTAGTTCGAACTCGAAGCATGTTTCAAAAGCAGCTGAGCGGTTACAAGTCCAGAGTCAAGCACCTGCTCTACAGAAATGGCGTTGAGTATCCGGAGCGGTTTGAAAGGCTCGGCACCCACTGGTCGAAAGCCTTCATCAAATGGCTTAGGGAAGACGTCTCCCTACTTTCTGATGGCAGAATGTCCCTTGATCTTCTATTAGACCAGGTGGAATCCCTGCGAAGGTCTGTTCTTGTAGCAACAAAGGCCATGAGAACCTTGGGGCAGACAGCCCGTCACAAAGAGAACCTTGAACACCTCTTGACTATCCCAGGCATTGGAGAAGTAACTGCGATGACCCTGCTGACAGAACTCTGTGAGGTCGGACGATTCTCCAATGAAAGGCAGTTTACCAAGTATATAGGCTTTGTGCCCAATGTCCATAGCAGTGGCGAGCGCGAAGGCGTCGGCGAAATGACCCGCAGGGGAAACACCAGACTTCGTACAATGCTCATAGAATCTGCATGGAAATCAATTGCAAAGGACGTCACTCTTGCAGCTGCCTTTGGCAGATATCGCCAGCGCATGACACCTAACGAGGCCATTGTCAGAATAGCCAGGACTCTGTCTCATATCGCATTTGCAGTTGTGAAGAATAATACCGTCTATGACCCAGGGCGCCATCTGGAATAATGATATAAACAAACAGCAGGCCGAGGACAAGCTGATGATTGGAACGACATTTGGACCCTCTTGATGAGTATTGTACTACATCTTGGTTTAGAATAATGCGTTACCTCCTACACGTCTGAAGCAGTGACTTGATGAGTCCTTGTGGCTACATCTTATTGAAGATTGTCGGTAGGCCTGCTTTTTGTTTTTCCAAAGTCTGGCATCTCGTGTCAGACAGGATGTTTATTCTTCATTGAAATATGCTTTGTGTACATGACATTATGCTAAGTTATTGTTAAATAATGGTCTTTTACAGAAAATATCTATGACTATTCTTGGATTGCAACATAGAAGAGGGTCTAAGGGGGATAGTCCACCTAAGCAGAGGGATTTAGAGGGTCTTCTCTCAATTTAGTTGGAATCTGCTTGCCCGAACTGACGCCCATATTCTGCAGGGCATCAAGACGCCTGATGATGTTACCACGTCCTTCGTTCAGTTGCGACTTGGCGAGGTCGTAGCTCCGCTGGGCAGTCTGCAACTGAGCGCCGACCTTTTCGAAGGTCTCGGCAAACATGCAGAACTTCTCGTAGAGCGCGGTAGCTGCCTCGACGATGCGGCGGTCGTCCTCCTCACGATGCTCGATTTTCCACAGCTGGTAGATCAGCGTCAAGGCAAGCATCAGGTTCGTCGGGTTGATGAGCAGCACACCCTTGCGGAAAGCCTCGTTGGCGAGGTTCTTGTCCTTCTGCATGGCAAGGATGTAACTGCCCTCATTGGGCACAAACATCAGCACCGTAGGCACGGCATTGGGGACTAGCTTGCTGTAGTTCTTGTCAGCAAGTTCCTTGATGTGTGTCTTTATCGATACCAGGTTGTCGCGCTCTGCCTGCTGTCGTTCCGTTTCATTCGTCGCATTCACGTAGTTGTAATAGCCGGTCAGCGACACCTTCGAGTCTATCACGATGTTGCGTCCGTCCGAACAATGCACCACCACATCGGGGCGCAGGTTGTTGCCGTCTTCGTCCTTCACGTTTTCCTGCACTTCGTACTCACTGCCTTCTCGCAGGCCGCTGTTCTCCAGGATCGTGGCCAACAGCTGTTCGCCCCAGTCGCCCTGCACCTTACCGTTTCCGATCAGTGCCTCGGTCAGACGCTGGGCCTCGGTGCCCAGTCGTAGCGTGCCGTCGAGCATCGCCTTCATCTGTGTCTCGAATGCAGCCGAATTGCGGTGGTTGCTCTCCCTGCTCTCCTCGAAGGCATTCTTCATCTCGGCAAGTTTCTCGCGCAGAGGTGTCAACAGCGCATCCATCTGCCTCGTATTGCCCTGTTCAAGGGCAGCCTGGCGTTCCTCCAGCAGCTTTTGCGTAGCATTCTGCATCTGGTTACCGAGTGCAGCAATCTGCTGCTCCTGCAGCTCTTGCAGCGCCCTCAACTGTGCCTGATAGCGTTCCTGCATCTGCTGTTTCTCCTCACGATGACGTTGTTCCGTGCGCTCCAGCGCCTCCGCCTGTTCGGTCTTCGTGCGTTCCAGCAGGTCACGAGCCTCGGCTTTCGCCTCGTCCAGACGCTTGGCCGCCTCGTTCTTCTGGTCAGCCAGCACTCGGGTCGAAATCTCCTTCAGCTCCGCCAATCGCTGTCCCAGCAGTTCCTTCTCCCTGTTAGCAATCGCCAGTTGCGACTCTACCTTGCCTTTCCCGACGTGATGTGCCAAAAATGCAACTATCACCAGCAGCACTACAACGCCAACTACACCTATTATAATATAATTCTCCATAACAAATAAATAATACTTTCAAGCCACAAAGATACGCATTTATTCGTCAAAAAGCAACAAAAATCAATGAAAATCATTAAAACTTGATGAAAGTTTGTTTTTCTCAAAAGAATTCATTAATTTTGCGGCGCACATTACAACGAGCCACGCTCTTAGCATCTGATAACGATTCACACAATGATAGCACTCTTTCGAAAGTATCTATTGGCCTCACTGATACTGTATGTCTTCTGTATTGATGCAGCCTTTGCCTTGCCAGCCCACAAATTCACCCAGTACACTTCTGAAGACGGTCTGGAGGAATACGTGGTGCAGAACATCCTGCAGGACCATCAGGGCTTGATGTGGTTTGCCACATGGGACGGACTATACAACTACGACGGATACAAGTTCCGCCGTTTTGAGGCAGGTCCCAATGGCATCAAACCCACCCACAGCCGCCTCGACCAATTGGCCGAAGACCGCTACGGATATCTCTGGATGGTGTCCTACGACGGCGTCGCCTATACTTTCGAGCCACGCTTGGAGCAGTTCCAACAGATTACCTCCGAATCGCACCAGGTCAAGCGGCTGACCCTTATGGACGATGGTACAACATGGCTCATCACGCAGCAGCAGGAACTGCTGATAGCACAAAGGGATTCAACAAACAAGGAGGTCTCGGTGCGCGACTTCTTTGCATCCTACGACCTGATGAAGCCTTCTCGCATCAACGATCTGAAGATGGACAGTCAAGGTCGTCATTGGATCCTGACCGAAGAGGGAGCCCTCCGTTACGACCCTGCTACCGACAAGGTGTCCATCGTCTCAAATCTGTCCTCCTACGAGTTTGTCGAAACCAACGACACCTATTTTATCGGCTCAAGAAACGGCATTATCCTATATATTCGCAAGGGCGATCGTGAGGTGAAGACCCATCAACTCGATACCCGTTCCTCCATCAAGCTCCTGCGCCATCACCCCTCGGGCGGCCTCGTAGCCTGCACGGCTACCGATGGTTTCTTCCTCGTTCCCCTGCCGCTCGACAAAGCAAGACACATCACGACAGCCAACTGCAAGGCATTGGGCGACAATTCCATTCACGACATCTACATCGACCGACTGGGCCAATTGTGGATTCGCACCTATAAGACGGGTGTCGTGCATTTCGACCCTGCGACCGACTCAGCCCGTCACTTTATCCTTCACGATGTCTATGGCAACGAGATTGTCGATTCTCGTGAAGACCAAATGGTAGTCGAAGACGTCGATGGCCAGCTTTGGATACATCCCTCCGGGGGCGGACTGGCATGGTACGACCGCGACAAGGACGAACTCGTGCCATTCTACAATCCCAACCTGCAGAATCGCTGGAGCAATGCCAACAAGCTCACCTCCCTCTACAGTGACAGCCAAGGTAACCTGTGGTTTGGCTCCTACGGGAATGGGTTGGAGAAAGCCTCTTTCGGCCAATACCCCTTCTCGGTGGAAAGTTACGACCGTAAGGCACTTGACTTTTCGGGAAACAATATTCGTGCCATCCTTCAGGACCGCGACGGATACATCTGGACAGGAGGCAAAGACCGTGTGGTACGAGTCTATGATTCCAACTATCATTTTGTGGGCAATCTTTGCCGCGATGGCAGAGTGCGTACCGACCGCAAAGATGGCCTGGGCTTGGCCTACGGGTTCCTGCAGAGCCGCGATGGTACAATATGGATTGGCACCAAGGGCGATGGCCTCTTTATGCTCACACCGCTAAAAAACAATACCTCAAACTCCAAAGGCCTCTCCTTCCAGCTTCGTCAGTTCACTTCGTCCGACGACAATATCTACAGCCTCAGCAGCAACCAGATCTACAGTCTCTACGAAAGCTCGAACGGTCGAATCTGGCTTGCCACCTTCCAGAATGGCATCAACATCTTGGAGCGCGATGCCAAAGGTATTCCCTCCCGTTTCTTCAGCACACGCAATCAGCTCACCTCCTATCCACTCATCTCCTGTTATCGCGCTCGTTTCATCACGGGCGACCGACAGGACAAAATCTGGATAGGCACCACCGGCGGTCTCCTTTCCTGCTCCGAGAACTTCATATCTCCCGACAAGGTCTCCTTCCACCGCTATCACCACGACAAGAACGACCCGACGACGCTCAGCAGCGACGACGTACACGGCATCTACTTCACCAGCGACGGCCGCAGCTTCGTCTGCACCTTTGGAGGAGGTCTCTGCGAAATGAAGCTCGCATCCGACGGGACTGCAACATTCCAACGTCTGGGCAGCCCCGAACAGGGCGAAACCGGCGATGTAGTGCTCTCTATGTTGCAGGACTCCAGTAGCCTTTCCTCCGGCGTGTCTAAAGGCAATCTCCTCTGGTGTGCTACCGAAGACGGTCTCTTCAGCTACAATCTCCTGTCGGGCAACATAACCAATTACCGTGCACGCCTCTTCCCCATCCGTTTCACCATCAACGAGGGGCAGGCCATCTCGCTTCAAAACGGCGAATTGCTTTTCAACACCACACGCGGACTCCTGCACTTCCATCCCCGTTCGCTTGACATCGACCAGTTCGTGCCGCCCATCCACTTCAACAACGACTCCATCCTGCTCCAACCTGGACAGCGCAGCTTTGTGGCTCGCTTTGCCGCCCTCGATTATGTGGAGCCCGAAGTCATCACCTATGCCTATCGTCTTAAGGGCTTCGACGACGAATGGACCTACGTGGGCACAGGCCATACTGCCACCTACACCAACCTCTCGCCTGGCAAATATCAGCTCGAAGTGCGTTCAACCAATAGCGGGGGATTCTGGGTCGATAACGTTCGAAGCCTGCCCGTCGAAGTGAAGCCCACATTCGGCGAAACAAATTTAGCTACCGCATTGAAGATTCTGGCGGCCTTGGCACTGCTGGCTCTCATCATCGGCATCGCCATCGTCATCTATCGCCTCAAACATCAGGTCAAGGTCGAAGAGCAATTGACCAACATGAAGCTGAAATTCTTCACCAATGTCTCTCACGAACTGCGTACGCCTCTGACCCTCATCACCGGTCCTTTGGAGCACATCCTGCAACGTAAGGATCTGACGCCCGAACTTGCAGAACAACTTGGCATCGTCTCGAGCAATGCCACCAAAATGTCACACCTCGTCAGCCAGATTCTCGACTTCCGAAAGATACAGAACGGCAAAATGACACTCTCGGTCGAAAACTTCGACTTCGTCCCCTTCGTAGCTCGTCAGGTCGACGACTTCCGTCTGCTCGCCCAGACCATGCAGATCGACCTTATCTACGAACACAAGGTGGACGCCCTCCCCATCTGGGCCGACCCCGACAAGCTTGCACAAGTGGTAAGCAACCTCCTGAGCAATGCCTTCAAGTTCTCCCACACTGGTCATCCTATCCGCGTCACCGTCGAAGAGGCCAAGGGCAAGGCCATCCTCTCGGTGCGCGACTATGGTGTAGGCATCAGCCGCGAAGGGCTGCAGCATCTCTTCGAACGCTTTGGCAGCAAGTTGCGTCATACGCCATCAGGTATGGAGAGCACCGGCATCGGCCTGTCCCTGACCAAGGAACTCGTCGATCTGCACCATGGACAGATTACCGTCCACAGCCAGCCCAATGTAGGCACCTGCTTCACCATCTACCTGCACACAGGTCGTGAGCACTTCGCACCCGACACCGAATTCATCGTCAGCGACAACCTCAGCGACCAACGTTCCGAAGTCAAGCTTTCCGAGTCTGAAACCGCCTCTGTCAACACCGACATGACCCTGCTCGTCGTAGAGGACAACGACGAACTGCGTCGGTTCATTCGTCAGATATTCGCTTCGAAGTACCAGGTATATGAAGCAGCCGATGGCATCGAAGGTCTGCAAAAAGCCACCGAACTGATGCCCGACATCGTCATCAGCGATGTCATGATGCCCGGCCTCGATGGCTTCGGATTGGCCCAGCGCATGCGTCAGGATCCCGAGTTGTGCCACATCCCCCTCATCCTCCTTACCGCCTTGGCCGACACCGACAACAAGCTCGAAGGTCTGCGTTCCGGCATCGACGACTACATCACCAAGCCTTTCAGTGCGTCCTATCTCATGGCTCGTGTCGAGAACATCCTGCAGAAGCGTCTTCTCCTGCAGCAGTACTATCAGCACCGTTTGTCGGCTGCCGTCGCACCACATTACACGGCGATGCAGGAGAATCAGGAACATATTCCACAACCATCCGTGCCAGCCGATCTCCTCTCTCCCGCCGACCAGCGGTTCATCGATACGGTCATCGCTGACATACAGCGCAACCTTGCCAATGCCGACTATTCGGTCGATGATATGGCACAAGCCACCAGCATGAGCCGCAGTGCCTACAACAAGAAGATCAAGGCCCTCATGGGCCAGACGCCCAGCGACCTGTTGCGCGATGCGCGAATGAAACGTGCTGCCGAACTTATCGACGACGGTCAGCTCAACATGGCAGAAGTGGCCTACGAAGTGGGCTACAACGACCCTCATTACTTTGGCAAGGCTTTTAAGGCATATTATCAGATGACAGCCACCGAATGGAAGAATCGAAAAAACCAGCCGTAGCATCACGCCACTGCTGGTCCCAATGTGAGTAGATTTGTTACATTAACTAACAATATTCTAAACTATACACACATATTATAATTAACTCTCATCTATTATTATTTACACCAATCATCTCAAATTTTCATCCAGAAATTCCTTGGTAGCCTGCTGAACCTCAGGCCCGCACCAATGCGACATATCCCATAGCTCGGTCTTCAGCTTGCTGCCTGCACCTTGTCCGTCCCAGACGCTGTGCATATAGTCGTACGCCTTCTGCACACCCTCGGGATGGAAGAGCTTGTCATGCTGTCCGTTGATGAAGTACATCGCCTTCGGACAAGCCATCGATGCAATGTGGGGATAGTCCAGATAGCGTTTGATGCCGGGCAAGGTATTGGCAAAACCGCCAAACTCGTTGCCATATTTCCATGAGCACTGCACGTCGGTGGTCACCATCCAGCAGACCGCAACCCCCACCTTCACCTTGTCACTCATCGCTGCAAGCATCCATGTGCGATAGCCGCCCATCGAATGTCCCATGCAACCGATGCGATCCTTGTCAACCTCAGGCAATGTAGCCACAAAGTCGGCCGTATAGATGTCGTCGTAGGTGATGATACCGCTCCAGCAATAGCCCAGTTCCATCAGGTTGCCTGCCATGCGCATGTGGGTGTCCACTCGACGTCCTTCGCGACGTCCACGGTCTCCCCAGTAGAGTGCATCGGTCACAAAGACGACATAGCCCTGCCTTGCAAGGTAGTCACCCACATACTGCCCGCCATAGCATTGCGTCTGCCACCATTCGGCATCCTGCACGATGGAGTCAGCACAGGCAAAGGGTCGCACCATCTTTTCTTTTCCGATCATATAGTGTCCCCCGTGGTCATGCAAAAGAATGACTGTGGGGAATGGTCCCTTGCCATCAGGCACGAGGTAATATGCTTCTGCCCGTGTGAAAGCCGAAAGGTTGAACCTTAGCTTGCGTGCCTCGTAGCCCTCGCGCCTTTCCGTTGCCACCACTTCCATCTGATAGTCAGTCGAGGCAGGTGGCGCCAGCTGCATCGCATCGAGCACACAGTGCCGTGCTTCGGCCCTCCAAAGGTCAAATGACTTGATGGGACTGTTGCCCCATGCCATCGGATAGGTCAGCGTCTCCTGCATCTGGTCGAGGCAAGCCGGGAACTCTCGCTCGAAGCCATAGTCGAGAAAAGGCTGTGCATTGGCCGTCGTCAACGCGACAGCCAATGCAGCCAATAAGGCGGTTGTTTTCATTCAGGGGAAATCAATAACCGGGGTTCTGCTTCAGATTCGGGTTGGCAGCAATCTGCTGTGCAGGAATTGGGTAGAACTGGGTGTCACGCGTAGCATCGGGCGTTGGCTTCCACCAGTTGGTGGCGGTGAAGAACGAACCGAAGCGCTGCATGTCGCGACGACGCTGGCCTTCCCAGATGAACTCGTTGGCACGTTCGCGCTCGATGTTGTCGAGGGTGAGCTCGGCAGCTGTGAGGTCACGCAGTTCCGAACGGTTGCGCACCTGGTTGATCAGGCTCAGTGCGGTATTGAGGTCCTTGTTCTGGCGAACCAGAGCCTCGCACTTCAGCAGCAGCACGTTCGAATAACGATCCAACACGTAGTCGTTGTTGAGCGAATTGCCCTTGGTTGTTCCACCCACTGGAGTATATTTCAGCACGATGTAGCCCTCGTCGGTCTTCGAGTCACGCTTGTTGGTCATGGGCTTCAGCACGAGCTGGTCGGCAGGGTTGGTGACAACCTTTCCGGTAGCATCAATCATATTGCCGTTCAGGTCGAACTGTGGACCATATTCCAGGAGTTCCAGGCGCTCGTCACCAGCCTCATAGCGGTTCAAAGCCTCATCGCTGAAACTGTAGCCGCGAGCACCATAAGCTGTGCAGCCATACTTCGCCATGTCCCATTCGCCGTTCGAGTAGAGCCAGAATTCGTTGCCTCCCACATTCTGGTTGGCATCGACGGCAAAGCCTGAAATGACCTCAGTCGATTTGCCCTCGTAATCCTCACGGAAGCAATAACCTAC
Source organism: Bacteroidales bacterium (assembly GCA_017519885.1). Classification (GTDB taxonomy): domain Bacteria; phylum Bacteroidota; class Bacteroidia; order Bacteroidales; family UBA3663; genus Liminaster. The sequence continues at coordinate 9,253 of JAFWRO010000057.1, read as the reverse complement.
GTGCTCCTCAAGCTTATAGGCACCCGTATTGATGATCTGGTTGCAAACATTCTCGCAGTCTGCCCAGCGTGGGGTGCCTGTGTAGAACTCGCCCATGATGTAGAGCTGGGCCAGACGGCAAAGGGCAGCCTCCTTGGTGAGACGTGGATAGTAGCTTGCACTTACGGTGGTTACCGATGGAAGGGCGGCAGCAGCCTCCTTCAACTCGGTCTCGATGAAGGCATAGACGTCAGCTACAGGGGAGGTCACGGGCAGATTGTTGGCATCGACCTTTGGTCCGGTGAAGACAGGGATATTGCCCCAATATTCCATGGCCCAGAAGTATTCGATGGCACGCAAGGCACGGCACTCGGCAATAAGCCCGGCAAACTCGGCAGCCTTTGGCGAAGCCTCCAATGAAGCAATCACGGCGTTGGCGCAACCGATGCCCGGGAAGAGGGTATTGCCCCAGCAGCCCTTCAGGCGCTCGTTGGTCGGTGTGCAGGCATGCAGTGCCATCTCATCCTGGTTGTCGTCCCACCAGCCGCCTCCACGTCCCGGGCAGAACAGCTCGTCGGTCGAATACTCGCCCACACGCCATCCGTCACCGCCGGCACGTACCATGTAGCTTGTGTAGTGATAGACGCCTGCTACCGACGACAGTGCCTCACTCTCATTCTGATAATAGGTGTCGGGCGAAAGCTGACCATACAGCTCCTCGTCCAGATCGGTGCAGCTGGTGCCCAAAAGGAGCACACCCATCGAGCAGGCTGCAATACCTTTGATCATATTGTTGTATTTCATCGTTTTCAGCTTTTATTTGGTTAGAATGTTACATTAAGACCCAAAGTGAAGGTGCGTGCACGTGGATAGCTCAGGTAATCCATGCCAAGGGTTGACATGCCATTGCTGGTGATGACCGAGCTGACTTCGGGATCGAGGCCCGAATAGCCGGTGATGACGAAGAGGTTCTGTGCCGAAAGGCTCACGCGTGCATGGCTGATGTGAAGTGCCTTGACAGCAAAGTCATAGCTGAGATTGAGGTTGTCGAGTCGCAGGAACGAAGCGTCCTCTACGAAGCGCGACGAGAAGGCCTTGGGTTCGCCGTAGGTGATGCCCGAATCGAGGGCTTCGCGCAGGATGTTGCGTCCTGGCAGGTTGCCCGTGTACATCAGGTTGTTGGCAGTACAGTTATATACCTCATTACCGATGGTGCCGCGCAGTACGATGCCCATCGACCAGTTCTTGTAGTGTACGTTGGTTGTGATGCCGTACGAAAGGTCTGGCATTGCGCAACCGATCTCGCCTACCCAGTCGCTGCCGTCAGCGTTCTTGCGGTAAGTCTCCTTGCCATCGACGATGCCCAGGTACTCCTTGCCCCAGAAGGTACCGATCGAGTAACCCTCCTTGATGCGCTGCGAATAAGAGCCCGAGAGGCCCTGACCCTGGCAGGCTGCGGTGAGCACGTCGTCGCCCGTCCACTTGTCGTTCGAGAGGCTGGTCACCTCGTTGGTGTTGTGGCTCATGTTGAGCGAGATGTCCCAACGCCAGTCCTTGTTGCGGATGATGTCGGCTGCAATCTCAAACTCGACACCCTTGTTCTCTACCGAACCCACGTTGGCAATCTGGCGGGTGATGAGCGAAGGTGCAGGCACATCGACGCTGAGCAGCAGGTCGTCGGTCTTCTTGTAGTACCAGTCGAAACTGCCACGGATGCGGCTGTCGAGGAAACCAAAGTCAAGTCCGATGTTGTGCTGGGCGGTCTCCTCCCACTTCAGGTCGGGATTCGAATACTGTGCTGGCAGGATGATGGTGATCTTGTTGCCGCCTACCAGATAGCCGTTCGACGAAGCTGCCAGTGTGTTGAGCGACTGGTAGTTGCCGATTTCCTGGTTGCCGGTGATACCGAAGCTGTAGCGAAGCTTCAAGTCGTTCATGGCTTCCCAGCCCCAGAAATGCTCTTGGCTGATGCGCCACGATGCTGCTGCCGAAGGGAAGAGGCCCCACTTGTGGTCGGCACCGAATCGGCTCGATCCGTCGCGACGCACGGTAGCTGTGAGCAGGTAGCGGTTGTCGTAGTTGTAGTTTACGCGTCCGTAGAACGAGATGAGCTTGTTGCTCTCCATATAGCTCGTAGGAGCATTGAAGCTGCTGGCAGCACCGATGTTGTAGTATTTGAACTCGTCCGAAAGGAAGCCTTGGGCCGACGAGAGGCTGCCGTTGTTCTTGAAGTACTGGTACGAATAACCGGCCATGGCGTCGATATTGTGCTTGTCGAACTTCTGGTTGTACTTCAGGATGAGGTCGAGCAGCTTGGTGTAGTCCTCCATCTTCTGCATCGAGGCGTAGCCGTTCAGACCTGCGCCGAAGAGGTTGTCCTTCGAAATATACGAGTCACGGCTCATGTTGTTGTAGCTGTAGCCCAGGTTGGTGTGGAAGGTCAATGGACCCCAGAAGTTGTAGTCAGCCGAAAGGTTGCCGATGAACTTGCGTGTCACGCGCTTGTCCTGTACCTCTTCGAGGAACGAAACGGGGTTGACACGATAAGGACGCACATCCACATAGTCGCCATCCTCACCGAAGACGGGCAGTGTTGGATTGAAGACGTAGGCCTCATACAGTGCACAAGTACCCATTTCCGAACCCACGGTACCCGAGATAGGAGCCTGCGAAGCGTGCTGCTCGTTGTAGCCCATGTTGAAGTCAATCTTCAGGCGATCGTCGAGGGCAGTCTGGTTGATGTTCACACGGCCGTTGTAGCTCTCCAGTCCGGAGTTCTTGATGATACCGTTCTGGTCGGTATAGCTCAGCGAAGCACGATAACTGGTGCCCTTCGAACTGTTCATCAGCGATACGTGGTGGCTCTGCGAGAAGCCTACGCGCATCAATTCGTCCTGCCAGTCGGTGTCGGTGCCACCATCCTGAAGGGTGATCTGGTTGGCGGGATCGAGGGTCTTGTTGATGTCGCTGAAGGCACGACGATATTCGTCAGCGTTCAGCACGTCGAGTTTCTTGGCATTGAAGCTCCAACCCAGGTTCAGGCCGTAGTTGAGCTGCTTCACGCCCTTCTTGCCCTGCTTGGTGGTGATGATGATGACGCCGTTGGCACCACGCGAACCGTAGATGGCGGTGGCCGAAGCATCCTTCAATACGTTGATGCTCTCGATATCCTCGGGGTCAATCATCGAAAGGGGATCCACTGCTTCAAGGTCGAATGCATCGGTGCTAACCGATGACGAGATCTTCGTGTGACTGGCTCCTGCTCCTGCGTTGAGGGGCACTCCATCGACTACGTAGAGTGGGTCGTTCGATGCCGAAATAGATGTGCCGCCACGTACGCGGATAGCGCTCGATCCACCGGGCTTGCCAGAGCTCATCGTGATGTTCACACCCGAGAACTGGCCCTGCATCAGCTGCTGCGATGTCAGGTTGCTGCCGGTCTTGAAGTTCTCCGAGCTGATCGACTTCACGGCACCCGTGAGGTCGCTCTTGCGCATCGTGCCGTAACCTACTACGACGACTTCCTCGAGGTCTGCCAGGTCATCCACCATCTTGATGCGGATGTTATTCTTGTTTCCAAGGGCAATGGTTTGTGTCTCAAAGCCCACAAACGATGCCACGAGTTCCTTGCTCCCATTGGGAACACTGAGGGTGAAGTTACCGTCCATGTCGGTCATCGTACCCAACTGGGTACCCTTGACCACTACATTGACACCTGCAAGGGGTTCCGACTGTGCGTCAGTCACCTTGCCAGTAATGGTGCGCGTCTGTGCCAGCATCACTTGTGCCACAAAAAGCATCAAGATGGTCAGCGAACACCATTTCAAGTTCGAATGGTACTGTTTCATTTTTTTGTTTGGTTAGTAATTAATTATTTAAATGTATAAGTGTTTTCTCGTTCTTTAAATATCTTTCTGCTAAAAGAAAGAATTCGGGACCCACCAGTCCTCCCCCTAAGCAGGTATTCTGCCCCCGCTGTTCGGGGGATTGAGGGGGTGCGGAGGAATGAGGGGGTCTATCTTTTAATCTCCGGTGCCCCCATTCCCACAGGCATCCAGCCATCGCGTCCTGCCAGGATCTGCAGCATGTCGTAGCCATCGAGGTTATCAAGCTGGCGGCTGAAGTAGGCACGTCCCAAAGGGTTGGCCCCCAGGCCTGTGCTCTCATATTCGGCATAGTGCACAGTCTCTTCGGGAGACTCATTCCCCCAAGGGTCCCAGCCCACAGGAGCAATGTGACCACCCAGTTCGCAACGCACAAACACGGCCTTGGCATATGGTCTCCACGGACGCGACAGGAACACCTCATCGACGCCCTCCCCTGCTGTCATCACGCAGTCGTAGAAGACGTAGCCGAACTTCTGTCCCTGCGGCGTGGATGGTGCAGTGAGGAATCCGTTCCCGACGCTGTGTATCTGGCAGTGGTCAAAGATGGTCGTGGCAGCGCCAAAGATGAAATCGACGGTGCCCTCCACGTAGCAGTTGTCGAGATAGATGCGGCAACCTTCCGTAAATGTATATAATGTATCCTGGAAGCCAAGGAAGCGGCAACGACGGAAGCAGCAACGGTCGGCACCCACAAGGCAAGCCACAGCCTGGCCCACGGGTCCTGCCGTGTTCTCGAAGGTGATGTTCTCGGCATAGAAATCAGGAGCATACAGATAGATGGTGGCCGATCCCGACGTGCTGGTCTCTTCGCCAAAGCGATTGGGCTTCTGTGCAAAGTCGTCGTAGCTGATCACAGCGCCATCCTCGCCGATGAGCGAGATGTTGATCTTGCAGGGCGCCACAATCACCTTCTCATGATAAGTGCCCTGCTTCACCAGGATAGTCGTACGGTGTGTTTTACGGAATGCGGGTACGGCATCAATGGCTGCCTGCACGGTGGTAAAATCACCCGAACCATCGGCAGCAACCACGAAGTCGTACCCCTCGCATGCGTCCGTATCGCACGACGAAACAGCCGCCTCTATGGCGAGGGCTGTGCAAAATGTAGCTATCAGTGTGCTGAGGATCTTGAAGACTTTCATTGTGTGTGTTTCGATAAAACTGACACCGCAAAGGAAGCCATTTCCTGCCAACCACAAGGGCAAAATCAAATAAATTGAGGGCAAAAATATGTTATTACCCCCAATTTGCACAAAATTACCCCAAATTACAAAAGAAACCGAGCCACTAACGCAGTTCGGTTTCAAAAAATAGATGTGTAATTATTTACTAGCGATACAATGAGCGAGCGATACCTAACTCCATGCCGCGAATCTCTGCCAGCTCGCGCATACGGCCCAGGCAGGTGTAGCCCGGATTGGTCTTCTTTCCATTCAGGTCGTCGATAATCTGATGTCCATGGTCGGGACGGAGCGGGATGCTGCAACCACGTTGCTGTTCCACTTCGAGCATAGCCTTGAGGAACTCGTAGGTGTCGAGATCGCCCTCGAAGGTCCATTTCTCGTAGAAGTCTCCTTCGGAAGTTTGGGTGACTGCACGAAGGTGCACGAAGTTGATACGGTCGCCAAAGCGACGCATCATGCCCACAAGGTCGTGCTTGCCGGCTCCACCCAGCGAACCTGTGCAGAGGCAAAGGCCATTGCTCGGGTTGGGTACTGCATCGACCAGACGCTGGAAGTCTTCAGCCGACGAGAGGATACGTGGCAGGCCAAGGATAGGCATGGGAGGATCGTCGGGATGGATGACCAGATAGACTCCTGCTTCGTCGGCCACAGGACAAACTTCGCTGAGGAAGTAGATCAGGTTGCTACGCAAACGCTCGGCGTCGATGCCCTTGTAGCGGTCGAGTTCATGCTGGAACTGGTCGAGCGTAAACGACTCTTCCGAGCCAGGCAATCCGGCAATCATCGTGCGCGTGAGGGTGCGGATCTCATCATCGTCCATCTGCTCGAAGCGTGCCTTGGCCTTGCTGATCTGCTCGGCTGTATAATCATGCTCGGCACCTGGACGTTTGAGGATGAAGAGGTCGAATGCCATGAAGGCTGCCATCTCGAACATCAGGCCATGGCTACCGTCCTCGAAGACATAGTTGAGGTTGGTGCGTGTCCAATCGAGCACAGGCATGAAGTTGTAGGTCACCATGTGGATGCCACAGGCTCCGAGGTTACGGATGCTTTGCTTGTAGTTGTCGATATACAGCTGGAAGTTGCCTTCCTGCGTCTTGATGTGCTCGTGTACGGGCACGCTCTCGACGCCTGTCCACGCAAGGCCTGCTGCCTCGACGGCATTCTTGCGTTTCATGATTTCCTCCACGGTCCATACCTGGCCGTTGGGGATATGGTGGAGTGCGGTGATGACGCCGGTGGCTCCTGCTTGACGAATATCACTAAGGCTGACGGGATCGTTGGGTCCGTACCAGCGCATGGTTTGTTCACAAAGATGTATCATAGGGTTGAGAGCGTTAAATGGAGAACACATCAAAGCCGCCATCTACGACTGAGAGGGCACCGGTGACGAAGCTCGAAGCCTCGGAGATGAGATAATGGATGGTGCCGCACAGTTCTTCGGGCTCGGCAAAACGGGCAGCAGGGGTGTGACGGATAACGTCGGCACCACGAGCAGTGAGTGTGCCATCGGGATTGGTGAGCAGGGCACGATTCTGATTGGTGATAAGGAAGCCGGGCACAATGGCGTTGACCCTCACCTTGGGCGAGAACTTGGTTGCTACTTCGGTGGCCATATACTTGGTGTAGGAGGCAATGGCCGACTTGGCACAACCATAGCCGAAGACACGTGTCAATGGACGCAGTGCCGACTCGGAGCAGAAGTTGACGATGGCGCCTTCCTTCTTTTCGCAGATGACACGGCCAAAGACCTTGGTGGGCAAGATGGTGCCGAAGAGGTTAAGTTCTACCACCTTGTGAATAGCGTCGTCACTGGCATCAAGGAAGGTCTGGTCGGGAGCGATGTTGGCAGCACCCATGTTGCCTCCTGCTGCATTGAGCAGCACGTCGATGGTACCGAATTTGGCAAGGATATCCTTGCAGTTCTGCTCGAGCTTGGCTGCGTCGAGCACGTTGGTTTCAAGGAACAGCGACTCGGTCAGCTGGTTCAATTCTGCCTCAAACTGCTTGCCTACCTCAACTACGCGATCGAGGATCACCATGTGGGCTCCCTGTTCGGCCAAATAACGTGCGATGCACTGACCCAGTACGCCACAACCACCGGTAAGGACTACTACCTTGCCTTTGATGTCAAAAAGATTCTTCATGTCTATAATAATTTTTAAAAGGTGTGAAAATGGTTTATCTGTTTTGCTCGAAAACTCATCCCGAAGGACGCTTGTCGAAATTTCGCAGCAAAGATAAGGGCTTTCTGCCTAACCTGCAAGAGCTGCGTAGGCTCATTGCCTCCTTTTGACATCTCGTTTCCTCGTTTTATACGCTGATGCTCCAACTTTTGGATGGTGATTATTTCCTGGCCCCTCATAACCCTTCTTAACCCCTCTTAACCTTTCGCTCCGAGCTCTGCTCGCGTGGAGCGAAGCGTAACAACCCCTCTCAACCCCTCTTAACCCTTCAATCCCCTCTTAACCTTTCAATCCCCTCTCAACCTTTTTCGAACCACTAATTTTGTACGTTTTTCCTCCTATTCTCGCCCTAAACGGCCCTTTTGTACGCACATTTTCAGGTTTTGCACCTACACTTTGCTGTCTTGGAGTTCAGTTCTCACAAGCTGTTCGAAAACACGCTACCTTTGCACCGTCAAAACTGATGTTATCATCACACCGAGATTCAACCAACAATACACCTTTTAAATAATTAATCATTTTATCTATGAAAAAGCAGAACCTATTCAAACAGATTCGGTTGCTCCTGATTGCCTTGCTTTGTCTGATGACTGCCACAGCACAGACGCTTGCACAGAGCATTACAGGAACTGTAAACGATCAATTCGGCGAGCCCATCCTGGGCGCATCGGTGCTAGTGAAAGGCACTACCAACGGCTGCGTCACCGACCTCGACGGCAACTTCGCCCTGAGCGGCGTAGAGAAGGGCCAGACGCTGGCCATCTCGTTCATCGGCTACACCACCCAGGAGGTGGCTGTGGATGGTCGCGCACACTATGAAGTGACGCTCAACGAAAACAGCGAACTCCTGGAGGATGTCGTTGTCGTAGGTTACGGCGTACAGAAGAAGTCGAACCTCACCGGTGCCATCAGCCAGGTGAAGTCGGGCGACATCCAGAACCGCACCATCAGCGACGTCAATCAGTCGCTGCAAGGCAAGACTGCTGGTGTGCAGATGATCAGCACCTCGGGCACACCCGGTGCCGAAAGCACCATCCGTGTGCGCGGCTTCTCGTCCAACTCTACCAGCGACCCACTCTATGTTGTAGATGGCGTACGTGTCAACTCCATCTCAAACATCGACCCCAATGACGTAGAGAGCATGGAGGTGCTCAAGGATGCTGCTTCGGCAGCCATCTACGGTGCAGAGGCCGGCAACGGTGTCATCATGATCACCACCAAGCGCGGCAAGGCAGGGCAGGGCAAGATCTCTTACAGTGGACAGTGGGCCATCCAGAGCATGGGCCGCAAGCCCGAGGTGATGAACGCCCAGCAATACATCGACTATCACAAGGGACTTGGCACCGACTACACAAGCCTCTGGGACGGAACAGACACTGACTGGTGCGATGCCATGTTCGAGAAATCCCTGATGCAGAAGCACAGCGTCAACTTCCAGAACGGTTACGACAAAGGCAACTTCTACGTGTCGTTCAACTACACGGGCAACAATGGCATCGTGACCGGCGACGACGACTACTACAAGCGCTTTGCCGGCAACATCAACGGTGAATACGACGTCAACAACTGGCTGCAGGTAAGCACGCAGAATGTCATCTCCTACATGACGCAAGGTGCAGTGGCCGAAAACGACCCCTATTATTCCGTACTGCGTGGCGCCATTGCCATGGATCCGCTCACCAAACCCGTTTATGCCCCAGGCAATCTGCCACAGGATATGCAGAACCTGCTCAACAGTGGCACAACGCTGATGACCGATGCCGACGGCAACTACTACGGCATCTCGCAGTTCCAGTCGGGCGACGACATCAACCCGCTCATCGCACTTCAGGCACGCCGCACCAAGACGTGGAGCACCTTCGTGCAGGGCAACACTGCACTCAACTTCAAGCCCTTCAAAGGCTTCGTCTTCACAAGCCGCCTGGGCTACCGCTTCGTTTCGGCCAACCACAGCGTCTATAATAAGGCATACTACGGTTCGGCCAACAAGCATGAGGACCAGCCCGACATCGACTTC
>JAFWRO010000005.1:0-7363 GCA_017519885.1 Bacteroidales bacterium | reverse complement strand
CTTCTGCTGCTCCTGCTGCTTCTTCGCCAAGCGGGTGGAATGACGCCACGGACACTGCTTGCGAAAGGCTTCGAGCACATCCCTCATGTCCTTTGGCAGATACGTGAGGGCCTTCTGCTTCATCCATTCGGGTATGCCCCAAATGGCTTCGGCAATGCTTCCGACGATGGCTCCGAGCGTGTCGGCATCGGCACCGAGGATGACTGCCCTGCGGATGGCGTCCTCGAAGGAACTGCTGCGGCTGATGACCCAGAAGGCAACGGGCACCGTGCCCTGGCAGGTCTCGTCGAAACGGTTCTGCACATCCTTCTCCTCGAAATCGATGGAATAGCCGTAGTTGGTGAGCGCCCTCTTGAGACCATAGTTCATGATCTGCTCCCTGCCGATATGTTCGAAGAGGCCGTGCATCTCAAGGCAGTCGTGGATGGCCGAGACTACTGCCTTCGCGCCCTTGATTCCCTCGGGATGGTTGTGGGTGCACGATGTGGCCTCCACTGCATAATACATCTGGGCGTGACCATTGAGCGAGAACCACGCCACGGGGCTGATCCTCATGGCTGCCCCGTTGCCGAAGCTGCCATAGGGCTGCGGGTCGTTGCTCCTCACCCACTGGGCAAAACGTCCGCCATAGCCGCCCATGGGATGCGGATACTTGCGGCACCAGGCGTGAATGTACCCGCCGAAGTCGCGTGCCCCGTGGAGCAGCGCATCCGCCACGGCAATGGTACAGATGGTGTCGTCGGTGTAACTGTTCTGGTCGGAGAACATCTCAAAGTTGTAGTCGTTGGTGGGATGGAACTCCCAGCGGCTGCCCACTATATCGCCTATGATTGCACCTAGCATATTCCTATATATATTAATTGTCGGACAAATGAAATGACGCGGTAAAGATAGGACAGAATTCCGAGAATACCAAATTTATCCCCACTTTTTCGCCATCATCCGCCCATTTTTGCTTGATTTTGACTTTGCGTAATCGGTTGTTATGGGGTTTGAAGTAGTATAACCAACGTTTTTCGGCCCCGGATTGGCAATAATTGGAAAAATCTTGTTAGATTTGCATATTCAAAACCCTTTAATCAAGAAATATGAGACACCTCGTGACCATCATCGGCGTGCTGACCCTGGCACTTTCGAATACCGCCTGTGCACAACGCACGGATAAACCAAACGAAATACTGGACGAAGCCTTGCTGAGCCAGGCGACGAGTGTGACCTATTCGTTCGACAACGGCACGGTGGCTCCCGACTGGCGGTATGACTGTCGGGTCACGGTCTGCAAGGATTCCGTGCGACTGAGTGTAATCACGGGGTATGGGGAAGCGCAGAAATATGACTCCATCGTCGCTCTGCAGGCGGGGCAGTACGAGCAATTCATTGCCAGGATGGTCAACCATTCCATCACGAAGGTTCCCTTCCTCGACCCGAGGCCGGTGGGCGGCCCTACCCACTATCTACTGGTTCGCGGCGATTCGCTGTTTGTGGAGGGTGAAGAGGGCTACGAAATGCAAGTCCAGAACGGCCGTCTCTTCGGAACTTTCCTTATGGTCCTCCCTCCCGATCTGCAGGACATCATGATAGCCCCCGAGCGGCTTATAGAGCCTTAGTCAAATCCAAAACAACTTACATATAATAATATAATGATGGAACGACTTACCACACTCAAAGGCCTGGCCATATGCCTTGCTACGGCAGGATGGCTCACGGCCAGCAACGCGACAGCTGCCAACGAGCACGACTTCATGAACCATCTGTATGACTACATCGAGAACCTGGACGTCTTTGAACTCAACCAGGAGGAAGGTCGTGCCTACTACATCCCCGAGCACCACCAACTCCTGAACGGACAGTGGAAGTTCTGCTTTGCCTCGACACCCGAGGGCATCCCCGCCAACTTCTTCGAAGAGAAGTTCTCCGATGCGAAGTGGGCGAACATCGAAGTGCCCTCGAACTGGGAGATGCAGGGATTCGGCGACCCGATGTTCCGCAACGTCTCCTCGCCCTTCAAAGCCAATCCGCCCTACGTGCCGCGCGATTACAATCCGACGGGCGCCTACCGCACCACCTTCACCCTTCCCTCCAGCTGGCAGGGCGAAGAGGTCTTCCTGCGCTTCGAAAAGGTTGCCTCGGCATCGTTCCTTTGGGTGAACGGACACGAGGTGGGCTACAACGAGGGAGCCCAGGAGCCTGCCGAGTACGACATCACCCCCTACCTCAAGAAGGGGCGCAACCAGCTCGCGATGCTCGTGATCAAATACAGTGACGGCTTCTACCTCGAAGGACAGGACTACTGGCGCCTGGCAGGCATCTTCGACGACGTCTATGTCTATGCCGCACCGAAGACACGCCTGCTGGACTGGTACGTCACCGCCGACCTTGACAGCGACTACCGCGATGCCGACCTCAAACTGACGGCCACCGCCCGTCGCTACGAGGGAGCGACACAGCGGAGCAACCTCGTCGTGAAAGCGCAGGTGCTGGATGCCGAGGGCAAGGAGGTGGCCACGATGCAGAGCCAGCCCGCCACCTTCGACGCAAAGGCCGACAAGGTGGAACTCACGCTGACGCAGCACTTCGTCAACCCGCTGAAATGGACTGCCGAAACGCCCAACCTCTACACCCTCGAAATGCAGCTCTGCGATGCCCAGGGCAACGTCATCGACCGCGCACGTCAGGACCTTGGCTTCAAGGAGACGGAAATCATCGACAACGTCTTCTACCTCAATGGCAAGAAACTGAAGGTCAATGCCGAATGTTCGCACATGCAGGACCCTGTGAACGGACATTGCGTCAAGGATGAACTTGTCCAGAAGGACATGACCATACTCAAGCAGTTCGGCTTCAATGCCGTCCGCACCTCGCACTATCCTCCCGTGCCCCGCTACCTGCAGTATGCCGCACGCTACGGCCTCTACATCATCGACGAGACGGGCGACGAGGCACATGCCACCGAATACGTCAGCTCCGATCCCCGATGGATACCGATGTACCAGGAACGTGTGCGCCGCATGGTGCTGCGCGACCGCAACCAGCCTGCCGTGCTCTTCTGGAGTGCAGGCAACGAGAGCGGCGAAGGTCCGAACATCGGCGAAGTGATCAAGGAGGGACGCAAGTATGACCCGACACGCTACTGGATGTACGGCGGCAACGCCTACAGCCATCCTGCCGAGGACATCATCGGTCCGCGCTACCCCACCCCGATGGCCCTTGAAATGAAGGTCGGCCAGCATCAGGATGGTGACGTTCGCCCCTCGTTCATGGACGAATACATCTCGTTGGCTGGCAATGGCGGCGGCTTCCTCGACGAGATGTGGAACACCATCTACAGCTACGACCGCACGATGGGCGGTGCCCTCTGGGACTTCGTTTCGACGGGCCTTGCCGAGACCACTCGCACGCTCACCGACCTTTCGCCGAAGAACACACCTGCCCACATCATGGGACGTGCGAAACTCATTGTTCCAGGCGTCCAGCCCGCTTCGGTCGAAAAGAAGATGCTCAAGAAGAACCACGTCATCGACCTGAACGGACATGACCAGTGGGTGGAAGTCTATCGCTCGAAGGACCTCGACATCGAGGGGCAGGCCCTGACCATCGCCTTCGACGTGTTCCCACGCGAACTCGTAAGCTCCTGCGGCTCGTTTGTGACCAAGGGCAGCTGGCAATTCGGCGTGCAGCAGAAGGGCAAGGATTCGATCGTCTTCTACCTCAACACCAACAAGGCACCTGCCTCGGCAATACCTTACGTCGATCCCAATCATCCCTACTACCACTACGTGCTGGCAAGCCTGACACCCAAGTCGTACAAATACACCCTCACCGCAGCTCTTCCCGCTGACTGGGAGCAGCACTGGCACCGTGTGGTTGCCCTCTACGACGGCGCGAAGATGAGCCTCAGCATCGACGGCAGCGTGAAGGCCGAGACCGAAGCCGCAGGCTACATCATCAATGCCCCCTTCCCGGTGAACATCGGACGCAACGAGGAGGCGCACGGACAGGAGACCAACGTCCACATCTGCGATGCCCTGATGGACAACGTCGCCATCTGCGACAAGGCTGTGGAGGGCGGTGCGCCCACGCCGAGTGACGCGCTGCTCTACCTCGACTTCGAACAGGAGACGTTGGGCAAACAGTATTACAGCTACGGCATCGGAGCACGCACCTACGGCACCATCTGGCCCGACCGCACCGTGCAGCCCGAGATCTACCAGGTGAAGAAGAGCACGCAGCCCATCGCATGCAAACTTGTCAACGTCGAAAACCGCTCAGTCGAAGTCTGGAACCGCAACCACTTCCTCAATGCCAACCACTACGAGACCATCTGGCAACTGCAGGAAGATGGCGACGTGCTGCAGGAAGGCACGCTCGAGCTCGACATCGAGCCTTTGACACGAAAGGTGGTGAAAGTGCCTTTCGACATGCCACAGATCAAACCCGGCAAGGACTATCGCCTGCTCATCAGCTCGCGCCTCAGAAACGACGAGATCTGGGCCAAGAAGGGCCACGAGGTGGCTTTCGACCAGCTGGACCTGCCGTGGCACCAGGAAGCCATCGTCAGCGACAAGGCAGTGGGTGAGGTTCACCTCGACGAGGACGACGACTGCATCCGCGTACACGGAGCGGACTTCGTCTATACCTTCAGCAAGGACGGCCAGCTCAGCAGCATCAGGGTGGCAGGCGAAGAACTCCTCAAGGAGCCTCTCAAGCTCAACTTCTGGCGTGCTCCTGTGGCTTGTGAACTGGACAACTGGAGCTGGCGCAACATCAACTACACCCAGCAGGAAAAGTGGAACGGCGAATGGATTGCAAACGAGTGGTACAGCAACCATCTCGACAAGACCACACGCATGCCCCTCTCCTGCCGTGCCTACGAACTCGACGGGCAGGTCTATCTCGATGTGCGCTGCTTCACCCTCTATGGAGAAGCGGAGTCGAAGGCCCTCGATGCCTACATCTTCGGCACCAACTACAAGGGCTACGAAGAGACCTACAACTTCCGCATCAACGGCGATGGCACCATCCACCTGAAGCACCACATTGCCCCCGAATCGCAGCAGCCCTACCTCCTGCCCCGCATCGGTCTGACCATGACACTCAGCGAGGACCTGCAGCAGGTGAGCTACTACGGACGCGGCCCCGAAGAGAACTATCCCGACCGCAAGACGGGACAGCGCTTCGGCGTCTACAAGACCACGGTGGACGACATGTTCGAACCCTATCTGCTGCCCGAAGACTTCGGTCTGCGCTGCGACAACCGTTGGGTCACCTTCCGCAACGAGGCTGGCACGGGCCTGCAGTTCTGCATGGACGAACGCTTCAACTTCAATGCCTACAACTACTGCACCGACAACCTGACACGTGCGGTCTATCAGTACCAGCTCGAGCGTCAACAGGGCATCACACTCAACCTCGACTATTCGACCACTGGCGTAGGCTGCGATGCCTGCTACGTGCTGGCTCCCTATCAGACCAAGCCCGCCTCCTACCAGCGCAACATCATCATCAAACCCATCAGATAACCTCTTTTAATTATTATGCGTACCCCAACAAAACTCTTCTTCCCGCTTGCAGCCGGGCTACTTATCGTCACGAGTTGCAAGCAGGAACCTGCCATGAGCATCAAGGAGATGGTCCTATCCACCCGTGACAACTATTACCAGACGGTCCAGCCAACAGCTCCCGCACAGGCCGACAAGACCATCACCATAGATCCGGCAGCCACCGCACAGACCGTCAAGGGCTTCGGCACTTGCTTCAACGAACTGGGCTGGGCCAGCCTGAAGACGCTGCCCGAAGAGACGCTTCGCGACATCTTTGCCGAACTCTACGAACCCGGCAAGGGCGCCAACTTCAATCGTGCCCGCATGTCGATCGGCGCCAATGACTTCGCCCTCGACTACTATTCGTGCGACGACACCGACGGCGACTTCGAACTGAAGGACTTCAGCATCGAGCGCGACAAGCAGAATGTCATCCCGATGATGAAACTTGCCCTGGCCGCCAATCCCGACATCTACTGGTTTGCTTCGCCCTGGTGTCCTCCCAAATGGATGAAACTGACCAAGCACTATGCCGAGCGCTCGATCTCGAAAAAACTCATCGAACGCATGAAGAAGGCGCAGGAGGCTGCCGCCAAGGCCCAGGGTCCCAAGCCCGGTGAGGAAGGCGGCGTGAGCGCTACCTCAGGCTTCTTCTCCGATGGCCCCCTTGCTTTCCGCATGGAGCCACAGGAGAACGATGCCCTCCCCGGCGAGGAAGGTGCAGAAGGCAAGACTTCGTTCAACATGAAGCCCGAATATCTCGATGCCTATGCCCGCTATTTCGGCAAGTTTGTCGATGCCTATCGTGCTGAAGGCGTCAACATCCAGGTGGTGATGCCGCAGAACGAGCCCAACTCTGCCCAGCCTTATCCCTCGTGCTGCTGGCTTTCGCGCGACCTCAACATCTTCGTAGGCCAGTATCTCGGACCCGAGATGGCAAAGCGCGACGTGCAGGTCTATTTCGGCACCTGCGAACGTCCCGATCCCGCCAAGATTGACACCCTCCTGCAGGATCCCGAGTCGAGCAAGTACGTCAAGGGCGTAGGTTTCCAGTGGGCAGGCAAGGAAGCTCTTCCCACCATCTACCGCAACTATCCTGACATCGACCTCGTACAGAGCGAACAGGAGTGCGGCAACGGCAAGAACAACTGGGAGGGCGCCATGCACTCGTGGGATCTGCAACGCGAATACTTTGCCAACGGCGTGACGCAATACTACTACTGGAACACTTCGCTCTTCTTCGACAAGCCCTCACGCTGGGGCTGGTTCCAGAACTCGCTCATCACTGTAAATGAGGCTGACAAGACCTGGACCTTTACACCCGAGTATTACGAGTTGAAGCACCTGAGCCACTTCGTACAGCCTGGTGCCAAGCGCCTCGTCCTCGGAGGCACCTATGAGGAGGTGCTCGGCTTCGTCAATCCCGATCGCAGCATCATCCTCGTGGCAGGCAACCAGACCGATGCCGATGCCAACATCGCCCTCACCTTGGGCAAGCAAAGCCTCAACGTCACCATCCCTGCTGCTTCGCTCTGCACACTGGTGCTCTAAAACGCTGACAGCACGCTACACCTTGCGCGAACAAAGCGGCGTGGAAAGCTACATAAAAACAGCCCCGATCATCGAACGAGATGGTCGGGGCCTTTCCATTTATCCTCATTTTGTCGCAGCCAAACTTGGCTGCTAGTGTAGCATCCTAACCAGTATAAATAAAAACTGATTTTAAACAATAAAACTTCAAATTGTTCGTTTATATGTTGTTCATAAAACATAAACGACAATGGGAAGACCTAAGAAATATCACGTCCTACTCTCCGCAGAAG
>JAFWRO010000056.1:0-51775 GCA_017519885.1 Bacteroidales bacterium | reverse complement strand
TCTTGCTTAGCGGGCACAAAGCTAATCACTTTTTCCCCAATACGCAAGGCTAACGATCTTTTTTTTCGACCAAATGCCTGGCACCTTCCTGTTATTATCCGCTTTTGTTTTCGATTTCTCGAAATGGACGCTGCAAATATATGTATTATTTTTGTTTCTTCAATCTATTTGGCCTGTTTTTTTCACTATTTTCTCGTCAAATGTGCAAATCGTCTTCGCGAAATCGATTTCCAAATCTGTTGATTTAGAGAAAAGGCTGATTGGTCCACGGATGCACTACTTGTGAACAGATGATACCATCTTGCCGCAATATTGCTCCACTTGTGCACAGATAGTACAACGGCTCCCGCAATATTGTACTACTTGTGGACACTTGATACAATCTCGTCGCAATATTGTATTACTTATGTACACTTGATACAATCTCGTCGCAATATTGCACTGCTTGTGGACACTTAGTACAATCTCGTCGCAATATTGCACCACTTATGGACACTTGATACAATCCCCATCGTAATATTGTACTGCCTGTGAACACTTAATCCAATCTCGCAGCAATATGGTACCGCTTGTGTACAAATAGTACAACGACACCGAAAGCGCAAGACAGTGACTGATGTTTTTTATGACCAAAAGCAAAAAACAAATGAAATTATTTGGAGTTGTAAAAAAAATCATATATCTTTGCAGCAAACATTTTTACCACCTTAAATAAATAATAATTATGGCAACAGTCGATGATAAAAAGATAATCTTCTCGATGGTTGGTGTCTCACACACGATACAACAGACGCAGAAGCAGGTACTCAAGAACATCTACATCTCGTTCTACTACGGAGCGAAGATTGGCATCATTGGTCTGAACGGCGCCGGCAAATCGACGCTGATGAAGATCATCGCCGGCATCATCCAGCCCAGTCAGGGCGAAGTGGTGTGGAGCCCGGGCTACAGCGTGGGCTATCTGGAGCAGGACCCCAAACTTGACGAGACAAAGACCGTGAAGGAGAACATCATGGAGGGCGTGCAGTACATCTACGACGCGCTGAAGGAGTATGACGAGGTGAACTTGAAGTTTGCCGAACCGGAATACCTGGAGGATCCCGACAAGATGGACCAGCTCATCAACCGTCAGGCCGAACTGCAGGACATCATCGACTCGACCGATGCCTGGAACATCGACTCGAAGCTCGACCGCGCCATGGCTGCCCTCAACTGCCCTCCCGGCGACTGGTCGGTGAAGAACCTGTCGGGCGGCGAACGTCGCCGCGTGGCTCTCTGTCGCCTTATGCTCAAGAAACCCGACGTGCTCCTGCTCGATGAACCCACCAACCACCTCGATGCCGAGAGCATCGACTGGCTGGAACAGCACCTGCAGCAATACGAGGGTACGGTGATTGCCGTCACCCACGACCGCTACTTCCTCGACGACGTTTCGGAGTGGATCCTCGAACTCGACCGCGGCGAGGGCATCCCGTGGAAGGGAAACTATTCGAGCTGGCTCGACCAGAAGACCAAGCGCATGGCACAGGAGGAGAAGACCGCCTCGAAGCGTCGCAAGACCTTGGAGCGCGAGCTCGAATGGGTGCGCATGGCACCCAAGGCACGACAGGCCAAGGGCAAGGCACGACTCAACTCCTACGACAAGATGCTCAACGAGGAGCAGAAGGAACGCGAGGAGAAGCTCGAGATCTTCATCCCGAATGGTCCTCGTCTGGGCAACAAGGTGCTCGAAGCCGTGCATGTGGCCAAGGCTTTCGGCGACAAGGTGCTCTTCAAGGACCTCAACTTCATGCTGCCTCCCAACGGCATCGTGGGCGTCATCGGCCCCAACGGCGCGGGCAAGACAACCCTCTTCCGCCTCATCATGGGCTTGGAGAAACCCGACAGCGGCACCTTCACCGAGGGCGAGACCGTGAAACTTGCCTACGTCGATCAGCAGCACAAGGACATCGAGGCCGACAAGTCGATCTACGACGTGGTGAGCGGTGGCAACGACCTGATCCGCATGGGCGGTCGCGACGTCAATGTTCACGCTTATCTGAGCCGCTTCAACTTCAATGGTGCCGACCAGAACAAACTCTGTGGTGTGCTTTCGGGTGGCGAACGCAATCGTCTGCACCTGGCCATGGCGCTGAAGGAGGAGGGCAACGTGCTCCTGCTCGACGAGCCGACCAACGACATCGACGTCAATACCCTGCGTGCCCTGGAGGAAGGCCTGGAGGCTTTCGCAGGCTGTGCGGTAGTCATCAGCCACGACCGCTGGTTCCTCGACCGCATCTGCACCCACATCCTCGCCTTCGAGGGCAATGGCGAAGTGTTCTTCTTCGAGGGCTCCTACACGGATTATGAGATCAACAAGGCCAAGCGCCTCGGCATCGAAGAGCCCAAGCGCAGTCGCTATCGCAAACTGATGGAAGACTAAGGGAGGTTCGAGGGGTTCGAAAGGTTTTCGGAATTCCGGAATAACGGAATACCGAAAGAACGAATCCCGAAATACCGAAATACCGACAAAAATGAAAAGAATATTTATCATCCTGGCAATGGCGCTGGCCGTGCTCAGCGCGTGCCAACAGAAGAATGGACACGACGTGACCATCGTGGTGACAAATCCCACCGACCGCGACATCGCGGGCGTGATTGAAGGCGTGCCGCTGAAGGCCGTGCTCGACAGCCTTGGCGTGAAGGAGGGCACATCCATCATGCTGACCGACGAGATGGGCAAACTCGTGCCTACACAAATCTTCAACAACGGCAACGAGGACCTGCTCCTCTTCGAGACCAACACTTTGGCCAATGGAGAGAGTTCCTACTTCGTGTCGGTGCGCAAAGCATCTGATCCTGTGCTGACCGTCCCCAGCGCCGTCTTCATCAAGCATTATCCCCAGCGCAAGGATGACCTCTGCTGGGAGAACGAGTCGTCGATATGGCGCGCATACGGTCCGGAACTGCAGGCTACCAACGAGCGTGCATTCGGCTACGACATCTGGTGCAAGAATACCAAGGAGATGCTCTGCGACGAACGTATGCTGACGGCATTGCGTGGCTGGGCTATACGCGACAGCCTCCACGCCTTGGGCGAGCATCACCTGGCCGACAGCATCGGACATGCAGGCAGTTTCCACGAGGATCATGGCAAGGGCATGGACTGCTACGCCGTGGGTCCGACCTTGGGCGGTGGCACGGCTGCGCTGTTGAACGACGAAGGCGGCATCGTCTTTCCATGGGCCTGGAAAACGCACAAGATACTTGCCAACGGTCCTCTACTGGGTGCTGTCCGGCTGGACTACGATACTACCTTTGTGGCTGGTGACACCGTCATCGAACATCGTACCATCATCACGCAGAAAGGCTCGCGCTTCAACATCATCAACGTGGAGTATGAGGGCGCAACACGTGCACACGATATCGCCGTGGGCATCGCCTTCCATGGTGACGAGGACAGCGTGCGTCTGGACAAGGGCAACAAGTACATCGCCTATTCCGACCCCACCGACCAACCGGGCCGTGACCCCGGACGTGTCCTGATCGGTGCATACGTTCCCACCCTCACCCGCACTGCCCTCGAACAAGGCCACCTGCTGGGCATCGCCAAATACAAGCCGGGCGAAACCTTCACCTACTACATGGGCAGCGGATGGAGCAAAGGCGACTGCGCCTCACTCAGCGTGATGACCAGCGAACTCAAGAGGCTGGCAAATGAGAAGCCACAGACGGTAAGGATTGACGTGAAATAGTCTTCTATAAGATAGACTAGCAGGTGAAAATGGCAGACAACCTCGGCCCCAATGGCCTGGTTGTTTCTGCCGGAAAATGAGCAGGTCCAATACCTGCAGAAAATCGCACTTCGTGCGGAAAATCCTTATGGTCCCAAATGTAATTTGAAATGGACGAATTAATATTTTCTGCGTAAGCAATTTTTTGCTGCCATTGAGGCAGCACATTTTCCGGCAGTTGGCACGGCTATTGATGCCAGTGCCGCTGCCATTTTCACCTTCTTTAATATCCCATATTTGTTTGCCAAATGGCAACGGGAATAAAAAAGCAAACAGCCAGGACAGATACAATAGGTTCTATCCTGGCTGTTTGAGTTATCGATAGGAACAAGGCACTTAACGCGTCTTTTCCACCAATGCGAAGTCGATGGTCTTGCGGTCGAGGTTGACATTGGCAACCGTAACCTTGAGCGTGTCGCCCAAAGTGAAACGACGGTGGGTGCGACGACCAATGAGGCAGAAGTTGCGCTCATCGTAGATGTAATGGTCGTCACGCAGGTCGCGCACCGAAATCAGGCCTTCGCAGAGGTTCTCCTTGAGTTCGACGTAGATGCCCCATTCGCTCACTCCGCTGATGACACCTTCGAACACCTGGCCCATGCGGTCCTGCAGGAATTCGGCCTGCTTGTACTTGATGGATGAACGTTCGGCCTGGACAGCCAGCTGCTCCATCTCGCTACAATGCTTGCACTCCTCCTCGAGCATCTCGCGTACCATGGAGCGACCCTTCTGGAAGAGATAACGGTCGAGCAGACGATGCACCATGCAGTCGGGATAACGACGGATGGGCGAAGTGAAGTGGGTATAGAAATCGAAAGCCAGGCCATAGTGTCCGATGTTCTCGGTGGAATAGACGGCCTTGGCCTGCGTGCGGATGGCAAGCGTGGAGAGCATGTTCTCCTCCGGACGGTTGTGTATCTCCTTCATCAGCTGGTTGATGCCCTGGCTGATCTGCTTGTTCTTCGAATGATCGACCACGTCGGACTTCTTGCCACTGAAGATGCTCTTCACATTGTGGCCAAAACGAGCAGCAAGGGTTGCCAGGCTTTCGAGTTTCTCCTGCGAAGGCTGGTCGTGGATACGATAGACGAACGACTTGGCCTTCTTCTGCATCTTGCCGTTGATGCGCTGCGGACGCACGTCCTTGCCAATGGCCTCGGCTACCGTGCGGTTGGCCAGGAGCATAAACTCTTCGATGAGCTTGTTGGCATCCTTCGACACCTTGAAATACACATCGGTGGGCTTGCCCTTCTCGTCGAGCACGAACTTCACCTCCTCGCGTTCGAATCCGATGGCACCCTCGGCAAAACGACGGGCGCGCAACTGCTTGGCCAGACGGTCGAGCTGGAGCATCTCGGGGGCGAAGTCACCCTTCCCGGTCTCGATGATTTCCTGTGCCTCCTCGTAGTTGAAGCGACGATCGGAACGTGTCACCGTGCGGACAATCTCGTGACGCAGCACATTGGCATCGTCATCCATCTCGAAGATCACGCTGAAGCACAGCTTGTCCTCGCCGGGACGTAGCGAGCAGAGGTTGTTGCAGAGCTTCTCGGGAAGCATGGGAATGGTGCGATCGACCAGATAGATGGACGTGGCGCGATTATATGCCTCCTTGTTGATGATGGAGTCGGGATGCACATAGAAAGTGACATCGGCGATGTGGACGCC
The DNA here is from genome assembly GCA_017519885.1 of Bacteroidales bacterium. Lineage (GTDB taxonomy): Bacteria > Bacteroidota > Bacteroidia > Bacteroidales > UBA3663 > Liminaster. Next base: position 46,334 of record JAFWRO010000056.1, on the reverse strand, counting down.
CACTTCCCAGATTCCGTTCTTCAGTTTCTTGATTGACAAGGCATCGTCGAAATCCTTCGCATCGGCAGGGTCGATGGTGAAGGTCGTGACCTGACGATAGTCGAGACGCTTGGCAATCTCTTCGGGGGTGCAGCCGTCCTGGATGCGCTCGGCAGCCTTTACGACGTTCTCGGGATACTTGTAAGGCAGGCCATACTCTGCGAGGATGGCGTGCATCTCGGTGTTGTTGTCGCCTTCCTTGCCCAGGACGTCAGCAATACGTCCGACAGGATTCTTCGAGAAAGCGGGCCAGCGTTCGAAATCGACCACCACCTTGTCGCCATTGTGGGCCTTGCCAAGCAACTCGTTGGGGATATAGATGTCCTTGTCGAGCGAACGGTTGTCGGGCGTGACAAAGGCATATTTGGACGTCTTCTGGAGCACGCCCACATAGCGATGCTTGACACGCTCAATGACCTCGACGACACGAGCCTGTGGCCCACCGATGCGCGTACGATGTCCCAAGATCTTCTGGATGCGAACCTTATCACCCGTAAGGGCCTGCATATCGTCGCCATCATACACGACGAAAGGAACGTCATTGCCTTCGATGCGCACTATGTGCATACCGTTGTGACGACGCTCGAACACACCTATCAATTCGGCCTGCGTCTGACGGTCGGCCAGGCCATAACGACCCGGACTGACCTCACGAAGGAAGCCTTGATGCTGAAGTTCGACGAGCAGGTCATAGACATCCGTGCGATTGCTACGGCCAAAGATGCCCAATTCCTGAGATATCTGCAGATAATTATAGGAGTCCTTCGGATGTGCCTTGAACCATTCGGTTATTCTTGCTACCAGCTTGTCTGTGCCTTTGGTATTTCGTTTTGCCATAATAGTAAGGATTTAATGTTGTTTTTCGTGGCAAAGATACAACGAAAAATCCATATCTCCAAATTTTCGAACGAAAAACTGAAGATATGGATAAAATAATTATAAATCAAGATTTTTACAGCGACTCGCAAACGACATCATTCGCCTCGATGTGAAGCTTCCTGTCGCCTGCGGCCTTTAAGCCAGCGGGGATGGTGACATCGACATCGACAGCTGTGCCGGCATTGTTGATGGCGACAATCACGCCTTCGCCCATATAGGTACGCAAATAGACGAGCGTGTTGTCATCGACATAGAGCGGCAGATAGTCGCCAAACTGGAGGGCGATGTTTTCACGACGTTGCTGGGCAAAACGGCGAACCTCGTCGAGGTTGTGCTGCTCGAAGTGATTGTAGCCGCTGAAACGCATGAAGCGACGATTGTCGGGGTCATTGCCTCCCTCCTGTCCGAACTCGTCGCCCTGATAGATGCAAGGCACGCCGGGCAGCGTGAGGTTCAGTTTCTCGAGCAACAATGCCTTAGAATAAGCTCGCACAGAATCACCGATGCCTACGTGACGCGTCCAACCGGCTGCCTTGCCATCTTCGTCCCAGCTGACGGCTCCACCAGCAAGACTGATGAAACGTGTCTTGTCGTGATTGCCTGAGATGTTGCCCATCGTATGGTGAGCACCATAGGCGGCTCCACTCTCTTCGATGGTGCGGGCAAGGTCGCGCATTGAGTAACCTTCACGTTCGCCAAGCACATCGATGGCCGTGTGGTAGATGTTGAAGTCGAACTGGGCATTGAGCATACCTGCCTTGATGTACGAACCGATGAGTTCGGGTGATCCGTAGGTCTCGCCAATCATCCAGATGTCGCGGTCCTTGAGCTGCGGATCGTTGGCCAACTTCTTGCCAAAAGTGCGCCAATAGTTCAACGGGATATGCTTGCAGGCATCGTGACGGAAGCCATCGAACTCGAAGTTGCGCACCCAATAGAGTGCAGAGTCGGTGAGCTGGTCGGCCACGTTGCGACGCGTCAGGTCAAGACTCGGGATGTGACGGTCGAACCAGGTGGTCAAACGATATTCGCCGTCCCACAACTCCAGATTCGGCTTGCCATCGGCTGTAAGAGAATCGGTAGCCCAATCGGGATGCGCCTGGAAGAGCGGCGACTCGATGTGCAGGTGGTTGGCCACGTAGTCGAGCACCACGTTGATGTTGTGGTTATGCGCCGTCTGAAGCATCTCGTGCAGTTCATCGTCATTGCCGAAACGTTCATCGACCTTGGTGATGTAGATGGGCCAGTAGCCATGATAACCCGAGAAACGGGTACGCGGCTTCTGGTTCAAGCCCCATGCGCTATAAGGATTCTGCGTGATAGGACTCACCCAGATGGTGTTGATGCCAAGATTGTCGAAGAATCCTTCCTGAATCTTCTGCGTGATGCCCACGATGTCGCCACCCTGATAATCGGCCTGAGGGAGCACCAACTTGGGATTGCCGATCTTCCAGTCGTTTTCACTCTTGCCGTTGTTGAAACGGTCGATCATCAGCGAATAGAGGATCTGTGTCTCGGGGTCGTGGCGATTGAGCTGGTCGGCCGAAGTAACGACCTTCCCGTTCTGAAGAGGAACGAGGATGTCGCTCATCGGCGTGTCGGCAGTAGCGCCATAGACGCGAAGATAAGTGCGCTCACGGCTTCCTTCCGGCACCTTGGGAAGGGTGACCACGATCTCATTGTCGCCAATGGTCACACACTTCTCGGGAAGCAGCGTGTTCTGCCAAAGGGCAACAACCTTCTCGGGCTTCTGTGTGAAGCCGATGCCTACCTTGCCATCGCGTGTCCACGTGGTGTAAAGATGAGCATAGCCCGAATTGAAATGGCTGCCATCCTCGACCACCAGCGTCAACTTCTTGCCTTCGGACAAAAGGTCGATGGTGCTGAGCGGAACTTCGGTAGTGACAAAGAAGGTGCTGTCGGTGTAGCTGTTGATGGTCACACCGGGCCCTGCTTCCACGGAGTCGAACTTATCGATCGAGGGGAAATAATCGGTGAAGTAGTTCTCCTGGTTGGGAGCCGTCACAAAGACGACACTCGAACGATGTTCGTTGCCCGGAATCTGCTCGATGGTAAAAGGCTTGTTGCAGGCTGAGAAGATGACCAGCGCTGCAAAGATACAACTAAAAAAATGTTTTCGAACCACAATAATAATTGTTAATTATTAATTGTTAATTGTTAATTGCTTTAGCGTCATTTCTTGATAAGCAGGTAAGCTGACTGAGCATCGAGCTGACCATGGATGATACCCTTCTTGACCGAGAAGATCTTGCCTGTGAGGGCATCCTTGTACTTGCCATTGGGGAGCATGGTAGCCAATGAAACCTGCTGGGCATCGTTGGTGATGTTGATCAGGGCAGCGCCCTTGGTGCCACGACATACCTGTGTGACAGCGCCATCGGCCGAGAACGTGATGCTTTCGGGCTGACCCTGCATCTGATGACGGAAACGGTTGGCAGCCACTACTAGCGGGTGCTTGAAGTTGTCGTTACCCTTGATGCCTACCAGGTTCTTGCCCCAGAAGTTGCCAGCAGGACCATCGCTGCCATCAGGACGATTGTAGAACAATGGCATACCATTGGCACGTGCAGCGAGGAACACCCAGCCCAGACGAATCTGCAGGTCGGAGAGAGCAGCCGATTCGTGGTCGTTGCAATAGGTGTCGTGACTCTCGACCCAGGTAACCAGCTTCTTGGGATCGACGGGATGGCTGTAACCCTTCACGTCCTTGCCCATCCAGTTGGCTTTCTCGAGGTCGTAACGAAGATCCCAACCCAATCCGGAAGCAGTCATACCCATATATTCGGCATATTCCTCCTCCTTGACGTTCCTGTCCTGAAGTACCTCGCCATAGATGAAGAGGCTGTCTTCGGGCAAGCAAAGGCGCACGCCATTGGCTTCCTCGCGGCCGGTAGCCACTGCCCAGAAGTTGTTCTTCGGAGATTTCTTGTCCTTCGGGTCGCTGGGCAGACCGATATGCTTGGCTGTGTCGTAACGGAAACCGCGCACACCACACTTGATCAGGTCGTTGCAATACTGCAGGTAATATGCCTGGAAGTCGGGGTTCTCGGTGTTGACATCAGGCAGACCGCCCATCTGACCTGTAGTACATTGCAGACGATCGTTGTAGTCGCGAATCTCATCAAAGCCAGTGGCGTGATAGAGGTTCTCGTGTCCACCAACGGCGGCATCGAGTTCGTCACTTACGCGTGTGTCGTCGATGGCCGTATGGTTGGGCAAAACATCGACAATGATGCGAATGCCATACTTGCCAGCCTCTTCGCAGAGCTGCTTGAGGTCCTCACGAGTTCCGACCACGTAGTTGCCAATCTTCCAATCGACAGGCTGGTAATAGTAATACCAGCGACCATGGCCCCAAAGCTGCGGACCACCGCCCTTGTCGCCCTTGGCCTGAGTGACACAATTCTCGGCGGGTGAAGTCTGTACGACCGTGTAGCCTGCCTCAGCGATGTCGGCAAGGTTCTCGCGAATGGTGTTGAACGACCAGCACCATGCATGCAGAATCACGTCGTTATTCGTCTCGACAGGTGCGACCTTTGGCTTGGCAGACAACTGAAGCCACATACCCATCAGCATCATGGCGATGGGCAGAAAATACATTTTCTTCATCTTTATAAATTTTTATGAGGGGCTATAGTGACAATAGTAACTATAATAACTATAGTGACTACATTAGCTATAGCCCCTCTTGACATTTATCGGGACATGATCTTCTGACCACCACGGATATAGAGTTGGCCAGCCTTCATCTCGTTTACACGACGACCCTGCAGGTCGTAGATGGCATTGTCCTTGGCAGCATCGTCCTCGGTGATACCACGGAGACCGGCATACTGCGAGGTGACGTCGCTTACCGTAAACTTGCCACCATTCTTCGTGCTGTTGATGATGTAGTAGGCATCCTGAGTCATACCCGTGACATCCTCCGACTGCTGATTGCCAGCAGAATTGGTGAATACGAAGTTGACAGCATAGTCACCCGTGTTGGGGATAGCGAAGGTCTGTACATACCAGGTCAGTCCACCCTCTTCGACAGTTTCCTTTGCCTGAGCACCTGGCCAACCGCCATTGAGCTGCTCGTTGTCGGGTCCTGCCCATATATAAATAAAGAGCGGATTGAGCGAACCTGACTGGTTGCAGACGTGCAAGGTGGCCGGATGAGCATCGATCACCTCCACTTCCTTGAACGTGTAGGTGCGGCTCTGTACATTCTTCACTACACCATTGCTCAAAAGACCCACCTTCAACGTGGTGGTCACAGCGAAGGAGAGCTCCGAGCCACTCTCAATGGAAGGAGAAGAGGCTGTAGGCTCCGAACCGTCGGTGGTATAGACCAGCTTGGCATTAGGATCCTCCGAAATGGCCAGCAAAGGCACTTCGACAGATTCGCCTACATTATAGACGCCCGAACCCTTGCCAATCCAGGGAGCCTCGATGGACTTCAGCACATAGTACTTGTAGTTCTTGCCCGAAATGACTTCCTGATAGGTATTCGACACATTATAGGTGTAGTTGCCGCACATCACACGAAGCGTACCCTTGGTGCCTGTTACCGTACGACCTACGTAAGCCGTTCCGGACATCCACTCGGCGTAGGTGCTCTGGTTGTTGATGCCGACCAGACGACGCACCTCGATCATGTTCTTGATCTCCTCCTTGCAGTCGGTCCAGTGCTTCAGGAACACACAAGGTGTGCCAGGCATGGCCAGCATCCAGGCATTGAGGGCAACGGTATCCTTGCGGATAGGATCCTGTGAGGCAGTTGCCGAACGATACTCGGTGTCGTGATTCTCGACGAACGTCACCGAATACTGACGATAATTCACGTCGCTGATGCCCGAGTTGTTCTTCAGGTTCGACCAATTGTTGTTGTTCACAGCATCGCGGCAAGTATAACGGAAAGCGAAGTCGAAGGCAGCCGACTGGATGGCACCATTGACCTTGGTTCCATCGATCCATTTCTTCACGTTCGTCGAATTGCCATCCCAATATTCGCCCACCGAGAACTTGACGCCAGCATTGGCATTATAATCGCCTACGCGTGATGCATTGAAGCCCTTCACCATATCGTAGCGGAATCCGGTGTAACCAAGATCCTCGAGCAGATATTTGGTATAAACCCTGACGCAGTTCTGCACATTCTCCGACTTGTGGTCGAGGTCGCGCATGCCGTCCCAGCCTTCGCCCTCATCGTTGTTCGACGAGAGGCTGTAACCATTGTTGTTGGCCCATGTCAAGGTCTTTCCGCCATCATCATTGCGCACGATGTCGGTACTCTGCATCTGATAGGTCACACCCTTGTAGGTTTCGGCAGGGAAATCCACCCAGTTGGAAAGATTCTTGCGGTGATTGACCACCACATCGGCAATGATGCCCGTACCCTTTTCCTTGTAGGTGTTGATCATGGAACGCAGTTGTTCCTCGGTACCGAACGAAGAGTGCTGGTCGAAATAATACAATGGATCATAGCCCATCGAGGTGCTGCTTCCGGTAAAAGCCGACTGCGGTACCCAAAGGAGCGAGAAATAGTTGGAGATTTCTTCGGCCTGCGATTCGAGTTTGCTCCACTTGGTAGCCGAATAGGAATCCCAATAGAATCCTTGCAGCATCACGCCCTCATAGTTGGCAGGCCAACCCTGGGCGTCGGCAGCAGTCAAAGCTGTGGCTGCAAGAATCAGAGAAGTAAAGATTTTTTTCATTGTCTATTCGATTAAGGTAAAAAAGAGGAGCAAGGCAAGTGTAGTACGCTTGCAACTTGCTCCTCAAAGATTCACAAATTGTTACTCAACGGTAGCGTAAGCCTTTCCTTCGCAGTTAGGCCAGAACTTGATGGTATGAGTTCCTGCCTCAATTTCGATGTTGCTGCCGTTATTCACAAGGTTGGTGAGGTCGCCGCCCCAGTTGAAGCCCCAGTCATGGTTAGCACGGAACTTGAACCCGCCAGTGATAAGCTCGCCGGTGTAGATCCAGCAACCCTGTTCGGTATCGAACCTCATCTCAGTGTCGGCATCCCAACCACCAGGTGTAGCGTCACCAATCAGGCCGATGGTGGCAGGTGTAGCCTCGTAGGTGAGGTTAGCCATATCAGCCACGAGCATATAGAAGCCCTCCTCGATGTTGATGTTGCCACCTTCGGTCGAGAGCTTGCCTTCGCCGCCGTCGCCATACCATGAGCCATCGACGAACTTGAAGCCCCAAGTCTCGGCTGCCTCATTGACGGGAAGTACATAGTACCAGCCGCGATAGACGCCTGCACCTTCGTGAGCCATTGGGCTTGCAGTAGCATCCCAACCGTTGGCACTACCAGCATAGTAGATGAAGTCACTATACTGTGCACCAGCACCGGAAGTCTCGGTGAAGACAGCCTTGTGGTTACCCTCGGTGGAGAGAATCAGGCTGATGTCGTAGGTGCCAGCAGCAATGTTGATGTTCGGGCCATCCTGGGTCAGACCGTTCACGTCACCGCCAAAGTTGATTGCCCAGTCGGCATTTACACGGAACTTGACGCCGCCTTTCGGGAGCTCTACGCCCTTGACCTCCCAAGCACCGGTTTCGCGGTTGTAGGTGAGATCGACATCGCCGCCCCATGAATTGAAGTCGCCGATGAGACCAATCTGACTGATGGTTACGAGTTCGTAAGTCATCGAGGTGAGGTCAACGTTGATCTCATAGAATCCTGCACCTGGATCGGGGCAGTTGTCGTTACCCTGGCCGATGCGGTTGTCGCCGAGCCATTCCCAGTCGCCTTCCCAATCGTTCTCGTTGGGCTTGAACTTGAACTGGCCGTCGAGGTAATAGTAACCCTTGTAGGCACCATCCGATGCGGGGCTGCGGAGAGCGTGTGGTGTGCTCCAGCCCGACTCGTTGCCAATCTCGTAAATGTACTCGTTGAATGACAGTGCAACGGCATCCCAGGTCATGTTCATCATGTCGAAGGTGACACGATAGAAGAGAGCGTCGGGAACGTAAGTAACTACGAAGTTACCACCCTCGTTGTTGTACTTGAACTTGCCCTCATTTTCGGGATCGCTACCCAAACACTTGCTCCAGTCACCACCTATGCCCGAAGCGGGGGTTACCTTGAACTCGAGGTCACTGGTAATGTCAGCAGGTGCTGCAAAGGTGCAGGTGAAGATAGGATTCTCATAGACATCGCCGCCACCGTTGGTCAATGGATAGTCAGTATTCGAGTTGTTCCACTCGTTGAAGTTGCCGGTCAGATAATAGATTTCCTCAATTTCGGGAGCCTCGGGAATAGCTGTAATGGCAAATTCCTTCGAGCTCATACGGATACTTGCTGCTGAGCTGGTCTCCCATACAGAGAGGACGCCCTTAACCACACGCTCCTCAGGACGCTTGCCGTAAGAATCCTCGACATAGCGCTGAAGTTCTTGAGCCGACATATAACCTTCGGTAGTAATGTCGTAGGTGGCAGGTTCAATCAGATTCTCTTCGGTTGAGAGCGTAATCTTATATTGGGGTGCATAGCCTTCAACAGATGCTGTGGGAGCATTGATGTTGCAAACCTGAACCATCTCAGCCTCAAGTGTGCGGAAATCAATGGTGCCTACACTTGCCACGCTGCCATCGCCAAAGGATACGGGGGACTCTTGTGCCACGCTCTTGGGTTCACTCCAGTCCTTGTAGTCATCGGTACAAGCAGTAATGGCTGCTGCACCAAATACCATGGCATATAAAATTTTCTTTTTCATTGCTTTGTTGGATTTTCAGTCCCTTCCTGCCCCATTGCTGGAGCAGGCCGGGATTAAGGTTGATTACTGGAGAACGAAACGATAGAAACGTGTAATATCGTTGTAGATTACAAGATAGTTGCCAGGAGCAAGGAAGATGTCCGCACCACCATTGGTACCATAGCCATAATAGCTGCCATCGGCTGTCTCGAGGACATCGCCACCTGAGTTGTAGTCCCATGAACCAGCTTCCTTGATCTTGATAGCTTGACCGTCAGCGATGGTGACATTTGCTACCCAGTCGTGGTTGATGGCGCCATCGTAGGTATGAACAGGCTTCATCTCGGTGTCGCCCCAGTCGTTGAAGTGTCCGGAGATGCACATACCTGCGAATACGGCAGGAGTGCCCTCATACTTCTCGACGGTGAGCTCATCCTTCTCGGTGTTGAGCGTTACGGTGTAGTAGCCAGCCTCAGGCACGGTGATGTTGCCCGAACCGCCATCGTTCTTTACAAACGATCCGAAGCTGTCGCCCTGGCCCCACTGCTCATCCCACGAGTCGAGGGTATGCTTCAGCTTGAAGCCATTGCCAGCCAGATAACCTGTCCAGGTGATTACGCCAGCACCGGTCTTGGGATCATACTCCCAGTCGGCAACAGTATGCATTGGGTAGCTGCTGGTAGGCATATCTGAGGTCCACTTGCCATCGCCGATATCACCACCAATGAGGTACCAGATGTCGGGATCGGCAGCCTTAAGCTCAATATAGTAAGGAAGGACATTGAAGGTCACTACATTCGAAGCTACAGAAGCTAGCTTGGTGAAAGATGCATTCTGAACGAAGGCCAGTACACGTGCATAGAGTGTGGCGCCGTCATTGAATACTGCGTTGCCGTTTTCCCAGCCATTGAGCAGCTCAAGTGCCCTGTCGATGGCCGATGCCGGAACATTGACCTCGCAGGCGGTATAGGTCTCTTCGAGTGCAAAATAGTCGGCACCCGTGTTGTCTTCAGCCATTTCGTCGAAGGCCTTGGTAAAGTTGCCCGTTGAGGAAACCTGTACCTGATAGTTTGCAACGACAGGAGCGCTGGGATCGGTGAACTGTGGTTGAGACCAGCTCATGGCAATCGAATTGGAGCGCATGAGGTCAATCTGTGCATTTCCGTACACCGGCGCATTGACTGTGAACGAACCTTCTGCAGGATTAACCAGGATAGGATTCGATTCATCGTCCTTGTCGCACGAGATGAATGCCAGGCTACCAGCCAAGAGCATCATCGCATAGGAAAATATCTTTTTCATATTTGTTCAAATCGTGAAGAATTAATAACCTGGATTCTGAGTGAGGTTCGGATTGGCATTCATATCCTCATCAGGAATAGCATAGATATTCAAGTAGTCGGGGAAGCTGACACCGGAAGTACCGGCACCGCCCTTCCATTCCCAAAGATATTCACTGCTCTTGCTGCCACCATAATAACCGAAACGGATAAGGTCGGTGCGACGATAGCCCTCGAAATAGAACTCACGGGCACGCTCGTCGAGAATCTGACCAAGAGAGTACTGGGTCTGTGTCGAAGCATTGGCACGCTCGCGAAGCGCATTGACACGGGCTGTACCGGCAGCTGTGGTGACACCACCGTTCTGACGGGCATCAGCCTCAGCCGAAATCAAATAAGCCTCGGCCGAACGCATCAGGAAGAAGTCCATGTCGATGAACTGGGTGTTGTGGGGTGTGCCACCCGAAGCATAGGTGTTGCGGAACTTGGCGCAAGCAAAACCACTGGTATATTCGGTAGGAGTAGAAACCGAAAGCTCACGATCGACGCCAAAGAAGATGGCACGGTCATCGCCTGCTGCTGCTGCCATATCCTCGTAGGTAGCATTAGGAGCATCACCATTGGGGAAGAACTTGTCGAGAAGCTGACGACGTGCACGGTTACCAGCCCAGAACTCGGTGGTACCAAAGTCGGAATTGATGTTCATGTCCGACTTCCAGGTCGATGCCATGAGGAAGAGTGAAGTACCCCAAGAGGTGGTTGTGGTACCATCCTGCAGTACGGGGAAGATGGCCTCCGTAGCGGCACTGGTCTCACCATTGTCGCCCATGAAGAGCATCTGGTAGGCGCTCCAGCCATTCAAACCTGTGGTGTTGAGCTTGTGAGGACCATTGCAAACGGTCTCGGCGTAACTCTGAGCTTCGGCCCAACGGGCAGTGCCTGTGTATACCTCAGCATTCAGATACATACGTGCGAGGAGCAGGTTGGCTGCATCCTGGTCAACACGTCCATAGCCCTGTTCATTGCTTTTGACGGCACGTGGAGCAAGCATATTGGGAAGAATCTCCTTGACTTCGTTCTCAATCCAGGCGAAAAGATCGGGACGCATAATCTGCTGTGGGCTCTCAGCCGAAATCTCGAGGGTGAAGGGCACGTTTCCGAAGAGGTCCATCAAATAATAGTAATTGAGGGCACGGATGAAACGAACCTCAGCGGCACGAGTAGCATCGACATCACCGCAGACACTCAGATAGTGGTTGCAGAAGGCAATACCTGTATAGAGACGATAGTAGAAGCCACGAAGCATAGGATGAGAGGCATCGTACTGATTGTAGTTGAAGGCCGGGATACCAGGGTCGCCCCAAGCGCAGATAGCCTCATCGGTAGGAAGTTCCTGGGCATTCCAGAGCTGACGCACATAACCTGTGGTACCGCCATCAAGGCCATCGATATCACAGTCGCCATTGGCACCGGTGTTGCCGGCCAGTCCAATGTTGGCATAGCACTTTGCAAAGAGGGCGGCCTCGTCAGGCACCATCGTTGTACTTGGGTCCTTTGGAGTAACATCCAAATCGTTGACGCAAGAACTCATACCCATCAGCAATGCAAGTGAAGCAAGTGAAAGAATATATTTCTTCATAGTGGTAATACGAAATTAGAAGTTAAGTTGGAGACCCAGTTGCACGGTAAATGGACGTGGGTACATGTTGTTGTCGATACCGCCATAGACTTCAGGATCCACACCGTCGTAGTTGGTGATGGTGAAGACGTTGGTAGCAGAAGCGTTTACACGGCCGCTGATCTTAGAGCCGAAGAGCTTGTTGAAGCTGTAGCCAAGGGTGACGTTGTCGCACTTGAGGAAGCTTGCATTCTCAACCCAGTAGTCGGAGATGGCGTGGTCGTAGGTCTTCCAGTTGCGCTCCACACCCTTGAGGGTACCGTTCTGGAGGTAGCTGAATGAGCTGTCGTAACGCTTGTCGATATTCATCTTGCCGGCCTCGGTGTCGTTGAAGACGTAGTTGTCGAAGTTGGCACGGAGTGAGAATCCGAAGTCCCAATTCTTATAGTTGAGACGCGAGCTCAAGCCTGCGGTGAATGGAGGATCGGGACTCTTGTAGAAGTAGAGGTCCGAATCATTGATCTGGCCATCGGCATTGCGATCCACATAGACACCTTCGAGAGGCATACCATTCGAGTCATACACCTGCTGATAAACATAGAAGCTGTTCTTAGGTTGGCCTGGCGTATGTGCCTGGCAGGTATTACCCGTACCAGCCGAGATGCCACCGGTCTTGACAACGGCACTTTCGCCGGTCAGCTCAGTGATCTCGTTCTTGTTGTAGGTGAAGTTGGTGGTGATTTCCCACTGCCAGTTCTTGGTCTGGATAGGACGGATGGTAGCAGCAAGCTCGATACCGGTGTTCTTCATCGAACCGATGTTCGAAGTCACCTGATTACGGAAGTTGGTACCAGCGCTGACGGTTGCCGTGTTGATCAGATCGGTTGTCTCACGATAATACCAGTCGGCATTGAACGTGAAGCGGTCGCGCATGAAGCCGAGGTCGATACCGACGTTGGTCGTAGTGGTGGTCTCCCACTTCAGGTTCTCGTTGTATGCATTCGGGCGATAGAGGAGACCTGCATCGTTCACACCCAAGATAGGATAGCGGCCATCACGATTGTCGCTGTTTACGTGATACGAAGCGAAATAGTTGTAGTTGCCGATGCCATCCTGCTGACCGGTCTTACCCCAGCCGAGACGAACCTTGGCCTCTGAGAGCCAATCGACGTCAATCAGGAAGGCCTCATCCTTAAGTTTCCAACCCAAGGCAACCGATGGGAACAATGCCCAGTGGTCCTTGAAGCGCGACGAGCCGTCATCACGGACAGTCACGGTGAGGAGGTAACGGTCGAGGAGGTTGTAGTTCATACGACCGAAGAACGATACGAGGTATGACTCCTGCAACCAGCGTCCCTGGCTCTTGGAGTATTGGCCACCAGTGCGGGTGTCAGCATAAGCGCTGCTGCCCCAGTACTTCATGTGGCTCCATTCGTAGCCGACCATGAGGTCGAAGTGGTTGGCCTCGTTGAAGTCCTTCATATACTGTGCGTAAGCCGAATAGGTGAGGTTGAACTTCTCTTCTGCCGAATAGCCATCGTTGCCATAGTAGAAGTTCGACTGGCCCCACTGTGCATAGTTGGTGTGCTGCGAACCATTGCCGTAGTCACCTGCGAAATTCATGTGGAGACGAAGGTCCTCGAAGCCATGGATCTTATAGTCAAGTTCCAGGCTGCCCTGCCAAGAGCGCGAATGTGCCACATCGTCCTTCTCGTTGAGGAGGGCAACAGGGTTCGATGCCGAGTTTCTGTTCTTGGTCAAAGGATAAGCGGGGTCGTTCAAGGCTGCACCGTTGTCGGTCCAAGTGAAGTAGCCACCGAAGTTTTCGAAGCCAGGAGCCTGCACGGGCTGAGTCGGGTCGAAACGTCCGGCCTCACCTACGGCTGCGGTGTTGGCATAGTTGGTATTGGCATACATGAACTTGGCATTGGCTGTCACGGTGAGGTGGTTATCGAAGAACTTGGGGTTGAGGTTCAAGCTGGCTGTTGTACGCTTGAATGCCGAAGTCTTCAAGATACCTTCCTGGTCGGTATAGCCTGCCGAGAAGCGGTAGGGAAGGTTCTTCAAACTGCCGGTAACGGTCACATTGTGGTCGTGGCTGATGGCGTTCTGATAGATCTCATCCTGCCAGTCGGTCGAAGCGTTGCCCATCAGAGAGGCTGCCTCAGAATCAGCACCATAATAGGTGTTGATGAAGTTGCGATACTCGTCAGCCGACATCACATCCACACGGTTGGCTGCGGTGCTAAGGCTTACGTTGCCACTGTAGGATACCTTCGGCTTGCCGCTTGCACCCTTCTTGGTGGTAATGATGATGACACCGTTTGAACCACGGCTACCATAGATGGCGGTGGCCGATGCGTCCTTCAGCACGGTGAAGGTCTCGATGTCGGCAGGGTTAACCATCGAAAGGCCGTTCGACAGACCCTTCACACCCTGGTTATCCAATGCCATACCATCGATTACAATCAGTGGGTCGTTCGATGCATTGAGAGACGAACCACCACGGACACGGATGGTAGCACCTGTACCAGGAGCACCCGAACCTGGGGTAACGTTTACACCGGCGATCTTACCTTGGAGCATGTCCTGAGCATTGGTAACAACACCACGGTTCTTCTCATCGGGTTTCATTGCGGTAACCGAGCCCGTCAAGTCGTTCTTGCGAGCTACACCGTAACCGATGACTACCACGTCTTCGAGGAGTTCGGAATCCTCCTGCAGGGTGATGTGGAGAGGAGAGCCATCGAAAACTACCTCCTGAGCCCTGTAACCGATGAAGGAGATGACAATCGTGCTGCCCTTTGGAGCACGGAAAGAGAAGTTGCCGTCGAGGTCGGTAGTTGCGCCATTGGCAGTGCCTTTGACCACAACATTCGCACCAAGAACTGGCTCTCCAAAGTCGTCAATGACCGTACCAGTGACCGGGAGGTCCTGGGCAAATACACTGACCGACATGAAGATTCCTGCGACCATAGCCACGAGGAATTGGAAGCTGAACTTCGTTTTCATGTGTTTGTTCTTTTTGGTTTTTGTTTAATATAATATTGTGTTAAATGTGTATAGTTGTCAATCGTCTATTTCATTGTAATACGTGCATAGCAATGATTTTGGCGGTGCAAAGGTACACTTTTTTTCGGCTATTTGAAAGTGTGAAAGTAAGAAATATAAATGATTTGTACGCATTTGAACAAATTTACACCTTATTTTCAGTTAGTTATGTTTTTCGAATAATTTGAAAAAATATAACGTCTTTAAAATTCCAAAAGCAGGAATCCACGTCCCGGCAAGGTCAATTTTTCGCCCAAGGTCACCGACTTTCCGCTAATCACATCCTTGGCTGTTCGCGACGGGAGGACCTCCTCGTAGCGCTCCAAGGCTATCTCCTTGTCGTCACTCGTTCCATTCACGAACACCGTCACGCGCTGTCCTTCGAGGCTGCGGCTATAGACATAGCAGCCGTTCTGCAGGGCGAACTGGGTAAGATGTCCGCGGTGCACAGCCTTGCACGTGCGGCGCCAGCGCAGCAACTTGCTGGCAAAGTCGAAATATTCGGTTTGCAGCGCATTACGACCCGATGCCTTCAAGACCTCCACTGGCAGGTCCTGGCGCATCCTGCCGTCACCCCACTCCTTATGGGCGAACATGCCGATCTCGTCACCGTAGTATAGTTGCGGAATGCCGCGCAACGTAAGCAACAGCAGCAATGCCTGCTTGTAGCGTGCCACGTTCTTCGACTGTTCCTCGTTGGTCTGGAAACGGCTCGTATCGTGATTGTCGAGGAAGGTAAGCAGGTAATTGGTGTCGGCATAGATGAAGTCGCCTGCCAGATAGTAGTAGAGTTTCATCAGCCCTGCATCATAATCGGTGCTCTCTTCGTCCACCACCGTGTTGAGCAGGTGCATCAGCGGGAAGTCCATCACGCTGCGCAACTCGCTGTTCAAGTCGGAGAGTTTCGAATCCTTCTGCCAGTAGGCAATGCTCGGGGCGCTGTTGATCCAAGTCTCTCCCACAATCACAAAACCGGGATATTCACGTTCGAGCGCCAGGTTCCAGTCGCGCATCATCTCTTGGTCACAATAAGGATAGGTGTCCTGTCGGATGCCGTTGATCTTGGCATATTCCACCCACCAGATACTGCTCTGGATGAGATAGTCCTTCACGAGCGGATTGCGCTGGTTCCAGTCGGGCATATTGTCGGTGAACCATCCGTCGGTAGTGTGCTTCAGATCCCATTGGCTGGCGTGCGGATCGCCAATCGATGCGGTGCGATGTGCGCAGGCCTCGAAGGTGGAGTTGAAGTTGAACCAATCCTTGGCAGGAAGGTCCTTGAAGAGGAAGTTGTTCACTCCGCAATGGTTGAACACCAGGTCCATCACCATCTTGATGCCGCGTTTGTGGCAATCCTCCACCAGCTTGCGATAATCCTCATTGCTGCCCAGTCGCGGGTCAATCTGATAGTAGTCGGTGATGGAATAGCCGTGATACGAACTTCTCACATCGTTTTCCTGCACCGGCGTAGGCCAGATGGCAGTGATGCCCAGTTCGTCGAGGTAATCCAAAGCCATACCTATGCCTGCGAGGTCACCGCCATGACGGCCGAAGTCATTTCTTGCTTCCCGATTGACCTTGGGTTCTACCATTCCCGGCACATTGTCGAGCTTGGGATTGCCATTGATGAAACGGTCGGGCATCAGCAGGTATATCACATCCTCAGGGCCAAAAGGCACGATAGCCTCACCCGTACGCTCCTTCAGTTCGAAGGGTTGGGTGAGGTATGCTTTCTTCTGTCCAGGCTTGGTGAGAGTAAAATAGAAAGTCTGTGAGGGCGCATAGCGCAAATCCAGATATACGAAGAGGTAGTTGGGATTGGCGACCTTCTCAACACGGACCAATGACACATTCTGTGCTTGCGTGAGGGTAACATTGCAATCACCGATGTTATCGCCATGAAGGAGAACCTGAAGTTCAGGGTTCTGCATACCACTCCACCAGTTGAGCGGATGCATATGGCTGAGTTTCGGTGCTGCCGCCGACCCAAGAAGATGTGTCAATAGGCTAAACATAAGGATTAATACAAATCGTGTTTTTTTCATTGTAAAGATAGTTTTGTTGTTTTTCGGCGACAAAGATAGGGGTAAAAATTAAAAAAACCAAATTTTTTCTCAAAAATTTCGCATTTTTTTTGGCAAATTTCTCAAAACGCATTATCTTTGCGACGAAAAAACCAAAAACACGTCATCATTTCATGCAAAGCCAGACTTCTTACCATATTATAGAATAAAACATAATGAGTAATTGAATAATCGTATTACATTCAAATATGAAAAACATCGTCCTTTCTGCTGCACTTTTAGCAGCACTGGCTTGCACAAGTTGTGCAACAAAACCCACACCGACTGCCGATGCTGATGCGACGCAGGGCAAGATCGTCATTTATCAGATGATGGTCCGTGTCTTCGGCAACGACAATACTACTAATATATATAATGGTACGCGCGAGCAGAACGGATGCGGACGCATGAGCGACATCACGCCCGAAGCACTCCAGAGCATCCGTCGCCTGGGCTGCAACTACGTCTGGTACACCGGCATCCTCCAGCAAGCTACAAAGACCGACTGGAGCCAGTACGGTCTGCCTCGCCAGACGGCTGCCGTCGTCAAGGGCAATGCCGGCTCTCCTTACGCCATCTGCGACTATTATGCCGTCAGTGCCGACATTGCCGACGATGTAAACCATCGCACCGAGGAATTTGAAGCGCTCGTCAAGCGCAGCCATGACGCCGGCCTCAAGGTCGTGATGGACTTTGTGCCCAACCATGTGGCCCGCGAGTACCACTCCATCTCCTGCCCTGAGGGCATTGAGGATCTGGGTGCAGGCGACAAGACCGACGAGGCTTTCAACCTCAACAACAATTTCTATTACTTCCCAGGTCAGACGCTCGTCTGGAACGAGGTGAAGGATGAGAGTGCCAAGGCCAAGAAAAACACCAAGAATGCCGATTCCTACGTCGAGAAGCCAGCCAAAGTCACAGGCAACGACGTCTTCGGCGCAGTCACCCCATCGCCCTACGACTGGTATGAGACCATCAAACTCAACTATGGCGTGGATTACAAGGCCGACGGCACACGCGTCAAGGCGTGGGAGAATGCCGATGGCACCATCACCATCCCCTCCACTTGGGTCAAGATGAGCGACATCCTGCTCTACTGGTGCTCCAAGGGCGTCGATGCCTTCCGTTGCGACATGTCCGAAATGGTGCCCTACGAATTCTGGCATTATGGCATCGGCCGTGTCAAGGAGCAATATCCCGACGTGCTCTTTATCGCCGAGATCTACAATCCCCGTGTCTATGAGGATTACATCGTCACCGGTGGTTTCGACTATCTCTACGATAAGGTCGAGCTCTACGATTCCATCCGCAGCGTGGTCGAGGGTCGTCGTCCCGTCGATGCCATCGAGGCCTGCCTCACGCTGCCGACCTATACCAACCCCAAGGTCAGCGGTCATATGCTCAACTTCCTCGAGAACCACGACGAGCAGCGCATAGCCTCCGACTTCTTCGGCAAGAACCCGCAGGCCGCAATCCCCGCACTCTACGTCAGCGCCCTGATCAACGGCAACCCTTATATGCACTATTTCGCAGGCGAACTGGGCGAACCATCGATGGATGCCGAAGGCTTCCAAGGTGCCGATGGTCGCACTACCATCTTCGACTACTGGGGTCTCGAACGCCAGAAGGCCTGGAAGCAGGTTGGTTGGGACGAAACCCGACTGCCCGCCGAATATCGTGCCATCCGTGCCCGTTACGAGGAAGTACTCCGCTTGGCACAACGTGATGCCGCCGTCAATGGTTCCACCACCGACCTCACCACACCTGAAATGAAAGCCGCCGGCGTCTTCGCCTTCCAGCGCACCTCGCCCTCCGACCAGCTGATCGTCATAGCCAACTTCGGCGATGCCCCATTCTCGGGCTCCCTCCAAGGCCACGACTTCACCTGCAACGCCCACGACGGCCTGGCTCTATAAAGCGTCCCATTTGTCCCCGCGCCGACCATTTTTTGTCGGCCCCCAAATAAAAACACATCAAAACATTAATACGCATGAAACTCAATTTCAAAATCCACTACCGCACCGTATGGGGAGAGTCCATCGGTGTGATGATTGCCGACAAAGTGGTTCCCCTCGACACCACCGACGGCGAAATCTGGGAAGGTTCCACCGACGTTGAACTGCCAAAGGGCGGCCTACCGCTGCTCTATCGCTATGGCGTCTATCGCGACGGCTTCTGTACACGTCAGGAGCGCAACAGCATGGCACATGTCATCGAGAACGTAGCCCCAGGCAAGAAGCAGCTCGACCTCAACGACTCCTGGCGCGACGCTCGTCGTGTGGCTGGTGTAGCCATGCCCATCTTCTCCCTGCGCAGCGAAGGCAGCTTCGGCGTAGGTGACTTTGGCGACCTCAAGCGTCTCATTGACTGGGCTGTACTCACTCATCAGAAGTCCGTACAGATCCTCCCCATCAACGACACCACCATCACCGGCACCTGGACCGACTCCTATCCCTACAACTCCATCTCAATCTACGCTTTCCATCCGCAGTATCTCGACCTGCGCCAGCTTCCTGCCCTCAAGGACGAAAAGAAGGCTGCCGATTACGAGGCACAGCGTGTCGAACTCAATGCCCTCAAGCAGATCGACTACGAACGCGTCAACAACACCAAGCGTGCCTACATCCGCGACATCTACGAGCAGGAGGGAAAGAAGTGCTTCCGCACCGTAGGCTTCAAGACCTTCTTCGAGCACAACGAAGAGTGGTTGCGTCCCTATGCCGCCTTCTCGGTACTCCGCGATGCCTTCGGAACTCCCGACTTCAGCAAGTGGCCCAAGTACAAGGTATATAAAAAGGAGGAGATCGATGCCCTCACCGACAGCAAGTCCCCCGAGTATCATAAGGTTTGCTTCTACTACTATGTACAGTACCAGCTGCACATTCAGTTGCTCGACGCTTCGACCTATGCCCGTGAGCACGATGTCATCCTCAAGGGTGACATCCCCATCGGCATCAGCCGCGCCTCTGTCGAGGCTTGGGTCGAGCCTTTCTACTTCAATATGAACGGTTCGGCAGGTGCTCCACCCGATCCATTCTCGGCCAATGGTCAGAACTGGGGCTTCCCCACCTACAACTGGGATGCCATGCTCAAGGACGGCCTCAAGTGGTGGCTCAAGCGCTTCCGCAAGATGCAGGAGTACTTCTCGGCCTACCGCATCGACCACATCCTCGGCTTCTTCCGCATCTGGGAGATCCCGACCCACTCTGTTCACGGTCTCTTGGGCCAGTTCGCTCCCTCTCTGCCTATGTCGCCCAGCGAAATCGAGAGCTATGGTCTTTCCTTCCAGGAGGATTTCATGGTCAAGCCGTTCATCAACGACGACCTTCTCGAGAAGCGTCTTGGTCTGCTCAACCACTACCACGAAGAGGATCCACGTTGGCTCGACGGCAAGGACCCCGTCACCTACGTCAAGGACACCTTCCTCGACCACGTGCACGACGACATCTGGCAGATGAAGCCACAATTCGCCACCCAGCGTCAGGTCGAAGGGTTCTTCTCGGGCAAAAAGAAGCAGCGCAACCTCGACCTCAAGGAGACCATCTACAGCCTCATCAGCAATGTGCTCTTCCTCGAGGACCACAAGACCAAGGGAATGTACCATCCGCGTATCTCTGCACAGCTCGACTACACCTACAGCCGTCTGCAGTGGTGGGAGAAGGAGGCATTCGACCGTCTCTACAACGACTACTTCTACCGTCGTCACAACCAGTTCTGGTACGAACAGGCTATGCTCAAGCTGCCTACCCTCATTAACGCCACCCAGATGATCGTCTGCGGCGAGGACCTCGGTATGGTACCCGACTGCGTACCGTGGGCAATGAACCAGCTGCAGATCCTCTCACTCGAAATCCAGCGTATGCCAAAGAGCCCACAGGACACCTTCGGTCACGTTCGCTGGTATCCTGAGCGCAGCGTCTGCACCACCGGCACCCACGACACCGAGACACTCCGCCAATGGTGGGAACTCGACCCAGAGCTCACCCGCAAGTACTACTACGAGGAACTTGGCGAACAGGGCGAATGTCCGGCCACCGCTACGCCCGACATCTGCGCACGCATAGTTTACGATCATCTCACCTGTCCGTCGCTGCTCTGCATCCTCCCGTTCCAGGACTGGCTCGCCATCGATGGCAACCTCCGTCTGGCCGATGCCAATGCCGAGCGCATCAACATCCCCGCCAATCCTCGTCACTACTGGCGCTATCGCATGCACCTCACCCTCGAAGAACTCATGAAGTGCGACGCCTTTAACAAGCGCATCGCCAGCATGATCGACTCGGCTAACAGATAAATGATTTTTTATTTTTATTACTATGGCAAAGCAACTCCCTGACTTGAAATTCAGTCAGTTGATCAACATCAGCTTCGGCTTTTTCGGTGTGCAGATTGCCTACGCACTTCAGTCGGCCAACATCTCGCGCATCTTCGCCACCCTCGGCGCCGATCCGCACTCTCTCTCGTTCTTCTGGCTCCTGCCCCCCATCATGGGCATGATCGTGCAGCCCCTCGTCGGCAAATATTCCGATCGCACCTGGACGCGTTACGGCCGTCGCATCCCCTATCTGTTCATCGGTGCCATCGTAGCCATCCTCGTCATGTGCTTCCTGCCTAATGCCGGCTCGCTCGGCTTGTCGGTAGGCCAGGCCATGGTCTTCGGTGCCGTCATGCTCATGCTGCTCGACACCTCCATCAACATGGCCATGCAGCCCTTCAAGATGATGGTCGGCGATATGGTCAACGAGAAGCAGAAGACTACCGCCTACTCTATCCAGTCGTTTCTCTGCAACGCTGGTTCGGTAGTCGGCTTCCTCTTCCCCTTCCTGTTCGCCACCTTCGGCATCTCAGGCACTGCCCCCACCGGCGTCGTGCCCGACACGGTGAAGTACGCCTTCTACATCGGTGCAGCCATCCTCATCATCTGCGTCATCTACACCTCCATCATGGTGAAGGAGTATCCGCCCAAGGAGTACAACGAGTACCATCCCGTCGATCCCAAGGAGCATGAGGACGAACCCGGTATGCTCGAACTGCTCAAGAAGGCTCCTTCCACCTTCTGGACCGTCGGCCTCGTACAGTTCTTCTGCTGGGCAGCGTTCATGTATATGTGGACCTATACCAACGGTACGGTCGCACATGGTGCCTTCGATGCGCCCACCAAGATTACCGAAGCAGGTGCCGTGGTCCTCGATACAGCCTCTCAGCAGTATCAGGATGCAGGCAACTGGGTAGGCATCCTCTTTGCCGTCCAGGCCATCGGTTCGGTATTCTGGGCTACCATCATCCCACGCTTCAAGAGCAACAAGGTGGCTTACACCGTCTCGCTCATCATGGGTGGCATCGGCTTCATCTCCACCTACTTCATCCACGACCAATACGGACTCTTTGCCTCGTTCCTGCTCATTGGTGCAGCCTGGGCTGCCATGCTGGCACTGCCCTTCACGATCTTCACCAATTCGCTCAAGGGTGGCCATGTAGGCACATATCTCGGTCTCTTCAACTGCACCATCTGCGTGCCGCAGATTGTAGCAGCTGCCATTGGCGGCCTGATCCTCAAGGTCTTCTTCACCACACCTGGTGTTCTGGCTCCCGAGGTTGATATGCTCGTCCTTGCCGGCACTCTGCTCATCATCGGCAGCGCCGCCGTCTGGCTCATCAAGGACCACGATTAGCTCCCGTTAACTCCCCGTTAACTCCCCGTTAACTCCCGCTAACTCCTACAAATATTTGAAATTACATCCTCTCTTCATCACCCTCTTCTGGGCGATACTTCTCCCGCTCCACGCGCAAACCGACGAAGAACAACTCCCGGTATCCACGCTTCTGGAACGTCTCGACGAAGCCATCGCCCATAAGGAGGATTATCAGCAGCTGCGGTTCGCAAGAGCCGACAGCCTGCTGAATCTTGCATCCAAACGTCGAGGCAACGAGCGCGTACAGACGCTCTCAGAACTCTATGAGATCTATCTGCACTTCCAGACCGATAGCGCCCTAAGTGCCATCGACAAGCTGCGCAGCCTGCCCGAATTTGCCACCGATCGCCAACTGCAGACACGCTGTCTGATTGACCAGGCACGCGTCTATGGTATGATGGGACTCTATCACACCGCCTTCGAGATGCTCGACCAGATTCGTCTCGGCCAGTGTGACTCTGTCACCCTTCTTCGCTACTACAATGTGCAGCATGCCGTTCGCGACTGGCGTGCCGATTATGCGCAGCACACCGTGCCAAGCATTTGGCCCCAGATGCACCAGGAGGCACGTTGTTGGCACGACTCCATCCTGCTTTACGAGCCCGAAGAAGTCAACCGCACCATCATCCGCACCAACAGTTACTACGACGATGGCGATTACCAGCGTTGCATCGACTCGCTCCTCAACCTGATGGCACGTTGCAATCCTGAGCAACGTACATTTGCTTACTCGCGTCTCTCCGAAGCCTATGGAAAGACCGACCAGCCGATGCTGCAGCTTCGTTATCTCATCCTCACGGCCATCGCCGACATTCGTGCCGGCATCACCGAATACATGGCGTTGCCCGAACTTGCTGCCCAGCTCTTCCATTCGGGCGACATCGATCGAGCCTACAATTATCTGTTCTGTGCCCTCGAGGATGCCAACCTCTGCAAGTCAAACCTGCGCACGCTCGAAGTTTCGTCCATCTATCCCATCATCGACGGATCGCGTCACGACCGCCTCGAGCACGAGAAACGCGACACCCGTCTCATCATCGCCAGTCTCGTTCTCATCGCACTGGTCATGACGCTGGTCATCATCACCCTCTTCCGCCTCAATCGGAAACTCCAGGCCACACGTGAGCTCCTCGCCAAGGCCAACAACGACCTCAAGAACTCCAATCAGCAGTTGCAGATTGCCAACAAGGACCTGCAGATGTCCGACCATCTCAAAGGCGATTATCTGATGAACTACCTCGACCGTGCGCACAACTACCTCGGCTCTATCGAAAGTGCCCAGCGGCAGATGCTCAAACTCGTCCAAAGCCGACAGATCGACGAACTCACCAAGAGACTAAAGTCAACCGACTTCATCGAAGAAGAGCAAGCGAAGTTCTATGCTGACTTCGACCAGCTATTCCTCACCCTCTATCCCAATTTCGTCGAGAAGTTCAACGCGCTGCTCAAACCCGAGGCGGCCATCATGCCCAAGCGAGGCGAACTGCTCACCACCGAACTCCGCATCTTCGCCCTCATTCGCATGGGAGAGACCGACAGCACGAAGATTGCCAAGTTCCTCAACTACTCCCTCACCACTATCTACAACTATCGCTCCCGTGTTCGAAACAACGCCCTGGGCGACAAAGAGACTTTCGAACAAAAAGTGATGCAGCTATAATGTTCAAATAACAATTAACAATTGTTTGCCTGACACCATTCTCATCACGCGAAAGTAACGTCCCTTTCACTCCCCTTTTACTCCCCTTATTACAAACCCTTTAATTAAACACCACCATCATGAAAAAGTACGTATGTGACGTATGCGGCTACGAGTATGATCCCGCAGTAGGTGACCCCGACAACGGCATTGAGCCAGGTACCCCATTCGAAGAACTCCCTGAAGACTGGGTTTGCCCTCTTTGCAGTGTAGGCAAGGACGAATTCAGCCCCGTTGACGAATAATCCTTTTTCCAATCTCAAGCTAGCCTTGTGTTAGCATCATTACGCGCGGCAGCATACTCCCTTATCCAGTAGGTAGCATTCTGTCGCGCGTTCGCAATAATCCGACAAATAACGCTATAGGGACTCAGCGGTACGAGTCAGTTTGGAAGAGAGGTCAAAAAGCGCATGACCGAAGCCATGCCCATCCACGAAATGTCAAAATACTCAAAGCCTAATGTAAGCGAGTTGCAAGTCCATCAGTTTAGAAGCAAAGTCGTGGACGCTTTGCTCTATTTTTCTTACCGTCTTCGGCGATGGATGCCTTTCGCCTGACAGGTATTCCTGAAGCCGTTTGCGATTCAAGCCTGTGATAATCTGAAGCCCAGAAAGGCCAAATTTGTCTCTGTACTCTGCAAGAAAACTTGTGAAATCGTACTTGAAAGTGATATTCATCTGAGGAACATCGTCTCCCAACATCTCCCTAAATTCCTCAATGGCGACAAAGAGATCCTCCTTAGCCTCTTCGGCTGTATTTCCGAATCCGTGAGCCCCAAACTTTTCGAAGGACTCGAGCATATAAGTGGCAAATCCACCGTCCGATGCCCTTTCAATAATAGCTGTTACATTAACCATTTTCATCCATTATTTAAGAATTCCATTTGATATAAGATGCAAAGATAGGACTAAAACTCCGAATTACCAAATATTTTATAAAAAAACAATAGTATTGCAATAAAATATAAGAATAAAGCACGAATTTCATTCTATTATTTGGCAAACCGACGAGCCCCCCTGTGAAGTATCAGCTTGCTTTTTTTGCTCATCACCGAAGAAACTGCTACGATAATTTGGAGAATTTGCAGAAATGCTGTATCTTTGCGGCGTTAATTAAATCATACCATCATGCAGGATAGCAAGCAGAAGATAGCGGCAAAGGCGTTTGCTGAGAAGTGGAAGGATCGTGGATACGAGAAGGGTGAGAGCCAGACGTTCTGGCTCGAATTGCTCCACAATGTGCTTGGAGTGGACAATCCTTACGACATCATCACTTTCGAGAATCAGGTGCAGCTCTCTCACACCTCGTTCATCGATGCCTATATCATCCCCACCAAGGTGCTCATCGAGCAGAAATCCATCGACAAGGACCTGCGGAAGGCTATCCCTCAGTCCGATGGCACGCTGCTCACGCCCTTCCAGCAGGCCAAACGCTACGCTGCCGAAATGCCTTACTCGAAGCGTCCGCGTTGGGTGGTGGTCTGCAACTTCCGTTCGTTCCTCATCTACGACATGGAGCAGCCGCAGGGCGAGCCTTTCGAGGTGCTGTTGCAGAATCTGGGACAGGAATACGACCGACTTGGCTTCCTGGTGATGGACGAAGCTGCCCATCTGCGCAAGGAGATGGAGGTGTCGTTCAAGGCTGGTGACCTTGTTGGCAAACTCTATGAGGCCTTCCTCAAACAATATCGCAACCCCGAATCTCCCGAATCGCTGCGTTCCCTCAATATCCTCTGCGTGCGCCTTGTGTTCTGCCTCTATAGCGAGGATGCCGGGCTCTTCGGCCCCAACCACAGCGCATTCTACGACTATCTGCGCCCCTTCAAGCCACAGCACATGCGTCGTGCCCTCATCGACCTGTTTGATGTGCTCGATACACCCCTGGCAGAACGCGATCCGTACATCGATCCCGTGCTTGGCGCATTCCCCTATGTGGCAGGAGGGCTCTTCCAGGAGAAGCACATCGAGATTCCCAACTTCACACCCGAATTGGCCGACCTGCTCTTGGAACGTGGAAGTGAGGACTTCGACTGGGCCGATATCTCGCCAACCATCTTCGGAGCCGTTTTCGAATCGACCTTGAATCCTGAGACACGTCGTTCGGGAGGTATGCACTATACCTCCATCGAAAACATCCACAAGGTCATCGACCCGCTCTTCCTCGATGATCTGAAGGCCGAGCTGAACGAAATCAAGGAGATACCCACCGAGAAGCAGCGCAAGCAGAAGCTCGTCAAGTTCCAGGATAAGCTTGCTTCGCTCAAGTTCCTCGACCCCGCGTGCGGTTCGGGCAACTTCCTCACCGAGACCTATCTCTCGTTGCGTCGTCTCGAGAACCAATGCATCGCGATGATCAACGACAATCAGGCCATCCTCGACTTTGCCGATCCCATCAAGGTCAGCATCAACCAGTTTTACGGCATCGAAATCAACGACTTCGCAGTCACAGTAGCTGCCACCGCGCTATGGATTGCCGAGGCCCAGATGTGGATTGAGACCGAAAACATCGTGCAATTCAGTGGCGAGTTCCTCCCACTCCGAAGCTATAGCAACATCCACGAAGGCAATGCCCTGCGAATGGATTGGGCAGAAGAAGTCATCAAGCCCGAGGAACTGAATTACATTATGGGCAATCCGCCGTTTGTGGGGGCAAGGTTGATGGTAGAATCCCAGAAGGAAGATATGATAACAATCTTTGGCAAAGATTGGAAAAATGTCGGAAACATGGATTACGTATGCTGCTGGTATATGAATGCAACAAAAATGATGCTCGAAGCAGCTGAAACAGGTCATGTTATACGTACTGCATTAGTTTCAACGAATAGCGTATCACAAGGAGAACAGGTTGCAAACTTGTGGAAACCACTAATTGATAAAGGAATTCACATAGACTTTGCATGGCGAACATTCTTTTGGGATAGCGAAGCAAGCATAAAGGCTCACGTCCATTGCGTGATAATTGGGTTCTCCGTACTGCAAAACAATAAAGAGAAAAGGTTATTTTATAGTATTGATAATATAAAGATAGCCCAAAATATTAATGGGTATTTACTTGATGCACCTGATGTCTATATTCAGAGTCGTTCTAAAACCATTTGTGATGTTCCAGAACTCATGTTCGGGAACATGCCCAATGATGGAGGTTTTTTAAGTGATTATTCTACAGAAGAAAAGAGTGAAATAATAGCGAAATATCCCCAAGCAGAGAGTTTGTTCAAGCAATTCATGGGTGCAACAGAATTTATAAACAAGAAAGAGCGTTGGTGTCTTTGGCTTAAAGGTGTCGCTCCAAATGAATACAGAAATATTCAACCAGTTATGGATGCGATTAAGGCTGTTCAAGAAATGAGAGCTAAGAGTAACCGTGCTGGTACAAGGAAAATGGCAGATTATCCAATGCTGTTTGGTGAGATTCGACAAACTGATAATAACTATTTGTTGATTCCTAGACATTCTTCTGAGAATCGCAGATATATACCTTTTGGCTATCTATCTTCAGATGTGATTTGTGGAGATGCAAATATGATGATACCCGATGCTGGTATTTATCATTTCGGAATAATGGAATCCAACGTTCATATGGCATGGGTTCGTGCTGTTTGTGGAAGAATCAAGAGCGATTATCGTTATTCCAAGGATGTCGTCTACAACAACTTCCCCTGGCCCAATCCAACCCCAGAGCAGAAAACAAGGATCGAGCAGACAGCACAAGCCATCCTCGACGCCCGCGCCCTCTATCCCGACAGTTCCTTGGCTGACCTCTACGACGAAGTGACCATGCCCCCCGAATTGCGTCGTGCCCATCAGGACAACGACCGCGCCGTCATGGCCGCCTACGGCTTCCCCGTCAAAGGTTTCACCGAATCCGATTGCGTCGCCCGCCTCTTCGAGATGTATCAGGGGTTGACGAAGTGAGGAGGAAGAAAAGTGGGCAATTATTTGGATTTGTCGCAAAAAAGGCGTATTTTTGCGACAGTAAACAACCGGAATGACGCATTCTACCGAAATAAAACAATAAAAATATGAAATCTCAAGTAGCACTTATTTTTGAGGCGAAGATGAGGGATGGGTTTTTCAAAAACGACACTAGCCTCACCAAGATAAAGATTCCTGAAGGAGTAACTGAGATAGGGGAATGGGCCTTTTCTGGCTGCACTAGCCTCACCTCGATAGAGATTCCAGACAGTGTGACTGTGATAGGGGATAGTGCCTTTAAAGGCTGCACTAGCCTCACCTCGATAAGAATTCCTGATGGTGTGACTGAGATAGGAGCTTGGGGTTACTGTGGCTGTAGCAGCCTCACCTCGATAGAGATTCCTTCCAGTGTGACTAAAATATGGACAGGAGCCTTCTCTTATTGTGCGGAATTGCAATATATCGTTGTTGATGAAAATAACACAGCCTATTGTTCAAAGGATAATGTTCTATATTCGAAGGATATGTCAATTCTGATTGCAGCCTTAGGAGTAAGGGACTCGATAAAGATTCCTAAAAGTGTAACTAAGATAGGAGCAGGAGCCTTCTCTGGTTGCGCCTATCTAACATCGATTGAGATTCCTGATGGAGTTACGGATATCGGGTATATGGCCTTCGAAGGCTGTAAGAGCCTCATCTCGATAAAAATACCTGTTGGTGTGACTAAGATAATGGATTATGCCTTCGAGGGCTGCACCAGCCTCACCTCATTAAAGATACCCGACGGTGTGGCTGTGATAAGGAACTGGGTTTTTTCAAGCTGTTCCAGCCTCACCTCAATTAGGATACCACACGGTATGACTAAAATTGAGGAATGTGCCTTCTGCGGCTGCACGAGCCTTATATCGATAGATATTCCGGACAGTGTAACTGAGATTGGGGATAGTGCCTTCTCAGGCTGCACCGGCCTCACTTCGATAACGATTCCTGGCAATGTAACTAAGATAGGGGATTGTACCTTCTATCGATGCACCAAATTATTGAATATTATTGTTGCTGAAAATAATACCGTTTATTGTTCAAGGGATGGAGTCCTTTATTCTAAGGATATGTCGACGCTGATTACTGTCCCTGATGGAAAAGAATCAATAGATATTCCTGATAGTGTGACTGAGATTGGAGATTGGGCCTTCCGTGGCTGCACCAGCCTCACTTCAATATTGATTCCAAACAGTGTGGCTGAAATTGGGAATGGTGCCTTCTACGGCTGCACGAACCTTTTCTCTATTAAGATATTTTACGGTTTGAATGTGATAGGGGCTAGTGCCTTCTACGGCTGCACGAGCATCATTTCGATAAAGATTCCGAATAGTGTGACTGAGATTAGATATGGCGTCTTCCGCGGGTGCACCAAGCTCATCTCGATAGTGATTCCTGACAATGTGACTAAGATATGGGATAGTGCATTCGAAGGCTGCTCCAGTCTCACATCAATTAAAATCCCTTGCGGCGTTACTGAGATTGAAAGGGATGTCTTCCGTGGCTGCACCAGCCTCACCTCGATAGAGATTCCAGACAGTGTGACTGTGATAGGGGATAGTGCCTTTAAAGGCTGCACCAGCCTCACTTCGATAAAGATTCCTAAAAGTGTAAAATGTATAGGGAGATGTGCCTTCTCAGGCTGCACCAACCTCACCTCTATAGAAATTCTTGCTTGGACTTTGATAGGGCAGGATGCCTTCTGGGGCTGCACCAACCTCCAAAATGATGATTTGAGACTGAATAGAGGAGTTGGTTATGAAGACTTAGGTGATAATTATTATCATTCTGAGGACAGCTATTATAATGATCGAACTTTTGATAGCTATCATGGCTCTTATGCTCAAGATGTCGAAGGTTGGAGTGACCAAGACATAGATGATGTTCTTGACGGTGATCCTGACGCATATTGGAATATCGATTAAAAGAGAGGGGTGGTTATATCCTCTATGATGAAATGTTCAGCCTCCTGTTGAACGGGGCATAACATTTTCCGTCATTTCACTTATGAATATATAAGTAGTTTTAACCCCATATCTTCTCTTCTTACCTTCGATTAAGAAAAGTGGGCTATCTCGTCGAGCAGACCTGCACGCTGGAGATTGCAATTTGGTACAAAAAACATCTTTTCAAGTCTTTTTTTCGATACTTTAAACATTTAATCATAATAAGATTGAAGTATTATTCGTATCTTTGCTATCAAAGAACAACAAATACATTATTTTAAGCAAATAATACGATTATTCACAAATCCCATATCACAATCGGTATTTACAAAATGAACGAGCAAACGACTTTATTTTCAATAGGACATGGACAGAAACCTTTAGAGGAGTTTTATGAAGAACTCATTTCTTTTGGTATCCAGTTTGTTATTGATGTCCGTAGTACACCGTTCTCCAAATGGGCACCTCAGTATAATCAAAAGGAGATTGCCAACTATTTGAAGAGCCATGATATCGTTTATGCCTATATGGGAAATATAATTGGTGGCAGGCCAATCAACGAATCTTGCTATGATTCCGAAGGACACTTTGATTACGAAAAGATGGCGCAAGAACCATCATTCAAAGAAGGGATACAAAGACTCGTCAATGCGAATGAAAAACGATTCAATGTTGCTGTGATGTGCAGCGAATCAGATCCATCACTGTGTCATAGGAGTAAACTCATTGGGCGAGAACTGTATGAAAACTACAACATCAATATGAAACATATTGTTTCGGCTGGTGTTTTCATCGACGAGGTTCATGTGATAATGGAGCTAACCAAAGGGCAATGGACTCCACCAGACCAAAGTCTCTTTCCCTGTCCTATGCCATATTTCAAATCAAAGAAAATATATAAAGAAGAAACAGAAGAAGTATTTGCTTATGATTAACTTTTTTACAATAGGAGTTTATAATTCCACAGAAAATAGTTTCTTTGAAAAGCTTACGAAGAATCACATAGATATGTTCTGTGACATTCGTCAGCGAAGAGGTGTAAGAGGCTCTCAATATCGTTATGTCAATAGTAATTATTTACAAGCAAAATTGAGGGAGCTGGGTATCAACTATATGTACATTAAGGAACTGGCACCCACTTCCGAAATACGGCAAAAACAAAAAGATGCTGACAAGCTCAATAACGAAACCAAGAAGCAGCGAACTACTCTTGGAGATATATTTGTAAAAGAATACAATTCGCAAATTTTATCCATTTTCGATATGAAGAATCTTATATCGGTCCTGGAAAAAGCTGGAGCGAAAAATGTAGTATTTTTCTGCGTTGAAGAGCATGCAAGTGCATGCCACCGATCTTTGGTAGCTAAAGAGATAAGTAAACTATACGGAAACGACATCATAGATCTCTAATCACTATGGCAACTGTTCTAATAGTATCAAAAACACAAATGAAAAACGGCGTTTGCGTTGGTGGAATAAACGAGAACACCAATGAATTGATTCGTATTCACAACGAACGCGGTGGAAATCTTCCCCCAGATGCGCCGTATGAGATTGGTGACAGATGGAGTATGAGTGTAGAAACCGCGTGGAATGTTCGCCCAGCGCCTCATACCGAAGATAAGCAGACTACACCTATTCGCAAAATTGAAAATGTAGGAGTTCAAGGAATTGATGATTATGTCCGCCAAAACGCTTCATCACTACGTTTGACAAGAGGTAGTTTAAGCCGTGCTTTTCAAGGAATGCTGCATTTAGAAGGAACACGTAATTATGTAAATCGTAGTAATGTTCCTTCCTTCAGCACAGAGTTCTGGATAGCAGATAAAGATTTGATTCACTCCGTTCAGTTTGGAAAGGACTATTTCTTTTACGATAGGATACGTATAAAATATGTTGGATTCCAACCTTGTATAAGAAGGATTCCTGCAGGGACAATCATACGCCTGTCGTTGGCCAATTGGTGGGATGATGAAAGTAGTGGAGAGGAAAGATGCTATCTGCAATTATCTGGTTGGTATCTGTAATTGTTATTATGATATTATC
Organism: Bacteroidales bacterium; assembly: GCA_017519885.1. Classification (GTDB taxonomy): domain Bacteria; phylum Bacteroidota; class Bacteroidia; order Bacteroidales; family UBA3663; genus Liminaster. The sequence continues at coordinate 14,355 of JAFWRO010000056.1, read as the reverse complement.
CCCGCTCCTTTGATTAAAAGGAACGGGGATAATTTAACATAGCCCTCAATGGCTTATCTTACCAACCTTATCGGAAGTTGATAGCCTGAGAAGATATATCTTATTTCGCAATGGCCATTCATATTTGAAGAACCATAAAATTTTACTGCACTTTTTAGGTTGTCGCTTTCTTCTTTGTTAATCCAGAAATAGGCTGCCTCATCAGTGTAGTCCAAATCATTAGCTTTTCTCATTCGAGTTCTTTCGAAAGAGATATAATTACCATTTGGGCCTATACATTTAACTTGTTTAAAACCTGACCTCTCAATGTCATATTTCCACTCACAGCACTCTTTTAATTCATTCCATTGCTCCTCAGTTGGGATCGAATAGTTCTGAGCTTTACCATAAGGAAGGTAAATATTTGCGCCACAATCCTTTTCAAAATCCGCTGCCCACAAGGTGCCGCTGGGAAGGCCAAGATCAACGTATTCGGTCTTATTGTCTCGAAGGTCTACGGGGATTTCGGCTTCTCTGTCATTGTAGCCATCCTGATATCCATCGGCATAAGCTTGTGCTATAGCCTTTTTGATGAACTCATTCGCCTTACCTTCAGCGTAATTTGCAGCTTTGTCTGAAACATTCATAACTAATTGTAATTAAATTATTGTATAAGATTAACTATCTCTTTCTATAATAATATGCTAAAAGTAATAAATGTGTAAATCAATCTGATGGCATTTGAGGTGGTTTTTAATGAAAATTAACAAGGAAAATGAGAAATAACCTCATAATCCATACGAGGCATTCGCAGAAACAGGCCTAAAAATTTGGAAAATTTGCAGAAAAGGCGTATCTTTGCGGCGTTTAAACATTCTAATTAACTGAAATGGCGATACTATGGAACAAAACGATTATCTTATCTTGAGTGAAGATGGCAAGACTGTCATTGGCTGCAAAAAGAACTATAAAGGTGCTGTGGTTATTACTGAAGGAGTAACTGAGATAGGGGAGAATGCCTTCAAGGGCTGCACACGCCTCACCTCGATAGAGATTCCGAACAGTGTGACTGTGATTGAAAATTATGCCTTTTATGGCTGCACACACCTCACCTCGATAGAGATTCCGGACAGTGTGACTAGAATTGGTTATCATGCCTTCGGTGGTTGCATGAGCCTCAACTTGATAGAGATTCCGGACAGTGTGACTGAGATTGATGCCTATACCTTCTCTGGCTGCACTAACCTCAATTCGATAGAGATTCCGGACAGTGTGACTATGATTAAGGATTGGACCTTTGGGGGCTGCACGAGCCTGACCTCGATAGAGATTCCGGACAGTGTGACTAAGATAGGGTTTCGTGCCTTCTCTAGATGCTCAAGCATTACCTCGATAATGATTCCTGATAGTGTAGTTGAGATAGGGAAATTTGCCTTCTATGGTTGCATATGCCTCACTAAATTACATCTAAGACACAAGAAGCCAATTGATTTAAATGCTATGTCTTTTACTAGTCTTGATCTTTCGAAAATCACACTCTACGTCCCCATAGGAACAGGCTATGCCTATCGGCATCATCCATTCTTTAGTAAGTTTAAGGAAGTGGTGATTGAGAGATAAGAAGATAAAGACAAAATTCAGGCTGGTCCATTTGGATCAGCCTGAATTGTTTTTGTTTGGGATGCTTTACTCCTCATGCCCCTCCTTCATCCCCTCAACCTCTTCTCTAATCTTCCTGCAGAACTCCTCAGGGGCAAGGTCTTCGTGTTATTGCCTATGCAAAGATACTAATTCTCAAGCAAGTCACAACAAGTGATTGCATCATCTGATAGAGTCGGAGGTTGTTATTGCCTATGCAAAGATACTAATTCTCAAGCAAGTCACAACAACCGCGTTTGCGAAGCAGCGGTACAATCCGTTGTTATTGCCTATGCAAAGATACTAATTCTCAAGCAAGTCACAACTCATCAGAGTTAATTGCTTTGATTACATCAGTTGTTATTGCCTATGCAAAGATACTAATTCTCAAGCAAGTCACAACAAGTCGCTCTGCCCGCCCTGCTTGTTAGCGTTGTTATTGCCTATGCAAAGATAAAGATTATAGATGGCATCTCCAAAAATAATCATAATTATTTAATTTTGTAGCGAACATTTTGCTAATTTCGATATAAATATGTGTCTTTGCAGTATATCGAGGAGTTGTTTATTCGTCACTCGCAGAACGCACCTCCCTTTTTTGAATACTACAAGCAGGTGGTTGCAAGATATATCGAGAATCATCCAGGCATCTCGAGCGACCTTACCAACGACCGCTTTACGATAGGAACCAAGGCAATCATCATGTACTGCGAGGACATGCTGCAGAAGTGGTGTCCTTATGAGGTTGATTTGATTTATCAATATGGAAACGTATGAAAAGAATAAACAAACTGATTTGCTGAAATTCTGCCGATACTAACATCATGGGTGTTGAAGTCCTTATATGCAAAAAATTGAAAGATTTCCGTATTTTCGTAGGTTTTGCACTAAAAAATTTCCGTATTTTCGTAGGTTTCCTATAAAAAAATTTGCGTAAGTCAAAAATAATGCCTATTTTTGCGCACGAATACCAATATATCTGCTCATCATGGGACGTATTTTTAAGCGGAAATTGTATGACCGTCTCCTCGAATGGAAGCGAGTACAGAATGGCAAGACTGCTATCCTTGTTGAAGGTGCTCGACGTGTTGGCAAATCAACACTAGTTGAACATTTCGCAAAGAACGAATATGAGTCGTACATTCTCATAGACTTTAATGAGGCATCCGACGATGTGAAATCTTTGTTCGGCAATCTTATGAACAAAGATTATATCTTTCTGCAGCTGCAAGCATTGTATAATGTCGTCTTGAAAAAACGCAAGTCCGTCATCATTTTTGACGAGGTGCAAAATTGCCCCCTTGCTCGTCAGGCCATCAAGTATCTGGTCAATGATGGTCGCTACGATTATATTGAGACAGGTTCTCTCATCAGCATCAAGAAGAACACGAAGAATATCACTCTCCCCAGTGAGGAGGAGCGCGTCACGCTCTACCCAATGGATTACGAGGAGTTCCGTTGGGCATTAGGGGATGAAGCTACAGTTCCTCTGCTCCATACGTTCTTTGAGAACAGGCTTCCACTTGATAAAGCACACCGCGAAAAGATGCGTGACTTTAGGCTATATATGCTGGTAGGCGGAATGCCGCAGGCTGTGAACGCATATCTTGAAACGAATAATTTGAGTATGGTCGATCTTGCAAAGCGTGGTATTATCAAGATTTATCAGGACGATTTCCAAAAACTTGATCCAACGGGGCGTTTGGAGACACTCTTCATGGAAATACCCTCCCAGTTGAGTCAAACGAATAACCGTTATAAGCCATATTCCGTGCTTGGAAATGTTGACGATGAGAAGATGTTTGAATTTATGAGAAATCTTGAAGACAGCAAGACAACTCTCTTTGCATATCATTCAAACGACCCGAATGTAGGCATGTCGTTGACAAAAGACATTTCAAAATTCAAACTCTTCTGTGCCGATACCGGATTGTTTGTGACTCTTGCCTTTTGGGATAAAGACCACACTGAAAATGTCATATATCAAAAACTATTAAGTGACAAATTAAATACTAATCTTGGTTATGTCTATGAAAATATGGTGGCTCAGATGCTTGCAACATCTGGGAATAAATTGTTCTATTACACATGGCCAAAGGATGCAACCCACAACTATGAGATTGACTTCCTTCTTTCGCGCGGAGCCAAACTTCATCCTATTGAGGTAAAATCTTCTGGTTACAATACCCACAAGTCCCTTGATGCATTCTGCGAAAAGTTTTCTCACATCATCGAAAGGCGTTATCTGATCTATACAAAAGATTTGAAAAAGGACAAGGAAACTCTTCTGCTTCCCATCTATATGACTCAGTTCATATAGTATGGAGTTTGCAAAAATTATAGGCTGTTTTTTTCAAATAAATAGAGGAATGGATTATTTGGAGTTTCGAAAATGGGTGACTTTTTAACGAGAAAACGAATAAAATAGTGCGTTTTCGGCATTATTTAGGCGAAAATAATAGATTAGGTTAGGTAGGTTAGGCAAACCTACTATAATATTTTTAAAAAAATAAAAATTCATTATTCGTATTTTTTATTTTTTTTGTAAAAAGTTTAAAAGTTAGGCTAACATACCTAACCTAACGTATAATTTACGAAAAAAACAGGTTTGCGAGAAGGATGACCTTGTGAAATGTAATCAAGCATTCTGACGGCCGTCAAAGTATTTCCGCAGTTGGAGTAAGCATTATGTCGGCCGACAGAGTGTTTCCGCATTTGGATAGAGTACTCTGAGGCGCGACACAGTACTTGCTCCTGCAGTATAAAGCATCGTGACGGCCGACAGAGTGCTTCCGCGATTGGAGAGAACACTCTGACGCGCGTCAGAGTACTTGCTTCGATCAAAGAATGACCATTCTTGGCCAGGATTGGTTATGCCTCGACTGGATAGCGCATCATGACGGGCGACAGAATGCCTGCTTCGGCGGGATTGAGTACTCTGACGAGCGACAGAGTACTTCCGCTATTGTAGAAAGCATTCTGTCGGCCGTCGGAGTGCTTGCTTCTGCAGCATAAAGCATCGTGACGCGCGACAGAGTGCTTGATGACATAAAAGACGAAGAATCCGAAAATGTAATTCCTCATTTCCAATCGTGGCATGTCCGCCTACGTTCGTAGGCGTACAATATTCTGCAGGAAATTGTGTGCCAATGTTCGCAGACGTACAATATTCCGCAGGAAATGGTGCGTCAACGTTCACAGAGGGACATGATTCGACAGTAGCATGTCCGCCAACGTTCGTAGAGGGACATGATTCGATAGTAGGATGTCCCTCAACGTTCGCAGAAGGACATGATCCGATGGTAGCATGTCCTCCAACGTTCGCAGAAGGACATGATCCGATAGTAGCATGTCCTCCAACGTTCGTAGAAGGACATGATTCTACAGTGGCATGTCCCCCAAAGTTCGTAGAAGGACATGATCCGATAGCAGTATGTCCGCCAACGTTCGTAGAAGGACATGATTCGATGGTAGGATGTCCCTCAACGTTCGCAGAAGGACATGATTCGATAGTGGCATGTCCCTCAACGTTCGTAGAGGGACATGATTCGATGGAAGGATGTCCCCTAACGTTCGTTGAAGGATATGGTTCTATAAAATGATGTCCCCCAACGTTCGCTGGGGGACATGCTACGATTTCATTAATAAAGACCTTCGAACAACTCGGGAACTCCTTCGAGATAAGTGTAGCGACGCTCGCGGGTATCGCTGCTGTTGGGAGTACCATCGCTGTGACAATTGGTGCAGTAATAACTCAACTCGACACCACCTCTTACGAAAGTAGGCGAGAAGCGCTTGACCTTCACCCAACGGTTGATGCCATGGACCTTCATGACGTCGCCCACTTGGGGACATCCATTGTCGATGGCATATTGACGAAGGAGGTCGTCCATCTCCTGTTCCTGCTGCTTTCGTAATTCGTCGAAAGCAAGGCGCTGCTTATTATATAGGGCAATAATGCTTTGGCGAGTGATCATAGGGCAATAAGGATTAAGGAGACCCCCTCAATCCCCCTGCTTAGGGGGAGGACCTGAGGGCCGAAATTAATAATTAGTGATTTTGTTCGGGCTTAATTCTTCCCCCTAAGCAGGGGGATTAGAGGGGGTCTGTGTTTATTAAATACCCAACTCCACTGCCTTGCCGAAGGGGGCAAGGGAGAGTTTGGCGAGTTTGAAGTGCTGCTTGCCGAAGGGGATGCCAATGATGATGATGTAGAGCAATATGCCGAAAACGATATGCATCAGGCAGGCAAAGAGGCCTCCGCAGATAAGCCAGATAATGTTGAGCGGAATGCGGATGCAACCCGTAGGGCTCGATGTGCTTCGAACTTTCGAACCAAAGGGGAAGAGGCAGAGAAGGCCAATCTTGAAGGTCTGCCATGCTACGGGAATGCCGATGATGGTACATGCCATAGCCAGACTGCCTGTGAAATAACCGATGGCGGCTTCGAGGCCTCCGAAGATCCACCAGATAATGGTGCCAAGGAAGTTCATAAATAACAATTCAATTAACAATTAATAATTAACAATTAACAATTATTGTTTGGAACAAAATGGTTAATTGTCTAATTCGACGACAGTGATGCCGGAGCCGCCGAACTGGACATGTTCGTCGTGGAAGTCCTTGATGCCGGGAAGAGTGCTGAGATATTGGCGGATGGCCTGACGAAGGGCGCCAGTGCCTGTGCCGTGGAGAATGCGAACCTGGCTAACCGAGAGGAGGATGGCATCGTCCATATAATACATCACAGCCTGTAGTGCCTCATCGGCGCGCATACCACGTACGTCGAGTTGCTGCTTGAACGAAGAACGTCGACTCGACATCACTTCGACAGGCGTCTCGGAATCCTTAAGCAACGCTCCCATACCATTGGTGTAGGTCTGCTCCTTCTTCAGCTGATTGCGGCTGACCTTTTCGAGTCGTGCGAAATCGACCATCGACTTGATCATGCCAAAAGCCACCTGCACCTGACGACCGTTGACCGAAAGCACCTCTCCCACCGTCTGCTGTCCCTTGAGGCGAACATAATCGCCCGGCTGGAGCGCATCGGAAGCCGAAACGGCGACAGCGTTCTGATCGCCCGATTGTTCGACGACTGAGGGAGGTACCACGGGTTTGGGTTCCTGAAGACGCTTCTGCTTGAAGCGCTCATGCTCTTCGCGTATCTTGCGCGTCGCCTCCTTCTCGGCCTGAGCCTGCTTGATGTCGCGGATGGTCTTCTCGATGCGTGCATTGGCCTGTTGCATAAGTTGGTTGGCCTCGTCGCGTGCCTGCTGCATCACTTCCTGACGCTTGGTCTTCAGTTCGCGTGTCTTCTCATCGTACTCCTGCGACTTCTGTTCGAGTTCCTTCTCCTGCTGGTGCACCTTCTGACGCTTCTGCTCCCAATAGCGCTTGTCGCGGCTGATGTCCTGAAGGTATTTGTCCATATTGACATAGTCGGAACCCACAATCTCCTTCGCATTGTCAATCACATCGCGGGGCAGTCCGATCTTGTGAGCGATCTCGAGGGCAAACGAGGAACCTGGTCTTCCCACTTCGAGGCGGAACAACGGCCGCATCTCGCCTCGGTCGTAGAGCATGGCACCATTGACGATGCCGGGCGTCTCGTCGGCAAAGAGTTTCAGGTTGGTGAAGTGGGTGGTGATGACACCGTTCACCTGCTGTTCGTTGAGTTTCGAAAGAATGGCCTGGGCTATGGCACCACCTATCTGCGGCTCGGTACCTGAACCGAACTCATCGACGAGTACAAGGGTGCCGCCCGAACCCGTGAACTCTCCGTGGGCACGACGATAACCATGTGCGTTGCGCAGCATGAACTTCATGTTCTGCAGGTGGCTCGAATAGGTCGAGAGGTCGTTGTCAATGCTTTGCTCGTCGCCAATGTCGATGAAGATATGGTCGAAGACAGCCACCTCGGAGTTGTCCTTCATAGGCACGGGCAGGCCATGCTGGAGCATATACTGAACAAGGCCGAGTGTCTCAAGACATACCGACTTGCCGCCAGCGTTCGGGCCAGAAATGAGTACTATGCGCTGCTTCTTGTGGTCGAGCAGGATATCGAGGGGCATCACCGTGCGGTCCAACTGCTTGTAACGGAGGTAGAGCAGCGGATGACGCGCCTGCACCCAGTCGGTGATGTTCTGTTCGGAGAGTCGAGGCACGATGCCGTCAATCTCGTGGGCAAAACGCACCTTGGCGCGCAGGAAGTCTATTTCGCCCAGGAAGTCGTAGCTCTCAAGCAGATTGTCGATGTCGGGACGAATGAGGTTGGCAATCGACGAGAGGATGCGGATGATCTCCTGCCGTTCCTCGCCTTCGAGTTCACGGATGCGGTTGTTGGCCTCCACCACTTCGGCAGGCTCGACATAGAGCGTCTTTCCGGTGGCCGACTCGTCGTGGACAATACCGCGCAGACGTCGCTTGGACGAAGGCGGGATGGGGATGACCAGACGACCGTCGCGCATAGTAGGTGTGGTGTCCTTATCGACATATCCCTCGGCCTGGGCATTGCGCAGGATGCCATTGAGGAGACGGCCTATGGATGAGAGGTTGCGCTGCATCTCGCGGCGAATCTCGGCCAGTTGGGGACTGGCATTGTCGCGTATCTCCCCGGTGGGCGTCAAGGTCTGGTCGATCTTGCGGACAATGTCGGGGAAGGTGACCACGCCCTGTGCCATGCTGTGAAGGAGCGGGAAACGCGCGACGAAATCCTGTGCGGCTACTCCACCTTGTGAAGCATCGGCGGTACGCACCTCTTCGCCCGGCCTGGGATTGAGGTAACGCACGAGGGCTTCGATGGTGCGCAGGCTGCGCATCAGGTCATAAAGTTCGTCGGTTTCCATGAATGTGCCCGCCACACGGACACGCTTGAGGGCAGGTGTGAGGTCGAAGAAGCAGTCGGTAGGCAGAGGCTGGGCAGCCTGCTCGATAAGACGCTTCATCTCGTCGAGCAGGGATAGTTCGTGCTGTAAGGCGCGCCTGTCGGTAAGGAATTGCATGTCATCGACACGACGAGCCCCCAGGGGGCAAAGCGTTGCCCCCCGGACCATATCACGGATCTTGCCGAACCCGAGTTTGTCTTCTATGTTCTGCGGATAAACCATTATTCTTCAAGTTGGCCCACGCCCTGACGCAGCACCTCAGGCTCGCCTTCGAGCAGACTCACCACGGTGGAGGGCTGCTCCTCGCCATAACCGCCGTCGATGAGCACATCGGCCTGGTTCTGGAAAGCCTCCTCGATGAGGAACGGGTCGGTCATATAACTGATCTCGTTGTCCTCGTCGCCATCCTCCATCTGTACCTTGAGCGAGGTGGTGAGAAGCGGACGATCGAGTTCTTCGAGCAAGGTGTGCAGGATAGGCTGGTCGGGGATGCGGATACCTACGGTGTTACGACTGCGGAATACCTTTGGCAACTTCGAGCCTGCCTCCAGGATGAACGTGAATGGACCAGGAAGGTTCTTGCGAAGGAGCTTGAACTGACGGTCGGAGATACGCACGTATTCGGCAGCCTGTGCGATGTCGCGGCAGATGATCGAGAGATGTCCGTTCTTCTGTTCCTCCTTGCGGTACTGGTAGATCTTCTCGACAGCACGCTGGTTGAGCGCATCACAACCGATGGCATACACCGAATCAGTAGGATAGATGACAATGCCCCCATCGCGAACGACCTGGGCGATGTCCTGCAGGATGCGCGGGTTGGGGTTGTTGGCGTAAAGTTTATAGGTTTGCATACATCTTATATATTTTGCGGGCACAAAGGTACGCAAGTTTTTCTGAAACTCCAAATTATGGAGGGACTTTTTTATAAAAAAATTAGGCAAGGGAATCTTCCCTTGCCTTAAACCTATCATAGTTAAGCAAATCTTGAGTCAGTCTTACACGGAGCCTCACGGCTCGGTTCTTCTTGTAATGCGATGCAAAGATATGGATATTCGATAGAGAGGGACTCCAGAATCGTAAAATATTTATCGATTTTACGATTTTAAATCTAATTTGTACGATTTTACTCCTATTTAATTTATATTTCCGCGAAAATCATTGGCAGGAGATGAAAAAAACACTATCTTTGCAGCATGAAAACAGCAATCATTGGTGCAGGCGCAGCGGGTTGTTTTTGCGCAAACATTCTGAAAAGGCTCCGTCCGGATTCGCAGATCGACGTATACGAAAGCGGACAGAAGCCCTTGCAGAAGGTGGCCATCACGGGCGGTGGACGTTGCAATCTGACCAACAGTTTTGCCGAAGTGAGGAGCATGAACCAGGTTTATCCAAGAGGATACAATCTGATGAAGCGCCTGCTCAAGCGTTTCGACCATCGGGCTACCATGCAGTGGTTCGAGGATGAAGGTGTGCGACTGGTGACGCAGGACGACCAATGCGTCTTCCCACAGAGCCAGGACGCAATGGAGATAGTCACTACACTGCTCAGAGGAATGCAGGGCATAAGAATCTACACCAACCAGCGCGTGAGGGAAATCAGTCCCTGCAACGAACACAGTTACCGGATAAGCACCGACAGCCGAAGCGAAGTCTATGACAACGTGGTGGTGGCGACAGGCGGCTCGCCGAAGGCATCGGGTCTGGACTTCCTTTCGGAACTGGCGCTTGAGATGGTTCCTCCCGTCCCCTCCCTATTCACCTTCAACATCGGCGAGGAGGGCGACAAGGATCCCATCACCACGTTAATGGGCGTGGTGGTGAAACAGGCGGAAGTGCGTCTGCCGGGGACCAACTACAAGGCCGACGGACCTTTGCTGATCACTCATTGGGGCATGTCGGGCCCTGCCATCCTACGCCTGTCGAGTCATGCGGCACGCTGGCTTGCCGACAAGGGCTACCAGGCCACACTTTCGGTGAACTGGATGGGCAACTTGAACGAGGAAGAGGTGCGCACATTGCTTCAGCAACGGATGAACGAACAACCCAAGAAGCAGATAGGCACCGTCCACCTGCTCACCCAGCGCCTATGGAATCACCTTTTATATAAAATAGAGTTGGCCCCCGAGCGACGATGTGCCGAAGTGGGGAGCAAACAGCTCAACAAACTGGTGGCGACCCTGTGCAACGACACCTACCGCATCACGGGGCAGAGCCGATACAAGGAAGAATTCGTCACCTGCGGGGGCGTATCGCTCACGAACATCGACCCGAACACCCTGGAATGCAAGCAGCATCGGGGCGTGTACTTCGCGGGCGAAGTGCTCGACGTCGATGCCGTGACGGGCGGGTTCAACCTGCAGGCAGCATGGACCATGGGATACATTGCGGCACAATCAATTCTAAGGGATGCTAAGGGATTTTAAGGGATGCTAAGGGACATTAAGGGACGAATGTTAATCGGGACGCATTCTCTATAGGGGGAGTGACGTCCCTTCACATCCCTTAATATCCCTAAATATCCCTTATTATCTTTCAAGTTTAGCAAATGCGTAACTTGAGTAAAATGATATGTAGAGTTGGCTATGAATACTATTTAACAATTAAAATAAAGAAAAGTGGAAAACACGCAAAGGTTTTTCGGAGAAAAATAATTATCTTTGCACCGCATTATTGCGCGTGAGCGCAAGCATTATCTTAATTATTAAATATTTTCAATAATGTTCAAAACCTTTCATGGAGCCCACTTAGTGCACTCCTATCACAAGAAGAAGTCAAAGACACGCTTCAAGTTCAGCAGCTATCTGAGAATGATTATTGCCACCATCCTGGCGTTCGTCATTGCCTTCCTCCCAACCGACACCTTTGGCATTGAAGGGCTCAATGCCGTACAACAGCGCGTCATCGCAATTTTTGTCTTTGCAGCCATCATGTGGCTCACCGAAGCCATACCCTCGTGGTGTACGTCGGTACTGATCATCGTGGTCATGCTATTCACCATATCCGACAAGGGACTGACCCCGTTCATGGGTGTGGAGGATGCCATCTACGTTCCCTATAAGAACATCATGCACTGCTTTGCCGACCCGACCATCCTGCTCTTCATCGGCGGCTTCGTGCTAGCTATCGGACTTACCAAGACGAAACTCGACGTGGTGCTTGCCAAGAACCTGCTCGCACCCTTCGGCACCAAGCCAGCCACCGTGCTGCTGGGCTTCATCGTCGTGACTGCCGTCTTCTCGGCTTTCGTATCGAACACGGCTACTGCAGCCATGATGCTGGCCTTCCTGGCTCCCGTACTGCGCGCCATGCCTGAGGGTTCGAAGGACCGCACTGCCCTGGCTCTCGCCATTCCCATCGGTGCCAACATCGGAGGTATTGCAACGCCTATCGGCACGCCTCCTAATACCATCGTGCTGGGTTACCTCAACGAGAACCTCGGACTCAGCATCTCGTTCGGCGAATGGATGCTCAAGATGGTGCCCCTGGTAGCTATTCTGCTTATTGCCGGTTGGATACTGCTCCGCATCATGTTCCCCTTCACGCAGAAGGAAATCAAACTGGATATCACCGGACACTTCCATTCGAACCACCAGTCGTGGATTGTCATCGTGACCTTTATCGTAACCATCTTCCTCTGGTGTTTTGCCGACCTCCTGAACTTAGGTTTGAACTCCAATATCGTAGCCCTGCTCCCCGTGGCCGTCTTTGCTGCCACAGGTGTATTCACCAAGCATGACCTTGAGGAAATCAACTGGTCGGTGCTCTGGATGGTAGCCGGCGGTTTTGCTCTCGGCGTGGCCCTCAACACGACCAAACTTTCGGAAGTACTGGTCAACTCGATCCCATTTGACCAGTGGAGCCCGTTGCTCGTGATGATCATCTCGGGTCTGGTATGCTACGGCTTCTCGAACTTCATCAGCCACTCGGCAGCCGCTTCGCTCCTCACTCCCGTGCTCGGCGTGGTAGCAGGTGCCATGGTGGCCGGCGGTACGCTGACACAAGGCGGCCTGTCGCAGATGCTCATCGGCGTTGCCATCGCAGCTTCCGTCTCGATGATCCTGCCTATCTCGACACCACCGAATGCCATTGCCCACTCGACGGGATTCATTCAGCAGAAGGACATGATCAAGGTCGGCCTGATCATCGGCCTGCTCGGCCTCGTCATCGGCTATTGCTGGATGTTCCTGGTATTCTGACAAACACCAAACCACTAACATATTACTACTATGAAAAAGCTCTTGACAATCGCAGCTGCATTTGCCTTTGCGCTGCCAGTTTGGGCCGTTGAGCCCGAAACCAACGTGGCCAATGCCGCTGAGAATACTACGACTGTTTCATCAGAGGATGAACCTTCGGGATTCTTCACTTCGATGCTGAACGACGCCATCGAAAACGCCATGGATCCACAAGGTCCCGGCCCACGCCGCGGACATGGTGACAAACCCGCCCCGAAGGACGACAAGCCACAGTACGGCCGCACCGTAACCGGCTTCGCTTCGGCTCCCAAGTTCGGCGGTTACTACATCGGCCGCTATTCCTACAGCGACCAGGCCGGCTCGCACGGCGGTGCAGGCTTCAACCAGCGCCTCATCCGTGCATACGTTGACGGCACCATCTTCAAGGACTTCAAGTACCGCATCCAGGTACAGGTGAACAACGCCTCGTTCCATATGAAGGACGTATTCCTTGAGTGGCAGCGCTACAGCTTCTTCAAGATCAAGTTCGGTCAGTACAAGCGTGCCTTCGGCTTCGAGAACCCCATGAATCCTTGGGACATCACCGCAGGCGACTATTCGCTCTTCACCAAGGCCCTCACTGGTCATGACGACTATGTGAAGAAGGCTGCCGGTGCCGGCTCCGACTCGGACGGCGGACGTGACCAGGGCTTGCAGATCCAGGGTGACTTCGGCAAGATGAAGGGTGGATATGACCTCATCCACTACCAGATCGGCATCTGGAACGGCCAGGGCATCAACACCAGCGATGCTGACGGCAAGAAGGACGTCATCGGTACCATTCAGGTTCAACCCATCAAGAACCTCTTCATCGGCTTCTTCGGCTGGCACGGCGACTACATCTACAATGGCGTGGAGCACAGCAAGAACCGCTACGCCTTCGGCCTGAAATATGACAACAAGGGCTGGACACTGCGCAGCGAATGGGGCCACGGACAGTCGGACCTCGGCAAGGCTGATGCCTGGTACGTGATTGGCGGAATGCCCGTTAACGACTGGTGGAAGATTGCTGCCGAATACCAGTGCTACCGTCTGGGCAAGGAGTGGGGCAACTCCCATAATATGTACTCGTTCATCTCGGACTTCCAGATCCACAAGAACCTGATGTTCCAGATCCAGTACAACTACAACAACAAGCGCTCACTCGGCGATAACTCAGACTACAACGAAATCTGGGGCGAGATCTACTTCCGCTTCTGATTTTCAGCACCCCTGCATAAACCTCTTCCCACCTCGGGAGGAGGTTTTTCTTGTAAACTATAACATACAAACCTTCAACTAATGGGGAGGTTAGATTATTTTTTTGCACAAATAAATACCAACATATCAAGAAATTTCATATCTTTGCGCGCAAAATATAAAACGAAAAAGAAATGATGACTGCAAAAGAAATCCGCGAGAGCTTCCTGAAGTTCTTTGCTTCGAAGGGCTGCACCATCGTACCATCGGCTCCGATGGTGCTCAAAGGTGACCCCACCCTGATGTTTACAAATGCTGGCATGAACCAGTTCAAGGATATCATTCTCGGCAATGTCGAGAAGAAGTTCAGCCGTGCTGCCGACAGCCAGAAATGTCTGCCCGTGAGCGGTAAGCACAACGACCTGGAGGAGGTTGGACAC
>JAFWRO010000055.1:0-68483 GCA_017519885.1 Bacteroidales bacterium | reverse complement strand
CCACCTTTGCCCCTTCGCGAGCAAAAGTTAATGCCGTAGTTGCTCCAATGCCCTGTGGATTATTAGCACCAGTAATCAGGGCAACTTTATCCTTCAATCCGTAGTTAACCATTTTAGCTCCTCTATAAATTCCGATTTATCCGTCTTTTATCTCTATCTTTTTAATCACCTTGGCTGGAACACCACCTACTATCGTATTCGGCTCGACATTCTTAGTCACAACAGCACCTGCTGCAACAACGGCGCCATCGCCGATGGTCACACCAGCAAGCACAGTGGCATTGGCTCCAATCCAGACGTTCTTGCCAATATGGATGGGGGCATAGCTCATGCTCTGACGACGGGCAGGGTCAAGGTCGTGGTTGATGGTGGCGAGCACGACGTTGTGACCGATGAGCGCGCCTTCGTCGATGGTGATGCCGCCCTGGTCTTGGAACTTGCAGCCCATATTGATGAAGACATGTTCGCCAACGATGGTGTTCTTGCCGCAATCGGTGTGGAAGGGTGGGAACATGCCTACCGTCTTGGGCACTTCACGTCCCCAAAGTTGCTCCAATAGCGCATGGAGTTCTTCGGGAGTATGGTACTTGCCGTTGATCTCAGCCGTTATCTTCAATGCCTCCTGCGACAGCTGATGGAACATCATGTGGACATCGGAACCTCCGACCACGGGTTTGCCCGATGCCATGTAGTCACGAAATTCTTGTATCGTCATAATTTGCGGTTCATTAAATTGGAATTGGTGTCGGATGACTGCAAGTTCCGCGGCAAAGATACTGAAATAATATCGAATCACCAAATAGATTGGAAAAATAACGCATATCGTGCAATATTTTTACACAAAAACCGACATTTTGCTCCTCAACAGATTTGGAAATCGATTTCGCGAAGACGATATAAAAAGCGCCTGCAAATTCTTGCAAGCGCTTGATGCGGAGAGAACGGGATTCGAACCCGTGAAACCCTTTAGGGGTTTACACGCTTTCCAGGCGTGCCTCTTCAACCACTCGAGCATCTCTCCAAATATGTGTGTGATGTGTGGTTGTTCGTTTTTGCGGCTGCAAAGATAATGATAATATTTCGAATCGCCAAATTTTTTCGACGAAAAATGTAAATGTATATTGCAAAAATATGGTAATGCCATCTTTTATCGCCATTTTACGAGATTTTCCTTGGTCGGATGGGAGGTTTGTGGGATGATTTGCATATCTTTGCGATGGATATTATGACAATATAGTCCGACAGAATTCACATTTACCTCTTAAATAATACTTTTATGAATAAACAAGCCATTACACTCCTCTTCATGCTTTCCGTGCTGACAGCAGGGGCACAGAATCCGATTATCCGGGGCATCTATGCTGCCGACCCTACGGCACGTGTGTTCAATGACAAGGTCTATGTCTATCCTTCGCACGACATCATGCCACCCGAGGGACAACGACAGGACTGGTTCTGCATGGCCGACTATCACGTATTCTCGTCGGAGAACCTTACCGACTGGACCGACCATGGGATGATCATCTCACAGGAGAACGTCCCCTGGGGCAATCCCGAGGGCTATTCGATGTGGGCACCCGACTGCGTCTATAAGGATGGCAAATACTACTTCTATTTCCCCGATGCGCCGAAGGAGGGCCGTGGTTTTGCCATTGGTGTCGCCACGGCAGACAACCCCGAAGGACCATTTGTCTGCGAACCCGAACCCATCAAGGGCGTGATGGGCATCGATCCCTGCGTGCTGATAGATAACGACGGACAGGCATATATCTATTGGAGCGGGATGGGCATCCGTGGTGCCAAACTCAAGGCAAACATGAAGGAACTCGATGGCGAATTGACAGAGCTGCGCTTCCCCGGCAATGCTAACGCACAGGCTCCCAATATGCCCCCGATACTCGTGGGCGGACAGGCAATGGAAGGACTGCCCGAAGGATTCAAGGAGGGACCGTTTGCCTTCCGTCGCGGAGACTGGTATTACCTGACTTTCCCCTGGGTGCGCGGTGATACAAGCAACGGGCAAAACCCCACCGAGACGCTCGCTTACTCGATGTCGCGTTCTCCATTGGGACCATGGGACTTCAAGGGCATCATCATGGCCGAGCACGACAATACATGCTGGACCAATCATCACAGCATCGTCGAATACAAGGGACAATGGTACATCTTCTACCACCGCAATGACTATTCGCCAAGCGACGACAAGCGTCGTTCGGCACGCGTCGAGAAGATTGCCTTCAACGACGATGGTACCATACAGGAGGTATTCCAGACCAAGCGAGGCGTGGGCATCAGCCAAGCCACCAGCGTGCTGCAACCCGATCGCTACAGTGCAGCCTCCGACGACGTGAGCGTGGCTTACGTCGATACGCTGGACCGTTTCCAGGGCTGGCAGATAAGCCTGCCGAAGCCGGGCAGTTGGCTGTGCTACAGTGACGTGGATTTCTCAGGTGTGACGAAAGGAAATGCCATGGTACGCGTGAAGGCTTGTGCAGATGCCGAGTTCTGCCTGCGCGAAGGTTCGACGAACACAGGCACCGTCATAGCACGCTTCAAGCTGAAAGGCGGGAAGGAAGCTTCGAAGGGAGAATGGATGACACTGACCGCTCCACTCGAATATACGCCCAAGGGGGTGACTGACCTGGTCATCACCTGTGAACTTGGAGCCGTGGATATCGACTGGGTGCAGTTTTAGTTCTTGCTGAAATAGAGAGTATCGGATGAGAGAACGGTTCCGTTGGTGATGAGCACGTAAGGCCCGACGAGGGTCTGACGAGGTGTGAATCGGCCGACGGAAGCGGTGGAACTGTTGCGTCGGATGGTATAGGTGGTGTCGGCCATGAGCGTGAGCGTATCGACCTGTTCCTCCCAGGCGGACTGAACGGAGTCGTAGCGTGCAGCGACAGCCAGGGAGTCGAGGATGTTGTTGCCCCATGCCGATGCTGCAATCATGTCGGGCTTCTGGAGCACGACAGGAGCCTTAGCATCGAGGAAGGAACCCTGCAAGGCAGTGCCTCGCCAGGTGCCTCCGAAGATGAGGATGCTGTCGGTGGAACAGATGGCGCTGTGGCCTGCGTTGATGTTCCAGGTGCCATCGGTAGCCCTCAGAACGCCCTCGGTGAGGTAGATGCCGTCGCCTTGGGCGCTGTTGATGTTGACCTTGACGCCATACTGGCATTGCAGCGTGGCGGCAGTGATGCATGTGGACTGGCTTTCGATGGTGAGTGTACCCACACCGCTGAGCGAGAGGTTGCCGCCCACTTGGATGGGACCATAGAGATGGTTGACAGCATTGCGCGAGAGGACGATGTGACAATCGTCATTGCCCGGGCTTCGGAAGACGGGGCCATCCTGGCAACGCAGCGACAGGCCTTCGAGGTAGAGGGCATAGGACGCACGGCTTTCGATGGTAAGGCTGCCATCGGTCGTGCCCAACGTGTCGGTGCTTGCCGGATAACCATAGACGAAATAGGCGACGTTCTGCGCTTCGCTTCGGATGCTGACGTGATCTCCACTGATTGTGGCGGTCACGTCGCCTGCTGCTGGTCCCCAGACGCGCGCCTCGGGCGCAGCATATTCGATATAGACCAGGTTGTTATAGACACGCACCACCGAATTGGCGGGCGTGAATGATGTGCCCAACGAATCAGTGTCCCACTCGCTGCAAGAGGCGAGGAGGACGAGGAGGAGGAGAAGACCCCCTCTAATCCCCCTGCTTAGGGGGAGGATGTGGGAAAGAAGTGGGCGCATGTTTTTTGGGGCAGCGTTGTTGCCCATGGCAACGTCCAAGAGAAGGACAACGCTGCATACGGGACAAAAGGGGGGTTACTTTTTGATGGCGCAGGTGCGGCACTGGGTGAGTTCGCCACGGAAGCGCTTTTCGACGAGGTGCTTGAGGCGATCCTTGAGGGGATCGATGCGGATGCCGTCGATGACGTCGCCCATAAAGGCGAACATCAGCAGCAGGCGTGCTTCGGCCTCGGGAATGCCACGGGTGCGCATATAGAAGAGGGCAACGGGGTTGAGCTGGCCGGTGGTAGCACCGTGCGAGCACTTGACGTCGTCGGCATAGATCTCGAGTTCGGGACGTGCCACCATGTGGCATTGGGGCGTGAGGATGAGGTTGCGGTCGGTCTGATGGGCATCGGTCTTGTCGGCGCCTTCCTGCACCAGGATGCGTCCCACAAACGAGCCACGAGCCTCTTCGTCGAGCACGTATTTGAAGAGTTCGTCGCTGTGACACTTGGGTGCACGGTGACGGATGTAGGTGATGTTATCGACCTGCTGGTCGCGGTCGGCGATGCAGAGACCATAGAGGTGGGTGTCGGCATCGTGCCCCAGAAGGTCGATGAAGACGCGGTTGCGTGTCTGTCCGGCAGTGAGGGCATACTGACCCACGGCCGCGCTGCTGCCTTCGTGCTGCTCGACATAGACCGAACTGAGACGTCGGCAGTCGGCATGGTGCTCCTCGAGCTCGTAGAAGTCGAGGCTGGAATAGGGCGCACAGAAGATCTCGGTGACCTGCAGGCTGAGCAGCTTGCAGTCGCGGAGCTGCGAAGCGTGGTCGCAGATGAGGACACTGGCTTTTGCCCCTTCGCCCATGATGATGAGGATGCGCTGACACGCCATGAAGTCCTCGACGGCACGGAGGAGGGAGATGAGCTGGATGGGACGTTCGACAACGACACCATCGGGCACATAGAGCACGAAACCATCCTGGCAGAGCAGGGTGTTGAGCGCGGCTTCACCCAAGGGACGATGGGCCGTGACGTTGGTGCCCTGGGTGCGCACATCGT
Organism: Bacteroidales bacterium; assembly: GCA_017519885.1. Taxonomy (GTDB): domain Bacteria; phylum Bacteroidota; class Bacteroidia; order Bacteroidales; family UBA3663; genus Liminaster. The sequence continues at coordinate 63,687 of JAFWRO010000055.1, read as the reverse complement.
AGGGCGCCTCGTCGTGCATGGCAAGACGGTTGTAGTAACGCGCAGCGATGTCGGGATAACGGAGGGCAAACTCGCGGAGCGAGCCCGAGAAAACGCCATCGTCGCCCTCACGGCTGTGGGAGACGAGCTGCTCGTTGACCAGATAATGCACACTGGTGGACAGTTCGGGAACGGCACAGGTGAAAAGGTCGCTGCGGTCGGTGGGTACAGCGTAGCGCGAGAGGTTGAGGCTGTAGTCGGCAGCAAGCAGCGCCTCGGGATCGACGTGCGTGTAGTCCTTGGGACGACTCAGTCCGACACGCTGCAACACCTCAGCCGCGGCTTCGCGCTGGGCATTGAGGACGGGTGCGGCATGCTCGTCGATGAGCGCACGCTGGGCGTTGAACAGGTCGATATATTGCTGATAGGAGGACATCTTTTCAAACTTTATCCTTCAAATTCCTGCTTGACCCAGTCAAAGCCTTCGGCAAAGATGCGGTCGCCGAGTTCGGGACCACCGCTCTTGACGATGCGTCCGCGATAGACGATGTGGACGAACTGAGGCTGGACGTACTCGAGGAGTTTCTGGTAGTGGGTGATGACGATGCTGGAACGCTCGGCGCTCTTGAGACGGTTGACGCCTTCGCTGACGATGCGAAGTGCATCGACGTCGAGGCCCGAGTCGGTCTCGTCGAGGATGGAGAGGGTGGGTTCGAGCATGGCCATCTGGAAGATCTCGTTGCGCTTCTTCTCGCCGCCCGAGAAGCCTTCGTTGACCGAACGGTTGGCAAGCTTGTTGTCGAGTTGTACGACAGCGCGCTTTTCGCGCATCAGGCGCAGGAACTCTGTGGCGGTGAGGGCGGGCAGACCGCGGTATTCGCGCTGAGCGTTGACGGCGGTACGCATGAAGTTGACCATCGACACACCGGGAATCTCGACGGGATACTGGAAGGAGAGGAAGATGCCCTCCCAGGCACGTTCCTCGGGTTTCATTTCGAGGAGGTTGCGGCCCTTGTAGAGGATCTCGCCTTGTGTGACTTCGTATTGCGGGTTGCCTGTGAGGATGGCCGAGAGGGTGGATTTGCCGGCACCATTGGGGCCCATAACGGCATGGACTTCACCGGGGTTGATGGTGAGGTCGATGCCGCGCAGGATCTCCTTGCCGGCGGCACTGGCGTGCAGGTTGTGGATTTCGAGTAGGGACATGATGGGGCCGCTGAAGCGGCGGTTAAAAGGGGTTAAGAGGGGTTCGAAGGGTTAAGAGGGGTTGCTCCCGTTGGTCGCGTCCGAGGGAAGCGAAGGGTTAAGAGGGGTTCGAGGGGTTAAGAGGGGTTTTGGAGGGTGAACCTTTCGAACATTTCGAACCTTTCTTAACCTTTCAGAACAATGAGCGAAGCGAACCTTAGCCGACGCTGTTCTCGATGGAGAGGCTGAGGAGCTTCTGGGCCTCGACGGCGAACTCCATGGGGAGTTTCTGGACCACTTCCTTGGCATAACCGCCCACGATGAGGGAGACGGCGTCCTCCTCCTTGATGCCGCGTTGCTGGCAGTAGAAGAGCTGGTCCTCGTTGATCTTGGAGGTGGTGGCTTCGTGCTCGATGATGGCAGTGGGGTTCTGGATGTCCATAATGGGGAAGGTGTGGGCACCGCAGGTCTTGCTGAGCAGGAGCGAATCGCACTGCGTGTAGTTGCGTACACCCTCAGCGCCCGGGAGCACCTTGACCATGCCACGGTAGGAGTTCTGGGAGTGACCTGCCGATATACCTTTGGAGATGATACGCGAGCGCGTGTTGCGTCCGATGTGGATCATCTTGGTGCCGGTGTCGGCTTCCTGGTAGTTGTTGGTGACAGCCACCGAATAGAACTCTCCCTGACTGTTGTCGCCCTTGAGCACACAGGAGGGATACTTCCAGGTGATGGCCGAACCTGTCTCGACCTGTGTCCACGAGACCTTCGAGAAGTCGCCAGCGCAGAGGGCGCGCTTGGTGACGAGGTTATAGACACCACCTTTGCCGAACTTATCGCCCGGATACCAGTTCTGGACCGTGGAGTACTTGACCTCGGCACGTTCGTGGACGTAGATCTCGACGACAGCAGCGTGAAGCTGGTTCTCGTCGCGCATAGGTGCAGTGCATCCTTCGAGGTAGGAGACGTAAGCCTCCTCGTCGGCGATGATGAGGGTGCGTTCGAACTGACCCGTTCCGCTGGAATTGATGCGGAAGTAGGAAGCCAGTTCCATAGGGCAGCGCACTCCTTTGGGGATATACACAAACGAGCCATCGGAAAAGACGGCTGAATTGAGGGCAGAGTAATAGTTGTCGCGCACGGGAACGACCTTGCCGAGATACTTTCGGACGAGGTCGGGATACTCGCGCACGGCTTCGCCAAACGAGCAGAAGATGATGCCGAGTTCGGCAAGTTTGTCGCGATAGGTGGTCTTTTGCGAAGCCGAATCGACGATGGCATCGACAGCCATGGTCGAGGATGCCTCGACGGCCGAGAGTTCGGTGCTGGTGGTCTTGCCGAGCAGCATGTCGCGCTCGTGGAGGGGGATGCCGAGTTTGTCGAACGTCTTGAGAATCTCAGGATCAACATCGCCGGCAGCCGCCTTCTTGCGAGGGGCTGCATAGAACGAGATGTTGTCGTAATCGATTGGATCGACCTTGACGTGTCCCCATTGGGGCACGGGCTGCTGCCGCCAGTAGCGATAGGCTTCGAGGCGGAACTGGAGCATCCAGTCGGGTTCCTGCTTTTTGGCCGAAATCAGTCGGACAACATCTTCGTTGAGCCCCTTGGGGATGATATCGGTTTCGACGTCGGTCGTAAAGCCGTACTTGTATTCGCTGGAGGTCAGGTCCTTGAGTACGTCTTCCGACGATTGTCCATTATTCATATTCTATTATTTGTTGAGCAACTCGAGGGTAGGTTTCAGGATATGCTCCGAAGCCCAGGGCGTGATGACATCGATGAGTTGGTGGATGCGGGGCACGAGACTGCTGGTCTCGAGGTACTGCTTCAACTTCTCGATTTCGACGTGAGCGGTAATCACCTCCAGGAGGGAGATGATGAGCGCCACGATGATGCAGAACTTGAGGGCACCAATCAAGCCACCTGCCAGTCGGTTGATCCAACCGAGCGAGATAGAGTCCATAAACTGGTCGAGCAATACGGCCAGCCTGTTGAGCAGGAACATGGAGAAAAAGAACACGATAACCCAAACAACGATGGATGCAATGGTATCGCTCTCGATGAAGTTGTTGGCGAAGGGCTTGGTGAAAGGTGACGCAAGATTGGCGGCAATGGCAGCCAACACAATGCCCGCAATACCGATGGCTTCGCGGAAGAAGCCACGGTAGAGGCCGATGCAGGCGCCAATGCCAACAATGATGAGGATGATGCGGTCGAGGTCGTTAAGAACCATGGGATTGAGGGGTTAAGAGGGGTCGCGATGGCATCGCGACAAACTGAACGGGGGATGAACGAAGTGAGCTTAGAGCTTGGCCTTGATTTCGATCTCGGTGTAGGTCTCGATGAGGTCGCCTTCCTGAATGTCGTCGTAACCGTTGATGGAAAGACCGCATTCGAAGTTGGTGCCCACTTCCTTGACGTCGTCCTTGAAGCGCTTGAGGCCTGCAAGTTCGCCCGTGAAGATGACGATACCGTCGCGGATGACGCGAGCCTTGTCGGTGCGATGGATCTTGCCGTCGCGAACGATACAGCCAGCCACGGCGCCGACCTTCGAGATCTTGAAGACGGACTTGACTTCGGCATTGCCGCAAATCTCCTCCTTGACGATAGGCTTGAGCATGCCTTCCATAGCCTCCTTGACCTCCTCGATGGCATCGTAGATGATGGAGTAGGTGCGGATATCGACGCCGTCCTGGTCGGACAGACGCTTGGCGGCGAGAGAAGGACGTACCTGGAAGCCGATGATGATGGCCTTGGAAGCGGCAGCGAGTACCACATCGCTCTCGGAGATCTGACCCACGGCCTTGTGGATGACATTGACCTGAATCTGCTCGGTAGAGAGCTTGATGAGGGAGTCGGTGAGAGCTTCGACCGAACCATCGACGTCGCCCTTGACGATGAGGTTGAGCTCCTGGAAGTTGCCCACAGCGATACGACGACCGATTTCGTCGAGGGTAAGGCGGGTCTGTGTACGAAGCGCCTGTTCACGCTGCAGACGGTCGCGCTTGGCAGCAATGTCGCGTGCCTCCTGTTCGGAGTCGAGCACACGGAACTGGTCGCCTGCCGAAGGAGCACCGCTCAAGCCGAGCACTTGTACGGGAGTGGCAGGACCAGCCTCCTGCACCTTGGCACCACGTTCGTTGAAGAGCGCCTTGACACGTCCATAATGCTTGCCTGCGATGACGACGTCGCCCACATGGAGCGTACCGTTCTGTACGAGCACAGAAGCAACATAACCGCGACCCTTGTCGAGTGTGGCTTCGATGATGGAGCCGCTGGCCTGCTTGTTGGGATTGGCCTTGAGGTCGAGTAGTTCGGCTTCGAGGAGCACTTTCTCGAGCAGTTCATCGACGTTGAGACCGTCGCGTGCCGAGATATCCTCGCTCTGGTACTTGCCGCCCCACTCCTCGACGAGATAGTTCATGGCAGCGAGCTGCTCCTTGACCTTGTTGGGGTTGGCGGTCGGCTTGTCGATCTTGTTGATGGCGAAGACCATGGGCACGCCGGCTGCTGCTGCATGGTTGATGGCCTCCTTGGTCTGAGGCATCACGCCGTCATCGGCAGCGATGATGATGATGGCAATGTCGGTCATCTTGGCACCACGGGCACGCATAGCGGTGAACGCCTCGTGACCAGGGGTATCGAGGAAGGTGACGTGACGACCATCCTTGAGCTTGACGTTGTAGGCACCGATGTGCTGGGTGATGCCACCAGCCTCACCTGCGATGACGTTGGTCTTGCGTATGTAGTCGAGAAGCTTGGTCTTACCGTGATCGACGTGGCCCATGACAGTGATGATGGGTGGACGAGAAACAAGGTCCTCCTCACGGTCGGCCTCCTGCTCGAGTTCGGCTTCAACCTCCTCGCTGACGTACTGAGTCTCGAAACCGAACTCTTCGGCCACGAGGTTGATGGTCTCGGCTTCGAGGCGCTGGTTGATGCTGACCATCAGGCCGAGTTGCATACAGGTCATGATGACATTGGTGACAGGCACATTCATCATGGTGGCAAGGTCGTTGACGGTCACGTACTCGGTGAGTTTGAGCACCTTCGACTCGGCAGCCTCCTCGGCCTGAGCCTCGGCAGCGGCGGCAGCAGCAGCGTTACGCTTGTCCTTGCGGTACTTGACAGCCTTCTTGTCGGGCTTGTTGGTCAGACGAGCGAGGGTGTCCTTAACTTGCCTCTGTACATCCTCCTCGGTGATTTCCTGCTTGTAGGCATTGTTGCCCTTCTTCTTGTCCTTGCCCTGGTGACGACCACGACCATCGGTGTTCTGCTGATCCTTGCGGTCGCGACGCTCCTGGCCCTTGGCATCGCGTGCCTTGCCCTGCTTGATAACCTCGTTGATATCGACCTTCTGGGCACCACGCTGACGACGGCTGCCATGTCCTTCCTCGCTGGAAGAGGTGCGGGTCTGGCCGTTGCTACCCTGTGCCTTCTGCTCGCGCTCCTTCTTGCGTTCCTCCTTGGTCTTCTTCTTGGGACGGGTGGACTGGTTGAGGGAGTCGAGGTCGATGGTACCGAGCACATTGATTTGAGGCTGTTCGGGCTGGTTGAGGCGGAACACCTCGCCGTTGCGAGCCTCGGCAGGCAGTGGTTCGTCATTGATGCGATCCTTGCTGCGCTCGCCCCAGATGGACTGGTTGGGCTTCTTCTCGGCGGGAGCATTGGGCTTCTTGCCCTCCTTGGCCTTAGGCTCGGCTTTCTTCTCAGCAGGCTTGTTGGCCTCTTCTTTTGCCTCGGCAGCCTTAGGAGTGACAACGTCGGCCTTCTTCTCTTCGACCTTCTTTTCTTCGGTCTTGGCTGCTGGAACTTCCTTCTGAGGTTCCTCTGTCTTAGGATCCTCAACAGGCTTCTTCACTTCGACCTTTTCCTCGGCCGGCTTTGGCTCGGCCTTCTTTTCGGTAGGCTTCTTCTGATCGTCGAGATCGATATGACCCACGATCTTCATGGCTGCCTGCATGAGCTGCTCTTCGGTAGGCGTCTTGGCTACGGAAGAGGTCGTTGCGGCAGGTTCGGCCTTGGGAGCGGGCTTCTGACGTGTCTGGGGTATGCCCTGATTGACGGCATTGATCTGGCGGGTTTCCTCCTTGATCTTGTCGCGTGTCTGCAAGCGTTCGAGGCGTTCGCGCTCGGAAGCCTGCTTGACAGATTTGTCCTTGTTGAATTCCTTGCTTAATAATTCATATAGGTGGTCAGGGACCTGAGACATCGGCTTCCACTCCATGGTGGGGTCACCACCCTTCTTTTCGAGAAACTCGACGAGGGTCTGGATGCCGACGTTGAAATCTTTTGCAATCTTACTTAATCTCATTCAGTCAAAGGTTTTAATGGTTAACTATTCTGACTCAGTATTGTTGGTTCCTTCTTCGTTATTTTCGGAATCGTCGGTAGTTTCATCGACATCAGATTCGTCGATATCGTCCTCTTCTTCGGGTTCGAACTCCTTGGAGAGGATGGCACGTACGTCCTCGACGGTTTCGTCCTCGAGGTCAGCCTTGTCGGCAACAAGTTGCGGGTCAGCATCAAGCACAGCCTTGGCGGTTGCCAAGCCGATACCCTTGAGGGCCTGGATGATCCATGGCTCGATCACATCAGAGAAGTCATCGAGGAAGATGTCGCTGCTGTCGCCTTCGCGATAAACGTCGATCTGATAACCTGTGAGCAGGCAGGCAAGCTTGATGTTGGCTCCATTCTTGCCGATGGCGAGAGACACCTCTTCGGGACGCATGAATACCTCGGCGGTCTTGTCCTCTTCGTTGACATGGATCTGGGAGATGGATGCAGGGGAGAGGGCGCGCTGGATGAACAGGCTGGGGTTGGTGGTGTAGGGGATAACGTCAAGGTTCTCGCCACGCAGTTCACGTACGATGCCGTGGATACGTCCACCCTTGACACCAACGCAAGCGCCTACTGGATCGATGCGATCGTCGTTGGTCTCGACAGCAATCTTTGCACGTTCGCCTGGGAGACGAACAATCTTGACGATGCGGATGGTGCCGTCGGCTACTTCGGGAATCTCCTGCTCCATGAGGTGCTGGAGGAAGATAGGAGCGGTGCGTGAAAGAATGATCTTGGGGTTGTTGTTGGTGTTATCAACGCGGAGCACGACGGCGCGCACCTGGTCGTTCTTGCGGAAGTTGTCGCCAGGGATTTGCTCGCTGCGAGGCAGAGAGAGTTCGTTGCCGTCCTCGTCGACCATAAGCATCTCGCGTTTCCAAATCTGATAAACCTCGGCGGTAGTGATACGGCCAATGAGGTCCTTGTACTTGTTGTAGAGCAGGTCCTTCTGCAGTTCGAGGATCTTGGCAGCCAAGGTCTGGCGCAGGTTGAGGATAGCGCGACGACCGAACTTCTCGAAATGCACTTCTTCGGTGAAGTCCTCGCCGATCTCGATGTCATCGACAGTCTTACGGGCCTCGCTGAGAGATACCTGAAGATTGGGGTCGGTAAGATCCTCATCGGCTACCACCTCGCGATTCTTGTAGATTTCGAAGTCACCCTTGTCGGGGTTGATGATGATGTCGAAGTTCTCGTCGGTGCCGAACATCTTGGCCAATACCGAACGGAATGACTCTTCGAGTACGCTGATCATTGTGGAGCGGTCAATGTTCTTAAGCTCCTTGAATTCCTGGAAGGTATCTACCATTGAGATTACTTCCTCTTTTTGTCTTGCCATTGCTTGATTTTATGATATTAATATTATTATTTCCTGATTAATTAAAAGTTGTAGTAGATGCGGTTGACATCCTTGTGGGAGAGGTGCTCATGGTGCTCGACCTCCTGCTTCTTCTTGCTGCGCTTGCCTGTAGCGGGGTCGATGATATGCTCGAGGGTCGTCCAGGTGAGGTCGAAGCCTTCGTCGTCGGTGGCTCCGAGTATGCCTCGAAGTTTGCGACCATCGCGCAGCATCACCTCCATGGTTTCGCCTTCGAACTTGGCATATTGGCGAAGCGTGCGTAGTGGAGCGGTGAGACCTGCTGAACCGACTTCGAGCTCGAAGTCCTCCTTGTCGCGGTCGAGATGTTCATTGATATACTGGTTGAGTGCTGTGCACTCGTCGAGGGTGATCACTTCGTCGTTGTCGAGAGTAATAACGATTTGGTTGTCGCGGCTTACTGTAACGTCGATGAGGTAACTCTCGCTTTCACTGGCCAAAAGGAACTGATCGACCAGATCGATGATTTCCTGTTTTTGAATCATGTGGATGTGTTGTTATAATAGAGAAGAGGGAACCGATTTTCGGTCCTCTCTTCTTCGTTTCGCGGTGCAAAGATACCTATTATATTTTAAACACGCAAGAAAAAAGTGAAAAAAAATTAATTTTTTACTGATTTTGTGGGGATTCCGTTATTGGAGATTGCAAAATAGGGGCAGCCAAGGATGGCTGCGACTGGGACACGAAGGGTAGCCAAGCTTGGCTACTGCTGAAACAAGAGGACGAGGAGAGGGGGAGATGGGTGGAAGATGGTGCGGCAGGGGCGGATTACTCACTTTTGGGTATTGCCGAGGTCGTGAAAAGCGGCTATCTTTGCACCCGCAAAAATGAAAATATCAGCAATTATGAGTAAATGGATGCTTAATCTGCTTGCCATAACATTGGCTCTGGCAGGCAGTGAACAGAGTTTTGCACAGGATCAGCGGACGCTCGATTCGCTGCAGGCTCGCATTGCTGCGCTTGAGAAGCGCACCGAACGTGTCGAGAACTTTCATCGCCGTTTCACCGTGGGCGGCTATGGCGAGGCTGTGATGAGCCGTATGTTCTACAGCGACAATTACAAGCGTTACACCAATGCCGACCTTTACAAGGACGATGACGGTTTCGGGCAGTTCGATCTGCCTCACGTGGTGATCTATATGGGTTACGATTTCGGACATGGTTGGACTATGGGAACAGAAATCGAATTCGAGCATGGTGGGGCCGAGACGGCCGTGGAGATTGAGGAAGAAGAGACTGGTGAATATGAGACTGAGACCGAACGTGGAGGCGAGGTGGCCTTGGAACAGTTCTGGTTGCAAAAGAGTTGGGGCAAAGGCTTGAACCTAAGGATGGGACACATCATCGTTCCTGTCGGTGGAACCAACCAACATCATATGCCCAATGAGTTCTTCACTGTCTATCGTCCTGAGGGAGAGAACACCATCCTGCCTTGTACATGGCATCAGACAGGCATCAGCCTTTGGGGACGCGTAGAGGATTGGCGCTATGAGGTGCAGTTCCTGCCAGGCCTTGAGGCAGACCTCTTCGGCGCAAAAAACTGGGTGCATGGAGGCAGTGCCAGCCCCTACGAATTTGACATCGCCAATGGTTATGCAAGCGTTTTGCGCGTAGATAATTATAGTGTCCCAGGTCTGCGCATCGGCGTGAGCGGCTATTATGGCAAATGCGGCATCAACTCGTTGAAGGACTACAAGTATAGTGATGCGGGCGCTGACGGCAACCTGCTTATCGGAGCGATGGATTTCCACTACGATGCCTATCATTGGGTAGTACGTGGCAACTTCGACTATGGACACCTTTCTGATTCAGAGGCCATCACACGACTGAACAAGACGCTTGGCAGCAATTCGGTATCGCCCCAGACCTCGGTAGCAAGCGATGCTATCGCAGCAGGTATAGAAGCCGGATATGATGTGTTGTCGCAGTCCAGAAAGGCACGTGAGTCGGGTCAGAAGCTCTACGTCTTCGGACGCTATGACTACTATGATTCGATGCTGAAGACCGAAGGCAGTGTGGTGGACAATCCCTGCTGGGGCCGACAGAAGTTCACCGTGGGCTTGAACTATCATCCTATTGACGAGATTATCATAAAGGGCGAATATTCCTATCGCCTTTTCAAGAGCCAGTTCAATGACGAGCCTACGCTCAGCCTGGGTATCTGTTATAGTGGGTTCTTCCGTTGATAATATAGACTATTTACAAATAAAATAATAACTAAAACAAAATTATGAAGAAAATCTTTAAGTATGCATTGATGGCTATTGCCGCCATCTGCGTGAGTGGAAGTATGGTAAGTTGTGATGACGATGATGACAACGGCTCGGCCAATGAAGTTGATAAGACACAGCAGGCCATCATTTCGAACTATGTGAACGAAATCGTAATCCCTACCTATAAGAGTCTGGCCGACCACGCCATTGCACTGGCCGAAGACTGCGAGGACCTTTCGACACAGGCAAAGGTGGATAAGGCATGTGCCGATTGGGTAGAGGCACGCAAATACTGGGAGCGTTCGGAAGCCTTCCTCTTTGGTGCAGCTGCCGACTACAACATCGACCCACATATTGATTCATGGCCCCTTGACCTTACCCAACTTGCTGAAGTGCTTGCTGCAGGCAACATCGAATCGCGCATCGACGCAGGTACTGCAGGTTATGGACTGCTGGGCTTCCATGCTGTCGAGTACGTCCTCTTCCTGGAGGGTTCGAAAGGTGATGCATCGAAGCGTAACCAGCCTGTGGAAAATATTACCGAAGCCATGGCATCATTTGCTGAGGCAGTAGCCAGCGACATGCGTGACCAGTGCGTTCTGCTCGAAGCCGCCTGGGCAGGCACCGATCGTATTACAGCAGCCAAGCGTGCTATTTTGGACGATGCCGAACTCGCTCCTTCATTCAACTATGGTGAACTGCTGACCAATGCAGGCCTTTCGGGCAACACCAAGTATAAGACACAGGCTGCTGCCTTTGAGGAGATCATCATTGGTGCTTCGGATATTGCTAACGAGGTGGGCAACACCAAGATTTCGGACCCTATGGATTCGCACCAGTGGAGTGACGTGGAGTCGCCACATTCGTGGAACTCGGTGACTGACTTTGTGGATAATATCGTTTCGGTGCGCAATGCATATCTTGGAACCCTTGACGGTTCGCGTTCGAAGGTTTCGGTTTCTGCCCATGTGGCTTCGAAGAACAACAGTATCGATGCCAACGTACAGGCCAAGATCAGTGCCGCAATTGCAGCATTGGAGGCTCTGCCACGTCCTTTCCGCACCTACATCTATGTGGATACTGATGCTGCCTCGAAGGCAAAGATCCAAGCTGCAGTCGATGCTTGCAATGATCTGGTGGATGCACTTGATGCCGCACAAGAGGCAGTAAATGACTAATCGTATTAAATCTTAACCTATTATGAGAAAATTTATCTTGGGATTGGGTGTCGCACTCTTTGCTGTATCGTTTACAGCATGTAGCGATGATGACGACAACAACGGCAATAATGGCGGCAGCATCGTCGATGACAAGTCGGTGAAAGAGCAATACTATTCGGGCGGAAAACTTGGCACAGCATTTATCAGCACATCGAAGGCTTACGAGCAGCCAACACCTGCCGTAGAGAACAGCGGAATGTTCCTTGCCTTCAACCGTGGAGAGAAGATGTTCGAAGAGATGTTTACCGCCAACACCAATGGTGGCGAACGTGAAGGCCTCGGTCCCCTCTATGTGCGTTCATCGTGCATCCATTGCCATCCTGGTTATGGACATGGCAAGACGCAGCCCGATGGTTCGTTCAACACCGTCGATGTAGGCAACGGTTACCTGCTTGTGGTCTATAATCCAGAGAACAACGCGTATGTGTCATGGTTGGCAGGTATGCCGCAAAGCCATGCCATTGCACCTTTCAAGGATCCGCTCGACGAAACCAAGATTACCATAAAGTGGGTAGGTTATACCGACGAGTGGGGCAACAAGTTCCCTGATGGAGAGTCGTACAGCCTCGTCTATCCAGAGGTTACGCTTCCACGCGAGGCCGTCTATGTAATCAACAGAGGCTATGAGGATGCTACCACAACCAACTATGAGGTGCGCCTTGAGAACACCATCGGAATCTATGGCACAGGCATTACCGATGCCATCCCCGATGACTCGATTACTGCGCAGTGGAAGCGCGAGGAGGCTGCTTATCAAGCAGGTTATTTGAAGCATTGGAACAGCGCGTGGTTTGAGAACGGCGAGTGGAAGAGTTTTTACAGCAATGCTCGTCAGGGCGATGGCACGAAGTATGTGCGTCGCTATACCTACGCCATGTCGCGTGGCCCTATTCTTGATGCTGCCGGTGCCAATGCCATCTGGAACATCACCAATGTAACACGTTCGGACCGCAGGTATCACTATCTGGACCTCAACGGAAAGATTTACGCCACCTGCGCTTCGCAGGATCCTGAGGTACAGGCCGGATTTGCCGATTACATCAGCAAGATTTCGAATGCCGAAGAACATCCGGAGTGGTTTACCGATAATGTGGAGGCAAATATCTACAACTACCTTACTTCGACCAACTTGCCTATCGAAATGTCGGATGACGACTACATCAACTTCATGGTTTGGCATCGTGGCTTGGCTGTGCCTGCAGCCCGCAACATCGACAACGTCACCATCCAGCAGGGCAAGAAACTCTTTGAACAAATCGGATGTGCACAGTGCCATCGTCCCAGTTGGACCACAGGCTCGGACAATGTGCAAGACCCCAATAATTTCAAGGCAGTTGATAAGAAGAGTGCCAACTATGGCAAGACCCTCACTGAGTTGATGCCACGCTATCCGAACCAGAAGATCTGGCCTTACTCGGATTTTGTGCAGCACAAACTGATGATGAAGAACGATATCCGCACGGGATGGTGTCGCACAACACCTCTTTGGGGACGCGGACTGCATCAGATATGCACGGGAGCTGCTACATCGGACCGCCTGCATGATGGTCGTGCGCGCACTGTGATCGAGTCGATCATGTGGCATGGATCTGCCGAATCGGATGCACGTGCTTCGGTTGAAAAGTTCCGTTCTCTTACAAAAGAGGAGCGTGACGCTGTTGTTCAATTTATCGATGCTATTTAATTTGGTAATGGGTGAATTGAGGGACGGACCGTCCCTTATAAAGCCCTTTTATGAATAACATGGGAATCCTTTCCTTTTTACTTATGGTTGCAGTCATCATCGTCATGATGGCTGCAACCTTCGTTGAACAATCTGCCGGCAGTGCGGCGTTCATCTATGGTTCGTGGTGGTTCGCTTCGCTGTGGACGCTGCTTTGTGTCTGTGGCCTGCTTCATTGCTTTCGACGCAAACTCTATAAGCGACCAGTGGTACTGCTGCTCCACCTTAGTTTTGTCGTGATTCTTGTCGGAGCACTGGTGACCCATGTATTTGGCCAGCAAGGTGTGATGCATCTACGTGTAGGATTGCCGGCAAGAACTTTTTTTACGAATGATGCTGAGGTTGTGAAACTGCCATTCGAGCTTATGCTTTCTGACTTTGAAGTCATCGCTTATCCAGGCACCAGTACGCCTATGGACTACAAATCGACGCTGCTCGTGAACGCTGGGGTCGATGGGCGGCAGGACACAGTGAGTGTGTCGATGAATAGGATAGCCGAACTCCGCAACTATCGATTCTATCAGACAAGTTATGATGCAGACATGGGGGGCTCTGTTCTTTCGGTAAGTCACGATCCCGTCGGTATAGGCATCACATACGTGGGCTATGGCTTGCTTTTCATCAGCATGCTTCTCCTGCTGGTTCTGCCGGGAGAAGGGTTTCGTCGTGCTTTGCGTCGGTTGGCTGTAATGGCAGGGCTGCTCGTGTTTTCGATGGGAAGTCTTTGGGCATCGCCACAGACATTGCCACAAGATGAAGCACAGGCATTTTGTTCGCTATATGGCTATTACAATGGCCGAATCTGTCCCATTCAGACCATTGCCAAGGACTTCACAACGAAACTCTATGGTAAGGATCATTATGGAGATTTGTCGTGTGAACAAGTCTTCACGGGTTGGGTGTTTTATCCCTCGTCATGGACGAATATGCCTCGAAAGGAACGCAAAGCTCGCTACAAGGAAGAACAGGGGGCTGTGGTCGAGATGTTTATGGCGGGTGAATTCCTGCGCATCTTTCCTTCGCGCAGTGTCGCTTCCGACAGCACATTGACGTGGCTTTGTCCTTCGGATTCCCATTTGTCGGAATTGCCTGATGACGAGATGTTCTTCGTAGGAAAGTCATTAAACTACGTGGTGGAGTTGGGTGTTACCCGTAATCATGACAAATATCTTGAGACAGTTGGAAAGATACGGCGCTATCAGCAAAAGGTAGCGGGAGAAGTTCTGCCATCCGATCGCCATTTTGCGGCAGAGATGTTTTATAACAAGGCAGACTACACACGACCATTGGCGATGGCTTTTGCTACACTGGGCATCGTGTTGTTCCTCTTTTTCGTGGTACGTTTGGGCCGAGGACGACAGGTGCCATCGTGGCTGGTCTATGTGTGCGATGTGCTAATAGTGCTGGCATTCGTTTATCTCTTGCTACTCTTCGGTCTGCGATGGTACGTCAGTGGACATCTGCCTTTGGCCAACGGATACGAGACGATGCAGTTCATGGCGTTGAGTCTGTTGTTGCTCACACTGGTGATGCAGCGACGTTTTCTGCTGGAACTTCCCTTCGGCTTCCTGCTTGGCGGACTGACGTTGCTGGTGAGCATGATGGGGCAGAGCAATCCACAGATCACGCACCTGATGCCTGTACTTCAGTCGCCGCTGCTGAGCCTCCATGTCTGCGTCATTATGATAAGTTATTCGTTGTTGGCCTTCACATTCTTGACAGGCTTGGCCGCGTTGCTGTCGCGACAAGAAGCGTTTGTGCAACAGTTGGCCGACGTGAGCCGTATGCTGCTTTATCCTGCTCTTTTCTGTATGGCCGCAGGAATATTCATTGGTGCCATCTGGGCCAATGTGAGCTGGGGTCGCTATTGGGGATGGGACCCCAAGGAGGTGTGGGCGCTAATCACACTGCTGGTCTACGCATTTGCCTTCCATAGCGAGTCATTGCCGATATTCCGTCGTCCACGATTCTTTCATATCTTTATGGTGCTGGCTTTCCTGACGGTACTGATGACGTATTTCGGCGTAAACTTTGTGCTGGGTGGAATGCATAGTTATGCTACTTCATAACGGGATTAATTAAAAATAAAATATGCGACCTCGGGGAGCACTTCCCGAGGTCGCTGCTGTATTTATGTGTGTTTGAGTAAAAGATTTATTTCATATTATAGGTGTGAACGCTCTTGCCTTGTGCCGATGGCAGGTAGTTGATGCCCCACCAGCACATCTGCAGGCAACAGAAACTGATGATAACCATGAAGATGGCCACTTTGCTTCGGAAGGCATTGCGAGATAATTGCCTATAATGGATATAGACAAGGAAGGAGAGCCAGGTGATGCCTGCCCAGGTCTCTTTGGGATCCCATGCCCAGTAGTGTCCCCAAGCCTCCTTGGCCCAAAGAGCACCGAAGAGCATGCCGATAGTCATGAACGAAAGACCCACATACACGAGATTGTCGAGCATGTTCCAGATATTCTCATCGTCGCGTTTGGCCTTGACAAAAAGCAGATAGAGAGCCACGGCAAGGGCTGCACCAAAGAGGGCATAGCAGAACATATAGACGATGACATGGGGTGCGAACCAAGGGCTCTGCAAGGCAGGCATCAGCGTGGTGTTGTGGATCTCTGGTTTGAAGAGATTGACACAGATGAAGACGAGCGCAAGGATGGTCGAAAAGGAGAGTATCCAGCGATACCGCCATCGACTCCAAGTGATGATGCCTGCTACGGGGAGGAAAAATGAGTACCAGAGGCGTGTCTCGCCCATGGTGCGCAAGGGCGGTCGCTCCAGACTGATCCAAAGGCCGCAGATGAAGGCGAAGAAGAGGGCGATACCGAGCAGTGTGAAGGTTGTGGTGAGAGTCTTCTTCTCGCGGAAGGAGTAATATGCGCCTAGCGCCCACAGTAATACCGAGGGGATGGCGAAATATGGGAAGTGTTGCCAGGAGATGAGCATAGCTATTTTTTATTTCTGCCGGCGGTGATGAAGGTGAGGATTGCGCCTGCGAGCATCATGTAGATACCTGCATAGACCCATGGGAGCCATGGGTCGCGGACTAGTTCGAAAACAGAGGTGTCGGACCATCTGCCCAGAGCCGAGTCATAGGAGACTTGATATATTTTCCATCCATCGATTTCGAGGGGCTTGTTGACTTCGATGATGCCATCCATCTTTTGGTTGTTGGCTGCATAGACGGTGACATCAGATGCATATCGTTTCGGTTCACGATCGGGCATTACGGCACTATAGAGCGAATCAAGGAGGAGCGCCTTGTAGGGGAACATGAAACTGCCGCAACTTACCCAGCCTTGTTTCGTTTCGAGAACAGAGCCTCGACCTTCGGAGGCTTCTTCGGCTGAAGCATATCGGGTGGCGGTGATGAATCCTGCGGTACATGCACCCATCGAAGGCCACTCGACATAACGATCCATATCCTGGTTGCCAAGCGAATCCTTGCGCCCATAGACTATGGCTGCATACTCCCAGATGGAGTCCTGCCGGATACGCCAAGGGCTATCGGCAACAATCATGCCCGTCTCGTTATCGATGACGACATACTTGGGTGGATATTCATCGATTGTGAAGTCATGCAGTTCGATGGCCAAGGGCAGTTCGACGACCTTGGGAGGCATCAGTGTGCCCACTAGATCGATGGCTCGCCATTCGGGTTGATCGACCTTGGCAGTGAGACGGTACTTCTGCATGTCGGCATATCCGAGGGTTCCGCAGACCATAGCCATAAATAGGCCAAGATGATTGCAGATGAAGCAGAGGTTGCGGACAATGCCTCCTTGCGTGAAGTGCAGAATTCGACGAATTGTGATAAGACCAAGGATATTCATCAGCCAGATGTAGACCAATGTGAATGGCCACGAGCGAAGCATCTGGTCCCAACCGGATAGTCCCATTAAAAGAGTGACAAGGACACCGTAGGCCAGGGCAGGGACTGCGGCATAGACGGTCATCGTCCATTCTATGACATAAACGTGCTTGCGCACGGTATAGAGGACGCCGAGCACAAGCACATATATAGCCAAAAGAATCGTGTTGAAAGGATATGCGAGCAGCCTCCAGTCGATAGGACCGATGGTGAACTGCAACATCAGGCCCACAAGGATGAGACCTGCTCCAATGGTGATACCTTCGGCGAATTTCCAGGGTTTAGACCACACGGATTCTTTGATTAATTCATTGATAATTCTTTGATATCATCCTTATAGGTAGGCAAGTACGCATCATCAGCTACCTTGCCATTGGACTTGGCATCCTGCTGCCACTTCGGAACGATTTCCTCGAGGAACTTGGCCTTTGCAGCTCGCTTGCCAGCCATATCGAGGCCGATGTAAGCTTGTGCCTTCTCCTTGGTGCTGAGATCGGGCATAGGCACTTCCTCGTTGTGACCGAGACTGGCTAGCGTCTTACGAATTTCGAGACGGGCCTGAAGGGCATAATCGACCGAACGGCCGAGGATACGGGTGATTTCCTGTGGAGCGTGGAAGAAAGAACCGTGGCTTGCTACAGCGTAATCCCAACGCCACTGGCCCTTGCGGATGAATTGGAGCGCAGTGCGCATCTGTTCTTCGGTAGCACCGTTATCCCAAGCGTACTTAGCCTCGATGTGTGCTTTGGTTAGTTCGGCTTCTGCACGTGTGCGGATCTCTTCTACCTTGTGTTGGCGTTCGAATACGTTCTTGAGGAGGTCTTCCTTGCTCTCGCGATGGCAGGTGAGACAGGTGCGTTCCATGTTGGCCAATGGGCTGACAATATGGTGGTCGGAGAACTTGACGCCACCCTCGCTGGTGTAAGGCATATGACAGTCGGCGCAGCTCACACCACGCTGTCCATGGATGCCCTGTTTGCTAGTTTCGAATCCTGGGTGTTGGGCCTTGAGGATGGGAGCCTTTGAGAGAGCATGGATATAGTCGTAATAACCGGTCTCGTCGTAGTATGCCTCGGCATCCTCGACGGTAAAGCCCTTGTCCCATGGGAAAGTGAGGTACTGGTCGTGCTCAGGAGTGTTCGGGTCGTTCTTGAAGTAATATTCGACGTGGCACTGGCCGCAGACCAGTGAACGCATCTCTTGTTGTGTAGCCTTGGTGATGTCACGTCCCTGACGTTGGTAAGCTTCGATGAGGGCTGGACGGCTGATACGGAGGTCCATTGATTCGGGATCATGGCAGTCGGAGCATCCCAGAGGGTTGGCAATTTCATTGCCCCACATGGCCCAGTTTGCCTTGTAGTATTCGGCTACCCCCTTCTCGCTCATGATGCGGGGTACATCGGGCGACTTGCAGGTCCAGCAGGTTCCGGGTTGGTTGGAGCCCGTAGTTTCGGTGTCGGGAGCGCCTGTACGGAGAGTGCGAGTCATGTCCTCGACGGTGTGCATGTGTCCGCGTGGGGTGGTGTAATCCCATGAGAATGCGTAACCAGCCCAAAGCACTACCATGTTGGGACGATAGGAGAGCACGTCGGTAGCTTCGTTTCCGTTGTGGTACATCTGAGGCACTACACCTTCCCTGTTGGGATTGTTGACGTCAAGAGGCTTTGAATCGTAGTTTGTTTCGAGTGTCTGACGCCAGGTGTCGTACTCGCGAGGGAAGTCGGTCCGGAAGTCCTCGTTCTGCGCATGAATCTTTTCGCCTGTGAATGGAGCCTTGCGGTTGTTGAAGATGCTGGCAACTTCGGCACGTCGCTCCATCAGGGCGCTGGTGAGCAGCCCGAGACCGAAGACTACTACCATGGCAATGATGAACAATGCCCATGCTTTTCCGCTTGATAATTTGTTGTTGTTTTCCATAATTATATTTTTTGTTTTTCGTCTGCAGATATTGTATTCGTAATAAGATTATTTCAGCATTTTTTGGAGCCAGGATGGCACAGGGCTGTCAGGCAATGGCACTTTGGCATCGGGAGTGGCAGCAAGGTTGGAGCGTCCACCGTGAGGCACGTTGCGGTGGCAGTCCCAGCAGACCTTGCCTTCGCCAACAGCAGTCATCATATAGTCCACTTTCCCGGTGTTGACCAATGTGGTGTTGAGGTCGGTGTGACAACGAATGCAGTTGTTCATGATGACTTGATTTGCAGCTTCACCAGGACGTGGCGCTTGACGTTCGAGGTGGGTCACGAACTTCGTTACATGGTTAAGACCATCGGTTGCTTTGAAGAAGTACTTACGGGCGATGTTCTCATGGGGAACATGGCAATCGTTGCATGTAGCATTGCGCGCATGGCTCGAATGAAACCATGTGGCATAATAGGGCGTCATGATATGACAGTTGACGCATGCCGAAGGGTCATCGCCCAAATAGCTATGAGCTCTCAGGATGTACAAAAAGAATAATCCGCATCCTACAAGGGCGCCTAGTAGGACGAGACTGACACATTTTTGCCGATGTGAGAGCCGATCAATGAATCGGGACAATATATTCATATTTTTTTGAACGAAATAGGGTACTGTTGGTGCTTTAATGCGCTTGTGAATGCAAAAATGGTTTTGAAAAGGCTTATTTTCGTTTTATTTTTTGTTTCCTGTGCAAAAATACATTATCTTTGCGACATAAAAGGTAACCAAAAAGTATAATATAAAGGAGTCCAGATGCTCAGACCGTTTACTTTAGAACTTGAATTTAAGCTTGATAATAAGGATATTCCTATGTATCAGCAGTTGGCAGATGGTATCCAGAAACTCATTGTTTCTGGTACCCTAAAACCTGGAGATGCACTTCCTGGAAGTCGCGAAATGGCTTCGAGATTGAAGGTCAGCCGAAAAACCGTGGTCTCAGCGATGGAGTTGCTGGTGTTTAGCGGATGGCTGGAGAACCGCGAACGTATAGGTTTGTTTGTGCGTTCTAAATTGCCGATAGATAATAATTCGAAAAAAGGCGATTTGCAAACTGAAAGTTGCAATAATACAACCAAGAATCAAGCACCAGACGAAAAGCAGGCACGTCTGGAAGTGAATGATGGTTTCCCAGACACACAACTGACACCCTATGAGGCACTGAGTCGCGCTTATCGTCAGTTCTTCAATCGCGCTGCCCGTTGGAAAATGATGGGTTATAATGACCCCAAGGGTAGCCTCAAGTTTCGTCATACGTTGGCCCAGGAGATTTGTCAGGAGCGTGGTCTGCCGATTATTGAGGACGAGGTGATGGTCACAAGAGGTAGTCAGATGGCACTGTACCTTTGTGCACATGTGATGGTGAAGCCCGGTGAAGCCATCGCCATTGAAGACCCTACCTATGAGTATGCACGTTTGGCCTTCGAGAGTGCGGGCGTCACCGTCTATCCTATCCCTGTTGACCAAGAAGGCATTCAAGTGGATGCGCTTGAGAAGGCTCTTGAACTTCATCCTGAGATCAAGGGTATTTATGTGACGCCTCGTTTTCAATATCCTACCACAGTGACACTCTCAGCTGCTCGTCGCCGCAGGTTGGCTGATATCGTGGTGAAAAACAATCTTATGGTTGCTGAAGATGACTTCGGACATCATTTCCATTTTACTACTAGTCGACAGATGCCCTTCTGTGTGATGCTGCCGAAGTCCAATTGTGTTTATATTGCTACATTCAGCAAGATACTTGCCCCAGCCCTCCGTCTGGGATTCGTCACCTCTTCGGCAGAGGTTATCAATCGTTTGGCTGAGCGTCGCAGGATCATTGATCTGCAAGGTGATGTAGTCATGGAGCGCTCGGTGCTGGAACTTGTAGAATGTGGTGAACTCAAGCGTCACATACGTAGGGCAAGGAAGGTGTATCAGGAACGTCTGGAATACATCGACGACCTCATCACTGCCAAATTGAAGGACAAGGTAATGTACAAGCGACCTAATGGTGGCCTTGCTCTATGGATGACCATGGACCGCGACATCAGACGAGAACTGGCTTTGCGGGGGATCAATGCGCCTGTTTTTGCTTTAACCGATGGCCGATGGGGCATTCGTGTGGGCTATGCATCTATGAAGAATGAAGAAATGGAACTGCTTGTAGGTGCCCTGCATGAGTTGCTATAGGAGTTCTGATTGATTATCTCCTAGTAATTGGATACTTTGAAAAAATATAGTCCAACAGCGTTTGCGGTTGGACTATATTTGGTGTTCATTAGGGATAAACATTCCCAAATGATGAATTATTCGGCTGTAAGTTGGAGCACACGGCTGGCCCAGTCGTTGAGTTTATTGTAATCTACATCGTGGGTGTAAGGCATCTCGAGGCCCGTTTGCATCAGGAAGGCTCCACTGTAGGATTTGCCTTCGCATGGCAATGGCTTGTTGTCGATGCGGTTGAGTTCACGGACGGTGTAGTACTTGTCGGGGTCAAGACCAGCCATCTTGATGCGAGGTACATGCTGGTTCTTCAGCGTCTCGAGTTTCCACCAGAAGAAGACAGCCTGCTGCTTATCCTTGCTGACGTACATCAATGAGGCAAGGTTGTCGCCAGCATATGGCGAATGGAGGCGATAGAGGTCGCCAAATTGGATGACGGGACGCACGCGCTTGTAGTCGGTGATGACTTGGCGGCAGAATGCCTTTTCGTCGTCGGTCATGTTCTTGGGCTGTATCTCCATGCCGAGGCGACCCGACATGGCCACGTCGCAGCGATATTTGAGCGAAGTGGTACGGAACACAGCGTGGTTGGGCACAGCCGAGATGTGGGAGGCCATGGCGATGGCGGGGAAGAAATAGGAGGTGCCCCACTGCATATAGATGCGCTGCAAACCATCGGTGTTGTCGCTCACCCAGAACTCATCGAAGTAGGGGAGCAGGCCATAGTTGGCGCGTCCACCACCCGAAGCACAATCCTGGATGATTACATCGGGATACTTGGCGCGAATGCGTTGGCAGAGTTGGATGAGTGCCTCGTGATACTTGATGTAGAGGTGACTCTGTTCGTCCATCGGCAGGTACTGGCTGCCATGATTCATCACAGGGGCGTTGGCATCCCACTTGATGTAAGCTATCTCGGGATAGTTGCTGAGAAGGTTGTCGAAGATGCTGAATGCGAAGTCCTGCACCTTGGGATTGGTGAGGTCGAGGACGACCTGTGTGCCACCACGTCCCTGAACGGGTTCGCGTCCTGGAGCCTTGATGATCCAGTCGGGATGAGCCTCATAGAGCTCGGAGACAGTGTTGGCCATCTCGGGTTCGATCCAGATGCCGAACTTCACACCGTTTTTCTTGGCATCGCGCAGCAGGCCGGGGATGCCATCGGGGAGTTTGCGTGTATCGACCACCCAGTCGCCGAGCGAAGAGTTGTCTATGTCGCGGGGATACTTGTCGCCAAACCAGCCGTCATCCATCACAAAGAGTTCGCCTCCCATTGAAGCGATGTCCTTCATCATCTGGTCCATGCCTTCCTGATTGATGTTGAAATAGACACCCTCCCAGGAATTGAGGAGAATCATGCGCTCCTGGTTAGCATGGCGCAACTGATACTTGCGAGCCCAGTCATGGAACGCCTGTGTGGCTCCGTTAGTGCCGCGTGTACTGAACGTGTAGGCAGAATGCGGGGTAGTGAATGTCTCGCCACGCTTGAGATGGTATTCGCTATTGTCGGGGTTGATGCCGGCAAAGTACTGGTGATAGTCCGACTCATCGGTGTCGATGGTGATGCGGAAGTTGCCGCTGTAGCAGAGAGCAGCACCGATGACATCACCTTCGTTTTCGCGTGCAGGACCGTTGAGCGAGAGCATTATCTCGTTGCGGTCGGTAGTAGCATTGCGAAGACCATCCTTGTTCTTGACTTCGACCAGTCCGTTGGCAAGCGGGAGTTCGACGAGCTGTGCTTCGCTGGCCCATGAACCATTGAAGTGGGTCCAATAGACGTTGCCACGACGCACGGGAAGCAGGGGGTTGTAGAACTGGGTGAGGGTGACGGTTTTTTTCTCACCGTTGGTGATGTCGGTCCATGATTCAATCATATCGACGTCGTCATAGGCAAGGTAGTAGAGATTGACGGTGATGGGGTAGAGCGGGTCACTCAAGGTGATGGTAAGGAGTTGTCCTGTACGTTTGGCTCCATTGGGCGCGTAATCGTTGACATTGCTCTCGTCCCATGAGTCGATGAGCATCTGGGTGGACATGTTGCCATCGGAATGACGCATCGCCAAGCAAACCTCATTCTGGGTATGTGTGGCTCCATAGGCAGGATAGAGGTCGGCACGACTCCAGTTGGCATCGTTGGCCTTCTCAAGATTTTCGATGTCCTGAGATTTGAGTGAGGGGCCATAGTAAAGGAACTGAGGTTCAGCACCCTTGTTGAGTTCGACAACGAAACTATTGTTAGGGGTGCGGAGTTCCACTTTGTCGGCAAAAGCCATTGCGGGAAGAAGGCTCAAGAGCAGGAGGGAGTATTTTTTCATAGGGGATGGGGTGTTGTGTGATTTATGAGTCAGCCAAGCATAGCTGACACGAAAACACTATTGGAGCCATTTAGGCTACTGGGGGAAGTTTCGTTCGATGATTTCGAGGCACATGCGGCTGTTGTGGTAGGGGCATTTCCAGAATCCGGCGTGATCGTCTTTGAGGTTGATGTTGCCTTCGGGATCGCGGCTCCAATACCATTCGCCGTTTTTCCAATCGATGAGGTTGTCCTTGATGTACTGCCAGCAGTGCAGTCCATGCTGCAGGGCTTCGGTGTCGCCGAAGTGCTGGTAGATGTTGAGGAACCCGACAACGGCTTCGGCCTGTACCCACCAGTGGCGGTCAACATCGACGTGGCCAGTGTCAAGGTTTGCTTCGTGGGTCATCGAGCCATCGGCGTTGAGGCCTTTCTCGCTTGCCTTGGCGACAAGACGAACGATGGGTTCGACTTTCTGAAGCACCTGCTTGTCGCCCAGGACAAGTGCTGCCTCGTGCATAAGCCAGGAGCATTCGATGTCATGCCCATAACTTTCGAGCCAACCTGCACCTCGTGTCCAATCCATGTCGAAGAAAAGGTCGAGGTGATGGGTCTCGGGATTGAGAATCTTGTCGCAGAAGATGTTGATAAGTTGACGCAACGATTTTTCGACACGGAGGGAAACATCCCCCCAGCTTTCCTCAGTAGCGAGTGGACAAGGATGACCCTGCATCAGTTCGGGGCGTTGCTGCATCAGACGGAAGAGGTTGGTATAGGGTTCGATGATGTGGAGGTGGGTATTCTGCGACTTCGGATAGTTGGCATCGAGGTCAGAGAGACGCATGTCGGCTATCGTCTCCCATTCGCGTGTGCAGGCTTCGATATAACCACCATATTGGGGATCCCAACTATGCTGCTCGATGCAGTCGTAGAGACGGATGGCGTAGTCGAAGGCCTCGGGGTCGCCCGTTGCACGTGCATATTCGGTGAGGCCGTAGATGACAAAACCGATGGCATAGAACTGCTTCTTGGTGTCGAGGGGATTGCCTTCGGCATTGAGACTCCAGTAGGCGCCACCATATATCTTGTCGATGAAGTGCTCGAGGATATAGTCCTTGGCACGTGTAGCAGCCATCAGATAGTCAGGCTTGCGGAGTACGCGATAGGCGGCCGAAAAACTCCAAAGGATGCGTGCATTGAGGATGCATCCCTTGTCTGCTTCGGGCACCAAGGTGCCATCACCACGCATCTGGCCATAGAAGCCACGCTGGCGACGGTCCTGCATCTGATCGAACCAGAAAGACAGGATGTTGTTTTCAACGACATCCTGCATTTCGGCCTTGATTTGAGCAATCTCGGTCATGACTATTTCTTAATAGGATATTTATAGAGCAGATAGAGCATGATGAGGACGATGACAGCTGGGAAGATTGAGAACAATGCCCAAATCATATTGCGCACCGACTCCATATCGGTGATTTCGATGAAGGTCTGTCCTGTGGTGGGATCTGTACCGGAGATGAATCCCGAGATGCCGAGCAATAAGGCAACAAGAGAACCAGAGATGGCCGTTCCGAACTTTTGAGCCATGGTGCCTGACGAGAAGATGAGGCCTGTCGAAGAAGTACCATTCTTCTCGGTGGCATAGTCAGCCACATCGGCATACATCGACCAAAGCAGCGGCGAATAGAGGCCGATACCTACCGAGGTGAATACCACGATGGCAACGAGCACCCAGATGTAGGCGGGATCCTTGGGGATAAAGAAGTAGAGTGTGGAGAATACAGCACAAATGATGGCTGCGACGGTAAATGCTTTGCGCTTGGAACCCATCCATTGGGTGAACTTGGGCGAAAGTCCTCCAAAGATCATACACGTCACTTCGCCAAAGGTCATGAATACCGTGTAGTTGATGATCAGTCCGCTGATGGTAATTTCCTTGCCCAGGATGTAGTCGAACATATAGCCTGCAACTGCATAGCGGAAACCGTTGAAGAAGTTAGTGCAGATGCCGATGAGGGTAAGATAGATCCAAGGTTTGTTCTTGACAAGGTCCTTGAAGGGTTTGAACGAGAACTTCTCGGCACGTACCGGCTTCAGGCGTTCTTTGGTAAGCAGACCGCATGCCAGGGTGCCGAGGGCAGCGATGATTCCAAAGAATGCGCCGAGCATGGCATATTGATGTTGTTCGGTGCCGCCTACCATCTTCTGAAGGTAAGGGAATGCGAACAAGGTGATGAAGCCCATGGCATAGGCTCCGACCATACGATAGGACGAGAACTGGTTCTTCTCGTTGTCGTCGTCGGTCATCACGCCGAGCAGTGAGCCGTAGGGCACGTTTACGGCCGTGTACATAGCCATCATCAGCAGGTAGAGCGAGTAGGCATAGATGCGCTTGCCCATAGGTCCGAATTCGGGCGTGAAGAGCAGCAGAGCGAAGATGAGGCCGAAGGGGATGGCACCGAAGATGAGCCAGGGACGATAGGTTCCCCAGCGCGACTGAGTGCGATCAGCGAGACTGCCCATCAGCGGGTCGGTAACCACGTCGAACATACGTGCGATGAGCATCAAGGTGGCCGTGTCGGCTACAGTGAGGCCAAAAACGTTGGTGAAGAAGAGGGGGAAGGCGATGGACATGATTTTCCATGTGATGCCACCAGCCGCAGCGTCACCCAGGGCATAGCCGATTTTTTCTTTGAGTGTTGCCATAAGGTATTAATTAACAAATAACAATTAATAATTAACAAATAACAATTAATAATTATTGCTGATTTAGAAATGCAAGGTTGCGATCGATGAGACTGTTGCGCGTCTTGACGCTCTCGCCTGTCGTGAACTTGTCGGCAGGTGTGTTCATGCAGTAATCGACAAGTTGACCGATAGTCGAGGTGGCTACATGCAGGCGAGTGTCGGACGAAGCATAGTAAATATATACCTTGTCGTCCATCTGGTGCATATCGGCACCAGTTCCGCCATCTGCAATCCAACCGTTGGCAAAGAGAACATTCATGACGTCGCCAATATACTCCTCATCCTTGGGTACCATGAAAGCACCACCTGGTTGGGCGATGACGCGGGTGGGATCGTCGAGAGCGGTCATATACATATATAATACGTAGCGCAACCCAGAAGCACAACCACGTACACCATGCGCCAGATGAAGCCAGCCTTTGGGAGTCTTGAAGGGATGAGGACCCTCGCCGTTCTTCACTTCCATGATGGTGTGGTAATGACGGGCGTTGATGATCTTCTCTTCCTTCACTTCGGCATGCGTGATGTCGTCGATGAGTGCCCATCCGATACCTCCACCCGAACCAGTGTCGATGAACCCATCCTGTGGACGTGTATAGAGAGCATATTTGCCATCAACGAACTCGGGGTGCAGCACGACGTTGCGCTGTTGGGATTTGGCGCGTAAATCGGGCAGACGCTCCCAGTTCACAAGGTCCTTGGTGCGGGCGATGCCGCAGGTAGCGGTTGCAGCACTGAGGTTGCCAGGTTGGCTGTCGTCGTGACGCTCCACGCAGAAGAGGCCATAGATCCAGCCATCTTCGTGTCGGGTAAGTCGCATATCATAGACATTGGTAGCCGGAGCATCGAGGCCAGGCAGACAACTGC
Source organism: Bacteroidales bacterium (assembly GCA_017519885.1). Taxonomy (GTDB): domain Bacteria; phylum Bacteroidota; class Bacteroidia; order Bacteroidales; family UBA3663; genus Liminaster. Next base: position 36,691 of record JAFWRO010000055.1, on the reverse strand, counting down.
CTTCGGGGGCCTCGGGCATGGTGATAGGATGATTCCAGAAACGGAAATTATCGATGCCGTTGGGTGATTCGGCTACGGCGAAGAACGACTTGCGGTCATCGCCTTCGACGCGAACCACTACGACGTACTTGTCGCCCCATTTGATGGCGCCGGCATTGAGCGTGGCATTGACACCGATGCGCTCCATGAAGTATGGATTCGTCTCGGGGTTGTAGTCATAACGCCATAACAGTGGTGTATGAGCAGCAGTAACAATAGGAAATTCGTAACGGTTGAAGATACCGTTTCCCTCGATTGATTTATTTTCGCGCGTCACGAGGGCTTCATATTGTGCCTCGACGAAAACTTTGCGCTGATTGAAATCCATTGTATCAATTAACAATTAACAATTACAATCGAAATTATTGGATATCCTTTAAGAAAAGTGTATTGGGTTGGGCGTAGAGTTTCTTGAAGTCATCGGCTGTGGCGACATCCTTTGAAGCACCGAAATGATCGGCATGCCAGTTGCGCCAAGGCAGGAAATAACTTGGCAGATAGGCTTGCTCGATGACGGGCTTAAAGACACGCGTCCACCAGTCGGCTACGGGAGAATTCTGCATGCCGCATTCGGTGATCGCGAAGAGTTTGCCGTGATCCTTGGCATAGTTGCTGAGGAAGACGACGTCGGCTGTTGCCTGACGAACAAAGTCCTCTTCGGAGCCCCATTGGTAGCAATCTTCACCCACCAGGTCGACGATGTCGTCGCCAGGCCAACGCGAGAGGAATGCCTCTTCGGTCCAGTAGCCCTGCAGATTGGGCGAGCAACTCCAGACGATGTTTGTGGGAAGCTGTTTGGCGATGTGGTCGTAGGTCATGCGGAAGAATGCCTTGTACTCATCGTCAGTGCAAAGTTTTTGGCCCCACCAGAACCATGAACCATTGTATTCGTGCCAAGGACGGAAGATGAATGGTATGGGGGAACCATCCTTATAGGTAATGGTTTTGAGGAATGTGGTGACAGCATCGAGCCAGCCTATGAACTTCTCATGCTGTTCGCCACCGGGGAGGATGTTACGAACGACGGTCGAGTCGGTCACGTCCCATGCTGTGCCTCCGGTACGAGGATTGCGAGGATGCCAGCTGAAAGTGATGATGCCACCGCGCTCGACATGCTTAATGGCTTCTTCACGTATCCAGGTGAAAGGTACCGAATCAAGGTTCTTGGCATCGCCCATTTCGATTCCGCCAAGGTCGAAGCCCATGAGAGCTGGGAAGTCGCCGACAAGCTCGTAGGTGTCGGAGCGTCCGCGTTCCCATTGCCAGGTGACACCATAGAACGGGTCATCCTGGTGAGCATACATATAGCCCTTCTGACGAAGGTTGTCGAGACGTGTGATGAGCGCTTGAGCAGGAGTAGACTGTGCTTCACTGTCCGTCTGAGCCTTCTTACCGCAGGAGGCCATCAGCGCCATTGCAAGAGAGGCGAAAAGAAGAATCTTTTTCATATTATTTGTAGATTTCGTTGTTCTGGATTCCGATATTCCGGAATGCCGGTATTTCGTTATACCGTTATACCGGAATTCCGAAATAATTTGAATAAAGAAAACTCTTACATAATTACTTCGACGACATGTTTGCCGGGGGTAGCCTTGATGACGTTACTTTCGATGACCTGGCCATCGACGGTAACACGACTGACACCCTTCTGATGTCCGTTGGGGTTTTTGACAGTGATGTCGAACTCGATGCCACGAAGTATTCTCTTCACCTTGTATTCCTTGAGGTCGGCGGGGATACAAGGGTCAATCTCGATACCGTCATAAGTTGGCTTGATGCCGAGGATGAACTGTGTGATGGTGTACCAGTTCCAGGCTGCGGTGCCAGTGAGCCAAGAGTTCTTGCCTTCTCCGGGTTTGGCGGCATCCTTGCCTGCTACCATCTGGCAATAGACGTAAGGCTCGACCTTGTGAAGCTGTTGGTCCTTAATCCAAGCAGGGCAGATCTTGGTGTAATGCTCCCAGGCGTCGTTGCCGCGACCGGCCACCGTCTCGCCAATGATGACCCATGGATTGTTGTGGCAGAAGATGCCGGCATTCTCCTTGTAACCGGCTGGGTAGGAGCTAATCTCGCCCATCTCGACGTGATAGGTCGTGTAGGCAGGGTTGTTGAGCACCATACCATGTTCGCAGTCGAGGTATTGCTTGCAGGCATCGAGTGCCTTATCGACCATGCCATCCTCGAGTCCGATACCTGCCATAGTGCAGAATCCTTGCGACTCGATGAAGATCTTACCTTCCTCGTTTTCTTTCGAACCGATCTTGTTGCCGTAGAAGTCATAGGCACGCAGGTACCATTCTCCATCCCAACCATGCTGCTTGACGGCTTCGACCATCTCGTTGATGCATTGCTGGGCACGCTTGGCTTCGTCGAGTGCCTTGCCGCCAAGGGTTTGGCAAAGCTCAACATATTGCTTACCGCAGAATACGAAGAGACCTGCTATCATGAGCGATTCGGCCTTTGAGCCTTCGGTCTTGTTCTCGGTGGTCTGGAACGACTCGTTGGGATCCCACGAGAAGCAGTTGAGGTTGAGGCAGTCGTTCCAGTCGGCGCGTCCGATAAGTGGCAAGCGGTGTGGTCCGAGGTTCTCGACCACGTGGTTGAACGAGATGCGGAGGTGCTCCATTAGAGTGACTTCGGTGCCTGGCTGGTTGTCCCAAGGCACCATCTCGTCGAGGATTGTGTAGTCTCCTGTCTCCTTGATATAGGCGATGGTGCCGAAGATGAGCCACATCGGATCGTCGTTGAAACCGCCGCCAATGTCATTGTTACCGCGCTTGGTGAGGGGTTGATACTGATGGTAGCAGCCACCATCGGGGAACTGGGTGGATGCAATGTCGATGATGCGCTGACGTGCGCGGCTGGGTACCTGATGGACAAAGCCCACGAGGTCCTGGTTCGAGTCGCGGAAGCCCATACCACGGCCTACACCGCTTTCGAAAAAAGAGGCCGAACGCGAGAAGTTGAATGTGATCATGCACTGGTACTGGTTCCAGATGTTGACCATACGGTCGAGGCGGGAATCACCACTGCTCAGTACGAAACTGTCAAGCAACTCGTCCCACATCTTGTGCAGCTCGTCGAAAGCAGCATCGACGGCCTCGACGGTAGAAAATTTCTGGATGGTTTCGAGTGCCTTCTTTTTGTTGACCAGTGTCACATCGCTGTCTTGCGAGGAGATGAGCGTGCCCTCCTTCTTGCGCTGAATGTCCTCGACCGAGAATTTCTCGTCCTGCTCGTTCTCGACATAGCCAAGTAGGAAGATGAAGTCCTTCGATTCGCCCGGCTGGAGCGTTACTTCGATGTAATGACTTGCAATGGGCGACCAACCGTGTGCCAACGAATTGGCGGGACGTCCGGCCATGACGCATTGTGGAGCCTCGAAGCCGTTGTAGAGTCCGACGAACGTCTCGCGGTCGGTGTCGTAGCCTTGCACGGGGACATTGACGGTGTAGTATGCATAATGGTTGCGACGCTCCTTGTATTCGGTCTTGTGGTAGATGGTCGATCCGTCGATTTCCACTTCACCCGTCGACCAATTGCGCTGGAAATTCTCCATATCGGTGGCAGCGTTCCAAAGGCACCATTCGACGAGCGAGAAGAGCTTGAGGCGCTTCACCTCGCTGGTGTGATTGGTGAGGGTCAGTTTTTGTACCTCTGCCCACGTCTTGAGGGGGACAAAGAAGAGCACCGAGGCCTCCACACCGTTCTTCGAGCCGGTGATGCGAGTGTAGTTCATGCCATGGCGGCACTCGTACGAGTCGAGTGGAGTCTTGCAGGGCTTCCACCCCGGGTTCCACACCGTGCCGCCGTCGTTGATGTAGAAGTAGCGTCCGCCATTGTCCATCGGTACACCGTTGTAGCGATAGCGGGTGATGCGGCGGAACTTGGCATCCTTGTAGAAGCTGTAGCCGCCAGCGGTATTGGAGATAAGTCCGAAGAAATCCTCATTGCCCAGATAGTTGATCCAGGGGAAGGGAGTGGCAGGGTCGGTGATGACGTATTCGCGGTTAGCATCATCGAAGTGCCCGAATACTTTTTGTTCCATTGGTGTATAGATAATGATAAGGATTGGCCTCTGGAGTCTTGGCATTGGAACGAGACTCCAGAGGTCGGGATAAATGATTTATTTGAGCATATCGCGGGTGATGACATACGGGCTGTTCATCGTGGTCCGCCACCATGTTTCGGGAGCATAAGCTGTACCTTCGCCCTCATACCATGGCATGAACCATGACCAGGTGGCACCAGCCTCCATTTGAGCACTGATCTCGGCTACATCTCCGCATTCAGAGAGTGTTACCATCTTGTTGGGATAGGTATATTGTACCTGCTTGAAGATGTCGCCGACTACAGCTGCATCGGTCTGCCCGTAGATATCGACACCGACGATATCGACATAGTTGTCGCCAGGATACCAGCGGGGATCGATGGCTGTCGAGATGTCGGTCCAAACCCAGATAAGGTTGTTCACGCCTTGTGCCTTCATGTAGTCGTACATGGCTATCCAAAGTTGCTTGCAAACCTCGGGACCTTCCTTGCCCCACCAGAACCAGGCACCTGTGCCAGCCTGATAGACATCGTAGTTGCCCTTGGCTTCGTGGAAGGGACGCCAGATGACGGCGATGCCCATTTCCTGCATGGTCTTGAGGTAACCAGCCACCTTGGCAAGGTCGACGATCCAAACCATATTCTCCCAAGTGCCATCTACGAGGCAATTGCTTGGCATGAAGGTTGTTTGGTCGGGATGGATTACATACTGGATGTCGGCTTTCTTTGCACGCTGGGGTGCTGCGGCTTTCGATGTCAGAGTGACACCCGTGAGCGTATAGTCGTGGCCAGAGATGATAAGACCGTTGGCCTGGATAGCTGCAAGGAGGGTGGCGTCGAGGGTGATGGAGAAGTCGCCCGTGATGTCAAAGTATTCATACGATGTGCCGTTGCCATCGACGAGGCCGCTCCAGGAACTGCCGTCCTTGAAAGAACCTTGTGCACCTGCTGCCACGTCTTTGGCTTGGGCGGTGATGACGTCGCCAGCCTTGGCGTTGGTTAACGCTGTGGCTTCGATCTTGTACCATCCCGACCAGTCGGAAGGCATCACCTTCTCATCGGACGAAAGCACAGTATCGTCGCCTTGTCCACTTGCAGAAGCTGTATTGGCCGTGACGCCCGTGAGCGTATAGTCGTGGCCAGAGATGATAAGTCCGTTGGCCTGGATAGCGGCAAGGAGGGTGGCATCGAGAGTGAGCGAGAAGTCGCCCGTTATGTCGAAGTATTCGTACGAGGTGCCGTTGCCATCGACGAGGCCGCTCCACGAACTGCCGTCCTTGAACGAGCCTTGGGCGCCGCTGGCGACATCCTTGACGTGTGCGGTGATCACATCACCCTCTTTGAGACCAGCAAGAAGATTCGCTTCAATCTTGTACCATCCTGACCAGTCGGCGGGCATCACCTTTTCTTCGTTGGCGAGGGTGGTTTCTTCACCGCCGGGCTGTGGGGTGGGCTCTTCGATCGGCTCCTCGGAAGGAACGTTCCAGTGCCACATGGCAGCGACGATGCCGCCTCCGTTGTGCCAGGTGGTGACAGGCGTCATGTCAGAATAGTGGATCCAGGTGCCATCGAAAGGCAGGTGGATGAAGTCATAGCAGTTGATGGCAGGATATTTGCCGGTCCAACGATAGACCTGTTCGGCATTGTCGTTGTTCCAGTTGACGTTAGCCATCGTGCCCGAAAGAATCTTCTGTCCATAGTTGGCAAGCAGAGTCTGATAGAGGGCTTTGGCCTCGCTTGTGGCCTCTGCATTGACGAGGGCTGTGGCTGGAGCGACGTTGATGGAAGTCCAGCTGATGGTGATCTCCTGCTCGTTGGTCTTGCGGCTCGGGCCATAGACGAGGCCTGCGGGAATCGTAAGGACAAGTTCGGATACGGCAGGCGATGTGAACTCGATGGTCAGCAGGTTGCTGGCTCCATAGACCAGGGCGTTGCTGACGGGGTTGCCGTTGAGGGTAATCTGGTCCTTGGTCGAGGTGGCAAAGCCGATGTTCTCATCGAACATGACCGATATGGTGTGGATGCCGGGATAGAGCTGCATACCGGTAGCCAACGCGTTGCCAGAAGCAAAGACGGTGTCGTTCTCGTTGCAGATGACGCCGGTGAATGTAGGCGCCGGCGTATCGACGACTGTGTATTGTGCATCCGTGTCCATGCAGGCCGACCACCCGAGGGTGGCGGCTGCTGCACAGAACGCAGATATAATCTTGATGGTTTTCATATCGTGCGAAATCTAATCTTGTAGTTATTCGACTGTAATCTTGGTGATGACGGTGTGGTTGCCGTTGGCGATGAATACGCCACCCCAGTTTTGTGCCGTGAAGGCTGCGTCGAGCATCTCTTGGGTGAGCTTGAACGAGACGGCTCCGTTGTTGGCGGCAAGGTCCCACTCACTCGATTTGAATGCTACATACGTCGGGCCCCAATGGCCTTCTACGATCTGCAGTTCCCATTCGTCGGCGAGCGGTGTGATGTAGAAGCGCATAGTCTGTCCGGCCTTGACACCGGCTTCGGCCAGTTCGGCACCGCCGTCGCTGAAGAACGTAGGCTGGTTGGCCCAAGCGTCGGCCACGGCTTCACCCTTCCACAGTACTGTCTCAAGGCTGATGGTGCGCTTCACGTCAATCTTGTTGATGATGAGGCCTTCGCCCTGCATGATCAGGCAGCAGCCCCAGTCGGTAAGGGTAGTGAGCAGTTCGACCATTTTCTGGGTGGCGGGAATCTCGATGTAACCATTGCTGATGTCACAGATGCCCGAGTTGATGTTGTTGCCGTTATTGAGACCGGTAGCCACACCAATCTCCTCCATGGCGCCCCAATGGCCGTCGAAGAACTGTATCTGCCACCAGTCGTTGAAGTTGGTGACCCAGATGCGGATGACGTCGCCCGCCTGCAGCCCCATGTCTTTAAAGGCAGTGGCACTTTCGCCCTCGGAATGTACGTTCTTTCCGAACTCCCAGTTGAAGCTCCAGGCATCCAGCTTGACGGCTCCTGTCCAGATGACGAAGGTCATTTCGGTGTTGGGGATGACACTCAGCGGATACTCCACTTCGCCGTTCGAAGAGATGAGCTTCAGCACTGACGAGCGCCCTGCTGTCTCGGGGATGCGGATATAGAGCTCGTCATCGACGAAGATGTACTGGCAGTCGATGCCGTCGATCTGCACGCCAGTGAGCTTGTCGCCATTGACCACGGCCACGCTGAACATCTTGCCTGCCTTGAGCTCCACGTCATCGCCCGGCATTTCGGGAATGAAGCAGAAGACGGGCGAATCGACGTCGAGGTCGGCGAAGGTGACGGTCTCGCCATTGCTCATGGTGATGCCCACGGCTCCAGTAACAGCCGTAACGGGCACAGTGACGACAATCTCGTTCTCCGTTTGAGCGACGAAGCTGCTCACTTCACAACCCTCTGCAAACGTGATCTTGCTGATGAGGTCGAGATTGCGGCCCGTGATGGTGAGGTCGCTGCCTGCCGAGACAAGTGTGGGATTGTAGGCGGTGAGCTCAGGCTTGGCCGTCTCGATGGCGATGGTCTGGGTGGCTCCGCTCTTGCAGACGAGTGTCAGTTCGCCGCTCTGTGTGCCTTCGGGCACGGTCAGTTGCAGCGAGGTGGACGACTGCTCTTCGGGAACTACGGCATCGGCGACGTTGGGGAAGAGGGCGCTGCTCACCACGTCGAGATCCTTGCCGGTGATGACGATCGTCGAGCCGCTGCGCAAGCCAGTGGCTGGAGTGGCCACGAGCTCGGTGGGCAGCTGCATGCCGATGTAGGCGATGATGACTTCCACCTCCGAAGCAGGATAGACGCTGATGGCGGCTGCGTCGGGCGTGTTGTCGGGCAGAGTGAAGGTGAGTTCGGTAGCTTCGCTGTTGATATTGAACTCAGTGTCGATATCGGCCACCTTTAGCTGGCGGATGAGGTCGAAATCGGAGCCCTTGATGGTGATGACATCGCCGGGCTTCTTGCCAGTGAGGTTGGCTATCTCGCTGACTGCAGGAAGAGTGACGATGAGGTTCTCCTCGCTTTCGACCACCTGTTCGCCATCGCTGACGGCCACACGTCCCGTCTGTGCCGTTTCGGGCACGAAAAGGGCAATCTTGTAGCGCGAATGCTCCTGGAACTGATTTTCGAAAATGGTGTCGCCCACGGCGAAGACTACTGCATTCATGAGGTTGAGGTAGTCACCCTCGATGGTGAGCAGGTCGCCCGCCTTCACTTTTGCAGGTGTGAGTTTGTCGATGCTGATGGGCTCGGTGTAGGTGATGTCGCTCTCGGTGAAGAGACTTCCACCTGCATATTTGAGCTCGATGCGGCCCACTTCCGGTCCGTCCTTGGGCACGGTGACCATAATGCTGTTTTCGCTGATGACGTTGATGTCATTCACAACAACATTGCCAGGGAAAACGACACTGGTGATCTGGTTGAGACCGCTGCCCACGAAGCGGATCTGTCCGCCACGGGCTACGGGACTGGGGCCGAAAGCGTTGAGCGAAACGCCTCCCTTGTATTGATTGGTGTCGAGCTGGTTGTCCTCCGAACAGGAGACTGCCGTGAACAGCAATGTGCAGAGGGCTGTCAGAACATATAGTAGTTTTTTCATAATACTTGTGCTTTATTAGTTCGGTACGACACGGATGTTGTCAATCTTCATGATAGGTGTGCAGTCGGTGCCTGCCACGCCACCTGCCGAAACGAAGAGTTCCAGGTTGGCGAACGATTCGGCATTGAGGCTGCCTGATGCTGCGCTGCCATCCCAATAGTAGATGAACTGCGAGGCGATGGGCATCGAAACGGTGATCCACTTGTCACCCGTATCGAAGGAACCGGTGCTGGTCCAGGGACGATAGAGGGCACGTGGCAGCGAGATGGCGTCGTCGTGGAAATAGGTGTTGTTGCAGCCTCCAAGTTTGTTGCCATAGATGTCGGTGGCTCCGGCATTGCCGTTCGAGACGAGGTTAACACCCGAGAAGATGATTTGCATGGCGCAAGCGCTCCAAGGATAATCCGAAGGGATGAGCAGTTCGAACTTGACCGCCATGTTGGCAAAGTCGGAGAAGTCAACCACATCGTTCAGACGTACGCAGTCTTCGGTAGCATAGGTCTCGGGGTCAGCCCAGTTGCCTGCCCAGTATTCGAAGTGGAAGTGCGAATCATCCCATGTGTCACCGCTTCCTGCCAAGGCAGCATCTCCCGTGCCGAATTGCAGGAAGTTGCCCTTGATGGCTGTCTCGTCGGTGGTGATGGTCTGTGCGTGCCAGCCGTGATTCGAACGTACGATGTCGTCGAAGTCGAAGAGCATGCCACGGGTGTCGAGATAGCGGAACGAGGAAGCCGTCGTGCCATAGATGGACGTCATCGAAACGGGACCTTCGGCAGCACCTTCGGGAACGATAGCCACACACGAGGTGTAGTCTTCGGCAATGGATTTGATGTGTGCTTCAATGGCCTTGCCATCGGCATCACGGAAGGTAACGGTCAGCGGTACGTTGGGATCATCGACCATGTAGTTGCCCGTGAAGGTCACTTCGTCGCCGACGGCTGCATATTCGCAACTCATGGCCGAAAGCTGTGGAGCCGGGATGACTACCGAAAAGTCATAGCTGACGGTATCCTGGTTCTTGGTGATCATGTAAATCTTGTCGGTCACCAGGGAAGGAACGGAGCTGGGCACCGAAACGATGAGGGTATTGTCGGTGATGTAGCTCGAATTGAGGATGGCCTTCTTGTCGTTGAAGTACATCTCATAGACCGAACGCAGGTTGGAGCCCACGAGGCAGAGCACGGCCTGGGGCGAGGCGCTGGTGACGAGTTGGCCGTTGGTGTAGAGGGTGTTGGCGTCATCGTTGTTGCCCTTGATTTCGCTCGAAAGGCAGCGGATGTAATCGACGGTAGGCGTGCCTCCTGCCACTTCGTAGGCATCCGGGGTGTCATCGCAACTGCTCATTGCGAAAAGGGCAGTCGTGCCGATGAGGCCCCATATGATGGATTTATATTGTGTATTCATTGTTGTATTTCTTTTTCAATGACTATTCGTAAGAGTAGGTGGCGCGAATGTCCACATGCTGGCCATCCACGTTGGAGCCAAGATTGGGATTGAAGGTCACGTCTTCGGTCGGGAAAGGCAGATAGAAGTAGTTCTTGCCAGTATCGGGATCGCGCTTCATCAGGCCTTCGACGTAAGGTTCGGCTGTGTTTTCGTCATAGCCCATGCTGGTGGTGACATTCCAGCTGCCATTGCTGTAATAACCCAAGTAGAGGTCATTGAGGCCCCACATTGAATTACGCTTCTGACCCTTGAGCTGGCTGATGGCAAAGGCTGGATTCCAGTAGCTTACGCGCACGAAGTCATACCAGCGGTCGCCTTCGAGGGCAAACTCCAGACGACGCTCTTTCCAGATGTCCATCCAGCTGAAACTTGTGACGGGCGTAGCGGAAGGAACGGCGCGCTGATGCACGGCGTTGAAGCATTCCACGGCTTTGGGGTCGGAGGTGGTGGCATCGATGCCCTGCGAAGCGGGGAGCTTGGCTTCGGCATAGATGAGATAAACTTCCGACAGACGGAGGATGTGGGTGGCCAGGGAGTTGTACATGTAGGCGGCGGAATGGCCGGCACCCTGCTGATGGTCGTAGGCATCGCCGTAAAGATGCTTCACGACGTTGGCGCCGGTCGAAGAGGCGAGTTCGCCACGGCAGCTGGCATAGAAGGTGTCATCATAGATGAAGCGCAGGTAGTCGAAACCGCCCTTGTCCTGCCAGAAGTAATCGTACTTGAAGCCGGGCAGCATCATCGTGGCTTTGAGGCGGGTATCGGTGGAATTGATCCAGGAGTCGGGAGTCTGTTCGAGAAGTTTCACGCCAAAGGCCTCCTGCAAATCAACTGACGGGGAAGTCCAGTCGCCCCAGCAGTCACCAAATTCGTCAAAGCCCGTCATGCCAAGGTCCGACTGCAAGGTGTTCTGTGCGGTCCAGACGTTTCCGTTGGCGGTCCAACGCCAGGCATAGAGGCTCTCCTGACACTTGTTGTTGGCAAGACGATAGATGTCGCTGAAATTCTCCATGAGCGTGCGGCCCGAGTTCTCGATGACGTGGAGGGCGTGAGCGGCGGCTTGGTCGAGGTAACCTTGGTTGAGTTCACCCGAAATGCCGGCCATCGACAGGTAGGTCTTTGCCAACAGAGCCTCGGCGCAATAGCGGTCGATACGACCTGGTGCATTGGTTTCGGGAAGAAGTTCCATGGCCTTTTCGAGCGTCAGGAGGATGTACTCATAGACGTCGGCGCGCTTCACCTTGGGATAGGTGTTGTAGTCACCGGCATTGAGCGACTCGGCATTGTTGTGCACGATAGGTACTTCGCCGAAGCTGCGCACGAGGTAGAAGTATGCCATGGCCTTCCATGCGAGACATTCGCCCAGGCACTGGTTGCGAACGCTCTCGGAGATGTTGCCCGTCGAGGCCTTGATGCTGTTATAGACGGTGTTGCTGTGTCCGATGACGGCCCAAAGGGAGTAGGACATATTAATGAGGTCTTCGTCCGAACCGTTGACCGTGAATTTGAGATAGGGGCTGTTGCCCATGTAGAGGTTGCCCGAAAGGCCTTCACCTACCTTGAAGAAGCCGCGCTGGAAATCATACCAAGGGGAGTTGTACAGGTAGTTGACACCTGCAATGCACTGGTCGTCGGTCTGGTAATAGTTGTCGGCGTTGTAGGCGTCCTTGGTCGGCTTGTCGAGGAAATCATCGCACGACGACATTCCTCCAATGATCAAGGCGGCCAAAGCTATATATTTATATAATGTATATTTCATAATACGATGTGTTTTGTATTGATACATTTAGAAGCCGATGCTAAGGCCTACGGAGTAGGTTGTTGGCGAAGGATAGCGTCCGTTGTCCAGACCCATCACGTTGGCGCTGGCAGGCGAAACGCCCACCTCGGGGTCGTAGCCGGTGTATTTGGTCAGCGTCACAAGGTTCTGGATGTTGCCATAGATGCGGAGGTTGTCGAGCCTGAGCCGACGGATCATCTTCTTCGGGAAGGTGTAGCCCAGGGCGATGTTCTTCAGACGGATGTACGAACCGTCTTCGATGTAGCGGTCGCTGAAACGGTCGTTATCGTTCGGGTCGTTGAGGGTGGCACGCGGAGTGTTGGTTCCGCTGTTCTTTACTTGGACGTTGGTGATGTCGTCATACCAGTGCCATACGGTCACACCGTTGATGTCGCGGCCGGCGGAGTAGTCAATCGAAGCATCGATGGGTTCGAGCACGGCGCGGTCGTTGACATCCTTCAGCTGGTTGGTCCAGCTCGAATTCATGTGGGTGAGCTTCATCGCCATGTAGTTGGCGACCTTGTTGCCGTACGAACCGTTGATGAAGATGTTCAGGTCGAAGTCCTTGTAGCGGAAGGTGTGGTTCCAGCCGAAGGTGAACTTCGGGAGTGGCGAGCCGATGTTGGTGCGGTCGTTCTCGTCGATGATGCCGTCGCCGGTGATGTCCTTGTACTTGACGTCGCCGACCCAGGTGGTCGAAGTGCGGCTGAAGACGCCGTTCGACGTATAGGCTTTCGGCTTGGGCGAAGTTTCAAGGTCTTCAAGGTTCTGGTAGATGCCGTCGGTGACGTAGCCGTAGAAGCTGAAAAGTGACTCGCCCACCTGGGTAAGGCTGACCACGTCCGACCACTGTCCGTAGCCGGTGAGGGTGGCATTGCCCGAGCCGTCGTTCAGCGAAACAAGTTTATTGTTGTTGAGAGAAAGGGTGACTTCTGTGCTCCATTCGAAATTCTTGGTCACTACGGGGCGGGCATTGAGAGTGAACTCCCAGCCGCGGTTGCGGATCTGGCCATAGTTGCCGTAAGGTGCGGCAAGGGCGGATGACCCATTGCCCGAAGTACCCATATACGAAGGCAGCTGCAACTGCATCAGCATGTCCTTCGATTCCTTGTTGTACCATTCGACCACGAGGCCGATGCGGTCGTGCAGCAGGTTGAGGTCGAGGCCGATGTTCCATTGTTCCTGGCTCTCCCACTTGATGCCGGTGTTGGCGACCTGTGCGGGACGATAGGATTTGCCGAAGTCGGTGTTCATGATCGAAAGGGGGACACCCCACTTGTAGCCGCCGATGTTCGAGTTGCCGGTCTGTCCCCAGCCCACACGGAGCTTGCCGTTGCTGATCCAGTCGATGTCCTTCATGAAGCTCTCCTGGCTGAAACGCCAGGCGAGGGCAAACGAGTTGAAGGCGGCCCAGCGGTTGCGCGGACCGAAGTTCGACGATCCGTCGTAACGCCAGGTGTAGGTGGCAAGGTAGCGGTCGTTGTAGTTATAGGTACCGCGTGCGAAGAACGAGGCCATCGAACTTTCGCCAAAGCCATAGCCGATGGAGGGTGTACCGTCGCCGAGGGCGGGGTTGTGCACCTCGTCGCTGGGCAGGTTGGTGTTCTGGATGTTCTCGTAGTCCCAGTTGCTCGACCAGGCTTCCTGTCCGACCATGGCGGTGAACGAATGCTCGCCGATCTTGTCGGCGTAGGTCACGTAGTTCTTGAGTGCCCAGAACTTGTTGGCGTTCTTCTGCACCGAACTGGTGTTCGAGTCGCGCGTCCAGGTGCCGAGGTTCACCGTCGGCTTGTAGCGCTCGCCTTTCGACCAGCCGAGGTCCCAGTCGTACTCCGCGTGCCAGGTGAGTTTCTTCATCAGCTGGATGTCGAGGAAGACGTTGCCCGTGAGTTTCTGGCGGGCCAGCAGGATGTCGTCCATCAGCGCCATGGCGATGGGGTTGGGGTTGGTATAACCTTCCTGGCTGACGCTCGAATAGTTGCCGTCGAGGTCGTAGATGGGGATGCTGGGGATGGTGGTGAGCGAGTAGTTGATGAGGCCCTGGTCCGAGTCGGCGAGCTTGAGGCTTTCGTCGGTGTCGGTGTAGCTGACGCTGAGGCCCATCTTGAGCCACGACTTCATCTGTGCGTCAATGTTGGTGCGGAATGAGAAACGTTCGAACTCCGAGCCGATGATGGTACCGTCCTGGTCCATATAGCCGCCCGAGACGAAGTATTTCACCTTGTCGTTACCGCCCTGTGCGCTCACCTGATGCTGGTGCTGCAATGCAGTCTGGAAGACGGCGTCCTGCCAGTTGGTGCCCAGGCCGAGCAGCGAGGGGTCGCTGTACTGTGCGTTGGCCGAACATTCGCCCTGGTCCACAAGGTCGTTGTAGTATTGTGCAAACTCGCGCAGGTTCATCATGTCGAGGCGTTTGGTCTGGCGGTTCCATGCCACCATACCGTCGTAGCTGAACTTGGCGTCGCCCGCCTGTCCGCGCTTGGTGGTGATGAGCACCACGCCGTTGGCACCCTGTGCACCGTAGATGGCGGTGGCCGAGGCGTCTTTCAGGATCTCCATGCTGACGATGTCGGCAGGGTTGATGGTCGAAATGGGAGAGATGGTCGAAACGGAACCGTTGCCCAGGGCATCGCCCAGGCCGTAGGAGGCACCCGACGAACCCTGGCTCTGCACGATCACGCCGTCGATGACGTACAGCGGTTCGGCATTGGCGTTGATGGTGGCGGTGCCACGCACACGGATGGACGACGAGGAGCCTGGGGCACCCGACGTCTGGGTGGCCTGCACACCGGCGGCACGTCCTTGCAGCGACTGGTCGAGCGAGGTGATGATCGAACCTTTCATCTTCGATTCGTCCATCGTGACCGATGCACCAGCAAGGTCCGACTTCTTCATCGTTCCGTAGCCGACTACAACAACTTCTTCGAGCAACTCATCGTCGCTCTTCATTTCCACATTCACAGTCTTGCGTCCGGCAATCTTGACCTCCTGGTCCTCCATGCCGACGTAGGTGAACAGCAGTGTGGCGTTGGCGCTCGAAACTCGGATCGAGTAGTTGCCGTCGATGTCGGTAATTGTGCCGGTGGTCGTGCCTTTTTCGCGAACCGTACAACCGATGACGGGATCTCCCGTAGTTTCTGTCACCACGCCCGACACTGTAACTTGCGCATACAGGGCAGTTGACACCATCATCAATAGTGTCAATGCAAGCGCTCTCATGTCTAATGACTTTGTCATGGCTTTTGAGTTAACAAAATGTGTAAAAAGATTAAATGCGTGTTAAGCGGTGCAAAGATAAGGGGTTTTATTGTTAATTGGTTGTATAATTTTATCCAATTGTTGCACAATTTCGAAAATATCGGGTTTGTGCAGTTTTTTTGTCAAAAAAGTATCATCGTTTTTTTGAAGTTCAGCAAAATATCCCTATCTTTGTGCCATAAAAAACCGAACGAATGAAAACATCCTCCCTCTTCCTTCTAACATCTTACATATTCCTTCTAACCTCTTCCCTCTTCCTTCTTCCCTCCTGCACCGAGCGTGTCAGCAATGCAACGAATGATGCCTCTTTGCCCGACATCTATCCCGACTACGTGGATGTGACTATCCCCGTCGGCATTGCCCCGCTCAACTTCGGTATGATGAGCGACGATGCTTTGTTGGTCGATGCCGTCATTACCGACGACCAGGGCAACACGCTGCATGGTCAGGGACGCGAGACCACGGGTTTCGACATCGACCGTTGGCACCAGCTCGTGGCGCAGAATGTAGGCAAATCGCTCAACGTCACCGTTTCGGCTAAGTTCGCCGATGGTTGGCATACTTACCAGCCATTCCACCTTTATGTGAGCACCGACAGCATCGACTACGGCCTGTGTTACCGTCTCATCGAGCCGGGCTACGAAGTGTGGAGCAAGATGGGCATCTACCAGCGCAACCTCTCCACCTTCGAGCAGACGCCGCTCATAGAGAATACGCAGTTCGAGGGCTGCGTCAACTGCCACGGCTTCAATCGTGGCGACCCTTCGCGCATGAGTTTGCACATCCGTGGAGCGCATGGTGCTACCCTGCTGCTCGACGAGGGACGTCTCACCGCCTATAATACCAAGACCGACAAAACCCTTGGCTTCTGTGTCTATCCCTATTGGCATCCTTCGGGCCGTTACATAGCTTACAGCACCAACACCACGCGGCAGATCTTCCACAGTCGCCATGCCAATCGCATCGAGGTGTTCGACGAGGCTTCGGACGTACAGGTCTATGATGTCGCTCGCAACCAGCTCATTATCACTCCCTCGCTCACGACCGATTCGCTCTACGAGACCTTTCCCGTCTTTTCGGCCGACGGACGCACCCTGTATTTCACTGCCGCACATGCTATTCCCGAAGGCAGCATGCTGCTCGATTCGGTGCGATATAGCCTTTATGGCATCGACTTCGATGCCGACCGGGGTGCCTACGGATCTGCGATTCGAACGGTCATCGACAATGGAGACAGTTGCTCCATCTGCTTCCCTCGTCCCAGTTACGACGGACGTTTTCTGGTCTACACGGTGGCGGACTACGGGCAGTTCAGCATCTGGCATCACGAGGCCGACCTCTGGATGCTCGATCTCCAGTCTGGCGAACGCCGTCCGATGGATGAGATCAATAGCAAAGACACCGAAAGCTTCCACAACTGGAGCAGCAATTCGCGTTGGATGGTGTTCAGTTCACGTCGTGATGATGGCCTCTTCACGCGGCCCTACTTCTCTCACATCGATGCCGAGGGCAATGCCACCAAGCCCTTCATGCTTCCCCAGCAGAATCCCCGTCGCTTCTATCGCGAACTCTTTATGTCATACAATGTGCCCGACTTCATCCGTGGAAAAGTGGATTTCGACAATGTCACAGCCACACGTCTGATTAACGATGACTATCGCAAGCCAATGGGAGTGGTGGAGAAGTGAACTGTAATAACATCAAGGGTAAATGAAGAATATCCGCAAGATAGTCGTTGCAATCGATTCGTTCAAGGGTTGTATGTCTTCGGTCGAAGCCAATCGGGCTGCGGCAGAAGGCGTCCGCTGTGCCTGTCCCGATGCCGAAATCGTGCAGGTGCCCGTCAGCGATGGAGGTGAGGGCTTTCTCGAAGCTTTCCATGTCGCCATCGGGGGCGAACTGATTGCGGCTACGGTGAACGATCCGCTGATGCGCGAGGTCACGGCAAGGTATCTGCTGAAAGACGGGATGGCTGTGATTGAGATGGCTCAGGCTAGTGGCCTGACCTTATTGACGAAAGAAGAACGCGATCCGATGGTGGCTACAAGCTACGGCACCGGCCAATTGGTGGTCGATGCCGTTCGAAAGGGTGTCCGTCACGTCATCGTAGGACTTGGCGGCAGTGCGACGAGCGATGCTGGAATGGGAATGCTTCGTGCTATTGTCGATGCCTTCGCGAAGCACGAGCGATGGGAGGATTTCGAGGAATTGAAGGACGTTCGATTCACGATTGCCACCGATGTGAAGAATCCTTTATGTGGTGAAAATGGTGCGGCATATGTCTTTGCTCCACAAAAGGGAGCAACGCCAGAGATGGTCTGTCAGTTGGACCAGCGCGCAAGGAAGTTTGCCGAACTCTCGGCACGTCATTTCGGCTTCGACCATTCACAGGACGAAGGTGCTGGCGCAGCCGGTGGTCTCGGCTATGCGTTCCTTCAATATCTCGATGCATCCTGCAAGTCGGGGATTCAACTTTTGCTCGAAACGATTCATTTCGATGAACTTGTCCGCGATGCCGACCTGGTCATCACGGGTGAAGGTTCGGCCGACCGGCAGACGCTGATGGGCAAACTGCCCATAGGAATCCTCGAACAAGCGGGAAATACTCCTGTCTGCCTCATCGCAGGAAGAATCAGCGACCGCGAGCAGTTGATGAAAGCAGGTTTCGCCCGGGTAGAATGTATCAATCCGTTGGGAATTTCGTTGGAAGAAGCCATGCGCAAGAAAACTGCCGAGTTGAATGTCGGCAATACTGTTCGCAGAATTTTAGAAGATTGATTACAATCAGCGGCATACAGATTTCGTACACCAAATCTGTATGCCGCGCTGGTATGGGTCCAATTTACAATCGTAAATTGGACCGCTCCGGTTGGAGCATACAGTTTTGGTGCGCCAAATCTGTATGCCGCGATGTGCGGCGTCCAATTCACGATCGTAAATTGGACCGCTCCGATTGGAGCATACAGATTTGATATGCCAAATATGTATGCCGCGATAGTATGGGTCCAATTCACAATCGTAAATTGGACCGCTCCGGTTGGAGCATACAGTTTTGATACACCAAATCTGTATGCCGCGATAGTATGAGTCCAATTCACTAACGTAAATTGGACCGCTCCGATTGGAGCATACAGTTTTGATGCACCAAATATGTATGCCACGAAAGTATGGGTCCAATTCACAATCGTAAATTGGACCCATACTGTGGAATATGCTTATTTGATCGGCGAAGAATCGCTGATGGCGACGTCGGTGGTTATTCCTTTTTCATTTCCTGACGGACGACTGACGAAGGAATCGGGTATAGTTGTCGCGATCGCCTGTGAGCATATAGTAGGCGAGGAGATATTGATAGGCGAGGAGATTGTCCTTGTTGCTGACGTAGAGGCTTTCGAGCATTTCGGAAGTCACACGGTCGCCGAAGTAGAAGTCGTCGTTGAACGCTAGCGGGCGCAATCGTCCGTATTCGGGATGCTTGGCGATGGCCTCCTCATTGCCCAGCAATTGTAGCGTTTCGTTTGCCCAACGACGATAGAAGAGCGTCTTCTGCAATGCCATAAGGTATTTGCGTGCCACTTCGTAACTGCCATTGATCAGATTGGTCTGCGCCAACCGCTTGTAGCATCGCCCGCTCTTCTGGAAGTCGAGGATCGCCTCCTGCGCCTCGAACACCGTGCGCTGCGCCATCGAGATCATTCCCAACTGATAGTATGCCTCGGCTGTCGGCAAGGGGCTGACGGCATCGGTGGCAACATCGGGCAAAAGCCCTAAGATACCGTTTTGGCGATAATCATATAAGTGATCGACGAGCATACCGCGCATTGCCAAGGCAAGATTCTGTACCGTCACACCAATCTGGTTGTTAGGCTTCTCGGCACCAGCGGTCTGCAGGATGCGGTTCCATTGCTGGTGGCATGCCATAAAGTCATATTGCATCACCTTTTCAGCCTTGATATTGGCATTTCGTCCTACGAGACTTCCCATAACGATGGCAACGACAGCGAACGAGCAGAGCGGAACGAGGAACGAGGGACGCGAGGCATCGGCCCACTTTTGGCAAACGCGGACAACGAACGTGAGGACGAAGACCGAAAGTGCCGCAGCCCACAACAACTTTGGAACTACGGTCGGATAGCGATGGTAATGGATGCCCGTCCAAAGTCGGTCAGCAGCCACAGGGAGCTGGTAGGACAGCGCGACAATCATAATGGCCAAGAGCAGGAACACGCCGTAATACCATGGAGAGCGCCGGGGATGTGGAGCCTGCAAAAGAAAGAACACCACGCTAATGGGACCCACTAAAAAATATAGGAGAGGAATGGCAAGAATGAGCAGAATGCGTCGCGTCCACCCGCTTGACAACTGGTCGAAGATCCATGAGGCTGCCAGCGTGAGCAGCACTGCCCAGACGCCTCCCAATAGCGCATTCTCGTCGAGCAGGAAGAGCCAGAGCAGGAACGAAGGCACGAAGCTCAGCCCGTAGAACCTTCCCCAATCGACTAAACGCAGCGTCAACAGTTGAACCAGCATGAGCAGCACCCCAATGATAATTGCTCCCACCCAGGCAAACAGAAAGAACTGCGTGCAGAAACGTCCGAGCAGGTCGGCAACGCCTCCAGGCCATCGGACGATGTCCCACACGTAGGTGCCGTCGAAGAGAAAGAGCTGGAACTGCTCCTGATAATGCAGATGATGTGGATAGGCAAGCCCGAAAAACAGGACCACCGCCACACCAAAGAGGAGCGTGTAAAGACTACGTACGTACTTCATTAGAATACCTTGCTAAACAGATGGACGCTGATGCCGACAGGTTCGACCATAAACTCCGGACGATTGTAACTTTTCAGGCGGAAAGTATTATGCTCGGGGTCTTCCTGTGGCAAAAGGAAGGCTTTCCGGGCTTTCCCGTTGTTGAAATAGGAGATAAAAACGCGACTGTAGTTGCCATCTATTCGACGGCTGGCGCACATAATCCAATGGCTATTGCTCGACCATGAGGGGTAGCTTTCGGCAAAGCCTTCACTGTTGAGGCACGAAAGGTCAATGACCGAATCCTGGGCAAGCGGCAGACAGGCGATGTCGGCGTCGTGGTGCCAGATGTGAAAGCAGCCATGCTGTCCCTCGGCAAATAGAATATAGCGCCCATCGGGACTGACGCGAGGCAGGGTGACGCTCTTGTCGGCCGAAGCCGCATCGTAGACGAGTTCTTCTTCGCCAAAGGTACGCGATGTCAGTTCAAACGAACGACGATATAGGTTGTACTGCACCTTTGACCAGGTGGCGCTGATGTCCTCGCCGCGCAACTCTTCGGGAAGGGGAACCGACTTGCAGTAATAAAGATATCGGCCGTCGGGCGACCAGGTGGGGAACACTTCGAGGAGGGTGGAGTCGTTGCAGATGATGCTCACCGAGTCGGTGGCAACGTCATAGAGAATCAGGTCACTGGCGGTATCGAACACCTCCACCTTGTTGGGATGCGCGGTGTGGAACACCTGGTGCGTCAGGTTGGTGGAGAATGCAATCAGTTTGGCTGTGGGATGCCATGCGGGATAGACACCAGCCGAGATGGTATTGTCGCGTTTCAGATTGACCTTAGAAACATTGCCGTCGCTGACGATGACAGTGCCCCCTCGTGTGACACGAGCGTGAAACAGCATGTTGTCAGTCTTGTAGTTCTGATAGCTGTGACAGTTGATGCACTGGCCCTTCGGGTCGTCGCAGCTGACCTTGTTGTTGAAGATCTGTGTCTCTTCGAACGAGGTGAGATCACGCTGCGCAATCTCCATATAGTCATAGACGATATACGATGGCTCGATGAGGCGATAGGACAGATATTCGTCGATAGGCTCATTGGCCACATGTATCTCGAACGGGGCGAATGACAACCACTCGTTCTCTTTTTGTCCCCAAACCTCTACCTTGAGGCTTTTGCCCTTTGAAGCATCAAGCATAGCGTGCCATTCCGACACGGGCATCTGCACCTTCACGCCTTTGCCATAGGTCTGCTGCCTGCCATCGGGCGTGGAGAAACGAGCCACACATGCGTCGAACTGGTCGGCAGGAAGCATGAAGTTGAGCGGGGCGATGTTGCAGGGCACGGTCACGTCGCAGTAGTCGGGGAAGATGGCGGGCAGACACCCGGCATCTTTGGATGAAGATGGTACATCGGGATGACCTGCACACGACGGCAGGAGCAACAGGGCTCCGAACACCAGAGCCGCAGCCAGTATTTTCGTTTTCAATCCTAACATTTTCGTCATAATAGTTTTCGCCCAAAGATGTTGTACCACCAATAGGTGCCGCCCCATTCCCTGCGCATGTCTTCACCTATCTTTTCGAGCTTCACACCAGGCTTTGCCTGTTTTTCCAAGGTTTCCCAGAACTTCTTGTAGCGATCGTAAACCTGCTGCTCGACCGGGAGCATGATGCGCTTTTCTTCGGGCGCCTTGTCCATATACATGATATAGGCCTCCTGGGCATGCAAGGGGAATGCCTCGTCGGGGTGCAGCTTCACATAATTGCGTATCGATGCCCAGAAGCAACGCGAGTCGCGACGTATCATGGAGTAGAACAGCGCCTGTTCGGAAACCGTTCTGCTATCTGTGCCCGACGCATGGCTGAAATTGTAGATGATGTAGCCCTCGCAATTGTTGTCAACGCCATTGATATCGTCGGCGAAGGCATTCTGCAGCTCGCTTACCTTGCCGGAGATCGGGGCAGGCTGCCAATGGGCGTAGAACGGATGATGATGCAGCAGGGTGGTGTAGCGTTCGACTACCTTTTCCTCACCAGTGGCACGGGCGCAACGGGCAAGGATCTTCAAATAAAATGGCGAGAAGCCTGTGGCAACAGCGTTTTCGAAACTCAGACGGATGGCAAGGTTCACTTTCCCGTAGTTGTAATAGACCAGCGGCGAGGCAATGTTCAGCAGGCTGACGTGGAGCGAATCGGGATTGTGGATGTCGGTGCCGCTGTTGCCGAGTTGGAACGAACGTTCGAGCAGCCCTCCTTCGTTCATCAGGGCAATATTCCGGAGCATGACCATCGAATGGCTTGGATTCGGATTTTCGGCCGCCACACGAAGGACCTCCTGCCAGTTGTCGTCGGAGGCAAGGCGCATCATGCGCATCTCGTCGGTGTAGTTTCGATCGGAGAACTGGAACGAACAGGTGAAGATGATGCCTGCGGCAGCGCACAGCACTGGAACGAACCATCGGGACAGATAGCGGCCGCACAGCGGGATGAACACGGTAAATGCGGCAAGTGCCCAGAACGGGATGGAGAGATAACTGCTGGAATCGATCGGCGTGATGAAACGAGGCAACCCTGCCAGCATCACGTCGTCGGGGTCCTGATTGGAATAAACCAATGTGCGCCAGATGCTTGCGGTAAAGAGGAGTAGGACGACGCCCAAGAGTTCGCGCCAGGAAGGTCTGTCACAAAGCATCAGACACAACATGAAGAGCAGGGCAAACCATCCCAGCACGGGATAGATGCAGAAGCCCAGCAGATACCAGGCAAGATGCCATCGTCGTGGGGTGCAGCGGGCTGCCCATAGGAGCAGCAACATGGCGAGATAGCCTACCGACTGCGAGAACCAATAGCCTCGGATGGAGAAGATGTAGATCCAGTAGCCAAGATCGACAATCGAGGTGAGCAGACAGGCTATCGGCAGGAGCATCAGCGCAGCAGCTGCTCCTTGGAGTCGGAAGGCCTTGGCACCCACGAGGAATATGAGTGCCCAAATGGCTACCAATAGGCAAGCCCCCAAGCCGGGATGATAGAACAGCTGGGTGAGCCAGGCTCCCGCATACTGCATCAGGCCGAAGGGCTTCGAGACAAGAGTATGGAAAAAGGGCGCTCCGACGATGAATTCGGAACGGTCGTGTGCCGTATAGAGCACCTCTTGATTGATATATAATAGGTATATAACAAACGAAATGATAGCCAAAAGACTTACATAGAGAAAGATTGCGGTGGCTTTGTTTCCTTTAATCATTTCCATACTCTAACAAAACATATTCTAAAAGCATAAAAGGGCTGACTCATTTGATTAAGTCAGCCCATTGATGATTTATACCGACACCTGGTGATTATTCCTCATAATAAACACTGGAGAAGGTAGCGTTGCCGTTGGTGATGAGGAGGTTGAGGTCGCGACCTTCGCCGCCGTTACCCTTGGCGCACTCCTTGGCGATTTGCTCGGTGAGCTGGACCTCCCACTTCATGCCTGTAGTCAACGGGATGTTCTCGGCATAGACGCTGCTCCACCATCCGTTCTGGACACGGGCCATGCAGCCTTCGCTGGCCTCCTTGATATCGACGATGAGGGTCTTGAAGCCGAAATACACGTCGTCGGAGAGGGTGGGGAAGTGCTGGCCTTCGCTGGAGCTGAAGCGCAGTGGTGCAGCGTCCCAGCCTCCAACACTGAATGCAGGTTCCTTTTCAGGATCCTCACCATAGATCCAGAACTTCTGGAGAGGATCGGTGATCTCCTGGCAAGATACGGGGAACTGTGAAGTCAGTTCGGTGCCGTCGGCACAGATGGCGGTGAGGATGACGTTGTACTCGCCGAGCTTCATCTTCTTCTTGGCGAAATTGCCGATGAATTCCTTGCCGCCAATATCCCACTTCGCATTGACAGGAGCGGCGGTCGAGCAGCTGATGACGTTGCCGTTCTGGCCACTGGCAGCCTTGTCGACGGTGACAGTAGTTTTGGCCACGAGCTCATCAAGGGTGATGTGTCCATCATTGGCGATGTCTTCCTGTACGGGATCGCAGGCTACAAGCGCACATGCTGCGGCAAGAAGGAAAAATATCTTTTTCATATCGATAGCTTGTTTTAATAAAGAACTTTATATTGAGTTGTAGCATCGGTGGCATCCCAGCCCGGGTTCTGGATGAGCTTGCCATTCATAAGGGAGATCTGCTCCTGGGGCTTTGCCAGGAAGCCGTTGGTGGCGATGTAGCGCTGTGTCCAAGATGAGGTCATGTGCTCCATGGTGCGCTTGTTGGACTTCTGGCCGAGGCAGACGATCTTCTTGCCCTGCTGGGCCTGAAGTGCCTTGGGTGCGTAGGAATTCTCGGTAGGATTGTTTCCGGTCCAGCGGCGCATGTCGTTGAAGCGAAGTCCCTCGAATGCGAACTCCCAGCGGCGCTCGTCCTGAACGGCCTTGAGGGAATAACCTGTCTGAGGAACGCCTGCGCGGGCCTGAACCTGATTCATGTAGGAGGCATCGCCCGTGAGCTCGGTGGCCATCAGCAGGACGTCGGCATAGCGCATCAGGTAGAAATCCTCGAAGTGGTCGCCCTGCATCCTGTTATCGAGCGAGCTGCCGGTATAGCCTTCGCACATCGACCACCATGTGTCGTTGTTGGCATTGCAGGCGTCAAGGTTGACTTCGGCATACTTCTTTACTGAATAGCCAGACTCCTCGCAGTCGTCCTTCTCGTAGGTGTACTGTACGAGCTCGTTGTCGAGGTCGATCAACGAAGCCTTCTTGCGGAGGTCGGTGTAGTTGCCGGTGCGCTCGGCATCGGTCCAGTCGTCCCAGATGTTGCAGGAAGGAGTGCCCTGGCCCCAACCCTGGTTGAATGGGTAGGTCAGGTTGCGGTCGCCGTTCTGGTTGGAGGCGCCGTTGCGAAGACCCCAGAATACCGAGATGTAGTTCGAATACATACGCTGTGCATTGTAGGTGCCGCCGATGGCCCATGCAGAGGCATTCATGAACTGGATCTGGAAGAGCTCCTCGGTGTTGCCGTTGCCCATGCCTGGCATGTCGAAGCAGTTCTCCTTCTTCATGTCCTTGATGAACTCGTATCCATGGCCTGTGCGTACCGTATCCAGCTTCTCGATCTTCTTGTGGTCGGCGGTCCAGGTGGTGTCAACGCGTACAATGCCGCCGCCGTCCTGAGTCTCCTGCCAGAGGAGGCTGTTGGAGTACTGCCAGAGCGAGCGGTAGTCCTCGCAAAGCTGGTAACCGCCACTGGAAATGATGTCCTTCAGTCCGTTGACAACGTCATCCTTTGAGAGGGAGCCGCCGGTGCAGCCTTCCTGCTCCACGAGATTGATGGCAGGAACCGAGCCTGTAGCAAGCTCTCCGATATTCTTGTAGAAGCCTGCCCAGAACATGTATGCACGTGCCATGAATGCCTCGGCAACGAACTTGTTGGCATGGCCCGATTTCTTCTCGGTGTTCATGAGGTTCATGGCGGAAACGAAGTCCGAAAGGATCTGCGGGTAGATGACCTCCTCGGCACTTACCTGCTCCTGCATCTCCTCGGTAATGGTGGTGGAGGTGATCAGGGGCACATCGCCGAACAGCTGGGTGAGCCAGAGGGTATAGAGGCCGCGCATGAAGAAGGCCTCGCCGAGAAGCTGGTCGCGCTGACTCTTCTGATTTTCCTTCCAGGGCACGTTGTCGATGGTCTCGATCTGGTTGTTGGCACGCGAGATGCCGCCATAGAGAAGGATGAAGGGTGTCTGGTACTGGTTGACATTCTGCTCCACGAGATGATGGAGGGACTTGACCTTGTCGTCCTGCAGACCGCCACTGCCGTAGCAGTTGTCGGACATTACTTCCCACCAGAAGAAGATGTTCTGGCCATCGGAGTCGCCGCCGCCCATCGTATTCATGATACTGTAGGTTGCTGCATTCAGGGCTTCAACATCTGCAGGCTTGCCGGGGAAGGTAGCCTGGGTCAACTCGGTCACACGTGGTTCCGTGTCCAGCATGTCGTTGCAAGATGTAAACACGGTGGCTGCTGACAAAACAGCTAACGATGATAAAATATATTTCTTCATAACTTGTTGTCGAATTAGAATTTAATACTTGCACCAACCATATATGTACGAGAGGTCGGGTAGAGACCGAGGTCGATACCGGATGCCCAGCCAGAACCACCGGCAGTGTTACCTACCTCAGGGTCAAGACCGGTGTAACCGGTGAATGTGTAGAGGTTCTGAGCCTGAACATAGAAGCGGAGCTGCTGCAATGGGCAGGACTTCCAGATCTTCTTGAAGTCGTAACCGAGGGTTACGTTCTTGATCTTGAAGTAGTCGGCATCCTCCATGTAGCGGGTAGATACCCAGATGGTGTTCTGGTGACCGGTAGCGGAGATGCGTGGCTCGGAATTCGAGGTGCCTTCGCCATGCCAGCGGTTCAGGATAGTGGTATCGTAGTTCTGGTCGGGATCGTCGCCGAACGAACGGTAGGAACGCATGATCTGCATGCCGAATGCACCGGCACCGCTGACTGCGAAGTCAAAGCCCTTCCAGGACATGCCAAGGTTGACACCAAGCGTGATGTCGGGGTTAGGATTACCAATCTCATGGCGGTCGGTGATCGAGCCTTCTGCGTAGGTGATCACGCCATCGTTGTTCCAGTCGTCCCAGATGCAGTCGCCAGGCTGTGCATTGTCAAGGACAGCCTTGCCGGCGGCACGGGCTGCGTCGATCTCAGCCTGATTCTGCCAGATGCCGCTGTACGACATACCGAAGAAGTAGCCGATGGGCTTGCCTTCCTCTGCACGGTAAACGTACTCGGTACCCTGTGAGAGGACACCGCCAGGACCATTGATGTAGTGGTTCTCGTTGGCGATACGGGTTACCTCGTTCTTGTTGGTGGCAAAGTTCACGCCGATGTTGTAGTTGAAGTCCTTGCCGATCTTGTCGTTCCAGGTGAGAGCGATCTCGACACCGGTATTCTCCACGTCGCCACCATTGATGGCTGCAGGATTGGTACCGAGGACGGCAATCATTGGACCTGTGATAAGCCAGTCCTTCGTGGTCTTCTTGTACCAGTCGAAGTTCAAGCCGAGGCGGTTATTGATAAAGCGTGCATCGAAACCGAGGTCAAGCTGCTCGGAGGTCTCCCAGGTGAGGTCGGGATTTGGAACGATGTTGGCATAGGCACCGGTATTGGGAGTACCAGAAGTACTGGTCAGCATGTCGGAAGCGAACTTGTAGCCGCTGTCGTTGGCAGAGCCTGACAGTGCAATCGTGGCAAGATACTGGTACTTGGCGATACGGTTGTTACCGTTCTGGCCCCAGGAAGCACGAAGCTTGAAGAAGTCAAGCCAGCTCTGGGTGCTCTCCATGAAGCTCTCGTTGGTGATTACCCAACCTGCGGATACCGATGGGAAGAAGCCCCAGCGGTTGCCGTCGTTGAAGATACTTGAACCGTCGTAACGCAGGGTTGCGGTAGCCATGTACTTCTCCTTGTAGTCCCAGGTGAGACGGCCGAACCAGGAAGCGAGATACTCCTCATCGTTCGGATTGCCACCAAGGGAGGCGTCGGTAGCGGCAGCCAGCTTGATGTTCGAAAGGTAAGCGGAATCCCAACCCTTCAAGGTAGCGAGCTGTTCGCCATAGGCAACCTTGTTGGAGCCATTGATGTTCGAACTCCAACCGCTGCTCTGGAAGCTCTGACCAACCATTGCGCTGAACTTGTTGCCGGCAATGACAGGAAGTTCATAGGTAAGAGTGTTCTCAATGGAGTATCCGGTATTCAACCAAGCGCTCTGGCTGACGTTGTAGGAGCTGACAATGGCTGCACCTTCTGCTGGAGCACGTGGCTCTCCATAGCTGCGGTATGCGCCTGCACCCCAGTTGAAGTTGAACTGAGTACGCCATCTCAGACCCTTGATAGGCTGGATAACGATGAATGCGGTAGCGCTGGCATTGAAGTTGCGGCTCTCTGCCAAGGAGTTGAAGCCACCCTTGGTGAGGTTCTCCCATGGGTTGTTGAACATAGAGGGGTTCCAGCCCTGACCGTAAGCGGGTGTGCCGTCAACATTCTGATAGAAATAGATGTCGCCATTCTCTGCATACTGTGGCAGGAGTGGGCTGGTCTGAAGCAGGCTGTGGATATAGCTCCAGTACATGCCGTCCTCAGCAAGGTCGTGGCTCTTGTTGTAGCCAATCGAGATGTTCTCACCGATGGTGATGGCATCGAAGTCCTTAACCTTCAACAGCACGTGATCGCTGTTGATGCGGATGGTGTGACGATTGTAGTAGGATGCCATGTCTGCACCCATGATACCTTCGTTGTCGGTATAGGTGTAGGACAGCGCGAACTTCGACCTGTCGGTACCACCGGTCAAAGTCAGTGAGTGGTTCTGCTGTACGGCATTCTTGTTCTCGAAAACCCCCCACCAGTCGGTGCCTTCCCAGCCGCCGTTGACCTTGGCCAGGATGTCCTGTGGTACATAGTCGGCCCAATTGATCTTGGCACCAGATGTGTTGAAGTTGTACTCGTCAAAGATGGTCATGTACTGCTGTGCATTGAGAAGCTGAGGACGCTTGTAGGCGTTCGACCATCCCATGGCACCATTGTAGCTGAGCTCAATCTTGCCGGCCTTGCCCTGCTTGGTGGTCACCAGGATCACACCGTTGGCGGCACGGGCACCGTAGATGGCTGCCGATGCAGCATCCTTCAGGATATCGATGCTTTCGATGTCGTTGGGGTTGATGCCGTCAAGGTTGCCACCTGCTACACCGTCGATGACGTAAAGAGGAGCAGCGTCACCGGTGGTACCGATACCACGGATGTAGACCTTGTAGCCCTTACCAGGCTGCGAGGACGACTGGGTAATCTGTACACCAGGGGTCTGGCTCTGCATAGCTTCGAGTGCGTTGGTAGTGTTCAGCTTGGAGATGTCATCTCCCTTTACCTGAACGGTGGCACCGGTCAGCAACTTTTTCTTCATGGTACCGTAACCGATGACGACCACGTCTTCGAGTGACTGGCTGTCCTCGCGGAGGGTTACGGTCATGCCTGGAGAGGCCTTGACTGACTCAGATACGTAACCGATGAAGCTGATCTCAAGTTCAGATCCAGCGGAAGTATCCAATGAGAACTTGCCGTCGATGTCAGTGACGGCACCAATGGTAGTACCTTTGACGCGGACGTTTGCCCCGATAACGGGGTCACCAAACTCGTCAACTACAGTACCGGTAATCTTCTGGCTCTGTGCTTCTGCTGTCTGCATCAAGCATGGAGCTACGAAACCAGGAGCACCACTAATAAGCAGCATGGCCAAGCCCGCTGCAAGCCAAGAGGTTCTTGTTTTGCTCATTGATTGGTAGTTTTAGTTAAATATGTTAGTTTGTGATGAAAATAACGAGTAATAAAAATACGAACCATCTTTAATTGTTGTATTCGATAAGGTAATGACACATTTAGTGTATAAAATCGTTGCAAAGATATGCTATTTCTATGAAAGGTTGAATAAAGACCATAAATTTAACATTTTCTTTTAACAATTTTAACACATTTGTGGGCTAAAAGCAAAAATATTGCCAAAATAGTACAATATGGTATATACAAATATCAACTCTTCGATGTTTTTTCCAATGCAGAGAATAATCTCTCTATGTAATGCTATGTGGGTTAGAAATTGTTGTAGCGGGCATCTGTGGCAGGGATGATGGCGATGCATTCCATCTCGATGAGCCATGCCGGGCGGCAGACTGGAGCAAGGGTGATGATGCGGGGTGTCGAAGGCAGACGTTCGGCAAGATATTGGTTGACGAGGTGGTAGTCTGCCACGTCGCGCAGATAGACGATGGACTGCACAATGTCGTCGAGCGTGGCTCCGCCTTCTTTGAGCAGGGTTTCGATATTTTCGAGCATACGGGCAGCCTGTGCCTTGACGTCGCCGAGGTTGATCACTTCGCCACGATTGTTGATGCTGGCTGTGCCGCTGATGATCAAGTGACGGCGGTCACCATACTGGATAGCTGTGCCGCGTTCGAAGGTTACGCCATACTGATAAGTCGAATTGAGGTGGGTGGGTGCGTAGAGATAACGCTGCTGTTCGGGTCGAAGCCCCTGGGCGGCGTAGGCATCCATCTGCACACGGCTTTGCGTCTGGATGGGTTGTCCACCGATGCCTGTGCTGGCGATATAGTGGGTGTCGGGTGTCAGGTGCTGCATGGTGAAGTTGTTGCAGCGGGCTTCGACCATTCCCTTGTAGTTGGTATCGACATCGCGGATGAAGAACCATGTGCGCAGGCAGTTGTCGGCCAGGTTGAGGTCGGCGTGGCGAAGTTGTGCCTCGTAACCTTCGAGAATCTCTCGAGTCTGCGTGTTGGAACCACCTGAGGTCGATTGCCAGTTGGTGCTCCAATAATGACGGTATCCGTTGTGTGAGGTGGTGGTAAGATTTTCAGCATAGGAAACCTCGAGACCTTCGACCAAATAGAACCAAAGTGCAATCTTTGAGCCATCGAGGGGCGGTTGTCCGATCATCGAGACAGCACCTTTGTCGCTGCCTTCGCGTTGCAGTTGTGCCTGTAGGATAGGCGCCTGGTTGGCAATGTCGCTGAGCAGATAGCGCCGCATCACGACCTTGGCATCAGTGTGTTTTTCGAGTATCAGTGAATAAGCCTTTTGCAATTCATCCATTTGGATTTCAAAACGGCCGAGGCCATCCTTGACGTGAAGGATGATGTGCCGTTCGGTGGAACCGTGGATAGGGGCAAATGTTGCCACTTCTGCCCAGGCTTGAAGTTGCTCGAATTCTATTTTTTCAAATACCATGAACAATCAATTAACAATTAGCGAATAACAATGAAGTTGGGATGATTTTATTTCCTCCAACGTGCGAACCATTCCCACATGGTGGGATTCCAGATGTCGTAGTTGACGTGATGACCGTAGTCGCGGAAGATGCGGTATTGCTTGGGTGTGCGCACGAGGTTATAGCCCGAGAAGTTGGTGTGTGGTGGACAGGTGGGATCTTGCAGACCGATGGCCATATAGACCGGGCATTCGATCCAACGAGCCAGATTCTTGATGTCGAAGTAACTCATCACGCGCAGCATCTCGGCGTTGCTCATGCCGAGGGCGTGCTGCTTGGCCTCGATGGGTTCGGCAGGCCAACGCACGATCTGGAAGTAATCGGGGAAGTCGCTCATGAAGGTGATATAGACGGCGGCTGCGGTGATACGGTGGTCGAGGGCGGCTACGGCCATGCTGCAAGCACCTCCTTGGCTTCCACCTTCGACAAAGATGTTGCGGGTGTCGGCTTGCGGCAGGGTGCAGAGGTAGTCGATGCCTCGTACGCAGTCGAGATAGGCTCCGCGATAGTAATAGGTGTCGGGACTTTCGAGGCCGTATTGAATCCAGTCGCCATAGCGGTTGTTGGGCTTGTTCTGCCCCTGTCCTCGCACACTGACGATGGCCTCGATATATTCCTGTCCTTCAACGTCGAGGTCCCAGATGTCGCTGCTGTATCCTAAGAAGAGCACATGAAGGGGAAAACGTGCATTCTTGTCGCGCGTGACGGGTACGGTGTAGAAGACCTGGACCGTATCGTTGTCGATGCTGAGCACCTTGGCCGAATATACCTTCTTGCGCGGAGAACTCTTTTCCTTTATCTCCTTGACCTGTGGTTGGAGGGGCACGGCAGCAAGTTCGGCGCGCGCCTTGTCCCAAAACGCTTGGAAGTCGGGCTGTGCGTCGGGCAGAGATACGATATTCTCTGGTTCAAAGCCGATGGTGTAGAAAGATTTGTGGCCCTGTCCTCCCCATTGCTCGTAAGCATTGTCGACAATGTTCTGCCCTCCGGCTTCGACAAAGATGTGGTAGAAGCCTGGTGTGGCGATGCAGGGATTGATGCAAAGACGGGCACTGTCGCCTTTCGCAATGTTGACACTTTGCGAAATCACACATACAGGCAGCCCCGTATCGGTGGTGATACGCACAGTGATGTTGGTGTCCAGCGGATTCAGCAGCGAATCCTTTACGGTGAAGGTCAGTTCAGGTGTCTCGGGCGCATACCACACCCAGTCGTCGCCTTCGAGCGTTACTTTGGGCTGTGCTTGCAAGGCCAATGAGAGCAGGCCTAACGAAAGTGCTAAGAATTTTTTCATTTGCAGATGTCAGCATTTAGTTCCTTGATCATACGGAGCGTAGTGGTATCGCAGGCGAAAACGGAATTGAGGCCCTGTTCCTCCTGAGCGGGGTCGCAGACATAGTCATCGTAGGGTTGCCAGATGACGTGCTTGACATTGGCACGGCCTCCCCAGCCCCAGAAGTTGCAACCTGCTATCATACCTGAGTCGCGGATGATGGAGAATACGTAGCGATAATAGGCGTCGCGCCCCTGAGTGGGTGAACCGGGTGTGAAGACAAAACGGTCGCGCGGATAGCCAAATTCCTCGAGCACGATAGGACGGCCAGCAGCACTCATATATGCGTGCGCGTTCCTTATATAATCTAATGTAGAGTCACACGCTGCCTGCACACGTTCGACGATGGGGTCGGGTGTGTCTTCGGCGATGGTCTTGTCGGCATCGTAGTTCTGGTTGAACTGTCCGAGCCAGCCCCAATTGTTGGGCCAAATGTGGATGCAGGCATAGTCGATGTTGGGCAGCGTGTGGATGGCATTGAAAAGTGCGTAGTCATCCTGACAGCCGTGATAACCTTCGGAGCCTGTGGTGACGAGGTGATTAGGGTCGAGGCTCTTGATGAGACTCGATTGCTCGTCAATCCACTCGACAAACTTTGCCTTGTGGAGAGAATCATCGGCAAAACATCTCGGCTCGTTGGCAATCTCCCAGGCCATGAGAGCGGGTGATTCTGCGTAAGGCTTGCCGGTGACAGTGTTAGTGCGACTTACGATGAAGCGCACATGATTGGCAGCCAATGCCTTGGCCGAATCGTTGAGAACGAAAGCCGAGACATACTGCATATATTCCCACCAACCGTCGTAGCTGGGCACAGGCGTACGGTCGAAGTGCACCATCTTGCCAGGTTCTTTCGAACTCATCACGTCACCCGTATAGCCCACCCAATCGAGGTAGGCTCCATAGCCGCCCGACCATTCCCAGGCATTGTTGAAATAAAGGACGGCCTTCATCTGACGCTTCTCGAGTTCGAACATCATATAGTCGAGACCTTCGAGGATGGTATCGTTATAGACACCGGGTTCCGATTGGAGTTTGGGATAGATGTGCGAAGGGATTCCTTCGCGGCCATCGCCGCCAATGAGGACGCGGACATTGTCGATGCCGACAGCCTTCATATCGTCAAGTTCCTGGACCAGGCGCTCGCGGTTGCCCCCGAGACCTTTTGAACCGAGAATGGCACCATACCAGAAGTTGGTGCCCACATAGCGATATTCCTTGCCGCCTTGGTAGAACTTGCCGTTGCGAACGGTCACGAATGGAGACTCTTCCTGCGTCGTAGTGCACGAAGCAAGGAGGGTGAGGAGGGAGAGAAAGAGGATGGATTTTTTCATTCTAACTAATAATTTGTAGTGAAAGGCACGACAGGCAGGCCGTAGCAGTCGTGGAGCTGGTTGGTGGTGAAGTTGTGATAGTTGTAGCGAACGTTCTTCACTTCGCCAGCCTCGGGGCAGACGAGTTTCAGGAAGCATCCTCCGTATTCGGGGTCGCTCCACCCGTTTTCGGCCCAAACGATGGCCTTGTGCCAAACGCCGTCAGCGCCAGCTGCCTCAAAGCCTTCGATGTTGAACATCCGATCGACACCATCGATGAGATTGCTGAAATAGAGGCACACGACCTTTCCCTTGTCGTTGGCATTGGCAGCCAAGGCCGATCCTGCCACAAATTTGAGGAATTTGTTGTCAACCTCGATGGTCTTCATGCGCTCGAATTCGGGTGCTTCGGCATGGATGCCCTCGATGCCATAGTCGCGCGTCGCGGCCATATAGGCGAGGCGCTGTCCGATCTCCTTCTTGCGACAACCGTGGATCTGCTCGGCCTCGTAGGGAAGGATAAGGTCGGTGGTCGAAACGCATCCGCTGTTCTCGAGTTCGTGGGCAATCTGATGCTGGGCGGCACGGAAGTCGGCAGCATTGGTGCCATTCACATCACCGTAACTGTATCCAGGAAGTTCGACGGTGTACATGGGCAAAGGGTCGTCACCTTGACGCCACATCTTGCGCCATAGGCGTGTCATGGTCTTGAAACGTTCAACGTATTCCTTTTCGCGGCCTACGTTCGATTCGCCTTGGTTCCAAAGGAATCCCTTCACGGTGTAGCCTGCCAGTGGATGGAGCATACCGTTGAACATCACCATCTTGCGGTGATAGTCCGTTTGGTCCATGGGCGTGAGTCCGTCGGGGTAGGTGAGGAGGATCTCCTTAGGTAACCAGCCTTCGACGCAGCTGCCGCCCCACGAGCAGTTGATGATGCCCACGGGGACGCCGAGGATGTCGGTCAGGGCTTGTGCAAAAAAGTAGCCGCAAGCCGAGAAATTGACGGCATTCTTCGGCTCGCACACCTTCCATCCACCAGGTACGCGGTCCTGTGGCTCCAAAGCATCCTTTTTCTCGATGGTGGCCACTCGTATGCTGCGACGGTAACGTCCCGAAAAGGCAATCTCCTCGTTGGCACCGCGAACGGGGCAGTTCCAGAAGCCTTTGAGAGGCATCTCCATATTCGATTGGCCCGAGCAGAACCATACTTCGCCGATGAGCACATTTTCGATTCGACGAGTCTCGCCGTCACCCTTGATGGTGAGGCTTTGCGGTTCGTAGGATGCAGCAGGTGTCGAGACTTGCAGTTCCCAGCGTCCCGTCTGCTTGTCGGCAGTGGCGCGGTAGGTCTGTGTGTCCCAGGAGGTGGTTACTTCGACGGTTGAGCCGCCTTTTGCCCATCCCCACAGACGGGCCTGGCTCTGCTGTTGCAGCATCATGTCGTTGCCGATGATCTCTGGGAGTTCGAGGGCTTGGGCGCTCAAAAACGAGACAAAAAGGAGGGCAAGTGCCAGCAATTTCTTTTTCATACGAATATCTTGTTTTTATGGTAATTTTCGCGGAACTGTGTGGGTGAGCATCCCTTGCGTTTCTTGAAGATGCGGTTGAAGTTCGAAACGTTGTTGAAGCCCGAATCGTAGCAGATTTCGACCACCGAAGTGGTGGTATCGACCAGTTGACGGGCAGCGTAGCCCAGACGGATGTCGATGATGTAGTCCGAAAGGGTACGTCCTGTGCGTACCTTGAAGAATCGGCTGAATGCCGTTGGCGTCATTCCTGCCAGGTCGGCCACGGTGCCCAGGCGAATTTCTTCCTTGAAGTGTTCGTCGATGTATTCCTCCACCTTGCGTACGCGACGGCTGTCGGCAGTCGATTTCACCGAAGCGAACGATGACGACGCCAGCAGATGGAAGTCGTCTTCGAGCGAAAGTTGGTAGAGGATGTCGAGCAGTTTGAGTACACGCGGGAACCCCGGTGCCTCGGACGAAAGTTTGTCCAGTTTGTTGAAGACGCGCATGATGGCAGGCAGGCCGAAGCACACCCCGCGCTTGGCGTTTTCGAAAAGCCGTGCCAGAGAAGCCATCTGGCTTTTCGCAAGGAACGACTCGCCCAGCAGGTCGGGTGAAAACTGGATGACGAACTCGCGCACCTTCTTGCCTGCTGCCACATCGACCAGCACCTCGTCAGGATGCTGTTCCCATGCATGCTCCAGGTTGCTTCCGATGAGCACCAGGTCGTATTGTCCGCAGATTTCGATGGAGTCGCCCACCACGCGGTGCACGCCCGTGCAGTTCTCCATGAATGTGAGTTCCACCTCTTCATGCTTGTGAAGCGGGTAGTCATAGTGATCCTTCTTGTGGTCCATCACATAGAAACTGTCGTGTTCGGTGAGTGGAGTGATTTCGGTGATGATTTTTTCCATGATATGCTAACTTATTTTCTAAAAATGTGGGGCAAATATAAACGAATTCTTCGACTTTCGCAAATAATTGCCATGATTTTGTTGCAAAAAAGTGTTATTGCAAATTATTTTGTCAAAAAAGTATCAAATATTTGTGCTGTTTTTTGATAATTTCAAAAAATCTGGTTACCTTTGCTGCGTTTTTTTTCATATTTCAAGTATGTAACCAGAAATTTATGATAATTCACGATAATTCGTGTTGAAAAAGAAATCAATATGAAGTTAGGATTCGATAATGACAAGTACATCCGTATCCAATCGGAGCGCATCAAGGAACGTATAGCCCACTTTGAGGGCAAACTCTACCTCGAACTAGGTGGAAAACTCTTCGACGACCATCATGCCTCGCGCGTCCTGCCTGGTTTCCAGCCCGACAGCAAGTTGCGCATGCTCAGCCAACTCGCCGATTCGGCCGAAATCATCATCGTCATCAGCGCCACCGACATCGAGAAGAACAAGGTGCGCGCCGACCTCGGCATCACCTACGACGAGGACGTGCTTCGCCTGCGCAGCGAGTTCGAAAGCCGTGGCTTCTATGTGGGCGGCGTGGTCATCACCCACTACAACGGCCAGGCCAGCGCCAAGGCTTTCCGCGAACGTCTCGAGCGCATGGGCATCAGCACCCACTACCAGTACTTCATCGAAGGCTATCCGCGCAACGTCGATGTCATCGCGTCGCCCGATGGCTTTGGCCGCAACGAATATTTCCAGACCACACGTCCTCTCGTCATCGTCACTGCCCCGGGTCCCGGCAGCGGAAAGATGGCAGTCTGCCTCTCGCAACTCTACAACGAGGCGCAGCACGGCGTGCGGGCAGGTTATG
>JAFWRO010000054.1:0-112972 GCA_017519885.1 Bacteroidales bacterium | reverse complement strand
AGAAAAAGAAGAAGAAAAAGAAGAAAAAAGCTGGAAGCAATTAACAATTAATAATTAACAATTAACAATTGATAATTGGCTAAGCTATTAACAAAGCAATTCATAATGGGCAAATAGCAATTAATTAGTTGAAAATGAAACTTACAAAAGCAAAACTAATTAAAGCGTTAAAGCCTGAAATGGAGAAACTTGGCTATCACTGGTTCAAAGACTCTATAAGTGGCGCACAAGGACTTTTCGCAAAGAAAGTGGATGATTCCCTTTATCTGACAGTTGGGCTAACCATACATAGATATTATGACGATGCCTTTACTGCAGATTTGTATTTGTCAAAAACAACAAATATATATTGTACGTGGGGCGACATCCCTAAAGATTGCGAAGAAAGACCCGGATTCCTTATGACCGATGAAGAACTTGCCAAATATAAGGAAGACGATTATCTAATCAAAGACATCTGGTGGAGTTGTGAAAAGTCGTTGGATGATTTTATTGATGCAATTCGCCTATATGCACCGAGGATGTTGGATAATGAAGACTTGATCAGAAGGATAAAAAGTAGCAAGGATGTAGAAGAATTGTGGATTATCTCTTCGAAGATCAAGCAGAATGTCGGCAACATCCCTGTTACAGAGTTTTCTTTTATACCAGAAAAGGAAATCGATAATATTCCCCTGGAATGGTTTAAGGCGGCTGAATGGACATTGCGCGAAGCAGGAGAATATGTCAACTTACAAATTGTTAAACTCCATGCAAGTGATGCATATAGGCAATATGTATTAGACAATCCCTAAGATCCCTTAGAATCCCTTAAAGACCCTTAGATTCCTCTTCCTCCTCCTGACTAATCAACCAGTTGACGGGAGTGTAGCCGGTGATGGACTTGAAATGACGGAACAACGATGACTTCGAAGCATAGCCAGCGATGACGCAAAGCTCGTCCAGGCTTGCTTCGGGGTTTTCTTTTAGGTACTGTTGCACAAGGTTGATGCGATATTTTGCCAACCACGTACGGAAATTCATACCCGACTGACGGTTGATGACCTTCGAGACATAGGTTCGATTGGAGCGAACCATCGACGCCAGCTGAGGGATGTCGAAGTCCTGATCGGTGTAGGGACGCTTGGTCTCCATTACCTCCATAATGCGCTCATAAAGCTGCTCGGGCGTCTCGGGAACATAGCCTTTCGAAAGTATCTCGATCTTCTGCTTCGCTTCATCCAACTCGATTCTTGTATCATCGTGAACGCGCCTCAAAACCCGGAGGGTGCGAACGATGCGCAGTACCACTCCTATCATCGCCAACAGCAACAGGAACAGGCTCAATGAGGCAGCTACAAAGAACAGACGTCGGATCTTACCTTCGGCTTCGATGCGGTTCGTGCGTTCGTCGTGCAACTGATAGATGGTAAGCTGGTCGGTCAGCTGGCTGCGAAAACTCTCCTGCTCGATACTGTCGCGGACATCGGATGCACGACGCAGATAATCGTTGGAAGCCTTCCAGTTGTTGCGGTTGCGTTCAAAATCGGACATCGCTTCCAGCAGACGGACATACTCCAGGTCCAAGGTGTCGGAACCAATGGCCTGAATCACATCGCTGAAATCCTCCATCACGCGGTCGTCGAAACGCAACTTCACCATCGAAGGTATCAGATCGATGACGAAGAGCGGATCATCCGACTCCTTGAATTTGTCCATCAAATTCATCCAGTAGAGGGCTGAATCGCGGGCACCAATGCCAGCAAAGGTTCTGACCATACCACCATAACAACGCACACGCATATAGTTGACATAATCATCAACGGCCCTACGGTTCTGCCGCATACTTGGCTGAAGGTCGGCGAATTCCTCGGTATGCGCATAAAAATACTCCAGTCTATTGATTAGAAAACGAATCGTCTGAAGCGCACCATTGTAATGCTTCATCTCGCGTTGGGTATTTGCCAACTTACGTCCGATATTCAACGAAGTCATCAGCGCGGGCCAGGACTTCGTACTTTTCACATTATCAAAGGCCTGCTTGATATTCTCCAAGCCCTCTTCCCTTTGCCCAAGGAAGGCCTGGGTGCGGCCCACACGGCTCAGGAAGTCATTTTCCTCGATTCGGAATTCCGGATTCCCATGCACGATGTCGTAGGCCAACTGGGCATAATGGATCACATCGGCATGGCGATTCAAGGTACCTGCCACAGTGGACATCAAGCCATAGACCTCGACAATCAGTTTCGTATCGGTCACCTCCTCCCACTCGTCGCTTTCGACCAGACGACGGCACATCAGAAGGCTGCTGTCGGGATGCCACAAGCCATTGTACATCACGATGGCCTTCAGGTACTGACGACGTTCGTCGGAGATATTCTGGGCCTCGAAGGCAGAGTCGATCAGCGCCATTGCCTTACGCGGTTCCTTCAGGAAATTGGCCATCGCATAGGGTTCGTCGTAAAGCTGGTCATCATCGTCCTCAGGAACAGAAGGATGCGACGAATGGCACGCTCCAAACAGGAGAATGGGAATAAGAAAGAAGGCTAAGGACCTGAGCGTCATAAGTGTTTTTTACTTAACACGAATTATCGTGAATTTACACGAATTATATTTGAACAAACGGTTTTCAGTGGCCATTGAAGATTACGTAGAGCGAGATCATCACGACAAACAGCAGGCACCAGGCAATGAGGACGGAAGGTTTCATTGGTTGGTTAACCTTTTGAAGCACAACATCCTCGCGGGAATTTTTGTCCAAAAGGCTTACTACCACCATACTGATAATCAGGATTACGAACAGATAGAACGAAAGGAGCATAAAATGCGGCCACCTGATGCCAAATGCCAGACCTTCGGGCATCACGTAGTACAAGATGCCGACCAGCAGACAGAGCGCCGTGCCAAAGGTCAGCGTCATCTGTGCCGCAGATGCCGAACAACGTTTCCAGAACACGCCCATCACAAAGACGGCAGCCATCGGAGGAGCGATGAAACTGAGGACGGATTGGAAGATGTTGAAGAGCGGGATGTCCTTGATGAGATCCACGGCCACGCAAATCAGGATGCTGATGAGCGAACCGATGATAGTGACCATCCGACCCATTAGGCGAATGTCCTTGCTCGTGGCGCCGGGGTTGATGTTCTTCACGTAGATGTCCATCGTGAACACCGTTGAAAGGGCATTGAGCGAAGAGCCGATGGTCGAAACCAAGGCCGCTGTAAGCACAGCCATTACAAGGCCCACCATACCGATGGGGAAGATATTGGTCACCATGAAGAGGTAGGAATCGTCGGCATTGGGAGTGGTCGTGAAGATGCCCGTCTTGCAAAGCGCATAACAGATGATGCCGGGGATGATGTAGATGGCCACGTCGAGAATCTTGAGCCATCCGCAGAAGTTAGCGCCCTTCTGTCCTTCGTGCAGGTTCTTTGCGGCAAGCACAGGCTGCACCATCGACTGGTCGGTACACCAAAACCAGATGCCCATCACGGGATAACCCAACAGGATGGGAAGCCAAGGATAATCGGGGTCGGAAAGCGGCTGGAACAGATTCCAATAGCCACTTGGCACCACTTCGGGGTCCATCAGCACGCCAATGCCTTCGAAGAACGAACCGCTACCCAGCTTCCAGATGCCGGCAATCGTGAGAATGGTGCTCACAATGATGAGCAAGGTCATCTGATAGACATTGGTATAAGCCACGGCTCGCAAACCTCCGAGAATCGTGAAGAAGGCACTGATGGCCAGGAGGATGAGTGCTGAAGCGAACATCGGGATATTGAAGATCTGACGTATGAGCACACCGCCCGCAAACAAGGTCAGCGCGAGCCAGGAGATGAGGATGGTCACGATGGTGTACCAGGCAAGCACCGAGCGTGTGCCCTGGCCGAAACGACGCCCCATAAACTCAGGCAAGGTGGAGATGTTTTCGCCCAGATAACGCGGAGCGAACACAAAGGCAAGCAGGGCGATGAAGATGAACGCATACCACGCATAGTTGCCCGAAACGACACCGGCAGCAAATCCCGACGAACAGGAGGCAATCAGCATCGAAGGACCGACGTTTGTGCCCCACATCGAGAGGCCGATGGTGTGCCACGAGAGTGACTTGCTGGCAAGGAACGAATTGCCGTCCTTGCCTTCGGCCTTCTGCTGCTTGCGCGATGCCCAAAGTCCGATGACGATGAGAAGTACAAAATAGACTACCAGAATAGTCCAATCGAGAAAGTGAAGTTGATCGCTCATGGTCAGATTATCCCTTTATTAGTTAATGTTCAACAATTTCTTTGCAACAGTCACGGCTTCGTTGGCGTTCGACGAATAACCATCGGCGCCTATCTCGTCGGCGAATTGCTGGCTGACGGGAGCACCGCCCACCATGACCTTCACCTTGTCGCGAATACCGGCTTTCTGGAGTGCATCGAGCACATCCTTCATATAGGTCATCGTGGTGGTGAGAAGCGCCGAGAGGCAAAGTATGTCGGCGTGATTATCGACAACCGCCTTGACAAAAGTATCTGCGTCGATATCGATGCCGATGTTCACGACCTCAAAGCCCGAGCCTTCGAGCATCGAGGCGACGAGGTTCTTGCCGATGTCGTGGAGGTCTCCCTTCACGGTTCCGATGACAATCTTTCCGATCGACTGGATGGATGCCGACTTGCCCTGTGCGGCCTCGTGCTGCTTTATATAGCCCAAGGCTGCCTTCATAGCGCGACCTG
This sequence comes from Bacteroidales bacterium, assembly GCA_017519885.1. Taxonomy (GTDB): domain Bacteria; phylum Bacteroidota; class Bacteroidia; order Bacteroidales; family UBA3663; genus Liminaster. The sequence continues at coordinate 108,268 of JAFWRO010000054.1, read as the reverse complement.
CCATCAGCAACTGAGGCACGAAAGCCTTTCCCTCCTCGAAGTTCTTGCCCACCATTCCCATCGCGCAGATCATCTGGTTGTTGATCAGGCTGGTGGCATCGGCACCTTCGTCAAGAGCTGCCTTGGTGGCTTCGAGGGCGTCGTCCTGCTTTCCGGCAACGATGGCTTGCAGGAGGCGCTCCTTGGGGTCGAGAGGAGGGTTTTTCGGAGTGATCGGAGAACTCGGAGTATTCGGAGTACTCTGATTATTCTGAGCATTCTGAGTATTCCGATCACTCCGACCCTTCCCCCCTATCGGCGCCCGATAGAGCTGCTTGTAGCGAGGGCGGGCAGCAGTTACGCCCTTGGGGCTGACGAAGCATCCGGGGGCAGGTTCGAGCAGAGGGCGGAGGGCGGAGATATGCTGGTCGGTAGTGCCGCAGCATCCGCCGATGATATCGACGCTGTGGCTATCGATCATACTCCAGCATTGACGTGCAAACTCGTCCCCGCTTTGCTCGTATTTGCCCTTCGCATTCGGGATGCCGGCGTTGGGATAAGCGCTCGCACGACACTGGACACGCGCTGCAAGGTCCTCGATAATTGGAGCCATCTGGGCAGCACCCGACGAGCAGTTCAAGCCCACAGAGAAGATGTCGTACTTTCGGCAGATATCGTCGATGAAGGCGAAGACATCCTGCCCATTCATATTTAAGCCCTGGTCGTTGACCTGTGCGAAACTGAGCATCACAGGAAGTTTCACGGCCTGGGCAGCCTCGACAGCGGCTTGCGCATTCAAGGTGTCGAAGATGGTCTCGATCAAGATGCCATCGACACCGCCCTCGGCAAGGGCTTCAATCTGTTCCTGATAGGCGGCTTTCAGCGCATTGTAGTCGAGCGCCGGCTCGTCACCGCTGCTGAAACTGCAGGTCTTGTTGGTAGGACCTACTGAACCCAGGACGAAGCGAGGTTTCGAAGGATTGGTCAGCGTGAAGGCATCGGCCATCTGACGGGCGACACGGGCTGCAGCAAGGTTCACATTCCTTACCTCCTGCTCAAGGCCCCAATCCTTCAGGGAGATACGCTGGGCGCTGAAGGTATTTGTCTCGATGATGTCGGAACCTGCCATCAGATACCTGCGATGGATGTCCTGAATCACCTCGGGCTTGCTCAGACAAAGGTAATCGTTGCAACCGGGATGACCACCGAAATCCGCCTCAGCCAGCTCGTACTGCTGAATCATGGTTCCCATACCGCCATCGAGCAGGAAGATGCGTTCGGAATCGCCAATAGCTTCGGAGAAGGAAGGAGCCTCGACGGTAAGCGATTCGCCTTCAACGACTTTGCGCTTACCCGTTTTCGAAGCCTTTTCTTCGGGCATATCGCCCAAACGAATACATTCATCCACCTTCTTTTCGACCTCCGACGTCTGATACTCCTCGATGATGCGGAGCGCCTGCTCCACCTCGGCCTCGTTGTGGAAATCCATTTCGAGATGCACGCCATCGCCGCCGATATTGTCGAGCAAAGGACGAAGTTCATCGACCGTAACCCAACAAGCCATAATGGACTTGCCGCCCGCAAGAATCTGCTTGTATAGGTCGTACCACTTGGGGTCGCCACCCTGCGGTTGGCCGACACCTGGTGTCCATTGAATGGCCTTAAGTTCCTCAACCTCAAGGAGTGCAGGAAGATGACGCATCGCGCCAACGCCATCGAGATGATAGAGCGTGTAGGGAATCCTCTGTGCCTGCTGGCGAATGAACGGCTGCACGAAACGCCGGTAATCCTCGACCGAAAGCATCGTCGAGATGTCGCTCTGCAGCTTGGTGAGCTTGCCTGGTGCCCACAACGAGAAATAGCAGAATGCCATCTCGCCATCGGTTCCGAAATTGGCGCCCCGATAATCTGGATCGAGGGGACCGCCGCAATCGCGGCCGTCGAAACGGATGATGTCGTAGAGCGCGTCGAACACCTTGAAATAGGCATCGTTGATGCGCTGCATCTGCTCCTCCAGCAGATCGGGTTGCGTCAGGGTATCCATCAGCACCTTGTCGGTGCCTTTCATCGCAGCCAGCACGTCAAGGCCTTCCATCAGGTCGGGCATACCGACGTAGTAATTGCCCTTTGACCGTTCGACGCAAGCCTTGAGCAGATCCTTATGCAACTTGAAATTCGGATGGTTGGGATCAAAGCGGAAATCGTCGGAATAATGCGGGTCGGGATGAATCCAAATCGTATCCTCTCCCCCTTCGAACACACTGCCCAGAATAGCGGCCATCGAACCCGGTCCCAACTGCGTGTTGGCAACAGGAAGCATATCGGCCTTGAGGCAGGAATGACCGACATACCAATCGAGGAATTCGGCACGCCATTGGGGATCGAACCATCGCTGATTCAGGTCCTTTGTCTGCGGCGCTCCAGGCAGATTGAAACTACCCGTACCGTAATTGTTGGCGGCCTCCTGCGTCAACACGATCGGCTTCTCGCCAGCATACGGCCCGTGCGGAGCAACCCCCTGCTGGAAGTGTTCCCACATATTGAGCACAATGCCCCGATGATTCCACCAATTGACGTAATGTCTCTTGGTCTCAGCCAAATTGGATTTCCAAGTCATAATATGTTCCAGTTTTTCGGATTAAAATCGTCATCGATGACAAGCATTTCGGCCTTGTCGAGATTCATCTGGTCGGTGCAATCCACTTCGTCGAAATAGATGGGTATCTCGGTGCCGGGACGAACGAAGACAGGCATCTCGTCGAGCGGCACTTCCTGATCGAGGAGCCAACCGCCTTCGGCCATGTCGTAGCGCGTTCCAGTGAAGAAATTAACCCACTCGCCTGCCGGCAGATAGATGTTGCGACGATTGCGGCTGTTCATCACAGGACAGCACAGGAACTTCGAACCAAAGTAATACTCATCGTCGATATGCCAAACGGTCGGATCGTCGGGATGCTGGAAGAGCAGGGCACGCACCATCGGATTGCCGCTCACGGTCGATTTCCTTGCCTCGTCGTAGATATAGGGTAAGAGGTGATAGCGCAACTTCCACCAACGCTTCACAATGGGCGCAATGGCAGGATAGCACCAGGGCTCACGCTGGTGGCTGCCGTGATAGCGGATGTGGCTCGAGAAGACGCCGAACTGCGTCCAGCGCACGTAAATGTCGTCGTGCAGAGGAGAGTTCATAAAGTTGGGCAAGCTGTGGAAGCCCGGCACATCGTGGCTCCAGAACGAGAATCCCGAAAGGCCGAAGTGCAGGCCTCCCTTGAGACTGCCTGCCAAGCCATCCCAGGAATGTGCCGAATCGCCACCCCAATGCAAAGGATAACGCTGACAACCTGCCCAGGCACTACGTGCCCAGACGATGCCGGCATTTTCGGTGGTATCGAATGCCTTGGCGTAATGCGATGGATTGCCGCAAACCTCCTTCGTAATCTCGAAAGCCGCCTTCTGATAAAGCAGCGCATAGAGGTTGTTCAACTTCTCGGCGGGCATACCGAAATATTTTGCATCCATATGGATGTTTTCGCCGAAGTCGGTCTTGATGCAGGTGACACCCATTTCGAGCAGGCGCTTCAAAAGGCCCTTGTACCAAGCCGTGGCCGCGGGCGAAGTGAAATCGATGGTACCGGCATAGTCGAGCGACGAGAAATTCGAACGCCCTTCCTCTGCCTGTTGAAGTTCCTTCTTCTGAGGTTCGGCGATGTAGTGATTGGCGCGGGCCTCGGTGATTTGCTCGGCATCTTCGGCAATATAAGGCAATTGCCAAAGGCTCACGCGATAGCCCTTGTCCTTGAGGTCGTGAATGAACTTCAAGGGATCGGGGAAACGTTCCTCGTTGAACTTCCATTCACACAGCCAATCGGTCTTGAACCAGCCGGTATCCAGATGAATGACATCGCAGGGATAATGTTCGGCACGCAGACGATTGCAGATGGCATTCACTTCATCGGCCGAGAAATAGGTCATTCGGCTCATCCAAATGCCGAAACTCCAAAGCGGAAGCATCGGAGGGAATCCCGTCAGGCAGCGATATCCGTGCAGAATCTGTTCGGGCGTATTGCCGCCGATGATGAAGGCGTCGATGACGGGCTCTTCGCTGAGGAACTGCACACTTCGCGTCGAATGATCGGCAAAAGACAGTTTGCAATAGGACGACGTATGATAGAACACGCCATACTTGCGGCTGGAGAGATAGAACGGGATATTCTTGTAGCATCGACGATTATTGACGCCCTGTCCATCCTGGTTCTTGAGCTGGAAGGTATGTCCCGATAGGTCCATCTTGGCGAAACGCTCGCCTGTACCGACAAAGCATTCGTCGGGATGACATTCGAAACTCATCGTAGCCGTTGCAGGCTTGCCACAACGCTCGACAAACGCCAAGGGAAGGGCATCATAACGCGGAGGCGAGAAATGATCGTAGGCCGAAAGATTGACGCTCTTGGCAGTCCCTTCGGCAATATCCTCGCTCTTGGCACCTTCGGGATAGAGCTTCAAGTCGAGGGTAGGCTGAGGAGCAGGCTGCAGGTCGCTCCAGAATTCGATGACGGGTTCGGCACAATTGAGCGTGGCGCGCACCTCTCCATTGCCATCTACCATCCAATAGAATCCCGCATCTTCGTTCACGCTGAGCTCGATGGGGCGTATCTTCTTATGCCAACACATCATATCGTCCTGATCGACGGGTTCAGAGCCATCGAACGACGTGAATACTCGGATGATATTGTGGGTATATGCCTTGATGATCAACGTGAATTCGCACTGAGGAACAGAAACATCGGCAAGCATATCATTCTGACGCACCTGTCGCTGATAGGGAACGGTGATATATACAGCGCCGTCACGCACTTCTATGCTTCGGGGACAATAGGATTTCCAAAGGTACTCATCCTGTTGCAAGGCAGGATCGAAGTCGAGAAAATCAAAAAGATAGTAGTTTGTCTGTTTCATATATTTAGACAAAAGAATTTATTACTTGCAATGGAAGTTTTTACTTGCTTTTGAGCCAATCGGTATTGGGTGTGGCCTTGGGGCCGTTATTTATCCAATGTACATCAGGACCGGGGCGATTATCGCCGAAGCGTTCTTCGGGACACCAATTGTTGCGGATCGTTACGCCATCGGTGGCTTCGTCGAGATAGATATAGAATCCGCGAAGATTGGTAGCATATTTGGGAGGATAGATCTCGTCGATGATATTGTCTTCGATAGTCGAACCCGGCATATAGGAAAGCGTGTAGATGCCACCTGCATCATAAAGCATCTTCGCGAAACGATAGACCTTGTTGCCACGAATGTGATTGTTCTTCATACCGGAATCAAGCGGAGTCCATCCCCACCCTATGCAAATGCCGGAATAATTGACGTCGCGGACGATGTTGTGTTCGATGATGCAATCAGCCACATAGCCTGCTCCGATACCGACACATCCCCAATCCTCGTTGGTGACGTCCTCAATCAGATTATCGGCAATGAGGAAGTCGGAACAAAGCTCACGCATATTGACAGGGCGGAAGGGGACGTGTGTCTCGAAGCCACGATCGGGGAAAGCACCAAGCGCCAAGGCAGTACCTCCAATGTCGTGGAAATGACAACTCTTCACCACGCAGGCAGAATCTGCCCAAACGTAGTCGAGACCAGTAGCTCCGAGATGGGTGAACTCACAACCTTCGAAATTGATGCGCTGGCCACCACGTACAGTTACCGCAGCTTCAGGGCGCTCAATCCACGCCTGATTTTCGAGATATTCCTTTTCGGGAAGACCGGGTATCTGCAATTTATAGGCATCGAGGAGATACATTCCTCCCTGCAAGGTGACGTGACCTTTGAAAGAAGGACGATTCCATGCTGCGTGCTGGAAGCTGACATTACGGAAGATGATGTCATGCACGGGGCGTTCGAGGGAGCCAGACACTTCGACAAGCGTTTGAAGCACGGGGGCTGTGAATGAAGAATTGGACAAGTTCTGTTCAATCTCAGTAGGACGATACATTAAGACACCTGAGCCATTGTCATGAAACCATGTACCAGGTTTGAGGAAGCAAAGGCCACCCAACAGATTGAAGGAGGATGTTCTCAACACACCATCCCCCCTATCCTCGTTGACGACAGGTTGTGGCCATGGATGCTCAAACTCAAGTCGTGACTCAGGTTCTTCGAATGATAGTTTGACGATATCTCCTTCGATCGCATAATCTTTGACACGCAATATCGCCATGGCCCATCGTTGATGCAGAATCATCTCCAAATTGCGAAGCTCGGCTACAACATCACCTTTCAAAAATGGCTGAAAAGTGGCAAGTGGAATCCAAACCTCTCGTTCATCCTTTCGAAAGTCGATAATGTTAATCATGCTGTCAAGGGGGACAAGTGAAGAATGTGGCACCTTTTCGTCACCCTTCCAAAGCTGACGCACAAAAATAGGATTTTTTCGAATCAGCGAATATGAGTAATAGTATTCGGGTTGATCGTCATCGTCACCCTTCATCTTCAAAGGAACACCTCCACTCAGTACAGACTTCCCGTTCTCGGCACCAATAATAACCGTGGGGGAAGAAGGAGTACCACTATCCTCAGGACGCACGAACAACGTCTCGCCGAGATAATAGGTTCCCTCGGCAAGGTGAATATACAGCGTGTCGGAAGTCCCGACCTTATGCAGACGCCGCATCTCTCGCGCTTCACGAAGCGCTTCGTGTGGTGATAATCCATCGGGAGAAGCATAGATATGCACAGGCTCCGCTAAGCAAATAGAGCCTGACAATGCCATAACCATAGACAACAATACAGATTTCGCTTTCATGTCGTATGCGTGTGCGTATTAATATAGGTATTTCGGGGGCAAAGATAGTGCTTTTTTATGAATGTTGCAAACTTTTCGTGGAGATTTTCAAAAAATAATTAATGAATAGAATAGCAACAAAAAGGGCTACGCTCACGCGCAGCCCTCTTTCACTTCTATTAGTACCAACTATTTCTTCTTAAACTATTTATTATGATATAAAACAAATTATCATTTTTGACGCTGCAAAGGTAGGGCAAATTTGGCGTTCATTCAATACCCACTTTTTGGTATTTTGAAGAATTTGCCCAAAAAAACATGATTTTTTGAAGAATAAAGGAAAACAAAACCACCCAAATATGCTAAACATACGGGTGGTTTTGATTAAAAATACTTGAAAAAGTACATTAGAGTTCAATCTTCTTGTACTTTGGAACAAGTGCATGCATGATGTTCCAAGCGATGAGATATGCAACTGCGCAGATGCAGAATACGATCATGTAGGCAGCGGGCTTGCCTTCGAAACCAAAGAAGGTGAAAGCAGCACCCTGACCAGCTGCATAGTCGAAGAGTTCGCCAGAACCCTTGTTGATGCAGAACGATCCGAAACCGCCCATCATCTGGCCGATACCTGTGATGGTAGCGACGCAAGACTTCGGGAACATATCACCAACTGTAGAATAAAGGTTGGCCGACCAAGCCTGGTGACCAGCACCTGCCAAACCGATGATGATAGCCGGCCACCAAGCGCTGTAAGCACCAAGAGGCTGGGCAAAGAGGGCGAAGATGGGGAAGAACGCAAAGATCAACATTGCACGCATACGTCCTGAATAAGGCTCCATACCCTTCTTCTCGACGAAGAGCTTTGGCAGATAACCACCATAGATGGAGAGGAACGTAACGATGAAGTACAACGTGAAGATGAGTGCCTGACCCATGCCCGACGAAGCCTTGTAACCGAACTGATCCTGGAAGTAAGCGGGTGCCCAGAAGAGGAAGAACCACCAAACACCATCGGTCAGGAACTTACCGAAGATGAAGGCCCAGGTCTGCTTGAACTTGAGGGTCTCGAGCAAGCCAATCGAAGGCTCCTCGGCAGTAGTGGCAGCAGCCTCAGCTGCAGCAGCTGCTTCGGCAGCATCGTCCTGCTGGATGTAGTCGAGCTCGGCAGCATTCACATGGCTGGACTTCTCAGGCTTGTCGTACATGAATGCCCAGAAGAACATCCAGATGAAGCCAAGACCACCGATGATGATGAATGCCATCTCCCAACCCCAGGCCTTAGCCAATGCAGGGATGGTAAGAGGAGCTGCAAGAGCACCTACAGAAGCACCGGCATTGAAGATAGAGGTTGCGAAAGCACGGTCCTTCTTGGGGAAGTACTCGGCAGTAACCTTGATGGCAGCCGGGAAGTTGCCAGCCTCGCCCATGGCGAGGACAGTACGGCAGAAGAGGAAAAGGTAAACCGAAACGGTAGCGATAGTAACAGCCAGGTCGGAGCCAGCCTGTACGGCACGAAGTGCCTCAACGTCGGCAAGGCCCGTATACTTCATGGTAACCCATCCGCAGCCTGCGTGCAAACATGCACCAAGGCTCCATACGCCAATTGCCCAAAGATAACCCTTCTTGGTGCCCATCCAGTCGATGAACTTACCAGCAAAGAGACAGGCAATGGCATAGATGATGGAGAAGATACCAGTGATGGTGCCGTAGTCGCTATCGGTCCAGTGGAATTCAGGTGCGATGAACTCCTTCCAGGTCATCGAAAGTACCTGACGGTCCAGATAATTCACGGTGGTAGCCACGAACAAGAGGACACAGAGATACCAGCGCCAGTTAGTTTTCTTTTCTTGTGGATTTCCCATATAATAGAATTATGTTATCGGGTCAATCTTTACTTCTTGAATCCTGCAATGATATCAAAGCACTCCTTGCACTTGTTGGTAACGTATGCCCAGTCACCAGCAGCAACCTTGTCCTTCGGGAAGAGCTTCGAACCCATACCTACGCAGTAAACGCCAGCGTCGAACCACTTCTTCAGGTTGTCAGCATCGGGAGAAACGCCACCGGTAACCATGATCTTCGACCAAGGCATTGGAGCGAGCAGACCCTTCACTAGGTTTGGACCTACAACATCACCTGGGAAGATCTTGGTGAACTCGCAGCCGAGTTCCTGAGCCTTGCCAATCTCGGAAGGAGTTACACAACCTGGGCAGTAGCATACGCTACGACGATTGCAGACAGGAGCAATATCAGGATTGAAGAGAGGACCTACAACGAAGCAAGCGCCGAGTTGGATATAGAGAGCAGCTGTAGGAGCATCGACAACCGAACCTACGCCAAGAGCCAATTCGGGGCATTCCTTGGCTGCCCACTTGTTGAGCTCGCCGAATACCTCATGTGCAAAGTCGCCACGATTGGTGAACTCGAAAGCACGTACACCACCTTCGTAGCAAGCCTTTACGACATTCTTGCAAATCTCGACATCCTTGTTGTAGAATACAGGAACCATTGGTGCGGCACCGATCTTGGCCATCACCTGAAACTTATCAAATCTTGCCATGATATAAATGAATGGAAAAGTTATTAAACTACTGATTTACGAAAGGCCTGAGCCAATCGTAAATCAGTAATATAAATTAATGTATTAACGCTGAACACGGCCGCTTGCGTTGCCGCCTGCAAGAGATGCAACCTCAGCCTCGCTTACGAGGTTGTAGTCACCATTGATGGTGTGCTTGAGAGCAGAAGCTGCAACTGCGAACTCGAGAGCCTCGCCCTGGGTTGGCTTGGTGAGAAGGCCATGGATAAGGCCACCAGAGAAGCTGTCGCCACCACCTACACGGTCGATGATTGGGTTGATCTCGTAACGCTTCGACTGATAGAACTCCTTGCCGTCATAGATAAGGGCCTTCCAGCCATTGAAGGTAGCGCTGAACGACTCACGAAGGGTCGAAACAACATACTTGAATCCGAACTCCTCCTTCATCTGCTTGAAGATGCCCTCGTAGCCGGCAGCATTGGTCTCACCGCCTTCAACGTCAGCATCGGGCTTGAAGCCGAGGCAAAGTTCAGCATCCTCCTCGTTGCCGATGCAGACATCGACATACTTCATCAATGGACGCATGATAGAGATAGCCTTCTCGGAAGTCCACAGTTTCTTGCGGAAGTTAAGGTCAACCGATACGGTAACGCCATGACGCTTGGCAGCCTCACAAGCAAGCCTGGTGAGCTCGGCAGCCTTGTCGGAGATGGCTGGAGTGATGCCCGACCAGTGGAACCAGTCAGCTCCTTCCATGATCTCGTCGAAGTTGAAGTCTGAAGGATCAGCCTCAGCGATGGCAGAATGAGCGCGGTCGTAGATAACCTTAGAAGGACGCATCGAAGCACCTGTCTCGCAATAGTAGAGACCTACACGGTCACCGCCACGAGCGATGTACTTGGTGTTGACGCCATAGCGACGAAGAGAGTTCACAGCGATCTGGCCGATTTCGTGCTTTGGCAGCTTGGTTACGAAATATGCATCATGTCCATAGTTGGCGCAGCTTACGGCTACATTAGCCTCGCCACCACCGGGGATGATACGGAATACGTCGGTCTGAATGAAACGGTCCTGGCCGTTAGGAGAAAGGCGAAGCATGATTTCGCCAAGGGTGATGATCTTTCCCATTGTTTGAAAATGAATTATTGGTTATTAATAATGTGTATTAAAAATTAGAATTTGAAATAGTTGTTGGCATTGTTGTAGCAAATGTCCTCAACCATCTGGTTCAAGCGGTCCTTCTCATAACCAACGTATGGAACGAGGCCGTTCTCAACATCGTTGCCGAGGAGGTTGCAGAGGGTGCGACGGAAGTACTCGTGACGAGGATAAGACAGGAACGAACGAGAGTCGGTGAGCATGCCGACGAAGCGGCTGAGCAGGCCGAGAACCGAGAGTGCATTCATCTGCTTCTCCATGCCGTCCTTCTGATCGAGGAACCACCAGCCCGAACCGAACTGGATCTTGCCGGGAACAGAACCATCCTGGAAGTTGCCAAGCATGGTGGCAATAACTTCGTTGGCGCAAGGATTGAGGTTGTAGAGGATCGTCTTGGCGAGCTTGCCCTCTGCATTGAGTTCGTCAAGGAAGTGGCTCATGGCCTTAGCGGTTGTGAACTCGCCGATGGAGTCGAAACCTGTGTCAGCGCCCAACTTGGCAAACATCTTGCTGTTGTTGTTGCGGATAGCGCCGTAGTGGTACTGCTGTGCCCAACCCGAAGCAAAGTCCATCTTGCCCTGCTCCTTGAGGTAAGCGTGCTTGTACTTGCGTGTCTCTTCGACAGTAAGGCACTTGCCAGCCAAAGCCTTGTCGAGGATGGCATCAATCTCAGCATCGGTGTAAGGCTCGTCATAGAACTCCTCAATGCCGTGGTCAGACAGGCGGCAGCCCATCTCGGCAAAGAAGTCGTGACGCTTCTGAAGTGCATCAACGAGGTCGGCGAACTTCTTAATCTCAACACCGCTCACCTTCTCGAGCTTCTCAATGTATGCCTTCCAGGTAGCAGCCTCGATGTTCATACCGGCATCGGGACGCCATGTTGGGAGCATACGAGTTTCGGCTGTTGGGTCGGCAGCAACAATCTTGTGCCATTCGAGAGAATCGGCAGGATCGTCGGTGGTGCAGACAACCTTTACATTATAATGCTTCATAAGTCCACGAGGAGTGAACTTGGGGTCGGTAGCGATGAGCTCGTTGCACTTGTCATAGATGGCGCGAGCATTGGTTGGATTCAAGGTCTCGGTGATGCCGAAAGCTGTCTTGAGCTCCAAGTGAGTCCAATGATAGAGAGGGTTACGGAAAGTGTAGGGAACTGTCTCTGCCCACTTCTCGAACTTCTCCCAGTCGGTGGTATCCTTGCCGGTGCAGAAACGCTCGTCAACGCCATTGCTGCGCATGGCACGCCACTTGTAGTGATCGCCCATGAGCCAGATCTGTGCGATAGACTCGAAACGCTTGTTTTCGGCTACCATCTGGGGAATGAGGTGACAGTGATAATCGATGATCGGCATTTTAGCCGCATGCTCGTGGTAAAGCTTCTGTGCAGTTTCGGTCTGCAGCAGGAAGTTCTCATCCAAAAATGCTTTCATTGTAAAAAAGTGTTTATTGTGTTTGTATAAGATGAAACCCGATTAGAGGAGTTTTTTATCATTAACTATTCTTAGTGTACTATAGTCGTACGCTTAGGTTTTCATTAGCGAAATCTGCAAAATTTGTAGTGTTTTTGCTAATTTCATGGGGCGAAGATACGTTTTTTTTTTAATTAAAGCAAAAATTTTATGTTTTTTTTTTGATTAAAAAATAAAATTAGTATATTTGCAAAGATTTTTACATGTTATTGCTCTGTTTTTTGAGCGATTTTTGAAATAAACATGCATTATAAACCTAACATACTAACTTTAATCATTATTCAAAAACGACATGAAAGCTTTAAACAAGCAGACCGCGCCCAAGAGCGTGGCTCCCGAGAAAATCATCCAGTTTGGTGAAGGTAACTTCCTCCGTGCATTTGTAGATTGGATTATCTGGAATATGAACAAGAAGACCGACTTCAACGCTTCTGTTGTTGTCGTTCAGCCAATCGAACGCGGTATGGTGGAGTGGCTCAATGGCCAGGACTGCCTCTATCACGTCAACCTGCAGGGCCGTCAGAACGGCAAGCCCGTTGATACCCTCGACCGTGTGGATGTCATCAGCCGCGCCCTCAATCCATACAGCCAGAATGCTGCATTCATGGCTTTGGCCGATCAGCCGGACATCCGTTTCGTCATCTCCAACACCACCGAGGCTGGTATCGCTTTCGATCCCAACTGCAAGTTCACCGATGCTCCAGCATCTTCATATCCCGGCAAGCTCACCCAGCTCCTCTTCCGTCGCTTCAAGACCTTCAAGGGCAACCCCAAGAAGGGCCTCATCATCATGCCTTGCGAGCTGATCTTCCTCAACGGACATCACCTCAAGGATTGCATCGAGAAGTACATCGAACTCTGGAAGGATGACTTCGGCAAGGACTATGCAGCATTCAAGAAGTGGTTCAACAAGTACTGCTACGTTTGCACTACCCTCGTTGACCGCATCGTACCCGGCTTCCCACGCAAGGACATCGCCAAGCTGCAGAAGCGTGCTGGTTATGCCGACAACCTGATGATCCAGGCCGAGATCTTCCACCTCTGGGTAATCGAGCGTCCTACCAACATGACTTGCGCTGCCCTTCGCAAGGAGTTCCCCGCTGAGAAGGCTGGTCTCCATGTACTCATCGCTGAGAGCGAGGCTCCCTATCATGAGAGAAAGGTTACCCTCCTCAATGGTCCTCACACCGTCCTCTCCCCTGTCGCTTATCTCAGTGGCGTAAACATTGTACGCGATGCCTGCCATCATCCAGTCATCAGCAAGTACATCCACAAGGTACAGTTCGAGGAGCTTATGCAGACCCTCAACCTGCCTATGGACGAGCTGAAGCAGTTTGCTGCTGACGTTCTGGAGCGCTTCGACAACCCATACGTCGATCACCAGGTGACCAGCATCATGCTCAACTCATTCCCCAAGTACCAGACTCGCGATCTCCCCGGCGTAAAGGTTTATCTCGAGCGCAAGGGCGAACTTCCAAAGGGCCTCGTGCTTGGTCTTGCTGCCATCATCACCTATTACAAGGGTGGTGTACGTGCCGACGGTGCTCCAATCCAGCCCAACGATGCACAAGAGATCATGGATCTGCTCACCAACCTCTGGGCAACTGGCGACACCCGCAAGGTGGCTGAAGGCGTCCTTGGCGCTGTGGATCTTATCTGGAAAGAGCAGGGCAACCTCAATGAGATTCCCGGCATGACCGACATGGTTACCGACTTCCTGAACCAAATCCAGACTAAGGGTATGCTCGAAACCGTTAAGGGTATCCTCTAATAATCTTTTTAGGACAATTTACCTGCCCTGGCTTATTGCAAACCACGCTCGTAAATTGTCCTATTTTCCTTTCTATTAGTACATCATCTAATCCTAATTCAAAAGTGAAACAATTCCTGAAAATCAATCCAGCCGACAACGTTTTCGTAGCACTCCAGCCTTTGAAGAAAGGCACAGTTGTCGATGTTGACGGTCAGCAGATTACCCTTATTACCGACATTCCCGCAGGTCACAAGTGCGCACTCAAGGACTTTGCCGAAGGCGAGAACATCATCAAGTACGGTTTCCCCATCGGCCATGCTCGTCACGCCATCAAGCAGGGTTCCTATCTCGATCACGAGGATATCAAGACCAACCTCGCCGGCACGCTTGATTACAGCAACATCCACATCAAGGGACTGAAGAAATATGAGCCAACGGGTGAGCAACTCACCTTCCAAGGCTATGTGCGTCCCGATGGTCAGGTAGGCATCCGCAACGAAGTCTGGGTCATCCCTACCGTAGGTTGCGTCAACGGCATCATCAAGCAGATTGTCGAAAAGACTCGTGCAGCCTTTGGTGGTGACAAGATTGAAGGCATCGACGGCATCTTCAATTTCCCGCACAACTTTGGCTGCTCACAGCTGAGTGAGGATCACGAGAACACCAAGAAGATCCTGCGCGACATGGTACATCATCCCAATGCAGGTGCCATTCTCGTTGTAGGTCTTGGTTGCGAGAACAACCAGCCTCGCATCTTCGAGGAGTTCTGCGGCGACTACAACAAGGACCGTGTGAAGTTCATGATCTGCCAGGAAGTTCAGGGCGATGAGGTTCCCTATGGTGTCAATCTCCTCACCGAGCTCGTCAAGAAGGCTCAGCAGGACAAGCGTGAGACCGTACCTGCCAGCAAGCTGCGTATCGGCCTCAAGTGCGGTGGTTCGGATGGCTTCTCGGGCATCACAGCCAACCCACTCCTTGGTGCATTCTCCGACTTCCTCTGCGAGAAGCAGGGTGGCACGACCATCCTCACCGAAGTGCCTGAGATGTTCGGCGCCGAAACCATCCTGATGGAACGTTGCGGCAACGAAGAGCTGCTGAATGAGACCATCTCGCTCATCAACAACTTCAAGAACTACTTCCTCTCGCACGGTGAGCCTTGCGGCGAGAATCCTTCGCCAGGCAACAAGGCAGGTGGTATCTCGACGCTCGAAGAGAAGGCCCTGGGCTGCACCCAGAAGTCAGGTAGTTCGGTAGTTTGCGGCGTGATGGAGTATGGCGAGCGCCTCAAGAACAATGGCCTCAACCTGCTCTCTGCTCCAGGCAACGACCTCGTAGCCGCCACCGCTCTGGCAGCTGCCGGTTGTCAGATTGTGCTCTTCACCACTGGTCGTGGCACACCATTCGGCACATTCGTTCCGACCATGAAGGTCAGCACGAACTCGGGCCTCTATCAGCGCAAACCCAACTGGATTGACTTCAATGCAGGCGTCTTGGTAGAAGACAAGAGCATGGACGAAGTTGTAAAGGATTTCACTGCCAAGATTCTCCGTGTCGCCAATGGCGAGTACACCCACAATGAGGTTGCCGGCATCCACGAGATCTCGATCTTCAAGAACGGTGTGACACTCTAAAACCGCTTCTTCACAATAAACAATGCGTGCTTGGACGAATAATCCAGGCACGCATTGTTATTATTGCCATAGTAAAGCATTATTCTTGTGAAATATCAAAAGATGTTGTTCTTAACAGTTCCCTCATCTGTACCAAAAGAACCTGATTCTCACTCATCACATCCCATACACCGTCTTCAGATAGAACACCTCGTTTCAGGTCTTTGGGCAAAAGCCCGGCCTCGTCGTCAGCGAAGTCTTGTTTCCATTCGTCGCTGCCATAATAAGAATTCAAGATCGAAAGTTCGTCTTGTTCGGAACGATAAGCCTCAAGTGCTTCCGACATCCTCTTCACAGCATCCGACACACGGTCGAAACGCTCCTCCATCTGTTTGATTCTTTCAATATCCATAGTATTTGCAGAATTTTATGTTTTCATATAATATTAATAGAATTATGTTGCAAAGATAACAACTTTACAAGAAATCTCCAAATCTAAGGCCAAGAAATGAATAAAATTCAACTTTGGGAATGCTATTTTGATTATGTCAGGCTCTTTTCTCGGACTTGTATCATCAAATAAACAGCAGGCTCACCATCATAGATGAGTCTGCTGTTTATAAAAAGAGCAAATGACGTATCAATGATTTTCGACAGACTTCTTGTCCAATACTACCTTCTGTCCATTATGGATGTAGATGCCAGGCAATTCGGGACGACCACTGAGACGGAAGCCCTGGAGCGTGTACCATGCATCGGGATCATAATCGTCGGCATTAATATCGCTGATACCATCAGGCAGATGCTGCAGGTCGATGACATAGGGCGACCAAGGATCACCAATGTTGTCGTCGCTGACAAATACATGCGAATTATCGAGCAGGACGAGGCGTCCATCCAGATAGGTGACGATTTCCATCGGAACATTGCTGCCCTCACCTGCAATGATGAGGTAATAGAGGCCATCGATGGAACGGGAAGCAGCTCGACATTCGCCATCGATAAAGACAGCAACCTCACAGGTATCAACAATAGCTTCCCCATCGGTGAGTTGTACTACCATCGTCATATTGTCAGGATAGAGATGCTTATCGATCGGCGTGAAGAGGGTAGGCTGATCGGTCATGCGAGCAAGAGCCATCAGGCGTGGAGCCTTTAGTGGACCTGCATTGCTACGTGTCTGCGGCGGATAGACGAATGTCTTGTAGCCGGGAGTCGAATTGTAGTACAAATAGCCATGACCGCTTTCGAGAGCGGTCAGATTGCCTTCCCAACCGTTCGGACCATAGATGGCGATACCCGACTGTGACTTGATGCGGTCACCAATGGCAGGATTGGCTCCTGCAAGTGCCTCACCGACCGTCATCGTGTAGAGTGGTGTGTAGGCTATCCAGTTCCATTCCTCATAGAGTTCGACAGGCGTTTCTGATAGATTAACCTGCTGACCGGTGACTGCGAGCTGTGAAGGCAATACTGGGCTGGATGGCAAACTGGTCACTCTGAGTTTGTACATTGTGTTAGCGCCCACGGAGAGTGTGCCCTTCCATTGTGTGCCATTGCTCCAAGCCACCTGTGAACCATGGTCCTTGATGGTGAGAGCCCAGCCATCATAGTCTGCAAACACCTTGTAAGGACTACTGTTCTCTGGCTGGACGCCAATTGCAATCCAGTTCCAGTTCACATGGACAGGAATATGCTGCTCTGCCTTGTTGCTCTTGGTCCAAACAACGGGATTATTGTAGTTGCCAAGGAACAGATTATGCTCGAAGAGCACTTGGTCACTTTCATTATCTGGAATCGTGACATTGACGTCCACATAGGTCATACCGGTTGCCGCATCCCAGATGGAGAAGGTGACGGGTTTGTGATAGTCCATATTTTCATAGCTGTCGCCATAGACATTGAGTGTCACATAGGCACCATTACGAATATTGGCAGGAGAAGCCAGACCACGGCACTGGCCATCGATGAAGGCAGCTACAAGGCTCTCGGGATTCTCCATGATGAATCCGTTGAGGCGCACATGTCCGATGATGGTCATCTGATGCTCGTATGCCGTCGGTTCAACAGACCAATTGGGCTTCTCGCCACGAACCTTCATCACAAGACGCAGAGGTTCGCTGATCTCATAATTGCCCTGCAGGCCGATATTCAGATCATAATCGCCAATAGGTGTAAGCGGGTTGACGCGGAAGCGAAGTGTCTTTGTCGAGAGAGGAGCCACATCGTCAGTAATCTCACTTTCGACCAGTGTAAGCCACTGCGGTAGATTCTTCAGTGTGTAGTATTCGACAGTTCCTCCCTTGTTGACTATATTGACGTCGAATGATGCATCATCGCCATACATCTTGAAGACATTGACCGAATCCTTTTCCCACTTGAGTGTGTTCTGCTGCACATAGGCCGTCCAACGAATAGGTTGCGATACGTTGCCATGCATATCGTGGATCTGGGCTACAGTAATGTTGAGCGTCGTTCCCTCGATGTCACGCGGAGTGATGCCAGCACCTGTCAGATTTACGACCACCTTGCGCTCCGAAGCTACAGGAGAAGCAATAAGTCTTGTTTCTTCGGGAGCATTCTTAAGAGGTGGAACTGCAATACTCTTCAACGAATTCTCATCAGCATGAATAACCAGGGTATTTGCATGACTGACTGGTGCCAAATTCTTCAATGTAGCCCCCTTTGTGGGAACTCCGTTGATGGTGTCCTGTTTCTCAAATGGATAATAAGCCACCAGGCCACGAGAATAGACGTCGGCCGTGTCGAGGCACTGATAGATGTTAGCAAGCAAACGTTTCTCAGTGATCGTTGCGTGCCAGATTCGCAGTTCGTCGATATATCCCGAGAGACCAGTACCAAGTTTCATTCTCGAACCTTCAAACGTGGGCACATCCTGTTCGGAAATGACAGCAGTTCGCTGGCCGTTGTAATAGAAGCTGGCAGCCTGTCCTCGTACCACGTTGAAAGCCAGATGATGCCAATGACTGTGGTCAGGGAAATCTTCATTGTTGGCAACGACCTGTGATTTCTCACCATAGTCGAGCACAAGATTCATCAGGGAATCATAGCGCAGACGAAGTCGCGTCAAGTCAGAACGTCCCGTTTCAAATAAAGTGCACTCGCTCTTACTTGTGACTTTACACCATAATTCTATCGCATAGCTTTCGCCGGCTGAAGTATTAATGCGAGAAATGTCGGCATAAACATCATCTGTCTGATTGATATTAAGGGAATAGTTCACATTATTTATTTCCCATCGGTCGTTCACAATCAGATCATTGATATGACGCATATCGGCAGCCACAGTACCATGGCCTTCATTCATTGGCCAGTAATGGAGAAGTCCGTACACGTAGTTGTCCTTCGAATTGTATTTCTTGGAAGCAGCATCTAAGATATCGAGACACACGTTGTAAAGACCCAAATCATGAATCGCCCCCACAATGCCACGACCGATGTAAAGATAGTTCTCACTGGAGCTACTCAAAGCCTCGAAGGTTGAGAAATCAACGGTCTCCTTGTCGAAGAGCAGCTTGGATTCGATGTCCCACTCAGCGAGCATCGAGACTGTTTGTTCACCGCTCTTATAGCTCATAACCATATAGGTCCATGTGTCACGCGGTACTCTAACGATACTTTTCAGCTCGGTGTCACCCATTTTGAGAGCTACGGCACCATCATTGTCAATGGAAATTCGGAACAGTTGTGCAGTCACACCTTGACATATCAGTTGGCCTTCTTCGGTCCATTTCACCCAGAAGTCGAGTGTAAAGTCACCATTAAGGAAGACGGGATTGACTGTATGTGAAGCAGAACCTCGCGAAATCATTTTTAGTGACACTTCATGGTCGATGGGAGCGCCATTAAGTTTCGAAGTAACAATGACGTTCTTGGGACCAACATAACCAGGCACTATGTCTTCGTTGAATTCGATGCTCATGTCGTCACCAAAGCCCAGTATACCGTTGGCTGGTGTCGGGGTGGTGAGTGCACGCGGTGAGATGTTGTCCTTAATGACAGTCACTTCGTCACTATATGCATAGACTTCATCTCTGCCATATCGTGTCATTGTGAATGCTCGGAAGGTATAATTTCCCTGAGGATAGCTGACATCACTTCGCATATCAATCCACTTACGCAGATATCCACGGTCGGGGACAATATTTTCAGCAATGTAAGCCGAGTCGAATCGACAGAATTCCGACCACGATGTACTGCCTTCGAACTTGTATTGAACACCTACATACTTCAAGCCAGTGAAGTTACGGTCGAAGTTGGCGATCTTCAACTCAAGACTGTCTGGACTGTCGCTGTTGAACACAGGCTCACTGATGATCAGATCTACAGGCGATGAACTTGGAACGAAAGTGGCATTGAGGGTCACTTCATCATAGATGGATAATGGCTGATAAGGTGAGGCGAAACGTATTTTCACACCTTCGTGTTTGAGCTTGCTCTGATCTGTCTGACTAATGGTGATATTCTTCAATACCGTCTCATTCTTGGGGATGAGTACCGAACGCCCGTTCATAGGAACTCCATCCATGTAAACCTGTAAACCATTATTGTTTGAGGTCTCGACGACAATAAGATTATAGGTCATGTCGAAAGGTTGCTGTGTCTGATTGTTGTTCGTGAGGTGCAGCACCAGATTCTTTTTCTGACCCGCAGGGATATCAGTTACCGTAAGCGTCTTGGCACTTTGTTGGCCGTCAACGCTGATACGGATATCGGGCTGTTCCATTCGTTGTGTGCCATTCGAAAGGAGGTGTTTCTCCTTCTTTTCAAAATACTTGGCATATTCCGGACCTTCGTAGGGATTATAGCTCTGACCGCCAAGAATGCTGAAAGAATTACTATAACCCCTAGGCGACTTGTAAATATCTACAGAGAAGTCTGTACCACGATTGCCATCACTGAAATCATAGGAGAACTCTACATAATTCTTTGTATTCTCATCTTCATCGGAGCTTACTTCACTCCATTTGAAACCGGTCTCAATCTCGAATCCCCAATCAGAGTCGAAATATCCACCTGCCGAGGCTTTCATGTGATGTCGGAAGTTAGTATATACACTTTCCTGACCTGAATAATCATGAGTAGTAACATCAGTGCTATCTCTACGTTCAGAATAAGAATAGCTAGTTCCACCATCGAACGAGATATTCTTTACATGGTAGCTTTTATTATCTTTAATGTTTATATCATTTATCGCCTCCCATTTGTCACGTTCGTTCCAGGCCAAGATACCCTCCCATAGTTTTACCTGCTGATTATAATAATTGATCTTGTCATCACCAGGCAAATCTTTGGGACCCTTCCAAATATAGGTTCCGCTGTCACCATACACTTCACTATCTTTTTTATACCATGTCAAATAGACCGATTCGGAAGAGTTGTTTTCATATTTTTCACATGCTTCCTTGGTAGGCAACTCTGTCAGCAGTTCATAACGCAATTCTTTCCACTTGGGAATCATAACATTCTCAATTTCGTATGCTGAATAGTAGAAAGAAGTTTTTTCTTGTAGTGACAACATGGTGGCATCACGACAATCGAGATGAATGCTTCCATCAATTCCTTTAAAGAATCCTAAGCGAGTACAATCGCCCAATTGAAAATTATTAGAAATACCAATGAAAACATCTCCAGGGGAGCCAACATGATAGATGTCAGTACCCGTTGAAACAGCATCTGTAACAGTCGTTGACCAAGTTTCTTCATGCTTGTTCAACAATGTATGCTGATGTTTGCCTTTTATATCCCAGATTGTACTCTGCTGGTATTTGGACACAAGCGCAAATCCCATACCTTCAACAGTTTCCATTCTAACGCCCCATGCAAGATTAAAGATTGCAGCTCCAGATGCTACCCATCCCTTTGTGGATGTTCTAACCTTTGTCGTTGTCTTACCCGACTTCCAAGTGGTCTTAGACTTGGCTCCTGGGGGATCACGAAGCACCATCAGAGGCTTATCAGGACCTTCGGTAACGAAATTGTTGCCTTGAGACAATTCGCCGAGAGCGATGGCATAAAGCTTATCCCATACGTATGTGCGTCCATTCTTTTCAAACGAGACACTAAAGTTTCGTGTATAAGGTGCAGTTACATTTGGGGCACCGCAATTCCAAGAATATGACGCCATTCCATATTCGTCAAGCTGTTTCTGATTCTTTTTCAAGTTATATACCTCACCTGCTTTAAGACCCGTTGAATCTGGATTAGCTATATTACTGATGACGGATTGTTCGTCACCCATTTCATTAGCAATCGTAATCGTCAAATCATTCAGTGGTATAGTATCGGTTATAACTTTTGAAGATGCATCCTTATTCACATAGGCCTCGTAACCACGTATTTTAAAAGTATAAGGTTCATCCATCTGGAAAATTGGGTAATTAAAGCGATAATTAATTGAACCATCGGCTTCTTTTTTCCAAATGTCATAGATGTCAATGCTATCTCCAGAAGCTATCTCATAACGAAGTATATTACGTTCGCCAAATGCTCCTTCTGAATTATCACTCTGCCATATATTGAGCGTTGGTACAGCATAGTAAGCAAAAACTTGCTTTGTATTATAACTGTAGTATTCACTGCTTGTAACGCCACCGTCTTTAGTAACTTTAATCGAATCATTCAACGTCTTTGTTACGGTAGTCAAATCTATCTCTGGGAGTGAAGTGAATTCGATATCAGGATTACTATCAATCTTGACACTCTTCGTAATATACTTAAGTGGTGGCAGCTTAGCAGAGAATTCACCAGTAAGTGAGTCAGTGCGAATGTAAATGTACTTCGACTTATTGCCAATACCTGCCCATGTATTGCTATTTATGGAAGTAGTGTCACTCTCGAATGAACGATCCATAGTTGCCGGAGTAATATGGTCATTCTGGCAATTGAACGAGAATGACTCATTATTGAGTTTAAGAGTGATGGTGGCAATACCGATATTGTTCTTCGATGCACCAAAGCCGACGGCCAGTGTGTCGTTGCGTTCGCCACCACCTACTCGGCCCACAAAGTTGACTAAGGTGGAGTCGGCAAAGTCGTAGGTCATCGCACGGTCGAAGTTGTAGGTGCCCTCGTAGGGGAAGCGTCCTCCCATAGCCATGGTGTGACCATCGAGTTTTGCCTCTACATAGTGCTTGCCAATGGGTACGGAGATCTTGTAATAACCATCAGCGTCAGTCTGCTGTGCCTTTCCATCTTTCGACTGCAAATCGCCATCGACATAGAGCATAACACCCTCAGCTGGTATGTTGGTGCCATAGTAGTATATATAGCCCTCCATTGGGAACGCCGAAACATCCTCAAAATTTACGTTATTGGCAGTCAAACTGGTGGGACTGACGAACATTGAAGAGGAATTGGGGCTGAATTGATGGATGCCAAAGGCGGGAACAACCTTATAATTGGTTCCATCCTGCTGGAAAGGAATGCCTCGAATGATGTAGTCTCCCTCAGCATCAGTCATACCATATAGCTTCAGTGATTCGGGCACTACAGCCGATGGAACAGCATTGGCTCCAATCTCTGGATGATTCTCAAGACAAATACCATCCTGTTTGGTTACATCGAAAGCATAATCACGTATGTTAACGCCTTCATCAAGTGGCCAGTAGAGCACAAGGTCTTTTTCCACACCACCAAGGATACGATCGAAGTTGTTGTCTATCTCCTTAGTAGTTAGTGCACGGCTCCAAAGACGTACGTCATCGACATTGCCTTTGAAAGTACTACCTGTGTTATGTGATGAACCACCCAAGCTAAGGGTCGAAGAGCTAAGTCGGCTACATGAATTCCATACATTATTGGAAATTGTCAGAGTATCACAAATCAAACTATCTTTGCCTACTGAAAAAATCCAATTACCACCTTTATAACGAGCAGTGACATGGGTGAAGTCAGAGTTATTGAACGGCAAATTCTGGAACTCAGTCACCGTATAATCTCTGCAGTCGGAAGAAGTGAGGTCAACAGCATAGAAACAGTAAACAGGATTGGTCGGATCATTGACCTTTGCATTTTTAACTGTGGCATTAACATTGTATGAAACAAGATTGCTCACTTCAGTTTCGATGAGTTGGGGAACAACCTGGCTGAGATTATTGGAAGTCCAGTCAACACCCAAAATTGAGGGTGTCAAATCTGTTGCAGCAATTGACTGGCCTTGTTCATGACCCATAACCTTGGTATAGTAGCAATTGCTAAGCTTGTGAGAGCTTCCGTATCGTGAACGTGCATAAGTGTAGAAACCTTCGGAAACCGGCACACTCTCTGGATTGACCAGACAGTTGGTCAGTTGAGCTTGATATCCATCGTGAATCCAACCAACCATTCCGGCACAATTGGTCAATCCCTCACCCATGATTACACCATCAAAGAGACAGGAATTGATTTTAAGACTGCTAGCACCGGTAATGGAAATCAGACCTCCATGAGTTCCATCGCCCGCAGCTCGACCTTCAATGGTAACCGATGACCAGCAACGAGTCAACAATATCGCACCATTGACACAACCGCCAACAATGCCTCCTGCAAATTTGGCATTGGTGCTAATCTTACCAGTGACATGCAGATTCTGAAGCTCGAAACCGTCACCTACATAACTGAATGGTGCCGTGCGATAATTGCCATCTCTATCAGTGGTGCTATGCACATAATAGTTCACCTTAAGCGTATGACCATTGCCATCGAAGTGTCCGCGATAGCAATTAGCTTCGGTATCACCGATCATAGTCTGGCTTTCGTCAAGATCGATATCGGCTGCCATCACAGCATTGAGCTTAGTGTTGCCACTATTGACCAACGAGGCAAAGTGCTCCCAGTCGGCTACCGAAGCGATAATGAAGCGACCGTCAGCATCGTAACCTTCAGGGAGTTCTACTGTCACATCATAATCTGAGGGGTCGCTGATGCGTTTTACACCAAGTTCAATGGCATTTGCCAAGTGGAGAAAAGCTTGTTTGGACTCCCCGCCCTCCATCATAGGTTTAGCCCAAAGCTGGAGGGTAAGTTCACTCTTACCATTGAGAATAGACGCATACTTAGTTGAGTCAGCTGTCCATGTAAGACCCTTGCCTTCTCCATCAATATAACGTGAGAGGTATTGAGGAGTATCGGAAGACTCGTCAGCAGATGATTTTACCAAATTGACACGTACACCATTAACAGCAGTACCAGAACCAAAGGCGACATGTCCGGTGATAGTACCACGTGCCTGCGAGAATCCTGGGGCAATCATAGAACTCGTTTGAACAAACTGTTCGTCGCACTTGGCTCCATATGCCTCTACAGTATATTCATAATAGGTGCCGGCAGCGACACGGGTGTCTTCGTATTCGTACTCTGAAGCGGTACCATGAATATTGTCTGTAAGCAACGTCCATTCCTCAGTTCCTATGGGACGACGAAGCACTCGATAGTAGGCTTCATTGGTCTTGTCGGCACGAGCTACTTTCCATTTCACTTTCACCTCGCCATCTTCTGTGCCTGTTGTAGCCTTCACCTCGCTGATATAACTACCTGCAGGGAGGTTACCAGTCAAGATATTTGAATAGATTTCCTTGCCATTGACAGTTGTCATCACACGATAATCGATGAGATCGCATACTGTGCCATCAGTATCGAAATGGGTTTCAAATTGCTTAGTGTCAATAGGAAGTGTTTCACCTATAGCTTTCCATGTCGTAGTTCCTGATGGACGGTAGTCGATACGCCAATCCAAGCCCTTCAGCTGAATATTATACTCCCATACCAGTCGAACAGCCTTCTCGTAAGAACGATCCTGTGAGAGTTTTATTGGTACTTCCATCAAGGTGCTGACAGTCAACTCTTCCCACAAGTCAGATGACGAATGTGAAGAAGATTGGCCAGGCAGATTGACGAGGTTCTCCTTATATTTCTCCTCCAAAATAGAAGGAAGGAATACAACACGATAGGTATATTCTTTATCATACTCAATGTCTTTATCTGTATATTTAAGATTAGAGCTGGAACCATTAAACGAGCCCAGTAGTTTGTAGCCATCAGTTTTGACATTGATACCTTTGTCATAACGAAGTACATACCATTTACCATCAGTCTTGCAATCAACAGTGCTTGTATTGTTGCCATTATAATAGTATGCTTTCTGACGCTTGGACCATGTGATGGTGTTGGTTTTATTCCATTTATCGAATTCAACTTTAATATTCTCAGGTCGAGTGTATGGATATACTATGTATGTAACGTAAGGCTGATAAAACCACACGTCTGTAAACCTGCATTCTGCATCATCAGTATATACGTTGGAGCCTCCACGATATTTCAAGTATACTGGGGTTGTATAAACTCCTCCATCAAGATACCACTTGCTAAATTGACTATCCATCTTATTATTGGATTTATGTGTAAGAGCCACATCATCCGAAACAAGATAGAAATCGTTTTGCCTTTTAATTCTGGAATTATCAAAGAACAGATATTGTGAAACATCATAATATTGTTTTAAATAACGAGTATCTTTGGTGATATCCTTCATATCGGCAGCCTTGAACGTCAATGATCCGTTCTCATCCCAATCGCAAGACAATTTGGGCATCGGTCTGTTTTCATCGAAATAATTCAAATCGATATTCTTTTCATATTGGAACCATCCCCACTGACGGGTATCTTGGAAAACAAGACGATTCTTGAAGACAATTTTCTTAACTCCATCAAGAAATGCTTGACGACGGGGAAGGAAACGTACATTGACGTGGCCATTGTCCGTATTGAGGTTGTACGTGTGGAATGAACCATATTGTTGATCATCATCGACGGAATAAGTCACATACGAACCATCGGTCTTAGCCTTCTTCCATGTGCCAAGTTTATGGAGTACATCATCCTGAGTCACAACATAAACTTCTCCTTCGAGGAGAGTCTGTTTGACTTCGGAATCACGGAATAAATCGTTAAACCAGTTTTTGTCAAAGTTGATAATCATGTCACAGCAAACACGCATCTCGAATTCAAAATAGAATTGATCTTTTTCTGCATCGAAGCGTTTACGAGTCCAGAACCAATCGAGGTGATCCTTAGCATCATTACTTTTGCCATCGTAGGCAAAATAACGGTTTTCGATTCTGAAGGTATAGGTGCCTCCTCCTCCTTCACTTCCGTCAATCTTCTGGTATTCCCATGCGGCGAATACGGGCGCAATGCCTGTCGCTAACAGTATGAGCGACATGGCAAATTTCAGAAATAAATGTTTAGGTCTCATATATATTATTAATTTTGTTTAATCAGCTTCAAATTTCCAAGCACAAATTTGCCAGCAATTAGATTGGCGGTAGCCTTACCCACAAAAGTGCCATTATCGTTCATAACAGAAAATTTATAATCACGAGTTCCTGTAGGAAACAATGCTACATAGACTTCATTTAAGCCATTAGAATTATCAATTGTGAGGATTTCTTCGTTTGGGTCCAACTTGCCTATTGCTATCACATTCTCGAAAATATCTCCTGATGATAAAGTAATAGAAGTAGATGTCGGATAGGTATTCTCACCAAAATCGCCATATCCTTTATCTGCATAGCATATGGATAGTTTTTTGACAAGAATAGGTTTATCATTCTCATCTACAAATGAAAATTTACAAACGGTTAGTAAACTCTTCATTTGTATTGTTGCAGAGGCTGTATTATCGGTTACTGATGTTATATCTGCTATTCCACAAACAAAATGATAATTATTTGCTAAAGTTTCGAGTGTACCATTTTGACCTCTCAAATCTAAGGTAAATGTAGCATTATTAGTATTATAAGAAATATTACTTACATTAATGGGAAAGGCAAGAGCTATACGATCTCCCTGGGCGCATTCAATACTACCTTTAAAATCCGAATTTTCAGCGGTTGATTGTGCCGTTAAAGTACCTAAAATAGAAGATGCAGGCAATAAATTAGAATTAAATAAATTATTAAGATTGCAATATGCTAAAGGATCTCCAGCTGTCCATGAAGCGGTCAATGTTTTACCGCCTTCATCTTTGTTAAGTGAAGCACGAGTAAGGTCCACAAGGGAACGAGTTGCATCATCTCTCTCAACTTGAGTGATAGTGAGCATACGCATCTTTCTTACTACGTCATTCACTAATGTTTCATCATCTGATGAACAACTAGTAAATAACGTCAAAAAAAGTATTATAGGAAAGAAATAATATTTTATCATTTTAAGAAGATTTAGTTTAATTTTTGCCTAAAAAGTATAAGTAAATTTAGAATAATCAAAGATCTATATACTAAAAAAAATTATTCATCCCATGGCCCATTTCTACGAGGGGCTCCATTCCCCTGGGAGAAACCTCCACTATCATCTTCGCCATAACCGGGATTAGAAATACCATTGAATTTTGTATATTCTTGGCTCGTGCATACCACACACTGCCATTCATCAATCTCAACGAGATTCACCTTGGGATGTTGATATTGTTTTTTCATATTCTATAATAATATAGTGTAAAAATAATTATGGTGCAAAAATAGCAATAATAATAATAACTTCCAACTTTTATTTAAAAAAAATTAAAAAAGGTAACGGCAAAAAATTACTAAGGCGACAAAAATGATAAATTGGTTCCATTTTTGTCGCGTCTTATCGTTTTAAAACAGAAATATCCTTGAACCATTTAGCTCAAGGATATTAATTATGAGTGAATGATGATTAGTCAATAATTTGTTGTAATCATATCGTGTTCTGACATACTTCAGAAGTATCAAGATCCTCTTTCTCCTGCTTGATTGCCCTATCAATCTGCACCTTGTAGAAGAGACAAGAAGTGAAGAAGTAGATGAGCGACTGAGCCCAAAGGACAAAATACTCATGGCTGATATCCTGAAGCGTGGCTCCCATGCTGTTTACAGCAATGTATCCTTTCACGCCGAACGTACTGGGGAGAAGCCACGAAATACCTTTCCAAAATGCAGGAATGCCTTCAGAAGGCCAGGAGATACCCGAAAGGAAAAGGAAGGGCAGCGAAGTGACAACCACCAGAAGCATCACATTCTCACGATAGCGCACCAGACACGAAAGGGTGATGCCGAAGAAGATGCAGGCAAGAATGTAAGGCACCATCAGCCCAATTAAAGACCTTAGCGATCCAAGTAATGGGAAGTGGAATAAAGAGGGCAAAATCATAGTGAGGTACGCAGCGACCAAGGCATAAATCATAAAATAGCAAAGCGCCTTGCCCATAACTATACGGAATAAGCCACGATAATGTTGGTCGATTGGAATGAGTTCACCATAACGGTTGTTTTCTCTGTTGGTGCCAGCAGCCAATCCAATACCCAGGAGCAGGGTTTGTTGGATGACAAGAATAAGCACCGCAGGAAGTAGGAAACTGCCATAGCCTCCAGTAGGATTGAAGATTGACACTTCGTCGAATTCAAGCGGACGAACAGTCACCTCGTCATCACGATCGGTGAAGCCCGTCGAACTGGCAAGTTGAATCTCCGAACCCATCTGTGAAGACACAGCTTGAGCCGTCTGGTAGATGGCCTTGTAGGTCAACATCAGACTCATGTCACAAAAGACACTTACGTGGGCCTGTTCGCCTCGACAGATGTTGGTATCGAAATCTGAAGGGAAATAGAGTACACCCTTTGCCTTCTGACGTCCCACCAAATCCTTGGCCTCAGCCAGGCTTGTGCAATGATAGGCCACCTTGACATCGGGCGAAGCATTGCACAAACGGATGAACTTACGACTTTCGGACGAATGACTATAGTCAACCACGGCAACAGGCACCTCGCGCACCACCTCATTATTGTAAATCCATGAATATAGAAATGGATAAATAGTGGATGCGAGCAGGAAAAAGATGAGCACAGCTTCATCCTTGACGGTCATCTTCATTTCGTTTGCCCAGATGATCGACATGTCGTGGAGGCCCTCCTTGATGATTCGCTTTAGTTTATCGAGTTTCATTGTAATTATTTGTCGGAGTAATCGGAATTATCGGATTATTCGGAGAATTCGGAATACTCGGAGATTCTGAATACTCGGAGAATTCTGAATAATCAGATTATAATCACGGAATATACTTATACACAAGCATAGCCCTATAGATGTTACGCATGACGAAAATCGGCAGCATCATAAAGACGATTAGCATAGCCCAATAAGGCCAAGCGTATAGGAGCGGGAATCCGTTGAATATATTGATCTGATAGATCATATAATAATGACGCAATGGGAAGATCCACGACAACAACTGCAACGCACCATCCATCGCAAACACAGGGTACGTAGCTCCCGCCATACTGATTCCAAGCATGGCCAACAAGCAACACAACGTCATCGACATTCGAAGCGAAGGTGCCAAGCCGAAGATGAAGACGCCAAAGCTTTGAGAAGCGACAACCGAAATGAAACCAAGCAAGAGAATGGGCCATACGCCACCTGGATGCGGGAAGTCGAGCACATAGTAGATGTAGAACTCGAAGCCATAGAAAATAAGCAGAAAGACAATCGTCTGCGGGATCATCTTGCCTATTACTGCCACCCAAGGATCACCATCTGCCATACGCATCCATTCGTGCGACGTGCCGAACTTTAATTCCGTTCCGATGGAATATGCTGAAATGAGGAAGATCATCAGCATCAGCAAGCCTGGAACGAGCGTCGAAGAAAGGTAGATGTTGTAGTTGGACCAAGGATTGTTCACCATGTGAAGATCCACCGAGATTGGCTGGAGAAACGCACGTATTTCGTGCTCCGTCTTTCCAATAGCCGAGAGCTTCTGCTGTCCTACACCCGCCGATCCCAAGGTTGCTACAGTCTTGAGGTCACGGAACGTGGAGGAACCAGCCAGCATATATGCGCTGTTATAGTAGAACGAAATCTTGGGCTGACGCGACAACGACAGACCGCCGGTGGTTCCCTCAGGTATATAGAGGAAAGCATAGATCTCACCACGCTGGATGGCATTGCGTGCATCGTTCACGTTGGCATAATGTCCCACGACGTGCGAAGTCTGGAAACTGTCAAGTGTACGGATGAGCTGACGCGACGTAGCCGTATTATCCTGGTCAACCACACCCACCGGCAAATCCACTGCCTGGCCTGCACTCAGCACCGATGTCATAAAGAAGATGACAGCGATGGGTATCACAACCATACAGAAGATGTAGATGGGGTTCTTGAAAACCAAGATACGGCATTCGCGACCCGCAATGTGTATGATTCGCGTAAGCTTGTTCATTTTAATCCTTTACAATGAGACTCATACCGGGACGCAGTCCTTCGAGTTTCTCCATAGGCTTAGCCTTTACCTCGAAGGTCTTGAGGTCATATTGCCCACTCGACTTTGTAGCCTTCCATGTGGCAAATGAACCTTCGTCCTTCATATGTGTCACCTTAAACTGCAGTTCTTTCTTGAATGCTGGAATGTAAGCAGTCTTTACATCTCCAACCTTCAAGCCGTTGAGCTGGTCTTCACGAACATTGAAGATGCCCCACATATCATCCATCATCGAAATGGTCATAATAGGAGAACCCAATCCAACAAGTTCACCCTCCATAGGATAGATGGCGCTGACCTCTCCGGCAACAGTAGCTACCTGTACGGTCTCGCGAAGCATCGAGTTAATCAAATCGACAGCACCCTGGGCAGCCTCAACCTGTTTGCGAGCAGCCTGCTTCTCCTGACTGCGCAAACCATTCTTGGCCATATCATACTGGCTCTTGGCAGCTTCAACTTGTGCCTTTGCAGCTTGATATGCGGCATATGCCTCATCACGCTTTTGTGCGCTGACTACGCCCTCGTCGAAAAGATTCTGCACACGTTTGTAGGTCTTCTCGGTGATTTCGCTGGCAGCCTTAGCTGCCTGATACACTTGGAAAGCACCCTGGATGGTTTCTGTACGAGCACCAATCTGTGCCATCTCACTCAAAGCAGCTGCTGCACCCTCGGTAGCTTGGGCCACCTTCTGCTGAGCGGTTGCCTCAGGCACTTCAAGAATCACGAGCGTATCGCCTACATTCACATACTGACCTTCCTCGACACGGATGTCGAGCACACGGCCGGGAAGCTTGCTCGAAACACGGAATTCCGAAACCTCGACCTCACCTTGGATGATGTCTTCGCTCCTACCAAGTGTGAAGAAGCCAATGAGGCCAATCACTACTACCACTGCCAAAAGACCAAATACGGCCAGCAGGATGTTGTTATGTTCTCTATTTTCTGTCATATTATTAAGTTTTATTACATTTCTAATATATTTCAAAGCTCTTCAGAATCCATCAGAACCTTTCAGAACCCTTCAGAACTCTTCAGAACCCTTCAGAACCCTTCAAAGCCTTTACTGCAGGATACCCAACGCCTTCTTCAAATTCACCTGGGCGAGTTTGACATCAATCTCAGCATCGATGAGCTGCGACTTGGCGAGCTGCCAGGCTGTCTGCGCAGCCATCACTTCGGTACTCTCCATCACACCTTCGCGGAAACCGACGTTGGCACAACGCAGGTTCTCTTCGGCATTGGCAACATTACGGGTAGCCATCTGCAGACGCTTCTTGGCTTCATCCACCTTGAATCGGCTTTGCTCCACCTGCAAATCAATCTTTTCACGGGCATCGTCAAGTTCCATACGAGCGATGTTGGTAGCCGTCTTGCTGGCACGAACCTTGTAGACGCCTTCAAACCAGTTCCAAACGGGAACCTGTACAAGGACACCTACATTCCAAACACCTGCAAACTTCTTTTCGAAGCCATTGAACACATTTGGATTGGAAACGAGGTAACCGCCTGTCAAAGCAATATGAGGCAGGAATGCGGCACGGGTAAGGTTAGTACTCTGTTTGCCAAGTTCCACTGCATGTTCCAGCATATTGAGTTCGGGACGATTGTCGGGCGAAAGACCTTCGAGTCCGGCAGTCTCGTCAACGAGATTCAACATTTCATTATCCTCGTCGGCAAGAGTAATATCACTGGTGGCAGGAATGCCACAGAGTTGACAGAGCAACATCTTTGACAAAGTAAGACCATCCTCCACCTGGGTAAGTTGCATATCAGCCTCGTTGACCTTGACATCAACCTTCAGACCATCGGCACGAGTTGCTAGACCCTGGTCAATCATCTTGTGGACATCATCGTTAAGTTTCGACACGAGGTCACGATAACTGAGCGCAAGACGCTGCTTCTGCTTCAGGGAAACAACAAGCCAATAGGTCTTGTCAATGTCATAAAGCGTATTCTGCGTCATTCCACGCAAATCATCTGCAGCAATCTTCTCAGCAATATCAGCCATCTTGTTGGCTGCGACAATGGCACCACCCATATAGACAGGCTGACGAGCCATCACGGAGCCCATCCACATGTTACGATTGTCGGTGTGGAAAGCATCCACAATGTTTTGTCCAACGGCATCACCCATCTGAGCCAAGCCGGGGCCAAGATTCTGGAAGATGGTGCCCAAATCCTGCGCCGTAGTAAGTGAAATAAGGCCATTCTGTGCCAAGCCCGTAAGCAAGGTGCTCAGATTGGAACCTAATGACGTGGACAGATTGGTACCAAGACTTGAGAAGGAAGCCTTCTGCTCATCACTGAGCAAAGAGATCTGCTTGTTGAAGTATTCGTAACCGCCCACAGCATCAATCTTGGGCAGATAATTGGTGCGCGCAGCCTTGCGAACATCCTTCGCTACATCTTGCTTAAGACGAGTGGCATTCAACTGATTATTGTTGCGAAGTGCCATGGCTCGACAACTATCGAGCGTCAATGTCATCTGAGCAAAGATGGGCAGGGATAAGGCAGCGAAAAGAACTAAAAATAGATACTTTTTCATATATAGTTAAGTGATAATATTCGAAAATTTGGTGCAAAGATATTAAATAATTAGCACATAAAAAAAAGAAATTAACTATTTTTGCAGTATTTGGAGAAAAAAAGTTGTTTTTTAAAGAAATAAATGCTATCTTTGCACCTAAATTAATGGTTTTTTAAGAAATATCAGCAACAAATGATTGAATATCTTAAGGGAGAAATCACCGAACTTGATCCGACCATGGCCGTCATCGAATGCCATGGCGTGGGCTATGCCTGTGCCATCTCCGTCTATACTTACGATCACCTGAAGAAAGGTCAGGTGCAGAAGATTTATGTCAGTGAGTCGATACGCGAAGATGCGCACCTACTCTATGGCTTCTCGTCGAAACAGGAACGAGAACTCTACGAACTGCTCATCACCGTGAGCGGCGTAGGTCCCAATACAGCACGTTGTATCCTCTCGAGCTTGTCGCCCGACGAACTCGTCGCCGTAGTGAGCAGCGGCAATGACCGGCAACTCAAGAATGTCAAGGGTATTGGTACAAAGACAGCCCAACGCATTATCGTTGACCTTCGCGACAAGATGGGTAAATTGGGTATCAGTGCAGCTACGAAGGACTCAAGCGTGCTCATTGCCAGCAACGAGAATGGCGACGAGGCGATCCAGGCACTCATGGCTTTGGGGTATCAGCAGGCCAATGCGCAGAAGGCTATCAGCAAGCTGCTTGCCAAGGATCCTACAATGTCAGTACAGGCCCTCATCAAGGCTGGACTTCACATGATGTAACTCTTGCGATTCTTCTTGCCATTCGGCATCTTACGAATCTCTTCTACCACCTCATAGTTGATCGGGACCTTCCAGGTTTCGGTCAATTTTTCTTTTAAATACCGGGCTATTTCCTTTTTGTTGAGTGTTACGCCTTCCTGAAGCACAATCAATAGCTTCGGAACCTGTCCCATCACAGAATGGGAAACAGGGATGCAAAGACAGTCAATAATCCCAGCAAAGCCCATGGCTGCGTCTTCCACCTCAACGGGACTCAGTTTCAAGCCTCCAATGTTGATGAATTCGCTGGAACGTCCCGTAAGGAACAATCTTCCTTCCGCATCCAAATAACCCAGATCGGAGGTTTGGAAACTTTTGCCAACAGGTTCAAGTTGCATGTTCCCCTCTGCATCTTCATTCAGATATCCAGCCATCAATATAGGCCCACCCACGCAGATTTCTCCATCGGGGCCAATCGAAACCTCGGAATGTTTCATTGTCGGTCCGACACAACCTTGTAATATAGATTGCGTCAGATGGTAAGGATAAGTACAGACAATGCCCGTTTCGGTACTTGCATAGGTATTATATAGCCTCGTATTCGGTAAGACCTCACGCAACTGCTGCATATCGGAAGTAGCCATTGGAGCTGCACCCGTTTCGATGAATTCAATGCTGTCTGCAAGTTTTGTCAAGCGTTCACGACTGAATTGCAGCAGCATACGAATAGCACTGGGCACAAGGAAAGTTGCTGATTTAGCCCTGACATTAGCAAATGTGCTTGGTCGAAGTGCATCGAACAATGCATCCAAATCCTTCAATCCGTCAAGAATATGTAGCGTGCCACCTGTCATAAATACGGGAAGCATCTTGCTCCAAGGTCCGAAATGGTCCAAGGGGCCGCATATCACAAAAGTCAACCCGTGATGAAAACCCATCGCATCGATAAGATTCTCGCCATTGGCTATCATTCCTTCATCGCTCAGCAGCACAGCCTTGGGCTTACCTGTTGAACCTGTCGTATAAAGGATGTCGCATCGTGCTCCTATCAAATGAAGGGCTAGGAAACGCACTACATATGCAATGTCCTGCGTACAGGTCTGGACATAATATTGTCCTTCCTGAATATGTTCAATGTCGCGAAGTCGGAGCGCCTCCTGCCCTACTGCTTCCCACAACTGGGCATAAGTCAACTGCTCGCCATGACAAATCACAGCAAGAGTGTCGGGATAACGCTCCACGACCTTTGCAACATAATCAATCCATCTCACTGCTTCTCGGCAAGTTTGCGTTCGACCAAAGCCACCAGCGAATCAAGGCTACGCAGATTCTTTGGCGTAGCATCTCGACTGTCCAAGAGAATGCCGAATTCGTCGGACAAAGTCATCAGAATCGTAGTCACTCCCAGTGAATCAAGTTCCTGATAGAGTGTTTCGCTATCAAGGTCCACCAATGGAAGCTGGTCTTCGAGCAAAATACGAATTTTTTCTTTCATTTTATATACCTTTTATAATATAATCACGTAAAGATTTGTCATGGCTGACAAGCCAATCGAATAAAAGCGGAGGCACAATCCATGCCATAAGTACCACTACACCCATACCGATGATAGTCACCTCGGCCAAAGAATGCAAGGCTGGATGTTTGGTCACGATCAATGTGCCAATACCAATGAACATGATAAGTGCCGACAACAGAATACTGCGACGATAACTCATTAAAGTTCGATGAACAGTTCGTCCCGTCCTGACAGACTGTCGATAATCGCTAATTAATCCTTCCACCACGAATATCGTATAATCGTCACCTTGACCGAAGATGAACGTGGCGAGAATGATGTTGACAATATTAAACCGAATGTCCAGCAACTGCATAATGCCCAAAATCCATACCCATCCTAAAAGCATCGGTAGAAACGCCAGGACTGCCAGTTCAATACGGCCGAAACTGATCCACAAGAAAAGGAAGACGATGAGTGAACAGGCGATTCCAATGTAGTTGAAGTCAGAAGTCAAAGTATTCAGGACACGTCGATTGAGACCTGGCAGATCAAAGCCTCCAGTCATTCGCTCCACCTCTTCCACATGCTCCAAATGAACTGAAAGTTGAGCCACGAACTTTCCCGACTCTGTCTGGACAAGACCTGTAAGGATATTGTTTGTAAGAGGAGTGAAATCACCGATTTGACAGGTGTCAGCAGTTGTCTTGGCCAAAAGACTTGCAAAGGGTGCAAAAGCTTCGTCAGTAAATCCAGCTGCAACGGCCTTCTTCTGAAATGACGAATAACTGAATCGTCCTTCTTTTTCGAGCCTTTGCCAATAATTGTTCCAAAGAACCAAACGTTCTTGCTGAACCTGCGTACTTGGGAGCAAAACAGCCGGGTTCTTCAAGGATGTAATCTTTCCCGTTTCCACAAGGTTTTCAAGCAAAGGAGTCTTACCTTCCAGTTCAGCCAAACTACCTGTCGGTAAGAAAACGTTTGCACAATCTTCCTTCTGTCCCTGCATCTCAGTGAGACGAGCAAAGTCGGCACGTTGCTCCTCGGACATATAGTTGATGTGATTCAAATCGGTATCGAAACTAGTGTCGAGGCTGAACCATCCAAAAACGAGTGTCAAGACGAGAAGTATACCTCCCAAAATGAATCGCCGTGTAGACTTGTGACTACCATTTGTCGTTTTTTCTTCATAGTTTGCACCATAAGGACATCGTGCTTCTACGTTTCCTACCATATGTGGAAGGATAAGAAGAGTAAACAAGATGGTACCGACAAGCATCAAGGCAGCAAAGATTCCCAAGTCGCGCGTTGCTGTGGCTTTTAGTGGGATTAGAACCAAGAACGCACCCACCGTCGTGATATTACCAATCAAAAGCGGTGAAACGAGTTCGCGCCAATCGCCTCCCTCATGCTTGTGACAAAGGAAATGCAAGGGATAATTAACAGCAATGCCGATGAGGATAGAAGTCATACCCACCACAATCAGTGATATCTCGGCATGAACCAGACGCATAAGCCCCAAACCGAAAAGGAAACCGAAAGCGATGGTTACCAGAATATAAAGCAATTGATTGAAACTGCGGAAAGCATATAGCAGGAGCGCCAGTATCAGCAGAATTGCCAAAACAGCAGAAAACAGTGTGTCTTTTCGAATCTGCGTGCTATTGCCAACTGCGATGACCGGAGACCCCGTAGATCGAACAGTCACGCCTTCTGCAACTAGTATCTCTTCCCCTATCTTGTCAAGCATCTCGATCAGACCTGCATTGCCCGCACTCTCACTGCTGCCGAAAGGCGAAGTGACATTGACCAGACAACACGTCGTGTCAGGAGTAAAGAGATAGCCATCGATATTCACCAGATCCATCTCTGGCTGGAAATCTCGAAGCGAAGCAGCGACCCGATTACCAAGCCCCAATGGATCGTGTTGCAGCATCGGTTGTAGGAAGGTTCCCGACGAAGAAGCCATAAGTTGCCGTATCCAATGAAGACGTTTCTCAACATAGGTTGAATCTGCGTCGGTTCGGATTGCCATCAGCGAGTCCAATGTCTGATAGTCACGCTCCTCCAGATAGTATGGCAAATGAGCATAGACAAATTCGAAAACATCGAGGATGCGCTCCACATCGACCTGAGGCTGCCAGGAATCAATGACCCATCGGGCAGTGTCTCGCTCTGAAAGCAAGTCTCCG
Organism: Bacteroidales bacterium; assembly: GCA_017519885.1. GTDB lineage: Bacteria > Bacteroidota > Bacteroidia > Bacteroidales > UBA3663 > Liminaster. The sequence continues at coordinate 70,708 of JAFWRO010000054.1, read as the reverse complement.
AAATGCTCTACCGCTGCTATCAACTTGTGAGGATCTGCCTTCGACGAGAGTGCCTTCTCATCGATGAACTGCAAGACAATCTTATCGCCAGCCGCTACCTCTTGATAGATCGACATCGCCTGCTTGTACTCGTCATCGACAGGCAGGAAGTCAGTAATCTGCTCCTTGAATTCCAATCGAGAAACAAGCATAACAAGTGTGGCTACCACAACAGAGAGCAGCAGCCACAACCTTCCACGATGGGAGGCGAAATATTGATATGTTTTCTCAAAGAATCGGATGTTCATCTCACAGATCCTTGATGAATGTGCAGCGACGCTTGTGTAGTCGTTTTTCAAAATCGCCCCACAAGTTCGAGACCTTATGGTTTGTCTCGAGTTCGTTGTTCGACTCTACATATTTATACCCATTGGCCTTGAATTGAGGAATGAGTTCCGTGAAGAGCAGGGCATTGACCCCCTTGCCCTGCATATCGGGTCGAACAGCGATGAGCAAGAGGTCGCATGTGTCGGTGCCACCATGGAGTAATCTTCCCCAGAAACTGTCGGGATTTAGATACATCGCACGAGCAAGATAGAACCAGCCTATCGGCCACATCTTCCCTCGGGCTTTCTGTTGGGCACGACTTAAAGATGGACAAGCAATGCCAAAGGCCAGAAGATTGTCTTCCTTATCGACAATGAGTCGTATCAAGTCGAGCCTAACCTGAGGAAGGTAGAGATTAATGTAATAATCTATCTGCCGATCAGTCAAAGGAGTGAAACCATAAATCTCGGAATATGCCTGATTGTAAAGTTCGAAGATACGATGTCCATACTGCTCGACGAGCGTCTTAGAGTCGGTGAACTTCAAGGCACGTAAACCATAACGACGAGCGGATATTTCCGCCACACGACGATGCTTTTCCGGAACTTCATCCACCATCGTCATTCGATACTCGTTCCAATATGCTTCCGGCCTCATCCCATATGCTTCGAAATGCTTGGGATAGTAGTCGTAGTTATAGAGTTCGGCTGACGTACACAGTTGGTCAAAACCTTTGACAAGGCAACCCTCGTAATCCAAATCGGTCAAGCCCAATGGTCCGACGATTTCCTTCATTCCCTTGCTCCTGCCCCATTCCGAAACCTTATCGAGTAAAGCCCGACTCACGGTTTCGTCGTCGATAAAGTCAAGATAGCAGAAGCGGCATTGCTCCTTCCCTACCCGTTCATTGGAGTGGCGATTGATGATGCCGGCAGCACGTCCCACCAACTTTCCATCACGAGAAGCCAAGAAGAAAACTGCCTCGCAAAAGTCGAAGGCAGGATTCTTAGAGGGGTCCAAACAATCGATTTCGGACTCAATCATCGGAGGAACAAAAGCATCAACGCCACGATACAATTCCAGTTGAAACTGTACGAATCGGTTGAGCGCCCTTCTGCCCTTGATTTCCTCGATGACTATCATTGAGCCTTGTTCTGATGTTTGCGATGGTGGGTATGCGGATCGTTGATGATTTCGCGAGCACGTGCTAAGGCAGAGAGGATGTTGTCGAAGATATTCTCCTCACCCACTTCCTCATAGAACGACGTATTCTTGATTACACGCATCACCTCGGGACGAACACCCGACAAGATGACATGGATGTTATCCTTATGGCTCTTTTGCACAAAGAGTTCAAGGTTATGGAGTCCAGTTGCATCGATGAACGGAACCTTGCGCATACGAATGATACGCACATCTGGATAAGAATGATTCTTGAACATCGAAGTGGCAGAAAGTTCGTCGAACTTGTTGGCAATGCCGAAGAAGAATGGACCATCAATCTCATAAACCTGTACCTTGTCGGGAATCTGCAGGTGATCGACTTCGAGATTACCCGTAGCAAGGTCGGTATCGTCCTCAATGTGTACTTCACCATGCAGCAAGGAGACATGACTGGTGGCAGCCACACGACGGAAGAGCAACAATGCTGCAAGAATCAGACCGAACTCAATGGCAATGGTCAGGTCGAAGATGACAGTGAGCAGGAACGTGATCACGAGCACGGCAATGTCGGACTTCTGGCTCTTGAACAAAGCACGGCAAGTACGCCAACCCGACATATTGTACGCCACAATAACCAGAACACCAGCCAGACATGCCATCGGAATATAATTGGCAAGAGGCATCAGCACAAGCAGAATGAGCAGTAGAACAATAGCATGGACGATGCCTGCAACGGGTGTACGTCCACCATTGTTGATATTGGTCATTGTGCGTGCAATGGCACCGGTTGCTGGGATTCCGCCGAACATCGGGCATAGGATGTTGGCAACACCCTGGCCGATAAGTTCGGTGTTGGAGTTATGACGATCACCAATCACACCGTCGGCAACAGCAGCAGAAAGCAGCGACTCGATAGCACCCAGGATAGCAATGGTAAATGCAATAGGCATCAAGTCGTGAATCATCTCGTAACTAATGGTCGGAACGGCAAGTTGAGGCAGTTTCGACTCAATCTGATAGCGGTCGCCAATGGTGTCGATACCCTCGATGCCCAAGAAATTCTTCATAGCCAGAACGAGAAGCGTCATGAAGATGATGGCATAAAGGGAACCTGGAATCTTATTCAGTCCCTTAACATTCTTGACATAGTTGGGGAAGAAAATGATGATCAGAATGGAAAGGATGGCGATGAAGAAGTTCCAAAGATTGAAAGTCTGGAAGTGCTCGAAATAGCAGATCCACTTGCCGATGAAGTCACCTGGTGTCTTGAGTGGAGCCATCACGGCTAGGCCGGTATCGGGATCGACTACAACCTCGCCTGTAGCAGGGTCAATGACAGTTTCCTTGAGGCCGAAGACATCACCCATCTGTGTCGTAAAGATAGTCAGAGCAATGCCCGCTGTGAATCCGATGATGATGGGATAAGGAATGAACTTGATGACCGTACCTAACTTGAAAACACCCATCAATATAAGCAGGACACCCGCCAGAATCGTGGCAATGGTAAGACCTAGGATGCCAAACTCCGGATTGGTGACAATGCCGTAGATAATAACGATAAAGGCGCCGGTTGGACCTCCAATCTGCACCTTACTGCCTCCAAGCAGAGAAATGATGAATCCTGCCACGATGGCAGTGATGATTCCCTCCTGGGGAGAAACGCCCGAAGCAATACCGAAAGCGATGGCCAAAGGTAGTGCCACAATGCCTGTTATAACACCGGCAAGAGCATCCTGGCTGAACTTCTGCTTGTCATAATTCTTTAGACAACTGAAGAACTTGGGCTGAAAATCAATCAATCGAGAGACGTTGCGCATAGTTATTCTTTCTCTCCAAAGGCGAGGTTACCTGCATCACCCAGACCTGGAACAATGTACTTGTGTTGATCGAGCATATCATCGACAGCAGCCACATAAAGAATGGCTTCCTCGGGAAGATTCTCGTTGAGGTAGTCGAGAGCCTCGCAACTGGCAATTACCGAGCAGATGAAGACCTTTGTCGGAGTTCCCTTGGCCAACAATGCCTCGTAAGCAAGTTGCATCGACGAACCGGTGGCAAGCATAGGATCGCAGATGATGAGTACTTTGCCATCGAGCGAAGGAGCGGAGATATACTCAATCGAAATATCGAAATTGAAGTCAGTGTCGGCATCATATCGACGATAAGCGCTGACAAAGGCATTCTCTGCTTCGTCAAAGATATTGATAACACCCTGATGAAGCGGCAGTCCGGCACGAAGAATAGCGCTTACAACGATAGTGTCGGATGGAACATTGGCTTCAGCTATACCAAGAGGAGAAGTGATATCCTCTTCATGATAGGTCAGTTCTTTGCTGATCTCGTAAGCCATAATTTCACCGATACGCTCGATGTTGCGACGAAAACGCATTCTGTCGGTCTGAATATTAACATCACGCAACTCAGAGATGAACTTGTTCACCACAGTGTTAGTCTTTGAGAAATCTACGATCCTCATTTCGAAATACGATTTTGAGATTTGAAACTTTTAGTATTTTTGGGCACAAAATGCCCTTTTATCGGTGCAAATATAATCATTTTCCGACATTTGACAAAAGATTTAGGACAAAAGTCTTGCTAAAACGAGGTATTATACGTAACTTTGCAACGTCAAAGTAATAAATAATGAAGAAAATAGTTTATCTGCACGGATTCTCGTCTGCCGGTTCTACCGGTACGGCAACCAATCTCCGCAACCACCTCTACGCTGATTACGGTGTCACTGTTGTCTCGCCCGACATCCCCGTATCTCCCGCCGAAGCTGTTCCATTCATCAAGAAAGTGATTGAAGAAGAGAATCCCGATCTGATTATCGGCACTTCGATGGGCGGCATGTATACCGAACTGCTGCATGGTCATCTGCGCATCTGTGTCAACCCCTCGTTCCATATGGCCCGCTTGCTCACTTTCAAGCATTTGGGCAAGAACGTCGAGTTCCAGAACAAGCGCGCCGACGGGCAGAAGCAGTTCAAGGTCGACAAGAAGATGGTGGCCGAATTCAAGGAAATAGAGACCAAGCTGACGCTCAAGAACATCACTCCCGAAGACAAGAAGCTCATCTGGGGTGTATTTGGCAAGGACGACCCGACAGTCAACTGCCAGGCGGAATTCAAGAAGGCATACGGCAACGAGCACTTCCGCATCATTGAAGGTGAGCATTCCCTCACCGATGCCATGATGAAACGTGACCTTTTGCCACTCATCAAACAACTGCTCGAACTATGATGCCACGCGTGACCATCATCACCGTGGTACGCAATGACAAACAGCACATTCGCGAAACCATCGTTAGCGCCTTGGCACAGACTGGTGTCGAGGTGCAATATCTTGTGCTCGATGGAGCATCGACCGATGGTACAGCCGACATAATTCGCAGTTTTGAAGGACAACTTGCCTTCTGGCACAGTTCGCCCGACCGAGGCATGTATGATGCTATGAACCAAGCCATCAAGATGGCTGACGGCGAATGGATAAGTATCCTCAATTCGGGTGACACTTACGTTTCTAGCACCTCGTTGGCTGACGCTTTGGCACAAACCGATTCGGAGAGCAGCGTTATCTTCGGACACAGCATCGAAGTCAACCCAGAATGGAAACACGAAATACGGGCTGTACCCGATGCCAGGCTGCTGCGGTTCGCCCCCACCTTCCGACACGGTTCGGCCTTGATACGCAGCGAAGTGCACAAGGCTCATCTCTTCGACCTTAGTCAGGAAAAAAGATTGGGGTACGCCTTGGATTGGGAAATGCTTCATCAGCTCTGGCAAGAAGGATATAAGTTTCAGATGGTGGATACCTTCATTGAAGCCTACCGCGTTGAGGGGACAAGCAATCACCCCTATCGTAACCTTCTCTACAATTACCGGATAACCAGCCGGGGGGTGAGCAACAAACTACCATTTATAAAATACTTCATCAAGAACGTTGCAGTCGTCTGGCTCAAGAATTCCTGTATTTACAATTTCTCACGAAGTCTTATCCTCGAATATATGGTCAACTCGATCATCCCGCATATCCCCTTCTGGTCGTGGCGCAGATGCCTTTTGCGCCTTGCCGGTATGAAGATTGGCGAAGGCAGTTTCATCATGAGACGAAACTATTTTATGAATGCCAATCTTATCTCTATTGGAAAGCATAGCCACGTCAACACGCAATGCATACTCGATGGACGTGGGGGCATCACCATCGGATCGAGTGTCTCAATCTCGCATCGCGTGAATATCATGACAGGAAGTCATGACTACAAGTCGACTAACTTCCAGGGCATCTTCAAACCGATTGTTATCGAGGACTATGCCTGGATAGGAGTTGGAGCCACCATTCTGCAAGGCGTGACCATCGGCCGAGGCGCAGTGGTTTGTGCTGGAGCTGTCGTGACGAAAGATGTGCCTGCCTATGCTGTTGTTGCAGGTGTTCCTGCTAAAACGATAGGCTCACGACCCGAAAACCTCGACTATGAATGCAAGTGGGATGTCCCGCTGACGTAATCTTGCATTTCAAACAATAGTATAACCATTTTTGGCCAAGATTGGTCATACCTCTATCGGATAAAGCATTCTGTCGGCCGTCAGAGTGCTTTTTCTTGTCGGAGAATAACCATTCTTGGCCAAGATTGGGCATACCTCTATCGGATAAAGTACTCTGTCGGCCGACAGAGTACTTTCTTCTATCGGAGAATAACCATTCTTGGCCAAGATTGGGCATACCTCTAGCGGATATAGCTTTCTGTCGGCCGTCAGAGTGTTTTTTCTTGGCGGAGAATAACCATTCTTGGCCAAGATTGGTCATACTGCAATCGGATAGAGCACTCTGTCGGCCGTCAGAGTACTTCCGCAAAAAAATTACCCCGGCATCACTGTCGGGGTAAACTGTTATAGGAGGAATTTTACTTGGTCGAGATGTTGCGCTTCAGCACAAGTGCTGTACGTGCAGGGAGATAGAGTTTCAGCCAGCCCTTGCCATCCTCCTCATAGGCAGGATCGTGTACAGTCTCATAAGGTGCATCGGCTGTGACGTTGCCAAAACCGCCGAACTGTGGATCATCGGAGTTGAGAACGAGTTCGTATCGTCCGTTCTTGACCAACAGACCATAGTCGGTGTAACTGCGCTCGCCATCGAAATTGAAGACGAAGAGCAGACGACGACGCTCGAATGCAAGAACCTTATCACCACGATTGTCCATGATTTCAACAAATGGAGCCTCGTTGAACTTCAGCACAGAAGTGATGAGGTGATTCTCGGCAATGTCCCAGCGGTTGAGGAACTTGAAATTGAGGTCTTCGTTGTCCACCAGATCCCATTGACGACGGGCATACTTGTAGGACCAACCATTGCCTTCGCGCGGGAAGTCAATCCACTCGGGATGGCCGAACTCGTTGCCCATGAAGTTGAGATAGCCACCGTTGATGGTCGAAAGCGTGATGAGACGAATCATCTTGTGCAGGGCAATGCCACGATGCACAGTGAGGTTTTCGTCACCAATCTTGAAGTGCCAGTACATATCGCTGTCGATAAGACGGAAGATGATCGTCTTGTCGCCCACGAGTGCCTGGTCGTGACTTTCCACATAAGAGATAGTCTTGCCGGCAGGCGAATTGATAAGATTGCCACTTTCGCACAACTGCCACTTGATTTCGGTGGTGTTCCAATCCTCATCGCGACGCTCCTTGAGCAGTTTGATCCAATAGTCGGGCACATTCATCTGCAGACGATAATTGAATCCGATACCACCCTCCTCGAATGGAACGGCAAGACCAGGCATACCGCTCACTTCCTCACCAATGGTTACTGCATAAGGCTTGAACTCATGGATCAAAGCATTGGCCAAGGTTACATAGCAGAGAGCATCACCATCGACATTGGGGCTGAAGTAATCGTAGAGGTTACCACTACCACCCTGATGATCGAGGTACAACATTGAGCCGACGCCGTCGAAGCGGAAACCATCGAACTGATACTCGTCGAGCCAGAACTTGCAGTTCGACAGCAGGAAGTGCATTACCTCAGGACGAGCATAGTCGAAGCAGAGGCTGTCCCACTGTGGGTGTTCACGACGACCTCCACTATGGAAATACTGGCAAGGATCGCCACAGAAGTTGCCAAGACCCTCAAGTTCGTTCTTTACTGCATGCGAATGAACGATATCCATGATGACGGCAAGACCCATATTGTGGGCATCGTCGATGAGGTGCTTCAGTTCGTCGGGCGTACCGAAACGGCTGGAGGCAGCAAAGAAGTTCGAGACATGGTAGCCGAACGACCCGTAGTAGGGATGCTCCTGGATGGCCATGATCTGCACGGCGGTGTAGCCAAGGCGGGCGATGCGCGGCAGGACGTTCACGCGGAACTCCTCGTAGGTGCCCACCTTCTCCTCCGACGTGGCCATGCCGATGTGGCATTCGTAGATGAGAAGCGGATCGACTTGCGGACGGAACATCTTGTTGCGGAAACGATAGGGACGAGCCGGTGCCCACACCTGGGCCGAGAAAATCTTGGTCTGCTCATCCTGCACCACACGGCGTGCATACGAGGGGATGCGTTCGCCCTGTCCGCCATTCCAGTGGACGGAAAGCTTATAGAGTTCTTCATGGTGCATGGCATCGGCAGGCAGCTCTATCTCCCAGTTGCCGTTCTCAAGTCGATGACAAGCATACTCGGGCTTCTCCTGCCAGTCGTTCATCTCGCCGATGATATAGATGGCGGTAGCATTGGGCGCCCATTCGCGGAAGCGCCACGTGCCATCCTTCTGGCGATGCAGGCCATAGTAGAGGTAGCCGTCGGCAAGGTCGGAGAGCGAGGCAACATTCTGCGTAATCTCGTGCATCTTCCACGCTGCATATTTGAAGCGGCCGAGAATGGCATCAGAGAAATCCTGCAGGTAAGTCAGGTCGCGCAACATCTTAAGTGAATTGGGCTTCAAGGAATTCATCCACTTGTTGATTACCAGAGGATCATGAGTCTTGACGACTTCATGTACAACCTTGCTGGTCGGGCTAAAGAAAGTTGATGACTTCTTGACCGTTGTCTTTTTCATATTGTCAAATATTTAGGTGAATACGTTATTGAAAGGATAAAAAACGATTAGAGTTTGATCTTGACAACGAGTTTCTTCCAATTACCCTCGCCGACACATGGCTGGTGTCCATCCCAAGGCCAGAAGATAGCAAAATGCATTGGTTTAACCACAATAAGGCAGTCGGTCTTATCGCTGTACTTGGTAACGTCCTTTTCGGGATTGTAGGGTGCATCGGGTAGCTTGAGTTCATCGGTGGGAATGAAGCCCATCAGTTCAGTGCCATCGAGTGGGATCTGAATATCGAGGTAGTTGTTGTGGGTTTCGAACTTGGCAGCCTCGGGTGTCTTGCCCGCCTGGTTGATGACGTTGATGAAACAGTTCTTGCCATCGAGCAAAATCCTGCCTGGCTCAACCGTACTCCAATCCGTCTTCTTTATATAGTCGAAAGCCATTTTGAAATAAGGATTCAGTGCCTCATAGTTAGCACTGTTTGTCAAAGAATCTAGTACCATGTAAGTGTTTATTATAAGTTAATAGAGGTTAGTTAATTATTTCGGTCAATCACTGTGCAAAATAATAATGCACATGCACAATTACACGCGACAAATATACAAAAAAAATTCGACCCCTCCAAGAGTTGGGGTCGAAAAAATGTCAATTTTATGTTGAATAACAACTTTTTTGCTCTATTTTCCTCGATTTTGTGGTCTGCGCATTATACTCGTTCTGAATTTTTGTTCAGCATTCTGCAATTTATAGAGTTGCATCGGAGTGAGAACGCCAGAAAGACGAAGCAGGTAGCGATGCTCAAGTTGGGCGTCTTCGACCTGGAGCTGTGAATTGTTATAGATTACTCGCATCAAGGTGGTATCGGGTACCGACTCGCCCATATCAACTTTCATTCGAATGCGTCGTCCTCCACCATACTTCTTGTAGAGTTCGGCCTTTTCCTTCAAGAGTTCCTGATAGATGGGGATGAAGCGGGAACTATCCTTTTGCGAGAGGCCAAGTTCATGAACCACCATATCACACTTTGTACGCATAAAACTTTCGAACGATGGACGCTGGCCATTCTCTCCATCATTCCGACGATCATTCTGTGCCAGAGCGGCCATAGGAACGATCAATATCAAGACAAAAAACAATACTAATCTTTTCATAAGCCGCAATAAATATCGTAAGCATCATAATCGTTGGTCGATAACATCAGCACATCTTCGATCTGCTCAGGAATCTCAATTTTCTCCATCTCTTCGCTTGACGTCTGTTCGATGTTGACAAGCTGATTGACATTGTTGGAGTCAATCTGGTTTTGTCCGAACCACTTGAACTGGATAGCAAGTCCAACAGCGACAACCATAGCTACCATGGCAGCAACCTTGATCCAGCGCTTGGGACTAAGTACCGACTGCTGGTTTTCAACCTTGATGGAAGGTTTCTTCTCGGCCTCCTTGGCTGCAATATCGGCGTCGATGACAGCGTTCATCTTACGCTCGAACTGCGCGAAGAAATCCTCGGGAACCGTCATTCCGCCGTGGTTCCGACGAGCATCCTTAAGCTGCTTGGGGAGCTCAGGATCCTCCATGAGGATATGTAACTTATTGTCTTTCATAATTACTGAAAATTCTTTTTACGCCTTTTCGACAAATAATATAGGCAAAGGTTTAATTTAAATTTCATTTTTTTTGAAGTAGGCGGAGATTTTCTCGACGGCAAAATGGTAACTTGCCTTCAAGGCTCCGACGGAGGTCCCCGTGATGTTCGAAATGTCCTCGTAGGGCAGTTCGTCATAGTAACGCATATTGAACACTTCGCGTTGCTTTGCGGGAAGCAGAGCAATGGCCTCGAGGAGAAGTCGTTGCGCCTCGTCGCCATCGAAATACTTGTCAGCCTCACGAGTGTCCATCACATAGCCATCAGGATCGTCGATGGTAAGCTCTTGCTCGGCCTGACGCTTGGTCAGGAAGGTCAGCGATTCGTTGTGGGCAATCGTGTAGAGCCACGTGCTCAACTTGGAATCGCCTCGGAAATTGTCCAAGGCCTGCCAAGCCTTCAGCAAGGTGTTCTGTAACACGTCGCTCGAGTCTTCGTGATCGATCACCAGTTTTCGAATCTGCCAGTAGAGCTGCTCCTGATATCGGTGTATCACCTGACTGAAGGCATCACGCCGAGTGGCGGGATCCTTCAATAACTTGGTCAGTTGATCGTCTGATAGAGTTGGGTTCTTTGACATTATTTACTAATTAAATACGTTTGCAGAGGTTTGCAAAGGCACACCATTCGCAGGGTTTCGTGTCCTTGCATTGAGTGAAGGGGATTTTGGGATCATAAATCTCCTCAAACAGCGAGATGAGCCGCTGTTGGAATTCGTCGCGATAAGGTGCAAATTCCTCAAGTTCCAGAGGCTGCCTGTCTTGTTTGACTTTCAATACCGTGCTCGTCTTTCCATTCGACTGGAAATCACGCACAAAGTAAAGATGAGGCACAACATGCTTAGGCACTTCTTCAAGATGCAATTGATTCAAGTCTTCGGGTTTTGCATGTTCGAGCAACAAACAATAGAGCATCACCTGGAATGCTTCCTTCGAGCCCTTGCCATCCTCGCTGAAGAAATCCTCGATTGAGGGGAAGATGAGTTTGCTGCCTCGCACAGAATTACCAGTCTTGTAATCGACAATACGAATGGCGTTGCCGAACTGCGGACGATCCAGACGATCGTAAATACATTTGATGCGAACTGCTCGGCCATCGGTCAACCGGAAATCGATATTTTGCTTACGTTCGCCTGCCAGATACACGAACGGACAAATTTCCTTGTCGTGTCGTAATGTCTCTCTTACATAATTGGCAAGAATATGCGAAACGAGAAGATTATAACCCTCAAGTTCCCTGCCCTTCAAATTCATCACTTCATCAAATGCATGGTGGATAGAATCCTGGATGAATCGTTGATTATTGTCCAAATACTTGTCGAGCATAGAAGCCTGTACGGTTTTCCCTTCATGCCCTGCGTAGATGCTGCAAATGGCATGATGAAGGATGTCTCCGAACTGGGCGGCATCGACACCTTCCGACACATCGTCGTCTTCGCTGAGTTGACGAACGAAACTGAGATAGAACTTCATCGGACATGTGATATAGTCCTTCAGCACTGATGCCGAGAAGTTTCGGTCGCCACCTTCAAGGCAACGATTGAGAAGTCTGATAATCTCTTCTGTCTTGTGAACTTCGAAAGTCGGAGGACTCACAACGCTGATGTTTTCGGAAACGGTCTGAGCCAACAGGTCGTCGTGCCCCATCAAGAATCTCAATTGCTTGACGTAGCGACTCTCCTCCCCTGTCTGCATGCCTTCCGTACGACTATCATAAATCATCGCCAAACGGCTTGCTCGTCCAATGAGGCGATAAAAATGGTAGGCGAAGACCGAGTCACGATGCTTCTGTGTAGGCATACCGAACGCATCGCGAAGTGACATCGGCACGAAGGTATTCTGCACAGGCTTGGCAGGGAAAATGCCTTCGTTCATCGATAGGATGATCACATTGTCGAAATCCAAAGCACGTGTCTCGAGAACTCCCATCAACTGCAATCCGCTGAGCGGTTCACCCGAAAAAGGAACGCTGACGCCGGCTACGAGTTTTTCAAGCAGAAGAAATAACGTCTGCGAAGTGAATCCAATGCTGTGCCGCTGAATTTCACGATCGAGTTGGAGCAAAGTCTTCCGATAATGATATAGGAACTCGTAATCCGTATCGGTGAAGATCTTCGAATCGGTAATTGGCACATCCGACGGAGCATCGAGTGCCAATTCATACTGACCACTTTCATCTGGTTCGACCTCATTTTGTGCTTCGATATCTTCAGCTGCCTTCTTCATCAGGAGGTCGAGAATACCATCGATATATTTGACAGCATCGGAAGCACTATCGATTGGCTTGAAAATCAAGCGGAGAAATGCATCATGCTGGAAGAGGTCAATCGGCACCTGATAGTAGTTGTGCTTGGTGATTTCCTGGGTACAACTACGGGCTTCCTTGCCCGAAACACCAAGTACGAAACTATGTGACAGCAAGGGCAATACCTGTCGGAAATAGAAAGTCCGTTCCTTCTCACGCCACGACTGCTGAAGTGCTGCAAGCATAGCGACAAAAGCAGCTACAGGCGTGCTCTTCAGGCTATAGCCCATCGTCACATTGAACGTTCCCAAATCAGAAGGTACGGCATACAACATCGGCAGAAGCAGATTCTCATCAGGAAGCACAACGGCAGTCCGGAACGGATCGAAATCAGCAATGGATTGTTTCCAACTTAACAGGATCTGACTGGCCAACTGCGTTTGTCCCACCCCCGATGAAACGGAGTACAGGCTCACCTGACGCTCCGATTCCGGTACCAGACCACGACTAAGTTCATCATCGGATATCTCATTGCCGAAATCCAAGAGATTGTTCTTGGTGAAATAGGCTGCAGATGTAGCCTTTGAGATTTCGGGTTGGAGTCGCGGATCGGCATAATCCCAGCAGAATTCTGCCTTGCCATACAGTTTGAGGAGAGCCATCAGTCGGCGGTCAACTTCACTGACTGCTGTAAGTCCGACGAAAACCACCTTATTATAATGCAGTTTCGAAAAGACATTGTCGTTAGCATCAGCATCAGTTGAATTAAGAGGATGCTCATTCTTGAGTAAATGTTCGACAACCTCTCGTTCCATCATACCCTCGTAGGCAAGATTCTGGCTTTTCAACTTTTCGCGAAACGCATGATAAAGTTGTGAGAGGATGGCCCATGTCTGAACAAAGACCTCATGTTTATCGCCTTCAGGATAAAACCTACCGGGATTGAAACTCTGCCAAAAACTCTTGATGACCTTGATCTGCTCATCTGTGAATTCAGCAAATCGAGAATCGATTTCCTTGAGGTCACGCACATTGGAGAACAACTTGTCGGCATCCACCAAATATTTGTCAACATCATCGAAGTCTGAAAGGAGCATATCACCCCAGAAGACAAACTGATCGAAAGTCTCGCGTTCGCGTCGCGTGCTCAAACCATCATAGATGCTGTAGAGGTGAAAGAGCAATGCCGTGCGATCGATGACATGTCGAGTACTGAAAAGACCGAACAGTTCATTGATGGTCGTGATGGGTGGCACACAACATGGTATCTTCTCTTTTCCAGTATTGTCCTCATTAAACACGTCTTGCAAATGACGTGCAAAGAAAAGGCCGCTGCGTCGATTTGGAAAGCAAAACAGATATCTGGACAATGGTAATGAGTCGGGCTCACCAGAGAGTTTTGCCTCGCTGCATGATTTCTGCTTATAATGTCTTGCAACAGTCTTCAGAAACTCTTCCATCTCGTCTCATCTGCGAAAACGTTCCACAAGAAGATGATTCACCTTCTCGTAAGGAATAATCAGGATATGGGTATTTTGTGCAACCTGATCGAAAGGCAACGCTCCTGTGCTGACAGCAAGGCCATCCTCGACAAAACCCACATGTTTGATGTCCAACAATGCTGAGTAGTCTCCTTCATTCTTGTCAATGGCTAGTTCATTGTGCTTCGAACGCAGGAGTTCATAATGACGCTGACGAGCAGCATCGACAACGAGATCGTTCAGTTCGGCTACATTGTCATCCTTGATGATGTCAGCAAAACTCATTTCCTTGCCCGTCCTACGATCGAAACTGATCACATAATGCTCCGATGGCAACTGAACTTCGGTGGAATATGCGACAAAATACGAAGTAACTTCCTGGGAAAGCCAACAACAATAGATTGTACAACCATATCGGCCAGAAGGACCATGTTCCTCTGTACGATTCTTTCCGATGACCCAAAGACGAGCCTGATAATAGTCGAACATGGCTTTTCCACCATCGTTGAGCACACCACTATAAGGTGGACAACCTGTATTCAATAGGACCATCTCGCCATCGAGATTCGTCTCACTCTCCTGTCCGTTCACCTTGATATCAAGATCTCGTGAAGCATCGAAATAAAAATGTCCGACCACACCAGCAGCCCATCTTTGAAGAATAGTGTCCTTAGGATACTGAATAGCAGTGAAGGTAACCCATTCCAGCTTGCAGCTGTCGTTATTACAACCCACTCGCTGGTAAAAGGTTTTTACAAGGCTGTTCTTGCGGAGCACCGTACGTAGCACATGATTAATGTTGCCTTCAGCATCCTTGAGAATGATGGGTGAATAGGACTCGCTGCTGATAACGAGATGTTCGTCATTAGTCTTTGGAGGAACAACAACAGCAGAACCAGATGTATCCGACATATCCATACCATCCTGGTCACCATCACCCGAACCATTGTCCCGACAAGCCGAGCAGCATGCCAGGATAAACATAGGTATAGCCAAAAAGAATGGATGATGGAGTGCAAACATCGTTCTGGTACTATTTAATTACGGGGGCAAAGATACAACTATTTTTATTATGTTCCAAATTTTAGCATCAAAAAATTGAGAAAACAAACACAAGAAGCATTTTTCGACTTGAAAAATATGCGGATTAGGTTACCAATACACGTTAACAATTGTTAAACAAATCGGATAATAGCGCGAAATATCATTTTAACAGTGATTTTTTTGGCCATTTCAAGAAAAAATTGTATCTTTGCGCGCTATTTTATAAAATAGTAAACAATCCAAATATGAAACTTTTCAAAACGCTTATATTCATTTTCACTCTACTGGTCCTCTTGGCTGGCATTTCGCTCTTCTTTCCCAAGGATGGCTTGCAGTTGGGATTTGTTCATTTGACTTTTCCTAACCTTCGCGAAGTGTTGAGTTCCAAAATTGAAGACAATCCGAAAGAAGCTGAACTCTCGCCCGAAGAGATCCAGAGACAGGAATTGGAAGCCCTCAAGCAGGCACAGGATTCCACATTTATGGACTTCTGTATGAACAGTCCAATCCGCATCTCGATGCCGCTTAAGCACCAATGCATAGTCGATACGATGTCCATCGGACAGTATACCGAATTGTCCGACAGTGTGAAAGATCTCTGCGACAGCATCAGGATGATCATCGACAGCACTGCTTACTTCAAGAAGCACGCCAAACCCGACACGCTATGGGTAAGTTATCGCGACAGCATCACCCAGGAACACGACCTTACCTACTTCGACGGCTTTTTCGAGGCACTCGACAGTGCACGTCTCAAGCACGTACGCATCCTCCACTACGGCGATTCTCAAATCGAAGAAGACCGCATAACATCGGGCTTGCGAGAACATTTTCAAGCTGAATTCGGCGGAGGTGGTCCAGGCATGATGCCTGCACAACGTTGGATCAGCAAAATCACTTGCTATCAGAGCACTTCACCCGAGCTCGACTACTATGTGGCTTACGGAACTACTACTATGCATGCGCGGCACAACGGTTATGGACCTATGGCTACGGTAGCACAAGCCTACGGCAATGTGCGCATCTACTTTTCAACTTCGAAGAACGAAAAGTTCCCACATGTACGTGACTTTGACCGCGTGACAGTGCTACGTAATAATCCCGACGGCTCCGGCCTGCAATATCTCGTACAGGAGTTTGACTCCCTCCGTTCCAAGGTGACGGTTACAGTCAACGGACCTGCAAACATTTACGGTGTTTTGCTTGACCAGAAGACCGGTGTATCGATGGACAATGTCCCTATGCGCGGTTCATCGGGCAATATCTTCACCCGCATCACCCGCAACACGATTGAGCCATTCTTCCGACACGAGAATGTACGTCTCATCATTCTGCAATATGGCGGCAACTCCGTACCGGGACTACGCACCGAGAAGTCGCTCCATGACTTCTGCAAGGAGATACAGCGCCAGATACGCTTCTTCCAACAGTTGGCACCCGAAGCGAAGATTCTCTATATTGGGCCCTCCGATATGAGCACACGCATAGGCGGTGAAATGCGTACCTATACCCTTCTGCCACGTTTCGTCGAACTGCTTGACCAATATGTAACCGAATGCGGAGCGTCGTTCTGGAACCTATTTGAGGCTATGGGTGGAACAGGGTCAATGGTACGTTGGGTGGCTGCCCGCCCTCAGTTGGCTGGCGAAGACTACATTCATTTTACCCATAAGGGTGCCGAACGCGTCAGCGACCTGCTTTACGAGACTATCGATACCTATTACAATAATTACAAGTTACGTCACGGCAACTTTACGCTGGAACTTCCTACGGCAAATGAAGACTCGCTTATTAACGATACTATTGACGATTATCCTGTGCTCCTCCACTAATCTGGTGGAGACCGCTCGGACGTTCGCCATGTCTCCTTCCGACGACTATCCTTCGGTGGTCGTGCGGAAACATACGCATCTGCAGTTTCCAGGGAAGAACGACGGTCTGCGAAGGTTCTACGATAAACTGCACGCCTTGCGAACCGACACAATGCCCTTTTCTTCCGACGAAGTCAACATTCTTCATATCGGTGGCAGTCATGTGCAGGGGGGAGTATTGAGCAACACCATCCGTATGCAACTCGAACCTTCGGGCGATCGCGGAATCTGCTTTCCCTTCCGTGCGATCAATACCAATAGCCCGGCAAACTACCGTTTCGACTATACGGGTCTTTGGAAAGGTTCACGCAACGTAGCCAAGCAGCCCGATGCCGAACTTGGATTGGCTGGCGCTGCTGCCATTACTAGTGACAAGCAAGCGACACTCACTTTGCGTATGCGCGATGAAGGCAAATGGGACTTTTCCCAACTCATAGTTCTCGGTCAGTCGAGCGACCCATCCGTCATCCCTTATCTCACCACGCAACGAGGTGACACACTATGGGCCGATCCTATCCTAAGCAAGGTGGCAGATGTTGAAGGTATTTGGGTTTATCAGTTGTTTAGTCCCGACAGTGTTGTGACACTCAACTTGAAGGGTCTAACGCGAACTGTCAAGCCGAACATCCAGCGCCAAGATTATCTCCCCCTCGAAGATAGTCATTACTTCATACTCCGAGGCATGATTCCGACGAGCTGGCGTCATGGCATCACTTATGTTGAAGCAGGCATCAACGGTGCTTCGCTCGAAAGTTGGGAACGTTGCAATTATCATTTCGAGCAGGAACTATCGCTCCTTCCGCCCGACTTGGTCATTTTCGGCATTGGCATCAATGATGCGCACGTGCCTTACAATGAATTCAACCCTGAAGTATTCAAAGAGAGATATCGCCAACTCATCCAGCGCATCCGAACCGTCAATCCCGACTGTTGCTTCATTTGGATCACCAACAACGACAGCGCCATACGTCATGGCCGTGGCCGACGTCGTTATTACACCCCCAACCAAAATGGCGCTCGGGTACAGACTGCCATGAAACAACTTGCCGAAGAGTACGATGGTGGTGTCATCGATGTCTTTGCACTCATGGGTGGACAAGGGTCGGCAGAAAAATGGATTAAGCAGGACCTGATGAAACGTGACCATATCCACTTCACGAAAGAGGGATATGAGCTCATCGGCAATATCATCTACAAAGCTATAGCAGAAGATTACGCTAAGTATTATGACAATTGAAATACAAGATATACTAATATTGATCAAGGAATATCTACTGAATATCTTTGCCTTTGATCCCAATTCGCCGCTGCTCTTCACGCACTTCAGGTTTTGGGCATTCTTTGCAGTAGTATTCACAGGATTTTCCATTGTTGCAGGTTCATTGCACAAGAACCGGTCTGGTGCACGTCTCCATCTTCCTGGTTGGCGTCGTGTGTTGCGCAATGGCTATCTATTCCTGATCTCCCTTCTCTTTTATTACAAGACGTCAGGTCTCTTTGTCGGTCTTCTGATTCTCGTCACACTCACTGACTTTTTCCTTGCTAGGGGCATCTACCGCTTCCGACAAAAGGCTATCAACAAAGGGCACGAGAAGAGCAAGATGGCGCTTTTCCTGCTTTGTCTCTCAGTTACCATTGACCTCGGCATCCTCTGCTACTTCAAGTACAGTTATTTTTTCGCCGATATCGTCAACCAGATCCTTAGCACCAATTTCCAGGTGACCAATATCGCTGCTCGCTTGGGCAACCATATCATTGGACGTCCGTTCTGGAGTATTGACAGAATCGTCCTCCCAGTAGGTATCTCTTTCTATACGTTCCAGGTCATCTCCTACACCGCTGACGTTTATAAGGGCCTCGTTCGTCCTGTGCGTAACATCCTTGATTTCGGCTTCTACGTTAGCTTCTTCCCGCAACTCGTAGCAGGTCCTATCATCAAGGCATCCGACTTCATCCCTCAGCTTTACCGCCGATATGCGCTCTCTCGCACTCAGTTCGGCATCGCTGTTTTCTGGATACTCAACGGTTTAACCAAGAAGATTGTGATGTCCGATTATCTGGCTGTCAACTTCATCGACCGTGTCTTTGCCAATCCGCAACTCTTTTCAGGTTTCGAAAATCTGGCTGCCCTCTTTGCCTATTCGTTCCAGGTCTATGCCGACTTCTCGGGTTATACCGACATTGCCATTGGCCTATCACTCATGATGGGATTCTACCTGCCCCAGAACTTCAATTCGCCCTATAAGGCGCAGAATGCTCGTAATTTCTGGAAACGCTGGCACATTTCACTTTCCCGCTGGCTGCAGACCTATCTCTACATTCCTCTTGGCGGTAATCGCAACATTTCGTTCGGCACATGGTTCTGGATTTGTGTCATCACCATAGCGGCACTTATCCTTAGCGGCTCATGGATTGTTGCTGTCATCGTCTTGGCAATCGCACTGGCCACTGTCATTACCGCTCTGCGTTCTCCGGGGAAACGTCGCCACATCTATGCCAATATGAACTCCATGATCACAATGTTGCTCGGTGGTTTGTGGCATGGCGCTTCGTGTAACTTTATGATCTGGGGTGGCTTGAATGGTGTCGGTATGATCATCTTCAAATTCTGGAGTGACTGGCATACCGTCAAGCGAATCATCGTCACCAGTTACGTAGTCTGCATCCTCTTCCTCCTACGCCTCTGGGCTTCCCCTGCTTTGGCGTTGTGGAATGTGTTGCTCTGCTTCTGTGCCTTCATCCTCGTCAGTATGATCATTAAGTGCATTTGGCAGTATTACAATTCTCAACGCGACTACGTACGTTGGCCTCGTTTCGCAAAAGCAACCAATGTCGTTTGGTCGGTAATCGTCACCTTCACTTTTATCACCTTCACCCGACTCTTCTTCCGCTCGGGTTCAAACCTCGATCCCGCTGTCGCTAACGAAACGGCATGGAACATCGCCACTTCAATGATGACTCGTATTGGCACTGAGTGGACCGTTAACCCGCTCGATGTGATACCTGCCTACTGGAAAGTATTCCTACTATTCTGCATCGGAATGGCTATCCATTGGATACCAGAACGTATGAAGCGGCGCTATCGCTACTCGTTTGCCAAACTACCTCTACCCTTAATGGTTTTGGTCTGCGCCTTCGCCATCTTCATCATTTACCAATTTGTAACCGCTGAGATGCAACCATTCATCTACTTCCAGTTCTAGGCGCTGCCATCTATGCACTTTATGCCAATTCCGGTCCCATCAAGGCCTGCAAAAGCAAAAACAATATGTCAACGTCCGCAGCCAAGCTTGGCTTCCCCAATAAGAAACCAACAATAAAACAATAACCCAATGGAACAAAAGAAATTTAAGCGCACTTTAGTGACCTCGGCCCTGCCTTACGCCAACGGCCCTGTTCATATCGGTCACCTTGCAGGAGTATATGTTCCTGCCGACATCTACGTCCGCTACCTTCGCCTCAAGGGCGAGGATGTTCTCTTCATTGGCGGCTCCGACGAACACGGTGTACCCGTCACCATCCGTGCCCGCAAGGAAGGCATCACTGTACAAGAGGTCGTAGATCGCTATCACAGCTTGATCAAGCAGTCATTCGCCGATTTTGGCATCTCGTTTGATGTTTATTCGCGTACCACGTCTAAAATCCATCATAAGTTTGCAGCCGATTTCTTCCGCAAACTCTATGACGAGGGTAAGTTCATCGAACAGACTTCCGAACAGTTCTACGACGAAGAGACTCACGAGTTCCTCACCGATCGCAACATTTGCGGCGAGTGCCCACGCTGCCACAGTCTCGGTGCATATGGTGACCAGTGTGAGAAATGCGGTGCTTCGCTCTCTCCCGAAGAACTCATCAATCCCTACAACGCTGTCAACGGCAATCCACTCATCAAGAAAGTGACCAAACACTGGTATCTGCCCCTCAATGAACATGAAGGCTGGCTCCGCAAATGGATTCTCGATGAGCACCAGGAATGGCGTCCTAACGTTTACGGTCAATGCAAGTCTTGGCTCGATGGCGGTTTGAAACCTCGTGCGGTCACTCGTGATCTCAACTGGGGTATCCCTGTTCCCGTCGAAGGAGCTGAAGGCAAGGTCCTTTACGTATGGTTCGATGCACCTATCGGATATATCTCCAATACCAAGGAACTCTGCGATGCTAATCCTGAGAAATACGGCCCATGGCAGAAGTGGTGGCAAGATGAAGACACTCGCCTTATTCACTTCATTGGCAATGATAACATCGTTTTCCACTGCATCGTCTTCCCAGCCATGCTCAAGGCTCACGGCGACTATATCCTTCCCGACAATGTACCTTCCAACGAGTTCCTAAACCTCGAAGGCGACAAGATTTCTACCTCGCGCAATTGGGCCATCTGGCTCAACGAATATCTCGTCGATATGCCAGGCAAACAGGATGTGCTTCGCTATGTCCTCACAGCCAATGCACCCGAAACAAAAGACAATGACTTCACATGGCGCGATTATCAGGCTCGCAACAACAACGAGCTCGTTGCCATCTTCGGCAACTTCATCAACCGTGCGATGAAACTTACCGAGAAGTATTTCGAAGGCAAGGTTCCCGCCTGTGGAGAACTCACCGATTATGACCGTCAGACACTCGAAGACTTCAAGGATGTGAAAGCACGTGTTGAAGCCCTCCTCGATGACTTCAAGTTCCGCGATGCACAGAAGGAGGCAATGGAATTGGCTCGCATCGGCAACAAGTACCTCGCCGACACCGAACCTTGGAAGATTGCAAAGACCGATATGGAGCGTGTAGGTACCATTCTCAACCTCTGTCTCCAGATCTCTGCCAACCTGGCCATCGTATTCGAGCCTTTCCTGCCATTCTCGGCCGAGAAACTCCGCAAGATGCTTGGTATGGAAAGTTTCAAGTGGGAGGAACTTGGACGTACCGACCTCCTCGCTGTTGGTCATCAACTCGGCGAAAGTGTACTCCTCTTCGAGAAACTTGAAGACAAGGACATCCAGCCTCAACTCGACCGTCTGGCTCGCATCAAGGAGGAAAACGAAAAGATTGCACGTGCTGAAGCCGAACGCAACTGGCGACCTGAGCCCATCAAGGAAAATATTCCTTTCGAGGACTTCGAGCGCCTTGACATCCGTACCGCTACTGTGCTTGAAGTGAAGCCTGTCAAGAAGAGTGATAAACTGCTCCAATTCACACTTGACGATGGTACCGGACAACCTCGCACCATCCTCTCTGGCATAGCTCAACACTACCCCGATCCTCAAGTTCTCGTAGGAAAGCAAGTACTCTTTGTTGCTAACTTCGCACCAAAGGTAATGAAACACATTGCTTCCAACGGCATGATCCTTTCTGCAGTCAACTTCGATGGCTCCCTCCATGTCGTAACCAATGAAAGCAAGGTCAAGAACGGCTCCAAGGTCTGCTAATACGGCTATCAACTAAACACGTTTCCGTCAGCAGCCATATTTGGCTGCTCCCAAGTGTTCCAGTCTGCAGCCATCTATGGCTGCCCAAATAATAGACAGGCATGAAATCTCTCAACAAGGACCTCTTTGTGACCTTCATGAAAATCGGCGGCTTCACCCTAGGTGGTGGAGCCGCTATGATTCCTCTCATGGAGCAACAGGTCGTAACACAGCATCAATGGTTAACCCATAGCGAGTTTATGGACGTGATGGCTGTTTCTCAAGCCACCCCCGGCGTTTTCGCAGTCAATATGGCATCCCATATCGGATACAAGGTCGGTGGAATACGTTCAGGCATCATCGCATCGCTCGGCGTTGTTTTCCCTTCGCTCATCATCATCCTTCTAATCGCGATCATCTTCTCCCGTTTCCGTGACAACCGTTGGGTCGAAGCTGCATTTATGGGCATTCGTCCCGCTGTCGTCGCTCTCCTCGCGGTACCCGTGTTCAAAATGGGCAAGACGGCAAGGGTGACATGGTCCAATGTATGGATTCCTATTCTTTCCACAGCCCTCATCATCTATGGAGTTACACCAGCTCTCATCATCCTTGTAGCTGGCGTTGCAGGGTTCCTTTATGGCCTCACCAGGAAAGATAATCAACAATTGTCAAAATAAAACCACCCTGCCATGATTTTTATCAAATTATTTCTGGTCTTTTCCTACATCGGACTGTTCAACTTCGGAGGTGGCTATGCCATGCTATCTTTCATCGAACAGGAAGTGGTTGCCAAACAAGCTTGGATCTCCGAAGCAGAGTTTACCGACATTGTTGCTATCAGTCAGATGACTCCTGGTCCCATTGGCATCAATTGTGCCACCTATGTTGGATATACCGCAGTTGTCAACGACCCATTCATACAAAGTATTGGTGTTCCACAACTCTTTGGCATCCTCGGTAGCATCCTTGCTACCATATCAGTGGTCTGGCTGCCATTCCTAGTGATGATATGGATATCTCACATCATCATAAAGCATAAGGACCATAAGGTGACTCGCAGCATCTTTGCCATCCTCCGTCCCGCCATTATTGGTTTGCTTGCAGCAGCTGCCATCAGCCTGATGAACATCGAAAACTTCGGCCATCCCTCCACACAAACTAATCAATTCATCCTAAGCATCCTCATCTGCTTAATAGTATTCTGTGGAGTCTTCTGGCGAAAGTGGAACATCATCTACACCACCATCATCTGCGGAATCATTGGCATCGTTGCCTACGGCCTGATCGGCATCTAGCTTATCGTGTCTCTGTCGCAGCCATCTATGGCTGTCCCCTGTGTTCTCCCGTATGTTCTCGTCTGCGGCCGTCTTT
Source organism: Bacteroidales bacterium (assembly GCA_017519885.1). Classification (GTDB taxonomy): domain Bacteria; phylum Bacteroidota; class Bacteroidia; order Bacteroidales; family UBA3663; genus Liminaster. The sequence continues at coordinate 47,142 of JAFWRO010000054.1, read as the reverse complement.
GGCTGCCTTATTTGTTTTCGTCAACAACCAAGCTTGGCTGCAAAGAGAATCCCGCCGCGATGTTCGCGGCGGGATTCTCTTTATATATACTCACTACATTATCTCTTCTTGTCAGTAGAATAGTAGCTTCCATAACCATAACCATAGCCATAGCCGTAACCGTAGCCATAGCGGTTATAACCATACTTGCTGGTGGCTGCTTCCGAACCATTGAGAAGGATATTCAAACGGTTGAACTTCTGCTCAGCATAGAGCTGCTCAACATTCTTCTTAAGTGCGCGCTGGAATACGCCACAACGAATCACAAATAGTGTGAGATCCGCATACTTGCTGACAAGTGTGGTATCTGCAACCAGATTGAAAGGCGGACAGTCAAAGATAATAATATCATATTGTGTACGTGCATCCTCAATCAGATTCTTCAAGGCATCACCCTGCAGCAACTCTGTGGGATTAGGAGCAATGCGACCAGTAGGCAAGATATCCAAGTTTTCTCGATCCTGAACATTCACAACCAATGAACGCCAATCAGAAACACTCCTATTGAGAATGGTTGTAATACCTTCCTTAGGACGACCTACATAACGGCTGGCAGAACTCTTACGGATATCAAGGTCAATCACCAACGTCTTCTGTCCTGCAATTGCATATGTAGCACCAAGGTTCATACTGATATAGGTTTTACCTGAACCTGGATTCATAGAAGTTACGAGGATAGTCTGTGCAGGATTGGCCGTTTCCTTACCAGCAACAAACTCCAAATTGGTACGTAGAATACGGAAGGCCTCATTCTCAAGGTTACGAGAATCGGGCTTCACTACTAACAAATGACGTTGAGCCATACGTTCACGTTTGTTTCCAATAGCAGGCAATCCCTGAGGCAACTCACCAATAAATGGAACCTTCATATTGTCAATATCCTTACGACCACGCACTACTGTCGTCATCGTCTCGCGCAGATAGATATAGGCAAGAGGCAAAGCCAGACCAATCAAGAATGCCATAAGCAATATCATCTTACTGCGTGGACCAGAGGGACGTTTGCTACCCATAGGAGGCGTGATGATACGAGTGTTGTATGCCGTGAATGCCTGAGAGAGCTCGTTCTCCTCGCGTTTCTGCAGAAGATACAGGTATAACTGTTCCTTGACCTTTTGCTGGCGTTCTACCGAAAGCAGATACTTCTGACGAGTTGGGTTCGAAGCCATTTGGGCATTACTTTGAGCCTCAGTTTGACGAGTAGATCTGATCTGAGTGTTCAACGCAGTAATCTGGTTGTCTATGCTTCGAATAAGGTTGTTACGCATCTCTGTAAGCTCCTTATCGAGGTCAAGTACAACAGGGTTGTTGACACTCGAGTTGGCAACGAGGCTATTGCGCTGCAACTGCTTGGCATTGTAACTACTAATGAGATTCTCAATCGTACGATCTTCAACACCACTGTTGGCAGGTAACAATTGATACTTGTTGGCGTCACTGCTTACATACTCACGCAGATATCGAGCCATATAAAGCTGGTTGTTAAGCTGGACAGCTTGCTGCGAAGCCTGGTTAGCTTGAGCCATATACATCTGGTTGGCAGCCTTCACGTCAGAGATGAGGTTCTGGGACTGATACTGCGAGATGTCGGTATCCACACTGCCTAACTCTTTTTCAATCACTGCCAAACGATCATTGATAAATTGAGAGGTGCTAGTAGCAACCTGATTCTTGTCATTCACCCAATTCCTGTTATAGCAAGAAATCAGAGTATTCAAAACATCAGCAGCCCTGAAACGATTCACATCGACATAAGTCAGTGTGATTACAGTCGCCTGTTTGTTAGCAACTTGAGCACTCAATCCACCTTGAACTGCACCTGCTGCATTAGATGCTGGGATGTGAACGACATCGATAGTTCGTTCGCCCATCGACGAGCCATAGCCCATACCATTCATTACAACTAAACGTCCAACAGGGCTTTGAATAGTATCTTGCGAAAGCTTGCCTTCAATGATTGTCTCCTTGGCATTTTCTTCCAAATCGACACCATCGAAGTCACCCAAAGTAAAACTTCCATCTTCCTTCAAGGCTATGCTGAATGCAGCATAACCTTCGTTGTCAATATCACAAAAGACCACTTTTACAGGCAATGACTGACCATATAGTGTCCTGTCCTTAAAGAAGCCTGGCTCACTATACATAGTGTTGAGCTCCATTTCGTTGACGACCTCGAGAGAAAGAGCAGGCGACATTATAGCAATTAGCTCATTGTTTACATTACTGTTGCTTTGGAAGAGACCAAGATCAGCGAAATCGCCCATTGTACCGCCACTGTAGTCACGAGAGTCAGACTTGATCATCACTTCCATATGCTGAGTGTAAGTCTTTTGCGTACAAAGCAATTTAAGCGTTGCAATACCAAGGCAAAGCAACACACTGAGTACGAACCATGGCCATCGTCCAAGGCAAAGATACCAAAGTTCTGTAAGTGAGAGTTCCGAATCATCATTCTCAACAGGTGCAGCAACAGGCTGTGTTACAGGCTGCTGAACGGGCTGCTGGGGAATATTAGGGGTTTGATTATCCATTTTTTATTTTGTTAATGTATATACAAGAGTTGCAACCGTACACAATGTACTGGTGATTGAAAGCCAGAATGTTGGAGTCATAATGGTATTGCCTGTAGCCTGCGATTGACGACGACGCTGCTCATTAGGTGAAACGTAAATTACATCATTCTGTTGCAAGTAATAAACAGGGCTCTGCATCAGGCTCGAACGGGTCATATTTACGCGATAACTCTGTGTCGAGCCATCAGGTTCCTCGCGAAGCACCAGCACATCCTCGCGATTACCATTGATTGTCAAGTCACGAGCCATACTTATAGCTTCAAGAATGGTGATACGGTCTTTAGCAATGCTATACTTGCCAGGACTTGTCACTTCACCCAACACGCTGATAGTCAGATTCGCATAATCTACAGTAACTACGGGATCCTTAATATAGTCACCATCGACAATCTTATCCTTGATCAATTTAGATACTTCCTGACGAGTCAACCCAGCCACTTCAATATCACCAAATACTGGATAGTCAATCTTTCCATTACTAGCTACAGTGAAAAATGCTGTCTGACTATTGGTGCCAGAAGGAGTAAAACTCGTTCCACCCACATAACGATAAGGTACAGCCAAATTAAAGATAGCACTAAGCTCTGGATTACGACTTGACACAACAATGGACAGCTGATCTCCTGGACGAATACGGATCATCGATAGTTCTGCGCCATCCAGACGTTGTTCATTCTGAACATCCTGCAAATACACAATATTCTCGGGAGCCTTACAAGATGACATACCAAGAAAGATTGCGACAAAAGCAAAAAATAAAAAACTTTTTTTCATCTTTTAATAAAAATCATATTTCCATATTTTGGTGCAAATTTACTTACAAATTGTGAATCCACCAAAACTAATCCACTTTTTTTTATTTTTTGTTGATTAAAATCACAATGTCCCTCAATTTTAGTCAAATGAATGTGTCATTTATTCATCAAAATAACAATTCGAATCAATACCCGAGAATATCAAACAGAATAAAACGACTCTTTTTTAGCCTACATAAATAAAAAAAACATCTCGTTGTTTCAATATTTTAAAATAAATTCTTATATTTGCAGCCAAAACAAATCCATATATGTCTTTTTCAGTTGACATTAGCTGCAACAACAATCAATGAAAGCCCTATCCCCTTTGGTTCTTTTTCTAGTTCTATTCCTAGGTGTAAGCATCGTTTCTGGCGACTTTTACAAGGTCCCAGTAACAGTGGCCTTCCTGGTCAGCTCTGTTTACGCCATCGCGCTTAGTTCTGGAAACATAAACGACCGCATCAAACGATACTCTGAAGGAGCAGGAAGCCCCATTGTCCTTCTGATGGTATGGATCTACATCCTAGCTGGTGCTTTTGCTGCCTCAGCCAAAGCCATGGGTGCAGTTGATGCCACTGTGAACCTCACCCTCCAGCTTCTGCCCGCCAGCCTCCTCCTTCCGGGCATCTTCCTGGCAGCATGTTTCATATCCCTGGCCATCGGCACAAGTGTAGGTACTATCGTGGCTCTCACCCCAGTTGCAGTAGGCATCGCCCAAGAAAGCGGAATCGCTCTTCCTCTTATGGTGGCAATAGTCGTCGGTGGCGCCTATTTTGGCGACAACCTTTCCTTCATATCCGACACCACTATTGCGGCTACGCAATCACAAGGCTGTCGTATGGGCGACAAATTCCGCGTCAACCTGCGTCTTGTTCTTCCTCTTGCTTTGCTGATGGTAGCTGTCTATTACTTCATTGGACGCGACATCGTTGTACCTCAGCATATTCCCGACGTCAGTTGGTGGAAAGTGCTGCCCTATCTAGCCGTCATCATCATAGCCATCCTCGGTCTGAACGTGATGATCGTATTGCTCCTAGGACTCCTGCTTACCGCTGTGATTGGCACAATTGATGGTAGTTACGACTTCTTTGGATGGATGGGGTCCCTTGGTATCGGCATCAATAGTATGGGCGAAATTATCATCATGGCGATGTTGGCGGCAGGTATGCTCGAAATGATACGGTCGATGGGTGGAATCGATTACCTCATCGACAAACTCACCAAGGGCATCAATGGTCGTCGTGGGGCTGAGACAGCCATCTCCAGTCTTGTATGTCTAGTCGATGTATGCACAGCCAACAACACAGTCTCCATCATCACCACTGGCCCCATCGCACAGCGCATTGCAAAACAGTACCACATCGACCCACGCCGTTCGGCATCTCTCCTCGACACTGCCAGCTGCTTTACCCAAGGTCTCATCCCTTATTCTGCCCAGCTGCTGACCGCTGCTGGTCTCGTCGAAGCTACATCCGGTCATCCTCTTAATCCAATGCTTGTTGTCCCATATCTTTACTATCCAATGGGGCTGGGCGTCGTTATACTAATTTCTATTATCTTCCAACCACGTTTTTTAATCAAGAAATGAAAGAATACACTTACACCCTGCAGTTGAAGACGCGCGACTACGAATGTGACATCCAAGGAGTTGTCAACAACGCCAACTACCAACACTATCTCGAGGTCACTCGTCACGAGTTTATTCAAAGTGTCGGCATCAGTTTCGAAGACCTTCATCGCCAAGGCATCGACGTTATGGTAAGCCGTGTCACCATCAACTATCGTGCACCTCTCCGTGGTGGACAAGAGTTCCTTTCCTGCCTCAACATCTACCGCAAAGGCGTTCGTTACATTTTCGAACAGGATATCTACCGAAAGTCCGATGGTGTCCAGTGCATCAAAGCCCAAGTCGATTGCGTTTGCGTCGTCAACGGGTCCCTCACCCGAGGTGACGAAATATACCCCACTTTCGCTCCCTATCTCACTACCCAATAAACACCCCTTTTTCACACCCAGCGTCCCCGTCGCTGCCATATTTGGTCGCCTCCTCTGTCTTGTCGCACTTCTCAAAGCTTCCTCGTCGCGGCCGTCTTTGACCGCTCTAATCATCCCAGTTGCAGCCATCTCTGGCTGCCATTACCCTGTCAAAAGCATGCACCCCCTCATCCCGCTTCTTGTCCTTAACGCCATCCGTGGCGTAGGCTCCATTCGAGCACGTCACCTCATTGATGCCTTCGGTTCTGCCGAAGCCGTTCTTAATGCCGACCCGGCCCTTCTCCTCCAAGCAGGTGCCGTCGGACAAATGGTTCTCGATGGTCGTAAAGACACACGTCTTTTCGACGATGCCCGGCGTGAACTCGACTTTATTGAAGCACATCACATTCAAACGCTTGTTTATGGCCAAGAGGGATACCCCAAACGCCTTCTTAATTGTCCCGATGCCCCTACAGTTCTTTTCAAACTCGGTGACATCGACCTCGAGGCCAAACACGTCATCAGCATTGTTGGAACACGCCAATGCACCCAGTACGGTCGCGACCTTGTCCATCGTTTTGTAAAAGAATTACACGAAGCTCTTCCCGACGTCATCATCATCAGCGGCCTTGCCCTCGGCATCGATGTGGAGTCCCACAAAGCTGCTCTAGAAAATGGCATTCCAACACTCGGCGTGGTAGCGCACGGCCTTGACCGCATCTACCCTTATAATCACCGAAGCATTGCCAAGCAGATGATCCAACAAGGCGGCGGTCTACTCACCGAATATGTTACAAGTGCTCCTTTCGAACGCGGAAACTTCCTTGCTCGCAATCGCATCATCGCTGGTCTCGCCGATGCTATCCTAGTGGCAGAAAGCAAAGAGAAAGGTGGCTCCCTCGTCACCGCATCAATTGCCCTCGACTATGGACGCGACGTCTTCGCTTTCCCCGGCCGTATCACCGACGACCGAAGCAACGGCTGTAACCGCCTCATTCGTCTCAACCGCGCAGGGCTCATCACCTCAGTCCAAGATCTTCTCTATGCTATGAATTGGCAGTCTGCCAACAAACCCGCAGCCATCCAGCAAACTCTCAATTTCGAAGAGGACCACGTCTCCCCTCTCGGTCGCCAAATACTCGACATCATCCGCGACCGTGGCGACATGCGCCTCTCCCAACTCGCCGACATCCTCCCAGACACAGAACGAACAGCTCTTCTCGAAGAGCTGCTCGATCTCGAAATGTCTGATAAAATACGTAATACCCCTGGAGGCATCTATCAACTCCGTTAGCCATCAAGTGCCCCGTTGCAGCTGTGAATGGTTGCCCCTGTATCCCCGAAAGAGGCCGTACTTGGCCGCTTTACTTTTGTTATAGCCGCAGCCATATTTGGCTGCCAGCGTTCTTGTCGCAGCCACCCATAGCTTCCCTCAGAATCGCACCTTCAAGCCGACAAAGCCCGTCATTCCCAATCCCTGCGTAAAGTCATTAGTGACAAAGGGATCACCCGACAAGAACGTCGTCTTCTCCTCAGCAAAAGCCGACAACCAAGGCAAAATCTTCAACTCTAGCTGTGCACCGCCTTCCATACCCACATATGTATGAGCGTGCCAAAACGACTCATCGCCAAGTTCCTGATGGACAGCCATATTATACCCCGCAAACAAGTAAACATTCAGTCTTCGCTGAGGATCATAGCCCAGGAACGCATTCCTGATATTCATCATATAATCCAAACTGAACAGATTCAGATACGTCTTCTTGAAAAACACAATATTATGAGAGTCGACGTGCGAATAAGAATAGTCCAGACGAACGCTATGTACATCATTGAAGTCATAGCCCAATGAGGCCCTCACGAGGCTATTACGCATATCCCAGGCACCCCAGCTTCCTGCAAGCCAGAAGCCTTTCCACCACCTAGGTGTGCGTCGATGACTACTCTTTCGACCAACAAGGTTCTGATGCACACCTGCAAAAGCCATCATCTGCAGGTGATCGTCATCCACGTCAATCATTTGCCAACGTCCTTGCAGCACAAGCCACGTCTGGCCAAACAGTCGCCTGCGCAACTGCGTATGCATCGTAGGCTCAATGTATCGTTCGAGGTTAAGTCCCGGCACGTGGTTCCACATTTCAACGCGTCCACCTTCCAAGCCTCCACCGACAGTCCAGGCCCAACCTTTCTCTTCCGCCTTATGCCAGACGAAACGAAGCGGATCGAAAGTCAATTCTGCCCTATATCCATAAACATGTTCCGGATGATTCGACCGTTGTGTCAGGTCCAAGCGTTCTCCAAAAGCTCCAACCTGAACAGCTAAAAGACTATTGAGTCGCATACCCAGGTTCATTTCAAAATCGGCTTGATACAGCTTCAGCTTACCCAACTCATGTTCTCCATCGCGTAACTGTGTACCGCCCAAAAGCTCCACATACCATCGATGCAAACTGCTGTTACGGTTCACTTTCATAGCATGGCCAAGGAAAACCATTCCGCCTACACCCGAAATCCATCGTCCAGTCTTCACCATACTGCGGCCAAAGGCTTTTGCACCATTGGCAACAGCCGTGCCATAACCACCTTCACGCAATGGTCCGGTCAGACGTGTGACAACTCCTACCTGAACGGCCAGTCCGTCATCCACGATGTTGCCAAGTTCCCAATATCCGTCGTACAAGGGAGAAACCGCCTTGTATTGTGGCTCCACATAAAGGCTTACCCAAGGCGACAACGTATGACGCAACTGTAGACCAACTTGTCCACCATAGAACCGACGGTAATCACCTTCATATTTCGCCATACCGCCCAGCAGACCAACTGTTGCCAGCCATTCGAAACGACGTTTTGGATCATATCCTCTCCAATAGTTCGAGAGGTTCCACTGATAGTCGGTCATCAACTCCATTCGGTCATGATTATAAGCGAAACCTAGACGTAAGGCATTGCTCTTGTTGAAATCCTTGGTCAAAGCCAATCCAAAACCACTTGTCTCAATACCCTCATAATCAAACTGGAAATTGATGACCTTCGGATACCAATAAGTCGAAACACTAAGTCCTTTCCACCAGTGATCTAACACAAACGGCACCTTATCCGGATAACGATAGTTACCCGACATCATATAGTCAGTCACACGGAAGGGTGCTACAGTCATAGTCTGCACATCGTTCCTAGCGTTATCTACCGTCGACTGTATTTGGCGGGCAAAAGCAGCCACGTCTGACAGCAGCCAGAGTAGCAATAGCCCCATCAGGCCATGCCAATGGTTCCCAACAAAGCTATTCCTCATGTGTCCTTAATTTTATATATTGTTCCACAGCCTCCAGATAGAGGTCCATTCCTTCACGTAAAGCCTTCGCATCACGGTAGATGCCACGCACATAGCTGTCGCCCTGCAGACGTTCTACAAACGGAGGTTCGCCCTCTTTTGCAAGAAGCTTCGACAATGCCATGACTGCACGGTCGTAATGTTCATCTCGATTATTGAAGAGTCCTGCCTCCGAACCCCATGCTTCAGTCAACGCAGTGAAGTAGAGTGCAGCGGGCTGGTCATTCATTTGTCGCTGCAGCGAAGTCAGGCTGTCACAACACTGTTGCAGCAGATCGATGGCTTCACCGTTGGCTGCAAGGTCAATCAGTTCTCCATCGACAGCCTGATAGGCTTGCGCCATATTCACTACATAGAAGTTGCAAACGTTCGTGTTCCTGATCATCTCGGCATTCTCATCGTCAAGCACGAATCGTCCGCTTTGACTATTGAGCAGCAGTTCGAGCAGTTCCGGTCGATACGTGTTATGGAATGCATTCGATATCGTAGGTGTATTATCCAGAATGTCAACCAGTTCATGTGCTTCTTCAAGTGCTTCAGGTGTGCCTATGCCACTCAGCATCAATATCTGGTTGTAGAGCACTACGTCGAGGTTGATGAACTTAACAGGAGTGTCTGGATCATTCTCCATGTAGCAAGGCACATTGCCCTGATAATACTGCATATTGATGAATGGTGCCAGTATCGAGCTGTCGTAATTGCCTTCTGAAATGGCCTCGATGGCCAAAAGGTTGGCAGCGTATGGTAATACCAAGCCAAAACTGTCTTTCGGACGCATATCACGTCCATAGCGTCTTACGTCAGAAGCCTTAAGCGTTAGAAGTCTCTGAGCCAATTCTAGCTTCTCCTCATAAGTCAATCGATCCGAACGAAGCAGCACGTAGAAATAATACGATGGCCAGCGCGAGGCATCTGATCCTGAGAAGTAGAAATTAAAGATCTTCTCGCTTGGCGTCTCGCGCAATGCCTTGTAGGCATACGTCACTTGTGCTAGTCGAAGTTTCTCCAGCGCCTCAGCAATGATTGGGTCAGCGCCATTGGTGTAACCAAGACGCTTCTGCTGCTGTGCAGTGTTCTCAGGATCGTCATCACCCACCACTTCGCGGATATGTTCAGCCGTACTGTGGAACTCGGGATGTATCTCGTCAATCAAGTCGGCAACTGCACTCCAGGGAGCCACCGAGTCTTTGACGATATCGAAGCGTGCATAACGAAGATCTTCTCCTCCCATCTGACGCAACTTGTCGATGATGGCCTCACTTCGTCCATGCGAGATTCGACGGTTAGCACCACGCAAGCCCTCTGGCGACGACACGCCTACGATGGCCACGCGCTGAATGGTATTTTCTATCTCGCCATGTGTAATCTCGTAGGCCTTCGCTATGAGGCTGTCCAGTTGTTGCTGGTTATTGCCACGCGACAAGTCTATCTTGGTGCTGTTCTGGTCGAAACTGAGCGACAACTGGTAGGTCACGTCTTGGACTTCGCCACGTTCTCGCGGACGGAAGGTAACCACCTCGTCGGTGCCAGAATGTCGTCGTGGGGGACAATCGAAGTCTGCAGGATGAGCCGATACCGAAAGGAACTGTAGAGGCATCTGTCGTTCGCAGTCGCATTCTTCGGTATGCGTAGTGTCAGCATGGACGAAATCTTGCAGATAGTTCACATGACGCATCTGGTAGAATCGGTTCTTGTCGGGCATCTGCCAACGGAAATGGAGTACGGTGTCTTTGCCGTAAGGAACCAATTGCAGAGGCATCCTGTACCGACTTGTATCGCCTTCCTGGCGATGTTCAATCTTCACACGTTTTACATCTTGCCGTAAAGGATAGATATCCATCTGGTTGATGTGGCGTATGTATCCATCCACTAGTTCCGACTCGCTAGAGATGGCACGTTTGTCGGCCATCTTGTGACCACGCTGGATATATTCCTCAAAGCGATGGTACAACTCAGTCCGGGTGCTGATAGTGTAAGCCACGGTAGTGTCATTCTCTGCTACTGTTAGGGGTAGTTCAGAGGCCTCCTGTCGCAATTCGTTGCGTAGGCTGTCGAAACTTGGATAGCGCAACAAAAGCTTCCATAAAGGTCTAGGCACCAGATAAGTGGTTGTATCCGACTCCACATCTCGATATTCCACCCAGCTTCCCATCTGGTTAAAGATGTCCTGTGTACGCTTGCGGAAATATTCCATCGTGTCACGCATCAGGTCGTCGCGCATCTGGCGTAGCTTGGTCGTTTGGAAGCGATATCCCGAGAAGACCATTGGCTCCAGGATATATGCAGTATCAAGTGCCTTGCCATGGTGATCCATCAACTGCTGATTCAGTTGCTGTGCTGCAGCATCTCCTTTTAATCGTGCATCGAGTCGGTCAAAGTCCTCGCCGAAGATACAGGCTTCGACAATTCGCTCCACCACAAGGCGTCTGTCTGTTGGGCCTCGGAAATTGAAATGTTCGTCGAAGGTCAACCACGAACCGCTGCTTTGTGCCTGATTACGCTTCTTACGGAAAGTGGTTACACGTTGTACCTTATTCACGTTCTCAAGCACAGTGCGATTCTTATAATAGAGTGGACAGTAAGGTTCTTCACCATCGTACTTGGTGACCTTCTCATTGAGTACAACCATCTCAAATCGGCTGCTCTCCATCGGATGCAGCACCAGAGCTACCGAATACACGCCACGTGTATCGCCAGTCTCTCTGCACCAGTAATCCACCAGATAACCATACCTCAGGTAAATGTCTTGGGCAATGGCATTCACATCGGCAAGGTTATAGGTCTCGCCTTGTCGCATCAGGCGCCAACCGCGCTGGCGGTATTCGTTCACAAAGCCCTGAATCAACCTGGTGTTACGGGCAGTATGTTCGTGGCTCCAAGCCACAATCGAGTCGGCACAGACCTCGTTGGTGACAAACACCTCCAGATCTGTCCTGTCTCTCAGGTCGTGCGACGACGGCATCCACACACCGTCTTCAGGATCCCATGCACGCCCCACCTCGTCGGTAAGGTTCTTGCCATCGGCATCTAGTATCACCATAGGCAAGGCGTCGTATTGGGCACGTGCCACTCCTCCTACCCACAGCAGAAATGCGACGAGCGCCATCCGAAAGCGCCATTCTTGATGATGTAAAATATTAGAAAACATACGAAAGATTAGCACCGAAATTAGTAGGTACGAACTTATGATGTTGATTGGGGTCTGCATAAAGCAAGTAGCCGGCACCCATCACGACATCCACATTCCAATGTCGGTTGATCATCCAGCCATATCCGCTCACAAAGCCTGCAGTCAAGGCAGTATGTCTTTGCACGCTGCTGTCCTCACCATCCTTCCGATAGTGATACAAACCCAACTGTGGCCCAAAGAAGAAGTCCTGGAACAACTTCCGCTTGAACCAGAAACGATAGTCAAGTTGTATGCCCGACCCATTCACTTTCTTGACCCAGCTGTCGCCCATCGTCACCATACCCGTGACACCGATGCTCTGATAGTCATTCACAACCAGGTCCATGCCTACATTGGCGCACTTCGCAGCCCACATCACAAGGTTACTGTGAACCACGACAGTCTGCGCCAGCGCACACTGTCCCCGACCTACACACAGCAGCATCGTCAGCATCGTCACTATTCTAATTGTTCTTCTCATTTCAGTCAATATGTCATTGTTGCAGCCAAGTTTGGCAGCTCAGCATTCCCGTCGGCAGCCGTTACGGTCCGCTCAGTGTTCCCGTCAGCAGCCGTCCTTGGCTGCCTCTTGCCCCGTCCAGTTTGGCGCAATGTCATCGCGCCCACGTGTCTCGATCAGCAGCCATCTATGGCTGCCCAGCACCCTGCGGCTTCTTTATCCTATAAGCCACATTCGCCGTAGCTACCCTGGGCCGTCCATCCATATATAGCAGTCTGTACTTGAACTGCAGCACCGTCCAAACGGTACCTTCCGGTGTGCCATCTTTGGCCTGCAGTTTATGCAGTCCTGTATATGCATAGTTCGTCACCCACGCGTCCTCGATCTTCATTTCCTCTAGCGAGGGATCAATCTTGGCTAGGTATTCGCTCACAGCCTGAAGCAGCGCTTCTCGGTCAGCCACCTCTACCTCAGGATTGTCAAACTCGTCTATAGCATTAGCCTTATACTTTCCTTCCAACAGAGGTCCGTGGGCATCCAGGTCGTATTTAGAATTCCAAGTTGCACGTCGTGCGTCCACTCCCATCGTAAGTGCCTCCAACAAACGTGTTCCCTGTTTCATTCCAACCGAATCTTCCACAACAAATATGAACTGTAGTGGCTGCAAAGCCGGTCCATATGTCGTTGTTCCCACGTTGCGTCCATAGCGAATGCTGTCAGGCAATTCAATCTGGTCCTCCGTGTAACCGGTCATACCTCCACGATCAAGTGCTGCAATCACATCATCCACGGTCACTGCCTTTTCTTTGCCGTTCAGCCACGGACGCTCTACATAGAAAGTCTCCTTGTTATATACGCCAAGGAATCTGTCGTACATCTCTTGCTCACGATTATCGATATCTGGCAAGATGTTGAAGCGAGTCACCAGCGAATCGAACGACTCAAATACCTGCGGATGGAACTTCAAACCGATGGCATACGTCCCTCTTTTGTTCATATCTTCAGCCGTAATTGGCTGAAAATCGCCATCCTTGCGATAATAAAGTCCGGTCACCTCTCGTTCTTGCAATTGGCTGTTCTTCCATTGTTCATCAAAGAGTGCCAACACACGTTGCATACTGGCAGATTCCGCCATCGAATCCATGTTGGCCGGTTTGAGCAGCAAAGCCGGCAATCGCTTGCCGTTATCAGTATAGGCGTTGCGCAAAGCCTCGTTGAAGCTGCGTCTGCGTGCCAATGCTTCATCATATCCTTCTATCCGCACACGGAAAGGCATGATGTAAGTAGCTTCGCCTTCCTCACTGTCGTAGTCCTTCGGCAAAAGACTTAGCCTGTACAAAACGTTGTTGTACTCACTCGGCTCCGTGATAGGCAGAGGAGAATTCTCCTTCATCTCTTCTAGCCGTCCAACCACCAGATAAGGGTCGTCGTACTGCTGAGCGAATGCCTTGCGTACCAATTCTATGGTCACTGGCTCCTCCAACAGAGAGTCTCCCGCAGCACTCTTCACATTCAGTGTCACAGGAGCCAAGGTCATCTGTTGAAGCAGCGAATCGATGCGGTTCTGGGCAATCTCGTTCGAAAGGTTATTCCTGACGTATAGCATCTCGTCCGGTTTCCAATACTTGTTAGATATGCTCAATGTACGGAACCCCACAGCAAAATGCAAATCCACAATACCTTTTTTATCAAGGTTATAGCCAATGTTGCCACCGCCCGAAAACTCCAGAAAATACCTGTTTCCCCAACTTACGCCCGGGAAGTCATATCCCAGCACCAGTCCGGCATTCGAATGTTTCTTCAAAGTTTGATACTCCAGGTAAGGACCTACATAATATCGTCCCTTATGATACTCAGGATGTTTATACGGACTAAAATGAACGCGATATTGCGCCTGCACACCGAAATTATCGATCACGCTTCCCTTGTAATCACCTCGATACAGATTATACTGACTGTCTGCTCCTGTTCTGAACTGAAGTGCAACCGACTGAGTCCACATACGTTGTGGATTGTTTAGGTCTACATCCACACCCAGATTAGGTGCACCCAATGCCAAATCTGTAAGATCCATCCACCAGGTCAGATACGATGTCCAACTCAATCCCGACCTATCCAGACTTACCGACCGATAGGGCGTCTGTCCAAAGGCACACGTCCATCGACCTGCCCACAGCAGCGTCACCATCAGGATCCCTATCGTAATTATCTTTCTCATCTCTTTCTTTTGTGTCTCAGTCGCAGCCATCCTTGCTGCCTCTGTGTCATTGTTGCAGCCATCATTGGCTGCCATCTGTGTTCCAGTCTGCAGCCATCCTTGGCTGCCCCTTCCTCCCGTCTCTCTTCCCCGTACGGCGCGATTTCGTCGCGCCCTCCATGTCTCCGTCAGCGGCCGTGTATGGCCGCCCCCGTCCTTATTTCTCCTTCAGCTCCTCCACCGTCCATATCCGCTGTCGGATACTAAATGGATTTCTCGTCGAGTGCACCTGTCCCGCCAATCCTGTCATAAAAAGATGGCTCTTAAGTGCCGAAAGGATATGTCGTTGTGTCTTTCGATCCACATATCCCTGTCCTGCCTCATAGGCAGCACACCAGAATGCCACCTTATCCGACATCCTGTTACTGGCATTCGAAGCACGTTGCAGAATGCTCGACTTCAGCACATGCGCCTCCTTCATATTGCCCTCGGCAGCAAGTGCTTCATTCACCTTCTGGTACGCTCTTGCGTAATCATTCTTCTGATAATACTCAACTGCCTCAGCATAGAGGCGCTGTGCACGTTGTTCGGTGTCAAGCCAATCAGCCTGCTGGCGCATCTCGTCTTGCAGTTCGAGGCGTCGTGCTTCAAACGCCGCTATCGATGCATCGGCAGTCATCTGTCGGTCGCTCTCTTCGCGCACCATCGCCAAAGCCTGTGTACTATAATAAGTCTGATATTCCTCACGATGTTCCTGCATCATAAACTGATCAGCCACATCGAGCCAACGCAGAATCTCACTATATCTGTTAGCATACTCCTTGCTACGTTCCGGATGGGCAGCATGTTCACGGTTCAAAGGCACAAACATTCCCTGCACCACAATCACGGGGTCAATCCTGCCCTGTGCCTGGCTAAGAATCTGATGTGCTCTATCAAAGCAACGCTCCATTCCGTTTTCCTCCTTAGAAAGCATCAGCAATTGCTCATTGTTGAGTTGCTCTTCGCTCCAGCTAGCTGTCTCAAGCGTATTGCGATATCGGTAATCCTCTTTGCCTATATTTGCAAAACGGTCATGATAGAGCCGTTCCATCTTATTCCAATAACCAGCTCCATCTGGTTCCTGCAACAACTGTCGCAGAGCCCTGCGCGTCTGGTTATACAGATTTGTATTTCGTTGATAACCACTGCTGATAGCCAACGGATAAAGCCTATCCACCACTTGGCGATATTCTCCGTTCTGAAGTGCTTCACTCAGTTCTTCCAGCACGACAACACCTCGATCATCTGCACCCCCATTCTTCTCTGGTCGAGCAGGTACCCAGGGCAGACTCTCCATCTCGTGGAACTGTGCAAGTGCATCATCTCCCCAGCCTACCATCAGCAGGCTGACCAAAACCACCAGTCTAAAAAAACACCGTTCAATCATCTTGCTTATATTATTTAAAAGGTGTTCCACTCTCGTTTATGTGGCAGCCAAGTTTGGCTGCCCTCAGCGTTCTCGTCAGCGGCCGTCATTGGCCGCTCCCTGTCGCCTCTTCAATCACGATCTGTCTCTCCACGTCTCCACTTGGCCCAGCCAGACGAACATCCACCGTCAAGCTCTGCTTCACGCCCAAGATTGCAAATTCTTCATCCCCTGGCCATAGCAGATTAGCCTCGCCGAAAAGCGCCACGCCACTAGACCCTTCTAGCGCCTCAGCCCTCATCTCTACCGAAGCCATACCCAACGCCGTAGCATCAACAGCATCTTTAGCCACATCCAAGCGATAGAAGACATTGTTCAAACGTGCAGTATTCGACACATACGTTAGCGTATCATCCAACGGCACCTCCACGCGGAAAGCAAACCGCTTCGTACGTTGGCGTACAGTCACTCTAGTGCTATACTGTTCCCCGCCCTTAAGTTCACCTGCCCAGGTGCCTAGAAAGAGGGGGTCTGGCATAGCCTTGATCAGTCCACCCTCATTCTCAACCACAGCAGCCGTAGAATCCACACTGATGCCCTCAGCCAGATTATACGTCAAGAGCCTGTAATATCCAGGCTGCATATATCCTTGATAGCTAATCGTATCCATCGAACGACGTAACGTCGTTGTAAATCGTTCACCATCTCTTTCACTCACGAAAGCAAATCCTGTATTCGGCAACTTGCTATGGTTATACAACCTGATCCTGTACGACGAGGGAAGTTCATCTGCCATATCCTCCGAATGCTCCACGTAGCACAGTTGCATCGTCACCGATGCCTGTTCCTTGCTGATATCGTAGAGGTCATCCTCTACTTCAAAAACACGGCAGCTCGTCATCCAACAGGCCGTCACCGTCATCATCACGATGTTCAAAATCCTACTCATCTTCCAACTCCTTTCCGACCCACAAGGTCCCAAACCAGACTGATGCCCAGATGATTCAAGCCAAAACGATGTTCGTCGACTTCCCGTATGTAAGTGAGCGAAGGCTCCTGTCCATCGAAGAGCGGATTATGGTCATAATGACTCATCTTACCGGCATTATATCCCACACCAAGATGCAGATCCAAGCTCGTATGTCGGCTTATGCGCCACTGATATCCTCCTACCAATCCGCAGCCTAACACACGCCCCTGCTTACCTTCATCACGGCCTCGCAGTCGATAGTTGCGCTCGCTGATTTCGCCTTGCAGGCCCACATAATAATGCTCATGGGCTCCCATATAATACCGCACCTCTGGCGACACGAGCCATAATGCATAACGCTTCCTGTACCTGTCCGACACCGAAAGCGATGTCCATGCAGCATTAATCTGCACATCCACACGAGGCGCACAGTGCCAGATTAAACCAAGTTCGGGGGTAAATGTCAGCCAGCGCAGCAGATTCGAACGCAGCGAAACCACTGTCTGTCGGCCATCACCCATATCCCTTCGGCCCAATGGCCCTCGCGCCTCTCTTTCCAGGCGATGCACTCGATGCAAATCCTTCATCGAAACAATACTATCCCCCGATGACACAGCATCCTGTGCCTGCATCAGCACAGGAACAGTCAAAAGTATCACCAGCAGATAATATCTAAAAAATCTCATGTACCTAAAATATCTTGACCCAATAGGGTACAACCATACACAAATTTGGCGCAAATATAAGCAAAATTCTCATACCTTCGCCATTCTCCCCCATTAATTCTTCCAATTTATTCAATTTTACCACATAACTCCCTCATTTCTTCACCCCCCACTTAGCAAAACACATCCATCTCATATTTCCATCCTTTCCCACTCATCATTCCTTACCATCCTCATCATCGTCCAAGGCGCAGCTAAGTTTGGCTGCCTCATCCATCCACCACCGTTTGAAGGAATGTCATCGTGACTCAACCCACAAAAAAAAGGCGCGATATTACCGCGCCTACTTTATAATCTCATCATTCAACAATTCACAAAACAACTTTGCGAATACTTTCGCCATCATTTACCAAGTATATACCTCTACCGAATTTCTGTAAAATCCGGCTCTCAATCGTTCCTCCGACAAGGTCTTTGTCAATGCACATCAGCTGTTCACCTGAAAGAGAATAGACAAATATCATTGTCCTCTGCATATGAATCTCATCCAGCCCATTTAATTCATCGTCCAAGGAGAAGAATCGTATCGGAGCCGTCTGTGCAATTTCCGGCAACATCAGATATGCCTTCTTAGGATTAACGTTGATCGTCGTTGCTTTTTCTACCTTATAGAAGCCAAGCACATTGTTCTGTCTTTGCAGCACATAAGATCCTATTGGAGCCACTACGCCCGACGATGTGCCTGTGAGCAGACCATTGCTGCGTCCGTCGCGCTCGACCAAAGTATAGCCCTCAAGGGTATATTCTCCAGCGGGAGCCTTGACCAAATATGGTTGATTAGCCTTTGTAATCGTTGTCAGCGTGTCGTACTGCAAAATGCCATCCTCATAGTTCAACACACTCATCACAAGCACATCATTTGGTATCTTGAAGGCCATTGGCAAATAAACCGTAGCCCAACCTTCTTCGGGTACCGTGATGGTCATCGTAGTATCTTTGCAGCCCAATTTCCAATCAAACCAATCCCGACGTTGATTTAAATATGTCTTTAGGAACTCGACTTCTGACTCCCACGAATCACGGATGCGTGGATTGTGGTAGCAGCTTACAGTCAGGTTGTTCCAACGGGTATAATTGAGCGCTTGGCTCTGGTTAAGCAGTTCCGATTGTTCGTCGATATAGCTAGACAGACTCTCCAAACTGAACTCATTCGATCGAAGGTCAGACCACAACGTCTTGATATCGTCTAGATTATCCTTGTCTTCATCGATAATGATACTCACAAAGTTAGCCATATCACCCGCACAGATGCCCGAACCATCACTAGTTCTCGAATAAAGCCATTTGGGAGTCCACTCCTGTCCAATATAAGTGCCAGATTCATCAAAGGCGTCATGCAGGCTCAAGCGGAAGAAGCGATAGTCATTGTCAAAGGCGAGATTGAAGTCCCATACCGGACCAGTATAGAATTTGTCATCACCGCGATGCTTGTAGAAATAAGTGCTCCAGAAGGCATCTGGATTGCCCGCATACTCTTCAAGGACGAAATACTTGAGGAAACTTTCCAAGTCAAAGTACTGTCGATAGCCATCCTGGGTGAAATTCTTCGAATAAAGTGCATTTTCGAGTGTCTGGAAATGCGTCTTGATATACGCTTTCTGCACATCGTTGATGTCATCCTCGTCAGGATATTTGATCACCAATGTATTTTTCTTCGGGGTGACAAAATAATTTACCTCTTTCTTGTAGTTTCCATCATTCTCAATCAGATAACCGCCCGTGAGGCTGTCACCATCCACGACTGTGCTTTCTAGCGATTCGATGTCTACACGATCCTTGTGCTGGTCTACCTGGTCAGCAAGGTCATAGGTGCCTTTATACTCGCCATTCACCATCACATCAACTGGTGTAAGAAACGGCGTATATTCCATACCAATGCGACGACTCATCTCAAACGCTACGTTGTTGCGCATCAGTGTCTTGTCGTCCCAACTGTTGATAAGCACCCATTTCTTAGCCTTAGCAGTTGAACCACACAACTTGGTCTTGTTCGCAAACTTCATGCGATAGGGCTTCTTGTCGAAATCAATCGACGTATTTCCGCGCAGACGCACGGTACCCGTATCTTCTTTCAATTTCAAGCCGTCTTTGTTGATCACTGCGAAATGTGCTGGTAGGTCATCAACTTTGTTTACCGGATCCTTGCCACTATCAGTATGAATCACGACAAGAGGCAGATTCGTTACTTGGTAAAACACGTCGTCCGTTCCTTCTCCTTCCTCTCCATAGAACTCTACTTCCGAAACAATGCAGTTTTTTCCATTGGGAGTCACATAACGCACGTAGCGAAATCCACGACTGACATTGACATTCGCAGTGCTGATTGTCTCGCTCTCATTATCCGATGTGACCATAAAAAGAGGTATGGCGTCAGCAAAGTCTGCACGGTTGGCACCTTCAAAAACTGCCAACTTGGTATTCTCTGCATAACCAACTGCAGTGGCCCAACCGACTTTCTTGATCACGTGAGGTGTTCCCAAATCAAGTCCGACCCAGGTGTTCGAAGCAGCACTCGAGCGAAAATAGGTGCCCGTCAATCCATCAAATGCCTTTGAGGCAGAATAAGCCGAGCTCGACGCCGTGGAAGACATAACATTACCTGTCAGCTTCTCCTGGGCTGACAACACCATATTAAAGAAAAAAGATATCAAAAGAAAAATAGTTATTCTTCGCATCTTCAACATAAAATAGCTTTGGTCCAAATACAAAATGAATAGTACAACACCTTTTAGACCAACCGAATATAAAATAGTTTAATTGATTATTTCGGCTGCAAATTTATAGATTATTTTCCATTTTTCCAATTTTTTTGACAAAAAAAAACAAAATACGTCCTATTTTTCAACAAAAAACAAATCCATTTTAACCACAGACATAGCAAAAAGACATATTTTTATTTGTATTTATCCAGAATCCTCTACTCGCTACAGACGTCATAGCAACAAAAAAAATTGTCAAATTATCCAGATAATCCATCGCCCAATGTCCGCCTCAACGCACACATATCCGCGCGATATTTAAACAAAATAACCAATCTTTCGCATTTTTTCCCCCAATCTCTTGCATATCTCCAAAAAATCCCCTATCTTTGCACCCCGATACAGGGAGCAACCATCAGTGGCCGCCCCCTGTGTCCTCGGTCGCGGCCATCTTTGGCCGCCCCTCTTTGTCCCCGTTGCGGCCTTCTTTGGCTGCAATAAAGCGTCCCGTCGCAGCCATCTATGGCTGCCATAACCCAATAGAATGAAACCCCTTTTCACCCTTCTAGCCCTCCTCGCTCTCTCCATTGCGACTGCCTTCGCCCAGTCCATTCCGCTCCCCGAGCATCCGCGTCCCGATTTCGAGCGTCCCGACTGGATTAACCTCAACGGCACCTGGCAGTTCACATTCAATACCGAACGTGGTCAGTATGCAGCCGAGAATGACATCACAGCCGCCTTCGACCACCAGATTACCGTCCCCTTCGGTTGGGGCTCGCCCCTTTCCGGTGTTGCCGACGAAGGCAACAAGGGTTACTATGCTCGCGATATCGTCATTCCACGCGCTTGGCGCGACCAGCGCATCTTCCTCATCATCGGTGCCTGCGAATGGGACACCCAGATCTACTTCAACGGTCGTCACATCGCCTCCCACCAGGGCGGCTACACACCATTCGAGGTTGAAATCACATGGAACCTCACTGGCTTCGACGATGTGCCTCAGCACCTTGTCATCGTGGCCGATGACACGCCCAATGACCAGCGTCTCTCGGGCAAACAGGGCTACGGCGACGTACGCGGCATCTGGCAGACTGTCTATCTCGAAGCACGTGGCCGGCGTTACATCGACTACGTCCACTTCGCACCCTACCCCGAAAACTCCATCGTCCGTGTTGAAGTAGGCGTCGATGCTCCCTTATCCTCAGGCGAGGCCATCCGTCTCCACTTCCCCAATGGCGAAGAGGCCGACTATACCTTCACCCCTTCGCGCATTCAGCGCCGCGACACAATCCTCAGTTTCCATCTCCCGCTTCACAACCAGCACCTATGGGACCTCGACGACCCCTATCTTTACGAAGTCGAAGTATCCATCAAGCGTGAACGGTCGACCATCGACCTCGTCCATTCCTACTTCGGTCAGCGTTCCATCGGCGTCGACACCCTCCCAGGTACCGACTATTCCTACGTCACCCTCAACGGACGTCCCCTCTACCTGCAGCTCACCCTCGACCAGAGCTACAATGCCAAGGGCTACTACACTTACCCTTCCGATGCCGATATGCGCCGCGAGATCGAGATCTCCAAGGAACTCGGCCTCAATGGCAACCGCATACACATCAAGGCTGAAATCCCACGCAAGCTCTATTGGGCCGACCGATTAGGCCTTCTCATTATGCAAGATACGCCCAACTGGTGGGCCGACGATAATCCCCTCGGTCGTGAGGACTGGGAGCGCTGTATGCGTGGTCAGATACGTCGCGACTACAACCATCCCTCCATCTTCGCATGGGTCAATTTCAACGAGACATGGGGACTCTTCAGCACGCGTAAGGCCGACGGCTTCCGTCGATATCATTGGACAACTCAGGATTGGGTCAAAAATATGTATCTCCTCACTAAGACACTCGACCCCACGCGTCTCGTCGAGGACAACTCCCCATGCAACTTCGACCATGTTCTCTCCGATCTTAACTCCTGGCACGGCTATTTTCCTGGCACAGCTTGGGAAGAGAAACTCGACGAATACTGCAGCAAGACCTACGAAGGCTCCCTTTGGAACTACATCGATGAAAACCGTCAGGCCCGTGCGCCAATGTTCAATAGCGAATGTGGCAATGTCTGGGGCTATAAAGGCGCTACAGGCGATGTCGATATCACTTGGGACTACCATCAGATGATCAACGCCTTCCGAGCCCACCCCAAGTGTGCAGGTTGGCTTTACACCGAACACCACGACGTCATCAATGAATGGAACGGCTATGTGCGCTACGACCGCAGTCCCAAAATTGACGGCCTCGACGCCTTCGTCCCCGGAATGTCCATGCGCGACTTCCACAGCCCCTATTATGTCTCTCCGCGTTGCCCGCTCATCCAGGATGTCAAGGCTGGCTCCCAGATCACAATTCCCCGCTATCTCTCCATTATGACCGAACGCGATACTGGTAATATGATGCTCCAGACGTCAATCTGCGGTTGGAACGACCTCGGCCAATGGGAAGAGGAACAGGTCATATCCCTCGATCCAATCACGTTCAAAGCGTACGCCAACGAACCCATTCACTCAGTCACCTTCAACGCTCCAAAGCGCAACGGCCTCTATGTGGTGCGATTCGTACTGTCTGACGATCAAAACACGACTATCCATCGCAACTTCGTCCTCATCCATGTCACTGGCGGCACTACCGCAGCCGACCTTCCGGGCACCCGGGTCAAGACCTTCACCCCCTTCTCGTTCACCAAATCAAAGTGGTCCGATCACACCTCCTACGCTATGGGTGGCGACAAGGTCAATGGCTTTGGCAGTGGTTTCTTCGAATTTGAGGTCGAAGTACCCGACGACATCCACCCCAAGCACATCAAGAGCGCCACGCTCCTCTTCGAAGCATCGGCCAAACGCCTCAATGGTAAGGATCGTCCCGACTCCTCATCTGAAGGTGACTTTATGCGCGGCAAAGGCACCGCCGACCCCAGCGGTCTTCCCAACAGTTATCCCCAGACCGACCTCGACACCTATCCCTCCACGCTCATCGTTTCTATCAACAACCATCAGGTAGCCACACTCACCCTTCCCGACGATCCCGCCGATCACCGTGGCGCCCTCTCCTGGCAGGCACAGAGCACACCTACTATCGACCCCAACCTTGTCGCGGGCGCTGCCATCAATGGTAAGGAGTACCACCCTGCTCCCAACACACTCACCCTCGACGAAGCTGGCTCCTACGGATATCTCCAGGAAGTTCCCATCCCCCTCCGCTTCATCAAGCCCGGCAACACCATCACCATCCGCTTCGAAGTTCCCGATGCAGAAGCCCATGGTCTGGCCCTTTTCGGTGCCCATTCCGGCCGCTTCCCCTTGAACCCCACCCTCCTCTTCATCAGGAAATAAGCGGTCGGTACTCTCCCCTCGTCCTCGTCGGCAGCCGTCCTTGGCTGCCATCCGTAGTGTTCCCCTGTGTCCTCGTCGGCAGCCGTCCCTGGCTGCCCCGCATCCCCATCGCAGCTGTCCTTGGTCGCCGTCCGTAGTGTTCCCCAGTGTTTTCGTCGCAGCCGTCCTTGGCTGCCCCGCATCCCCGTTGCAGCCATCTATGGCTGCCCATTTTCCCCCTCTTAACCCCTCATTCCTCCATTGAAACGAACCACCCTCCTTCTAACATTATTAATATATAATGTATGCATCTTCGCCCAGACCGAAGCCTTGGTCATCAACGAGCTGTGCAGCTCCAACATCGACCAGTGGCTCGATCCGTCGTTCAACTACGGCAGCTGGGTTGAGCTCTACAACCCCACCTCATCCGACATCGATGTGACAGGCTGTTTCTTCAGCGACGATGCCAACGTGCCCCGAAAGGCGCGCATCAACGATCCTACACATATCCCCGCCCATGGCTATGCTGTGTTCTGGTTCGACAATTACGACCCCGTCTGGACACCTCACAACATCGACATGAAGCTCGATTGTGATGGCGACACCCTCTATTTCAACGACTCCCAGGGCCGCAACCGCATCACTTTTATCTATCCCCAGTCCGTCGCACGTTGTTCGTGGGCTGCCACCTCCGATGGAGGCCATACCTACCGCTTTTGCGCAGCACCAACCCCCGGCAGGTCTAACAACGGCAGTCCCTTCTCCGACTATCGTCTCAACGAGCCTGTAGTCGATAGCGAGTCGCGCATCTTCACCTCTGGCACCCAGCATCTCCAGGTCACCATTCCCGAAGGCTGCACCCTCATCTATACAACCGACGGAAGCGCCCCCACGCGCACCAATGGTCAGGTATCCGTCACTGGTCACTTCTCGACCAGCGTCACCCGCACCTTCCGCTTTGCTCTATTCCGTGACGGCTATCTCCCCAGTCCCGTCGTCACGCGTTCCCTCATCAAATCCGACCTCGACATCGACCTCCCCATCCTCGCAGTGACGGGCACCGACAAGAACTTCTACGACGACTCCATCGGCATCTTTGTCAAAGGTGTCAACGGTCGTCCCAGTCATGGTCCCTTTGGCATCTGCAACTGGTACAACGACTGGGAACGTCCCAGCGTAGTCGAATACTTCACGTCCGATGGACAGTCCCTCCTCAACCAAGAGGCAGGCATCAAGCGCATCGGCGCCTTCAGCCGATCCTTCACCCCTCGCTCGTTCCGCATCAATGCCAACAAGCGCTACGAGATGCAGAACACCCTTCCCTATCCCTTCTTCTCCGAAAAACCCTACCTCAAGCATAAGTCCGTGCTGGTGCGCAATGGCGGCAGCGACACCATTTGTCGCATTCTCGACGTTGCCCTCCAGCAGATCGTAGCACGCTCGGCCATCGACATCGACTACCAGGCCTATCAGCCCATTTGGCACATCGTTAATGGTGTCAACAAGGGTACCATCAACCTTCGTGAACCCAGCAACAAGCATTTCGTCTATGCCAACTACGGTCTCGATGACGACGAGATCGATCAGTTCGAGTTTGCCACCGACTCGGGTTACGTCCAAAAGTGCGGCACCTACGAATCCATGCAGCATCTTCTCGATCTTTCCAGCAATGCTGCCTCCGACGATACCTACGCCCAGATATGCCAGCTCCTCGACATCGATGAATATTGCAATTATATGGCCATCGAATTCTACCTTCGCAACGGCGACTGGCCCGAAAACAACTGCAAGGGTTGGCGTGCCCGTACCGCCGATGGTCGTTTCCGTATGGTTCTCTTCGACCTCGAAGCTATGGACTGGATCGACGATCCCTTCGATATTTTCGAAATGAAACGGATATCCGAATTCTCCTATTTTACCGGCAACGGCACCGAGAAAGCCAGAATTCAGGTCGAACTGCAGCCCATCGTCCTCTTCTTCAATCTCATCAAGAACCCGACGTTCCTCAAGAAGTTCATCGATACTTTCTGCCTCGTTGCTTCATCGACCTTCGATCCCGATCGTTGCGAACCCATCATCCGTGAAATCTGCGAACGCGTAGCACCCACTCAGGCGCTCTACCACAACGACTCGCCATGGCGCTCTGCTGCTTTTCTTACCTCCAGCCTGTCGGCACAACGTCAGACCGAACTGCTCAACTACCTCAAGGCTTACCCAGCCTTCAAGCTGTCTTCAACCAAGGCGCAGTCTGCTCGTCTGCAAACCAATCTCTCATCAGCATCCCTCACGTTCAACGACCAGCCCATCACTAATGGCACATACAATGGCCTTTTCTTCCCGCCTGCCGAAGTCAATGCTTACGCACCCGCTGGTTACGACTTCGTAGGTTGGCGCGAAGTCAGGACCACCTCACAGGCCGTCATAGCCACCTCCGACTCCTGGAGCTATTACACCCAAGGTTCGCTCGATGGAATCGAGTGGTATGACACGTCCTACAACGTTGCTTCCTGGTCTACCGGTACAACACCAATGGGTTACGATACCGACAATAAGATCAAAGGGTTCCAGACAAAGTTCGACTATGGTGGCAACAAGAACAATAAGCGCCCCACTTACTACGTGCGCACGTCATTCAATCTTGCCTCCATCGACACTTTGAGCGAAAATTCCAACTACCAGCTTTCCTATCAGGTCGACGATGGCTGTATCCTTTATCTCAATGGTCAGGAGATCTACCGCTACAATATAGCGCCCGGCACAGTCACTTATGCCACCTATGCCTCCTACTACGCCACCGCCAATCCCGACAAGCGTACCATCATCCTTCCACGCAATCTTCTCAAGAATGGCGCGAATGTCCTCGCTGTCGAGATCCACAACGAGAAAGCCTCGTCGCCCGACATCTATTGGAGCGCATCCCTCGACCTCATCACCTCCCTGCCAGGTTCAATCGTGAGCAAAAAGGCACGCTATACGCTGCCGACCTCCAAAGGTTCCGACCTCATCGCTTGGTTCCAGCCCAACACGTCCGTCCAGTCCAAGCTCCCGCCTGTGGTCATCAACGAAGTATCGGCCGACAACGGCATCTACATCAACGACCTCCAGAAGAAGGCCGATTGGATAGAGCTCTACAACACCACGTCGCGCGACATCGACCTCCGTGGGGTCTACATTTCCGACAAACTGGGCAATTCCACCAAGTATTGCATCGGCTCCGACCTTGCCGTCGGATCTGCAGTCTCCACCATCATCCCTGCCCATGGCTACAAGATCATATGGTGTGACCAGAAGGAAGCCCTGCGCGAAATCCACGCACCCTTCAAGCTCGAGAATGAAGAGGGCAAGCACGTGGTCCTCACCGCTGCCGACCAGTCGTGGGCCGACACGCTCACCTACGGCTTCCACGATGCCATCGAAACCGTCGGTCGCTATCCCGATGCCGGTCGCAACGTCTATCGCATGACGCGCACCACCATCGCCAAGGCCAACCAGCTCACCAGCTACAGCTCAACCTGCGCTCAGGTGCATAAGGATTCGCTCATAAGCGATGCAGCCGACGGCGACTACTCACTAGAAGTATTGCCCTTCGCATTTAAGGCCAACACCGACGTAGCCTTTACTTTCTCCAATGTCAACGAGGTAGCCAACGTTTCGTTCGATATCAAGTTGCCCACAGCCTTGACGACCACTCGTCTCTGGCGACTGTCGCCCACGCTCTCGACCACCGACTTCTCCACCGAAGCCTACACCTTGGCCGACAGCACCATCCATCTATCCGTCAGCCGCAAGGGCTTCCATTTCCTCGCTCCTTCGCGTTCCTTCGATGTCGCCAAGCTTGCCTTGTCCTGGCGCTCATCACTACCCAAGGGTGTCTACACCATCTCGCTGCAGAACATTATGGTCACCGACACCGAGGGCCGCACTTTCCGAGCCCGTCCTTACACCACCGAGATTTATGTGGGCTATTCGCCCGTCATCACCCCCGTCAATGGTGTTGCTGCCTACCACGGCAATTACGGTGGTACGCGTGAACATACCCTCCTGAAGGCATCGCTGCCCGTTGGCGTCTCCGTCGACCTCACCGAAGTATCTCGTTACATCGACGATCCCTCGATCTTCCTGTCGGGCAATGTCTTCTTCCGCGACGACGTCGTGGCCTATGGCCGAAAGATGTCGACTCAATGGGGTACACTCTGCCTGCCCTATGCAGTGCAGTCCAACGATAGTCTGCAGTTCTACACCCTCGTAGCCGTCAGCAACGAAGCTCTGACGTTCGAACCGACGGCATCCGTTGACTCCAACACCCCGACCCTCTTCAAGGCTACGGGTTCTTCATTCGTCGTCAGCACGCCCAACACAGGCTCCATCCATGTAGACTTCGCTTCATTGGCCACCAACCTGTCACAACCGCAGCAGGTCATCGGTTGGACATTCAATGGCTCTTACAGCGACCAGACCATCAACACCAGCCAGATGCGCGCCTACACACTCAGTCAAGATAAGTTCAACCGCGCTGGCAAATCGCTTCAGGTCAAGGCATTCAATGCATGGTTCCTTAACAATGCAGCCCCAGTCGCCAACTCCCTCTCCATCATCGAGAAGTCCGGCTCCGACCTCCCAATCATCGAGCTCCCCGACGGCTCCGTCAAGCTCTTCTACGACCTCTACGGCCGTCCCCAGCCCACCATCCAGCCCAATCAAATCCACATCGCACCCCACCAGAAATCCATCCACACCAAATAGACAGAAGGGGGCAGCCCACTAGGCTGCCCCCTTCCTTGTCATTGTCGCAGCCAAGTTTGGCTGCCACTTGTCCCTCTATGCGGCATCACCGATGCCGCTTATCCCCGTCCCGTTTGGCGCGATGCCATCGCGCCCTCCGTGTCCCCGCCAACGGCCATTCTTGGCCGCCTTCTTGTCTCCGCTACCACCTCCCGATCATAAACCGCAGGTACCTCGTCCCAATAATCTTCCCTAGCAGCAGGCACAATACCATCGTCGTCGTCCATATGGCAATCGTCGTCAGCAGCGACCCCTCCGTTGTGTTCTTGTTATAGATATCCAGGAAGTTCTCAATCAGCGGATATAGTATGTCCAGATGAAGCATATAGATCACCAAAGTGTTCTGACCGATGTATTCAAAAACAGGGCTAAACCTGAGGTATGAACAAAGTTTCAGGAACGCTACCGATCCACCTGCCGCAATCAGCACATGCAGCCCCCATGTGAATTTCGTCGTATGGAAACCAGCAGTGATGTAAGGCACTTCCATATGAAGCAGATAACACGCCGCAATGCCAACGAGATACACTGCACCGAAAAACCAGATCCTCGAGTCCTGAATGTGCCTACGCAGCCAATTGCCCAAAGCCAGGAACAGCAGGAGCGTGAGCGTCTGTCGATGCCACCAGTAGTTGAAGAACGCATCACGATCATTCAGACACACGCCGACAAACGACGCTACGAGAAACAATCCGAAGATAACGTATTCATTACCGATCCAGCGGCGCACGAAGTAATAAACGATCTTGCTCACAAAAAGTGCAGTCACAAACCACAACCAGCCTCCTCGTTCGATGATGTCATAAAGACTGCCGCTGAAGTCGCCATGATACAGATGAATGAGCAAGGTAAATGCGATGTTCGGAACGAGCAACGTCTTCACCTGCTTCCACAGGAAGTCCCTCCAGGGGATCGAAAAGTTGGAACAGAAACCAGAAATGACGAAGAACGCCTGGATGAAATACCCCACGAAGAGCGGCATCTGGAGGTCATAAAGTGTATTAAGGAAGTCATTGGGGACCTTGACGAAGGTCACCGAAGTCCAGATGAGATGATGGAGCACAAGCAGCGAAATCAGAATGCCCTTGGCAATGTCAATATAAGAAATACGAGGCATAATTGAGGTATTTGTAGATTGGGGCAAAGATAGGCAATAATTCACAAAACTCCAAGCCTTTTCCCCGAAAATCTTAAAAACCGTGCTCATTTTTTGGTTAATCCACAAATTATCCCTATATTTGCGCCGTTCATTAAAAATATATATGAAAAAAACGATACTCCTCCTCCTCACCACCTACCTCCTCCTCCTCCTCACCTTCACCTTGCTGATGCTAGGCACCTACAGCCTGCCTTCGTCGCTCATCGCCGACAACGTCATCGCCTCAGCCCGGCAGTTGCAGCACGAAGGCCAGGGAGCACATCTCATCGACAGGCGTTTGGGCCGCCTCGACAACTTCACCGATGCCCTTATGCTCAATCTGGCCATCTCCAGCGATGCTCAGCATCCCCTGCGTTCGTCGATGCTCAATCCCTACTACGACAACGACGATGAGGAAGTTGCCAAGTCCGTTTACACCGAGCGTGTAGCCCTCGGCCAAACCAATGGCCTTGAAATGCGCTTCTACGGACGTTATTGGCAAGGCTATCTTGTTACCTTGAAGCCCATGCTCATCCTCTTCAGCATACGCGGTCTTCGCATCATCAACTGCCTGCTGATGCTTCTCCTGTGCCTGGCCACAATGTGGCTTATCTGGCAAAGAATAGGGAAAGTCGAGGCCCTGTTGTTCCTCCTCAGCCTCCTGCTGGTCTATTTTCCCATCGTTCCATTCTCTCTGCAGTATTCCACTTGTTTCTATCTGATGTTCCTGAGCATGCTGGCAGTGATGCTCTATCCCGATCTTACCGCCCGCAGTCGTTCCTTGGTCCTCACCTTCTTTATCATAGGAGCCGTGACCTCATTCTTCGACTTCCTTACCACACCGCAACTCACCCTCGGTATGCCCCTCTTGGTCTGCCTCTTGACCCAACGAAAACAGGAAGTGCGCAAGGTCATCCTGGCCTCCATTGCCTGGGGAATAGGTTATGCCCTGCTCTGGTCAAGCAAGTGGGTCATCGGCTATGGACTGACGGGCTTCAATCTGCTGGCCGATGCAGCCCAGCAGATTGGCGTGCGCACCTCTCAGCAATATTATGGCATAGAACTCACTATTCCAAAGATGCTGCAATTCATCATCTTTGGCGAAGAGCGCGCCCTTGGCTGGAAGATCCCCTTGCTCGTCCTCGCTCTTTCTATCGTCTACATCTTCCTGCAGAAAGGACTCAAAGTGCAGCGCCAGTGGCTTTGGCTGCTGCTTGTAGCCTTGATTGTACCCGTCTGGTTCCTCCTCATGCGCCAGCACTCCATCATGCATCTCTGGTTCACCCTCCGCGCCTTCCTCGTCACCATCTACGCCCTCCTCCTCTGGCTATTCAAGACCACAACTCGTTAGAACGCCATCAGCAGCCCCTTCAGCAGGAAATACAGCGAGCCCAGCGTCGAAAGGCTGACAGCGATATGCAGGTTCAGCTTCACTGGCGTAAAGCAGATCAGAAGCATCACCATCGCCAAACGTCCCCACGTAGGCTTCAACACCTTGCTCAATCCCGCATTCAGTCCATCAGCCATCCTGCAGAAGAACCTCGGGAAAAGCCCCTCCAGTCGCTCAGCAGGCACCAGCAGATAGAACACCAGCGACGACAACGTCCAGTAGCACACCACGCGTCCCAGGTCATTGCTCAGCACCGTAAACATCGGCAGCAGCATCACAAACTGGAACAGCGCGATGCGTCCCATGTTCACGCTGTCGCGCTTGCACTGTGCCTCGTCCGCCTTGCGAAACACCAGCGGATAGTTCGCCAGCAGATAGAATATCAGCAGATACACCACAGGCCTTACCATCCACCCGCTCAGCACCGAAAAGTCAGGATAGTAGCAGAAGTAGTTCCACCAGAGGTGCATCAGCATCGTATTCTTCGCACTCCATCCGATGGCAGCAATGCTGTTGTTGTCGGGCACGTCGCCCCATTCCTCCGGCAGGAACGGCTTCCACGAGTTGTGGATGGCCTGTGCCATCTCGGCCGTACCCTTGAAGCTGCACAGCACCACAAACATCGCCACAGGCACAATCACCCCCACGGCCTTGAGTCCGTTCCCCAGCCCCTTGTCACGCAGCATCAGCAGCGCCAGCAGAGGCCAGGCAAACAGCAGCGATGCCTCATGCACATTCAGCAGGAACAGCAGTACCAGTGTTGGCACCACCACCTTTGTCCAATCCTTCTGCAGATGCAGATAAGCCCACGCAGCAGCCCACACCAGCAGAATCATCCCATAGTCCTTGCGTGCAGCAAAGGTCATTCCCATGCAAATCACCAGAGGCAGGATATACAGCGCCAATCCCTTTCTTCTGAATGCACGCACCATCGTAAAAGCAAGCCCCACGAAGCACGCCACAGCCAGCACCACCAGCACCGGCAGAGGATCGACACCCAGATGCAGACGCAGTTGGTACAGCACTTCTCCGATCATCCCTCGCCTTACGAATCCCCCCTGATAATTGATCAGGTAATCTGTCGCCGCATAATTCAGCATCGACTTATCCAACCAGAATGTCCACACATCCTGTCCGCATCTGTATAGGCTCACCACCGCCTGATATATCATCAGCAGCACAAAGCCCTTCTGCCAAATTTCCTTCTTCATTATTTTATCATTCATTCGTTTTCATAATCCATATCGCAGCCATCCTTGCCGCCCTCTTTGCGTCTCGTCAGCACCCATCCTTGCCTGCCCTCTTTGCATCTCGTCAGCACCCATCCTTGCCTGCCCCTTTCGTTTCCGTCAGCAGCCATCCTTGGCTGCTCCCGTGTCTCGTCGCAGCCATCTATGGCTGCAAACGTGCCTCAAACCGCGCCGCAAAGATACAAATAAATCCCAACACCACCAAACATTCGCCCTCTTTTTTCATCCCCGTCCCCGTCGGCAGCCAAGTATGGCCGCAAAAAAAACCGCCAGCCGCCCAGGAGATCCCCTCCCAGCCGGCCGGCGTCATCATTAATCTGTTGTCGTCAGCAGCCAAGTTTGGCTGCCCCGTCGTCACCATTATTCGTCCCAGATGCCCTTGCGCTGCGGAGCTCCCACCTCTTGAGGTGCACCTGAATCACTACTGGTACCTCCATAAGGGACGGTAGATGTAGCAATGACATTCGAAGGCACGAACCTTTCCACAGTCATCGACGGAACAATATATTGCTTTTTCATATCTTTCAGTTATTTTGAATTAATGAATACATCTCAAAACCGAAGTCACTTCACGAAGACGACACTGCCGTTCTTGATGACAATACCCTTGCGGGTCCAGTCTTGCTGACGGCCCATCAGGTCGTAGATGATTTCGCCCTGGTGCTTATCCTCATCAATCGTCTGGATGCCTTCAGGTTCGTCATCCACAGCGATGCGCAGCTTAGCAGCATTGATGGGGTTTGTTGTCTCAAACCATGCACGGAACGGAGCAACGCTGACGGGAGAATTAGCCAGCCAGAACTGATCATTGCCAATGTAATAGACGAACTTGCCATCACCCGATTCCAGAGCGGGCACAGCCGAATAGGTGCCGACCATAGTCCAATCCGAAATAGGCTGAACCGAAGCTGTTCCAGTGCCTGTGGCCTTTACTTCGACGGGTACCTTGTAATCAATAGCTAAGCCATCGCCAAGCACCTGATAGATGGCAGGCGTATTAGCCTCCACTTCACCCACTGGGCTGAATGTCATCTGTTCATCAGTAACCGACTTCAGCGTGTAGTACTGGATGTTCTCATCGCTGGTCAGTTCGAATGGCATAATGATGGATCCCCACTTGTAAGCGCTTTTAGCACGTCCGTAGCTAACCTCCAGGGCAGTGAAATCCTTCGTGTTCACGAATGGCACCTTATCATTCAAGACGAACAGGTTGCAGTAATCGAAACCATCGTCGTTCATCACGACATTGATGCCCTCGACCTTATCACTCGAAGCAAAGAACAGGCTGTTGTCCAGCGGCCAATATCCGTTGCCCTCGCTGCCTCCCTCATCACTCAGAGTATAGATGCTTCCATCTTTCACCTTAAGATCCTTCGTTTGGCTGCCTGCGTAGTTGTTGAAGATGACATTCTCATACTTCGAATTGACAAGAGCCTTGTAGTAGCCGCCCGAAGCCGTCTCGTAATCCTTTGCAGTTACCTTGGAGCCTGGCCAGCCGACTTCCGGTGTGTCAGCATTAGTGTCATTGTCATGATGCCAAGTGTAGCAGTAAACTTCGTTCCAACCGCCAGTATTGTTGAAATACAGGGTAAAATACTCGCCACCCTCGGCATCGTAGACCTCACCATTTTCAAAGGCAAGGTCCGCAGTCTGGTCACCACTGTTGTTATTCCAGATGATATTCTTAGGCACATCATCGGTGAATACCATATAGAAGAGGCCATCATTGTTGGCACGAGCTTGTACGCCAGGCCATTCGCCCAGAATCTTGTTGTCTCCATCCCAAGCATAGCAATAGACATTCTTCCAACCCTCGGTATTCTTGAAGTATGCGATATAGTTGGTATAGGTCTTGCCCAACTCGCAACTGAGGTCCTGGGTCTGCTCGCCGTTGTCATTGTTCCAGATGAGCTTGGTAGGCTTGGTTTCACCGAAGGTCATCGTATAGCAGCTCTGCTCGGAATCATAAGTAGCTTTAGTTCCAGGCCATGCGCCCAAAACCTCACCATTGTCGCCCCATGCATAGCAATAGACGTCATTCCAGCCGGCAGCATTCACCAGATAGACACTGTTCTCGCCGACCTTATACGAAAGGCCCGACTCGGTGTAATAGCCATGGTTGACAAACTCGAAATCAGGAGTCTGTAGTTCTTCAGTGACAAACAGCAGCTTGGTAGGCTCACTGGTCAGATCGCTGGTATAGGTCCACTTGTAGATAAGCTTGCCAGCGTCGTTCACACCCATCAGATCCATGGCAGGCTTCTTATCCCAATCACCTCCAGTGTAATTGACATCATTGTCGTCCCACGCCCAGATGAACACTTCTTTCGCTTCCGTCTCGAAGAATACCGACACTTCATCAGCACTCTCAATCGAAGGTGTATAGTGTTCGCGTTTCGTGAACGTCGTCGAACCTGTATATTCTACACCGTCATCGCCCTTGGCACCCCAGAAGAGGGTGATATCCTCATTCACATCATAGTCAGCGCCAATGGTAATTGTAGTTTCTTGAGTAAGAGGAATCTGATCCGATGCTTCCGAGCCGATAGTGTACCATGCCCCCTGTGTAGCATTGACAGGAGTCAAGGTGACCTGCACGGTCTCATCCGTAAATGCACCGCCATCGGGCGAAACCTTCACCGAGGCGAAGTTTGCAACCGACGAATAGAACTTGTAGGCATCGCCCTCGGCCACAAGTGTATAGCCATCAGGCGTGCCATCGTCGGCAGCTGCACCCAGCTGGACATAGACACTACCCTTCGTTCCTTTGGTCTCCAGGATATAACCACTGTTATTCTCGGTCGGATACTGCTTCAAAATCTCCCAATCAGTGTTAGTGATGCCGCAGGCCTTGCGTGCCAGGATCATCGCACGGATGTTTGTGGGGTCAGCATTGTAGTGGGGGTACCAAACACAAGGTGTGCCCGGTGAAGCCAGGATGAACGCATTCGCAGCCGACCAGTTGTTGGCTAGCTTCGAAGACTCACGTCCGGTGTCATGATTGTCGGCAAAAGTGACCGACAACTTGCTGTAAGTTTTGTCGAAGGTGAAGCTCTTGAATTCGAAAGCAGAATAATCGCCATTACTGATGGCTTCATTCATCTTGAACTTCAACGGGAAGTCAAACGCAGCCGAAGTGTTGCCCGTGCCCATGATCCAGTTCTGGATGTTCGTCTGGTTGTCCCAGAACTCACCCACAGAATAGGTAGGCATAGCGTCATTATTATACTCCTGGATATATCCGGCACCATAGCCCTTCACCATATCGTAGCGGAAGCCTGCATAGCCCAGCTCGTGGAGCAGGAAGTCGAGATAAACCTTCACGTTTGCACGAGTAGTAGCATTGGTGTGGTCAAGGTCGCGATAGCCATTGAAATCTGTGCCCGTATCATTCGCACCAGTGGTATGATAACCATTGTCGTTGCATTCATCCGACTGGCAGATCTGCGAATAGTTTTCATTATCCCACGCGATGGAATACACCTTATTGGTATTCTGTCCGGTAACCGTCTCCTGTGCAAAGTCGCACCAGTTGGTCACACCCTTCTTGTGGTTGATCACCACATCCTCAATGATACCCACATTTTTAGCTTTATAGGTGTTGATCATCGTGCGCAACTCTTCCTCTGTACCATAGATTGAGTTGTGTGTCAGCCAGTAACAGGGATCATAGCCATTCGACTTGGGCTGAGTAGTTGCATTTGGGTCTCCCGAGCAAGTGCCCGAATTGGGGATCCAAATCAGATCAAAGTACTGCGACAGCTCGTCGGCACGAGCAGTCAACGTTGACCATTTGGTGGCCTCGTAGCTATCCCACCAGAACCCCTGGAGCATCACTCCACCATAATCTGCAGGCCAGCCCTGACAAACTTCTTGTGTCTCAGCTCGCCCACCCAATGCCATGCAGAGCATGGCAACAGAAAGTAAGAACTTTTTCATACGTATTAATTTTAAAAAGGTATATTGTATATTAACTGACATTCATGATAAATCAACGCCGCAAAGATACACAACAATTCCAAATCCTCCAAATTTTTTTTCAAAAAAATTTAATTTATTCATAATAAAGAAAAGGCAGAGCCACAATACAATCCAGACCCTAACGATTTCAGACAATAAAGAGGATAAAAAAATCGAATTCGCACGATTCTAGCATTCCTGTATTACAATATCCCCCCGATATACCCTCAAAAATTACAACACAAAACATTCAAATAATCCAAAAATCAAAAAAAATGCAACCTATTATTTAAAAAAATCATCGAAAATTTGGAAGATATGAATTTATATTATAAATTTGCACCCGTTTTAGTATAAAACGCAAACTCGACAATACAAACTACATTAAAATCATAAATAACAATGGAAAAGAAAATCTACACAACCCCCGCCCTCAGCGTGGAAGAGTTCGAAATGACCGAAGTCATCTGCACAAGTCCTGTTAGCAAAGTCGAAGGTGAAGGCTTGAAATATGGTGGTTCTGACGCAGGATACGATGGCCCTGTCCGTGCCAACAATCGTGGCATCTGGGAGGAGGATTAATCTCCATCCCGTTTCATTTGGGAAATAGCCTTATAAAGCATTACTTAAAGAACATATTCATGAAAACAAGGATAATCTCTTTAGCTGCATTACTGCTCTTTGCTGCAAGCGCCACTTCTGCATTTGCTGATGCCTGGATAGGAAGTGCTGTCAATGTAAATGGAACTTGGTATTCTACAAAAACTTTAGGATGGGGGGTGGGTGAACCTTCATCATTCCACGGCCAAGACTTTGGCGAAATCTATTCTCTAACTCTTGGTGGCTTGTCTTTGGTATATCCAGAATCTGGTGACACACAGCCAGAAACCATGACAATGGGTTACAAGATAGACGGAGTTCAACGCGAAGACATCACATTGACGTTCGCTGAATATGATGGTAATAACAGAAAATATCAGACTGGTGGCAAATTCTTTGTTACCTATCCAATCGATATTTCAAACCTTTCTGTAGGCGAACATACAATAGAAGTATGGTTTGTATGCTATATAAATCAAAATGGCACTGGTGATAATCTTTGGGACAGTAATGATAGCAAAAACTACGTAGCCAAATTCTGGAAGAAGGCCCCCACACCCCTCGCCAACGCTGAAGATATTGCCAATGCTATGATAGCATCCAATAACGTACGCATAGATGTTCAGCTCAACGGTCTAACCCTCTATAAGGACAAATGTTGGAATACATTGTGCCTTCCATTTGATCTGACCACCGAAAAGATTGAAGCATCTCCCCTCGCTGGTGCAGTTATCAACGAACTCAGCCAATCCACTGTAGACGAAGAGGGCACTCTTACACTGAATTTCAAAGAGGCAACAGCCATCAAAGCCGGCAAACCTTACATTGTAAAGTGGGAAAGCGAGGCAGACCCTATTAAGAATCCAGTTTTCACAGGCGTAAGGCTTAGCACGAGCGAACCAGGTTTTACAGAAGGCTATTACATGTTTGATGGTTGTTTCAACCCCACCGAAATTAGTGGTCAGAATTATCTCTATCTCGGTGCAGAAAACACCCTGTATTATCCCGAATCCTCAGTCGAAATTGGTCCTTTCCGCGCATATTTCATAGCACGCGAAGCATCCGCAGGAATCAAGTCCATCGTCCTCAACTTCGACGACGATAACGAAGAGACTAGCATCAAGACCATCTCCGAAACCTCCGATCATTCCAAGTTCTCCGACACCTACTTCACCCTCGATGGCCGTTGCCTCACCACCCAGCCCACCTCTGCAGGCCTCTACATCGTCAACGGCAAGAAGGTTGTGATCAAGTAAGCATCTCTAAACACTAAACTATCAACTCTAAACTATACAATCCCGGCACCCGTCAGTGTCGGGATTTATTATTGCTATGTCCCAATGAATTCATACAAAGAAGATGAAAAATGGAGTGGATTGAATGGAGTCGCTTGATAGCACCTCTGCTGCATATCTTAGTCATCATCCGTGAGCGAGCACCCAAATGGTGCGTCTAAGCTATTCAGCACCCCTAAAGGGGCATTCATTCAATCCACTCGAAAATATCTTTGAAAATCTTTAAAAATATTTGTTTGTCCCCTTTTATATGATAAAATTCTGTTCGTCCGTTTGTGTATCCCTACAAATGCTTGACCACGCTTTATTTCCTCCTTAGATTTCCACAATGATTTCTAACCGAAGGTTATCCCTTCGAAGTCTGGACACTTCTATGCCCATTTTTCATCTTTGTGAGAAATACATTTTTCGACTTCATAAAATATCAGAATTTTCACTTTTACATATGATTTTAGAATTTCTGTATTACAAAATCCCCAAATATCCCCCTAAAATACCACCCAAATCATTCAAACAATCCACAAATTATAAAAAAATGCAACAATATTGTAAAAAAACTAATCCAAAATTTGGAAGTAATAAATTTATACTATAAATTTGTCCCCGTTTTTTAGAACATATATTACTAACTTTATAAAAACAAACAACTTTTAATTTTTCAGCTATGAAGAAATTCTTTACGTTTTTTGCGATGCTCTCTTTCTTTATGAGTGCATTGGCTGACGAGTTTGTACCGAGTATTCCTCAGGGGAAGGCTGCAATTTTCTATG
This sequence comes from Bacteroidales bacterium, assembly GCA_017519885.1. GTDB lineage: Bacteria > Bacteroidota > Bacteroidia > Bacteroidales > UBA3663 > Liminaster. Next base: position 8,251 of record JAFWRO010000054.1, on the reverse strand, counting down.
AAAAAGTTAACACTAGTTATGATCACCTCTACACTTATGGTGGAGATGGTGGAGAGCTTGCAGGCGTTTGGCAAGGAGCTGAATTCGGAGAATCAATTGGCACTTCTGCCGCCGGAAACCCCGTTTATGCTTGGTATTTTGACGAAAATGCTGCCTCACCTGAAAAAATTATATTTCATAATAATGGTTCAAACACAGATCGCACCGAGTCAACATTTTTAAAGAATGGATATTATATTGATGGTGTATACGATCACACCGAAGGTAAAACTGGCTATACCATATATTATGATAATTCCGGAACAGATTGGTGGGAGAATGTTTATATCTATACATGGCATAAATCTAAAGATATTAACAGCGGTTGGAAAAGCCACCCAATGGAATTTACCCAGAATAATATTTATGAATACCATGTTAGCGACGAAGATTTTAACAATGTCATTTTCCACGATGGTAAAACCGATGAAGGAAACTCCCATCAGACTGTAGATGTGAAGGGAGTTGAAGACGGAAAAATATTTGTTGCAGATGGTCAAATTGGTGATTACGATAAATATAAAGTTAAATCTTTCGATGCTTTCTTAGAGGTAACTGATGGTGAAGATTTCTCTTGGTCAGAACATAAAGTTGTTGGTGCTCATTATTATCGAAAATTTGACAGCCAGTGGGGCACCCTCTGCCTGCCATTCGATATTCAAGATGCTAGCCAATTTAGTGATGATGTAGTCTTCTTCCAATTCGATGGAGTCGACGATAACATGGTGATGCATTTTTGGCGTGTGCCAGAATTTATACCAGCAGGTCAGCCTGTTATTTTCAAATCTCTCAATTTTAACAATAATGAAGGCTCATTCCATATTTTATCAAATTTCCCATCAGTAAGAAACGCCCCATTGGAAGCATTTCCTGATGAGCCTTGGAATATGGTCGGAACATTCGAAAGTAAAACGGGTTCAGGACTTTATTATTTCTTAGATCAGATGTTCTATTATGGTACTGGCACTATAACAATGCCTGCCTATCGCGCATGGTTCACGGGCCCAGCACCACAAGGAGGAGCGCCTCTTCGATTCGAAGTTGATGACACCGAAGGTCTCCAGTTTGTAGAGCAGGAAGACGGCTCAGTCAAAGTATACTATGACCTTCAGGGACGCAAGCTCGATAGCGCACGCAAGGGCTTGGTAATCGAGAATGGTAAGATAATTATGGTTAAGTAAATAAAGAAGATATTATGAAAAAGAACTATTCAACCCCTGAGTTCATGCTCGTTACCCTTGACTCGAAGGATATCGTTTGCACTTCTGATCCAGATTCACCAACTGCCGGTTTTGGCGGAACCACTACCGGTGATGTCACACTTAAATCCAAGCAACGCGACAACATCTGGGAAGACGAGTAATCATCTAACACATATCCCAACAATACCGAGGGTGTAGGACCAACGTCCCGCACCCTCTATTTTATGTCCAAGAGACCCCCTCATTCCCTCTGCTTAGGGGGAAGAAGCTATCCAGGCACAAATTAACAATTATAACATAAAAACCATCCGGACCTAGCACGAATTCAAAATTAATATCAAAAATTAGAGAATTTGAGAATTATATTGCTCGTCCATCTTTATAGGATATAATTCTGTTCAACCGTTTTGTTATTGCTAGCGCAAGAAATCTTGGAGGAAATCTAGTGTGGAAATTATAGCTTGTCCCTACAAATGCTTGACCACGCTTTATTTCCTCTTAAGATTTCCTCAATGATTTCTAACCGAAGGTTATCCTCAGAATCTGAACAGCTTTTCTGGCGAAGCCTTTTTTCAGCCTTCAAAGATTGAAGGCTTTTTTCTCTTTTGAAGAGGATGGCCTATTCCATGGAATAGGCGCTGATAGGCGGTGACATACAGATGGGAATGCTCGCATTCACAGATGTATGCCACCACCTATCAGCTCAGGGCTTCTGCCCCATCCTCTTCAAAAGCTTTTTTTTAATTATAAAATTTATTAATGGTAATTAACGGTTCATTATACGGTCATTAACGTTTAAAATCTATCGTTCAAGCAGGTTTTTTCCGTTTTTTCTTGGAAAAATCGAAAATTTTTCGTTTCTTTGCACCCAAAATAATAGGCTCTTCTCCTATCTTATTTCTTAACCCCACACCCAATTACGACAATTCAATAATTTCTTATATAATCTTTCTAATTTTAGTCTTTCTTATGTTCAAACATCTATCCCCACAACCCGCGTTGAGTGAGATCTTCTCATCTTGCATTTCTATGAGAAATACAAGACTCATAGTTCTCCTCGCCACCTTATTCTGCCTTAGCCAAGGAGCACTTGCGCAAGAAGATAACCGTGAAGCCTATGCCGTGCTCGATGCCAATGGCCTGCTCAAGTTCTATTACGACACAAACAAACCGGATGAATCAGAATCAGTCACCGTCTATGACATCCCATGGAATACCGGAGACCCAGATGATTGGGATGAACCAGGGTGGGTCAAATATGAATATGATGAAGAAAATGGTGAACTAATTAGCAACACCACTATCACGTCCGTTGCATTCGATGAATCTTTCAGCGATTACCAGCTTGTCTCAGCCTATGACATGTTTTATAATTGCACAGCCTTGACAAGCATCGATTTCACGAATTTCAACACAAGTAATGTCAGAAACATGGCATATATGTTCTATAATTGCTCTGCACTGACTGACATTGACCTCTCGACCTTCGATACGAACCAAGTCGAAAATATGGAAGCAATGTTCGCTGAGTGTTCCGCGCTGACCAGTATAACCTTTGGCGACAACTTCAACACAGAGAATGTTACCTATATGGGAGGCATGTTTGCTAATTGCTATTCACTAACCAGCCTTGACCTTAGTAACTTCAACACTGAGAAAGTTACCAGTATGGCAGGTATGTTCAATGAATGTGAAGAACTTGCAGCACTCAACCTCTCGAATTTCAATACATCAAACGTCACCAATATGTCATACATGTTCTATGGCTGCACCAATCTAACTACTATCTATTGCAATGACGACTGGAGCAGTATTGAACGAGATGAAGAAGTTTCATCCATTGAGATGTTCTACCATTGTACGAGCCTTCCCAACTATCAAGATAATGAATACGACATAACCTGTGCCAAACCTGTTTCAATGGGCGGCTATTTCACCAGTAGTGGACCATTAGCCTATGCTGTGCTCACATCCGACGGAAACCTCACGTTTTATTATGACGAAAACAGCGCTGAAAGAGCCAATGATCAGAACACCGTAAAGATCTTTTATAATTTCGTTTGGGATGATGAAGAACAATCTTATACCCAAATAACCACTGCTACGTTCGATGCTTCGTTTAGCGACTATCCAATAACCTCTACGGCCAGTATGTTCGAAAGGTTACAGTATTTGACCACAATCAATGGTCTCGAGTATCTGAACACGTCGAATGTCACCAATATGTCTTATATGTTCAACCTTTGCTACAGTTTGCAGACCCTCGATCTCTCGAATTTCGAAACATCGAATGTCACAGATATGTCATATATGTTCAATGAATGTTCATCACTGACCACCATCTATTGCAACGATGATTGGGACCAACCAAATATCCTCAATTCAGATAAAATATTCTTCAGTTGCGTGAACCTTCCCAATTATAGTGATGTCGACATAACCAAAGCCAACCCAACCACCACCGGTTACTTCACCTACGGTCTCAGAGACTACGCAGAGAACAGCAACCTCTTAGATAGAATTGAAGATATGCCACGAGTAGGCCTCGTCGGACGCACACTCTATAAGGATGGCGACTGGAACACCTTGTGTCTGCCATTCAACGTCGGAAATGAAGGCAACGGTTTAACTGGCACCCCGCTCGAAGGAGCAACCGTAATGACACTTGATAATAGTGAAAATAGCGAAACAGGCTTCGATCCATCATCAGGGACCCTCACGCTCAATTTCGCAGAGGTGAATTCCATCGAAGCAGGCAAGCCCTACATCATCAAGTGGGAGAATAGCGGTGAGAATATCGTGAATCCAACCTTCACCGGTGTCACTATCAGCAGCACTCTGAGTCCCGTAGTCGCCCCATGCGTAACCTTCATAGGCACCTACGATCCCCAGCCACTCACCAGTGCCAACAGCAACATCCTCTATCTCGGAGCAGGCAACACCCTCTACTACCCCAGCGCCAGCATGACCATCAATGCCTTCCGCGCCTACTTCGAGCTGAACCTCACTTCCAGTCAGCAAGTCAAGGCCATCAACCTCAACTTCGGCGATGAAGAGAATGGCATCTTCTTGATGGAAGATGGAAGAAGTAAGATGGAAGATGCCTACTTCTCCCTCGATGGCCGCCGTCTGCTTGATAAGCCGACGCAGAGGGGAATGTACATCCACAATGGCCGCAAGGTCCTGATCAAGTAAGCACCTCACATTCATTTGTTTTTATTGCTAACGCAAGAAATCTATGTGGAAATCTTTTGAGGAAATAAAGCGTAGTCAAGCTTTTGTAGGGTCAAACCTCCATTTCCCCATTAGATTTCCTCCTTGATTTCTAGCGCAAGCTATAAAACGTGTCAGGACAGCTTTTCTGGCGAAGCCTTTTTTCAGCCTTCAAAGATTGGAGGCCTTTTTCTCCTAATAGATGAAACCAAAGAGCCACAAGGGAATGCGATGACCATGACCGACCTCAGTGTCATCCACCGCAAGAAAACCATTAGCGACATCAGCAATCTGGTCGTAAGTCTTCTTGCGTCCTCCCACCTCAAACAGATAGCGATCATCCACCAGGAAATCGCCCTGTTGTGGATACTTGACATCATGTGCCACGTACAACTGACTATAAAAGAAGGTTTCACGCTCATTACCTTTATCCACCGAAGGACAAAGGACATGCATCAGGTTGGTGTTCCCCAAGTAGATCTTGTCGGGTTTGTACAACAGCTTGTAGTTCTTCATCTTCGAAGTAAGTAGCGACAGGAGCTGAGCCTTGTCGAGTGCATAGAGCATTCGCAGTCCCAGTTCGTTGTTGGTGACCAGCTGTTTCCAGAGTTCTGACATATTGGGTTCGAAAGGCACGCGTTCACTGATAATCATGATCAGCTTCTTCACTTTCTGCAATGTCTCGAATGACATGTTCTCAACTGCTGGCAAGTCACTGTCTATGACTACCGATACGGCTTCACGGAGTCGTGAAGGATAATCTTCTCCAGCCTCACGATAGTATGGATAATATCCACGGGACAAATACGACTCGAAATGCGAAGCAACCTTGACATCCTTCACGATACGCATAGCATGTTGCACATGATGCTCCAACAAGTCTTCGAGTTGGATTGCCGGCACATGGAGGATGTCTTCGAAAGCAAGATATTCCCTGAAAGAAAGACCATGCAACGTATATGTCGTTTGACGACGCGAAAGATCAACCCTTGCATTGTCCATCATCAGCAGCGAACTACTCGTATAGACAATGCTCATATCAGGATAACTATCATAGATGTTTTTCAAAGTCTCCGACCATTTGGCATAACGATGCACCTCATCCAGATACAACCGTGTGATGCCATGCTGGTCGGCCCAGTCAACCAGGTCGATCAAGGAATGAGTCGAAAACCAAAGGTCGTCGAGCGACGCATAGAGTGTCTGGTCGATATCCACATAGTTTTCAAGAATGTGCTGCAGAAGCAATGTTGTCTTGCCCACTCCACGTGCTCCCTTAATTCCGATAATCCTGGCTTTCCAGTTGATCTCGTAAAAGAGATAACGCTTAAATCGCATATCAATCTTTGCGATCTTGCGATGATAGTTGTTGAAAAGACTTTGTAGTTCAACAGTATCCATACTTCTTTTTGGTTTTAAGTCGTTGCAAAGATAGGGATTTATATTTTAAACTACAAATATTTTAATGATTTTTATATTTTAAACTATAAAAAAGAAGAAAAATAGCTATTCAGACCCATTATAAAAAACTTTATCAAAAAAAACATCCGGATCCATTATAAACAATAATATCAAAAAAAAACTTCGAAAGGTGTAGGTGCAGAAGCACCCCGTGCTGACAAGCGCCGCATCCATCTGAGAATTGCCCTCAAAAACACAGAACATTTGATAATCTACCACGGAACTCACAAAATACACGGAAGATATTTCGATTCATGCCTCTGTGTTTTCCGTCCTGAGTGCGACGTAGAAACGCACTCAGGCCTCTATCACCGACCCACAATATTCCGTGTCCTCGGTGTATTCCGTGGTCTAAATAAGAGTTCTCACGTTATTATTTCGTAGTAAAGGGAAAAAATAACGCCGCAGGGAGCTGCGGCGTTAGTAAGTTGAGTGATAAATTCGCGTTAAGAGTAGAGATTATTCGAACTCGACGAAGATCGTCGCACACCTGTTCTTATCATTCTCAGCATATGGCTGAACGGTGTCACCGTAAGAGAGGCACTCGATGAGCTTGCTATCGATGCCATACTTGTTCACGAGAGCCTTCTTGATGTTCTCAGCACGCTGCTTGGCATACTTGCGGTTCACGTAAGGATTACCAGTGCCCTTATCAGCATAGCCCTTGATGTAGATCATGTTCACCTTGCCGTTCTTCACGTAGTTCACGAGTTCCTGGAGCTTGGCATCATCCTCCTGGTCGAAGTTCACGACGCGGATGTTGTAGAAGAATACCAGGTTGGTAGCAGCAGCACGTGCAGCAGCCTCAGCGGCAGCCTTCTCAGCAGCAGCCTTCTCAGCAGCCAGACGGGCAGCCTCGGCAGCAGCCTCAGCGGCCTTCTTAGCCTCAGCCTCAGCGAGCAGACGAGCAGCCTCCTCTGCCTTCAGGCGAGCAGCCTCAGCCTCAGCAGCCAGACGAGCAGCCTCCTCGAGGAGAGCAGCACGACTCAGAGTCGATGGTTTGCCACGGAAGTTGAAACCTACGCGAGCGGTAAATGGGTGCTCGTTGCGAATAACTGAAGGTTCAGGGTCTTCATTGCGAGCGTAAGCATAGCCCCACCCTGCAGCAAGCTTCAGGTCGATATTACGACGAATGCGGTAGTAAACACCAGCCTGAGCATCACCATAGTAGTAACCATTAACCTCGTGATTCTGTTTATTCCAATTAACATCATCATTCAGGCTGAACAGATAACCACCACGGCCCTCTAAGAAGATTGACCACTTCTCAGCAGTACCAAGGTTCCAACGATATACAACATCAAGCAATGCAGGAATCACGTTAGAGCCATCTTTTTGACCCCTGACAGTACCAAAACTTCCATAGAATCCACTGTTCAAACCAAGGAACCAATTGCTAGTGAAGTTATAGCCGACACCAACACCGACACCCCAGATGTCGTTTCCAGTCAAACCACGTTCATCAATTTTAACATCACGGAAGTCATTGCCGTAACCGCCGTCGAACTTGAATTCCCACTTCTTGGCGATACCGTCATCATACTTAACACCAGCGATCTCTTCTTGTGCATTAGCCATGGTGAAGACTGACGCAACTGCGAGCAAAGTAAAAAACTTTTTCATAATTAAAAAATAAATATTGTATTTAATGTTGTTGTTGTCGAAAAGAAACATATACGAGCGCGAAGATACGGATTATTTCGATAGAATGTACCATAGGAATGACAAAAACGTAGCGGATGGTGGAGTATTCTATCGTTTTGCAAACTCCGTTATACAATTTGCAGCCGTTTTGTTCACGTTTTTTTAACAAGATGAAAAATGATAAATAAAAATAAAAAAAACTACACAGAATAGCCAAAAGACCTCACATAAACATTGTATTTATTGCTTCTATAAAAAAAGATGGACAAGAATTACACTTCGTGCAGAAAATTCGCCTCGACCGTATCATTAAATATCTGGAGCAGCAGGATTTTTTTGCACATTGGCGCAATTATTTGCAGGAATTGCTTCTATCAGACGTGACCGAAGGGAACAACCTGCTCATTTTCCGGCAGTCTTCGAGAAAGCCCACAAGTCATCCCCCTAAGCAGGTATTCTGCCCCCGCTGTTGATTCCCTTCGGTCACGTCCAGGAGAAGCGGGGGATAGAGGGGGTGCGGAGGACCGAGAGGGTCTATTGACATCAGTCAGTTTGTCTTACCCTGAAAAACGTTGACCAAAAATCAACGTTATTATGGGAATATTAAATGAAAACGAACTGCAAGAAATTGCCCGTTTGGCACAGGAACGGAAGGCCAGCGGATCCAGGCTTTCCAACGAGGAAAAGGCGTT
>JAFWRO010000001.1:0-122467 GCA_017519885.1 Bacteroidales bacterium | reverse complement strand
TCTGCATGGGAGACTGATCGAAACAACGCGGATAGCAAAATCAAATGGCAATTTACTTCTGATGATGCTAGAAACAAACTCGTTTCGTTGTATCCAAGAATACAGATACTTTAAATACGAGTCGTTGAGACGCTACACTAGCCCAATTTATTACTTCATCCTGATTTTGTATATAAATTAATTTACTAAGGACAAATTTTTTAAAAAAGAATCAGACCATCAACGCTGATGGTCTGATTCTTTTTCTGTATAGAACATTTAGAGCGCCTTCTTGGGATACATGGCATCCCACCAGGAGGAATCATCCTTAAGATACTTCTGGAACCAGGCGAGTTGTGTGCGGAGCCAAGCCATGCGTTTGTCGTAATCGACGACGCCATGATCCTCGCCATCGACGCAGACAAGAGCCGTCTCGCGACCGAGGAGTTTCAGCGCGGTGAACATCTGGATGGAGTTGTTGATGGGGACGTTGACATCCTTGGTGCCATGCAGGAAAAGGATGGGCGTATGGATCTTATCGACGTTATAAATGGGCGAGTTCTTCACATAGAGGTCGGTTTCGCTCCAAGGATAACTATTGGCCATCGACACCTCGCTGTAACTGTAGCCCCAATAGCCATAGCCCCAATAGGTGGTGTGGTCGGAGATGCCGGCATGACTGATGGCACAGGCGAAGGGGCAGTCGGGCAAGGTCTGCAGATACTGCGTCATAAAGCCTCCATACGAAGCGCCACAGCAGCCGACCTTCTCCTTATTTATATACGCGTGCGTGCGACAGAATTCGCGTACTGCCTCGGTGATATCACGAGCAGGATCGACACCTGCCGTATTGACATGACGCGATGCCCACTCCTGTCCGAAGCCTGCGGCACCACTGGGTTGTACGACGAGCACCACATAACCCAGCGCTGCCCAACATTGCCAGGGATAGCTCGACTCAAAGTTGCGACCCGTGGGACTGCAACCACCATAATAATAAGTGATCATCGGATAAACGCCCACGGCATCGGGAGCCTCGTCGTCGAAACCGACGGGCAGATAGTAGCGGCAAAGCACATCGTCGCCATTGCTGTTGGTGAAATGCCAAGGCCTGCATTCGGCAACCTGCACATCGCGAAGTGTCTGAGCCGAGAGGTCCTCAAAGCAGGTAGAGGGACAAGTGAGTTTCCCCGTCTTCTTGTTCGCCTTAACTTTGGACAGATCGACAGAATAGAGACGGTCGCTGTTCATCGACGACTGTCCGTACCATGCCATCACAGGAGCCTGTGAAGCGAACGTAACGCCCTTGACACACTCCTCGGGAAGAGGCAGCATGCGAATATCTCCCGTTGCTGGATCGAGGCGATAGAGGCTCACGGAGTCGCGGTTCTCGCAAGTGAGGTAGATCTGACCATCGTAGAGGCTCCACTCCATCGAAGAGATGCTGGGGTCGAAGTCGCGGGTCACGGGATGCACCTCATGGTCATCGACATCGATGATGTAGGCCTGATAATCGTACATCGAAGGAATGACTTCGGCAGGCAGCGTGCAGCCCACACGGCCAAAAGCCTCGGGAGAACCCAGAACGAGCACCTGACTGCCATCGGGAGAGAAGGTGCCACCATAGACGAAACCATCCTGATGGATGAGGGTGTCGAGGGACAGGCTCTCGAGATCGAGACGATACAACGAAGTGAATTCATGGGGACGCTGGGGACGATCGACAGCCACAGCTTCGCCAAGCGGTTTGAACGTGTGTTCGCTCTTGGAGAGCAAGGCATAACGTCCGTCCTGGCTGATGTCGGTCACATAGCAGCTATTGTAGCCGAAAGTGAGCGGACGGAGCACACCCGACCGGATGTCGTAGATGGCCATCGCATAACGGTCGCGCCAGCGTGGCTGACGATCCTCGGGATTGAGCACTTCATAAACATCCTTGTTGACCTCCTTGGGGCCTTCCTTGCTGACATAGAAGACAAGGGACTGCTCATCGGGCGAGAAGCTGAAGCTGCCATCGGGCAGATGGCGGCAAAGGACTTCCTCGACACCCGTAGCCGGATCGACAGTGACAAGTTCAAGACCCTCGTTGCCCGTGCGCGTATAGTAAAAGCGATTGGTACGCGGCATCCACTCCACGCCTTGGCTGAGTTGGGTGCGCTGACCCGTCAGACGGTTCTGAAGATAATACCAGCGGCGATTCTGCTTGGGAGCGCGCTGGCCTTCGGTGATGAGCAGGTAGTCGCCTTTGGGCGAAAGGGAGAGGCCATAGCATAGACGAGACTCCATCATTCGCGTGATGGTATAGAGCCGACCGAGATTATTGGGCAGATCGACAAGGACCTGCGACGTGGACTCGAAGGTCAGTTCGAGGCTATCGGGCTTCTCGGCACTGGCATCGCTGAGATATTTGATGACAAAATCGTGGTCACCCGGCTCGAGGGACAATTCACCGGCAGCAGACTTCTGTCCATCGAGGAAGAGCTGATAGTTGGCGGGTGCCTTTTCGAGCTTGAGCGTTCCTTTGACAAAGGTGGATGGTCGGAGCGTGAAGCCCAGCTGATGCAAGGCGTAAGCGGCGCCTTCGGGAACACCGGGCAATTCCGTCCCTCGCCATGTCGTGCCATTCTTAACGGCTTCGGGCGAGAGGGCGCAATCGAGGAGCGACTTGGGGTCGAAGCCTTTCAATTCGGCATCGATAGTGTCGAGCATCACAGGGGCCTGCATCACCACAGGACCGGCATAGAGAAACCTTTCGATGCGTGTGGTTTGGGCCGAAAGGGACACGACGGAAAGCGACAGCGCAACGAAGGCAAGGAGAGTGGATTTCATATCATTTCTTAAGATTATCGATGAAAAGCAGCAGACGGTTGGTGATATTCACCTCGGAAACGCCGGAGTCGAAATCGAGCGAGAGGAGGTTCATGTCGGGATAGACCTGCTTGATGCGACGCTCCACGCCACGGGCCACGATGTGGTTGGCGATGCAGCCAAAGGGCTGGAGCGAAACGACATGGTTGATGCCCTGGCGAGCATATTCGGCTACCTCGGCAGGAAGAAGCCAGCCCTCGCCGAACTGAGCAGAAAGGGAGACAATCTCCTGGCTGACACGGGCCTCCTCCATGATGTCGTGGAACGGCAGGAAGTAACGGAACCGACGACCGATACGGTTGTACTTGCCCAATTGGCGTCGGATGAGCAGATAGACCGTATCGACGATGAAGTCAGGCACGTTGGAACGTTCTACCTTGGTGGCAAGATTCACCTTGCGATTGACAAAACTTTGTGCAAAGAAGTCGAGCAAGACGGGAGGTGCCACCTCGATGCCGCGGTCCATCAGCCAATCGACCACATGCAGTTGTGCAAACGGATGGAACTTGAGGAAGATCTCGCCCACGACACCGACCTTGGCCGTCTCACGATCGATGCAGGCAGCGTCGAACTCGGCAGCAGCCTGTTCGGCCAGATGCGTCAGTTGCCTCGAACTGCGACGCTCTATGGCTTCGCAACCCAGCTGCAGATACTTGTCCTTGAGACGCTGGGCAATGCCAGGCTCACGTTCACGCACGGCAGTGGGATAATAGAGTTTGGCGATGAAGTCGCTGTAAAGCACAGCATAGAAGGCAATGACGATGATCTTGCGCCAAGGCACATCGAAGCCCGGCTGCACATTGCCCATATCTTCGCCAAAAGTGAGACTGATGACGGGCACCTGCGGGAATCCCGAATCGACAAGCGCCTTCTTGATGAGCGAGATGTAGTTGGAGGCACGGCACTGTCCACCCGTCTGCGACATGACCACAGCCGTCTTGTCGGGGTCGTAGCGACCTTCGCGGAAAGCCTTGACGAAATCGCCCACCACGAGGGTAGCCGGATAGCAGACCTCGTTGTTGGCATAACGCAGACCCATATCGCCCGAAATCTTGTCGCTGAGCGGCAGACACTCCAGGTCGAGTCCCACAAGCTTCACGATAGACGGGAGCAGCGGCGAGATGAACTGTGTGAAATAGGGTGCCAGAATCTTGCGGCCACGCATCGTCTCGTCGAAGATGGGGGTGGTGACAAACTTCTCGGCCTTGCGTTTCTCTGTAAGGCCAGAAGCCAACTTCAACGACTCGATGAGCGAACGGATGCGGAGCTTCATCGAACCCACGTTATTGATGTCGTCGAGTTTGAGGAGAGTGAGGCTCTTGTGATGGCGAACCATCAGGTCGCGAACCTCATCGACAAGGAAGGCATCGGGACCGCAACCGAACGAAGTGAACTGCACGAGATGCACATCGTTGCCCTGCTCGGCACACCACTTGGCAGCCTTCAGAATGCGTGTGGGATAGGCCCATTGGGCAACGTGATGCACGTCGTGGAGGTCGATATCCTTGTCGCGAACATAGTCGTCGGTGATGACGTCGATGCCCATGCCCGAAATCAAGTCGGCCACCTGGTGCTGGATGAGCGGATCGCTGTGATAGGGTCGGCCTACAAGCATAATGACCAGACGATGGTTGTTGCGAGCTTCGCGAAGCACATCCTCGCAGAAGTAGGTCAGACGCTGCTCGAAGAGATTCTGCGCATAGATTGCCTGATCGATGGCATCGTTGATCTGTTTGCGTCCTTTCACACCAAGGTCTTTCAGCAATTGCTGGCACTGCTTGCGCAGCAGCTTTTCGTCCTTGAACGAGATGGTCGGCGAGATGAATTCAGCCATGGAGCCCTGTACCGACTTGACGACCTCGCTATAACCACTGACGATGGGACAATTGAAACTGTTCTGACCGCCGTTGGGCCGCTCATAGATGACGAAAGGCAGGAAGATACGCTTGACACCACGCTCCACCAGGTCGCGAATGTGGCTATGCATCAACTTGGCAGGGAAACAGATGTTGTCGCTCATCACCATGCCGGCGTCGCGCTCGTACTTGCGATAGTTGGAAGGAGAAGAAAGGACTACTTTGATGCCTGCATGCGTAAAGAGGGCATGCCAGAAGGGGAATTCCTCGAATTGGTTCAAGGCACGGGGAATGCCGAGGGAGAGGGTTGAGAGGTTCGAAGGGTTCGAGAGGTTCGAAGAGTTCGAAAGGTTCGAAGGGGTTGAGGGGTTGCCCTTTGAAACGCGGTCGAAGAGCTCGTGAAGCTTCTGGTCATAGACGTTGAGACCCTTGCGCTTGGCCTCGCCTCCATTGACGAAGACTTTTTCGCAACGATTGCCGCTGAAATAGGTCTTGCCGCCTGCAAACTTGTAGGTCGAAACAAGACACTGATTCTCGCAACCATGGCAATAGACATTCTTCTGCGTATAGGACGATTTCTGCAACAGGTCTTCGAGGAAGGGAGCCTGTTCTGCCGTCTTTTCGACATGACGCATAGCAAAGAGAGCGCAACCGAAAGCACCCATCAATTCAGGTTTGTCGCAACGACTTACCTGAGCCTCCGAGAGCAGTTCGAGGGCACGTACCACTGCATCATTGCGCATAGTACCGCCCTGCACGACGATATGACTGCCCAGTTCCTTGGTGTTCTTCAACTTCAATACCTTGTACAGGCAATTTCGAACTACAGAATAGGCCAAACCAGCCGATAAGTCAGCCACCGAAGCGCCTTCGCGGAGCACCTGCTTCACCTTCGAATTCATAAAGACGGTGCATCGGGTACCGAGATCGCAAGGTGCCTGGCTCTGGCGTGCCTGATCGGCGAAGTCGGAAACCTTGTATCCCAAGCTGGTGGCAAAGGTCGAAAGGAACGAACCACAGCCCGACGAACAGGCCTCGTTGATCTCTATGCGGTTGATGACTCCATTCTGCACAAAGATGGCCTTCATATCCTGACCTCCGATGTCGAGAATGAAGCTCACGTCCTTGTCGATATGATGGGCTGAAAGGAAGTGCGCTATGGTCTCGATAATGCCATGATCAAGCTGGAAAGCAGCCTTGATGAGGTCCTCGCCATAACCTGTGCTGCCCGAACCAAGAATACGAAGACGGGCATTGGCCGACGACAAAAGGGCGTTGAGACGCTTCAACCCCTCCTCTACCGCATGAATCGGATTGCCGCCATTGGGCACATAGTAATCGTAGATAATGCGGCCTTTGGTGTCGAGCAATACGATCTTGGTGGTAGTGGAACCGGAGTCGATACCGAGAAAGGCATCGAGGATGGCAACATCCTTTCCCGATTCAATCTCTGCCTCACCCAGATTCTGTTCCAAAGGCTTGGCCTGAGCTATCAGCCTGTCGAGATCAGCAGTCGGCAGCTTGCTCTGGGACATCCTTTCCTGCCAAGCCTGATAGTCGGCAGCATCCTTGAAGATGGGAGCCATGGCACCAGCCGACGTCATACCCTTCACATTGTATGCTGCGCGAATCTTATCGATTAAGGCATCGATGCTCAAATATTCTTCCGAAGGGATGACCGCCAAGGCTGCACCTTCGGCCGGCAGCAACGTACCGCGCTCGGGAAGAATCACCTCCTTGTCAGCGAGATGCATATAATCGACAAAAGCCTTGCGCAAAGCGGGGATATAGGTCAAAGGCCCTCCGCAGAAAAGCAAGGGACGCTCAATCTCGCAGCCATGAGCCAACGTCATGACTGTCTGCACAGCAACAGCACGGAAGATGGAAGCGGCTATGTCCTCACGCGAAACATTCTTGGCAATGAGGTTCTGTATATCGGTCTTACAGAAAACGCCGCAACGCGAAGCAATAGGATAAACCTGTTTGGCCTGCAAGGCAAGCTGATTGAGCTCGTCCACCGAACAACCCAGGATAATGGCCATCTGGTCGATAAATGCACCGGTACCACCGGCACACTGACCATTCATGCGAAGATCGCGAGCCTCCCCGTTGTGGAAGAAGACCACTTTCGCATCCTCGCCACCGATGTCAATCATCGACTTGACATCAGGATATTTCATCTGAATGCATTTGGAGGCTGCGACGACCTCCTGCACAAAAGGCAGACTGACTCTTTCTGCTATACCCATGCCGATCGAGCCCGTGACGCGAAGCGAAACCTCGAAGGCATCGCCAATCTTGGACTTCATGTCGGAAAGAACGTCAACGACACTCTCGACGGCTCGGGCCAGATGACGGATATACTTGTCGAAAACTACGTGGCCATCGCCATCCAAAGCAACCACCTTGGTTGTGGTAGAGCCTACGTCGATTCCGAGTCGCAATCTCTGTATTTTCATTCCTTCAAACATATTTAGTGTACAAAAATATAGCATTTTGTTCAAACCACCAAATTTGAAGGCACAAAAAGTAATCCAATTGGTCTTTTGCTTGAAAAAAGAGCATTTTTGACCAATTGGATTGACGTTTATTTCATACTCTCGCCAAGTTCCCAGCATCCCATAAAGTAGATGCCCGAGCCTTTGCCGTCGTTGTCACGAACACGTTCGCCGATATAATACTCGAAGGAACCATCCCTGTACTTGTTGCCTCCCAAACCACCTACAGCACAGCACTGTGTGAGGGAATAGGTGCCATCGGCGAGACGAACGACCATCGTATGCTGAGGTCCATATTCGTAGGTCATCGGGTCGCGTTCGTCCCCAATCACCTTGCCTTCAGCATTAACCTGGCGGCAATCGTTGAGGACGGTCTGCTGCAAGCCGTTGTAGGCATCCCATGCAATCTTGATGCGGTCGGCCGGAAGATAACCCTTGTTGACCGCCTTGGCAATAGCGTACATAAATTGCACAGTGACAGTAGCCTCGGGCCAGTTACCTACTTTGTCAGGACAATCGAGTACCTGATACCAAAGGCCTCCGCGCTGATATTGTGGCAAGGCATCGACAAGCTGGTTGATATAGGAGATGAGTGTGTCGCGTCCGGAAATCTGAATGGTGTCCTTGCGCCCGCAGTTGAACTGCGAGGTGAAACCCTCGGGGATGTAGTCGAGAATATCGACCATAGCCATCAGATACCAACCGACGGAACGTCCCCAGAAGTTGGGTGAATGGCCTTCGGCATCGCTCCAACGCTGCGAAGCGCTCTCATCCCATGCATGATGAAGAAGTCCGGTACGAGCATCGTAAGTATGATGCCAGCAGGTGATGACCTGCTGCAATGCTTCGGCCTGCCACTCGGGATGATTGAACGTCTTGCCATAGATTGCCATGAAAGGAGATGCCATATAAATGCCGTCGAGCCACATCTGATGAGGATAGACGAGCTTGTGCCAAAAGCCGCCATCGCAGGTCTTGGGATGATTCTTAAGCTGCTTGATGAGCTGCATCTCCATACACTTCTTATATTTCTCCAACTTCTTCTGAGCAATGGCTTCACCTCCCACCAGGTCGGGATTCTCATTGATCAGATTATAGACTTCACAAACTACCCAACCTCCACGAATCAGGTCGAGGTTGTAGGTCTCCATCGAGCGCTTCTGGATTGTGCCATCGTCCATACAGAGCGTGTCGCACCATTCCTCGGCATACTGGAAGTAACGACGATCGCCCGTCTTGCGATAGAGGTAGAGATAGGAGGTGCCGCCCACGCCCTGGGTATAACCAAAGAAGGGCACACGACCATAGTCGTAGAGATACAGGCTGGGGAAGCGTTTCAGTTCGCTCTCGGCATACTGGACGGCCATCTCTTTCGGGTCATCAATAAGATTCTTGGGGCCCTTGACCTTTTTCTTGGCATCAGCCGTGCTGACGAGGGTCAGGACAGTGAGAATAAATAACAGGAGTCTTTTCATGTGTGGATGGTGTTTTATGGATTAATATATTAAAGAATAGAAGCAGAGAAAAACGAAGAAAGGGATGGAAACAACACAGGTTTCCATTCCTTTCTATGGAGATTGGAGGCAATTATTCCTCCTTGAGGTTCAACGCAATCTGGAGTTCGTCGAGCTGTGCCTGGTCGATGGCGCAAGGTGCATCGATCATCACGTCGCGACCCTGGTTGTTCTTGGGGAATGCGATGGTATCGCGGATGGAATCGATTTCGGCAAACATCGAAACGACACGATCCAAGCCGAATGCAAGACCAGCGTGAGGAGGTGCACCATACTTGAAGGCATTGATCAGACAGCCGAACTGTTCCATAGCCTTCTCCTCGGTGAAGCCCAGAAGTTCGAACATCTTCTCCTGCAACTTCGAATCGTGGATACGAACCGAACCGCCACCGAGCTCTACGCCATTCATGACGCAGTCGTAAGCCCACGAACGAACCTTGCCCTGATCGGCGTCGAGGAGCGGGATGTCCTCGGGATTGGGGCTGGTGAACGGGTGATGAGTAGCATAGTAGCGCTGTGTCTCCTCATCCCATTCGAAGAGCGGGAAGTCGATGACCCAAAGGGGCACATAGACAGAAGGATCGCGGAAACCAAGGCGCTGACCCATCTCGAGACGAAGGGCACAAAGCTGCTTCTGTGTGCGACGCATTTCACCGCAAAGGATGAGCATCAGGTCGCCAGGCTCGGCTTCGAACTTCTGGCAGATGGTCTCGATGACCTCAGGAGCATAGAACTTGTCGATGCTCGACTTGATGCTGCCATCCTCGTTCTTGCGCACCCAGATAAGGCCCTTGGCACCAATCTGCGAACGCTTCACGAAGTCGGTGAGACCGTCGATCTGCTTGCGTGTATAGTTGGCGCAGCCCTTGGCATTGATACCAGCCACATAGGGCACGCTATCGAATACCGAGAACTGACCCTCGGGGAAGACGCTCTGTCCTACTCCACTGGTGTCGGCACCCTGGACATAAGCACGCAGCGGCGACATATTCTTAAGTTCGACGAACTTCATGCCGAAACGAAGGTCAGGCTTGTCGGAACCATAATACTTCATGGCATCCTCCCAAGTCATACGAGGGAACTTGTCGAACTCGATGCCCTTAAGTTCCTTGAAAAGATGCTTCATCATGCCTTCGAACATCTCGATGACATCATCCTGCTCGACAAACGACATCTCGCAGTCGATCTGTGTGAACTCAGGCTGACGGTCAGCGCGAAGGTCCTCATCGCGGAAACACTTTACAATCTGGAAATAACGGTCGAAACCAGCCACCATAAGCAGCTGCTTGAACTGCTGTGGAGATTGTGGCAAGGCGTAGAACTGACCAGGATTCATGCGGGAAGGAACCACGAAGTCACGTGCACCCTCGGGAGTAGATTTGATGAGCATTGGGGTTTCCACCTCCAGGAAGTTCTGGGCATCAAGATAACGACGCACCTCGAAAGCCAGCTTGTGACGAAGTTCCAGATTCTTGCGCACCATCGGACGACGCAAGTCGAGATAACGATACTGCATACGAAGATCATCGCCGCCATCGGTCTTGTCTTCGATGGTGAAGGGTGGAACCTCGGAAACCGAAATCACGTTCAGCTCCTTGGCCACAATCTCGACATCGCCAGTAGGAATATTCTTATTCTTGCTTTCACGTTCGCGTACAATGCCAATCACCTGAATGACATATTCACGACCCAGGTGTGTGGCCTTTTCACAAAGAGCTGCATCAGCCTCGCTCTCATCGAAAACGAGTTGAGTGATACCATAACGATCACGAAGATCAACGAAAGTGAGGCCGCCCATCTTGCGGACGCGCTGCACCCATCCGGCCAGCGTGACCTCCTGGCCAACATTGGCAAGACGAAGCTCGCCACAGGTTTGTTTACGATACATAGTTATGTGAGGATATAAAAAGGTTCGAGGGGTTCGAAGGGTTCAAGGGGTTTAAGGGGTTTGAGGGGTTCGAAGGGTTCGAAGGCCGAACGACCTTTCGAACATTTCAGAACCTTTCAAACCTTTCAAAACCCTTTCGATTGAGTTTCAATCGAAAGTGGTGTTGTGCATATCTCCCGACTTGCGGAACTCCTTGTGGAAGTCAAAACAGTGGTCGAGTGACATTGGTGTATGCCCACCTTCCTTGAGTGCCAATTCGAGATACTTACGCAGCAAGGGACGATAGCTTGGATGTGCACAGTTCTCAATGATGGTCTCGGCACGCTGACGAGGTGACTTGCCTCGCAGGTCGGCAACGCCCTGGTCTGTAACAACTACCATCACAGAATGTTCTGAACTATCGACATGGGTGACATAGGGCACGATAGCAGAGATGGTGCCTTTCTTCGCGATGGAAGGACAGATGAAGATGGACGTGTAGGCATTGCGTGCAAAGTCAGCCGCACCACCAATACCGTTCATCATCTTGGTGCCCAGGACATGGGTAGAATTGACATTGCCATAGATATCCACTTCCAGCGCAGTGTTGATGGTGATGACACCAAGTCGGCGTACAATCTCCGGGTGATTCGACAGCTCATAAGGTCGTAGGATGATGTGATCCTTATAGAAGTCGATGTTATTCATCACCTTATCATAATAAGCATCACTCAGGTAAAGTGAACCTGTCGATGCAAATGTGCAGCGTCCCAAGTCAATCAGGTCGACGCCCTTGTCCTGCAATACCTCGGTATAAAGTGTGAAAGGAGGAATGTCGGAGGCGTCCTTCAATGCCTCAAGTACGGCATTTGACACATTGCCCACGCCCGATTGGATGGGAAGGATACCCGAATGGAGATGACCTATACGAAATTCGTTCGCCAAGAAATCAACAACATTCCGGCCAAGCTTGGTGGTTATCTCGTCAAGGGGAGTAAAGGGCGGCACGTTGTAGTGATAGTGGCAAGGAACGACAGCAACAATCTTCTTGGGGTCAACCTTCAAGATAGGACTGCCAATACGGTCGGAGGGCTTATAGATAGGGATAACGTCTCGGCGGGGAGGATCTGCCACTGTGTAAATATCATGCATTCCGCGGATACGATAGTCGTAAGCCGAATTTAGCTCGATGATGATCTTGTCAGCTACACGGGCATAGGTATCTACACATCCGACACCACCAGCAAGGGTTATCTCACCTAAATCAGAGACCTCGACAGCCTCGATGATGCACCAATCGACCTTGCCGAGGAAGCCATAGCGCACATATTGTCCAACTACCGAGAGGTGCATATCAAGATAATTCACCTCTCCACTGTTGATAGCTTTGCGCATCACTGGCGAACCATTGAAAGGCATTCGACGATCAACGGCATGGGCATTGGCCAAAGCATCGTCGAGCTTATCACTCGTAATAGCTCCTGTAAACAGACTTACTTTGAAAGGACGACCTGCGGCATGTTCGGCTTCGGCTCTTTTGGCTAACGCTTCGGTAACAACTCGTGGTGTGCCGGTCGAAGAGAAGCCGCTAAAACTAAGTGTATCGCCATCTTTGATGAGCGCTGCGGCCTCTTCAGGAGTCATTTTCGTATAATTCATATCAATTTTCTTGCGTCTTTGAAAAATAATGGCTATCTTTGCGGCGCAAATTTACAGAATTTTGCTGAAACAGACAAATATTTCGGGGGAAATTCATCTTATCCCTCCTTTTTTGTCCCATTTTGGTCAACCTGTAAAGCGAATGATATAAAAAAACAAGCTAACCTTCACAGGCTCGCTTGTTGTATTAACCTAAACCTTAACTATGATAAATTTTCGCTGCAAAGATAAGATGTTTTCATCCATTTGCCAAATTTTTTTACAACAAAGTTCAATTTATAAACAATATTTAACAAAATAGTATGAAGAAACTATTCATAGAGACCTACGGTTGTCAGATGAATGTAGCAGATAGCGAGGTTGTGGCCAGCATCATGCAGACCATTGGCTACGAGCTGTGCGATAACATCGACGATGCTGACGCCGTCTTTATGAACACTTGTTCGGTGCGTGATAATGCTGAACAGAAGATATATAGCCGACTGCAGTTCTTCCAGAGTGTCAAGAACAAGCGGGCCAAAAGTCCGAAGGACAGCGGCATGCACAACCAACTCATTGTAGGAGTATTGGGATGCATGGCCGAACGTGTCCGCGATGGGCTTTTCGAGCACGGCGCCGACCTCGTAGCAGGTCCCGACTCCTATCTTGACCTGCCCAATCTCGTGGCAGCTGCTGAAGCTGGCGAGAAGGCAGTCAATGTTCAGTTATCAACTACCGAGACCTACAAGGATATCATTCCCAGCCGCGTCGGTAATAGCCGCATCAGCGGATTCATTTCGATCATGCGTGGTTGCAACAACTTCTGCTCTTATTGCATCGTTCCCTATACCCGTGGTCGTGAACGTTCACGCGAAGTAAGTTCAATTCTTAACGAACTTCGTGACCTTGAGCAGAAAGGCTTCAAGGAAGTTACCTTACTGGGGCAGAATGTCAACAGTTACCGCTACTGCGACGCTGAAAAACAGGAAGGCATCGACTTTGCCGACCTCCTCGGCATCGTTGCCGATGCTGCTCCCGGAATGCGTATCCGCTTCTCGACCAGCAATCCTGAAGACATGAGCGACAAGATCCTCGAAACGATGGCCGCTCACAAGAACATCTGTCATCATCTGCACCTGCCTGTCCAGTCAGGCTCTTCGGCCGTGCTCAAAAAGATGAATCGCAAGTACGACCGCGAGTGGTACCTTGATCGCATTGCTGCCGTCCGTCGCATCATCCCCGACTGCGGACTTTCAACCGACGTGTTCTGCGGCTTCTGTGGTGAAACGCTCGACGATCATGCCCAGACGCTTAGCCTGATGCGCGAAGTTGGTTATGATTCGGCATTCATGTTCAAGTACAGTGAACGTCCCGGCACTTTTGCGGCTCGTCATTATGCCGACGACGTTCCCGAAGAAGAGAAGATACGCCGACTCAAAGAAATCATCGCCCTGCAGAACGAACTCAGCCTCGAAAGCAATCGTCGCGACATCGGCAAGACGTTCGAGGTGCTCGTCGAAGGCTACTCAAAGCGCAGTCGCGAACAGATGTGCGGCCGCTCGCAGCAGAACAAGATGATTGTTTTCCCCAAGGGCGATGCCAAGCCCGGAGACCTGGTGATGGTCCGCGTCACCGATGCATCATCGGCTACCTTGCTCGGAGAATTAGTATAAGGATGCCCACAATTCGATAATTCGATAATTCGGGATATAAGAAAAACAGGCGCTACCCCAATCGGGATAGCGCCTGAATTTTATTCTCCAGCTAAAGTCCCCCTAAGCAGGGGGATTTAGAGGGTCTGAGTCTTACTTGCCAGCGAGCTTGTCGCGAAGAGCTGCAAGAGCGTCAATGTCACCGAGAGTAGTTCTCTCGATAGTTGGCATTGGAGTAGCAGCCTTCTCGGCAGCAGCAGCCTTGGCAGCTGCACGCTTCTCGGCATTAGCCTTACGCTGCTCAGCCTTCTGCTCATCCTCGAAGATACGAGAGTGAGAGAGGATGATGCGACGGTTGTCCTTCTTGAACTCGATTACCTTGAAGTCAAGAGTCTCGCCCAACTTAGGCTGTGAACCATCCTGCTTCTGGAGGTGTTTAGGAGTAGCAAAGCCCTCAACGCCCTCTTCGAGGCTGATGACTGCACCCTTGTCGATGAGCTCAGCGATGGTACCATTGTGGATAGAACCAACGGTGTACTTCTCCTCGATAGCATTCCAAGGATTCTCCTCGAGCTGCTTGTGACCGAGGCTGAGACGACGGTTCTCCTTGTCGATCTCGAGCACGCGAACAGAGATAGGAGCACCAATCTGGGTGAACTCAGAAGGATGCTTAACCTTCTTGGTCCAAGAGAGGTCGCTGATGTGGATCAGACCCTCAACGCCATCCTCGAGCTCAACAAATACACCGAAGTTGGTGAAGTTGCGAACCTTGGCCTCGTGATCCGAACCAATAGGATACCTTGTCTCGATGCTTGCCCATGGATCCTCCTTGAGCTGCTTCAGACCGAGCGACATCTTGCGCTCCTCACGGCTGAGAGTAAGGATGACAGCCTCTACCTCGTCACCGACCTTGAGCAGATCGTTGGCCGAACGTACGTGCTGGCTCCAGCTCATCTCAGATACGTGGATCAGGCCCTCAACACCAGGAGCAATCTCAACGAATGCACCGTAGTCGGCCATAACGACAACCTTACCCTTCACTTTGTCGCCGACCTTGAGGTCAGGATCAAGGGCATCCCATGGATGTGCAGAAAGCTGCTTCAGGCCAAGGGCGATACGCTTCTTCTCCTCATCGAAGTCGAGGATAACGACCTTGATCTTCTGGTCGAGCTGCACAACCTCCTTAGGATCGCTTACGCGGCCCCAGCTGAGGTCTGTGATGTGGATGAGACCGTCAACGCCACCGAGGTCAACGAATACACCATAAGAGGTGATGTTCTTGACAGTACCCTCGATGATCTGGCCCTTCTGAAGCTGCGAGATGAGTTCCTTGCGCTTCTCTTCGAGCTCAGCCTCGATGAGCACCTTGTGGCTGACAACGACATTGCGGTACTCCTGGTTGATCTTCACAACCTTGAATTCCATTGTCTTGTTGACGAATACGTCATAGTCACGGATTGGCTTAACGTCAATCTGCGAACCTGGGAGGAATGCCTCGATGCCAAAGACATCAACGATCATACCACCCTTGGTGCGACACTTCACGAAACCAGTGACAATCTCCTGGTTCTCGAGAGCCTCGTTGACACGGGCCCAAGAAGTAGTGGCGCGAGCCTTCTTGTGAGAGAGCACGAGCTGACCAGCGCGATTCTCGGGAGAATCAATGTAAACCTCTACTTCATCACCTTCCTTCAGGTCGGGATTGTAGCGGAACTCTGATGCTGGGATTACGCCCTCGCTCTTGTAGCCAACGTTTACGATAACCTCACGCTTGTTGATAGCGGTTACAGTACCTTTGACTACTTCGTTAGCATTGATGCTGCTGAGGGTCTTGTCATACTCAGCAACCTGCTCTTCCTTACTTGCCGAGGTAAGGGTCTCGCCGTTCTCGTAAGCTTCCCAATCGAAGTCTTCGATAGCGGTGTTCTTTAAATTGTTAGACATATAAAAAAATTCGTTAGGCCTGCCCTTTAGTGGGCAAAAGCGGCGCAAAGATACGAAAAATAAATGTAAAATAACAATTATAAATTAACAATTTACAATCGTGTAGAGAAAAAGAAGACCGAAGTGGCCTGTTTGTCACTTCGGTCTTCCAATTTAGAATTCTTCTCTTGCCACGAATAGCGAAGAGACTCAGCGATTTACTCGAATATCAGATGGCTGCCATCGACGGTGAAGTGGAAGTAGACATCCTCGGGATCAACCGGGCTGATGCCGAGGTAATCCTGATAATAGGTGTTACCATCGTTGCCCACCATCACGCACTTGATGTCAGCTGTTCCGTCGCCATTGTTGGTTACCGAAACGGTTACCATAGCTTCGTCCATAGCAGCAAGCCATGCGCCCCAATCGAGCTGGCCACCGCTTGGAATACAAGCTGCATAGCTGTCGCCCCAACCATAGTTGTCGGCACGTACAACAGCATACTCAGTGGCATCCAGACGAGTGAGAACTACACAGAAGTTGTTCCAGTTCGAAACACCATTGGTGAAGTTCTTGAAGCGCTGTGTATAGGTTTGGCCAGCAGGCACATTGACATACTCGGAGTGAGCGCCCCAGAATGGAGATGAGTTGTCTTCCTCGCCAATGACATTATCGAACTCGATGTGGCTGCCATCCACGGTGAAGTGGAAGTAGAAGTCCTCGGGATCAACGCCACCGATGCCGATGTAATCCTGATAATAGGTATTGCCATCATTGCCAACCATCACGCACTTTACGTCAGCTGTGCCGTCGCCATTGTTGGTCACGAAGGTAGTTACCTTAGCGCCATCCATAGCTGCGAGCCATGCGCCCCAGTCGGCCTGTCCACCACTTGGGATACAATTGCCATAGCCATCACCCCAACCATAGTTGTCGGCGCGGACAACAGCATACTCGCTGGCATCCAGTCGAGTGAGAACTACACAGAAGTTGTTCCAGTTGGATATACCACTGGTGAAGTTGGTGAAGTTCGAAACGAAGGTCTCGTATGGAGCTACCTTGACGTACTCGGAATGAGCGCCCCAGAATGGTGTCGAGTTGTCGGTGGCACCGATGCTGGTGTACATCTTGTCAACCACTTCGAATGTTGCATAACCGATGACTGGCTGAGCAGCATTCTCGCCCTTGAAGGTCTTGTTATAGGCGGCCACGAGTGTCTTCGTGCCCAAAGAAGCAAGATCTGGAATTACCTCGATAGTGAGGTCCTCGGCTTTCACAGTCTTCGAAACTTGCTGCTCGAACTCGACGGTAGCAGTGATATTTGCCAAGAAATCGGCAAGTTCGGTGTTCTCGAGCACCTTGCGAGGCACACCATTCAGCTTCAACGAAAGTGGCTGCTTGTCCTCGGCAGAAGTGAAGCCACCGATAGGCTCGATGTTCGACTGCAGGAAGTTGATGTAGGAACCTTCTGGAACGAGGAAGGCACGAATCTTGTTGTTCGACTCATCGGCATTCAAGTTCGGAAGAGCCGACTTGGCCTTGTAGGTCTTGGTGACAGTACCATTGGTCATCTTTACGACGAACGTGCTTGGATCCGAACGGTCGATGGTAAGGGTGACGCGACCACCGAGTTTCTCAACACCGGCATCAGTATCGCTGCCGAAAGTGAGCGTGCTCTCTACGCAATCGCGGTCGATGTAGTCGCCCCACTCGGAGTTACCACTGGGCTGGTTGTCATAACGGATGGCACCATATTCCTTGTAGTTGCCGGCGCCACGATCCTCGTCGTTGCAGAGAATGAGTGCAAAGTTCTTGTAGGTGTTGGAGGCATTGGGATTGATGTTCAAATTGAAAATCGCGTTCCAAGTCTCGCCATCGGGAATCTGATAATACTTTGAGAATGTTGCCCACCAGCCCGTAGAGTAGTCAGTATTGCCAATGGTATATACATCCTCCTCCATGCCTTCGAGCTCTTCCTGCGGCTCGTTGGACTTAGAGTTGGCAATCGAGTCAGCGCGTGCGGCAATCCAGTCGGGAGCATCGATGTTATAAAGGTCACCGCCCTCACAGCCCGTCAGCGCCAGACCGAGAGCTGCAACGCCGAAGAGAGATGCTATTTTATTTAGATGTCTCATTTTCTTGAAATAAATAAGTGTCAATTAATTCTTATTTGTTTAGAGGTCAACGACTGGATGAACAGTCCAACCTTTGCTTGTGAAGTAAGAAGCATTCGAAGTGCTGTTGTTGGCAGAGTTGCCCACGAGGTTCGGGTTGTCGTTGAGCGTACCCTGGAAGATGGGCAGGTACTCATGACCATCGACGAACGTGTCATACGAACTCTTCGAGCATCCATCGTAGCTAACGGCATCCTTGGGGGTATAAGCGTAAGAGCCAGACTCATAGTCAGCCTTTGTCCAGAAATTGACAGCGGCATGCTGCTTGATCTGGGCCATACGTCCGGCATCGTAGAAGAAGCCCCAACGAATCAGGTCAAGACCACGGCCATACTCGCAGCCGAACTCCTTCGGACGCTCGACGTTGGCAATCTGCTCGAAGAGCTTGTCCTTAGAATTGAAGTTGGCAAGATTGAGACCAGCGAGACCAGCACGTGCACGAACCTCGTTGATCCAGTCGATAGCCTGCTGGGTAGGTCCGTTTACCTCGTTCTCGCATTCGGCGGCACGAAGCAGCACGTCGGAATAGCGCATCATACGGAGGTTGATACCATCGTGCAGACCGGTAACCACCTTGTCATAAAGGCCGGTGCGGAGGTTGGTCCACTTGGCAATCGGAAGACCACCAAAGTTGTTGTTGGTCACGATGAATGCATCAGCAGTCATAGGAACAGTGAAGCAGACATTGCCATACTCGAAGCCATCCCATTCGGGCTCGTAGGTACCGATAGTCCAATAGAGACGTGGATCGAGGCTACCATTGGTGGTACGCTCAGCCTTGAAAAGGTTATAGAGCCAAGGAGCTGCCGAAAGGTCGGCCCATCCGCCGAAATCGCCGGGACCGAAGTTACTCTCGATAGCAGAACCCTGGGTAGCATTGGCACTGGTGTTGACAGGAGTCCATTCGTCGTCGGTGCCCTGAGAATCATGATCAAGGAACTGTACTTCGAAGAGGCTCTCCTCGTTATTCTCGTAAGCAGGACCTTCGCGGAAGTTGTCACCATAGTTGGCCATCAGCTTGTAGCTGCCATAGCGCTTGCCGATGATGTCCTTGAGCACGGCAAGAGCCTCGCTGTACTTGTGACGCTGCATAAGGACACGGGCATAATAGCCGGCGGCAGCACCACAGGTAGCACGACCTTTGGCCCACTCACCTCCCAGATCACGCGATGGGAGAAGTGTCATAGCCTCCTGGAAGTCAGCTTCCACCTGGTCGAGAACACGGTCATACTGTGCGAAACCATTCTGCTCACCTTCTTGCACATTAGCGGCATAGAGGCCATCGAGTGTCGAATAGGCAGCGAAGTCGGTGATAAGTGCAGGATTCTGATAATAGTTAGCCAAATTGAAATAAGCGAGGCCACGGAGGAAGAGCACCTGACCCTTGATACGCTTATACTGATCGGTGAGTGCATTGTTGTCTTCACCGCAACGCGAAAGGACATAGTTGGTGACGGTGATAGTATAGTACCAGTCACGCCACGACCACTGGCCGATTTCGTCGGTGATTGGCTCATTGAGGTCATCGAAAGGCATATACCAAACCTGTGAGGAGTTCCAAACTTCGTCACCACGGCATACATCAATATTATAACCCACACGGGCGTAAGTGCCCTCCATGCGGATGTGGTTGTAGGCGGCAATCACGGCTTCCTCCAGGTCGGCGGCAGTGTTGCCCCAAGTACTGGTGGTCTGCTGGTTGGGATTGATCAGATCCAGCTTGTCGTCGCATGAAGTCATCACGCCGAGACCCAACAATAGTGCAAAGGATATTCTATATAGTTTCATATTCTTCAATTTTTCAAGATTTTGTCATGTGCTCGACTTAGAATGAGAAGAGGATACCGGCCATGAAGGTGCGAGGCGTTGGGAACGAACAGAAGTTGTAGCCCGGGGTGAAGGTGCCGCCTGCATAATCGACATTATAGCCATGATAACCTGTGAAGGTGTAGAGGTTCTGGGCAGAACCGTAGACGCGTACGCCAGAAACATAGCCACCGAACCACTTGTCAGGCAAGTTGACGCCAAGTTCGATGTTGGCAATCTTCCAATAGGCAGCATTCTGGATCTTGCGGTCGCTGAAGAGGTCGTTCCAACCCAGCGAAGCATTGTTGGAGAGGTATGTGCGAGGAACATCCGATACGTAGGTAGTGCCTTCCCAACGGTTTGCATCCGACATGCCTACTTCCTTGTTGCCATAGCCATAGCAGGAGTTGAGGCTGTTGTAGATGTCGTCTGATACGTGGTAGTCGAGAGCGCCGAAGGTCGAGATGCTGAGATCGACACGCTTGTACTCGAAGTGAGCACTCAGACCGAAGTTGATCTTTGGCAGACCACTGCCGAGAACCACCTGGTCATCACCATTGACGATGCCGTCACCATTCATGTCCTTGTAGAGGCAGTCGCCCACATTGGCACCATCCTGGCGAGCCACAGCATTATGAGCGTTGAGTTCCTCCTGAGTGCGAGCAATACCTTCATAAACCCAGCCGTAGAACTGACCGATCTCCTGGCCCACGTAGGTAGCATAGGCACCAGAAATGAGCGCGTCGGTACCGAAGCCAAGAGAGGTTACCTTGTTCTTCAAGGTGCTCAAGTTGGCGCTGATATCATACTTGAATGGATGATCGTGGTTGCGATAAGTCAGCGAGAACTCAAGACCACTGTTCTCCATTGAGGCAGCATTCATCGTCACACTAGTATTGGCGAAACCTCCACTGGCAGGCACAGGCACATTATAAAGCAGGTCTTCAGAGACGTTCTTGTACCACTCTGCAGTGAACTCGATGCGGTTGTTGAACATAGCGATGTCGATACCAGCATTGGAAGTCTTCTTCTTTTCCCAAGCAATTTTCTGATTCACGAAGGTCGTGATGGCAGAACCCAGTACTGGAACGTTGCCAAAGCTGTAGGTCATGTTCAGTCGGTTCATGGTAGCCTGGAACTGATACTCACCAATGTTCTCATTACCGAGCACACCGTAGCTGCCACGGAGCTTCAGGAGGTTGATGACATTCTTGCTAACCTTGAACCAGGGCTCGCGGTCGATACGCCAGCCAACGGATACTGATGGGAAGGTTGCCCAACGAATTTCCTTCGTAAGACGAGAGCTGCCGTCACGACGTACGATAGCAGAAATCAAGTAACGGCCGTCGAAGTCGTAGTTCAAACGGGCAATATAGGAAGCAAGTGCATGCTTATTCTCGGGGGAGGAAGCATCACGCGTGGCAGCATTCTGAATCTGCGGGAAATAAGGTTCTGAAAGGTTAACGCCCCAAGCGTTCAGGTCATTCCAGTTCTCCTCTTCATAAGTCTGGCCGACCAAGAGGTTGATGTGGTTGCGTCCGATTGTGCCGTCGTAGGTCAGCGTGTTCTCTATCAGCGCGTCGGATGCCATGCGTGCATTCTTCGTCAGGCGCTCGTTGCTCTTGTCGAGATAGACGCGGTTGCTCTGGATCCAAGCTGCCACCCATGTTTTGTCTCGGGCATGCATCTTGCTATAGGAAAGGTTGATTTTATAATTCAGTTTGTGGTTCTTGCTCTCGACGCCAAACATGCCAAGGAGATCGACATCAGCAGAACCTGTGGCAACGAAGCGATCGACAACCGTATTGCGAGTCAGCTGCTTGTTGACGAGCAAGGGGTTCGAAGCAGAGATATCGCCATGCACGGTGTCGTAATATACGCCGTAGCCGTAGGCATCGTAATTGAAACTGCTGGCCGAACCGACCACATCATCGAGCACCCAAGTCGATTCGTCGTATGCCTTGATGGTTGGCTGCATCAGCAGCGTACCGCGCAGCACGTTGGTCACATCGCCATAGAGACCCTGCACGTACTCAGAAGCGTTCGAGAGACCCATACCGTCCTGGTTGGAATGCGAATAGGTGAGGCTGGTGTGAAACTTGATGAACTTGGCATCCATCGAGTTGTTCACGCGTGCGGTGTAACGCTCGTAGTTAGGGCCTGCACCTTCGAGGGTACCCTTCTGGTTGAAGTAGTCGAGGGCGACATTATAGGTATTGTGAGCACCGCCACCGCTAAGGTTCACATTGTGGTTCTGGCGGATACCCGTCTTGAACACCTCTTCGAACCAATCGGTATTGGTAGCATCGCGGAACTTGTAGCTTCCGTCGCCCTGCTGGCTGTAGCCACCGGGGAGTGGAGTGCCCGAATTGGCAGCGGCCTGGCCAAGGTAGTTGCTGTACTGGTCAGCATCCATGACGTCATAAACGCCCTTGCTGATCTGATCGACACCAAAGTAGCCCTTGTAATCGACCTTCAGAGGCTGATCCTTCTTACCGCCCTTGGTGGTGATGATGACCACGCCGTTGGCAGCACGAGAACCGTAGATGGCACCTGCTGCTGCATCCTTGAGCACCTGGATGGTCTCGATGTCGTTGGGCGAGAAGTCGCGGATGGTCGTACCCACAGGCACACCATCGATAATGTAAAGAGGAGCTGTGCTGCCGAACGAGCCGATACCACGGATACGAACTGCAGGATCGGCACCAGGCTGACCGTCGCTGGTAATCTGTACGCCAGGAACCTTACCCTCGAGCATGGTCGAGATATTCGAGTTGGAGGACTTCTTCATTTCCTCCGCATTCACGATAGCCACCGAACCGGTGAGGTCGGCTTTCTTCTGTGTACCGTAACCTACGACAACGACCTGTTCAAGGATTTCGCTGTCGGAAGCCATCTTGATAGTGGGGAGCGATGTGCGTCCGTTCACCTGAACGTCCTGGTTCTGGAAACCTACATAGCTCACTTCGAGAGTTGCATTGGGATCAACGCTCAACTCAAAGTTACCGTCAAGGTCAGTAATCGTACCTGTAGCCGTACCCTTCACCTTGATGGTTGCACCTGTGAGTGGTTCACCCATGTCGTCAACAACTTGGCCCTTAACAATAATGTTAGGAGCCGGTGCTTCTAAGGCCATTGCCGGTGTAGGATGAATCGCTACGCCGCCCATGGTACTCAGACCAAGCATCAATAAGAATAGTTGCTTTTGCATTGTAACTTTAATTTAGTGTTAATTATATAAAATGTGTAGTTGTTTTTGACTGCTTTTGACAAATCAAAACGTCACTCACATCGCAAAGCTCCCGTGAGCATAAAGCATACTCAACGAGTCAATGGCGATGGCAACATTGAAAAGCATCTGTGATTAAGATGTGTGTGATAATGTGTTGTTAGTTGTAGCACCACTATCAAATGTTGGCTATCCTTAATTCTTCGAAATATCATCGAGAAAAACTTCAAGCTTAAACAAATTTCATGCGCAAAGATAGAGTTTTTTTTTGAAACATAAGAATTATTTACAAAAAAATATGAAAATTATGATGAAAAAAACTAAAAATACATCTTTTTTGACTCCAAAACACTATTTTCTTTATGAATATATATAAAATTTCCAAAAAAAAGCACTATCTTTGCATCGATTAAAACAAGACCTATCGACTATTATCAACTCTATTATATCACGCACATTAAATTCCAAAAATGCACAATGAAAACTAATTTTGCTTCTTTTGCCCTCTTGGCCCTTGGTGCAATAACACTCGCTTCTTGTGACAATAAGCCTACTGTCCCCACCAGCGAATTGCTCGTAGAGGCCACACAACCTGGCGCAGAAATCAAGAACACGATGTACGGCATCTTCTTCGAAGACATCAACTATGCAGCCGATGGCGGCCTCTATGCCGAGATGATCAAGAACCGTTCGTTCGAATTTCCCCAGGCCCTGATGGGCTGGCAGGCTTTCGGCAAGGTTGAAGTTCGTAACGATGGTCCATTCAAGCGTAATCCTCATTATGTACGTCTTTCCGATCCAGGTCACGTACACAAGCGCACTGGTATTGAGAACGAAGGCTTCTTCGGTATTGCCACCAAGGCCGATGAAGTCTATCGTGTAAGCCTTTGGGCTCGTTGCCCAAATGGCGGCAAGAGCACCCTGCTCCTCTGGTTCTCCGACAACGACTCTATGGGTGAGACCCAGGAGACTGCTTCAGGTCGCATTGACGTAGAAGGCAAGGAATGGAAGAAATACACCACAGAGATTACCGCAAAGGTAACTGCCGATGATCTCGCCTTCCGCATCTTCCTTCGTGGCTTTGACGAGAAAGAACCAATCGTGGCTACCGACCTCGAGCACATCTCTGTGTTCCCCAAGGATACCTGGAAGGGCCGCGAGAATGGTATGCGTAAGGATCTTGCTCAGGCACTTTGCGACTTGAAGCCCGGCGTATTCCGTTTCCCCGGCGGCTGCATCGTCGAGGGCACCAACCTTGAGCAGCGCTACCAGTGGAAGAATTCCGTAGGTCCCGTCGAGAATCGCCCCATCAACGAGAACCGTTGGGAGAACACCTTCCCCCATCGCCTTTATCCCGATTATCACCAGAGCTATGGCCTTGGCTTCTTCGAGTTCTTCCAGCTTTGCGAGGACTTCGGTTGCGAGCCACTTCCTGTCATCAGCTGCGGTCTGGCTTGCCAGTTCCAGAATGAGATCAAGGACGAGGCCAAGGTACACGTTGCCCTCAAGGACCTGAAGCCTTACATCCAAGATGCTCTCGACCTTGTAGAGTTTGCCAATGGTGATGTCAACACCAAGTGGGGCAAGGTTCGCGCCGAAATGGGACATCCCGAACCCTTCAACCTCCACTATCTGGGTGTTGGCAACGAGCAGTGGGACTACGATGAGGCACATGGCGGCAACAATCCAGCCTTCACCTCCCGTCTGAAACTCTTCAGTGACGCCCTTCGTGCCGCTTATCCCGACCTCAAGCTCATCGGCACCACCGGTCCTAACTCCGAAGGTTGGGACTTCGACCTCCTCCAGCCACGCATGAAGGAACTCAAGGTCGATCTCTATGACGAGCACTACTACCGCGACGAGGCATGGTTCCTCAGCCACGGCCATCGTTATGACAATTATGATCGCGAGGGTCCAGCCGTATTCGCTGGCGAATATGCCTGCCACGGCAAGGGCAAGAAGTGGAACCACTTCGAGACCTCACTTTACGAAGCTGCCCATATGACCGGTATCGAGCGCAACGCCGACATCGTCCATATGGCCACCTACGCTCCTCTCTTTGCCCACGTCAAGGGCTGGCAGTGGCGTCCCGACATGATCTGGTTCGACAATCTCCGCTCAATGAAGTCCGTGTCCTACTATGTACAGCAGCTCTATTGCCACCACAAGGGCACCAACGTCCTTCCTCTTACCATGGATGGAAAGGTTGTGGCAGGAGATGAAGACCAGAATGGTCTCTTCGCTTCGGCTGTCGTTGACAAGGGCACAGGCGAATACATCGTCAAGGTGGCCAACACCAGCGATTCCGACCAGTCGCTCGCCGTACGCTTCAATGGCCTTGATGGCATCACCTCAGCTCGTCAGATTCTGCTCCACAGCGATGACCTCGATGCTGACAACACCCTCGACGAGCCCGAGAAGATCGTTCCCGAGGAAACCAGCATCTCTGCCAATGGAGACGTCCTCAACGTGACTTTGAAGGCCAAGACCTTCGCAGTATATATCGTCAAGAAGTAAGTCTTTTTTCGGAGTACTCGGAATTTTCGAATTATCGGATTATTCCGAGTATTCTGAGTATTCCGAGTATTAAAGCACTCCTATTCCACCGACTACACATTATATATATTATATGAAACATCTCTTAATCTTAGCACTCTCTGCTGCTGCGCTTCCTTCATTGGCCGACACCGTTCTGACCGATGCCGACCTTGTAGGTGCCTGGCACACCAAGAGCTACGGCCAGCGCATCGTATGCCACGACCCCTCGGTCTTCATGGATACCATCAACTTCGAGAAGACCTCTCCACGCTACTACATCTACGGTTCACACCTTGGAGCCGGTTACACCTCCCCCACCAGCAACTACCAGAACTGGACCGCTTTCGGCAATGGCGAGACCAGCAACTGCACCCTCTTCGCTGACCTCAACGGCAATCGCGTCAACTTCTCCAGTGCTTACAATACGCATGCCATCAAGAAAGTGAAGAACTACCAGGGCACAGAAGTTAATTTCGGAAACTTCAATGCCCACGACTGGCAGTATAAGGGCGACAACATCCAGGGCAACGAATGGGCCCCCGATGTAATCTACAACCCAACGATGAAGAAGTGGCTGATGTATATGAGCATCAATGGCGACCATTGGGCTTCGGTCATTGTCTGCATGACTTCTGATTCGCCGCAGGGTCCATGGATCTATCAAGGTCCCGTGGTCTTTTCTGGTTTCCAGGGGTCCTATGCCCACAACGGTTTCGATCGCACCCAGGACTACAAGCACACCGACCTTGAGATTGCCATCGGTGAACAGTCCAGCCTACCCTCTCGCTACAACGTATCGAGCAACTGGGGTCAGTATTACCCCAACTGCATCGACCCCTGCGTCTTCTACGATGAAGAAGGAAAGCTTTGGATGAGCTATGGCTCATGGTCGGGCGGCATCTTCATCATCCGACTCGACCAAACGACTGGCCTGCGTGACTACACCATCACCTACCCGCTGCAGATCAACGGCGTCGACTCCTCCTCCCAGTCTGCTTCGAAGGACATGACCTGCGACCCCTACTTCGGCAAGAAGATTGCAGGTGGTTACTATGTCTCGGGTGAGGCTTCCTACATCGAGCATATCGGCAACTACTACTACCTCTTCATGAGCTATGGTGGACTGGTTGCCAGTGGTGGCTATCAGATACGCGTCTTCCGCAGCGACAAACCCGACGGCCCTTATAAGGACTGCTGCACCGCTGCCGGGCAATCGGCCATCTACAACAGCTACATCCTCAACTACGGCCGAAACATCGGTCGTTGCATCGGTGTGAAGATCCTGGCCAACTATCAGTGGGACACCATGCCTACTGCCGAACTTGCCCAAGGACACAACTCTGCTATCGTCGATCATGAGGGTCGTGCACTGCTCGTCTATCACACCCGCTTCAACAATGGTACCGAAGGACATCAAGTGCGCGTCCATCAGATGTTCGTCAACGAGGACGGCTGGCTCGTCACAGCGCCCTACGAATTCAGCGGCGAAACCGTTTCGACTGCCGACATCGCAGCATCGCAGCTTTACAGTGCTGACGAGGTGGCAGGCGACTACCAACTCATCACCCATCCCTACAATCAGGATACCGACAACAAGGCCTACGAGTCTCCTGCCACTATCCATCTGAACAGCGACGGCACCGTCACAGGCCAATACACGGGCACATGGCAGCTCGTCGATGGCACCAGCTACATCAACATTTCGCTCAAGGGCATCCGTACAGGCAATAACCTGATCGAATTCAAGGGCGTATTGACACGTCAGACCATCGACTTCACCGACATCTCTGCGCTCTGCTTCACCGCCCTCAGTTCGAGCAATGGCTATGTTTCGACATCCAATCAGACTCGCGGCCTCCAGGTTTGGGGCAGCAAAGCCGATGCAAAGGCTGCCATCAAGTACACCCTCGACAAGGTAAGCCTCAGCACCAAAGTCAACTCCGACATCACACTTCCAGCAGGAAAGCTTGGCGCTACTATTGAATGGACATCGAGCAATCCCAACGTCCTCACCAACGAAGGCAAGATTGTCAGCAACGGCCAGACCACTTTGACAGCCACTATCCGCAAGGACGGTTTCGTCTATACCAAGGACTTCGCTGTCACCGTCGATGGTGAAGCCACCCCGACCTACTTCCCCGAGTGTGGTGCCAAGGACTTCAGCAATGGCTGGTGGCAGACCTTCTCACCCACCTACACGCTCAAGGCAGGTTCCCAGTGCAACTTCAAGTTCTACAACTATACCAAGGGTGAACAGAACTGGCAGAACTGGGCACTCTACGGATGTAAGGCGTTCAGCAATGGCAACATCACCACCGAATACTTCGGCGTACGTTGCGACAACTGGGACAATACCACCGGATCGAACACCGGCTGTTCGAGCAACTACAATTGGGAAACCTTCAAGAGTGATATGGATGGTTCGCTTGTCGATATGACGTGCAGCCTCGGAACCAATGGCGTATTCGAAATGAAAGCGACCATTACTACCAAGACCGGCACCGTCTATACCTATACCTACAAGAAGACCATCAGCGCTCGTCCCGCACAAATCGTACTCTTCTTCGTCACCGAAGCCGCTTATATCGGACCTGATGGTCCTAATGGCGAGAGCCTCGGCATCGAGGAAGTACAAGTTGACTCTTCGAACCACCCGAACCATTCGAACCTTATCTTTGCTCCCGATGGCCGTCGCCTCAACGGCTTCCAGAAGGGCATCAACATCGTGAACGGTAAGAAGATCATCATCCGATAAGCCGACAACTTTCGCAACAGCGAGAGTAATATCCTAAATAGCAGCATGACCAATCTTAGCCAGGATTGGTCATGCTTCGTTTGGATGGGTCCAATTTACGTTAGTGAATTGGACTGACGCGATTGGATGAGTCCAATTTACGTTAGCGAATTGGACCGGCACGATTGGATGAGTCCAATTAACGTTAGTGAATTGGACCGACGCGATCTGATGAGTCCAATTTACGTTTGTGAATTGGACTGGCACGATCGGATGAGTCCAATTTACGTTTGTGAATTGGACCGACACGATTGGATGAGTCCAATTTACGTTTGTGAATTGGACCGACACGATTGAACGAGTCCAATTTACGTTTGTGAATTGGACCGACACGATCGGATGAGTCCAATTTACGTTAGTGAATTGGACCGACACGATTGGATGAGTCCATTTTACTTTAGTGAATTGGACCGCAGCAATAAAAAAAGAATACATCCTGTTTCGGGGTGTATTCTTTTATTCTATTTATTCCTTTTTGACGAACGAGAATATCGAAGTATTGTATTTCTTCAACTCCTTTTCAAGCGCGTCTTCCTTTCCTTCGAGCCACGTGTTGAGGTGTGCATGAAAAGCGGGGCTGTGATCCATGTAGAGCGTGTGGGTGAGTTCGTGAAGGAGTATCAGCTTCTGGAGATGCATAGGCAAAAGCAACGTGAAGAGCGAAAGATTGATGTTGTAACTCTTTTTGCTATTGAGGAGAGTTCTCTGCTTGTGTTGTGAGCAACTCCCCCATCTTCCTTTGCTGCTATTGATCTTGACCTCATTCAACTGAATGCCATAACGCGCGGCATACCCAAGCAAACGTGGAGGCGACTGCACCTTGGCATACATTCTGACACCTTCAATGATTGCACGCTCAAACAAAGCTTGTCTGTCACCTTTATCAAAATCGAAATCAGGAGGACAAACAAACTGTAATATCGCTGGCTTCAAAATAATATCTTCACCATGCATATTCTTGCCGATTTGGGCGGCTTCCTTATGAAAAAGAACCTTCTGACTCGTTCCTTTGATAAACGAGATGTGCAAACAATCGGTTTCGATGCGAAAATCCCAGTCGATATGCACGGTTTCCTTTTTCTCGTCTTTGGCAGTCTGGTCAACCTGCAGCATCGAAAGCAGTTGCGTGCGGTTCTGCTCAACCGCACGCACTACATCCTTCACGTCATAACGAGGAGGGACAGTTACCCGGATGCCGATTTTTGACGTGCCATCATTGGCGGGACGAAACGTATAACGAACCGCACGACGATTGATGATGATATATAGATGACCGAAATCGCGGTCATCCAAAATCTTGTCGCAAAGCATACGTTAATGTGCTGCTAACCAATTGGGACCGCTTCCACAATCAGCGATAAGAGGCACGGAGAGTTTGACGACACCCGACATCTCTTCGAGCACCACCGTCTTGAGTCGTTCAAGTTCCTGTGGAGGCACAGTGAAATTCAATTCGTCGTGTACCTGTATCAACAATTTTGCATGAAGCTTCTCGCGACGAATACGCTCCCAGATACGCACCATGGCAATCTTGATGATATCGGCAGCCGTTCCCTGGATGGGCGCATTGATAGCATTTCGCTCGGCATAACCACGCACGGTGGCATTGGCGGAATGAATGTCCTTGAGCATACGACGACGGCCGAACAAAGTCTCCACATATCCTTTCTCACGAGCTACGCGGATACTCTCATCCATGTACTCACGAATGCGTGGATAGGTAGAGAAATAGCCATCGATGAGTTGCTTGGCTTCTCCACGTGGGATATTCAGACGGGAAGCCAGGCCGAAGGTCGAAATGCCATAGATGATGCCGAAGTTAGCCGTCTTGGCCTTGGTACGTTCCAATTTGGTGACCTCTTCGAGGGACTTATGGTAAATCTTTGCAGCCGTAGCACGATGAATATCGTCGCCTTCGAGGAAGGCTTCCACCATGTTCGGGTCCTGGCTCAGATGAGCCATGAGTCGCAACTCAATCTGACTATAGTCGGCGCTGAAGAAGACTTCGCCCTCGTCGGGGACAAATGCCTTGCGCAATTCGCGGCCTGTTGCATCGCGTATCGGAATATTCTGCAGGTTGGGATTGCTGCTCGAAAGTCGTCCCGTAGCCGTGACCGTCTGGTTGAACTGGCAATGGATGCGATGCGTCTTCGGATTGATTTCCTGGGGCAATGCCTCGATGTAGGTACCGAGCAGTTTCTTGTTGCCTCGATAACTCAGGATGCCGTCGATAAGTTCGAGATGGACAGGATTGTCAAGACGGCTCTTGAGTTGCACAAGCACATCTTCGGCCGTACTGCGGTTCTTGGATTTCGGGTCAAGACGCAATTCATCGAAAATCACCTGTGCCACGACCTTAGGTGAGAGCGGATTGAAGGGATGACCTGCAATCTCGCCGAGTCGTTGTTCCAATCGCTTCTGCTCCTCCTCAAGGATCGCCTTCGACTCGGTGAGCGCACTGACATCCAAACGAACACCCGTAAGTTCCATATCTGCCAACACACGAACAAGAGGCATCTCGATTTCGGTGAAGAGTTTGAGCAAATTCTCCTTCTTCAACATCGGACGCAACTTTTGTGCGAGCTGATACGTCACGTCGCTATCTTCGCAGCAATAATCAGCCACCTGCTCCACTGGGCAGTCGCGCATGGTTTTCGGCTTTTCTTCATCCTCGGCAGCATCCATCATAGCAAAAAGGTCGAGGTCAGCTTCGGCAGCCTTTTTCTTTTTGCCGGTGTCGATGAGTGCACTTGTCGGGATAGGCTTGTAGCCAAGGTAAATCTCCGACAGGTAATCCATGTTGTGCGGCTGCTCAGGTTCGAGCAAATAATGCGCTATCATCGTGTCGAAAAGTGGATAAGCCACCTCGACGCCATAACGCTTCAGGATGGAATAGTCGTACTTGGCATTCTGAGCTATCTTGAGAGCTGCTTCGTTCTCGAAGATGGGACGAAGTTCCTCGACAATGGCTTTCGCGACGTTCTGATCGGCAGGCACGGGTACATACCAAGCCTTGTGGTCTGCAGCAGCAAACGATATGCCCACAAGCTCTGCATCAATGATGTTCAGGCTGGTTGTCTCGGTGTCGAAAGCCCATTCCGCGGTCCAGAAAAGTTCGGACACCATATCCTGTCGCTTCTCGGGAGTATCAACGATGATATAGTTGGTCTTGACGTCGCGGATAGTTTGATAGGACTGAGGAGCCACGGGGACACCCTCGTGGATTGGTTGAGAGGGGCGGCTGCCTGCGTCTCTTTCCTCAGCCAAACTTGGCTGAGACGAGGACAGGGATTGACCGACAGGAACCGAAGAGGCAACTGCAGGGCCTGACGTAGTGACAGGTGCTGACTGCTCTGCGAAAAGGGAGTCACTGCCTATCTTTGCTCGAACCTCGTCGCGCATCTTGCGGAATTCGAGCTCGCCAAAGAGTTCGGCGAGCTTGGCATAGTCGGGAGTCTCTACCTTAAGAGCCTCGGCATCAAGCACGGTGCCCGGCACGTCGAGGCAGATGGTGGCGAGGTATTTGGAATCCTTGATCTGCTGGATGTTCTCTGCCACCTTGGCAAACATGCCTTTCTTTAAATTGGGGAGCTCCTTTTTGCCCTCGGCAACGGCTGCCTCAACGACAGAAATCATATTCTCCACACTATCGAAATCCTCGATAAGTTTCTGCGCAGTCTTCGGGCCAACGCCCGGACATCCCGGGATATTATCGGCCGAGTCGCCTTGCAGACCCAACATGTCGATGACTTGCGAGGTTCGTTTCAGTCCATATTTCTTGAGCACGGCATCCCGGTCGAGAATCTCGTAACCTGGGCCGAAGGATTTAGGCTTGAAGATAACACTATGATCTGTGACGAGCTGTGCATAATCCTTATCGGGGCTCATCATAAATGTCTCGAACTCTCCGCTCTCGTCGGCAAGGCGCGACATCGTGCCTACCACATCATCGGCTTCGTAGTTAGGCACTTCGATGATGGGGATGCGATAGGCCTCGATGATCTTCTTGATCCATGGCACGGCGAAAGTGATGTCCTCGGGTGTGGCCTCGCGCTGCGCCTTGTAAGTAGGGAACTGCTTGTGGCGAAACGTGCCTCCTTTTGGATCGAAGCACACGGCGATACAGTCGGGACGAAGCAGCCCCGACTCATCGAGCCAAGCAGGATTAACATCGGGCATCTTCTGGCCTCCCAAAACGTCCTGCAGGGTCTTGGTGAAACCATAGATGGCCGAAGTAACCTGTCCCTTGCTATTCACAAGCGGCTTGTTGATGAACCCGTAGTATGCGCGAAATATCAGCGCGTATGCATCCAAGAGGAACAGTCGTTTCATAAGTTATAAAGGAAGTAAAAGGCCCTTCATTTTATTATACATTGAAGCGGAAGTGCATGATATCGCCATCCTGCACGACATAATCCTTGCCTTCGACGCCCATCTTGCCAGCTTCCTTGACAGCGGCTTCGCTGCCATACTTGATGTAGTCGTCGTACTTGATGACCTCGGCGCGGATGAAGCCCTTCTCGAAGTCGCCGTGGATGATGCCGGCACACTGGGGTGCCTTCATACCCTTGCGATAAGTCCAGGCCTTCACTTCCATTGGGCCGGCAGTAATGTACGTCTGCAGGCCTAAAAGCTTGAACGCAGCATGGATCAAGCGATTGACGCCCGATTCTTCCAATCCGAGTTCCTCAAGGAACATCTGGCGTTCTTCGTAACTCTCGAATTCAGCAATCTCAGACTCAATCTTTGCCGAAATAACGAGCACTTCGGCATCCTCGTCCTTCACCGCTTCTCTTACTTTTTCGACGTAAGCGTTGCCATCCTTTGCTGAGGCCTCATCCACGTTGCAGACATAAAGAATCGGCTTGCTGGTCAGCAGGAAAAGATCATGATAGGCTTTCTCTTCATCAGGATTCTCGGGCTGTACCGTGCGTGCAGACTTGCCCTGAGACAACGCATCCTTAATGCGCATCATCAAATTGTATTGCACCTTGGCATCCTTGTCGGAGCCTACTTGCGCCAACTTGGCGACCTTGGGCAGACGTGTCTCGATGGTCTCAAGGTCCTTGAGCTGAAGTTCCGTATCGATGATTTCCTTGTCACGAATAGGATCGACCGAACCATCCACATGCACCACATTGTCGTCGTCGAAGCAACGAAGCACATGGATGATGGCATCTGTCTCGCGGATATTGGCGAGAAACTTATTACCAAGACCCTCACCTTTCGAAGCGCCCTTGACAAGGCCTGCTATATCTACAATCTCGACAGTTGCGGGAACAATACGACCGGGATGAACAAGTTCGGCAAGCTTATTGAGACGCTCGTCGGGCACAGTGATGATGCCAACCTGAGGATCGATGGTACAAAAAGGGAAATTTGCTGCCTGGGCCTTTGCGCTCGACAGGCAATTGAAAAGAGTGGATTTGCCGACATTAGGCAATCCTACGATACCACATTGTAAAGCCATATATAAGTGGGGTTAAAAAGATCTATTAGAATTAAAGGGGATTCGAATATTTCGTAATTTCGTTATAACGGAATAACGATATAACGGATTATAAAAGTAAAAACAACTCAAAAGAATCACTTCGTCACAGTGATGATCAGGCTGGCGATGGTGATGAGAATTGAAGTGATAGAGATGGCGAACGACGAGAGATTCGAAACCTCACGGTTTGCTGCACGAGTGCCGCTGGGCTCCACGTAGATCACATCACCATTCTTCACGAAATAGTAGGGACTGGCAATGATCTGCGGATCCTTGAGGTTCAATCGTATCACCTTCTGTGTGCCATTCTCCTCGCGCATCAGCTGGACCTTATCACGTTCACCGAAGATAGTCATATCGTGTGCTGCTGCCAATGCCTCGAAGATGGTGACACGATCCTGTGTCATCGAGATGATACCCGGATTGTTCACCTCTCCTATCACCGAATAGTGAGCACCCGTGAAAGAGACATTGACAATCGGGTCGCTGATGTAGCCTTTCGAACTCAGGTAATTGGTCAGGTAATCCGAGAGTTCTCCGCGTGTCATACCCTCGACGTGCAACTTGCCGATGCTCGGGAAGAGAATGTCTCCATTAGAATCCACGCGATAATAAAGGTTGTCATTATCGTTGATGTTGGTGCTATAACTGCCACCACCTTCCTGCATCGAAGCCTGAGGACGTTGCAGGTTGAAGGGAACCGCCAGCAGCAGGTCGCTGCAGGTCACCAAGATGGAAAGTTGATTATCCTTAGCGATGCGAGCCTCATAAGGTGTCGGGTTCTGGAAAGACCCAATCTCATCGGCACCTTGAACATAAACAATCTTCTCCCTGCTGTGACAACTGCACAACATCACCGTCATAATGATGGCAGCGAGGAGTGATAGAACAGTATGTTTCATTTTTTCTTTCATCATTATCGGCCACAAAGATACAAAAAAGACACGATAATGCCAAAATTTTAGAACATAAACGGTATATTTTGAAATTATTTACTAAAAATTATCACAAAAAGTGCCCTCCATATACCATCCTATTTCTTTTTTCCTTAAATTTGCAGCACTAAAAATGAGATATATGCAAAAGTATTACGACTTTCTGGTCATCGGGTCAGGCATCGCAGGCATGAGTTACGCCCTCAAGGTAGCACACGCCGGCAAAGTTGCGCTGATCTGCAAGAGTGAACTTCAGGAATCGAACACCGACCTTGCTCAGGGCGGCGTTTCGTCGGTAACCAACCTCAAACTTGATAATTTCGAGAAACATATCCACGATACGATGGTAGCGGGCGACTGGCTCTCCGACCCGAAGGCCGTGGAACTTGTTGTCACAAAAGCCCCCGAACAAATCCGTCAGCTCGTGGAATGGGGCGTAGATTTCGACAAGAATGAAAATGGCGAATACGACCTGCATCGCGAAGGAGGGCACTCCGAATTCCGAATCCTCCATCACGCCGACAACACTGGCCACGCCATACAAAGTGCCCTCATCGAGGCTGTCAGGAAGCATCCCAACATCGATGTTCTGGAGCGTCATTTCGCCATCGAAATCCTTACGCAACATCATCTGGGCGTGGAGGTGACACGCCGCACACCCGACATCGAATGCTTTGGTGCCTACGTGTTCGACGAAAAGGCTGGCCAGATTGACACCTATCTCTCAAAAGTGACCATGATGGCGACAGGCGGCGTTGGACAGGTTTATCTGAACACCACCAATCCACCCATCGCCACAGGCGACGGCACAGCTATGGTCTATCGCGCCAAGGGCACCGTCGAAGGCATGGAATTCGTGCAGTTCCATCCCACTGCGCTCTATCATCCCGGCGATCACCAGAACTTCCTCATCACCGAAGCGATGCGAGGCTATGGTGGCATCCTGCGCACCTTGGACGGAAAGGAATTCATGCACAAATACGATCCGCGTCTTTCGCTCGCCCCTCGTGACATCACGGCACGCGCCATCTTCAACGAGATGAAGATGCGCGGTGAAGACCACGAGCTGCTCGACGTGACCCACAAGGATCCAGAGGAGACCAAGCATCACTTCCCCAACATCTACAAGAAGTGTCTCTCCATTGGCATCGACATCACCAAGGAGTGCATCCCCATTGTGCCCTGCCATCACTATATGTGCGGCGGCATCAAGGTCGATTACAACGGACAGTCGTCCATCAATCGTCTATACGCTGCTGGCGAATGCTCTTGCACGGGTCTGCACGGCGGCAACCGCCTTGCCTCCAACTCTCTCATCGAGGCCATCGTCTATGCAGACTTGGCAGCCAAGCACAGCATCCCCCGCATCAACGAACTTACCTATCGCACCGACATCCCTGACTGGATCGATACCGGCAGCGTACGCCAGGAGGAACTCTACCTCATCACCGACTCGAAGACCGAAGTGCAGCAGATCATGCAGACCTACGTCGGCATCGTCCGTTCCAAGCTCCGCCTGAAGCGTGCATGGACCCGTCTCGACATCCTCTACGAAGAGACCGAGAAACTCTTCCTCCGCTCGAAGGTCAACATGGACATCTG
Source organism: Bacteroidales bacterium (assembly GCA_017519885.1). Lineage (GTDB taxonomy): Bacteria > Bacteroidota > Bacteroidia > Bacteroidales > UBA3663 > Liminaster. Next base: position 86,103 of record JAFWRO010000001.1, on the reverse strand, counting down.
CGAACTCCGCAACATGATCAACACCGGCTACATCATCATGCGCCAGGCTATGGAGCGCAAGGAAAGCCGTGGCTGCCACTACTCCATCGACTACCCACCCGCCGATCGTGGGATTGAGGGATTCTGAAAGAAAAAGTATCCTAAATGCTTTTTAATTCTTTCGAGTTTCTGATTTTTCTGCCAATAGTTTTTCTATCCTATTGGTTTGTGTTTCGTCGTCGATGGTGGCGAAACCTGTTTGTTGTAGTTGCGAGTTACGTCTTTTATAGCTGGTGGGATTGGCGATTCCTGATTCTGATTGCCCTGACATCGCTTTTCAGTTTCATCAGCGGATTGTTGTTGGAGCGATATGAAGGGCAGCGGAAGCTCCAGAAAGCAGTTAGTGCAACAAATATTGTGCTCAATCTGACAATTCTCGGCATCTTCAAATATTATAACTTCTTTGTCGAGAATCTGGATGCGCTCTTCGGGATAATGGGCTTCCACCTCGACTGGGTGTCGATGAACGTCATACTGCCTGTTGGCATCTCTTTCTATACATTTCAGGCGCTCAGTTATTCCATTGATGTCTATCAGAAGAAATTGCCAGCCACGCATGATATTGTGGAATTCTTCGCCTACATCAGCTTCTTCCCTCAATTGGTGGCAGGCCCTATCGAACGAGCGACGAACTTGCTTCCTCAATTTCAACGCAACCGGCAGTTCGACTATGCCAAAGCGGTGGATGGTTGCAGGCAAATGCTGTGTGGTTTTTTCAAGAAGATTGTCGTAGCTGATTCTTGTGGTGAAATAGTTAATGAAGCCTGGGAACAATACCAAGTGTACCCAGGCATTAGTCTATTCTTGCTTGGAGTACTTTTCACAATACAAATATATTGTGACTTCTCAGGTTATTCAGACATAGCAATCGGATGTGCCAGGCTATTCGGAATTAACCTGATGCGCAATTTTAATTTCCCATATTTCTCTCGCAGCATCCCTGAGTTTTGGAGGCGATGGCACATATCATTAACCACGTGGTTCCGCGACTACATCTATTTCCCATTGGGTGGCAGTCGATGTGACAAGTGGAAGATTCTCCGCAATGTCTATATAGTCTGGGCAATCAGTGGCCTTTGGCATGGGGCCAGCTGGCATTTTGTATTCTGGGGATTGTTCCATGCCACCCTACTTGCCATTTACAACATATTTGGCATCAACACGAAGTATAATCATGTTGTTGCTTATGGCAAATACCTGCCCAGTATTAAGGAATTTTTCCAAATGGCCCTAACGTTTTGCCTTGCTGTTTTCGGTTGGATTATCTTCCGTGCGGAATCCATGACACAGGCAATAGACTATTTTGTGCATATGTTTACAAATCCATTCATCGCGAAGGGAATGAGATTTGGCGAAGCAACAATGTGGTGCATTCTATTCTTGATGATAGAGTGGATTCAGAGGGACAAACAGCATACTTTGCAGTTTACGAATACGAAGCCATTTAATTATAGGATTGTCAGGTGGACTCTTTACCTCATAATAATCGGCATGTCGTATGTAGCATATATGGAACGCTTTTACGATAATAGTCCTTTTATATATTTCCAATTCTAATGAAACAGTTCTTGTTAAAAATCTCAATAATAGCGATTGTTTCATTTGTAATGATTATACTAATTGACATCGCTATACTTAGAAAAGTTGATAATTTGAGTTATTATTCTCATGAACGCAACTTTTCGCTTGCCTATTATCGTCTTAAGGCTCTAAAGGATTCCAACAAGATTGTCATTATTGGTGGATCAAGTGGGGCCTTCGGCTTCAATTCAAGAATGATACATGAAGCCTTTAATCTTCCTGTTGTCAATACCTGCACACATGCTTCCATAGGACTCAGAATGCAGTTTGAAACGTTCAAAGATATGCTTCGTGATGGAGACATTGTAATATTATGCCCAGAGTATGGTGGTGGCAAAGAACGATTATATGGAGGTTACAATCTATTGAGGATATTAAGTACGCATTTGCCGGAAGGATATCGAAAAATTTCTTTACGCCAATGGCTGTATATCTACAAATTCATTGGTCTCCATAATCTCGGCACTTCAAGGCATGAAGATGTTGAGGAGTATGATGATGCTTATTCCGCTAATGCCATAAATGAATTTGGGGATATTGAATGGGAGAGAGAGCACAAGGATTCCATCGATAATTATACCTTATCAGGTGTTATGGATGGTGAACTGATTGATTATTTCAAATATATTCGTGACTACACCAAATCGAAAGGAATTAAACTTGTATTTCTCCCTCCGACATTTATGAAGAGTAATTTCAAGAACTGTGCCGATCAGATAGACTCGCTTGCATATTGTTTAGAGACGAATGGGGTTCCTTGGCAATCCTCTCCATCAAATTATTCCTTTGAGGATTCGTTGTACTTCGACACTCCATATCATATGACTCCGGAAGGGGCGGATATCCGAACAAAGGCAATAATAAAAGACTTGCACAGATTATTGGTAAGCATTCGGCAAACCCCGTATCGACTTTAAAGACTATGAAGCATTCTCCGAAAAAGTTGGAATTTTTCGGAGAAACTTGTACAAGTTTGGAGATATTTTCGGAGATTCGTCGGAGACGTTCGGAGACGGTTCAGACCAGCCCTCTCTCCTTGAGAGTCGCGGGCAGGAAGTCATCCAGAGGCCTTGAGTAGTCGCTGTCGTATTCGTGTATGTGCTTCAGGAAATAGGTGGTCCACTTCCGGAAGTCGGCTCCTGCTGCCTTGCAGCATCCCATCATGGTGTAGATGATCGCGGCATCTTCGGCTGCGTCGTCGTTCTTGCAGAACAGGTAGTTCTTCCTGCCTATCGCTATCGGGCGGATGCTGTTCTCGATGAGGTTGTTGTCCGGCAGGTAGCGCCCGTCCAGATGGTAGCGCGAAAGCCTGTAATATATCTTGTATGTGTATTCGATGGCTTTCCCGATGGGGCTTCTGGGCATCACTTTCGGGGCCTCGTCCAGCATCCATTGCTCGAATGACCGCATGATGGGATAGGCCACGCGGCTTCGGAGCTCCGCCCTCTCGTCGAATGTGAGCTGCCTGTCGTCCGCCTCCTGCTCGATGGAGTAGAGCCTTGCGATCTGGGCAAGTGCGTATTCCGCTCGCGCCTTGTCGTTGCCCAGGGCCCTCTCGAAGTACCTTCGGGCATGCACCCAGCATCCCAGCAGCAGGATGCCCTGCCTGTTCTCGAAGGCCTCGTAGACGCCGTAGCCGTCGGTCTGGAGGGCTCCCCGGTAGTTATGGAAGAGCGCCAGGGCCACCTTCTGTGCCCGTGATCCGTGGTCATAGTGGAAGAAGAGGAGTCCGGACATCACCGCCCTCACGTCCCACAGGTAGCCCTTGACGGCCCTGTGCTTCTCGTCGTTCACGATCGGGATGGTGGTCTCGTCACATTGCACATAGTCCGATGACATCACCAGTTCCCTGATCCGGTGGTAGAGTGGGCGCATCAGGTCGGCCACCTCGAAGAACCAGTCGTTGACCGTGGCTGCGGGGAGCGAGACGCCCATGCGCTTGAAGATCTCGATCTGCCGGTAGAAGGGCAGGTGGTCGGCATACTTGCCTATGATGAGTTCCGCGAGCAGCGACGGAGAGGCGTAGCTCTTGGGAATGGGATGAAGCGGCACCGGGGCTGTCACGATCCTCTTGTCTGCTTTTCGGATGGCCGTGAATCTGCGCTCCACCTCCACGGTGAAGGAGCCGGGCGTCAGGACCAGGTGCTCGGATGTCTCTGGTTCGCCCACGACGGTCCATTCCTCCTCGTTGTACCCGGCGGGATAGATGTCGATGTACGTGTGGGGCAGCTCCTCGGGCAGCGGCTTCCGTACGGGCTTGCGCCTGCCCGCGGTCTCCTTTCGGCGCATCTCCTGGCGTCGGCGCATCTCCTCGACCTCCCTTTCTGCGGCTCTGGCGGCCTCCTGCTCCTCGGGAAGCAGCTCCAGCCCCTCCCATTCGATGAGGCGCTGGCTGGGGTCCTCGGGGATGTGCTTCTCGCTCATCCTGCCCCACATCTTCCGCTTGAGCCAGGCCACCTGGCCCTCCAGGCTCGTGATGCGGTCCTCCAGTTCCCTGATGGTCCTGTCCTTCTGCGCCATGGCCCTGGCCTGGGCGGCAAGCTCGGATTCCTTCTGTTTCAGCAGGGGTCCGTCCGACTGCGCCTCAAGGGCGGCTATGCGTTCCTCGCCCTGACGTATCTCGCGGTACATCCGGTCTCGCTGTTCGAGCAGCTGGCTTATGAGTTCGTCCTTCGGGTCCTGCATGGGTCGTGCATCTGTTGGTTTTCGCTGCAAAGATACGGCTTTTTCACGACCTGTGCAAATCCTTTAATTTAAATTAGAAAAGGTTATGATTTATAAAGACCTGGCGGGAGGAGACCACCGTTTCCGCTGCCTGTAGTCGGAGGTCCGCAGCCCGCCCACCATCATGACCAGCTGGTTCCACCGGGTCTCGATGGCGGTGCGCCTGTCGTCCTCCGCCAGGTCGGGAAGCTCGATGCTCCCCCTCTCCAGCCGGAGGTTGTAGATCACCAGTCCGCCGCACTCCATGTGCAGCACCTTCATGCAGGTGCAGAAGCGGTTGACGAAGATGAAGGCGTCGCCTTCCATCACGTTCATCCCCATCTGGTTCCTCACTATGCCGCTCAGCGAGTCGAAGCTCTTGCGCATGTCGGTCGGAAACGGATATAGGAAGAAACGGTTGGCGTCACTCAGTGAGAACATGGCCGGCTCATTTCAGGAGGACAAGAGCCCGATAGACCTCGACGGGAATGTTCCCACTCATCTGCACCACCACGCCGTTGGGGTAGCGTATCTCGCACAGGCAGCCCGAGGCCGTCTTCGAATGGCCGGTGCCACCATTGCCACGCATCGTTATCCTGCCCTCATGCCGTACTACATCCACAGGGAGAAAGGCTCCTTCCGGAGTCTGCAGACCCTGCTCGGGACTGGTTATGGTGCGCTTCTTCCAATAAAAGAAGCGGCTCTCGTTGATCCCTTCGTTGAAACAGAAATCCCTCACGCTGAGCCCGCTTTCAAGGTAGCGGGAATACACCTTCTCGAAGTCATCCTTTGTCCACGTCATAATAATACAATTTAAACGTTAGTTTTGCCGCGGCAAAGGTACGACAAATATTTCAGTATGGCAATACGGGGTTTACCGAATGCTTACGATTATTGAACGATAAAGAATAAATATGAGGGCGTGTAAAAGGTCGATTACCATTTTACACGCCCTCATATTAGGCAAAAATCATTTGTTTATCGGTTATAGTCCGACCAATCATCACTTCGACGAGGAGCATCGGTCGAAACCTCGCCCTGGTCATCACCGATTGGAATATTATCCGAAGTGACGATGATGTTGGAAGTTTGAACAGCGTGCAAACGGATGACAGGAATAATATATGTCTTTTTCATATTTACCGTATTTTTACAACTAACATATAATTGTTAATTGTTAATTATTATTTGTTAATTGAAATCACTTTCTTTCCATTCTCGATATACATTTGCTGTTGCTCGCCATTCTTGAGCAATCTGCCCTGCATATCATAAATCAGCTTAACACTGCCGTCCTCCTGCTCTACGAAGTCGATACCATCAGTTCCTTCCTGGATACGAATAGCAGCGCCCATAGCTGCACCATTGTTCTGGAACCAAGCACGGAAGGCTTTCACGTTGATTGTGCTTGTTGCCCGATGGAACTGATCGTTACTGAGCGCATAAGCCTGTAAGCTGCTTACATCGACTGACTCATCGATGAACGAACCATTGACAACCCAGTTGGTAACGCTTGGAGTTATGCTGACTTTAGGACTAGCTGCAGCAAAGCTCATTCCAAACGATCCATCATTGGTGATCTTGATAGAGAAACCGCCACCCGTAGTCTTGAAGACCAGTGGGGTATTGGCAGCAGCCGAAGCTACCTTTTCGAATGACAATGCCGTACTGCTTGCTCCAGACATTTCGTAGAGTTGGATATTGTCGTCCGACTCAACAGCGAAAGGAAGACACAGCGTACCCCAATCATAGGATACGGTACGACCATATGCCACAGCATCGGCAGTCACAATCACATTGTCGGTCTGCAATGCTGTAGCATCTTCTGCCATCGCACTTACTTCAGTCAAGTCTATAGTAGCGCCTGTTGGCAGAGCAGCTTTCAACAATGCAAACTCTGTAGCCCCTCCATAGTTGCCGTGGAAAGCAGCAACGCCATCAGTGACTGTAGCCTTAGGAGAATTGCCCACGAAAATCTCTGTCGTGTAAGGAGCAGCTAAATAAGTGTTGCCATCCACATCAGTCAGCTGGATATTCTTGATGGTGATGGGGTAGACACCGGCAGATACTTCTGTCTTCTTTAGCATACCAAAATACGCAATCGCATTATTATTTCCTTCTGCTATGAAACAATCAGGCTCATTATCAATTGTTATATGTATTGTGTTGGAATTAGTCGAAATCTCAGTGGTAAATTCAAGGTCATCTAATGCAGATGTTGCCTTACTCATATTGTTTTCAGAGAAGTATGAGGGGACTTCAATGTCAAATTCTATATTTGTTACGGCAGTTTTATTTTCCATCAATATGGATTGACGACTACTGCCTCCATTATAAGCGAAAGGCAGAATCTCAACTTTATAACCCTCGTTGTATGTCGGAGTCTCGACGGTGATGGTGAAGGTATAATCTTCCAACGGATAGCTTGTACCATCGAGACCTGCGACTTTAACGCCAGTCATAGCAACTGAATAATTGCCATCAGCAACTGTAGATTCAGCTTCTATCGTAAGTGTCGCAATTTCACCAAATGTGCCGGAAAAAGAAATGTTGTTAAAAAAAGCCAAAGGCCAAAAATAACTTCCATCTTCTTTTCTCGTCAGTTCACCAACAATGCTAGCACCGGCAGGCGAACGATCTTCGCTTAAAGCATTGTCCTTGACGGTAATGCCTTCGGGTAACACAAAAGAAAAATTGAATCCTCGAATATCAATATTGTTCTCTAATTGGACAGAGAGGGTTGCAGTTCCACCAGGAGCAATGGTGGCATCCTTAACGAAGAGCCTGCCCTCAAAATTTGCAGCCTGTGCTCCGAAAGAAATCAAGCAAACGAGCAACAAGCTCAAAATGGCTTTACTTTTCATAGTTTTATGAATTGTTTATTGCTTTAACATTTTAATTCTTTGTTGAGTCATTGGCTCACCATAATATTCAACACAGCGATGACATCACCAATGTCAATCTCATCATCACCATTCGCATCAGCAGCCAACTCATCGAAGTTCTCCGAAATCGTGCCCACCATAAAGTTCAAGATAGCAATTACATCTCCAATATCTACCGAACTGTCCCCATTGGCATCACCGATGACGTAGTCGAGAACAGTCTCCTCGATATTCTCAAATTCTTTCCATCCTTCAGCATTTTCATAGGCAGACTTGCTGCCTGCAGGGACATAGAGTGTACATGCAGACTTATCGACATTCAAAAACACCTTTTGACTGATGGAGATAGGTGTTTCATTTTCAACTGTAATCGAAGTCAAACCTTTACAATTGGAGAAAGCATAATCATCGATGGCAATCACCTCATTACCAATTGTCACCGAGGTCAGTCCTGTGCATTCGTAGAAGGCATACCCTCCGATTGCGGTAACACTCGCAGGGATGATGGTGCTCATACATCCAGCAATCAAGGTGTTGGTTGATGTTTCTATGATAGCATTACAGTTGTCGCGAGAATCGTAAACGGTGTTAGCAGCATCGACTGTAATCGATGAAAGGTTCGTACAACTACCAAACACGCCTTCACCAATACTCTGTACACTTGCAGGGATTGAAACAGACGTCAAACTTGTACACCATTCGAAAGCAGCATCGCCGATCTCGGTCACACCCTCGGGAATTGTAATCGAAGCCAGACTCGTGCAACCGAAGAAAAGGGCGGGGCTAAGGACTGTCAAACTGCCAGGGATTTCAACCGAAGACAAGCCGGAGCATAAATTGAACGCGCCACTGCCGATTTCTGTTACACTATTCGGGATTGTTACTGAAGCTAAGCTATAACACTCGTTGAATGCTGCATTACCAATGTGCGTTACACCATTCCCTATCGTTACAGTAGTCAAACTGGTACAATAGTAGAAAGCGAACTCGCCAATGGAGGTCACGCCCTCTTCGATGGATACGTTCTTGATTTTCTGATAATAGTCATCATCAATGTGAAGATCAGCATCCACATAATCCTTCATCTCTCCCGTACCCGAAATCACCATCGACATATCGGAATAGATGGTGTAAGTGACGGATTCGCCACACGAACCCGTTGCCACAACCGATGGATCCCCATCATTAGTCTGTGCCCAGATGCTGCTTGGAAGAAGCCAAACGAGCAGGCAAATGAGGAGGGTCTTCGATGAGTAATCAAACTTATTATTCATAGATATCATAGTTTTATATCTCCGTATAATGAGGCAAAGATATGACAAATTTACGAATTCCACAATTTTTTTGCCGAAAATATGAAAGATATAAGCCTAATTTGTTCATTTCGATGAAAAAACGTCATCTTTAAAGACATTTTATGCACGTTATCCGCCGTTGCCAATTACGTTTTACTGCTTCTTGGCGCGAAACTCGTCGAGCTGGCGGAAGCAATGACGATTGATGATTTCCTCGAGTTCGCGGTCGTGGTTATGACGAAGCTCACAGTTGTAATCCAAGATCATTACTTCGCCGTTTTCCTTGGTGTAAGGTTGCCAAGCAGGAAGGCCATCAACGTTGGGATTCCCCATATGGGCGAAGGCAGACCAGATGCTGGACATGGTATCGGCTAAACGCAAATCATCGGATGAGGGATCGGGCACAATGTTGGGAGCCTGGTGGAGACGATTGAAGCAGAAACACAGTTCGTTACCATGCACTGAGCCGTGGCTCACGGGCGAACGCCAGGAGAAAAGATAGGCGTAAGTCGAAGCCTGACGATGTCCTCCAATGGCATCGAGTGTGATAAGCGTCTTGGGACGGAAGAGCCAATCGATACTCAGCAGGTCTTGTGGTGAATAATTGGGCCAAGCTTTACCAAATGCCTCGATGTATGCATTGGTTTCGTTACCGAAGGTCTTTTGCAGTTCTTCGCGTGCTTGTTGAATGGTAAGTTCACGATTATATTGCAGCTTTTGCAGCTCATTAAACATTGTACCCATGAGTAAGGGCACATGATCGGAGATGCTGGCGAAACCAGGTTGGAAAGGTTGCTGCAGCAGCATCTCACCATCGGGTGTAGGTCCGAAGCCCCACATCATTGGTGTTCCAGGACGACGTGTGCCGATGCTTGCAGCCATAGCGCGTTGTCCTGCCTCGTAAAGTTCCTGATAAGGTACTTCGAGGATGCTGTCGAGATTTGTCATATCGATACCGAGTTCCTCCAGAACAGCGCGGCCCAAGGCCTGAGTCATCTCATGCGTGTTGACATTCAGAATAGTACCGCTCATGATGATGGCTTTGTGGAAAAGGCCTTTGGCGACAGGCATGCACATCAGCGTGCCTACCTTGCCCCCACCTCCCGATTCGCCGAAGATAGTGACATTATGCGGATCACCTCCAAAGTAGCTGATGTTGTCGCGCACCCACTGCAAGGCGGCTATGATGTCGAGCATTCCTACGTTGCCTGAGTACCTGTATCGCGCTGAAACACCCGAGAGGTCGAGGAAGCCGAGGATGTTGAGACGATGGTTCACGCCGACGACTACCACGTCCTTTTTGGCCAAGTTTTGACCGGGATCCCAAGCCGAAGAGCCAGAGTCGAAACCGCCTCCATGCAGCCACACCATCACAGGGCGATGACCTCGCTTGTCGGTGGTCCAGACATTGAGCACGCAGGAATTCTTCTCGGACATCTCGCTTTCGGAGAGTTCACGCCCTCCTATCTGCTGCATCGCCTGTGGCCCGAAGTGGTCACACGAGCGAACCGTGTCCCATGGTTCGACGGGCTGCGGCGGCAAGAAACGTTCGACACTCGCATAAGGAATACCAAGAAAGGCCATCGTTCCTTCCTGTACAGTGCCACGGATTGGGCCGCAATTTGTATTGACGACCAACGGGTCTTCTTTATATTGACATGACGAAACGATAATGCCGAATAGTGATACAAGGACGAAAAGAAGTCTGTTCATTAGGAAGGTGTTCTAGGGTTAATAAGGTTATTCCCAAGCAATCTCGCCCGAACCGAGACAAATGCGGCCGTCGGGGGTGTATATAACGCAGAATTGACCAGGAGCGACACCATTGGTCTTGGCATCCATCTGAAGATGATAGCTGCCATCGGCACGACGTGTCAAGCGGCCAGAACGAAGCTCTGCCACATGGCGGATCTTGAAGAGAACGGGAGCCTCATCGTTAGCAACAGGGAAGATTTTGGTCTGTTCTGCAAAAGGATCGAGCGTTATCCAATGCATGTCGCGCATTACGAGCTCGTCCTTCATCTGGGCTTCGGGCTGATAGCCCTTGCTTACATAGATAATGTTCTCGTTGATGTCCTTCTTAACAACGAACCATGGACCACCACTGAGATAAAGGCCCTTGCGCTGGCCAATAGTGTGGAACCAGAATCCCTGATGACGACCCAAAATCTTACCTGTCTCAATCTCCACTATCGGCCCTTCCTTCTTTCCAAGGAAACGCTCAATGAACTGATTGTAGTCAATCTTGCCGAGGAAACAGATGCCCTGAGAATCCTTGCGATGCGCACTGGGGAGTTTGGCCTCCTCTGCAATTCGACGCACTTCTCCTTTCGCCATCATACCAATGGGGAACATGCTATGAGAAACCTGCAAGCCTGTTAGCTGTGCCAGGAAATCGGTCTGATCCTTCACAGGGTCGGGCGTGGTGCCAAGCCAGGAACGACCATCCTCCTCGATGACGGTGGCGTAATGTCCCGTCGCAGTCTTGTCATAAAGATGTCCGACCTTTTGGTCAAAAGCACCGAACTTAATCAGACGATTACACATTACATCGGGATTCGGCGTAAAGCCACGACGCACCTTGTCGATAGTGTATGCCACGACATTGTCCCAATAGTCCTTTTGCAAATCGACCACGTCATATGTCAAGCCATAGCGTCGTGCCATAGCTCGAACAATCTCGAGGTCCTCTTCCTGTGGGCAACTATATCCGTCATCATCCATACCAATCTTGATATAAAAAAGGTCGGGATGATAACCTTGTTCACAAAGCAGGTGGACAGCAACGCTGCTGTCCACACCACCTGATAATAATGCTGCTATTTTCATTTTTTAGCGTTCGAAAGGTTCAGAAAAGTTCGAAGGGTTCGGAAGAAGCTGACTCTTTATTTGACAGGAATCAGTTTGACTGTGGAATTGAGGCCACAAGGCATAACATCCCAATTTCCATAGTAGCTGACTGCACCGCCCTTGAGGTTGGCGATATTGGCATTCTTGAAGATACGCCACACAATGCCCTGTCGATCCATCTCGGCTACATAATTGGCTGCCAGACCCGTCACATCAATCTCAATGGTGTTGCTGCCTGCGTGTAGATATTTTCCTACACTCAATTGGAATGGAGCACAGAATGCCACACCAGCATCACGACCATTTATATAGACATGAGCACTTTCGCGCACATCACCGAGGTCGAGGAGCACGTCATTTGAACCACTGATGGAGCCTGCAGGCACATTAACTGTGGTCTTGTAACGTACCGTTCCCTTGCCAGTTTCCCACGGCTTGCCAAGCTCAGTCCAAGGCTTGAGTCCGCGAATGGTCTGTGAACTTGTCTTTCCCCATGACTCAAACTGCCGTGGCACGAGCGTCCAAGTGTTGCCAGTCAAGTCAATAGGAGCCATATACGTACGAGGAGCAGCCTTAATCTTTGGAAGAGTTTTCTCCTTGGAACTATCGAAAGACGTGAGCTGACGATCGGCGACGATGGTCTGAAGGATGCAACTCTCACCACTAGCGAGACGAAGATATACCTCAGAACGACCATTCTGCTGACGTACGGGAGTCTCGCGAACTTCACCGGTCAACGGATTGAAGATATAAGCTCGGTGTGCTTCGGTGGAAAGCGCAACCCAATCATCCACACCCTTGTCCTGCAGACTCGTGATGAAGTAATGATAACCAGTGATATTATGACGACGAATGTACTTGAGTCCATGCAGTGCTGTCATATCCTCGGGAACAATAGCAGGGTATTTCTTCAAAGCCGAGACATAATCATCAGGATTATCGACGGTGATGATGGTAGCACCAAAGACCTTCCATTTTTCGAGACGTGCTTTGACATTGTCAGGGAGATACTTGACCTCAGGCAGAATCAAAGCCTTGTAGCGCACTCCACTAGGAGCAATGATGCGACCTTGCGGATCGACGCCAGTGATGTCAATTATCATACGGTCGGAGCAATAGTCCATGTCGTAACCAGCATTGTAGATGGTATTGACCGCATGGATGAAGCGTGGCGCCTTCTTTGCCATCGAATGGATGTCGAACTGCAAGAGTCGGCCCGGATACTCATGGATGATGTCGTTGAAAGGCATATAGACGAGCAAGTCATTGTCGGACTGTCCATACTGCATCCACGACTGTACACGGGTAATATATTCGAAGAACGCAGGTGCATCGGCCCAAATTGTGTTGATGGGCGACATCTCCATTGATGCATAGAACAAATAGCCAGGCCATGGAGCATCCTTAGGCGAATACGTCGTACCATGGAAGTAGCAATGGTTGACACCTGCCACCATCATCAGGTCGAAGTCGGGCTTGCACTGACTGAGCGAAGTGCGGAAATGCTCGGTGAGCCAAGTGAAGGTTTCGGCCGAAACAAACTCCTTGCCGTAGAAGTGTGCAGCAGAGGCTGGATATTTGAGCATAGAGAGGTCGGAATCGTTGCGACGAGTGAGCGTATCGGTTCGCAAACCCTGGATGCCGAAATCGGAAAGACCGAAGCTCTCGATTTCGGGAATATCGACAGAGGCATACAGGTCAAGCAGGTTAGCAGGGCTGCCATGTGCCTGATTGCGCACCTTTGCACCATGGGAATGAGCCCACTTGATCCAAGGATTGGTGAACATCTTCTGCAAGAGGTCGTTCAACGTGAGTCGATAGTCGGCAATCACCTCCTCGTGTGTCCTGAACCGGATTCCTTTGGCCTGTGGGTAAGTGCGATGATTGATAGAGAAATATTTCGAATCATCATAGCTTGCATCCATGAAGACGGGGAAATATTCCTCGAGGGCATAGCCGCGACGAGCCTTGAATTCGTCAAGCATAGCAGGTGTCCAGTCGGCCTCATAGACCTCGTAACTGTCGTTGAAGAACGTGTGAGGATAAGGCACGCCACTGGCTGCGAAAGCCTTGTCAAAACGCTTGAAGTAATTCTGGACTGCTTTTGGATTGAAGTGGTCCATCACGTAACCCTCACCACCAGGTGCTGCACGCTTTACCTGCTGGCGGGTCTTGGCTATGTAGCAGGCTACGAAAAGCGTATCGTAACGGTAGTTGGCGAGATACTCCTGACGTTTCTTTTCATTCTTGATATCTTTGGACTGAGCCTCGACCTCAAGAATCTCGTTCAGGTTGAGATAGGCATAGACCTTATGCAGCTTAGGGAAGTTCTTCTTTTCCTTGTCGGACAATTGCGGAACAACATCGCCAGCATGCCATGTGGTGAAATAGACACGCGTAGCAGCCTCATCGACAGTCACCTCTGGTCCACCGAATGGCCAGCCAGTGCCGGTGTTCATATCGATTTCGATGCCCAAGCGCTGACCTTCGGCCTCAACATGCCCCAACATACGCATCCAACGCGGTGACAGGAAGTCAATGTCGTTCTTCTCATTGCCCTGCACGCCATAGATGGGGGTAATCTCGACGGCACCGATACCAGCCTTGGCGTATGTCTCAAGGTTATATGTCAAGTTGGCGCTATCGACAGCACTGCCCAGCCACCACCAACGGGTGCCAGGCTTGGCCTCCTGCTTTACGACTGGCCACTCCTGAGCATTGACATTATCAAGACCTGCCATGGCCAACAGACCAAGACATAGCACAATTAGGGAGAAATTATGGTATCGCATTTGATGTAATTATGAAAGTTTATTTCTTCAGAGCAGCCAGTTTGGCAGCGCCCAGCCCCTGCTCACCTGGAGAGAGCTTCCAAACCTCGGTAGCAGCAAGCAACCAGCAACCGATGCCGAAGTCCTCGAAGTCGAGTTTACCATCGACGGTGATAGGCTGGCTGTCCTTAGGTTCCTTGCCGGTGCCCTGAATGTAACCTACAAAGCCATTGGGCTGAACAGCCTTTGCCAAAGCTTTCCAACCCTTCACGATTGTTGGCATGAACTCGTCACGATCAAGATAGCCTTTCCGCACGCCCCAAGCCATGCCGTAGATGAAGAGGGCCGTTCCAGAGGTCTCGGGTCCGCCGAAGTTGTCGGGGTCGCCCAAGTCGCAGTTCCAATAACCATCTTCACGCTGGATGCCCTTGAGAGCCTTGCACATGGCAATGAAGTCGGCCTTGTAGTCGTTGTAGTGATAAGGATCGGCTACAATCTGTCCTTTCTTGACAGGAGCAGCAGGCTCGTCGAGCTCGTCCATCGTGCGGACGTATGCAGCAACGACCCATCCATTGCCACGGCTCCAATAGCAATTCTTGCCATTGGGAGTGGTATATGGGGGATTGAAGTCGTGGTCACGCCACCAGAGTCCTTCGGCTGCATTCCACAGACCGCCATCATACTGATTGCGTGTATATTCATACATCTGCCACATCTTATCCCAATATTTATAGTTGCCGGTGGTGCGGCCCAACTTGGCAAAGGCCGGCATACCCATCTGGATAGCGTCAATCCACCACCATCCGCTGTTGTCGGGGTTGTTGACGATAGCGTCGAAGCATGCAATAGCTTTGCGGAGTTTATAGGATTCAGGCTCAAGGCGATAGAGGTCGACGTAAGTCTGCACGCAAGCATAATTGTCGGCATCAAGGCTATAGGCGCCATAGCGAGGGCTCCACTTGTTGCCTTCAGCCATCTTCAAGTTGTACTCATAATATTCCTCAAGAGGATAGATGCTATAAAGTGCACAGAGACCCTCGTGATAGACCGCGCGGGTCCAAAGATTGGTGGTTCGAACCTTTCCGCCTCCAAGGAAAGCATCGGCTGGATCATATTTCTTCATAAACCAGGAGTTTACCTTCTGGGCAAGTTTAAGAACTTCAGCACGTGAAGGGAGCTGATCTTGTGCAAAACCCGAAAGGGTCAGAGCTGTTAGAGCGATGGTCAAAAAAAGTTTCTTCATAGATGTGTGGATAATGTGTTGTTATAGAGATAGGAATGCAAAGTCACTTTTCGGTCCAGAAGACATGTCCGCCTGCGTCATCGAGTTTGGGAGCCTTCTCGGGGCTCTTCTCGGTGATGTTCATATTTTCGAAGACGAAATTGGAGAGTTCGTACTGATCGGGTTTCAGTTCAATTTCCTTGTAGATATCGCAGTCGATGGTGCAGTTGCGCAATGTGATGTGGTCGCTATAGGACATGGGAATGTCCTTGCGGTCCTTCAGGTCGTAGAACTGTGTCCAGGGACGTACGTAAAGCACGCGCGAAACCTGTCCGGTGATGTTCTCGACGGTGATGTATTCGTAGCGTTGGGGAGTATCAGGGCGCATCTTGAGCCAAAGCAAACGTGTTGCATGATTAACCTGAATGCGACGCAGGATAATATTGTGATTGAACACCGATTCCGAACCGCAGGTCAAGCAACCGTGACAGAAACCGTAGGTACAATCCTCGATGATGACATTGCGGTTTGAGCCATTGCCCTCGCTCTTGGCAGGATCGTCGGCCCAAGGTCCCTTGCCGCCCTTCATGGCGACAGCATCGTCGTTCACCTCCATATAACATCCATGAACGAGCACGTCCTCCACTACATCGAGGTCGATGGCATCGGTCGATGGACCTTTGTGCGTATTGGGTTGAGCAAGGCTGAAGATGGAAACACCGACAACCTTCACACGCGTACTATTATATATATGTGTGGTCCAGAAGGCAGAATTCTGAAGACGAACACCCTCGATGGTTACATTCTTGGAGTCGGACACATAGACGAGGCGCGGGCGCTGTTCGTCCTTGTTGGTGCACTTGGGATTCCACTTGCGGCGAAGCCAGAACGACTGGTGATACTTCAATCCATTACCATCGATGGTTCCCTTGCCGGTGATGGTAAATCCGTCGAGGCCCTTTACGTTGATCAAAGCCTCGAAATAGGTGCAAGTTTCACCCTCCATACGGGTCTTGGCAAGTTGATAATCGCCAATGAAGTCGGAGCCCTGGAGCGTAGCGCCTTCGAGCAGGTGAAGATGTGTGCCTTGCTTGAAGTAAATTCCACCCGTGATATAAGTGCCTGCAGGAACAACAAGAACACCGCCGCCATCGGCAGCAATCTTGTCAATCAATGCCTGAATCTGCTGAGTGTGGACCGTACCATCGGCAAAGATGCCGTAGTCGGTCAGTTTGTATTGTTTGCCCAACGACTCCACATTGACAGGCGATAGGTCGTGGAACCATTCTCCAACAGGAGTACCATCGGGCCAAAGATCAACTTGTGTCTTGACCTTAGGCTTGGCCAAGAGAGAAAGAGGCAGCAATATAGCTGCTAGGATGAGAAGGAAATTGCGTTTCATGTATAAAATGGGTTATGAGGGGTTAAGAACTAATCCACAAATGCATTCCAGCCTTGGGCTCGAAGAGTCACCTCGCTATTGCCATCGCGCGTAATCATAGCGCATCCGAGCTTCTCTTCGGTGATATGTCCGACAAGGCGAACACCGGATATCTGCTGTATCAATTCATGCTGTTCCAAGGGAACGGTGAATAGCAATTCATAGTCTTCGCCACCATTCATAGCGGCTGTTGTCACGTTCATATTGAATTCCTCAGCCTGTACAGCAGTCTGATAATCGATAGGCAAGCGTTCCTCATAGATTCGACAACCCACATGGCTCTGCTTGCAGATGTGCAGCATTTCGCTCGACAGACCGTCACTGATGTCCATCATGCTGGTGGGAGTAATGCCGGCATCCTGCAATGCCTTGACAATATCCTTGCGCGCTTCGGGCTTGAGCTGACGTTCGAGCAGATACTCACGCCCTTCAAACTTCGGTTGGAACTTGGGTGCCTTCGAGCCATCGGCGCCACTATTGGTTCGACGACTCCAATCATTGAATTCCTGCCAGAACATCGCCTTCTCTCTCTCGAGGAGTTGCAGGCCCATATAGGCAGCACCCAAATCTCCGCTCACACAAACCAGGTCATTCGGCTTGGCTCCATTGCGATAGACAGGTCTCTTGGCTACACCTATGGCAGTGATCGAAATAGTGAGGCCAGTCATCGACGCAGAAGTGTCGCCTCCCACCAAATCGACGCCATAAATGTCACAAGCAAGCTTCATACCGGCATAAAGTTCGTCGAGATCCTCCACACTGAAACGCTTCGAAATACCAATCGACACCGTAATCTGACGAGGAGTACCCATCATGGCATAAACATCGCTGAAGTTCACGATGCATGCCTTGTAGCCCAAATGACGAAGCGGGCAATAAGTCAGGTCGAAATGGATGCCTTCAAGAAGAAGATCGGTAGTGACCACCGTCAGGCCTTCCTCAGGCAGATTGTTGATCACCGCACAATCGTCGCCTACCCCATATACGGAGCTGGGATTCTTGAGCGGAAAGTTTTCGGTGAGATGACGAATCAGGCCGAATTCGCCGTAATGACTGATTTCCATACTTGCTAATTATTTGCCAATGGTTAAATTTGAACCTTTTACAACGCCTGCACGAGGCTTCCTCACATAATCGAGCACAATCTTGTCGAACTTTTCGGCGTGATTCTTAAGGAAATAGACCTCGGTGGGGAGATAATAGATACGCTGGCGCAGTTCGTCGTTCACCGCAGGATGGTTTACAAGGCGGGCTGCATCCTTCTCGGTAGTAATGATGACAGCCTGGCGGCCGCTGCCGTCGGAAACATTTTCCTTGCCATTCACACCGTCCAGGCGTTCCTTGATGGTCTCGATGTCCTTGTCGGAAAAGTGATGATGATCACCAAAACTGATAATGTCGAGAAGGCGGTAATGAGTATGCACATAATCCGCCATAACCTTAGGATCGGCAATGCCCGCCACGATGAGCACATCGGTCGAATGGTCGATATCGCATTCCTCCAGCGTGTTGAGGTTGACAAGCCTTCCATACCGGTATGCCGAATACAAGACAGGTTGATCAAGGCGGGTAGGAATATTTGCCAAAATCTCGGTCTCTTCTTCCGAACGTAAAGCCTTGGGACACTTGGTAATGATTACCATCTCGGCACGAGAAACATTCGACATAGGCTCACGCAGTCGGCCCGCCGGCAACAGCATATCCTTATACATGATACGATGATAACTGCTCAGGCAAATGGTAAGACCTGGTTTCACATATCGATGCTGCATCGCATCATCGAGAATGATGACCTGGGGAGGCACCGGAAGTTTGAGCAGTTCGTTGATTCCGTGGACACGATTGGCATCAACAGCAACAATAAGGAACGGGAACTTGCGGTAGAGCTGATAGGGCTCGTCACCAATTAAAGCGGCAGTAACCTTCCCGTCGGAATCCTTGCCATCACGAGGCATAGCCACGTGATACCCCTTGCTATGCCGCTTGTAGCCACGACTCAACACAGCAATGGGGCCATAGCCGTTGCGATGCAGCAGATTGACCAGATATTCGGTGTGGGGAGTCTTGCCTGTACCACCCACAGCGAGATTCCCGACGCAGATTACGGGGACGATGTCTTCGAATGACGTGGACTTCTTCTGCCCCCAATCGAACATCTTGTTGCGCACCCAAACTCCCAATCCGTAGAGCAGGGAGAGCGGGGCAAGCAATGTCAGTTTTTTTACCTTAGGAAGATACATGAGATAAATGAGGTCTATCTGCCGGAATTACGATATTCCGGCAGATAGACACATAATTTAATAGACTACAGCATCGAACGAACGAGCCTGTATGCGGTCGGCATTCTTCAGGTGCTCGATGAACTTCAATGCCTCACGATCGGCGGGAGTGCTGCCAATGAGGTGGTCAACGATGCGAAGGGTCAGATCCTGCTTTGTGTCATCAAACATCTCGAGCAGTGTCTCGTACGAAGACTTGGCCTCGGGGAATACAGCACGATAGTACTTGCCATCGGTGATGCCTGCAAGTTCAGCAGCCTTGTTCAATGCAGTGTTGAGGTCGCCCAGCTCATCGACAAGGCCTTTGTTGACGGCATCCGAACCTGTCCACACACGACCGCCAGCGATTGCCTTGATGCTGTCCTGCTCCATGCCACGGCCTTCGGCACAACGCTTGGTGAAGATGTCGTAGAAGGAATCGATGCCATGCTGAACCTTGGCTGCCTCAGCCTCGGTGGCACGACGCATAGTGGTGAGCGAACCGAATTCATGCGTCTTGACCTCCTCGAAATTGACACCAAGTTTGCCAGTAACCAAACCGCCGAAGTTAGGAATCATACCAAATACGCCGATTGAACCTGTCAGGGTGTTGGGCTCAGCTACAATGTAATCGGCCATACAGCTGATATAATAACCACCACTGGCAGCATAGTCGCCCATCGAAACCACAAGAGGCTTGCCTGCGGCCTTCAGGTCCATAAGGGCCTTCCAGATCTGTTCGCTGGCGAAGCCGCTGCCACCAGGGCTATTGACGCGAAGTACGCAGGCCTTGACCTTCTCGTCTTCGGCAATCTTGCGGATATCCTTGATGAGATCATCATAATAAATGTCGTCGCCACTGCCTTTGGCTTCGCTGGCAATCTCACCCGAAGCATAAAGCACGGCAATCTTCTCGCCAGTCTCGGGGAACAGTTTATCGTAATTCTTGATCAACTGGCTGGCGGTGACAGCATGCTTCTTGAGTTCGTCCTGTCCCATCTTGGCAAGCAGGATCTTCTCAACGTCGCTCTTATAGAGCATACTATCGACGAGACCAGTCGGAGCGAGTTCTTCGGGCTCCATATAACTCACTGCCTGGTTAGCCAACGACTCAAGTGTCTCAATAGGGATATTACGCGACGCAGAGATGTCCTTCATCATCTGATCCCAAATATTGCGAAGATATGTCTCGACCTGCAGACGATTTGCGTCGCTGATGTGCTCCACCATATAAGGCTCGACGGCACTCTTGAACTGTCCTACACGGAAAACCTGCATCTCGATGTTGAGTTTGTCAAGCAACCCTTTGGGATATGTCAAAACACTTGACATACCATCAAAAGAGACAGAACCGATGGTGTTGACATACACTGAGTCGGCTGCCGAAGCCACGTAATACTGGCCCATACCATAACTATCGTTATAGGCAATAATCCACTTTCCGCTGGCACGGAAATCCACAAGCGCATCGTGAATAGCCTCGTAGCTGGCAGGTGCAGCCGACATACCATCAGTATTGAGATAAATACCGGCGATGTTAGGATCGGCCTTGGCACATGCGATGGCATTGAGATAACCACGCAAACTTAGTTCCTGATTCTTGGTGATACCGCCCAAGAGATCGAAGTCGAAAGGCATAGATGCAGGAATCTCGGTCACAGGACCGTTGATCTTGAGCAACAACACATCGCCCTCCTTGGTGCTGACAGCCTTGTCGGATGATGACGACGAAGCAATCATACCCACGAAGACGCAGGTGGTGAAGAGACAACTGATGATGCTTACACAAAGTGTGCCGACAATAACGGCCAACACTGTTTTCCAAAAGCTGTTCATAAAAGTTAAATTGTTAATTTATTATAGGGTTGATTAGTCTTTTGAATCATATGGCAGATCCACTTGGCGCATAAAAGCCAGACACTCTTCAAGAGGAAGTTTGACAAAATCTCGCTCGGCAATATGTGGATGAGGGAGGATGAGTCGTTCAGTCTCAAGTTGCAAGTTGTCGTACATAAGCAGATCCAAGTCGATGACCCGGTCGGAATACCCTTCGCCACGACGTCGTTTACGAGTACGTCCCATCCGTCGCTCAATCTGCTGCGTAAGGTCAAGGAGAGGCAGAGGCTCCAATGTGGTGCTGATTACCGTCACAGCATTCGTAAAGCGATGTTCGCTCTCGAAACCCCATGGCTCGCTCTCGATATAGGCAGATGTATAGAGCACCTCGCCTGCCTCTTTCTGCAGCAAAGCTACCGCCTTGTCCAGGTTCTTCGGACCATCGCCCAAATTGCTGCCCAATCCGATATATACTATATGCCGGTTCATCAATCGGGCAAAATCAGCATAGCATCACCATAAGGGCCAAACATATAACCCTCCTTGATGGCAAGCTTGTAGGCCTCCATCACGAATTCATAGCCGCCGAACGCCGACGACAGCATCAGTAAGGTGCTGTAGGGTTCATAGAAATTGGCCACCATACAATCGGCGATTGAAAAATCATAGGGCGGGAAGATGAACTTGTTGGTCCATCCTTCGAAAGGCTTGAGGTGTCCTGTGGTTGATACACTCGACTCAATGGCACGCATCACCGAAGTATCGACGGCGCAGACGTGGTGACCAGCATCCTTGGTTGCATTCACATGTTCGGCTACTTCTTCGCTGATGATGATCTGCTCCGAGTCCATCTTGTGCTTGGTCAGGTCCTCAACATCGATTTCGCGGAAGTTGCCCTGATTGCTGTGTACGGTGATGAATTCATAATTGATATCCTTGATCTCCATACGCTTGAGCAACTCGCGACTGAAGTGCAAAGCAGCTTGCGGAGCCACCACGCCGCCCTCATTACGAGCGAAGATGGTCTGGTAACGCTCGCGATCGGTGAAGGGATGGTCATCATCCTCAGGGGTATCAATCACATCACGACGCTGCTTGAGCGAAGGAGGTATAGGTGTCTCACCATAACCATAGAGCGTCTCGATGAACTCGTCGTGCGAACCATCAAAAAGGAATCGCAACGTACGTCCACGCGATGTAGTGTTGTCTATCACTTCGGCAACCAGACTCTCGTCATCGCCGAAATAGAGTTTGTTGCCGATACGGATCTTACGGGCAGGATCGACCAGCACATCCCAGAAGCGGATATCGGGATTGAGTTCTCGCAACAGGAACACCTCGATGCGAGCACCCGTCTTTTCCTTGTTGCCATAAAGTCGGGCAGGGAAAATCTTGGTGTCGTTGAACAACACGAGGTCCTTCTCATTAAAATAATCAATGAAATTCTTGAACACCTTGTGTTCGATGTCGCGACTCTTCTTGTGGAGTACCATCATCCGGCACTCGTCGCGATGCTCACTTGGCTTCAAGGCAAAGCGCTCTTCGGGGAGCTTGAATTTGAACTGGCTTAATTTCACGGTTGTATATAATTTAAAAAATCTATTTTGTCGGTTGTTCCACAATCGGGACAGTATAGCACCACTGCTCAATGTTTTCAACGGGCAGGCAGTCTTCCACGCGGATATTTCCCACACGGGTGCGTCGCAAACCTATCAGATAGGCTCCGCTGCCGAGTGCCTGTCCTATGTCGCGGGCAAGGGCTCGGATATAGGTTCCCTTCGAGCAGACAACACGAATCTGCAGATACGTCAGATGCTCGGTGTCAATATTGGTAGCCTCAGCAATCTCGTAGGTTTCCTTATCTCGCCCATAATCCTTGATGTGGATGTCTTCGCGTGCCATCTTGGCAACTTCGTCGGCATGAGGGGAGATGAGTCCTTGCTCCGGCAAATGCGGGTCGAGGAGTTCGAGCTCGTCAATCACCAGTTCCTTGGCCTTGAGTTCCACATCCTCACCCTGACGAATGTAGTCGAAAGCTCGACGTCCCTCCACCTTGCAAGCCGAATAGACAGGAGGAACCTGCCAAATGGATCCACGGAACCGGCTCAAAGCCTCTTCGACGGCAGCTTGGGTGATATGGCTCGTGGGACAAATGGCGTCGATAGGATGTTCGGCATCAAACGAGGGTGTGGTGCAGCCCAAACGGAGCGTAGCCACATATTCCTTTGTTCCGGCCTGCAGCTGGTCGATCAGTTTCGTGCACTTGCCCGTGCAAAGAATCATCACACCGCTGGCCAACGGATCCAAGGTCCCCGCATGTCCCACCTTCAGGCGTTTCAGTCCAAGGCGACGACTCAGATTGTTGCGCACTACCTTCACTAGATTGAATGAGGTCCAGGTCAGTGGCTTGTCGAACGCCAATACTTCACCCTCGATGAAATTGTAGATCTTCATGCTTCCTGAGAGTCTAGATTATCTAGTATTCTAGAGGAAAACAAGGGTCAAAATACCAGCCAATGCGCAATAAAGGGCGAAGTAGATAAGTTTACACTTCTTGACCAGGGCTATCATCCACTTGCAGGCAAAACAACCGCTGATGAAGGCGGCGACGAAGCCGACAGCAAGCGGCACAAGACCTATCGGCTCAGTCATATTATGCGAAGCCAGATATTCCGCAGAAGGAGCAACGATATGCTTGAAGTCGAGTAGTGCTTCACCCAAGATGGGAGGAATGACCATCAGGAACGAGAACTGGGCAAGCGACGAACGACTGTTGCCCAGCAGCAGACCCGTAGCAATGGTCGAACCACTGCGTGACAAACCAGGCAGCACAGCACAAGCCTGTGCAATACCGATGATGAAAGCATGCCAAGGGGAAATGGTTTCCTTTTCCTTCGGCTTGTAGAAATGTGTCAAGGCAAGCAAAGAGGCAGTGATGAGCAGGCAGACACCGACAACCTTCAACTTGATAGTATCATCGGCATAGAGCGATTCGATGCTGTCCTTCATAAAGAGTCCGACGATACCAACTGGAATCATCGAAATGAGGATATTCACGACATATCGCTGCTCGTTGTTCATCTTACCATTCTTAAATGGAGAGAACAGTCCGCCGAAAATCCAGATCACTTCCTTCCAAAGGATGACCAATGTTGACAAAACCGTAGCCACATGAACCACGATGTCAAAAGTCAAGCCACCAGCCTCAGCCTCTGGGCCGAGAAGTGCCTTGCCGATCTCGAGATGTCCGCTTGAAGAAACAGGAAGATATTCCGTGAGGCCCTGAACTATGCCTAGGATAAGAGCGTGTAACCAATCCATATTGTCTCGATATTTGGTTATTGTTCTACGCTATCCTTCTTATTGCGACCCTTCACGCAAATTCCCACAATCATCAGCAGGTAGCCGAAGAAACAGAGATTTGGGCCATAGACGACGCGAGTATTGCTGAATACATCGGGGTTAAAGTGCTCGGGAGTACTTGCTGGACCGCAAGTCATAATGAACCCAAGCAGAATCATCAGGGCAGCAATGCCCATAATGATGAAGTTGATCTTAGTTAAACAAAGACGCATATTTTAATTAACAATTAATAATTTTCAAATAACAATTATTGGTTCGACCGGTTACATCAGGTAGAGATCATCTACCGACTTGCCCATATACTTGTCGGCAGCATGCCAGGCGGCGAGAGCCGGAATCAGAACTCCGAGAGCCACCACTGTTCCAACCAGGATGAGAAGTGGAATAGGTTGCAGAAGCACCTCTGAAATGACATTGGCCAAACCCTGGCTGGCGCCACCATAGACGAGAGCAGCAAGAGCCAGCAGCGCAACGAAGGCAGCAATCAGGCCACAGACGATGTGGGTCTTGATGAAGGGCCAGCGGATGAACCACTTCGTAGCACCCACCAGTCGCATCGTGTTGATGAGGAATCGGTCGGCATGCAATATCAGACGAACTGTATTGCCGATGAGCGAGACGCAAATAATCAGCAGAACAACAGCCAGAACGGACAACACGATGGCAAATCGCTTGAGGTTTGCATTCACCATGTCGAGCAGCGTGTCGTTGTAGTCGATGGCGGCGATATTAGCTCCTTGCGATCGCTTTAGTTCCTTCACAATCATCTCGATGCTGTCAGCCACTGCATACTCAGCCTTCAGTTTGAGTTCAACAGTGGGTGACAGCGGATTATATCCCAAGAATTCGGCGGGATTCTCGCCGAGTTCGGTCTGCAGCACCTTCAAGGCACTGTCCGCGCTCACATAAACGGCATCGGCCGTATATTTCGACCTATTGAGTCGCTTCACCAATCGCTGTCCGTAGTCGGTCGAGGCAACGTCACTCACAGTGATGGTTACCGTAAACCGCTCGCGCAGTTCCTTGGCCACACGCGCAGCCACCAAACCGCCCATCGTCATCAGTCCAAGCACGAAGAGCACCAGGGCAATGCTGAGGGTGGAAGTAAACTTTGCGCCGAAGAATCGCTTCATTTATACTGACAGATTACAAATATCAATTTTATGTATCTAAACAATTTTTGGGCGGTACGGAAGAGCCGAAATTACCCAAAATCGGTGCAAATATAATACATTTTTGCACGAAAAGCAACTTTTTTGCATGAAAAAGAACAAAATACGTCGTTAAGTGGCACGATTTTGAGAAATAAATACTATTTTTGCACCCTAAAAACTTATCGATATGGCTTTTTCAAACAATAATTACACGGGGTCACCCTCAACACCGGTAACACTCCATCTCATCATCATCAACGTGGTGATGCTTATTGCCGACAATGTATTTCGCTCCAAGGGAATCAATCTAACCCAACTCTTGGGACTCCACTATTACGACGCCCCGAACTACCACGTCTGGCAATCTTTTACCTATATGTTCATGCATGCCAATTTCACCCATCTCTTCAGCAACATGTTTTCGCTATATATGTTCGGACGCCTGCTCGAGATGGTCTGGGGTGCACGACGTTTCCTCATCTATTATCTTGTCTGTGGCGTGGGCGCTGCCCTTGTTCAGCAACTCACCTGGCGTTGGGGTATGCACGATGCGATGGCAGGTGCCCTGATGTACGCCAATCCCAGCGTTCCTGCCGACCAGATCAGCGCGATGTCGTATGCCGAACTACTCAACTATTGCGAAGCATATGTGAACAATTATATCACCGTGGGTGCATCCGGTTCTGTCTTTGGCATCCTTCTTGCATTCGGTATGATGTTCCCCAACGCCACCATCTTCCTGCTCTTCCCACCTATGCCTCTCAAGGCCAAGTGGCTCGTCATCGGATATGGTGTCTTCGAACTTTTCTGCGGCGTTGCTAACACTGCCGGCGACAATGTGGCACACTTCGCCCACCTCGGCGGCATGCTCTTCGGATTCATCCTCATTATGTTATGGAAACATGACAAACGCATGACTTTCTGATTTATGATCAAATACAAGACTCTTCCCATCTACGGCAAACTCATCTACATCACCGTAGTGGTCTTTCTGCTCACACAGCTTTGGAAACTCGTTGGCGTACTCTTCGTTTGGAGCGGCTACAACTGGACACATTGGCTTGCCCTACCCTCCAACCTCAACGACTTCCTTATGCATCCCTGGACGCTCCTCACCTACATGTTCTGTCACGCAGACCTTAGTCAGGATCCGTTCCACATAATTTTCAATATGCTTTGGTTGTGGTGGTTCGGTCAATTCTTCCTCCGAGCCCACACCAGCCGTCAGTTGCTGTCGTTCTACCTCACCAGCGGCATCTTCGCAGGTCTCTTCTTCCTATTTTGCTACAATGTCTTCCCCTATTTCCAGTTGGAACGCATCTATTCCTATGTCGTCGGGGCATCCGGTGCCATCTGCGCCCTCATCGTCGCCGTCGGTATGAATCAGTCTCAGCAGGTCATAGGGCTTAACCTTTTCGTCAAGGTTGTTTGGGTCAAGATGAAATGGCTAGCACTCGTGATTCTTGCACTCACTGTGCTCACGGGCTTCAATGGAAGCAATGCAGGCGGACAAGTCTGCCACATTGGAGGCATTCTGTTCGGTTTGTGGTATGGTTGGATGGAGCGTCGCGGCACCGACATCTGCGCTTGGCCTATGAAACTCATCGACAGCATCGGCAAGTGGATTGAGGACTTCCGCAAACCCAAGATGAAGGCCACTCGCGGAGGCGGACGTGGTCCCATCGGCACCGAAAAGCAGCGCGATATGGACTACAATGCCGATCGCCGCAGCCACGAAGAACAGATCGATGCCATTCTCGATAAAATATCGAAACATGGCTACGACGGACTGACTGCCGAAGAGAAACAGATGCTCTTCGATGCCTCGAAACGCAAGAAAAAAGAATGATGTAGCTGCATACAGTTTTCATTTATCAAAACTGTATGCTCCTGCCGCGGCATACAGTTTTCATTTATCAAAACTGTATGCTCCTGCCGCGGCATACAGTTTTCATCTACCAAATCTGTATGCTCCGACCGCAGCATACAGTTTTCATCCACCAAATCTGTATGCTCCGACCGCGGCATACAGTTTTCATCCACCAAATCTGTATGCTCCGACCGCGGCATACAGTTTTCATCCACCAAATCTGTATGCTCTGACCGCAGCATACAGTTTTCATCTACCAAATCTGTATGCTCCGACCGCGGCATAAAGATTTCATCTACCAAATCTGTATGCTCCGACCGCGGCATAAAGATTTCGTTTGCCAAATCTGTATGCTCCCATAAAAGAAAGATTAATTCCGAATACTATTGCTCTATCCATCAAAAAACGTCCGAATTTCTTCGAAAAGGAAGAAATTCGGACGTTGTATTAAAAAAGTTGTTGAATTAACCTAAGAAAATCAGGAGCAGGTAACCTACGATACCACCCAGGATGCCTATGGTGAGACCAGATTTCGCCATATCGGACGTATTGATGATGCCTGTCGAAGAAGCGATGGCATTCGGAGGTGTTGAGATAGGAAGCGTCATGGCAAGCGATGCAGCCATAGCTGTACCGAAGAGGAGGCAACGGAGGCCACCGATTTCGAGGAGCTTGTCACCCATACCTACACCGACAGCACAAAGAATTGGGATGAGAAGAGCTGCAGTAGCCGAATTGGAAATGAAGTTGGAGAGTGTCCAACAGATGATACCTGCGATGATGAGCACTACCAATGGCGACCACGAGCCGAATGGGATGGAAGTGACGAGATCGTGGGCAAGACCCGACTTGTTGAAGCCGAGACCCAGGGCAAAGCCACCTGCAACCATCCAGAGCACCGACCAATTGATCTTCTCGAGGTCACGCTTGTGCAGGATACCCGTCAGGCAGAGGCAGCAGATAGGTACCAATGCCACGACATTGGCGTTGAGGTGGTTCCATTCGCCCGTGAACCACAAGATGATGGTCAGGGCAAAAGTGATAGCAACCATCCAGGTCTTATATCCCTTGCGCAAACCACCCTGGATCTTGATCTCGATGCGTTCGCCCTTCTGGAAGGGGAACATGATCTGAAGCACAACCCATCCGATGAAGAGAGTAATCAAGGTCACGGGAATCATATCAGTACACCATTGACCAAACGTCACCTCATGAGCCTCCTGACCAGCCTCACGCAGCATATCGAGTGTACCTGGATCATTGAGGTACTTCATAGCAACGCCATTTGGAGGTGTTCCGATAGGCGTAGCGATACCACCGATATTAGCGCCAAGCGGGATGGCCATGGCGAGCGCAACCTTACCCTTGCTGGTGCCAGGCAGCGAACGCAACACTGGAGCCAGGAACGCAAGCATCATGGCAGCCGTAGCGGTATTGGAGATGAAAGCCGAGAAAAGCGCGGTGACCAGAATGAAGCCTGCCAGCACGGATGAAGGACGAGATCCGAAGGGCTTCAGCAGTGCCTTGGCCATGAATACGTCAAGTCCGACCTTCTCAACAGCAATGGCGAGAACGAAACCACCCATGAAGAGCATGACAACAGGATCGGCAAAAGTTGCCATAATGGCCTTATAGTCGATGCCCAGACCATATTGCTGCTGTATCTCGATGGGGTCCTTCGCTGTAGCGACCTTCATGAACCATAGAGAGGAGTCAGAAACGGTGAGCAGCATCACAACAATGATGAGCACAGAAGTACACCATGTTGGGATTGCCTCCGACAGCCAAAGGATGGCAGCGGTTAAAAAGATTGCCACGACACGAACCTCTACTGCAGTAAGGTTGGGAAGGCCATAGACAGCAGGGTCCATAAACAAAACGCCGAAATAGGCAATGAGCGCCAAGAAACCACCCAACACCGTCTTGAGGTTGGCTGGGTTACGGAGATTCCTGTAGCGACGCACGAGGACGTTGAGTACAGACATGATTTTTTTAATTGAAATGTGTTGTGCTAAAGTATTGATTTGTGGTTGCAAAGATAGCGAAAAAACAAACACAATAATGCAAAAACTGCGAATTTCTATAGATTTTGGGCATTTTTATATGATTTTTGCACCATCATATTGCAAAAACCCCTATCTTTGCGTCAACAATACTTGACAATATGACACTGAAACAACGATGGAACAACCTAATGGCTAATCAGGAGCTGAAGGACAAGCTATATAAGATTGTCTTCGGCAGCGAAACTGAAGTTGGCAAGAAATTTGATGTCGTTCTGATCATCGCCATCATTCTCAGCATCTTCATCGTGATGTGCGACTCCCTGTTTCGCAATCATCCATGGGTGATGGGATCCTTCGTCGTTTTGGAATATCTGCTCACCGCATTCTTTACGATTGAGTATCTGGTTCGACTCTATTGCTCACCCAAGCCTCGTGCCTACGCGTTCAGTTTCTTCGGAATCATCGACCTGCTTTCCATCCTCCCGATGTACCTGGGATTCTTTCTGCATGGCGCACGTTATATGCTTATGCTCAGATCATTCCGACTGATCCGTGTGTTCCGCATCTTCAAACTGTTCTCATTCCTCGAAGAAGGACATCTTCTGCTCAAATCTATCAAGGACTCGCTTCACAAGATGGTCATCTTCTTCCTCTTTGTGGTGATTGTAGTGATATGCCTGGGCACGGTGATGTTTATGGTAGAAAGTGGAGTTCCAGGTTCGCAATTCACCGACATTCCCACGAGCATCTATTGGGCAGTAGTGACCATGACCACAGTAGGATATGGCGACATCACTCCGGTGACCAGTATGGGACGATTCTTCAGCACCATTGTCATGCTCCTGGGTTATACGACGATGGCCGTGCCCCCTGCCATCGTTACCTCAGAGATAGTCAAATACAACAAAAAGCAAATACGTCGCGTCTGCCCCAATTGTGGAAGAATCGGGCATGACAAGGATGCCATGTTCTGCAAGTATTGCGGCTCTGACTTAGAGACTAGTGAAATGATAAAGGCAAGTAAAGAAAAAAACAAAAAAGAAGAAATAGAGAGTAATAATCAATAACGAATGGGACACAAATACAAGGCTAACGACTCATTGTCCGAACTCATCAGCGACGACTTCAAGTTGCTGCAGGTGCTTAGCCGATTCGGCATCGCACTGGGATTCGGCGACAAGAGTGTGGAACAAGTATGCAAAGAAAATAATGTTGACACCGACACATTCATCGCCGTGTGCAACTTCATCAGTCAAGGCGTCAAGCCCTCGTTCGACGAATTCACTTCGCTAAACGTGGGCAGTCTGCTGACTTACCTGCGGAATAGCCACAACTTCTTCCTCGACTTCATGCTACCGAGCATTCGCCGCGAATTTGTCGATTCGGTCGATTGCTCGACCAACAACGAGATTGGCTTCCTCATCCTCAAGTTCTTCGACGACTATGTGGCAGAAATAGCCAAGCATCAGAACTACGAATCGGAGCATTTCTTCAACTACGTGGAAGGCCTGCTCCAGGGCAAACGAAAGGCAGACATCTGCCTTGCCAATTTCGAGAGTGACCGCGTTCACAAGGATCACGACAAACTGATCGCACAGAAGATGTCCGACCTGAAGAACATCATCATCCGCTACTGTCCTACCTCGTCGCACAAGGAGCAACTCAACGATGCACTGCTCCACCTCTTCGAATTTGAGAATGACCTCAACAGCCACACCCAACTCGAAGACACCATCTTCATCCCTGTCGTCTCGCTCCTCGAAAGCCAAGTCGATGTCAACGAAGAGGTCGACGACAACACAAGCGACAGCATTCAGGAGAAGGACGCCCTCAGCGACCGTGAAAAGGAAATCATCACAGGTGTAGTGAAAGGCCAGACCAACAAGGAGATTGCCGACCAACTCTTCATCTCAATCCACACTGTATTGACTCATCGACGCAACATCGCACGAAAACTCGGCATCCACTCCCCTGCCGGTCTCGTCATCTATGCCATCGTGAACGGCATCGTGTCAATCGAGGACATCAAGGATCTCCCTTACTCCTGATCAAGAACAACCACCCAAATCGAGTAGGAGGTAAACGCTAATCGTAGGCGTTTATCTCCTACTTTCACGTTTACCGACCTCTCACACCACCGTACGTGCCGTTCGGCATACGGCGGTTCCTTATTATTGCACGCGGACTATTAAACGATGATAGTCCATTAGGCATGGCCAGCCTTGCTCTTGAAGAGCCTCTTTGCCTATGGCATGGTGCAGTATTCCACTGCCTGCGACCCTCCAATAGCCTTTGCTGCTGTTACCCCATTCATAGGCTTGCCTTTCCGCTATGCCGCACTTGATGAGATTATTCACCTTGGTGCGGCATTTCTTCCATGCCTTCCATATGCACATGCGGTAACGGCGGCGCAGCCATCTGTCAATCTCTTTCAGCCGTTGCTGCATGTCTGCCAGCTGAAAGTAGGTTATCCATCCGCGTATGATCTGGTGCATCTTCTCCTTGCGAGTCTGATATCCCATTCCATTACTGCGCATGGTGGCCTCTTTCAGCTTCTTCTTCAGTTTTGTGTATGTCTTGGAATGGACGGTTAGTCGGCACTCCCCTCGCATGATGCGGAAGGAATAGCCGAGGTATTTCATCCCAGTGATACTCCCCACTTCGGTCTTTTCGCGATTGACTCTCAGATAGAGTTCCTTTTCGATAAAGTCCGTAATGGTCCTACTGACGCGTTGGGCCGCACGTTCGCTCCTGCAGAAGATGATGCTGTCGTCCGCATAGCGGACAAAGCGCAGACCTCTCCTTTCGAGTTCCTTGTCAAGCTCGTTCAACATGATATTGCTGAGCAACGGACTCAAGGGGCCACCTTGCGGCGTGCCCTCTTCCGTCGGCTGCAATACTCCGTGTACCATAACGCCGCTGTGTAGATACTTGTGTATCAGTGACACTACTCGTCCGTCCTTGATTGTACGGCCGAGCACCTCTATCAGTTTGCTTTGATTCACGGTGTCGAAAAAGCGTTCCAAGTCGATGCCCACGGCATACCTGTAGCCTTCGGTTACGTTCTTCCTTGCTTCTCGCAGAGCATCGTGTGCTCCTCGATTGGGTCGGAAGCCATAACTCGTCCGACTGAATTTCCGCTCGTAGATGCCCGATAGGACTTGGCTGATTGCCTGCTGCACCATACGGTCTATGACCGTGGGGATGCCGAGCTGGCGTTTCTTGCCGTTATCCTTCGGGATTTCTACGCGCCTTACTGGATTGGGGACATACGTCCCTTCCATGAGGGATTGTCTCAGGTCTTCGACATGGGATTGACACCAGGTGTATAGCTCCTTGACGTCCATACCATCGATTCCTCCCTTGCCTTTGTTGCCGACTACCTGCCTGTAGGCGGCTCTAAGGTTGGCGATGTCGATTATCTGCTCCATGAGGTCTTGTCCCTCAAAGTGCATTTCCACAAGTTCCCCTTCGACTATCTCCATGTAGGTCTGCGCTCCCACATACCCTTCGGATGCCGTCCTGTCTCTTTGTGGGCAGCCATTCGCATTCGCGGATGTATTCTGCATTCTATCCTTCATTGAGTAATCATTTGTCGGTATACTTGTTTCAATAAGGTTCGGCCCTTCCCCTCATTTTTTTTTTCGGGTACTATGGCCTCTGCTGACTTCTCACGGCAAGCTTTACTCCAAGGCTCCGAGTGTCGTGCGACTTGTCGGTCTGCCTCGTCCGTGAGACCTCCCCAGTTAAGAGCATGTTCTTTCCATCTTATCTCCGCATGATTTACCTTTGCAAGTTCCGGATAACTATCGGGCTTTGTCTTCTTTGGCAGACTCACCGCACTTACACCGGCCTTATATCATGTTCTTGTTCATCAGAGCAGATGTTTGCCGCAAGCTTCCTTCAGATTCCGCGTCGCCACGGACACCCTTGCCTTTGGCTGTAGCCTTCCCGTTATCAGGGCGGCTTGGGGACTTACACCCGTTAGAATATGCCCATGCTGGGCGAACCAAAAAAATAGCCGCACGGTTCACACTGTGCGACTATTTTCATCATGGCAAGGATTTGTTAATTTGCGAATAGAACGGTAGAGAG
Organism: Bacteroidales bacterium; assembly: GCA_017519885.1. Classification (GTDB taxonomy): domain Bacteria; phylum Bacteroidota; class Bacteroidia; order Bacteroidales; family UBA3663; genus Liminaster. Next base: position 52,734 of record JAFWRO010000001.1, on the reverse strand, counting down.
ATAGCGTTCGCCGGTATCGGGCAGAAGGACGACTACTTTCTTGCCTTTGTTCTCTGGACGACGAGCAATTTCACCTGCTGCGAAGAGGGCAGCACCTGCTGAGATGCCGACAAGGAGTCCTTCCTGACGTGCAATTTCGCGACCAGTGAGGATAGCATCATCGTTCTCGACATCGAATACTTCATCGATGACCTGTGCATTGTAAGTCTTGGGGACAAAGCCTGCACCGATGCCCTGAATCTTGTGCGGTCCGCTCTTGCCTCCGTTGAGCACGGGCGAAGACTTTGGTTCGACAGCAATCACCTTGATGTTCGGGTTCTGCTCCTTCAAGTACTTGCCAGCGCCACTGATGGTACCGCCTGTTCCTACTCCTGCAACAAAAATATCCACCTTGCCATCGGTATCACGCCAGATTTCGGGGCCTGTAGTGGCATAGTGCTTGGCAGGATTGGCAGCGTTCTCGAACTGCTGGAGGATAATGCTGCCTGGAGTATTGTCACGCAGTTCCTCTGCTGCACGAATAGCTCCCGGCATACCATCCTTGCCTGGTGTCAATATCACCTCGGCACCGTAAGCCTTCACAAGGTTGCGACGCTCGATGCTCATCGTCTCAGGCATGGTGAGGATGAGCTTATAGCCTTTGACAGCGCTGACGAGAGCCAGGCCTACGCCAGTATTACCACTGGTGGGTTCGATGATGGTGGCTCCTGGCTTCAAGAGGCCCTTTTGCTCAGCGTCCTCAATCATGGCGAATGCAATGCGGTCCTTGACGCTGCCACCTGGATTAAAGAACTCTACTTTGGCAATGATGGGAGTGTCAATGCCTTTTTCCTGAGAAAACTTGTTAAGCTCCACAAGTGGGGTATTGCCGATGAGATCGGTCAATTGTTTCACTATTTTTGCCATATCTTTTATGTTTTATTAAATTATTTTTTAGTCCTCTTTTACAATCGGATAAAGTTCGATGAACTCGCCCTGATGAGACTGACCGTCGTTGATGAGTTCGGAGAACTTGCTACCAACGGTGTCGATATTGTGGAACCCGGGCAGACTCATGTTGCCATTCAAGTCGGTCGTCGTTGGACCAGGATGAACCGAAAAGATCTCCACTGGTGTGTTGCTCTGCTGGAACTCGACAGCCATCACGCCCATCATTGCGTTTTGAGCAGCCTTGCTGGCCACGTAAGCCAACGGATGCCAATAGGGACTGATTTCAGAAGGAACGGTGACGTTGACTATCCGACCTTCGTTGGCTGTGAGCAGCGGCAATAGAGCCCTGGTAAGTGCAAAGGTGCCCACGAAATTCACGTCGAGCGTCTCACGAATATCGCTGAGATCGGTATGTCGACTATTGACACTCATGTCGCCGGGGATACCCGCATTGTTGACGAGCAGCGACAGGTTGGGATATTTCCCGCTCACCTCCATGGCTGCCTGCTCGATGCCAGCGATGTCCTTCAGTTCGATATTGACCCAACCGAGCACATCGACGCCCGACGTTTTCAAATAACGGATAGCATCGCGAGCGCGTTCCTTGTTTCGTGCTCCAACAATTACCTTCCATCCACTGAGGCCCAAGTGCTTAGCGATACCGAAACCAATACCCTTGTTGGAGCCTGTCACCAGGGCGACCTTTTCGTTCATAGTGTTCCTGATTAATAAATGTTATATCTTCTTAAATCTGATCGAATGCCTGGGAAAGATCTTCGATGATATCATCGATATGCTCTGTGCCGATGGAGAGACGGATGGTCGAAGGAGTGATGTGCTGTTCGGCCAGTTCCTCGGGCGACATCTGCGAGTGGGTGGTGGTGTAAGGATGAATTACGAGACTCTTGACGTCGGCAACATTAGCCAGCAGTGAGAAGACCTGCAGCGCATCGATAAACTTCCATGCTTCTTCTTGACCTCCCTTGATCTCGAACGTGAAGATTGATCCGCCACCATTGGGGAAGTATTTCTTGTAGAGTTCGTGGTCGGGATGATTCTCCAAAGCAGGATGGTTCACTTTCGACACCTTGGGGTGCTTGGCCAGGAAATCCACTACCTTCAGGGCATTTTCGACATGACGTTCCACACGCAGGCTCAGCGTCTCGACACCCTGCAAAAGGATGAACGCGTTGAAGGGTGAAATGGTGGCACCAGTATCGCGAAGGATGACCGCACGAATACGGGTGACGTAGGCGGCTGCACCCACAGCATCGGCAAAGACGATGCCATGATAGCTTGGATCGGGTTTCGCCAGTGTTGGGAACTTGTCAGGATTGGCCTTCCAATCGAACTTGCCACCATCGACGATGACACCACCAAGGCTTGTTCCATGACCGCCGAGGAACTTTGTGGCAGAATGCACTACGATGTCTGCACCATGCTCCAAAGGACGGATGAGGTAAGGTGTACCGAACGTATTGTCGACGATGAGCGGGATACCATACTTATGCGCAATGGCGGCAACGCCTTCGAGGTCAAGCACATCACTGTTGGGGTTGCCGAAAGTCTCGGCATAGACCACCTTCGTATTTGGCTGAATGGCAGCTTCCAGTGCAGCAAGATTATTTACATTAACTATGGTATTGGTGATGCCTTGCGTAGCGAGAGTGTGGGTAATCAGATTATACGAACCGCCATAAAGGTTGTCAGCAGCTACAATGTGGTCACCAGCCTGCACGATGTTCTGCAAAGCGTAAGTGACGGCAGCAGCACCGCTGGCGACTGCCAGACCTGCAACACCTCCCTCGAGGGCAGCTACACGATCCTCGAATACACCCTGGGTGGAGTTGGTCAGACGACCGTAGATGTTGCCGGCGTCACGCAGACCGAAACGATCGGCAGCATGCTGGCTATTATGGAACACATAACTCGTGGTCTGATAGATGGGTACCGCACGTGCATCGGTAGCGGGGTCGGCCTGTTCTTGTCCTACATGAAGTTGGAGAGTCTCAAAACGATAATTCTTTTTTGCACACATAATATTACAATTTTTAGTTATTTTACGGGTGCAAAGGTAGAGGTTTTGGAAATATTCTCCAAATTTCTTGCGTAATTTGGAAATTTTGCCTATTTTTGCGCCGTCGAAAGAAAACTTTTCTACGACAGACGTTTTAAAACCCTCCAAACAGAATATTATTCCAAGAACATGAACGAAACATTAGACAAAACCGACCTGTTGATACTAAAAACGCTTCAAAAAAACGCAAAATTGACCACAAAAGAGTTGGCAGATGCCGTAAATTTGTCGCCAACGCCCGTTTTTGAGCGGCAAAAACGCCTCGAACGACAAGGTTACATCAAGAAATATGTAGCCATAATCGATCCCGAGAAACTGGGATTGGGACTGCTGGTGTTCTGCAAGGTGAAACTGAAGCAAATCAACCATGAGATAGCCGATGCATTCACTCGCCGCATCCAACGCATTCCCGAAGTGACAGAGTGCTACAATACAAGTGGAGCCTATGATTACTTATTAAAGGTACGCGCAAAAGACATGAAACAGTATCAAGAGTTTGTGCTCAACAAACTCGGAGACATTGATTCGGTTGGTTCTATCGAGAGTACCTTCGTAATGAGCGAAGTGAAGCAGAACTATGGTATAAACATTTAGTTCTGCCTCACTTATATGATTACATATCGATGGGGAATCTTCACCTGAATGCCGGAAAGGAAAGAACCACTAATAAAGGCCTACTTTGCCGACACCAAAACGCTTACGATAGATCAACGCCTTGCAACGGAACCAAAGGTCCACAAACGGTGTATAAAGATCGCAAAGGATTGGCCAAGCCACCATCGGATGTTGCTTCAACGCCTTTGCCGATCGAACGTGAGTGAATACGATGAGTGCAATACGTATCAAAAGCATTGCTAACACTGCGCCGACAGTTATCCAAGCATACTGGCGCGAACCTCCCCCATTGAAAATATGCATCAAGGCATATACAATCAGGATGAGGCCCGAAATAACGGTGAGATATCTAGTAAGATAGTCGAGATGCTTGACTACAACAGGAATCCAGGGATATAGACGCGAGGTGTAGCCTCGATTCAGTCGGTCGATGGACCAGTTGATGAAAAGGGGCTTCGACTGGTCGGTCATCACAGTCTGTGGTGTACAATCGACAGCCACATTACCATAACGGGCTACATCAGCCACGAAGAGGTCATCTTCGCCAGGCTGCATCTTGAGATGACGCTGAAAGCCTTGACTACGGTTGGCATAGAACGTACTTTTGCGGAAAGCGAGGTTCTGTCCCCACCCGGCATACGCCTTCACCGACAATGCAATACCGAGCATCAGCAGCAGACGCTGAAAAAGGTCGAATTGGCAAAAACGCGATAAAAAGCCTGTGCGACGCTCATAAACAACAGGACCCAAGACAACCTCGATACCCGGATTGGCGAAATGGCTCACTAGACCTCCAATCCAGTCTGCCGAAGCAGGCATACACTCGGCATGTGTCATCAGAATGAGGTCGTAGTGCGCGGACTTCGTTCCCAGCAATACGGCAAGTTTACGATGACTCATAGCACGTGTCTTCTCGTCGATCTTGGTATGCATCAGGATGTCGGAACGCTGATCCATCATCGTGAGCACATCCTGTGTATTATCGCGAGAATTGTCATCGAGCACGATGACCTCGTACTTGGGATAGTTTTGATTGAGCAGAACGGGCAGATTACGTGCAAGAGCTTCAGCCTGGTTGTGACTATAAACCAAGACACTCACTCCAGGCTGCTCGCCTTGGCTAAAAAGTGGTGTCTTAGCTTGCCGACCAGCCTGACGCAATGCACCCTGCCAGACGACAAGGTGCAGTATGATCTGAATAAGCCAGGCCACTGCAAACACAGCAGCCAGTACCACCAACCAAAAGGAATAATGAAACACCTCGAAAAGCGCTTTAGAGGGTGGCCAAATAGTTGCTCACGTTCTGTTCGATACGTGCTGCGATGTCGCCATTATCCTCGGCAGGTACAAACTTCTCGCCCACGATGTGCTCATAAAGTTCAATGTAGCGATCGCTTACCGACTTGGCATACTCATCGGTAATCTCAGGCATTACCTGACCAGGCTCATTCATGAAATTGTGGTCGATGAGCCATTGACGCACGAATTCCTTCGAAAGCTGTTTCTGTGGAAGACCTTTCTCGAACTTCTCTTCATAGCCATCGGCATAGAAATAGCGGCTGGAGTCGGGGGTATGAATCTCATCGATGAGATAGACCTTGCCGTCCTTCTTGCCGAACTCATACTTGGTATCGACAAGAATCAGCCCCTTTGAAGCAGCGATTTCGCTGCCACGCTTGAAAAGGGCTCGGGTATATTGCTCAACGAGTTCATAATCCTCCTTGGCAACCAGTCCCTGGGCGATAATTTCCTCCTTCGAGATGTTGAGGTCGTGGCCCTCCTCGGCCTTGGTCGTTGGGGTAATGATAGGCTCGGGGAAACGCTCGTTCTCGCGCATTCCATCGGGAAGTTTCACACCGCAAAGTTCACGGCAGCCTTTCTTATATTCACGCCATGCAGAACCGGTGAGGTAGCCGCGAATGATCATCTCCACGCGGAAACCTTCGCACTTGAGGCCCACAGTCACCATCGGATCGGGAGTGGCAAGCTTCCAATTGGGAACGATGTCGGCAGTGGCATCGAGGAACTTGGCAGCAATCTGGTTCAAAACCTGGCCCTTGTAAGGGATACCTTTAGGCAGAATGACATCGAAGGCAGAGATGCGATCGGTAGCAACCATTACCATCAACTCATCGTTGATGTTATATACGTCACGGACCTTGCCGTGATAGACAGACTTCTGACCTTTGAAGTTGAAGTCGGTGCGAGTAAGTGCGCTCATATCAATAAAACTTTTCAAAAAATGTGCCGCAAATTTAGGAAAATTTAGGCATATTTCCAAATATCATGGTTCAAAATGTGTAGATGCCAAGCCATATTTGGCCAATAATGCATCTTTGAGTTGCAAAGTGTTTTGCAGGAACTGCTTGTACTCGTTCGATTCGGGGTCGTTTGGGCGATGTTGCAGTGCCTTTGCTATCGGCATTGCTTCCACCATATATTGCTTCATCTGCGAAGAAAAACAGCAGTCGGTGACAAGTTCCTTGACAGCCTCAACAGCCAGTGTGGAAGGATGCACCAGATCGTCGGCGTAGAAACGGTAATCCCGCAGGTCATCCATCAGGAGTTCATAAACGGGCAGATATTCAACCTGCTCGACAAATCGATCTTGAAGTGCATCGATAGCCAGCAGTAAAATGCTTTTGGACAATTGGTTGCCATGCAGTTCATCCTTGACGTGACGGATGGGGCTGACCGTGAAGATGAAGTGCTTGTCGGGCGATGCTTCGATGATTGGACTCCAAAGGTCCACAATCTCTTCGACAGAAAGACGCCTACGTGTGAAATCACCAGAAGGAAACTTATGGCAATTGGCTACCACCCTTCCCTCACGCTCGTACACCCAACTGGTGCCCAACGTGATGAACAAATGACGAGCCTTCGGCCAGTAGTTTCTCACTTCGGCATCAAGGTCGGCAAGCATTCGTTGCAATGTCTCTGCATCCGGGTGGCTCCACTTGCCGTGATGAGCAAAACTGTAGTATCGACCAGATTGTTCGTGCAAGTCGAAGGAAGTGACTGCTGTCGGCGAAAGGATGCGCTGAAGAGAATCTGCAATGCTTGCAGGGTTGAACAATACGCCCCAAGGATTAGACATCACGGGCAGCCAATGGTCGACCATCCAGCCCCCGATATTGTCGGTGAAACACGAGCCCAAAAGCAAGACACCCTCACGACAACCGACGAGTTGTCGCAAGGGTGTACGTTCTATCTCTGTACGAAGTCGCAGCATCATTCCTTGCCTCTCATTACCTTCCAGGCCTTCTTGGAACGACGGCCAACGGTATCGGCCACCTGCTTGGTCTTACGGCCAAAGCGTTCGCCCTTCGATCCGACGCTATCGACAACGACGGCTGTACCATCTGCAATCTTCCTGCCCCAACGGGGAGCCTTGGCACCTACGCTATCGATGACAACCTCCGTGCCGTCGGCGACCTTCTTGCCAAAACGAGTTCCCTTGGAACGGATGCTATCAGCCACGACGCGCGAACGAGTCTTGAACTTGCTATCCTGCTCCTGCGCAGAAACATAACTGGCACCAATCGATGCCGATGCGATGATGAATGTGATGGCTAAAATAAACTTTCTCATATTATTTTGAATTTTAAATCACCCTTAAGACTAAAGTCAAAGAATGAGGTTTAAAGTGACTCGGAACCAGGCGATGTCGGAGGGAGTGTCTGCTGTTTCTGTGTCAGTTCAAACTTGTCGTAAGCCTCGACGATCTTCTGGACAAGACGATGGCGCACGATGTCGCGCTTGTCGAACTCGACGGTGGCAATACCAGGGATACCACGAAGGATACGCTGCGCCTGTACAAGGCCAGAACCCACGTTGCGAGGCAGATCTACCTGACTCATATCACCAGTCACAATCATACGGGCACCCAGGCCCAATCGGGTCAGAAACATCTTGATCTGGGGAGCCGTAGTGTTCTGCGCCTCGTCGAGAATGATGATAGCATCGCTCAACGTACGACCACGCATATAGGCGAGTGGTGCAATCTGAATGACGTTGGTTTCAAGCAATTCACGGAGTTTAGCCGTAGGTATCATATCCTCCAGGGCATCATAGAGCGGTTGCAGATAGGGATCGAGTTTATCCTTCATCTCACCAGGCAGAAAGCCCAATTTCTCACCAGCCTCAACAGCAGGACGCGAAAGTATAATCTTGCGTATCTCCTTATTCTTCAAGGCTCGCACGGCAAGAGCGATGGCAACGTAAGTTTTTCCCGAACCAGCCGGGCCAAGGGCGAAGCACAAATCGTTCTTGGCGAAGGCATCAACGAGTCGCTTCTGATTCTCAGTTCGTGCGGTGATAGGCTTGCCGTTCACGCCATAGATAATCAGGCTGTCCTGTTTCTTCTCTACCGGGCTCTCGCCATTGTAGAAACTCAGGATAACCTCTTCGTTGAGTTTGTTGTATTCGTTGCAATAATTGATCAGCCGATCGACGAAAGCCTGGAACATCTCAATGTCGTCCTCATCACCATAAACCTTGATGGCCCTGCCTCGCGCAGCGAAGCGAAGTTTGGGGTAAAGTGTCTTGAGCAACAAGATGTTCGAGTTGTTCGTACCATAGAAGATCACAGGATCGGCCTGCTCCAAAAGAATAACTTTTTCTATCATGGGGGCAAAGATACGCACTATTTGACACAATGCCAAATTTTCGTCAAAAAAATAATGCCGCAGGCGAGTCATTTTGCAAAAACTATAATCTTTGCCCTAAAAAACCTGTCAAAACGGCACGTTGAGAGATAATTATTTCAGATACTTATCGGCAAAAGAAATGAACTGCTTCCAATCGTAAGGCAACACCGCATGGGGACCTTTGCGATAATGGTAACCTATTGTTCCAACTGTGGCTGGTGCATCAACTGGAGGCATCTCGGTTTGCGCCTGCCTTTCGTCATTGACAATACCCGATAGTCCATAGAGTGCATAAACCGGCTCAGCACCCTTGGCGCCCAAAAATTCTCCATATGGGTCGGCCCATTGGTCATCTTCGGCACTGGCAATATAAACAGGTCGTGGTGCAATGAGCGCGATGACTTCATGCTGATCGAAAGGCATCTCGTCTTCACGATGGCTGAACTGCCGGAAATTGCCACAGAACCACTGATAACTGAATTCGTTGACACACTCGACCGTCTCTCCGTAGCAACGACGGGACAATGCTGCTCCGCAACAACCCGAATTGACGGGAATAACCACACGGAATCGTTGATCGATTGCACCAGCCCAAAGTACCGCCTTGCCAAGTCGCGAATGTCCTAGAAGTGCTACGCGGGAAGCATCGACAAGATCGTCGGTCTCAAGATAATCCATGGCACGGCTTATCGTCCAAGCCCAGCAGCCGACAGCAGCCCACTCATCGGGCAAAGGTGAGGACTGACCCTTTTGATAGAAATGCTTGTGCAAAATGCTAGACCGGAAGTGATCATCAGCTCGATCTAGTTCTGCATCGGTATAGCGAAAGGTGACAAGGCCATAGCCATGTGCAAGCAACGTGTCGGGTTGCCAACTTAACCCTGCCCAAGGAGAATGCCAGATTGAATCATTCTCAAAGAAACTCAATCCGAAGAAAGCTGGATGCTTTTCGCCCGGATTGTCCACCTTTGGAACGACAATACAGAGAGGGACGTCGGGGCCTTCGGCAGTGAGATGCAGGATGACGTCTCGCCTGATAGCCTTGCCGTCGCGGTATTCGGAATCAGTTTTCACCACCTCCCATCTGAATCCCTCATCAGGGGCAGGAGCATGTCCATACATATAGGTCTCGAGCAAAGAAACAAGTTCGGGACGACGATGGTTCTCCCATTCAGCAACAGTGGTCACACGAGTGCCATCGAGACAGAGAAGCGGGTTGGGGAGAGAATACTCTGGTACCCGAGACTCGTCGTAATTGGCATTCTTGTAATAATCCTGAAAGTCCACCTTATGCACAAAACGTTCATATTGACCCCAACACGGAGTCAATATGAACGTTGCAAATGAAAGCAGAATCAGCCTACGCAAAAGGTTTATCGGATCCATAACAGTTCACGATACTTGGGCATTGGCCAAATATTGTCGTCACAAATCTCTTCCAATTTGTCGATAGGACGACGAATGAAGTGGAACGATTCTGCTATCTCGTAGTAGGCAAGTGCCTTCTGATAAGCGTCATCGATCTTGTTGGCCACTCGACGCTTATCAACCATAGCATCGACCTTGACCTTGATGTCTGCGTTGTAAGCTGCAATCTTCTTGATGATAGCGATCTCGGGTGCGCTGAGACTCTCCCATGTGGTGGGGAAGAGCGATTTCATCATGGCAACATTCTTGAGGAGCTGCGACTGATAGCTCATTGCTGCCGGGATGATGTGGTTGATGGCAAGGTCGCCGAGCACACGCGCCTCAATCTGAATCAGTTTAACATACGTCTCGAACTTCACTTCATTACGCGCCTGAAGTTCCTGAAGCGAGAAAACACCAAGTTTGGAGAACATCTCGACAGCATCGGGCTTTACATATTCGAGAATCATCTTTGGCACGCAACGTTCCACATCGAGACCTCGCTTCTGAGCCTCCTTCTGCCACTCCTCAGAATAACCATTGCCGTCAAAACATACGGTATCGATGATACGGGCAATGATGGGCTTGAGGGTCTTCATCACGGCAATCTTCACTTCCGTGCCTTTGGCCAATTCCTGATCGACCTCAGCCTTGAAGTCGTTGAGTTGTTCAGCCACCATTGAATTGAGGGCAATCATTGCACTTGCGCAATTGGCCTTCGATCCGACAGCTCGGAACTCGAAGCGATTGCCGGTGAAAGCAAATGGAGAAGTGCGGTTGCGGTCGGTATTATCGATGAAGATCTGAGGTATCTCGACCAGACCGATGTCATACTTGTGCTTGCCAGCGATGACGATATCCGTATCGTCGGGCACAGTAATGAGCTTTCGCAGAACTTCGGTCATCGTCCTGCCCAAGAAAGCCGAGATGATAGCCGGAGGGGCCTCGTTGGCACCTAGACGGTGTGCATTGGTAGCCGAAGCAATAGAGGCTTTCAGCAACGCGCCATGGCGACGAAGCGCCTCGAGTGTATTGACAAAGAAGGTCACGAACTGCAAGTTACTCATCGGGTCCTTGCCCGGAGCAAACAGCATCTCACCCGTTTTGGTCTGCAATGACCAGTTGTTGTGCTTACCTGAACCATTGATTCCCTCGAAAGGTTTCTCATGAAGCAGAACGCGGAAACCATGACGGCGTGCCACACGTTTCATTACACCCATAATGAGCATGTTCTGATCGACAGCCAGGTTACATTCGCCGTATATAGGCGCAAACTCGAACTGATTAGGAGCCACCTCATTATGACGGGTCTTCATCGGCAGACCAAGACGAAGGCCCATAATCTCAAGGTCCTTCATGAATGCCTGCACGCGGGAAGGGATTTGTCCGAAATAGTGGTCATCCATCTGCTGGTTCTTGCTCGAACCATGTCCCATAAGGGTTCGTCCTGTGGTAATCAGGTCAGGACGAGCCGAGTACAGATTGTCGTCAACAAGGAAATATTCCTGCTCCCATCCGAGGTTCACCTGAACTTTGGTCACATTGGGGTCAAACAATTGGCATACCGAAACTGCAGCCTTGCTAACAGCCTTGAGCGCTTTCTTAAGAGGTGCCTTGTAATCGAGCGCCTCACCTGTATAAGAGATGAACACCGTAGGGATGCAGAGACAATCGTCGAGGATGAAGACTGGAGAAGTAGGGTCCCAAGCCGTGTATCCGCGGGCCTCGAAAGTAGCACGGATTCCACCCGATGGGAAACTTGACGCATCAGGCTCCTGCTGTACGAGGTTCTTGCCTTCGAAGGTCTCAATCATTCCACCTTTACCATCGTATTCCATAAACGAGTCATGCTTCTCGGCCGTCGACTCGGTCAAAGGCTGGAACCAATGGCTGCAATGCGTCACACCATGTTCCATCGCCCATTGTTTCATGCCTGCAGCCACCCCATCGGCAACTTCAAGGTCAAGGGGCTTGCCATTATCGATACAATCCAAAAGGGCATGGAGAGTCTTGGCATCCAAATACTTCTGCATCTTCTGTCGATTGAAGACCAGTTCACCGAAATATTCCGAAGGCCGGCCTTCGGGGATAGGATACTCGGCAGCACGTTTCTTGAATGCTGCTTCGATAGCATCAAATCTCAGTTTGCTCATATAATTTTTATACTTTTATTTCTTAATCTTAAAACGATACCCCTACTGCAAAATAAATCTTGTCGAGCGCAGGATTATATACAATCTGGCCGTAGAAGGGAACGCTGAATAGTTCCTTGTTGGCAGTCAGTGTCACATTGCAAACCTTGAAGCCATCAGTATCGATGAGCGTGAAACCATCATCCCATAGGCTTGCACCAACGGAGGCAGAACCATCCACGCCTGCAAGTTTCCAAGGAGCACTCACCTCCACATAGGTGGAATAGGCACGATCATCATTAGGTCCCAAGTCGCTGCCAGCGACCACTGTATTCCAAGACAACGCCAACGGTCCGAAATCATAAGCAAGGTTTGCCTCAAGTGTATGAGATGAACCACTGCTGAAATTCCACGCTCCAAAGAAGCCATCGGTGTGGAAATAATAATCAGTAACACCGACGGTCAATACCTCAATGGGATTCCAGCACAAGGAAAGGTCGATCTCAGTCATATTGAGCGCATCAGTTCCCTTTTGGAACAACTCCGCAGAAGCCCAAGCACCGACACTTATGCCTGGTTGGTTGAACGTCACTGTAGCAGAAGGCTGGACACTGAATCCACCACATTCCTGACCACGCCAGAGATATGAACTGACGACATCGGCTCCCACACAGACTGTCACTGCAGGTGTCGGTTCCTCGGCAAATGATGGGGGAAAGAAGCATGAACCCGAACAAACAAGAACAGCAACAAATACTCTTTTCATAACACGTTAATCTGTTTTATCTTTACTTTGATATTTTCGAGAAAAAAGATGCTGCAAAGATAAGAGTCATTCCCGAATTATCCAAATTTTTTCCTGAAATTCTTCTATTATCATTGATTTTTGTTCCGTTTTCATTCGTTTTATATAAATTTTGCTATGACGAGAAGATAGGCTTTTGCATAGCACGTCAGGAAATGCGAGGAGCATTTTTCATCTTGGACAAAGGGATATTGCAAGGGGCGCAAACAACGTCACAAGAAAGAGAAAAAGCCATCAAAATTACGTTAAAAATTCACTCCCGATAATGCAAAAACTCAAAAAATCATTTAAAAACGCACGCACTCGAGACGTTTTTGAACAAAATATTCGGAAAATTCAAAATAAATCCTTATCTTTGCACCAATTCTCCAAGCCACAGACTCCAAAGGAGAAGATAAAAAATATGAACAAAACCAAGATCCTTTTCATCAACACCGAAGTCATGCCCTACCTCCCAGAGGCCCGCATGTCAAGCATCGGACGCCAACTGCCACAAGGCATTCAAGACGCCGGACACGAGATCCGCACCTTTATGCCTCGATTTGGCCTCATCAACGAACGACGCAACCAACTTCACGAGGTGATCAGGCTCTCGGGCATGAACCTGATCATCAACGATACCGATCATCCCCTGATCATCAAGGTAGCGTCTATCCAGCAGGCTCGCATGCAAGTTTATTTCATCGATAACGACGAGTACTTTACCCATCGCCACAAGTATGGCAATGCCCACGGAGAATACAGCGACAATGCCGAGCGTTGCGTCTTCTTCGCACGTGGTGTCATTGAGACGATACGCAAGTTGCGCTGGAAACCCGATGTGGTCTATTGTCAGGGATGGTTCTCGGCCATTTCACCCATCTACATCAAAAAGACCTTTGCCGAAGACCCTTGCTTCCGAGGCGTCAAGGTTGTGTTTGACATGTTCGACAATGGTTTCGAGGGGCATATGGCGAACAATTTCTACCGCACGGTGAAACGCGAAGGTGTTCTTAAGGCCGACCTTATCGAAGTCAAGGACAAGCCTGTCGATTATGTATCGCTCTGCAAACTTGCCGTCAAATTCAGCGACGGACTGATCATCACCGACAACACCCCAGCCGCCGAAGAAGTAAAGGCTTACGCCGAAAGTCGAGGCATCCACATCCTGGATGCGACCGATGAAGTACTTGACATCAAGAAATATGACGATTTCTTCGAACTATTCAACAACAACAGTATTGAAGAAGATTGAACATTTGTCAATTAACAATATTGGTAAAACAATTAAAAATTTCAGCACAAATAAAGTGAAACTAATTATCAACGTAGCCAAACAACTTCTGTCGTTCGTTTCGGCTCTGTGCATACTTGTTTCAGTAACTTCCTGCGAAGATTCACTCTCTGACATTGGTGCTTCAACGATGCCTAATAGTGATGAAATCAAAATCGAGGCCGACACACTGCGATGTGCGGTGGCCACAGGGTATCGTGATTCCATTTATGTGCGTACAGGCTATCCTCTCCTTGGCAACATTACCGACCCGGAATACGGCAGTGTAAAGGCGGGCTACCTGGCTCAGTTCTATGCCAGCACCAACATCACATTAAACGAGACCAGCAACGACTCTGTCACCTTCGACATTCTGCGCACGTCTGTTCCTCACGATCTTGGTCTCGACCCCAAAGGCATCTACACTTCTCATTTCGACTCATTGGTAGCCAACACAATTGACTCGCTGACCCTTCGTGTTTATTATAACACCTACTACGGCGACTCGCTGACTCCTATGCAGTTCAGCGTCTATGCACTCAACAGTGATGCAAAGCTGGAAAAAGAACCCGAAAGTGCCTTCTACAGCAACAACGACTTTTCCAAATACTACGACACATCCTCATTCTTGGGCAGGAAAGCATATACTGCAGCCAACCGTGTCTTGAGCGACTCAGTCCGCAGCATCGGCTCATACCTTCCCTACATCGAAGTTCGACTGAAGGACGACCTGAAGAACGAATTTTTCAAGAAGATAGTAGCTGCCGCCATCGCTCGTGATGCTGCTGGCAAGGCCAACTACAACTATACGGACATCTTTGCCAATATCGAGAGCATGCGCGAGAACTTCCTCTCGGGCGTGGCCATCCAGCCAACTTTTGGCGACGGTTCGATTATCAAGGTCTATAACACGGCCATCTATTTCTACTATCACAGTTATCACAAGTATTCGAAAGACGGGACGCTCCTGCGTAACTCTACCGACACCGGCGACTCCGCCTATGTCACTTCGCATGTACAGTATATGGCCGTCACTCCCGACGTCGTTCAGATGTCGAGCCTTGAGTTGAAAGACATCAAGAAGGATAACCGACTGTCGGACACCGACTATGCCTATATCACTTCACCTCAGGGTTATTATGCCACTATTGATCTTCCTATTGGCAAGGCCATCCGCACGATGATGGATCATCCGATGCGCCACGGCTATGCCTACTTCCTCAATGGAGCCAACTTCTCGCTGATGTGCGAGAAACCTCAAGGTTCCCTTTTGAGCAGCACGCCTGCCTCCAGGGTAATGCTCATCGAGGAAAGCAAGATGAACAGGTTCTTCGAGGAAAGCCGTGTGCCTGACGAAGCCGCTGCCGCCATTGGCACCTACGTCGCCGATTCCATTACCAACTATATCTACTATTACAGTTTCGGCAACCTCAACGAACTCGTTATAGGTCTGGCAGGTCAAACCAATCACGGCAGTTGGAACAAAGAGACTGTAGCAACATCCTTGCAGTGGGCACAGCAGATCAAGGCTGTCAAGCCTACGACATTCCTGCCCGAATTGTCCCAATCCACCCTCGACAGCTACACCGCAGAAGATTACAAGAACAACACCGATGGAATCCGCACCATTGTACAGAGTGCCCTCGACAGTTATACTGTTCAAATGGCTGTCATCCCCGTCGATGTTTCGACAAGCTCTCAATCGGGCGCAGTCCTTTCGGTAAGCAATTACATCCTGCCCACCGCCATTAAGGTGAAGCGCGACAACAGCAAACAGTATCTTCAGTACATCTTTACACAGGGCGGCTCTCTTTGATGCCGCACCTGTTTTGCTTCTCTTATATTAATTATTGTGTGCCCCGAAGGGCATTCACGTCTTGTATTTATCTAAGGTTTTTTAATATATTTAAAGGTATTTGTTATGAGTGATCGTCTATTTATCTTCGACACGACGTTGCGTGACGGAGAACAAGTTCCAGGCTGTCAGTTGAACACCGTGGAGAAGATCCAGGTGGCCAAGGCCCTCGAGCAGTTGGGCGTAGATATCATCGAAGCCGGCTTCCCCATTTCGAGCCCTGGTGACTTCAATTCCGTCGTCGAAATATCCAAAGCCGTAACTTGGCCTACCATTTGTGCACTTACACGTGCGGTACAAAAGGACATCGACTGCGCTGCCGAAGCTTTGCAGTATGCCAAGCACAAGAGAATCCACACCGGCATAGGCACTTCTGATTCGCACATCAAGTATAAGTTCAACTCCACACGCGAAGAAATCATCGAGCGTGCGGTTGCCGCCGTCAAATACGCCCGCAACAAGGTCGACGAAGTGGAGTTTTATGCCGAAGATGCGGGTCGCACCGAAAACGAATATCTTGCCAAAGTAGTCGACGCAGCCATCAAGGCAGGCGCCACCATCATCAATATCCCCGACACCACAGGCTATTGCATGCCTTGGGAATACGGCGAGAAGATCAAATACCTCATGGATCATGTCGAGGGACTGCAAGATGGACGTGCCATCCTTTCGACACATTGTCACAACGATCTGGGTATGGCCACAGCCAACACCATCTCCGGCGTAGTCAATGGCGCACGACAAGTGGAGGTAACCGTCAATGGTATCGGCGAGCGTGCAGGCAACACTTCGCTCGAAGAGATTGCCATGATTATCAAGTGCCACCAGGCAACGATGCCAGTGACTACCAATATCAACACTACCAAGATCTGGCCCTCTTCTCGACTGGTAAGTTCGCTCATGAATATGCCCGTTCAACCCAACAAGGCTGTAGTCGGCAAGAATGCCTTTGCACATTCAAGTGGCATCCATCAGGATGGTGTTCTGAAAAACGTTCAAACCTACGAAATCATGGACCCAAAGGACGTGGGCATCGACGAAAACTCCATCGTACTCACCGCACGCTCTGGCCGTGCTGCACTTAAGCACCGTTTGAGCGTATTGGGTGTTGAACTCGAGCAGGAGAAACTCGACAAGACCTACGAGGCCTTCCTTCGTCTGGCCGACAAGAAAAAGGAACTCAACGATGACGACCTGTTGATGCTAGCAGGCACCGAAAAGGCCGAGAACAACCACGTTCAACTCGAATCGCTGCAAGTAACCACCGGCAAGGGTGTCACACCTATTGCTGCCATTCGTCTTAAGGTTGCCAACGAGATTTTCGAAGCAGCAGGCATCGGCAATGGTCCAGTGGATGCTTCAATCAAGGCCCTCAAGCAAATCATCCGACGCGAGATGACCCTCAAGGAAATGACCATCCAAGCCATTTCAAAGGGTTCTGACGACCTCTGCAAGGTGCACATTCAGGTTGAGCACGACAATCACATCTATTACGGTTTTGGCTCCGACACCGACATCGTTACCGCTTCTGTCGAGGCATATATCGACTGCATCAACAAGTTCAAACATTAATTACAAAACATAATGGGAAAAACATTATTTGACAAAATATGGGATGCACATGTTGTGCAGAAGGTTGAAGACGGCCCCACCCAGCTCTACATAGACCGGCTCTATGCCCACGAAGTGACCTCTCCACAAGCATTCGACACGCTGCGTGACAAAGGCATCAAGGTGTTCCGTTCTGAACACGTCATCGCCATGCCCGATCACAACACGCCCAGCGATCAGCAGGAAGTCATCAACGACCCCATCGGACGCAATCAGGTTGAAACCCTTGCCAAGAACTGTGCAGAATTCGGCATCAAGCATTTCTGCATGGGCAGCAAGGACAATGGCATCATCCACGTCGTTGGTCCCGAGAAGGCCCTTTCTCTCCCTGGCATGACCATTGTCTGCGGTGATTCACACACCTCTACCCACGGTGCTGTTGGAGCCATTGCTATGGGCATTGGCACATCCGAAGTTGCCCAGGTGTTGGCTTCCGAGTGCATTCTGCAGTCCAAGCCCAAGACTATGCGCATCAACGTTGAAGGCACGCTCCAGCCAGGTGTAGTGGCCAAGGATGTAGCACTTTACATCATGGCCCAAATGACCACTGCAGGCGCTACAGGCTATGCTGTTGAATATGCAGGCTCCACCATACGCAACATGTCGATGGAGGGCCGTCTGACGCTTTCGAACCTTTCCATCGAAATGGGTTCGCGTGCTGGTCTGATAGCTCCCGACGAGACCACCTTCGCTTACCTCAAGGGCCGCGAGTATGCTCCTAAGGGAGAAGACTGGGACAAGGCTGTTGCAATATGGCGCCAGCTCAAGAGCGACGACGATGCCGTATTTGACAAGGAAGTTACTTTCCACGCCGAAGATATCAAGCCTCGCATCACCTACGGAACAAACCCTGGTGCAGGTATTGCCATCGACGAATGTATTCCCACGCTCGATGGTATGAACGAAGCTGAGCAGAAACAGTTCCTCGCTCAACTTGATTATATGCAGTTCCAGCCAGGTGAGAAACTCGAAGGTCACCCCATCGATTACTGTTTCCTTGGCGCATGCACCAATGGACGTATCGAGGATTTCCGTGCCTTTGCATCGATCGTGAAGGGCAAGAAGAAAAACCCCAACGTCGTGGCTTGGCTCGTACCAGGCTCATGGCTAGTACGTCAGCAGATCATCGACGAAGGCATCGACAAGGTTCTCGAGGAAGCAGGCTTCGAGCTGCGTCTCCCCTCCTGCTCCGCTTGTCTCGCCATGAACCCCGATAAAGTTCCTGCCGGCAAACTCGCCATCTCAACTTCGAACCGCAACTTCGTCGGTCGTCAAGGTCCCGGGGCACGTACCATTCTTGCATCTCCACTCGTTGTGGCCGCTTCGGCCATCACTGGTGTAGTGACCGATCCACGCAAGATCTAATTGTTAATCATTAATTGTTATTTGTTAATTATTAATTATTAGTATGGCACATCAGAAATTCAATATAATCAAATCGACCTGCATTCCCATCCAGATCGACAACTGCAATACCGACCTCATCATCCCCGCACGATATCTGGCATCGACTTCTCGCGACCCCAAATTCTTCGGAGATGCATTTATGCGCGACCTTCGCTTCAACGCCAAAGGCGAGCCAATAGCCCATTTCGTCCTGAACCAACCTGCATTCTGCGAAGCACCCCATGAGGGTTGCCACGAGATTATCGTGGGCGGACAGAACTGGGGTTCCGGTTCCAGCCGTGAGCATGCAGCATGGGCCATCTCCGGCTATGGCGTACGCGTCGTGATTTCAAGCAGTTTTGCCGACATCCATCGCAACAACCTCTTGAACTGCTTTGTTCTGCCCGTTATCGTCAGCGAGGCATTCCAGCAGGAACTGTTTGCATCAATCGCCAAGGACGCTGATACCGTAGTCACCGTGGATCTCCCTAACCAGACGGTTACCAATGAGGCTACAGGGCATTGCGAAAAGTTCGACATCAACGGATACAAGAAGTACTGCTTGATGAACGGCTATGACGATATCGATTACCTCTTGTCACAGACCGGCAAGATTGAAGCCTTCGAAAACAAGAAGTAATGAAATTCGAAATACTCGACACGACCTTACGCGACGGAGAACAAACGTCGGGGGTAGCATTCAGTGCCTCCGAAAAACTCTCCATAGCGCGCAAATTACTCGAAGAAGTTCGCGTTGATCGCATCGAAATTGCTTCTGCGCGCGTCAGCGATGGCGAATTCCAATGTGTATGCAAGGTATGTGAATGGGCTAAGGAGGCCGGATACCTCGACAAGATAGAAGTCCTTGGTTTCTGCGACAATGGTGCTTCCATTGAATGGATCAGCAAGGCAGGAGGCAAGGTCATCAACCTGCTGGCAAAAGGCTCTGAAAAGCATTGCACAGCCCAATTGGGCAAACAGCCCGAAGAACACTGGGCCGACATTCGTCGTAACATCGATATGGCTGTCGAAGCCGGTTTGAGCGTCAACATCTATCTGGAGGACTGGTCAAACGGTATGCAGTATTCCTTCAAGTATGTCATGGACATGATGGAGGCCTTGAGCGATGCTCCCATTCAGAGATTTATGCTACCCGATACGTTGGGTATCCTCTCGCCAAGCCAGACTAAGCACTTCTTCGAGCAGATGGTAGCGAAATATCCGAAACTCCATTTCGACTTCCATGCCCACAATGACTACGACCTGGCTGTAGCCAACGTGCTGGCAGCAGTAAAAGCCGGTGCCCAAGGTGTTCACACCACGGTCAACGGTCTTGGCGAAAGAGCAGGCAATGCCTCGCTCGCAAGCGTGGTGGCTGTCATCAAGGATATGATACCCGGTTCGGAACTGAACGTCATTGAGCAGAGCATCAACAGCCTGAGTCGTATGGTGGAGAGTTATAGTGGCATTGCTACAGCACCCAATGCGCCCATCGTAGGCGAAAATGTCTTCACGCAAACAGCAGGCATTCATGCCGATGGCGACAAGAAGGCCAAACTCTACGTCAATCCGTTGCTGCCCGAACGCTTCGGACGCAGCCGCGAATATGCCCTTGGCAAGATGTCGGGCAAAGCCAACATCGAGCAGAATCTGCGACAGTTGGGCATTAGTTTGAACGACTACGACATGCGCCGTGTAACCGAGCGAATCAATGAAATGGGCGACAAGAAGGAACACGTAACCATTGAGGACCTTCCTTACATCATTTCAGATGTCCTGCATCACGACGCGCCATCCGAACGCATCAAACTTGTCTCTTATATGGTTTCGACTGCCTATGGTCTGCATCCCCAGGCTTGCGTAAAACTTGACATCAACGGGCAGCAATACGAGGAGTCTGCCACGGGCGACGGTCAGTATGATGCATTTGTACGTGCCGTGCGTCACATCTATCGCAACAAACTGGACCGCACCTTCCCCTGGCTCACCAATTACGTGGTCACCATTCCTCCTGGAGGACGCACCGATGCCCTTGTCCAGACTGCCATCACCTGGCAGTACGAAGGAAAGGTCTATCGCACCCGAGGCCTTGATGCCGACCAAACGGAAGCCGCAATCAAGGCGACCATCAAGATGCTCAACATGCTTGAGGATGAGAAGGACGCAATCAATCAACAATGAACAATTAATAATTATCGAATAATATGAAACTCAAATTAGCAGTCCTCCCGGGCGATGGTATCGGACCCGAGATTATGGAACAAGGTCTCGCCGTGACTGAGGCCATTTGCAAGAAGTTCGGTCATGAACTGAGTTACAAATATGCCATCTGCGGAGCGGATGCCATCGACAAGGTGGGTGATCCTTTCCCTGAGGAGACCTTCCAGACCTGTATGGAGGCCGATGCCGTGCTTTTTGCCAGCGTAGGTGATCCCAAGTACGACAACAACCCGAATGCAAAGGTTCGTCCCGAACAGGGTCTGCTTGCTATGCGCAAGAAACTCGGTCTCTTTGCCAATATCCGTCCTGTCACCACCTTCGACTGCCTCGTGCACAAGTCTCCCTTGAAGGATGAGGTTGTGAAAGGTGCCGATTTCATCTGCATCCGTGAGCTCACCGGTGGTATGTACTTCGGCCAGAAGAAGGAGCCTGCCATTAACGAGAATGGTGTAGAAGACGCTTTCGACACCAACTACTATTCGCGTCCTGAAGTAGAACGTATCCTGCACGTGGCTTATCAGTATGCCCGTCAGCGTCGCAACCACGTCACTGTGGTCGATAAGGCCAACGTCCTGGCTTCTTCCCGTCTCTGGCGCAAGGTTGCACAGGAGGTTATGAAGCAGTATCCCGACGTTACCACCGACTTCATGTACGTGGACAATGCTTCGATGCGTATGATCCAGGAGCCTCGTTTCTTCGACGTGATGGTCACCGAGAATACTTTTGGCGACATTCTGACCGACGAAGGAAGTTGCATCACCGGCTCGATGGGTCTGCTCCCATCCGCATCTACAGGTGAGCACACCCCTGTCTTCGAGCCAATCCATGGTTCATGGCCACAGGGCAAGGGTCTCAACATCGCTAACCCCCTGGCTCAGATTCTCTCAGTAGCCATGCTCTTCGAGTACTTCGGTCTCAAGGCAGAAGGCGCACTCGTCCGCGAGGCTGTCGATGAGTCGCTGGCTCAGAACGTCCGCACTCCCGAAATTCAGGTTGAAGGTGGCGCAAAATACGGCACCAAGGAAGTCGGTCAGTGGATTGTAGATTACATCAACAAGAAGTAAGTCGATTACATCAATCAATTAATCTATTCGTATTACACATACGGAGGTCATATCTAGTGGCCTCCGTATGTTGTTGATTTTCTTGCAAATAAATTAAGCAGTTTACCTTTTTGTCTTTTTTACACATATTAATGTCAGCTCCTATTCATCTTTGAAAGGAGCGACACAATAAACTATTACTTAAAAATCAAAAAACTATGGAACTAACATTCGAAAAATGGGAAGATGGAAGATGGTTTGTGATTCTACCGGAATGGGATGGCCTCCAAGAAGACCTGGAAATGGTCGATGGAGCCTACACCTTTCTTGACTTCCTGACAACCGACGGTCTCTATGTAACCCTCGATATCTCTTTGGATGACCAAGCCGGTTATTCTTCTTTGGAAATGGTAGGGCATGATCAACTTGGAGGCACGTATCGTGTAAACGGCGTAGATGGGTTCGATCAAGAAGTATGGCTCTGCAATGTCGTCCATTTCATATTTGGAGAGCATCCTGAAACCATTTATTTCAAAGAAGTATAAAGGGGGAAAATATACAATCCACATAATGATTAAAAAGATATTTGACAAGGTTGTCGATGTACTTATGCTGCTTGCGGATAAGTTTCACACTACTTACAATGCTGTAAACATCGTTGTATATTACTGTCTTATTCCACTATGCTGGGCAGTGCTCCTTGACTACAAGCTGGGAACCTTCGCATTCTCGCTTGCAGTTCTCAGTTTCTGGGCCGGCATCTTCATTTTCGACCGGCATTTCGTCAAGGACTGTGACTATTGGTTCGAAAAATCAGTCGCTTTTCTCGAATGGTTCAAAAAGATTGGTTGGAACTACAAATTAAGCTCTGTAATCATCTGTGTTGTTCTACCAATTATCCTTACTGTTATTCTATTATTTTGAAACCAGCGCGAAAAGCTAATCAAGAACGTTGAACTAAAATGAAACTCAAGATATCAATCATCATTACAATACTATTAATCTTAATTGGCGGCTTTCGTTATTGTTCAGGACAAACGTCCGTGAGCAATCTAAAAGAAGGCGATATGATTTTTCATACTTCCAAGTCTGATCAATCCTGTGCCATTCAATATGCTACCACTTCCGTACTGAGTCATTGTGGTATTGTGATAGAAAAAGGCAATGACCTTTACGTGCTGGAAGCATCAAGTACATTAAAGCTGACTCCTTTAGACACTTTCATTGCTCGTGGCAAGAATGGGCAATGGAGGGCAAAGAGAGTAATAGACAAGCCAATCAAGATAAAGTACAAGCATTTACTTGGTCGAAAATATGATTCTGCTTTCAAGCCAAATAATAGCCTCTTTTATTGCTCTGAACTTATACATTATGTGTACAAAGAGCAATTTGGAATTGAACTATGCAAGTTTCGAAAAGTAAAATCATACAACACGATTGGATTAAAAGAGATACTCAAGAAGAGGCATATCAGTTTGGAACAAGAAGTTGTTGCCCCTATTGATATATACGATTCAGAGTATGCACATAACATATAGGCCAGATTGTTAATTGAAAGAAGAAAAGATATGAAAACCTACAACCCATTTTCCCTTGAAGGAAAGACCATTCTAGTAACAGGTGCATCGTCTGGTATCGGACGGGCGACTGCCATCGAATGTTCCAAACTTGGGGCTCGTGTGATCATCACAGGCCGTAACGAAGAACGCCTTGCAGAAACTTATAGCCAACTTGAAGGCGATGGACACATGCAGATCGTAGCAGACCTCTGCAAACAGGAGGATATTGACAGACTTGTTGCCGAAACACCTTCGCTAAAAGGTCTCGTCAATAATGCTGGGCAGAATAGCCTTGTCACCGTCAACTACATTGAACAAGCAGACCTTGACAAGGTATATCAAACCAACGTCTTTGCCCCTATACTTTTGACCAAAGGCCTGCTGAAGAAGAGGAAGATTGCGAAAGGTGGTTCCATCGTGTTCACTTCCTCTATCTCAGCGTCATTGAGCACTCCTGCAAACAGCATCTACGCCTCCTCCAAAGCTGCCATCGACTCCTTTATGCGTACTTGTGCGGTGGAATTAGGAGGCCGTGGCATACGAGCTAATGCCGTCCTTCCAGGCACCATCGAAACAACGCTGGGCATAGGAGCAATCCCCGACGAATTGATCGTCAAGGACAAGGAACTCTATGCACTCCGTCGCTACGGGAAACCCGAAGAGGTGGCATACTCCATCATCTACCTTCTTTCCGATGCAGCTGCATGGGTCACTGGCACTTCGCTTGTGATTGATGGCGGTAGGTTATTGAAATGACAAGCTCTTTATAATAAAAAAATAGGGCTGGTTCCAAAAACGGAGCCAGCCCTAAATATATCTTGAACAACGCGAGATTACTTCTCTACAAAGTTGGTAACGTCGGCCGTGATAACACGCTCACCCTTCGAGTTCTGGATGGTGACATTCTCGAAAGTAATGTCCTTGGCATAATGCATCTCGCAACCCTTATCAGCGACGAAGAGGGAATTGCACATCTGGAGGTTTTCAAGTGGCATTTCGGGGAGGCCATTGAACCAGATGGCACGCTTGGCACCCTGGCAGATGACATTCGAAATGTAAAGGTTGCGGAAGCAAGGAGTCTCTTCTGTTACAGGAGGAACGGCATCTTCAGCAGAACTGTCCTTATCGGCCTTTCCTCCTACAGGCTTATTGGCATAATAGAGGTCGAAGGTGAAGGCATCACCCGAGATAGCAACCATATTGATCTGGTCGATGTAGATGTTCTCGATCACGCCACCACGACCACGCGTCGACTTCATGCGCAGACCCGTATCAGTGCCATTGAAGAGGCAGTTGTGCACGTAGATGTTGTTGGCACCCGAACTCATCTCCGAACCAATCACGAAGCCGCCATGACCATGCAGCACGGTGCAGCCATCGATGATGACATTCTGGCAGGGACGTTTCCAATCACGACCTTCCTTGTCCTTGCCCGACTTGATGCAGATGGCATCGTCGCCCACATCGAAGGTAGAGTTGAGGATCAGCACACGATTGCAGGACTCGAGGTCGAGGCCATCACCATTCTGTGCAAACCAGGGGTTACGGATGGTGACATTATCGATGACAAGGTCTTCGCACATCAAAGGATGGATGTTCCAGGCAGGAGAATTCGAGAAAGTGGCATCCTTGAGCAACACGCGATTGCAACGGATAAAGTCAAGCAACACAGGACGATTCGTCACACGACGCATATCGGGCTTGTCTCCCACGCCCTTCAAGTCATCCTCCTTCGCATTCGGATACCAGACGCTGTTCACCTCAACTCCGCTGCCCGAAGTAAGCGTGCTCCACTGGCTGGAAGTGAACTTGCCCTTCTTGCTGGGACGCCATGCCTGGCCTTGTCCGTCGAAAGAACCTGAACCGGTGATGGCAATGTTGTTGACCTCGTAGGCATAGAGAGGAGCCATCTTGCGGGTCGAAGTATTACCCTCGTAAATTGTGGTTACTTCTGGATAGGCATCGTAGTCGGTGGTAAAAAGTACAAGTGCACCTTGCTCAACATGCAGATCAACATTCGAAACAAACTGAATAGGACCCGTGAGCCAGATGCCACTGGGAACAATAAGATGACCACCGCCCTTCTCGTCAAGGGCCTTCATGGCTGCTGCAAAGGCTTCGGTGCAGAGAGTGCCGCCATCGCCCTTGGCGCCAAAGTCGCTAAGACTAACGCTATAAGCAGGGATATTGACAGTAGCCACAGCAGGCATATCGAAAGGAGCTGCAGCATACTGGGGACTAACATAAGGAGCTAGCGAGTTCTGGTCGCTTTGCGTTTGACAGGCTGTCAAGCCAAGGGCCAACAGTGTCACTAATGATAAATAACGATTCATAGCGTATGTTTAAGATTGTGTGATTTTGCTGCAAATATACAAATACATTTTGAAATATCCTAATTTTTGACGTAAAAAAAGACAAAAACTGCAAATATTTGACAAAATATTTTCAACTTTCATAGTTTTTTTGTAACTTTGCGCCGTTTTTAGCAATAATTGCTATCAGCAATGATGGTTCTAAGCTAAAATCATTGTTAATTGTTATTGGTTAATTATTAATTGAATAAGATATGGCAAATCAGGAAGATGTTTTCAAGAAGCTGGTGTCCCACTGCAAGGAGTATGGCTTCGTTTTCCCTTCGAGTGAAATCTATGACGGACTGGGCGCAGTCTATGACTACGGTCAGAACGGTGTTGAACTCAAGAACAATATCAAGCGCTACTGGTGGGAGGCAATGACCAAGCTCCACGAGAACATCGTGGGCATCGATGCTGCCATCTTCATGCACCCGACAGTCTGGAAGGCTTCGGGCCATGTGGATGCATTCAACGACCCGCTCATCGACAACCGCGACTCAAAGAAGCGCTATCGTGCCGATGTGCTCATCGAGGAGCAGCTCGCCAAGATTGAAGATAAGATCAACAAGGAGATCGAGAAGGCTCGCAAGCGTTTCGGCGAGGCTTTCGACGAGGCTCAGTTCCGCGCTACCAATGGCCGCGTGCTGGAGCATCAGGCCAAGTGGGATGCACTGCATCAGCGTTACAGCGACGCCATGAACAAGATGGACCTTGAGGAATTGAAGCAGATCATCCTCGACGAGGAGATCGTATGCCCCATCAGCGGCACTCGCAACTGGACCGACGTACGTCAGTTCAACCTCATGTTCTCCACCGAGATGGGTTCCACTGCCGATGGTGCCATGAAGATCTATCTCCGTCCCGAGACCGCACAGGGCATCTTTGTCAACTACCTCAATGTGCAGAAGTCTGGTCGCATGAAGCTGCCTTTCGGCATCGCACAGATTGGCAAGGCCTTCCGTAACGAGATCGTGGCACGTCAGTTCATTTTCCGCATGCGCGAATTCGAGCAGATGGAAATGCAGTTCTTCATCAAGCCTGGCACCGAACTTGACTGGTTTGCCAAGTGGAAGAAGACCCGTCTCGCCTGGCACAAGGCTCTCGGCTTCGGTGATGCAATGTATCGCTACCACGATCATGAGAAGTTGGCTCACTATGCCAATGCTGCCACCGATATCGAGTTCAATATGCCATTCGGCTTCAAGGAGGTTGAGGGCATTCACTCTCGCACCAACTTCGACCTTTCGCAGCATGCCAAGTACAGCGGCAAGAAGATCGAGTACTTTGATCCCGAAACCCGTGAGTCGTATGTTCCCTACGTCATCGAGACTTCGATTGGTGTCGATCGTATGTTCCTCAGCATCATGGCTGGTGCATTCAAGGAGGAGGAAGTCAATGGCGAGCGCCGCGTAGTTCTCGCATTGCCACCCGCATTGGCTCCCGTCAAGGTGGCTATTCTCCCACTCGTCAACAAGGATGGTCTGCCAGAGAAGGCCGAAGAGATTCTCCGCGAGCTTCGTTACGACTACACCTGCCAGATTGAAGTGAAAGACTCCATCGGCAAGCGCTATCGTCGTCAGGACGCCATCGGTACTCCCTATTGCGTTACCGTTGACGGCCAGACTCTCGAGGACAACACCGTTACCCTCCGTTTCCGCGACACCATGGAGCAGGAGCGCGTAGCCATCGCCGACCTCCACAAGATCATCGGCGACTCGGTGAACATCTCTTCTCTCCTTCGCAAGATTGAGAACGATTAAGCATTGTTAACTGTTAATTGTTAATTGTTAATTGAAAAAGATTCTTTATTTCCTTCTTGTCCTGTTGGCTGCTCCCCTGATGCTGGCCTGCAACGAAGATGACAGCGTAGATTACACCGAGTACTACGGCTGGCGCGATGAGAACAACGCCGTTACTGAGTTGTTCTTGTCAGCCCAGAGTACCGACTCGGCCCTGACCTACTTCAATCAGCGCGTGCAGTCGCTCAAGGAGCCTCAGTACTATCCATCATTCTATCACTTTGTGCATCGAGCCAATCTCGACAGCCTTCGCAACCTCAATCCGCGCAAGGACTATCGACCCTACTCCACCAGCACGCTCAGCGTCCACTACACCCTCTATCAGACCGATTCGCTTTACGCCAAGGTGCGTCGTCAGGGTGGTTGGACGAAGGAGTATCTTCGCAATCCCGGTGGTCTCCTCGACTCGCTGTTCTTCGCCTGTGCTGATAGGAGCCCTTTGAAGGCCGACACCATCGAGTCCTACCAGGTAAAGTATTACACTGGTTTCACTCCCAATGGCGTGATTACCGGCTGGGGTGACATCCTGCAGCAGATGTATATCGGCGATCATGTAGTGTGTATAATTCCTTGGTACTTGGCCTATGGACAGCAAGGTAGCGGTTCGTCCATCAATCCTTATTCCAACCTCTTCTTCCAAATCGAACTTTGCGACATCACCTCCTGGGGTGGCAATGTGGCAAACAAGTAAAGGAAAATACAAACATTTCGGAATAACGGTATCCCGAAATAACGAAATAACGCTATAACGAAAAAACGCTATAACGACTAAAAAATGAAAAATCTCAATAGATTTATCTCTCTGACGGCATGGACATTGTTCTGTGCCGTTAGTGTTTCTGCACAATCGTTTGACTTGCAGGAGTCAATGCCGGGCGATAAATGCACCAGCATCCTCGTGGGCCGCAAGGCCACGACTGATGGCTCGGTAATCACCAGCCACACCTGCGACTCCTGGTATCGCACCTGGATGCGCTGGGTGCCTGCTGCCGACATCGAGCGCGACACCGTGATGGATATCTACGAGGGGCGGATGCATACCGAATATCCTGGTTCGATGGATGGGGTGAAGGTAAAGGGACAGATTCCCCAACCTGCAGGCCACACCTATCGTTACCTCGACACGGCATACCCCTGCCTCAACGAACACCAACTTGGTATCGGCGAGACCACGTTCACAGGTCGCGATACGCTCGAAAACAAGGATGGTATGTTCATGATTGAGGAACTCTGTCGTGTGGCACTGCAACGTTGTACCAAGGCGCGTGACGCCATCCTGCTTATGGGCCAGCTCATCCACGAATACGGATACGGCGATTCGGGCGAATGCCTGACGATAGCCGACACTGAGGAGGCTTGGATCTTCGAGGCGCTTGGCGAAGGTCCCGACCAAGTGGGTGGTGTATGGGCTGCACAGCGCATCCCCGATGATGAGGTTTGCGTTTCGGCCAACATCAGCCGCATCGGTTCACTCAGCACACTTACACCTCCATCCAAACCTGCCAAAGCAAAGAAGGGAAAGAAACCTGCCTATGTCCCTCTCGTTTCCGACACGCAGATGGCTTCGCAAAATGTTTTCGACGTGGCTCGTAAACTCGGATTCTGGGATGGCTCGTCGGAATTCTCGTTCTGGCGCGTCTACAGTGGTGTCAACTATTTCGACGAAGAGAAGAACTATTCCACACGCGAACTCTACATTATGCAGCAGTTGGCTCCTTCACTGGGGCTCAACGACACGATGGACGAACTACCTGTCAGCATTCGTCCCGACTCGCTCATCTCCTACCAGAAGGTCATCAGCCTGCTCGGTACGTGGTATGAAGGCGACAAGCAACTCGACCTCACACAGAAGATGCGCATCCCCAACGCAAGCCGTGATCTGGCTGGCAAGAAGCCCTGGGCAAGCGAAGACAGCATCATCTCGTCCATCGCCAACCCTTGGATGAACAGTCGCCTCATCAATACGTTATATGCCCTCACGGGAGACAACGATTGGCACTGGGTGCGCACCGTAGCTGTGCCGCAATGCGCCTACTCCACCGTCATCCAGTTGCGAGGTTGGCTTCCCGATGCCGTAGGAGGGGTGTGCTGGATGTCGCTCGACAATCCAGGCCAGTCGCCACGTTTCCCCATCTTCTGTGGCACTACCCAACTGCCCAGGATGCTGGAAGTCTGCGGTCAGCATCGTTATCGCGACGATGCGCTCGTCTGGCACTATCGACAGGCCAACAAACTCGCTACCGTCCGCTGGGGCGAATGTCGCAAGGACATCGAGTCAGCTCAACGTTATTTCCTCGACAAAGCTGAACGTGAGCTTCCTTTTGTTGAACAAGAATACATGAACATCCTCCGTTCTTCCACTACGGCCGACGAAGCCTCCAATGGCACTGGTGAGAGTCAAGGCGAGGCATACGCCACCAACTTCCTCAACGGCTACATCGCCGACTTCGTTGGTGCCACCGTCCTCCGTTGGGATGAACTCTATCGCCAATATTGGCGCAAGTTCTGGAGTGGATTCTGAAATACAAGAAATGGGTCAGGCGTTCTGCTTGACCCATTTCTTTAGAATTGCAATAACTACTACCTGTCATAATCGAGATACGACGGAAGATTTGGATTATAGCCATCGACACGCCGTTTAGCACTATACCAATTTGAGACAGGACTGAATCCATCCTGATCATGGAATACTCGGAATACGCCGACATCTATGACGTGATGGTTCGGGTCGTCCGATTTGTCAACCATAACAAAAGCATATTGCAGATTGCTGATACCACCTTCTGCCAAGGTTCCAGAAACAATCAAGGCTGTCTTAGTATTAATATCATATTCCGAATAGTGGGTTACACCTTCTGTATTAAAGAACACGCTGAAGTTATTACCCTCTCCGCTGATGAATGCACCTGTGCCTGTATCTTCGCTGGATGCCTGCTTCCCTTTATAGTCCAAAGTATTGTTATGTAAATTTTGGTTGTAGAATTTGAAATAGCGATCAGCAAAAATATCACCAGGTGAATAACCATGGCTTGAATAGACAAGTTCCCACGGACTAGCAATGTATTCTCCCTCAATATTAGGTGGATTATTGCCATCATAAATGTCAATATAGGGTTCCATCTGTTCACGAATATCGGAAGGAACTACCTGATCAATGCGCTCGTATTTACCTGTCGTAAAAGTTAAAGGTTCGCTATAATTGTAGCCGCTTCCATCATATACAAAAGCACGAGCCCAATAGGTTGTCTCTGGCTTGATCATAGAGTTCGATTCTGTTGCATTATAGGTTAAGGATTGTGAAAATAGAATGTATTCGTTGCTTGAGGACAATGAACATCCATCATCTCCAACGCTATTCTTGCTAACCGTAACAACATCTAAAAACAGATCCGATTCGCTCAGTTCAAATCCATATCTTAATGGCATTTTTCTTAGACTTTCAACATTATTCATTTGTTGTTTGTCAAACTCAATATAAAATATGGGCTCAACAGCACTGAGTATAACTTTTAAACCATCATCATTAGATTTATCTTCAAAGTCTAATAGAGGCCGACTAATGCAGCTTTGACCAAATTCTTTAGACATATGAGGTATCAAATCTGCCCACCATGATTTTACTGTTAAAGATAATAGTTTATCTGTGCGATACTCGTGCCTTAAAACGAAATCCATATTTTCGATTGCATTTTCAATCGACATTCCAGATAATAAATTACCCCAAAAATTAACTCCACCCAAAGAGCTGACAGAAACTTCTTCGTCGTAACCGAAATAAGCACCTGCACCTCTATTGATAAAAACATCAGACAAACTATAACTGATAGAATCCGGTTCATTGCTTCCCTGCATTGAATGGCATGCAGAATTAAAGACAATTCCTTTTCCTGGATGTTTAAATTGCTTACTTGTCTCACTGATGAAATGTTCAGAAACCTTTAAATAACAGATAGTCTCCTTTTTCCCTTTTCTAATTTCCTTAACACGTCCATAAGATACATCTTGTTGAGTATTATAATTTATCAACAATTCGGCTAATTTTTCACTATTAACATTTCCCAAGGCATTGCAAGGCACCTCTACTGACGTTAATAACCAATGTATTCCTTGCTTGCTCTTTTTATTATATTCATATTGGCCATGTGTCATCAGGAAAACATAATCATGTTCGAATAAACCGTTTTTGAAAAACTCAACATTAGGAGAATTTTCAATTGTGGGTTCATCAAATCCTGCATCAACAAACATACCTCTTACAAGCTCTGCACATTCTGCCCAACTACATTGTTTGTCTTCATTTTTTGATTGCTGATTAACAATTATGACACTAGTATTATCAAGATTCTGATAGGTATATGTGGGATCTATAGAAGAATTCGAGCCATACTTTATTCGTCGAGATTTTGACTTTTGCAGGAGTGGCGTAATATCATATTCAGCTGGTTGATAAAAGGAATATGAGATTGTGCCAAAATCTTTAATTCTCACATACATGGAAGAATTATTATCATAGAAGACTTCTTCCACCCCTTTGATTTTACTGATTTCATCAATATGTTCAATTAACTCAGCAAGTGACTCACTTTTTTCGTAATAGTCGACAATGGCATAGTCGATGTCCGACACATCTTTGCAAATTTCGGCAAAAGTGCGCTCGCCAGTGTTGTCATCATCGATGACTTCTTCATCCTTGCTGCACGAAATTAAGCCGATGCTCAGAATTAGCAGGACGAATAATCTGAATAAGCTTTTCTTTTTCATAATTGTTATATCAATTTTAGTAAATATCAACTTAAACAACAACAGTTTTATCCCCTTACCAATAAAAGGAAGCCTAATACAGTTTTCTATGCTATTTTCCTGTATAAACTGCCCTAATCTGAAAGCCATAAAATCTTTCGATGCCTTGCAGTTGAATCTTTTTAGTATTATGGTTAGAATTAAAGCAAATAGCATGAGAAGGAGTCTGGGCATAAAGCTCCTTACTCCACAAATAAAAATCTTCTTTGACTTCCTTAATACTCTTTTCTTCATAATAACCAGCATAAGGAATAAAGATAGATTCTCCATTAGTCTCACTTGTTATTTGCGTTCCACGAGTACCTCGATAGGTAGTAATTGTAAACGAACAATGATCAAATAACTCTACAATCTCATCATGAGTAGGCATACGCCAACCAGTCCCACAGAGAACAGAAGCGGCATCATCGCTATCAGTCAAGCTAGTTCTGTTATCTTTGTCCCCATAGGAACTAGATGTGCAATATTTTGTAAGTTTATCTGTATTTGCGTTATAGAATTTATAATTCAGCCAGTTAAATGAAGTCTTTGTTTCTATTTCACCCCATGCATAATAATCTCCATAATCCTGGGGTTGCTTTGCTCCAAGATTACAAACTGCCCATTTGACACTCAAACCTAAATCAACATATTGTTTTGATTGATCATACTTGTCGTCTTTGTCACCAGTATCGTCACCAGATTTTCCAGATTCTTCGCCGAAGAAAAGATGTGAAAGGACTTCTGAATCATTATCCTTGTCACATGAAACCAAACTGACGCTTAAAAACAACAGGTATAATAAATGGATAAATCTATATGATTTCATAATTGTTATTATTTGATTTGCTTGATATTGTTGACAATCTTATTTTAAAGCGTTAATTACGGCATCACGCATTTCCTCATAGGAATCAAATTCCCAACTATCAATATTATTACGTATGTTCTCTGTTGCATATCCAATTTCATATTTATGCAACTTTGTACCATATTCATCTTCAAAAGACACATTATAATTAATATAATCACTAATCAAATTTCCATTTGAATCTTTAAAACGTAAAAGTCCAGGATAGTCATAATAATACCATGTACCCAATAATAGTCCTTTACTTAGTTTTCCATTAGGCAGTTCGCTATAATTTTTGTCCACGATAATACTGCCAACTGGATCATGCCTTTCAGAATATTCTCTCCATCGCCTGTCCCATTCATTTTGGTTTAATGATTCATTACGGAAAAGGTCCTTGAAATTTGCTTCTGGCAAACCATTTTGGGCCATAAGAAGCCATTCGTTTTGCTTCTTAATCTGTTCTTCGCTAACCTTCTCAGTATTGAATGCGGCATGTACATTAACATTAGCCAATTGTACATCAGAAGAGGTCTTAATGAGATCGCCAAGGTTCACCCCCCCTCTCTTTGTAGCTTCGTCCAATTGTGTACCCCCAAAATCAAGCATGATAGCGTATGGATAAGTTTCACCTGCTGGTAGGATTGGAATAGTAAATCCATGAACATTCAGAGCTGTTATCAATTCTCTAGTCTCAGGCGAAACCCCAGCAAGCGATGCAAGTCCACTTACTAAACCTCCTAATAGTGAATTTTCCAGCTTTGTAATTCTATATAGCTCTCCAGACATACTGACACCAACTGGCACGTCGAATTTTGAATTATTCTTTACCTCACCATATACTAAGACCTTAAACGAAGAGTCATCTACTATGACTCCAGCTGTATATACAGCATTCTTCCACCTTTCGAACTCTGAACTTGTAGAGTTAGCAGTATTAACACTAATCACTTTGAGTTGATCTTGCATCGTTTCTGCTACCTTTTTTTCAACGAAAGACTTAACGGTCTCTCCTCTGAGGCCCACTTTTCCAGCGACCCGTCCCAATGCCGCCAAAACTTCTTTACCTGAAGCACTTGGTTTGTTGCAGTAATCCCAATATTTATCGAGGACATCATTTTCTTTTCCCTCATAAGTCAACCAAGAATAGTTCGAATTAATTTGGTCAAAGGTATTGACATTCTGATTGGGTGCGAGAATGAACAAAGAGTTGAAGTAATTCTTTTTGACTGCATCAGAAGCAGTTGAAAGATCTTGCTTATTCAAATTGAACTGATTGCCATAGACATCTTTAAGATGCTTTATATCCGATACATCATTTATGGTACGGAATGCATTCTTCACTGCTTCCTTACCATACTGCGTTGCAGGATACATTTGCTTGAAAGTAATTGCATTATTAGCATCCTCTATCAGATCTAAATACATTTTTTGAACTTCGGTTCCAATTGGATATTTTTTCAAAGCTGCGCTCAATTCGTCAAAAGAATTGCTTTCTTTAATGTATCTTTCCTTTGCATCCGAAACACCCGCACAATTAGGAAGAAGGGTAATAAGTTGAGGCAAATCGTTTCTCCCCAGTTTCTTTAATCCTTGGCTAAATACATTTTCGGCATAATAACTATTAGGAAAAGCGTTAGCAAAATCAGCAACATCGTTAATGTTTCTAACTTCAAAATCCTTTTCAGCGAGCTTATCAATGAAGGTTACAGTGCTACCATCGTTTCTAAGACAAACATAATTACCGCCTGCTTTATCTGCCCACCTATCATAGTTGTCGGCCCTAACATTTTTATGATAACCGCCAATTTTACTAGCAAGATACGACAAGCCAGTACCAACAAGCAGACCAAAACCAGCGCCACCAATCTTGGATTCTTTTCTGATACCATCGCTATCTTGAGTTTTGACCAGATCAGACATATATCCTCCTGCAGCACCTACAATTGGAAGACCTATACCTATAGTATATCCTATAGCATTTGGCTTCTTTTTATATCTTGGATTTGTGACTTTGATTCTTCTGTTATAATCTGGATCACTAACAGAATCGGCCATAGGTTTCAATGTTGTACATGAAGAAACATGAAGCAACATCAATGCCGTCATGAAATACAATAATAACTTCTTCATCGTTTTATCTATTAATTGTTATACCAAATCCTAATTCAATTGCACGCGATAGTTTTTCATCATTAGCAGGAAGAGACTGCCGATATTCAGCTTTAAGGAATATGCTTCTACCTAAGAATAAGGTAAGACCACCTTTTATTTGCAAGCCACCAGTTCCTATCGATGGGTTGTCAGATGAGGACGACTTATCATCATCACCATAACTTCCAACCTTCAAGTGAGAAGTCTGATAACCCACACCGATATAAGGACAAAAATAACGTGTAAATTTACCCATATCTGGAAGCACATAATAATCAAGGAAGAATTCGAGACCTTCATGATCGATTCGCCAGTCACCATAGTCGAAAAAACCGACAAACCCTCCAACTTCAAGAGCTAGATGCGAGTGTAGGAAGATTTGATATGACAAATCAACTTCACCTCGATTATCCAAGACATCTTTATCGATATTATTGAAAAATACAGGGTTAAGAAATTTTACAGACCTGTAACCCAACGAGATGCCCGAGGTACCAGGACGAGCAGGAATATAATTACCTCGATAATCACCCTTATCTGAGGTTAATTTTAGTCTGCTTGTTCTTTCTCCTGCATTACACAAGGAAGAAGAAAGCAAGAATAATAGTGAAACAAATAAATAAAAACTTCGCATAAGAAAAAAATGTGAAAAGTGATACTGAAAAATGCATCCAAATAGCTTCTATACCTGTGTTATTGGTTATATCTATTTCTACATCAGAAATAGTTAAACTAGAATTATTCTCAAATAGAGTCTCTTTAATCTCTTAGTAAAGCATGAGTTTTTATGAGAAAGAAAGAGCCATAAGAACTGATTCTTTATTACTATTCTTCTACAACTATTTTTTTGATAGGGCGAACTATACGTAAACTATATAAGCTGTGCCCTATATATGGCTGTCCCTGATCGCGCCTACTAACAGGGCCAAAGCCTCCTCGCATTGCACGAGGACCATTTCCTCCATTAGGACCTTGAGGATCTTTCCCTCCTTGCAAAAATGGGCCGTAACTGTTTCTACACCATTCCAAGGGATAACCGCTCATCTCATAAATGCCTAACTCATTGGCCTTTTTTGTACCAACAGAGTGCAATTCATCACTAGAAGAGGTTGTCCAAGCGACCTCTTCCTCTACGTTGCTTCCTGAGTATTTGTAATATTGGCTCTTCTTACCACCTCGAGCTGCATACTCCCATTCGAACTCTGTTGGCAGTCGGAAGTTCTCACCTGTCTTGGCATTGAGACGGGTAAGGAATACCATACAGTCATCCCAGCTCACATTTGTGACAGGATACTTGTTGCCCTGGATTGCTGAAGGATTATCACCCATAACTGCCGTCCATAGCTCTTGTGTAACAAGTGTCTGACCAATATAAAAACTGCTCAGTGTACATAACACAGGATCATCCTCAAAACCAAATCTGCGATCACCTTGATCACTCGTGCGCCCTATAACAGCATCTCCACCTTCTACATAGATCATCGTGAACGATACGTTTCCTACTTTATAGACCTTGTTTTTGCTCTTTTGCTGAGTTTGAACGTTTCTTTGCTGTCCAAAAAAAGCGATAAAAGATGAAAGCATTAATAATACTGAAATAAAAGATACCTTTTTCATAATTGTTGACATTTGAAATATATACTAAAAACAAATAACTATACAAACTAAAGTGCCAATCTGAAACCAACATCAGGGTCTCTTCTAGAGTAGTATTTATAGCGTCTAATGGAGATATGATTATAATCCACACCATTGTATCCGCGTATTACTCTTCTTGCTACCTCCCTGCCTCTTGGGCCATCTGGTCCCTTAGGGTCTATCTGCGGTCTTACAATCCACTCCTCAAGATAAAAATCCCAATAGTCAGCACACCATTCGTCAACGTTTCCCAACATATCATATATGCCAAGTTCATTGGGTTTCTTAGTTGCCACATCATGCAAGATGTTAGGAACCCAATGATTCAACCATGCTACTTCATCCAGGTTCCTGCTGCCTGGGTATCTATATCCCTTACTTTTCACTCCACCTCTTGCAGAAAACTCCCATTCAGCTTCAGTAGGAAGTCGAAAGTTCTCACCTGTAAGCTCATTTAAACGACTGATGAATTCCATGCACTCTTGCCAATTGACATTATTTGCAGGGATATTATCATCTGTCTTTTCAAAAGGTGTTTTATCCCCCATTACTGCAACCCATAAAGCCTGTGTAACTTCTGTTTCTCCAATGCAAAAATCACTCAACGTAACTTTATGGGCTGGTCGGTCAGCACCATTTTGCTGACAGTCGCTACCTTGTTCTACTGTATGGCCCATCATAAAGGTACCACCTTGCACAAATACCATCTTAAAAGATATGTCACCTACTTTGTAGGTTTTACTACCTTGAGACTGACCTAAACAACAAAAGAATGTTTGGATAAGCAAGAAGAAAAAAATAATCCTTTTCATGTTTTTCTCACGGTTTTGCGCCTCCAAGATTCCCAAACTCCGGCAATATACAATAAAAAAAGACGTGGAATCTTGTTTCACGTCCTCTGTGGTAAGGTCCTAGGAAAACCGTTGCAGCGAAGATGATAGGAAACAATACTCCACGCCCGGTCATATACATGAACAAACATTACCACTAAGTGATAAGGTCTACATATACTATGCCGAACGAGAAGTGTTTGTCATCTATCCAGCTGCTAAAATTTCCTAGGTTTTACCACATGGACAGCGAAAAACGCCTTCTTGTTTATATGCTAAGGTAGAGAAAACGAAAAATGCGAATTCCATTCCTTAGACGATGCAAAGATGATAAAAAAAACAATACAATGGTAAAAATAAGTGAAAAAAAATAATAGAAAATGGCTATAATAGCAAAAACAACCGATTGCACAAAGCCAAACAACATCAATTCTTACACAAATTGTAATTGTTTTTAAGCAACCTTAATTAGCCGATGGGTAAAGCTTGCCACTCTGAAAAAAGAATGATAATTGTTTAATCGCATAAGTCCAATTTACGTTAGTGAATTGGACCGACACGATCGGATGAGTCCAATTTACGTTAGTGAATTGGACCGATGCGGTTGGATGAGTCCAATTTACGTTAGTGAATTGGACCGATGCGGTTGGATAAGTCCAATTTACGTTAGAGAATTGGACCGGCGCGATTGGATGAGTCCAATTTACTTTAGAGAATTGGACCGATGCAATCGGATAAGTCCAATTTACGTTAGTGAATTGGACCGACACGATTGGATGAGTCCAATTTACGTTAGTGAATTGGACCGATGCAATCGGATGGATCCAATTTACGTTAGAGAATTGGACCGACGCGGTTGGATGGGTCCAATTTACGTTAAGGAATTGGACCGACGCGATTGGATGGGTCCAATTTACGTTAGTGAATTGGACCCGAGCATCAAGTAGAATACCTTGTTTATGAATGAACTATTAACCGAGTGTAAAAACAAGCATGAATCAAGCAAAATTGTATTATAGAGTATAGAAAAGAAAGAAAATGGCGAAGAAAATAAGGCGTTTTCGTCATTTTTTTGAGTCGTTGATGAATAACTACCGAATAAAAGACTTATCTTTGCATCTATAAAACAATTTTTACTTTTTATGATATGAAAAACTTTTCAGCTTATTCAATTATCGTATTGCTATCTGCCTTGATGCTGTCTTCGTGCATCAAGGACGAACTGCCCAACACAGAATGTGACATCGTGAGCGCATGGGTGGAAGGTGACCAGTACGCACAATACTTCATCCGTCCATCACAGATGCAACTGGAGAATATCTCGACCGCCGAGAAGGAGTTGGTTTTCACTGTGCGTTCGCTCATCTCCCTCCCAAAGCGGCTGCCCGTCAGCTTCAACATCACCGAAGGGGCGACCATCGAGCCAGCCAGCGGTTCGGAACAGGATTTCACCAAAGGCCCTGTGACTTATGTTGTCACCTCCGAGGATGGCGAATGGAAACGCGAGTACAAAGTGACGTTCAAGGAGGCTACTATGCCCACCTATAAATTCAGTTTCGAAAACTACGAGACCATCCAGTCGAGTTCCAACTACTACCACGAGTTCTACGAAGTCGATCAGTCGGGCACCCACCACAACATCTGGGCATCAGGCAACCCCGGCGCCATCCTTATCAAGACGAATTCCAAGGCCGAAGAGCAGCCCACCTACTCCACGCCCAATGGTTATGCTGGCCGTGGTGTCTGCCTCAACACGCAGAGTGCCGGTCCACTTGGCGAGGCATTCCACAAACCCATCGCTGCCGGCAACCTCTTCATCGGCCGATTCGTCCCCGAGAAAGTTTTGTTCGAACCTCTCAAGGCTACTGAGTTCGGTCGCCCCATCGACCGTGTACCCATTCGTGTGACTGGTTACTACAAATACACTCCAGGCCCCGTCTTCACCGATATGGAAATGAACAAGTACCCCAATCGTACCGACGAAGCGAGCATCTATGCCGTCTTCTATCGCAACAAGGACAATGAAGGCAACGACGTTTTACTCTACGGCGACGACGTGCTCTCTAGCCCGTTCATCGTAAAGAAGGCCGAAGTGGCCACCCTACCTCCTACCAGCGAGTGGACTCGCTTCGAAATGTTCTTCGAAGGCAATGAAGCTGACGATGTGATACTTGCCGCACAAGGATACAGCATAACTCTCGTCTTCTCGTCGAGCAAGGATGGTGCATCGTTCGAAGGCGCCATTGGAAGCGAACTTCTTATCGATGAAGTGGAAATGACATTTGAAAATACTGATAACGATTGACACGAATCATGAAAAAGAATATCATCATCTGTTTGGTCTGCACTTTACTACTCGCAAGCAATGCCTTTGGTGCCGATCCCGACAGCAAGAAGAAGAAAGTTGAAGTGATAGCACGTGCAGGCTATAGCATCGGTGGCACAGCCCCTCTCGGCATTCCCGCCACCATTCGCAGCATCGATGCCTTCCGACCCACAGCTTCGATTATGGCTGGAGCCGACCTGAAACTGTCTTTGATAGGTAGCTGGGGAATAATGGCCGGTTTGCACTACGAGAACAAGGCGATGGACGCCGAGGTGACCACCAAGGGCTACCGTATGGAGGTAGTGAAAGGCGACAGCCGTATCGAAGGCCTCTTCACAGGTCACGTCAAGCAGGAAGTGACGCAGAAGATGCTGACCGTCCCCGTCATGCTTACATGCCGTCTGGGGAACAGGGTTACCTGGAAGGTCGGCCCGTACATCTCGTTCCTTTTGGACAAGGATTTCAGCGGCATTGCCTCCGATGGTTACCTGCGCCAGGGCGATCCCACCGGCCAACGCGTCGATATGGGAGCCAAGGAAGGCGAATGGGCTACCTACGACTTCAGCGACGAGATGCTGGATCGTCAATTTGGAGTCGCTATGGGCTTCGACTGGCGCCTTGCCAAGCACATCGGCATCATGACCGATATTAACTGGGGTCTGACCGGTATCTTCGACAAGGACTTCAAGACCGTGGAGCAGACTCTTTACCCCATCTATGCTACCGCAGGACTCTATCTGAGTTTCTAATTTATAAACTAAACTTAATCACTACCATCATGAAAGAAAAAGTATTACAAGCTATGCGCGAGGCTGGCAAACCCGTCTCGGCAGGTGACGTGACCAAGGCACTGGGTGCCGACCGCAAGGAAGTGGACAAGGCTTTTGCCGAACTGAAGAAGGAGGGCGCCATCGTATCGCCCGTCCGTTGCAAGTGGGAACCCGCCAAATAACCGCAAGCCATGGAGATCAAAGCTATCCGTATGTTCGACGGCGGTTTCATGAACCAGCCGTTTGCCTTTGGAGGCGAAGAGGGCAAGGAGGCCTTCGACGAACAGATCATCTACCGCAGCAGCCTACAGAACTTCCTCATCGACACGGGTGACGAAGTGATACTCGTCGATACAGGCTTCAAGGCCGGCTTCCCCGCTCCAGCCAAGAAGTTGGGCGCTCCGCTCTATATGGGCGAACCCATTGCCGACTTTATGACAGCCTTCGAGGCTTTGGGCTATAAGCCTGAACAGGTGACCCGCATCCTCATCACCCACAAGCATCCCGACCACACCGATGCCATCGCGCTCTTCCCGAATGCCAAGATCTACATTTCGCCCGAGGATGCCGATGCAATGAAACTGCCAGTAGGCGGCAATGTGGTTCGTGCTGCTTATAACGACTCGTTCAAGAACTTCCCACGTGCCGAAAAGATCATCGATGGTCTTTGGTTCATCGAGGCCAAGGGACACACCAAGGGCAACAGCATCATCATCCTTGAATGCGACGGACTCTTCTACATGTTCCACGGCGATGTGACCTACTGCGATGCTGCCTTGAAGGCCAACAAACTGAGCATCGTCTTCGAGGACAAGGCTGCAGCCCGCGTGACCCTCGACCGTGTTCGCGAGTTCATTCAGCAGAATCCCACCGTCTATCTCTCCACCCACTGCCCTGAGGGCTACGAGAACCTGGAGATGAAACGCGTGATGAAGTTGTAAAACTCCCTTCATTTTTCAGGAGAAGCGCCTTGAGCTCGATACCGCCCGCATACCCTGTGAGCGAGCCATTCGCACCCACCACACGATGGCAGGGAACGATGATCGAAATAGGGTTGTGTCCGACCGCTCCACCCACCGCCTGTGCCGACATCGACGGAAGCCCGCGTTCTGTAGCGATGCGCCGTGCTATGTCTCCATAGGTCAATGTGCGTCCAAAAGGAATGGTGAGCAGTTGTTCCCACACCTGCCGTCGGAAGTCACTGTTCGTGCGCATCACAATGGGTGGTGTGAAGCCAGGATCCTTGCCCTCGAAATAGGTGTCGAGCCAACGCCTCATCTGCTCAAAGATAGGCAGTTCGGGTCGTTCCTCATTCTCAGGGCAAAGAAGGGTATCGGCAAAGTACTTCTGCCCTTCGAACCAAAGTCCGACAAGCGCAGTCCCCTCGGAAGCCATCATAATGCCTCCAAGGGGACTGTTATAATGTGCAATATAGTCCATCGTACAAATATTATTGGAGCAAAATCCTAATCAATCACTACACCATTGCGCTGCTTCCAGTCGATGTAGTACTGGGGTTCGTCGAGCATAAGTTGCTGCTTCTGGTCGATGAAGAGTTGGATGGTGGATGCCCTGCAGCAAAGGGCATCGTCACGTTCACGGCGAATCTCGTAGCGAAAGTCAAGACGTGCGCCCAACTTCGGAACGTAGGTGGTGCGTATCACGGCCACATCGTTCAGTTCCAAGGGTCCATAGTACTTGACGTGCACATCGACGATGGGCGCCAGGATGCCAGCCTTCACCATGTCGGCATAACCTATGCCGGGGAAGTGACGACCGAACGCCTCACGGCCATCCTCCATGTACTTGATGTAGGAGCCATGCCACGCACGTCCCATCGAGTCAATCTCACTGAACTTGACAGGAATCTTTATAACGTCTTCCAGTTTCATTTCACCTCAAACACCGAGTCCGCTACAGCAGCATCCATCTTGTAGTTCGAGAACTCATACAGATCGTAGTTGCCCGACTTGCCATTGAGGCGCACGCTGCGCAATTCACCTGCCTTGGTATCGATGACGATGACAAACGACTGATAGACGAGTTTGCGACGCTCGGCAGCATTGCTTGTGATGGGCGTGATGGTCATTGTCATACTGTTGGCATCGCGCTCCATATCGATGTCTGCCACATCGCTGAGGTCGGTATCCTCGTTGCCGCTGGTGATATTCTTGATGGCATTTACCAAGGGACCGAGCGACGAACTTCCACTGCCCGACGCGGTCGATGCCTGTCCATCCTGAACGATGGTGAACTTCTCGCCATCGGTGACAAGCTTATCCTTGCCGCTATTGGTCGAAATACACATCTTGGCAGGTTTCTTGAAGTAGAACGTGCCTGTCGTAACCTGATCCTTGGCAAGCATCGTGTTGTGGGTGGTCTTCTTGACCGAGGCCGTCATCGAATTGATTTTCTTGTAACCCTCCATAGCCTGCTTCATCACGTCCTGGTCCTGTGCCTGGACAGTCGAAACCGATGTCGTAAGGGCTGCTATCGAAGCCACAAGGGCCACTGCAACTATGCGGATGATTCTTTTCATTTTCTTTTTTCTTTTTGAGTTATTCAAATATAGTCACTATAGTAACTATAGTCACTATAAAAAAACAGGAACTATCCCCATCAAGTATAAAGTCCTCCATTGATGCTGATGACATTACCCGTAATGTATCCAGCCTGGGGCGAAGCCAGGAAGGCAACGAGTTCTGCTACCTCTTCGGGCTGACCGAAACGGTTGGCGGGGATGGTCTTCTTGAGGGCAGCCTCGTCGAGGCCTTCCACCATATCGGTCTTGATGAAGCCAGGAGCAACGGCATTGACGGTGATGTTCTTACGAGCAACTTCCTTGGCGAGTGCCTTGGTGGCAGCAACAAGGCCGCCCTTTGCAGCGCTGTAGTTGGTCTGTCCCTGCATACCCATGATGCCGCTCACGCTGGCCATGTTGATGATGCGTCCGAACTTGTGGAACTGC
This sequence comes from Bacteroidales bacterium, assembly GCA_017519885.1. Lineage (GTDB taxonomy): Bacteria > Bacteroidota > Bacteroidia > Bacteroidales > UBA3663 > Liminaster. The sequence continues at coordinate 8,722 of JAFWRO010000001.1, read as the reverse complement.
ATCTGTGGGATGAGTGGTGCCGTGACGTTGTAGAAACCTCCGAGCGTAACGTTGATGACGCTGTACCAGTCTTCAGCTGGCATAAGGGCCATCAGGTTGTCGCGGCGAATGCCTGCATTGTTGACAACCACCTCGATGTATTCATCCTCGTGAGCATTCTGCCAGGCTTCGAGAGCCGTCTTGACCTGTTCGGCGTCGCCTACATTGAACTGCAGCATCTCGCCATCGCTACCAGCCTCACGCACCAGGCGGAGTGTCTCTTCGGCAGCATCGGTGCGGCTCACATAATTAATAATAATATGGTAGCCCAATTGTGCCAACTTGACACTCACTGCACGGCCAATGCCGCGGCTACCTCCTGTGACTAAAGCATATTTCATAATTCACAATAAATATTTTTCAAATAACAATTATCAGCGCTCACCATTTCTTTGACCCAAAAAAGACCCAAAGGTTTAACCCCTCAGCCCTTCTTCCCCCTCTCCCTCCTATTTATGTTGCAGCCATGTTTGGCTGCCCCTTTTCCTCTCTCGGCCCGTCCGTTTCCGTCAGCAGCCATGTTTGGCTGCCCCTTTTCCTCTCTCGGCCCGACCGTTGCCGTCAGCAGCCATGTTTGGCTGCTTCTCACCTCGTCTGCGTGATCTCCCAAGCCGCCTGCTTACCGATCAGCTCCGACACTGTGAACAGCGAGGTCATCGTCACGCCAAGCAAACCGTGTAAGGTCAGGCTCTGACCCGTAAGGAAGAGGTTGGGGATAGGCGTCTTGGCCGAAAGCAAGGTCATCATCGGATTGTGATAATCCTTGCGAACGCCATAGCACGAGCCATTGGGAGTGAGCGTATAGTCGCGGTAGGTCAAAGGCGTCGATGTGTAATGTGCCTCCACCTTGTTGTGCAGATCGGGGATGAAGCGCTCGGCAAGGGCCACGCACTCGTTGTAGAGACGTTCCTTCATCGCCTTGTATTCCTCGCCGCGATGTCCGACGGTCGTGTCAGCCCACTGCGAAATCTTCTCCCACGGCAATGGAGTGAGGATGTCGAGGATGCGTGCATCGTCGCCCTCGATGGGACAACGGCACGAGATCAGGCAGCCTTGCACGGGTCCATCCTCGTTGAAGTAGGTCCACACATTGGGCTTCTGATAGATGTACTGGTTCCAGTTGAAATACTTCAGCGTACCAGGCTTGATGATGAGCGAAGTGGTGAACATACCATAGGTGTTCTCGAGCCTGTGGATGCGGTTCTTATAGACCTTCTTCATCTTCGTCGATTCCTTCACCATATCGACGGTGACGGCAGGATGCGCATTGCTGATGAAGTAGCTGCCTTCGTAGATCTCACCATTCTTGCAGCGTGCAGCCACCAGTTGTCCATCCTTTTCGATGAGTTCCTCGACTTCGGCATCGCAGATCACTTCGCCACCCATCGCCTTGATCTGTTCCATCAGTCGGTCCACGATGAGGTTTCCGTCGCCACGCAGACGATAGGAGCCCTGGATGAACGAATTGTTGCCTTGGGCGAAATTGTAGAGCGGCAAGGTATCCTTGGCGAGTTCCATCTTGAGCGACGAACCGCTCAATACATTGATCAGCAGCTCATCGTGGAACGTCTCGTGCAGGAAGTCGTAGGTGCTCGAAGCGAAGAGCGACTGGATGAAGAAGTCCACCTCATCGCGCGGCAGGATGGCATCGTAGAGGTGATCGCACACCTCGCACATCACCTTGCAGTACTTCTCCAAGCCTTCGCGCTCCTTCGGGAAATCCTTAGCCAATGTCTCGATAAAGGCTTCGTGTCCTTCGGCATAGCAGAACGTCCGGTCTCCGATGGTCACACGGTCGAAACCCGTTGGGTCGAGGTGCTGCCATGGCAGGTCCATCAGTCCCATATACTTGAACGGTGCATAGAGGCAACCGCCCTCGCCAATGCCGCCCACGTAGTGCATACCCGTGTCGAGCAGTTCGCCATGACGCATGAAGCTCTGCATGCAGCCACCCGGCTGATGCTGGCGCTCCAATATCACGACCTTCATGCCGCGCTTGGCCAGGATGAAGCCGCACTCCAGCCCTCCCAGGCCCGACCCAACTATGACAACATCATATTTCATATCCTTATCCTTTCTTTATCCCGTTTGTTTTTGTCAGCAGCCAAGCTTGGCTGCGTCTTATCCCTTCTTACCCCGTTTGTTTCGTCAGCAGCCAAGCTTGGCTGCCTCTTATTCCTTCTCCCCTTTCTTCGAAAGCAGCCTATACAGGAACGGCTCCACCACATAGGCAAATAGCACGGCAGCAATCATGCCGACAAGTGTGGCAAAGCCCACCGACCTGATGGCAGGATGCACGGCAAAGTTCATCGAACCTACGGTCACGATCAGTGCCAGGGCCGAGAAGAGGATGGCCGTCTTGTGATAGGCGAGCAGCTTGTTATGCCGCGTGTCGGCTCCTCCCTTTCCGATCAGTCCGTTCATCACGAAGATCGAATAATCGACACCGATGCCGAAGATGAACGTCGAGATGATGATGTTGATCAGGTTGAACCGTATACCGAAGATGTTCATCGCACCAAGCACGATGATCCACGAGATGACGATGGGCAGGAAGCAGAGCAGCGAGTTCTTCAGATTGAAGCGGAACGAAATCAGCAGCACCAGGAGCACGAAGGCCATCGAAACCCACTGCAGCACATTGAAGTCCTGTCCCAGCTGGCGCAAGGTGTCCTGTGCATAATAGTAGGTGTCGAGCACCATCAGGTTGGGCTCGTTGGCCACGGCATCGCAGATGCGGTGATAGTCGGTCGAGTCGCTACGCACCGAGTCGTTCTCGCAGTAGACAGTCGAGAAGCAGAGGTACGACCCGTCGTAGGTCTGCTCCATCAGTGTGGTGCGATATCCCTCGGGGATGAACTCCTGCTCGTAGAGAGCATCGGGTTCGTAGTCACGTGTAGCAGCCACAAAGAAGGGTTCGAAGGCCGCAGCATTGACGCCAGCCTTGGGAGCACATTTGTTGATCAGCGCACGCACGTTGGCAAGGCGCTCCTCGGTCCAATAGTTGTGCCAGGCGTCGATGCGCTCCTGCTGCACACGCTTGGGAATGAAGAGTTCCGACGTGTGGGTATATTTGGTCACGAGGCCCTCCTCCTGCAGCGAATCGAGTTTCTCGGCCATAAGCGAGAAGTTCTCGATGGCCTCCTCCATCGTTGCACCACTGGCAGCAAAATACTGGTGACGGTCGCCCGAATCGGTCTTCTCACGCACCAGCGCCTCGGTCTCGGCAAGGTTCTTGGGCCAATAGCCCAGGTTACGCATGTCGGCATCGAAGTTCGTGCCTCCAATGAGATAATAAGCTACGCAAACGACGGTCAGCACAGCGATGATGGCCAGCAGAGGCTTGTTGCGGTCGATGGGAAAGGCATTGATGCGGTCGATTACCTTGAACGCGTGGCGGTTCAGCTTGTTCTTCCTTTCGTTGAAGAATGGTGGCAGGAACGCCAGCGAGAACACCGTAGTACCCACGATGGCAAAGGTGGCAAACAGACCGAAGTCTTGCAGCAGGTCCGTCTGGATAAAGATCAGACCCAGGAACGAACCGATGGTGGTGATGCAGCCCATCAGGACGGGCTTCACCTGGTCCTTGAGCACCTGTACCGGGTCGCCCACATACTTGTAGTGGGTGATGACGTGCAGCACGTAGCTCAAGGCCACACCCAGCACGATGGCGCCGATGCCCAAGGCAAGCAGCGAGAACTGTCCCTTGATGAAGTACATCATCGCCAGGCCGAACACCGTGCCGAAGGCGACGGGCAACAGCAGGAGCGGGATGGTATTCCAGTTGCGGAAGCACAGGAAGATGACCAGCAGCACGATGATCAGCGACCACATGATGTTGTTCTTGATGTCCTTCTTCAGCGTCCACGAGTTATAGGCACCATTGGCAGGCGAACCGTGATAACCGATCTTCACGCCTGGGGCGATGGTCTCAAATTGCTCGATATATTCGTTCATCCACTGGAAGAGGATGGCGCCGTTGCCCGAGTCAGTGCTGGCAAACCTTGGTGTGATGACCACGGCAGCCACGGTCGAATCGGGCACGAAAAGATGCTGGTTGACGATCGAGTAACTTCCGCCCGCATTCATCAGCCCCTTCATCTTGTCCATCAGCACATAACGCATTCCGATGGGGTCGATCTGCAGCAACTCGGGGAAGGCCTCGCCGATGAGCGAAGTGGACTGCGCCTTGTTCTCCTGCAGTTGCTTCAGAATGTGTGCCTCGGTCTGCAGCGTGTCAAAGCCCGCGTAGGCCGAAGTGTCGATGTAGTTGGGCAGATGCTCCATCATGTAGTCGATGCCCTCGAACATGATGTCGTCGGTGTGCACCTGGCTGAAGAGGTTGCCAATGGTGCGCATGTTCTCGGAGCGCTGATTGTCACGCGCCTGTATTGAGTCGCAGAAGGCATCCACCACGTTGCAGAGCGAATCCACGCCGATGCCCTCGCGGTCGTGGAAGATGATGAACGTCTTGTCCTTGATCCTCAGGCTCGAGAAGGCGAGCTTGATGCTTCCGTCCTCGTTCCTCGACGATGGCAGCAGGCGTGCAATATCCTCCTCAAGGTAGATCTTGGTCGAAAAATAGCCGAAGAAACACAGCAGAAAGGCCCACAGTGCAACCCACACCACCCTGTGCTTGTCGAAGAAATGATATATTCTAATGAAAAAGTTTGTCATTATTATAAAAAGATTCTTAGGGATTCTTAGGGATTTTAAGGGATTAGAAGGGACAAATCTCTCTTGGGTCTCATTCTCAAAAGACAAAGGTAATGTCCCTTAATATCCTTTAATATCCCCAAATATCCCTTAATATCCCTATTTATCCATATTAATTGAAAACTCTCCCTTCAGTTCCATATAGGTAGTCTCGGCATCGGCGATACGTGCCTGGATGATGTAAGCCGAACTGTCCTGGTTGGGAGTCAGCATCACATCGACGTCGAGCAAGGGGCACACCTGCGGGGTGGCCACTGACGTAAGGCGGCATTGCTTGATGGTCTTCATGAAGAGTTTCTTGCCTGTAAGCATCTCAGCACATTCGCGGATAGTCTCGATGTTGCACACGCCCGGGCACACCGCCTTGTGGGGGAAATGTCCGCGATAGACGTCGGCATCGGGAAGCAAGGCAATCAGATAGACGCCATGAAGGGGATTCAGGACATTTTCCTGCTGCACCCTGTAAAATTTATCCTTTAGTAGCATAGTTTTCGATGTTATGCGTTCGTTTTGCCTTATTCGTCGGCCGTAAAGATCTTCATCTGTGTGTCGGCCACCACTTCTCCGTTCACGGTCGTTTCGCCAGTGATGATGGTGATGCCATTGACTTCGGCACCCATGGTGATGGTGGTGCAGAGCACGTCACCGATGGCGGGGCGGCGATAGCAGTGGAACTTCTTGACCTCGCCGATATATCCCACGGGGGCAGGTTCGCCCTTCACCACGCACCGATAGCCTGCAAAGGCGCTTGCCGACTGTGCAATGTGCTCGATGAGACCGGGCTCCGACATCAGTTGGTCGTCCTCGATGAAGAAATTGCTTTCGCGCACACCAAGTTCGGTCCTGCAGACATCACCTTCGGCACTTACCAGCGCATCGACCATCATGATGGGGTCGCGTTGTGGGATGAGTTTCTTGATATCTTCTCCTTGATACAGCATAATCTTTAAGGGTAAAAGAGAGGAGTAAAAAAACGCCCCGCGCACCATTGAAGGGTCCGCAGGGCGCTGTTTTCTTTCGAATATCCTCGATTAGAGGTGGCTCTCAATGTAGTCGTAGAGCTGAGTGAAAGTCTTGACGGTTGGGAGGTCGGCAGCAGGAATCTTCACCTTGAAGGTGTGCTCAATTACTGCAACGAGGTCAACGAGCGAAAGGCTGTCAAGCTCAAGGGTATCCTTGATGTTGGCGTCGTCGGTCATGACGTCCTGTTCTACCTCAAATTCCTCAGCGAGGACTTCCTTTACCTGATCGATAATTTCTTCACGTGTCATACTTTTCTATACTTTTAAAATTTCTTATTTCTTTGTTAATAATTCACTTTGTCTTTAAGAATAGGGCTTTGGGGAAAAGAACATCAGGATTATAGATCCGGGACCCAAGAAACATCCGTCCCTAAAAATCCCTTAAAATCCTTAATTATCCCTTAGAATCCCTTCTCAACCCTTGTAATCCTTGATTATCAAGGTTGAATTGGTTCCACCGAATCCGAAGCTGTTGCTCAGGAACATGTCGAAGTGGGCCTCCTGTGTCTTGGCGATCACGTTGATGCAGGCCGTCTCCTCGTCGGGCTCCTCGAAGTTGAGCGAACCGGCGATGAAGTTGTTCTTCATCATCAGGATCGAATAGATGGCCTCCGATGCACCTGCCATCCACATCTCATGTCCGGTCTGACCCTTGGTCGAAGTCACGGGCACCTTGTAGTCGCCGAAGACGTTGGCAATTGCCATGGCCTCGCGTCCGTCGCCAGCGTGGGTCGAAGTGGCGTGTGCGTTCACATAACCGATCTCATGTACATCCACACCAGCGCTCTTCAATGCCAGCTCCAGCGAACGCTGTGGGCCAGCCACGTTGGGGGTCGAGATGTGGTCGCCGTTGCCGCTGAAGCCCCAGCCGATGATCTCGGCAATAGGCTGTGCACCGCGTGCCAGGGCGTGCTCAAGGCTCTCGACAATCAGTGTGGCAGCGCCGCCACCAGGCACCAGTCCGTCGCGGTTCTTGTCGAATGGGCGGCTGGCCTTCGTAGGCTCATCCTCACGGGTCGAGAAAGCCTGGATGCCGTCGAATGAACCCACCGATTCGGGATTCACCTCCTGTGCGCCACCGGCGATGATGCAGTCCTGCAGACCATCCTTGATGAGGAGGTAGGCAAGACCCAGGGCGTGGCTGCCCGAAGCGCAGGCACCCGATGTGGTCAGGTTGATGCCGCGCAGGTGGAACAAAGTGGCAAGGTTCATCGTCACCGTCGAGTTCATCGACTGGAAGATCGAGCCCGAGCCGCATGCTGCCGTATCCTTGTATTCGTAAATCTTGCTCACGGCCTTGTAGGTGGCCTGAGCCACGGAGTCGTTGCCAAAGAGGATGCCCACCTCGTGCTGGTCGAGGAATTCCTGGGTGATGCCAGCCTGCTCCAGAGCCTGGCGGGTGGAACAATAAGCGTACTGTGCCTCCTCGGGCATGAACTGTCGTTGATTGCGGGGAATGAGCTTCTTCAGATCGGGTTTCTCAACGAAGGCCGTCAAAGCCGAACGGAATCCCATATCCTTGCGAGTCTGGTCGAAAACAATACCTGATTTGCCGTTATAGAGCGCTTCGCGTACTGTGTCAAGATCATAGCCAAGGCAGGACCAAATACCCATGCCTGTTATAACTACTCTATTATTCATTTCAATTAAAGATCCTATAATTCGAAAATTTTGCGCCGCAAAGGTAGTGATTTTTCTCCAATTATCCTAATTTCACACCCAAAATCGGCAATAATTTCACCGAAAGTTACTATTTCTTCAACATTTTTTGAAAATTATCAACCTACAATTTGCATTTTTTGAAAATATGTCTTATCTTTGCACCCTCAAAACTGGGGCTGACTGGCTTTGACAGCGGGATGGGCCTCTGTGTAAGCATGCAGTGAGATGTCACCTATCACTATAATCCACGATGGCAAAATATAATTGGCGAGAATAACTACGCTCTTGCTGCTTAATCGAAGTATAGTAGATTGAAGCTTAATCGGCTGACAAGGTCGGCTGACAAGACATCACCCCAAGGTCCTTGTTCCGAGACTGAGGAACCGGTGGTGCAGGTAAATCGGGACTAGTCAGGGTCTGCCTCGCGGCTCTGGCGAAATCTTTAGAGGCTAAGGTGCCGCTTGGTGGTCCAGGTCTTGGCGACACCCGACAATCCAGGCTGGAATAAGCATGTAGAAAGCGCCGATACCCCCTGTTTGGACGAGGGTTCGAACCCCTCCAGCTCCACAACAATCCTACGTAGAATCCGTTCTGCGTAGGATTTTTCTTTTATGCTCCCCTTTATGCTCCCCTTTTTTGGCAAAAATAGGTGTCAAAATGGAAAAAAATTGTGGAGCCCTTGAATTATGAACCCTAAAAAGGGGTGAAATAAGAATCCATAAAAAAATGTTAAATAAGACAGTTCTCCTAATTTTGCAAACTGCAATAGCCAAATTCACGATTGATTTTACCCATTATTCACATTTGGTATAACAACCCATTAACCTACAATGCTTGGCCCTCCTGCCGCTTTGCCAACCATCGCAATGTTTTTCAATAATATCTGCCGAAATCCTTAACTTTACTGCTTTACTAAGCAATTTGCCTCTGAAAAGGAATGAGAAATCAACGATTTTGCCTAAAATAATGGTTAAAAGTGTCCTTTATTTTAAATATTCCACCAAAAGATGTGGTTTTTTCAGATTTATTTAGTATCTTTACCACGTCTTGGTAAAGATGTCTAACCCTTTAGTAACATCATTATGAAACCAGTTCTTTTGTTTCTTTCCCTTATCTCTGCCAGTGCGATAGGAGCTAACCTGTCCGACGGCACAGAAAAAACGGTAGCCGATTGCTCTGCTGCATATCAGCAGTTCTCGTTCGACCTTTATCAAGGGTTCGAAAAGCATTCTTCGAAAGCCGACGAACCTACCAATGTCGTCATCTCCCCGCTCTCGGCATGG
>JAFWRO010000053.1:0-3648 GCA_017519885.1 Bacteroidales bacterium | reverse complement strand
TTATGACCTCGACGGCTTTGTGGACTATTTCTATGGTGCTTTGCTGACCAATACCAGCCAGCTCTATCTCTATGGACTGGAGAAATATTACGATGGTCTATTGCTCCGCATCCCGTCGGTGAAGGATCCTCACACTTTGGGCGAGATGACTCGCCAGGACAAGATGTTCGAAATCTTCAAGGAGCACCATCGCTGGCAGAATATCCTGGGAATCGGAACAGTCGGTGAGTTCAATTCCGCTGTTCAGGCCGGTCATGTCAACGATATTATTAATGTGAGCGAAGCGCTGCAAGAGAAGCGCATCGGTCAGATTGCCGATGAGATTGCTGCAAGGCAAGGCGTTAAGATGGTGCTCATCGCCGGTCCTTCATCGAGTGGAAAGACCACCACATGCAAACGGCTTTCCATCCAACTGCTTACCAACGGCATCAAGCCTGTGCAGATTTCTCTCGATGATTATTTCGTTGACCGCGAGTTTACGCCAAAGGATGAGAAAGGGGATTACGATTATGAAAGCATCTATTCTTTGAATCTGGAATTGCTTAACAATCAACTCGCAGCCCTCTTCCGAGGCGAGGAGGTGGAGTTGCCTCATTATAACTTCCATACTGGCCGTAGCGAGCGAAGTGGAAAACGGCTAAAGCTAGAGAAACACCAAGTGCTCGTGGTAGAAGGTATTCACGCCCTCAACCCCTTGCTGACGGCACAGATTCCTGACGACCAGAAGTATCGCGTTTATGCTTCTGCATTGACTACCATTTTGCTGGACACTCACAATTATATTCCCACGACAGACAACCGCCTCTTGCGCCGTATCATCCGCGACGTGAAGTATCGTGGTTGTTCAGCAGCTGAAACCATTCGCCGATGGCCTAGTGTGCGCGCTGGCGAGAGCAAGTGGATATTCCCCTTCCAGGAGAATGCCGACGCCATGTTCAATACAGCTATGATTTATGAACTTGCCGTCATTCGCACTCAGGCTGAGCCTGCCCTCGAGCAGGTTCATGAGAACTGCCCTGAATACGCAGAGGCTTATCGGCTGAGGAAATTCCTGAAGTATTTCGAACCCGTATCATTCACCAATCTGCCTCCTACGTCGCTCTTACGCGAGTTCTTGGGTGGCAGTTCATTCGAGTATTGACAATTAGCAATTAACAAAAACCTATCATCCAACACCTATAAAAATCATGTCTGAACAAATCGAAGTTAAAGAATTAGAGCAAGTTGTCGTCAGATTCTCTGGTGACTCGGGCGATGGAATGCAACTTGCTGGTAGCATCTTCTCAACTGTTTCCGCTACAGTAGGAAACGGAATATCCACATTTCCCGACTATCCTGCTGACATCCGTGCCCCGCAAGGCTCGTTAACGGGCGTCAGTGGTTTTCAGGTCCACATCGGAGCTGGGCGTGTATACACTCCTGGCGACCTCTGTGACGTGCTCGTGGCTATGAATGCCGCAGCATTGAAGACACAGTTGCGTTATGCCAAGCCTCAAGCCACCATCATCATCGACACCGACTCTTTCGGTCCCAATGACTTGAAAAAGGCCGAGATTGCCAGCGATGACTATCTGCAGGAATTGGGTATCGATCCCGACCGCGTCATCGCATGCCCCATCACGAAGATGGTGAAAGATTGCCTAGCTGACTCTGGTATGGACAACAAGGCTGTCTTGAAGTGCCGCAATATGTTCCCGCTCGGACTCGTGTGCTGGCTCTTTAATCGTGATATCGCACTCGTTGAGAACTTCTTGCGCGAGAAATTCCAACGTAAACCCGAAATCGCAGAAAACAACATAAAAGTGGTGAATGCAGGATACGACTATGGACATAATATCCATGCTTCTGTACCTGCCACTTATCGCATTGAGTCGAAAGTGAAAGTGCCTGGCCAATATATGGACATCACGGGTAACAAGGCTACGGCCTACGGACTCATGGCTGCCGCCGAAAGGGCTGGATTGCGACTTTTCCTTGGCTCTTATCCCATCACTCCCGCAACCGACATCCTTCATGAACTTGCCAAACACAAGTCGATGGGCGTCATCACCGTGCAATGCGAAGACGAAATCTCTGGCTGCGCCAGCGCCGTCGGAGCTTCTTTTGCAGGAGCATTGGCTGCAACAAGCACATCTGGACCTGGCATTTGCCTGAAGAGTGAAGCCATCAACCTCGCCGTCATCGACGAGCTTCCTCTTGTTGTCATCGACGTGCAGCGTGGCGGACCTTCTACAGGACTGCCCACCAAGAGCGAGCAGACCGACCTGCTGCAGGCACTCTACGGGCGAAACGGCGAGTCGCCAATGCCCGTTATTGCTGCGACCAGTCCTACGAACTGTTTCGATGCAGCGTTTATGGCTGCTAAGATTGCACTCGAACATCTCACCCCAGTCATTCTCCTTACCGATGCCTTCATCGCTAATGGTTCGGCTGCTTGGAAACTCCCAACCATCGACGAACTTCCTGAGATTCATCCACACTATGCCACCGATGACCAGAAATATCGCTACACGCCATATCTGCGCGATCCAGAGTCTCATGTGCGCTATTGGGCAGTTCCTGGACAAGAGGGATTCCAGCACATCCTCGGAGGACTCGAAAAGGATGGAAAGACGGGAGCCATCTCAACCGAACCTGAGAACCATAACCATATGGTCATCCAACGCTATGATAAAGTGCAGCGCATACCGGTTCCCGATCTTCAGGTCGAAGGCGACAGCGATGATGCAGAACTGCTTATCGTTGGTTTCGGTTCCACCTATGGGCATCTATACTCAGCTATGCAGGAACTTCAGAAACGCGGACATCGCGTTGCGCTTGCACAGTTCCAATACATCAACCCACTGCCACGTAATACCGCTGAAGTGTTGAAGCGCTACAAGAAAGTGGTCGTTGCTGAGCAAAACCTCGGACAGTTCCGCGCTTACCTGCGCATCCGCATCAATGGATTTGTTCCTTACAAGTTCAACCAAGTTAAAGGACAACCATTCGTGGTCAGCGAACTTGTTCATGCATTCGAACAAATCATTGCTTCTTAAATATCCATAACACCTAAGGAAATCATTCCTGTATTATCATCCTAAACAAAAAAGCAATATGCAACAATATACACCACAAGACTTCAAAAAGGGACAACCACGATGGTGTCCCGGATGCGGCGACCATTTCTTCCTCGCCAGCCTCCACAAGGCAATGGCTGAAATCGGTGTACCACCTTATCAGACTGCCGTTATCAGCGGCATCGGATGCAGCAGCCGACTGCCCTATTATGTGAACACTTACGCTATGCAGACTATTCACGGACGTGCTGCCGCTATCGCCACAGGAACAAAAGTTGTCAACCCAGACCTTACCATTTGGCAAATCAGCGGTGATGGTGATGGGCTTGCCATCGGCGGAAACCACTTTATACATGCCATGAGGCGCAACATCGACATCAATATCGTGCTCCTCAACAATCGTATCTACGGACTCACGAAAGGACAGTACAGTCCTACCAGCCCGCGCGGATTCGTTTCCAAATCATCACCTTACGGTACCGTCGAAGATCCTTTCCGTCCTGCCGAACTCGCCTTTGGCGCACGTGGAACGTTTTTCGCACGCTCTGTAGCCAACGATGGCAACGAAACGGTAGAGATTCTTAAAGCC
>JAFWRO010000052.1:0-28056 GCA_017519885.1 Bacteroidales bacterium | reverse complement strand
TATACATATATATATATACGCGCGCAGACGCGCAGACTTTTTGATGAAAAAAAAAAGAAAAAAAATTTTTGAGCAATCAGCAAGATGCAGATTCGAGATAAACGTTGAAAATCAAGGCTTTGAACGTTTCGTTCAAAGCCTATTATATGATTGAAAAATTTTTTATCTTTTTTGTTTTTTCATTTCTTCATCGCCTTCACCGTTCCGCTGAGAGTAACCAGATAATGAGTATCCGTTTCGTGGAGATTCACTTTCGTGCGGTAGTCGATGCCATCAGGACTGCCGATGCAGGTGATCTGGTTGGTGCCGTCGAGCAGCGACGACATTGGCATCTTATAGAGGTACACGAAATAATCATGGGAATAAAAATCATAGGACTGATATTCGAAATAGAAGGTGTCGTTCCGGATGGCGAAAGGCTTGGTGAGCGGTAGGTTGGGCTTGCCGACGTAAGAGACGTCCAAGGGGTCCCCCACAGGATAGCGATAGACCTTACCCGATAGTCCGAAATAGACATAGCCCTTGTAGGTGCCGCACATCTGGCAATCACTGGTCAGCCTCAAGCCCTCGCTGTTGCCGCTCGGAGAGATGTACGTTGTGTTGCCCCAGGAGCCGGTGTCAAGATGGTAGGTGTAGAGCTTGTCCATCAAGAACATACGGAATGTATTCTCGTCCTCGAACCACGCCTTCGGCTCAGGATAGGTCAGCGTGGGGTCCTTCTCCCACTTCAGCGAGGTGACGTCCTCCCACTTGCGTTCCTGGGTGTCGTAGCGGCGGAGGTAGCCTTTGACGGAGGCCCAGGACCAGTACCAGATGTAGGCGTACCTGTCGTCAACGGCCAGCATTCTGTAGCCGGTGATGCTGACATCGGGGTTGATCCTTGGCCGGAAGTCAACCCAGAGGGTTTCGAGATTGTATCCGTAAATCCTCTCTCCATCGGTCGAACAGATGTACTTGCCGACACGACAGTTGGAATTCCCGTAGCAGGAGCCCCATTTTTCCCAGGGTTTACGCTCAATGGTCAAATCACATTCCGATGGAATCTTGATGCCGCGGTTGCCGTCGTAGCCTTCGATACGGAAGGTCTTACTGGTGATTCGCTCCGGATCACTGGGGACAGGAAGCATCACGGCGCTGTCCTTGTCCTGGTAAATCGTTTGCGTGTAGGTGGAGAATACCCATTTTTCGGAGCAGAACGAATATTTCCCATCGGGGTCGGCGTTGGAATAGTAGATGGTGAGCGTCTCGCCGAGATTGATGTGCTGCGATGAGATGCCGTCGATCTGCAAGCCCTTGACATTAACCTCAATGGGGTAGTAAGCAGCATATTGCCTGAGTTTCAGGCTGTGGGTGCCATAGACGTTGCACTTCACGCCACTTGCCACGATGCTGTCGTGATAGCATTTCAACTTTGCTCCGCTGGTGTCGAGGCCCTCGGTGCCGCTGATGGAGATGGCACCGCCCGATGTGGAGAAGTTACTGCCGAAGACGCGCAGCGTACCCTTGTTGCCCGTCGGCTCGTCGAAGTCGAAACTTGCCGACTCGATCTGGATGACATTGGTGCCGGGGACGACCAAGGTCTGCTCATCGCTGCGGAAAGTGCCGAGTTCGGTTTTGATGAAGGCGCAGGCGGTGATGACGTCGTTGGCGTAGACATTCAGGCCCGTGTCGGTGTAGGTGTAGGGCTCGATGGCATGGATCGTGAAGATGTCGATGCGCGATGCGCTATTGTATTCATGATTAGTATTTTTGTCCTGATATCTCTGGACGATGCCCACTTCCTGGATGCTGATGCCCGAACCGTTTTCGACAATCACCTCATAATGCGGACTGTCATCGACGAGCGACATCTGCAGGGCGACATGGATCTGCGGGTAACTGGTCAGTTCGGCATTGGCACATCCCGTGAGGAGCGCTGCTGAAAGAACGAGGAGTGAGAGAAACCAATTAGTTTTCATAGTGGTGTTCCTTGTCAAAATGGTTTATTCTTCTTCGAGGGTTGGACGATCAGAGGTTATAGGAGACCTGCAACATGCCGCCGATGCGGCCGACGTGGCCCAATTCCCAGATGAATCGGCCCGAGAAATAGAAGGAATGACGGCGCGAATACTGCCATTCGACGCCAAATCCAGCCAGAACGGCGAACGAGACGGCGGGGATGGACTCCTCGCCAACCTCTTCCTTCAGGAAATTGATGGCGTTGTGATAGTCGATATAGTCGAGGATGTCCCGACGGAAGTATTTGTAGTCCATCGAACGCCTCAAGTTGAAGGAAGCCTGTGCTCCCAGTTCGTAATAGGGCAGCAGTCGCGAGGGGCGGGTGATGGACGTGTAGCGAAGCATCTGGGGCAACGAGAGCGAGGTGACGTTGTAGGCGACGTCGCTATAGAGCGCCGTTTCGGACGAGAGGGAGCCGTTGGCGGCGTATTTCTCGAATGTGAGTTCGGGGTGATAGGATAGCCCGAACAGGAGCGGAATGTCGGCAAAGACGCCCGGCGCGAGGCTCACGGCGAGGTCCATCGTGTACCCCTCGGCGAGCACCTTGGTCAAAGGCAGGGCGAGGTGCACGCCCCACTTGAAGCGCGGCACGTGGGAGGCATAGCCCGACAGGGCAAGGCGATGGGCATCCTGGAAGGCTTCGGGCGTGGGAGGAAGGTGGTCGAAATAGGCTCGTGCCTCGGGATCCTGGGCGATGGGATAGGAGAGCAGCAGGGTGTGAAGGGGCGAGACATAGCCCGTGGCGGGATTGTCGGCCAGCGGGTAGAGCTGCTTTTCGCCGTTCTTCTGCACGTAATAGATGGGATAGCGCGCAGCCTCGTCGTCGTAATAAACATAGAAGAAGAGGCTGTCCTGATAGGTGCCGACGCGATGCAGGAAGAGATGCTTGGTTTCGCCGGCATATTCAAAGGTGTGGCTGACATACATTCCGCGAGAGGACAGCTGGTAGCCGATGGCATTGTCGGGGATGAGCACCAGGGGCTTGTTGTCGAGCTTGCTTGTGCAGGAGAGAGAGAACTGCCGCTGGTAGGGATCGGTCTCCACGATTTCCCTGATGGGAACGGCGTTGATGTTTCCTGCCGAGTCGGGAAAAAGGGCTCGCTGTGCCGAGAGCGTGGAGCACAGAAGGAAGAACAAGAGAAAGAGTCGTATTTTCATGACAGGTCAGATAATTTTATGGATATTCGCTGCAAAGATACAAACAAATGCACATTTCTCCAAATTTATTGGCAATATTTTATGCCAAATTCAAAGTTCAAGTGTCATTTCGGCAAATAACGATGCAATAATTGTGAAAAATAATGATTATCCCTTTTGTTTGATTCCAAGCTTAGGATTTTGTTGTTATCTTTGCCGAGTTAATTTACCTTATTTTTTTTTCTTTCAGAGTACAATGAAGCATTTCCTTTTGATTCTGCTTTCTCTCATCCTGCCATTGGAAGTTGTGGCTTTGGATGTGAACAAGAAGTTCGGTGCTCCTACCGCAGAGGAGATGTCGATGACCGCGTATGAGGATGATCCCGAAGCTGCGGCCGTAATTCTATATAGCCACACTGAAGCAAAGTTTGAACAGGTGGGTGATAATTTCGGAATCGTCTATAAGGTAAAGGAGCGCATCAAGATCCTCAAGCCCGAAGGCATCGAGCAGGGCAATGTGAAGGTGGTCTTCTACGACCCTGCGAAGGAGACGCGCGATGAACGCGTGTCGCGCATCAAGGCCACGTCGTACAACCTGGAAGGCGGCAAGGTGGTGAGCTCGAAGATGACCAATGACCTGAAGAGCAAGGAGCGCATCAACGAAAAGTATTGCCAGGTGAAGTTCTCGATCCCCAATGTCAAGGTGGGTTCGGTGATCGAATATGAATACGAACGCCACAGCGACTATTATTTCACCATCAGCGACTGGTATGCCCAGAGCCAGGAGATGCCCGTCTTCTACACCGAATATACCCTGGTGATTCCTGCATGGTTCAATTTCCATGTCGAAAACAGCGGCATCATCCTGCTCGACCAGGATGTTGACATCACGTCATTCACATTCGCGACATCGAAGGGTTCGGCTACGGTACAGGCTGGCGTGAACAAGTTCTTCGGCTCCCGTCTGCCCGTGGTCAAGGATGATGACTGGGTATATTGCGTGGAGGACTTCCTGACCAAGGTGGTGCATGACCTCAACTGGATAGAATTCCCCAACAGCGGGCGCAGACGCTTCACGACGACGTGGGAGAAGGTCGATAGCGTGCTGATGCAGGATGAGGACTTCGGCAAGTTCTACAAGATGAACAATCCATTGGCAAAGGAACAGGCCGCCCTCAATCTGCCCGACACCCTCCCTGTGAAGGAGCGCACTGCCCGGCTTCGGGAACTGCTGAAGAACAACTTCGCGTGGAACGGCAACTTCGGCATCTTTGCCGTCGGGGAACGAAAACTGCAAAAGGAACGTACGGCCAACAGTGCCACGCTGAACTTTGCCCTGAGGAGCATGCTGCGCGATGCCAACATCCAGGCACATCCCGTCGTGATGAGTCGTCGTACACGCGGACGTCTGCCGCAGTTGCATCCCAGTGGAGAGTCGCTCAACACGATGTGCCTGCAGGTGATCGGCGAAGATGGCGAGCCCTTCTATATCGATGCTGCTGCCCCAGGTTGTCCCGTGGGTGTGCTGCCCGATAATCTGCTCGTGGAGCGAGCCCGCGTGATTCGAGGTGAGAACTCGGCCGAATGGGTTGACCTGACCCATGTCAGCTCCGGCCAGATTTCCTCGTTCTCGAGGGGAATGCTATCGGCTGATGGCCGGTTGGAGGGGACACGTGATGTGGATTATCACGACAATTCCTCGGTCGTGTTCCGTCGCAACTTCTTTACGACAAAGGACAGCACGGATTTTGTCCAGAAGATTGCCAATCGCAATAAGGTGGAGATTGAGGATTACCATGTCAGCGATGTCAAAGGGTACGGCCCGGTGGTAAGGGAGAACATCAGATTCTCACGTTCCTGCGAGAATGATGGAGAACACATCTATCTGAATCCATTTCTGTTCGCCGATATGGAGTCACCTTTCAAGGCCGAGGAGCGTGTCCTGCCCGTCGAATTCCCCTATGCCGTGCGTGAACGCCACGTCATCCAGATTGATTTGCCGGAAGGCTATGAGGTGGAGGAATTGCCACAATCAATCCAGGTGAAGATGACCGACGGCGGCATGAACTGCCGCATAATGACGAGTCTGGCAGGCCGGAAACTCAATATCCAAATCAGTTATAACCGCCAATCCATGTTGTATCCCAATGAGTATTATCCCTCGTTGCGCGACTTCTGGTCGAAGCTTGAGTCGAAGTGCAACGAAATGATTGTGCTCAAGAAAACTGAACAATAATTACTTTTCTTTTAACACGAATTATCACGAATTAACGTAAATATTTCAGTAGTATGTCAGTAAATGACTATTCTTTCAGAATTCATCTGATTCTGCTTACACTCATCCTGCCATTGGAAGCTATGGCTTTGGATGTGAACAAGAAGTTCGGCAAGCCTACCGACGAAGAAATGTCGATGACCGTCTATGCCCCCGATCCCGACGCGGATGCGGTGAAGCTTTATAGCAATACCGACGTGCAGTTCGATTTCATGGTCGATGACTTTTGGGTGGTCTATCGTGTGAAGGAGCGTGTGAAGGTCCTCAAGCCCGAGGGCGCTTCGGCTGCCGATGTGACGATAGTGTTCTACGATCCGCAGGGTTCGTCGAACGGCGACCGCATCTCGGGCGTCAAGGGTTCGGCCTACAACCTGGAGGACGGCAAGGTGGTGCGCTCGAAACTCACCGGTGACCTCAAGAGCAAGGAGCGCGTGGACAAATATTATAGCCAGGTGAAGTTCTCGATCCCGAACGTCAAGGTCGGCACGGTGATCGAATACGAGTTCCAGCGTCAGAGCCCCTACATCTATACCATCTCCGACTGGGATGCCCAGTGCGCCATGCCCGTGTTCTTCACCGAATACACCATCACCATCCCCGAGTGGTTCAACTTCAACACCGCGATGCATGGACGCGCTACGATCACCGGCTCGCGCAAGGACGACACCTTCAAGGCGGTTCTGCCCGGAGGACTGCTGACCTGTGCAGCCACCGCTCATCATTTCGAAGGAAAAGAGTTGCCTGCGGTCAAGGACGACGACTACATCTGGTGCATCGATGACTTCATGACCAAGGTGGAGCACGACCTGCGTTCGATCAACATCACCGGCTCCTACTACAAGAACTTCCAAAGCACGTGGGAGGACATTGACAAGATGATGATGGGCGATGAGGACTTCGGAAAGTACTTCAACATGGACAACCCGCTGGCGAAGGAACAAGCCGACCTCAAGCTGGATGGACTTACAGCCAAGGAGAAGACCGAGAAGCTCCGCGACCTGCTGATGGCCTATTATACCTGGGACCAGAGCTACGGACTCTACAGCATTTCGCCCAAGAAACTGCAGAAGGAGGGCACAGCCAACAGCTGCACGCTCAACTTCGCCCTGATGAGCATGCTGCGTGATGCGGGCATCACGGCCTGCCCCGTAGTGCTGAGCCGCAGGAGCAAGGGACGCTTGCCCTATGCCCATCCGAGTGTGTCTGCGCTGAATACGATGGTGCTGGCTGTGGCCGACGCTGCCGACAGCACGGTATTCTATG
The DNA here is from genome assembly GCA_017519885.1 of Bacteroidales bacterium. GTDB lineage: Bacteria > Bacteroidota > Bacteroidia > Bacteroidales > UBA3663 > Liminaster. The sequence continues at coordinate 21,383 of JAFWRO010000052.1, read as the reverse complement.
TCGATGCTGCCGCCAAGGGTTATCCTGTGGGCACCCTGACTGCCAATGAACTGGTAGACCGCGGACGAATGCTCAACAAGTCAGGCAACGCCAGCTGGGTGGATCTGCGCAACTGCTGCGACGGCAAGGTCATCACCTCGGCCAAGGCAACCATCACTCCCGACGGAATGCTGCAGGGCAGCTACAATGCCGTCTATCGCGGCGTAGCTGCAGGTCATTATCGAGACATCTATCGTGACGTGACCGACAGCGTGGCCTATGTCGAGCATTTCGCCACTTCGAACAATGTCGAGATCGACTCGTTTGAACTGACGGGAATTGATTCGAACAGCGACGAGGTGAAGGAGGACCTCACTTTCAGCCGCAGTCTCAACACCGACGATGAGCACATCTACCTCAACCCGTTCCTCTTCATCGATGCGACCAACCCCTTCAAGGCCGAAACGCGTGACCTGCCCGTCGAATTCATGTACAATACGATGAATCGCCACACCATCCAGCTCACCCTGCCCGATGGCTATGTGGTTGAGGAGTTGCCTTCGTCGTTCACGCTGGTGATGCCCAACGAGGATATGAATGCCCGTTTGCGTGTGCGCCAATCGGGCAATACGCTTGTGATCAACTATAATTTCAGTCGCAAGACCTTGCTCTACGACACCGATAATTATTCCTATCTGCGTGACTTCTGGGCCACGGCTGAGCAGAAACTCGGCGAGATGATAGTTTTGAAGAAGCAGCTATGAGAAGACTTCTGTTCTCTTTGCTTGTGGGCGGATGCCTGATCGCGCAAAGCGCTGATGCGCAGGTGGCTACAATCGTGGAGTCGAACACCGAATTCGAATGTACCGGCGCCAAGACTGCTACCCTGCGCGAGCGTCGCGTGATCGTGATTCACAATGCACATGGCGACGACCTTGCCATCTTCCACTGCTGGTGCGGCCCTGGTGATGACCTGAGCCGCTTCAGTGGAGAGATCGCGGATGCACAGGGCAAGGTCATCAAGAAGATCAAGAAAAGCGAACTGACGCGAAGCGAGTATTCCACTGAGTTCAAGTCGGACGACTTCTTCTACTATTATCAGTACAGTCCCATTTCCTATCCCGTCACCGTGACCTACGAATGGGAGGAGAAGTTCACGGGCGGGCTTCGCGCCTATCCTCCGTTCGCTCCCCAGGCAAGGTATGAGGTGGATGTGCGCGAGGCGAGCTATCGCTTCATCGCGACACCCGAAAATACCATGCGATGGCATGCACGCAACTTCGAACCCGAAGTCGTGACACGTGAGGAAGGCGGCAAGAAGATCACGGAATTCAAGCTGGAGAACCTGCCTGCCGTGAAGCGCTACACCTATGCCCAGGATCTGGACGAGCAGGTGCCCGCAGTCGTCTTTTCGCCACTTTCGTTCACGATGGAAGGTTATCCCTGCGACATGACCAATTGGGAAACCTTCGGCAAATGGGTCTATAACCTCCAGCAGGGACGTGACATCCTGCCCGAAGTCATCCGACAGAAGGTGCATACCCTGACCGACACCTGCACTTCCGACCGAAGCAAGGTGCGCGTGCTGCGTCAGTTCATGGGCGAAAATACGCGATATATCAGCATCCAGCTGGGTATCGGCGGCTACCAGACAATGACTGTGGATGACGTGGTGAAGAAGGGGATGGGCGACTGCAAGGCATTGACCAACTACTTCTGCGCCTTGCTTGGCGAAGTGGGCATTCCCGCGCATTATGCCCTGATCTCGACCGAATACAAGGATCTGTTCCCCGACTTCCCGAGTTTCAGCCAACTCAACCACGTGGTTGCGCACGTGCCTTTGCCAGGCGATACGCTTTGGGTGGAATGCACCAATCCGCGTGTTCCCTTCGACTACCGACCCTCCAACTGGGCAGGCCACGAGGCGCTGCTCATCACTGCCGATGGCGGCAAGCTGACCCGCGTGCCGGTCATTCCCGATGAGGAAAACACCGAGCGCAATAAGATTCGAATATCCCTCGAGTCAAATGGAAATGCAGCCGTAAGCTGGCAGGGTGTGGAACTGAACCGTTGCTTCGAACACGACCTGCCATTGGCGCTGATGAGTGCAAGCGAACAGCGCAAGGCCATCCTCGAATCGTTCAGAATGCCCAAGGCCTCAATCTCCGATCTGAACATCAAGTCGGAGGGTAAGCGGCTGCTTTTCAATATGGAGGCCACGAGCACAGGCTATGGACGAGTGAGCGGGTCGCGTATCTTCATCCCGTTCTCCATCCATCCGTATTCCGCACTTCGCAATCCGAAGGAACAGGCCCACGTGATAGACCTTGAGAATGTGGGATATACTTCGACCGACAGCATCACGATGGTGCTGCCCGAAGGCTATGCCATCGAGTCGGTTCCGAAAACTCAGGTTGTGATGTCGGAGTTCGGCAGTTATACGTTGGAAAGCCAAGTGGAAGGCAATGAAGTGAAACTTGTCACCACGTTCAAGATCAAGAGTGGAGTATATTCCGCCGAACTTTTCGAGCAATGGGTTGCATTCCGAAAGGCGGTGTCGTCGGCCTGCAATGGTACGGTGATCATCAAGAAGGAGTGACTCTTATTTTAATGATTCTTTTCGTCGCAGGGGAGACCTTGTGACGATCGCTCATATGCAGCCCGATTGCCCAAACGATGTCGCCCGTGGCATCGCAGAGCAGCCAGGTTGTGGCCTTCTGCATCGGGCTGTAGTGGGCATCGGTGAACAGGTCGGAGATGAGGCGCGTCCGTCCCTTCATACCTAATGGGGCAATGCGGTCGCCTTCCTTCCATCGGCGCAAGGTGAGGGGATGGGTGAGGGTGTCGGCATCGAAAGTGTTTTCGAAAGGCGACGAAGGACGAGGCACCAGTCGCATCGGGGCGTCGAGTGTCTTCTCCTCGGATGTGAGTTGGGGGCGATGGCTATCCAGTTCCTGCTCGTCGAAAGGCATCGTATAGAGCAGTTTTGGGGTGCGAACGACCTGGGTGCGCGAAGGGATGGTGTGTCCTGCCGTCCATTCGTGCAGATAGTCTTCGAGATGCTCAGGAAACTGTCGTGCCGCCTTGGCGATGTTCAGTTCGTCCCATTCGATGCCCCATTGGCTATGATGTTCGGTCAGCGCTTCGAAGAGCCCGAGGTAGCGATCGGCAAACCATTCGGTGCCCTGCAGATGCTTCATCGTGCGAGCGATGCCTTGTCGAACCTGTGGAACCATCTGCTCCATCAGGGGGAGGAGCTGGTTGCGAATCTGGTTGCGCAACGTTTCGTTTTCGGCATTGGTGCTGTCGGTGACGTAACTCAGGCCATTGTCGCTCAAATAATCGACGATGTCCTGCCGGCTGAGGCAGAGGAGGGGACGGATGATGTGTCTTGCTTCATTTCTGGCCACGATGCCTGTCATCCCATGAATGCCCGTGCCTCGCATCAGGTTCATAAGCATCGTCTCGATGCTGTCGTCCTGGTGATGACCGAGGGCGATGGGGGTGAGGTCGCTCCACCAATTGTACCGAAGTTCACGTGCTGCCATTTCGACCGAGAGATGGTGTTGCTCCATATAGGCAAAGGTGTCGAAGTGACGAACCTCCAGGGGAATGCCGAGTGAGGCACAGAGCGCTTCGCAGAACTGCTGATCGCGGTCAGATTCGGCTCCACGCAGGTGGAAGTTGCAATGCAATGCCTTGCACTTGTAGCCCAATGTGTGCAGGATGTGCAGCAGGGCTACCGAGTCGGGGCCGCCGCTGAGAGCAATATATAGACCCCCTCGTTCCCCCTGCTTAGGGGGAGGCATTAGAAGCCCCTTTTTTTCGATGAATTCGGCGACGCGTTGTAATATATGTTGGCTCTTTTGGCTCATGATGTTGGCGATTCGTTGTTTTTTCGCTGCAAAAATACAAAAAATATCGTGAAAATTTCACTATTTGGAAAAAATTAACTATCTTTGCCGCGCATTTTTCAAGAAAAAATATAAAAACTGCATATATGATAGAGAAGATTAACGCCATGATGGCCGAGATTGAGGCCCTGAAGGCAAACAACGCAGAAGACATTGAGGCGCTGCGTATCAAGTATCTTAGCAAGAAGGGCGAGATCACTGGCCTGATGGCAGAGTTCCGCAATGTGGCTGCTGACCAGAAGCGCGAACTTGGTCAGAAGCTGAATGCATTGAAGGCTGCTGCTACCGAGAAGATTGAGGCCCTCAAGGCAGAATATCAGTCGGAAGACCACATCGATACGAATATTGACCTGACTCGTCCTGCCTATCCCGATGAGGTTGGCACACGTCACCCCCTGAGCCTTGTTCGTCAGGAGATCGTTGACATCTTCGCCCGTATGGGCTTCTCGATTGCCGAGGGTCCCGAGGTGGAGGATGACTGGCACGTCTATGGCGCGCTCAACTTTGCTGACGATCATCCGGCACGCGATATGCAGGATACGTTCTTCGTGCAGCAGGACCCAATCGTCGTACTGCGCAGCCACACCTCTTCGGTGCAGGTTCGTGTGATGAACCAGCAGAAGCCACCTATCCGTGTGGTTTGTCCAGGTCGCGTCTATCGTAACGAGGCCATCTCGGCACGTGCACACTGCTTCTTCCATCAGGTCGAAGGCCTTTACATCGACAAGGATGTATCGTTCGCCGACCTCAAGCAGGTGCTCCATCAGTTTGCTGTCGAGATGTTCGGTCCGAACACCCAGATTCGTCTTCGTCCAAGCTACTTCCCATTCACCGAACCATCGGCTGAGATGGACGTAAGTTGTACGTTGTGCGGTGGCAAGGGCTGCTCGATGTGCAAGGGTGCCGGTTGGCTCGAGATCATGGGCTGCGGCATGGTCGATCCCAATGTCCTCGAGGCTTGCGGCATCGACTCGAAGGTTTACACCGGCTATGCTTTCGGCATGGGCGTTGAACGTATCGCCAACCTCAAGTACCGCGTGAAGGACCTTCGCCTCTTCTCCGAGAATGACAAGCGTTTCCTCAACGAGTTTGCAGCAGCACACTAATTGTTAATTGTTAATTGTTAATTATTAATTGTTAATTGATTAATGGACCTCATTCCCAGTTTCGCCGTCGATCATACCAACCTGCAGCCTGGCATCTACGTGAGCCGTCAGGACGAGGCGGGAGGTGTCGTCATCACCACCTACGACATCCGTATGACTGCGCCCAACCATGAGCCGTGCCTCAATCCTGCGGCCATCCATACCATCGAGCATCTCGTGGCAACCTATCTGCGCAACCTCGATGGCTGGAAGGAGAACATCATCTATTGGGGCCCGATGGGTTGTCTGACTGGCAACTACCTCATCATGAAGGGATATTATTCCTGTGAGGAAGTGCGGCAACTGATGATCGGCGCGTTCGAATATGTGCGTGACTACGACGACGAGGTTCCCGGCACCACACCGGCCACCTGCGGCAATTACCTGATGCACGATCTGCCCATGGCCAAATATGAGGCAAAGCGTTACCTCGAAAGGTTGAGGAATCACTTCTGTTCGGAATATCCGGGAGTCGAACGACCCGAGGATGCCAGCGGGAAGGTGTTTTTTGATGCGTAATGCAAACGAACGAATGAACACGCTGTGAAACGATATCCATTTTTTATAATATGTAGTCTGCTCTTTCTGCTGCCGGTGGTAGCCTGGGGGCAGACTACTGCTTTTTCGGAGTCGCATACCCCTCGGTACCCGCGCGTCAGGCCCAAGGAGGGCGTCAAGTGGTGGAAGATGCTCTACGATGGAGGTATGACACGCACAGCCAGCGGCCAATGGTATATGGAGATCCCCGACGGCATCAACGACCTTTCGGTGATGAACTTCGTCGATGGCTACAGTTTCGGTCCCCATGCCATCTTCGGCTATATGTCGCCCTCACGTCAGCGTTTTGAGGTGGAGGAGACTGTGCGTTGGGCAGTGAGCCGTGAAGCCTGGCTTGCCAAAGGTGCCTTGCGCTGGTATTCCCCCGTCGAACGTGCCGTGATGGTCGAACTGCATGGAGGACGTCATACCGAGGACTACGACCACGACCCGACGATGCCGATGTCGCAGTCGCTGCTTGCAACAGGTATCTTCGGATGGAATCATTACAAGCTGCTCGAACGTACTGATGCCGGTTTGCGCCTGGCTTTCCCCGTCGGCAACGACCTTGACGTGAGGATGCACCTTGCCTGGGAACGTCGTCGCGAGATGGAGAATCATAAGTTGACCACCATCTTCGGTACGCATGGCCAGGACAATGTGCCCCGATTGAGGGTAGGCAAGACCGCCAGCGAACTGATGCTCTACGATGGGGAGACCGACGGCGACATAGCGCTGCTCAACCTGGAGTTCAATTACCAGTTCGGCCAGCAGCATGTGGTCTTCGACGATATGACCTGCCTGAGCCGTTCGTCCTATCCGCGCTTCTCACTGCTCACCGACCTGGGTATGGGCAAATGGCACTTCGCATCGTTCGACCTGCGTATCAGTGGCACCAACAACCTTTCGCGCGGTGAGGATGAACTGAGTTATCTCGTCAGCGGAGGCGCCATCTACAAGCACGGCGACCTCAGCCTTACCGATTGGCATCACCTCGACGCTTCGCGATTCTGGTGGCAGAAGGACAATGCGCTGTCGCGTTTCGTGTTGCTCGACAATTACGAACTATCCACCGACCGCTCCTGGATGGAAGGCCATATCCAATGGGCATCCGACCGTATGCTGCTCACATGGCTCACCCGCAATGGGATGTTCCTCAAGGAATATGTGCAGGCCCACGTCGTGAAGGTTCCTACCCATCGTCCGCATTGGGAACTGCAGTATGGCATCGACCTTTTCCGTTTTTGGAAATTCGGCGTTGCTGTCGGCTTCGACGATATGACCTGCCGCGGTGCCGCCTTCATCATGTCGCTGGATATCAATCAGGCAAGGGATTTTAAAAACAAAAAACAACAATGACCCCTTTAGCAGAAAGAATGAGGCCAAAGAGCCTCGACGGATATATCGGACAGAAGCACCTGGTGGGACAGGGCGCTGTGTTGCGTCGGATGATCGAATCGGGACGCATCGCCTCGTTCATCCTCTGGGGACCTCCTGGCGTCGGCAAGACCACGTTGGCACGAATCATCGCCCAGACTCTCGACCTGCCATTCTACACGCTCTCAGCCGTAAGCAGCGGCGTCAAGGAGGTGCGCGAAGTGATCGAGCGTGCCAAGAAGGATCGTTTCTTCCTGCCCAATGCTTCGCCCATCCTCTTCATCGACGAAATCCATCGCTTCTCGAAATCGCAGCAGGATTCGCTGCTCGATGCCGTCGAGCGCGGTGTCGTCACCCTCATCGGTGCCACCACCGAGAACCCTTCGTTCGAGGTGATTCGCCCCTTGCTGAGCCGTTGCCAGGTCTATACCCTCCAGCCCCTCAGCAACGACGACCTTCTTGGCCTGATGGAGCGAGTCCTGAAGGAAGACCCCATCATCTCGAAGCGAAAAGTCGATGTGAAGGAGACCAGCGCCCTTCTGCGCTATGCAGGAGGCGACTGCCGCAAGTTCCTGAATATTCTCGACCTCGTCTGCGGTGAGTATGCCGACGATGATTTCGACTATGCCGATGACAATGACGACGACGAAGCAACCGACAATGATGACGACGAGTCGGCAGGCACCTCGAAAGAAGAACCCACCATTGTCATCACAGATGCCTTGGTTGCCGAAAAGCTCCAGGCGAATCCGATGGCCTACGACAAGGATGGCGAGATGCACTACGACCTGGTGTCGGCCATGATCAAGTCAATCCGTGGCTCCGACCCCGATGCTGCCATCTACTATATGGCCCGCATGATCGAAGGAGGGGAGGATCCCGTCTTCATCGCACGTCGTCTGGTTATTTCGGCCAGCGAAGACATCGGCTTGGCCAATCCCAATGCCCTCCTTCTTGCCAATGCTGCCTTCGATGCCGTGCAGAAGATCGGTTGGCCCGAAGGACGCATCCCCCTGGCCGAAGCCTGTGTCTATCTTGCCTCCTCGCCCAAGAGCAATGCCTCCTACCTTGCCATCGATTCTGCTTTGCAGAAGGTGCGCGAGACGGGCAATCTGCCTGTGCCCCTCCATCTGCGCAATGCGCCCACCAAACTGATGGCACAGGAGGGTTACGGCAAGGGTTATATGTATGCCCACGACTTCCCCGGCCACTTCGCCTATCAGCAGTATCTGCCCGATGCCCTTGTCGCTGAGGGAGGAATGCAGCAGTCGTTATTCTATCATCCTCAGCCTAATGCGCAAGAGGACAGGCTGAAGGCCCAACTTTCGGCATTTTGGGGTGACAGATTCAAATAAATAGTGGCTAAAAATATTCATTTTTTCCCCATTTTCTCAATATTATTCGAAAAAACTTGACAATCTCGAATTTGTTTCGTATTTTTGCGCGTCAATACAAACCCCTAAAACTACTTTTTATATTGACAATATCAAACATACAATAAACTTAAAAGTATGAAAAAGTACAACTTCTATGCCGGACCATCCATCCTGAGTCCGTTTGCAATCAATGAGACCGCTAAGGCAGTACAGAACTTCGCAGGCACTGGCCTCTCTATCCTTGAGGTCTCACACCGATCCAAGGAATTCCAGGCTGTTGTCGACGAGGCTAATGCGCTCGTTAAGGAGCTGCTCGACGTTCCGGAGGGCTATGAGGTCCTCTTCCTCGGCGGTGGCGCCAGCCTCCAGTTCTATATGATGCCTCTCAATCTGTTGAAGACCAAAGCTGCTTATCTCGAGACCGGTACATGGGCTTCCAATGCCATCAAGCAGGCCAAGTTTGTCGGCGAGGTGGAGGTTGTAGCAAGTTCCAAGGACAAGAACTTCACCTATATCCCCAAGGGCTTCACTGTACCTACTGACGTCGACTATTTCCACTACTGCTCCAACAATACCATCTATGGTACCGAGATGATTGAGACTCCCGACGTTGCTGTGCCCCTTTGCGCCGACATGTCGTCTGACTTTCTCTCTCACCCCGTTGATGTAAGCAAGTACGATTGCATCTATGCAGGTGCCCAGAAGAATGCAGGTCCTGCAGGTGTCACCATCGTCATCATCAAGAAGGACAAGGTCACCAAGGAAGGTCTTCCCACCATGCTCGACTATCAGACCCACATCAAGAAGGGTTCGATGTTCAATACGCCTCCGTGTCTCCCCATCTTCACCGTGCTTCAGACCCTCAAGTGGTACAAGGAACTCGGCGGCCTCAAGGCCCTGGAGCAGCGTGCCATCGAGAAGTCGACCATGCTCTATGACGAGATTGACCGCAACAAACTCTTCCGTGGCACTGTCGTTGCCGAGGATCGCAGCCGTATGAACGTCTGCTTCGTGATGAACGATGAGTACCAGGAGCTCAACGACGCCTTCTTCAAGTTCGCTTCCGAGCGTGGTATGGTAGGCATCAAGGGCCATCGTTCAGTGGGCGGTTTCCGCGCATCGCTCTACAATGCTATGCCAAAGGAGGGCGTAGAGGCTCTTGTCGCTTGCATGAAGGAGTTTGAAGCTACCATCTAAGTTTAGGTTATGGGCATCGTTCAGAAGATTGATATCCCCAACATCCTGGGGACTCCCGGACGTGAAACCAAGTCTATTCCGTTGTTTGAATACAATTATCCAAAGTCAATGAAGATTCTTATTGCAACCGAAAAGCCCTTTGCTGCAGCTGCAGTAAAGGCTATGGAAGAGATTATCACCGGTGCTGGCATCGAAGTGGTAAAACTCGAGAAATATACTGAGAAGCAGCAGCTCCTCAATGCCGTGGCTGATGTCGAGGGTATGATCATTCGTTCCGACAAAGTCGATGCCGAGGTGCTCGAAGCCGCCAAGAACCTCCGCGTTGTGGTTCGTGCAGGTGCTGGTTACGACAACATCGACCTGGCTGCTGCAACAGCCCACAACATTGTGGCAATGAACACTCCTGGCCAGAATGCCAATGCAGTTGCCGAACTCGTCTTCGGTATGCTCCTTTTCCAGTGCCGCAACCAGTTCAGCGGTGCTGCCGGTACCGAACTCAAGGGCAAGACCCTGGGCCTGCATGCTTTCGGCAACGTGGCTCGCAATGTAGCTCGCGTCGCAAAGGGCTTCGGCATGGACGTCTATGCCTACGATCCTTTCCTCACCCGCGAACAGATTGAGGCTGGTGGCGTCAAGGCTGTTGATTCGCTCGCCGAACTCTATAGCACCTGCCAGTATGTCAGCCTCCATTGCCCCGCAACCAAGGAGACCATCGGCAGCATCAACTACGACCTGCTCAAGGATATGCCCAAGAACGCCTGCCTGATCAACACCGCCCGCAAGGAGGTTGTCGATGAGGCTGGTCTGATGAAACTTATGGACGAGCGTCCCGACTTCCGTTATATCGCTGACGTGAAGCCAGGTGCAGCCGATGAGTTTGTGGCCAAGTACGGCACACGTGTGTTCTTCACCCCCAAGAAGAGCGGCGCACAGACAGCCGAGGCAAACAGCAACGCAGGTATCGCCGCAGCCAAGCAGGCTTGTGGTTATCTGAAGGAAGGCATCGATCGCTTCCGCGTAAATTGATGGCCAAACTGTTCAACGAATTCGAGCCGTTCCTCAACGATTGTGAAACATACGTTTGGGAATGGTATATCCCGGAGCACAAGGTACGCTTCGGGATACCTTCGTTGAATACCCCATGGCTCGACGACAAGGAGAAGAACATCAAGCTCGACACCATGCTCGAGCGTGTTCATCCCGACGATATCCAGAAGGTTCTCGTGCGTCATACTTCGCCCCTTTACAAGAGCGACAAGATGTTTGAGGTCGACATCCGCATCAATGTGGCTGCCGAACTGAAACCCGATGGACAGAGTTCGGGCGAATACGAGTGGTATGGCTTTCGCGGCAAGACTGTGAAGCGCGACCGTATGGGTCGTCCCACCTATGTCCACGGCATCGCCATCAATCTTGATCAGCGCTATCGTGCACAACTGAAACTCATCAACCAGAAGGAGCATCAGTTGCAGCAAGCGCGTCAGCAACTCGACTATTCCACGGGTATCATCCAGGAGGTGGGCGTCTTCTTCCGCAATCTTGCCGAGAATGCCAATCTCTTCATTTCGTCCGACGGCATTTCGAAGTCCGAGGATATGCTGATGCATCTTTCCTCGCTCAAGGATAAGGTCAGTCATCTGCTCGAACTCACCGACAAGTTCAAGTTCACCGTCGGAGGTAATGATCACTCCGACAGCTATGACGTGCGGCCTCTCGTGTTGTGGGAACACCTTGCCGAACTCCAGCAGGTCTATTCGCTGAGGGCTGGCAATCGTGTGAAGTTCTATTTCGCCAACCTCTACGACAATCAGGTCATCTACGTCGATGTGAAACTCCTTGACCTGCTGCTTGACAATCTCATCAACCCGCAGTTCCAGTCGCAGGTGGCTGGCACAACCACTATGAGTTATGTCGTCGATCAGGCAAGGGAGGAACTGGCCATCTCGGTAACCTGTGTGGGCACCAGCACCACCGAGGCCGAGACGCACACTACCTACACCGAGTCGGGTCTTGTGCTGAGTGTCTGCCGACTTATGGCCAAGCGATTGTTTGGCGATGTGCAGGTCATTCAGCAGGAGACGGGCAAACTGAAATACGTCATCACCCTTCCTCTTGATGCGAGAAAGGTAGCCAATCAGTTGTCGTTCAAGCATATTGATGACCACAGTGGAGAAAAGCCTGAGGATGTGCTTGACGAGTTGAATCGCGAACACGATGCCGAGGCTGAAGAGTTGCTTCAGAGCCGTGCGTCATTGCCCCATGTCCTTATTGGTATGCGCGACAATGCCAGTTTGTATAGCAACCAGCACCTCTTTGACGTCACCGTGACTGCTACCACCGACGAGTTCCGCGAGGAGTTTGACCGACTTGATCCCGACATCGTATTCCTCGACTCAAGTCTGCCGGGCCAAATGATGGTCTTTGACCTCATTTCCTATATGCATGACAAGGCACCCGAGACCCCTATCATCATCACCGATGATTACGGACAGCGTGCGCTTCATAAGCGTGTCCAGCAACTTGGTGCCCGCTATCTCCTCAACAATCCCTTGTCCCTTCGCAAGGTTAATCTGATGATCAAGAAATATCTGAAGTAAGATATATCAAAGGTAACGTCCCTTAATATCCCTTAGTATCCCTAAGAATCCCTAAATATCCCTTAGTTAATATGGCAAAAGTTCGTCCTTTCAAAGGTTTTCGTCCATCACCCGAGTTGGCACCTGTCGTTTCTTCACGTCCTTACGATGTTCTGTCGTCGCAGGAGGCCTACGATGAGTGCAAGGGCAATGAGAAGTCACTGTATCACATCATCAAACCCGAAATAAATTTCGACCCGATTGCCGACGAGCACGACCCCAAGGTCTATGATGTCGCTGTCGAGCAGTTCAAGAAATTCAAGCAGAACGGTTGGCTTGTCCAGGACCCTGCTCCTTATTATTATCTCTACAGCCAGACTATGGATGGCCGTACCCAATATGGCCTCGTCGTTGCTGCCAATGTCGACGACTACCTCAATGGTGTCATCAAGAAGCACGAACTTACCCGTGCCGACAAGGAGGAAGACCGCATGAAGCACGTGCGCTGCCTTTCAGCAAATATGGAACCCGTGTTCTTTGCATTCCCTGACAACGAGGTTCTCGATCGCGTCATCCGTGAGACTGCCGCTCGTCCAAGTGTCGAGCGATTCACCTCTGCCGAGGGCTTCATCCACGAGTTCTGGGTAATCGACAACCCCGATACCATCCAGACCATCACCGAGGCTTTTGCTGCCATTCCTTATCTCTATGTGGCCGACGGACATCATCGTACCGCCGCTGCAGCTCGAGTAGGGCAGGAGCGTGCTCTCCAGAACCCCAATCATACGGGCGATGAGGAGTACAACTTCTTCCTGGCAGTGTGCTTCCCTGCCGGTCAACTCAAGATTATGGACTACAACCGCGTGGTGAAGGACCTCAACGGCCTTACCAGCGAGGAGTTCCTGGCCAAGGTGGCCGAGAATTTTGTGGTCGAAAAGATAGGCACTGAGATCTATCATCCCGTTCGTCTCCACAACTTCAGCCTCTACCTCGATGGATGTTGGTACAGCCTGACTGCCAAGCCTGGCACTTATAACGACAACGATCCCATCGGCGTGCTCGATGTCAGCGTCTCTTCCGACCTCATCCTCGATCGTATCCTCGGCATCAAGGACCTTCGTCGCGACAAGCGCATCGACTTCGTAGGCGGTTTGCGTGGTCTTGGCGAACTCAAGCGCCGTGTCGATAGCGGTGAGATGCGTGTAGCCCTTGCCCTCTATCCTGTTTCGATGGATCAACTGATGAACATCGCCGATTCGGGCAACATCATGCCTCCCAAAACCACCTGGTTCGAGCCTAAACTTCGCTCTGGTCTCGTGGTTCATTCCCTTGACTAAGGGATTTTCACGACTCTAATGTCAATTGTCACGAATTATCGAATTGTTTGATTCTCCAAAGACTAATTCTTTAACTCGTTAATTCGTGAAAAATACAGAATAATCTTGAACCAATTCAAATACATAGTCAAGTTTCTGATTGCTTTGATTACTCAGTCCGACCAGGCATGGAGTTACCTTGCCAATGCTGAGACTAAGGAATCAAAGCCTGCCTATATGCTGTGGAACTACTTCTATCCGCTGTTGGGCATTATGTCGCTTGTCATCTTCCTCTTTGCCGGCTGGCGCAGCCCAAACCCCGAGGTGAGTTTCGACTTCCAGTACGGTATGACGAAGATGGTTCCCGTCCTCGTGGCATATTTTGTTGGTCCCTATCTGGCAATGATGCTCATCAAGACGATGCTTGTCAACATCTTCGATTTGCCCCATCCCGATAAGGACCGACTCACCAACTTCGTGTTCTACAGCACTAGTTTCCTTATGGCTATCGAGATGCTGATGGCGGTATTCCCCGCTTTCCGGTTCTTCGAGTTCATAGCGTTGTATCTTGTCTATATCACCTGGAACGGTTCGCACACCTATATTCGTGTGGCTGAGAAGAGGCGCTGGCTGTTCGGCTTTATGTCGTTCCTCGTCATCTTCTTCTCGCCCAGTCTCATCCAGCACCTCTTGCAGTTCCTGCAGGGATGAGCCGATTCTTACGTTTTTGATTGAACTATGGCAAACAACAATAAGAAGAAAGGGGCGGGCAACGCGGCCGTCAACATCCGCAACAAGCGAGCTACCTTCGACTATGAGATTCTCGATACCTATACCGCCGGCATGGTGCTCACAGGTACCGAGATCAAGTCGTTGCGTGCAGGCAAGGCCGGTCTGACTGACTCCTACTGCCTTTTCGACCATGGTGAACTGTGGGCAAAGAATGTCTATATCGCCGAATATTTCTACGGCACCTATAATAACCACAATGCCCATCGCGACCGCAAACTGCTTCTCGCTCGACGTGAATTGCGTGGCCTGCAGAACAGTTCGAAGGAGCCAGGTTTGACCATTGTCCCCCTTCGGCTTTTCATCAACGAAAAGGGACTTGCCAAACTCGATATTGCCCTTTGCAAAGGCAAGAAGCAGTACGACAAGCGCGACACAATGAAGGATAAGGAAGACCAGCGTGCGATGGATCGTGCGCGCAAAGATTACGGTAAATATTGATGGAACAGTATCCCTCACAATTGCTGACCAGCGCCATCGACGAGTTCGCCAAACTGCCTGGCATTGGTCGTAAGACGGCGCTTCGCCTCACGCTCCATCTTCTTCGTCAAGAGCCTGAGCGTGCCATTCACCTTGGCGAATCGCTCATACGTCTGCGCAAGGAGGTGCGTTACTGTAAGTGTTGTCACAACCTCAGCGATTCCGACCTTTGTCAGATATGCGCCAATCCCAAGCGTGATGCTGCCACCGTCTGTGTGGTCGAAAACGTCAAGGAAGTGATGGCCATCGAGGCCACACGTCAGTTCCAGGGCCTCTATCACGTACTCGGTGGTCTCATCTCCCCGATGGATGGCATCAGCCCCCAACAACTCGAGATTGACAGCCTCGTCGAGCGAATTCGCCAAAGCCAGGCCGAAGGACAAACGCCCATCAATGAGGTGATTCTCGCCCTCTCCACCACTATGGAAGGCGATCTCACCAACGGATACATCTTCCGCCAACTCCAGCGTTTCCCCCACCTCAAGGTCACCACCCTGGCCCTCGGCGTCAGTGTAGGAGACGAGATTGAATATGCCGATGCCGTCACCCTCGGCCGTAGCATCCTCAACCGCACTCCCTTCTCCCTCCAGAGCCCAGCGTCCCCTTATTAGCCCCGACGTCCTCTGGTCGCCCTTTGGTTGTCCTCCGTGTCTCTCCCGGTCGCCCTCGTTGTCCCCGTCAGCAGCCGTGTTTAGCTGCTATGTGTCCCCAAGCATCCCGTCGCAGCCACCTATGGCTGCCCTCATTATAAAGATTCCAATGAAAATATTCCCCCTCGCGGTCCTCACCGCATTCATCACCACTACCGCCCTCGCACAATCCGTGCAGCAAGTCACCATCGGCGACAACTTCGATTATGGTCTCACCTATAGCCTGCCCATCACCAAGATTCAGATCCAGGTTTCTGCCCACTGCACCAAGGTCGTGGCCGGAGAGTTCGCTATGTATGCCGAGAAGTATCTCGGCCTGAAGGATGTGGCTCAGCAGGACCAGGTCTCCTGGGAAATCACCCAGATTCAACTCCGTGGAGTCGCTAAGGCCGACAGTGCCCGCACTTATCATATCTATTTCAGCGACAAGGCGGCCCTTCCCACCTTCTATCTCACCGACGACCGCTGCCTTTGGGCCATCAACCAGAAGCCGGAACTGCCCGCTCCGTCTGTTGAGATGCCTTCTCAATCCCAAAAGTCTACTTCCCTGAAGTTCAAACCTACCGACGTGATGACGAGCGACCTGCTCAAGGCCGGCAGCAAGGCGAAACAGGCAGAACTGGTTGCCGAAGAGATTTTCAGCATTCGTGAGAGTCGTTCCGACCTCATCCGAGGCGAAGCCGACAATGTGCCCAATGATGGCGCACAGTTGCAACTTATGCTCGACCATCTCACCGCCCAGGAAGAGGCCCTGCTCTCCCTTTTCGTCGGCACGACCACTGAGACTGACGTAGTGCGCACCTTCGACTATGTTCCCACCGACGAGGTGGAACGTGAACTCGTCTTCCGTCTTTCGCGAGAACTCGGCTTCGTTGCTAACGACGACTATGCTGGTGCTCCCTTCTACGTCGGCGTTTCCATTCTTGAGGACAATCGTATGTCCGAGATGGATGTCAACGCCCGCAAGAAACTCGAGAAGGGTATAGCCTATTGCGTCCCTGGTAAGGCCCGCATCACCCTCTACAACGCCAAGTCTGTCCTTGCTGAAGGAGACATCCCTATGGCCCAGTTTGGCCATGTCGAGATGCTCCCCCAAGGCCAGTTCACCAACAAGAAGCGCCCCTGTTCCGCCCTCTTCATCCCCTCCACTGGCGCCATCAAGCTCTTTGAACAAACTGACGCCCAGTAAGGCCCCGTGTCCTGTATGGCGCGATGTTATTGTGCCTCTCAGTGTTCCTTGGTCACCCTTTGTGTTTCCGACAGCAGCCCATCTGGCTGCCTCATTCCCCTTTTAATAGTCCCTAATGAAAAAATATTGGATCCCCCTTCTCACCAGCCTCCTCGTAGCTGCCGTCCTCTTCGTGGGCATCAAGATCGGCGAAGTTCGTATGGCCAACGAGATACATGTCTATCAATCTGAACGTAACGACTTAAACAAGATGAGCCGTGGAGGCCTCACCAGCAGCGAGGCCTCTGCCAAGCTCGTCTATCTCTTTGACCTCCTGCGTGATCGCTACGTCGATACACTCGACCTCCAGAACCTCGTCGAGGATGCCATCCCCACTATCGTCGAGGAGCTCGACCCGCATTCTTCCTACATCTCGCGCGAAGATATGTCCGCTGTCACCGAACAACTCGAAGGCTCGTTCAGTGGTGTGGGCATCCAATTCAATATTCAGCAGGACACCGTTATGGTCATTCAGGTCATCTCCGGTGGTCCCTCTGAGAAGGTGGGCATACTGCCCGGCGACCGCATCGTCACCGTCGATGACTCCCTCTTCGTTGGCAAGAAGATTAACAACGACGTGGTCCTCAAGACCCTGCGTGGCGAAACTGGTTCTGTAGTCAAACTCGGTATCCGTCGCAACACCGCAAGCGATCTGCTCCATTTCGAAGTGGAGCGTGGCGAGATTCCCGTCAACAGCGTCGTTGCTCAATATATGGAGGGCAATATCGGCTACATCAAGATTGACAGCTTCGGACGAAATACTTACAACGAGTTCTTCACCGCCCTCGTCAACCTTCGCGCCCATGGAGCCAAGGGCTATCTGCTCGACTTCCGTGGCAATGGTGGTGGCTATCTTGAGATTTGCATCGCAATGGTCAACGAGTTCCTTGGCGACAATCAACTCATCGTCTATACTGAAGGTCGTTCTCAACCACGTCAGGATCACAATGCCGATGGACGTGGCAACTTCCAGAATGATCCCGTTGTCGTCCTCATCGATGAATGGTCCGCTTCGGCTTCTGAAATCTTTGCTGGTGCTATGCAGGACAACGATCGTGCACAGATTGTTGGTCGCCGCTCATTTGGCAAAGGACTCGTCCAGCAGCAGTTTGACCTTTATGATGGTTCTGCTTTGCGCCTCACCATTGCACGCTATCACACTCCTTCAGGCCGTTGCATCCAGAAGCCTTATTCGATGGGGGAGGGAGAGGATTATCAGATGGACCTCATCAATCGCTACGAGCGAGGCGAGTTCTATAACCAGGACTCCATCCACTTCGCCGATTCGCTCGTTTATACCACTTTGAACGGACGTACGGTGTATGGCGGAGGTGGCATTATGCCCGACTACTTTGTGCCCAGTGACACCACCTACGTATCGACTTACTACAACAAGTCCATCAGCTTGATGTATTCCTTCGCATTCCAGTACAGCGACAATCATCGTTCGACCATTGCCGCCTACAAGGATTTCAAGTCGTTGCAGCATTATCTCGAAGGCCAGGGTCTCCTCAATTCCTTCATTAACTTTGCAGCACCAAAGATAGGCCGTCCCACATCTCACGAACTAAAGCGCAGCGGTGCCGAGATGGAGCGTCTCATCATAGCCTACATTATGCGCCAATGCAAGGACGAGAACTACTTCTATCAGGAGTTCAACAGTAGCGACAAGACCTACCTCAAAGGCCTCTCCCTCTTCAACGAATAGTCAGCGGTCTCCACTTGTCCTTGTCCCCGTTGCAGTCATCTTTGTCTTCCCTCATCCCTCGTGTTAACGTCAGCAGTCAAGTTCAGCTGCTCCTAAAAATACTCCTCCCATGCCCACCAAACAAGAACTTCTCGATCACCGCTATCTGCGTATGGCCGCCATTTGGGCCGAAAACTCCTATTGCAAGCGCCGTCAGGTAGGTTGTCTCATCGTAAAGGAAAAGATGATCATCAGCGACGGCTATAACGGCACGCCTACAGGCTTCGAGAACGATTGCGAGACCGAAGACAACCGCTCCAAGCCCTACGTACTCCATGCCGAAGCCAATGCCATCACCAAGGTCGCCAAGAGCCACAATTCGAGCGATGGCGCCACTCTCTACGTCACCGATAGCCCATGCATCGAGTGTTCCAAACTCATCATCCAGTGTGGCATCAAGCGTGTCATCTACGCCCGTGAGTACCGTCTCACCGACGGCGTTGACCTCCTTCGCCGCGCCGGCATTGAAGTCATCTTCAAGCCTATCCCCGAAATCCCACAAGATGGTCCCGCCACTAAATAACAGCATAAAAAGCGCAGAAAGAAATCCTCTTTCCGCGCTTTATTTTGTTCCTATTCAAACCCAAAGAACTCCTTCAGTTCTTTCTTCTCTTTAAGTTCATCGATGGTGAAGCCATATTTTGACGCAGAAGCCAGCGTGATGACGCGTTCAAGGAATTCGTCATACGAAAGGTCAAACCATTCAGCAGGTATTTCCCTGTCGATGGTGCCACCCCCATAGTGGCTTCCTTCAATCCACGACTCATCCAGTTCTGCTTCATATGTTCCGTCATTCCTCTTGTTGAAGCAATACCACGAAACGCATTTTTTCTTGTCCTCGCATCCCTTTTTCGCATCCCGGCGATAGATTATGAATTTTACCTTATGTACCATATTATATGAAATCAGAATAATGCATCAAATACGATATCCAAAATTTTATTCAGCCATTCGGGGAAGAACCAGAAGAAAATGATGATGAAGATGAACCCTATTCTTCCGCAAATCATAGTGAACTTTGGCGAAGGCTTCTTGCCCGTAATTATCTCGAATAGCGCAAACACGATAGCTCCTCCATCAAGCGGATAGATGGGGATAATGTTCAGTATTCCTAAAATGAGAGACACTGAAGCCAACGGCATTATTAAATCATAGCTGCCTTCTGGCATGAATTGCATAGCAATATACAGAATGAGAAATGTGGCAAAATTGAACAGCACCCCAGCCGCCGAGATGAGCAGCCGTTGCCACGCAGGCTTTTCTCCGATGTTTCCATCCCCCTGCGAATTGAATATAGTGACACCACCCAGGGGAAGCACTCCCAGACTCCATATGATATCACGCCACCAACCACCTCTTGATACTTGTTTCGGCCTATAGGTCAGAAACGGGATAAAGAACACCTGCATCACCTTGATGCGGCACCCGAAGGAAGTACCCATAATTACATGTCCCAGCTCGTGAATAAGCACCACAATGGCCAGATAGATGTAGAAAATCCAGTCAACATTTCCTTCACACCACCAGTACCAGAAAGCCACACCCAAAGCAAAGGCAATCCAATTGAATGAAAACCCCTCTTTAGGCCCTTTGTTCTCATTCAGTTCGAGATTTACTTCTTCCGTAGGCACCCGATTGTTCTCCACTGGATAATTGTTTATTTCATTCTCGTTCATTTTCTTTCCTTTCTATTGAATTGATGCGGCAAAGATAGGGATTTATTTTGGTATTCACAAATAAAAACAGGAAAAGTTTGCTCCTTCCCGAGCTCTACTCAGACTGTTATTTTTTCGAATTTCTCATGATGTTTTGATTCTGGTCCTCTCCCCTGTGTCGAATTTGAGAATTAACGAATAAAAAAGGATGAAAAAGAGCCCCTCTATCCACTTGTTTGGGGAGAAAGAGGGGCTTTTGGGCGAATACAGATACGTAGGACTTACTCGGCGAGGGTGAACCAGTCGTCGGGGGAGAATTGGAGGGGACGGATGAAGAGCTTGGCGCGGGCACCGAACTCGGAGTCGTAGGCGTGGGAGATGTAGTACCAATTGCCATCGGGTAGCTGATAGACGGAGCAGTGGCCTACTCCGTAGTAGCGCTCATCGGGACCTACGAGGAGGGTTCCTCCGCCAAAGGCGAGGTCGTTGCCATCGCGGTCGAGATAGGGGCCGGTGATGGACTGGCTACGACCGTAGGCGACCTTGTAGGTGGAGTTCTTGCCGCGGCAGCAGTAGTCGTGGCTCACGAGGAGATAGTACCAGTCGCCACGCTTGAAGATGAAGGGCGCTTCGATGGCGTTGTCGCCAGCTTCGATGGTATCCTTGCCTTCGACGGTAATGGGGACCTCGCTGATCTCGCGATGGCGATTGATGCGACGTGCTACGGTGACAGGTTCGCCGAGAGGTGTGCGGAGGTCAGAAGCCAGCTGCTGGAGCTGGATGCCGTCCCAGAACGAGCCCCAGACGAGGTAGTCTTCGCAGAGGTTGGGGTCGATGGCATTCCAGTTGGTTACGCCTTTGTGAGAGACGACAACAGGACCTTGGTCACGCCAACGGAAGTCGGGAGAGGTGGGGTCGAGGGTCTTGTTGAGGGCGAGGCCGATGGCGCTGCCGTTCTTGCCGAAGGTAGAGCAGGAGTAGTAGAGGTACCACTCGCCGTTGCGGTAGCTGATGTCGGGTGCCCAGGTGTGTCCCCAATATCCGGGGACGGTGTCCTTGGCCCACTGGGGGATGGCTTCGCGGTCAAAGACGGAGGGTTCCTGACGCCAGGTCTTGAGGTCGGCGGAGGACATGACGCCTACACCTACACCAGTGGAAAAGATGTAGTAGCGGCCGTCTTCGCCGATGGCGAGAACGGGGTCGTGCACGTCGGGATATGTGGGGGCGAACTCGGGACGGGGTGGACGCTTTTCGCTGTTACAAGCGGTGAGGAGGACGGCGAATGCGAGGATGGGGAGGAGAGGGAGGCGGGTCATGGGTTTGGGGGTTATGGGTGAGGGGTTATGGGTTGGGGGCAGCCATAGAATGGCTGCGTACTGAAAAGAGGATGGTAGATGGGGGCTAGATGGGGGCGCTA
>JAFWRO010000051.1:0-148517 GCA_017519885.1 Bacteroidales bacterium | reverse complement strand
TTCTGCGGAGAGTAGGACGTGATATTTCTTAGGTCTTCCCATTGTCGTTTATGTTTTATGAACAACATATAAACGAACAATTTGAAGTTTTATTGTTTAAAATCAGTTTTTATTTATACTGGTTAGGATGCTACACTAGTCGCAAGGCGTACACGGTAATATAGTGGCGCATCAGTGAGAATAAAGTCATTCAAGTCTTCATCCCCACAATCAAATTGCGTCACTCTATCGTTTTCATTCAGTCTGCGGAGTCGGATAGCGTCTTTATTCATCGATTCAGAATGTGCAGTTGATACAACGCGAACGCAAGAACTCGTAATCGTTTTGTATTTGTTCCTGCTGCTCTTGAGAGAGCGGCTGCGGGTTCAGCATGCGAATCTCGAATTTGGTAGCTTCCTCACCGTAAAGAATAGGGGTCTCTTTGATGGGTCTTGCCATAATCTTCTATTTTTATCTTGTTTTCTGGTTGCAAATATAAGAAAAATTCTTGATAGTTGCTCTTCTTTTTGGCGAAAAAGTTACAAATCCACTCTTAAAAATGTCTTTTCAATCAAAAATCTTGCAAATCTCGTCAAAAATCCCGTACTTTGCAGTGGAAAAATAATCATTGTTAATTTATAAAGTCATGCGTAGCATTCGTACCCTTTGCTGCCTCGTGTGCAGCCTCGTAGTGCTCGGTTTCGTATCCTGCCAGAAGCAGCCCGAGCCTCAGAAAATTGCTTTCCTCGCCATTGGCCAGTCCAACATGGTAGGTATCGGTGACATCTCTTCGGAAGAAGACACCATCGTTTCGCCTCGTTTCCTCAATCTTGCTTCCACCGAAAACGAAGACCGCAAGGTGGGAGAGTGGCGTGTAGCCAAGCCTGGCAACTGCCGTCCGGGTTATCATCGTCCCAACTACCTGTCGCCCACCGATTATTTCGGACGCACTGTCCTCGAGCATCTTTCGCCTATCGACTCTGTAGCCGTTATCCAGGTGGCTGTCGATGGTTGCCCCATGCGTCTTTTCGACAAGGATCTCTACCAGGGTTTCGTAGATAGTTGTCAGATGGATTGGATGAAGAACGAGATTGCTGCCTACGATGGCAATCCCTACGGGCGTCTCATCACGTTGGCCAAGCAGGCACAAGCCCAGGGTTGGATCATTCGCGGCTTGCTCATTCATCAGGGCGAGACCGATGCCTATGGCCCTCATTGGCCCAACCAGGTGGACCGTGTCTATCAGAACATCCTCACCGACCTCAACCTGAAGGCCGAAGATGTGCCCGTTCTTTGTGGCGAAGCTGTTGGCCTCGATCAGAATGGTGTCTGCGCGCATGCCAACCCCACTATCGACCAGATTCACAACTACATCCCAACGGCTTACACCATCTCGTCACGTGCCTGCAAGGTGAGCCGCGACAACCTCCACTTTGCCGGTGTGGGCTATCGTCGTTTGGGTACCCGTTATGCCATCAAGTGGCTCCAGCTCAATGGTTACGATGTGGCTGATGACACCGACACCCAGCTGCAGTGCGAGACTGGCAATCCTGGCGATGCTTTCGCTGTCGATGCCTTCATTCGAGAGCAGGACAACAAGCTTATGGTGGCTGCTGCCGTGTCGCTCGCTTCGGTCGATATCGTCAGCTATTCGGGCGCTACTCTTGCCACCGTCCAGGCCGAAGGCAAGCGCACCGTAGAGATTGACGTTACACCCTATGCCGGAGAGGACCGCCTCGTGCTCAATATCCACGCTGCCGATGGCAATGTGGTCAATCGCCAGGTCAACCGATAGACATCAGTATTATTTCGAAAAATGAGAAAAACACTTCTTGCGTCGGCGATTGTGCTTTTCGCGACCATCACGTTGGCACAAGGCCTGAATGACGGGCGCATGCCTTTTGTCACCTCTGATGAGGCTCCAAAACTTGAGCGAATTCTGCCACCACCTCCCGGACTCACCGATTCGCGTTTCTACGACGATTGGTCGCAGTATCAGTGGGGCTTGTCGATGCGTGCCACCGAGCGTGGCCTGCAGGCACGTTCCGACGCCTTCCTCAATGCGGCCTATTTCATGGAGCGTTTCTCGCCAGCTATGGGTCATGCCGTCACGCAGGAAGCCAATCCTCAGTTGTTCCTTTTGCTTCAGCGTGCCCATGCCACCGAAATGGTTTCGAATGCCGGCGTCAAGGCGTATTATCACCGTGTTCGTCCCTATCAGCAGTTCAAGGAAGCCTCGTTGGTGCCCGAGCATGAGAGTCCCACCGACTACAGTAGCTATCCTTCGGGCCACACTATGGTGTCGTGGCTCGTTGGTATGATACTGACGGCCATCGATCCCCAGCATACCGAGTCGATCATGAAGGTGGCTTACGAGATGGGTCAGAGCCGTGTCATTGCCGGCTATCATTATCAGAGCGATATCGAGGCCGGGCGTTACTCGGCCAGCATCCTCTTCGCTCGACTTTGTGCCGAACCCGAATTCATGACCTTGCTACAGCAGGCACGTCAGGAATATATGGGCGTTCAAAGCTCCCAGCCGAAAATCATGAAAAAGAGAAGCAGAAGATAAACTCCCTCTTTGTCGCGAAAGATAATAGCAATATGACCGAACCCATCCTCAACGACCACAACAAACGTGAATACGAGCCTGCGCACACCGCTGAGCACATTCTCAACCAGACCATGGTGCGTATGTTCGGCTGCGAGCGTTCGCGCAACACCCATGTGGAGCGCAAGAAGAGCAAACTCAACTACGAGCTGCCACAGTGTCCTACGCCCGAACAGATTGCTGAGGTCGAGCGCCGTGTCAATGAGGTCATCCAGTCCGACATGCCTGTGACGATGGAGTATGTGACGCGCGACCAGATTCCGCCCGAAGTCTCCCTCGCCAAGCTGCCCGACGATGCATCCGAGACGCTGCGTCTCGTCCGTGTCGGCGACTACGACGTCTGTGCATGCCTCGGTTTCCACGTCGAGCACACCCTCGAATGCGGCCATTTCCGCATCTCCTCCACGTCGTGGACACCCCTCGCCGAAGGCGGTTCCTTCCGCATTGTCTTCCGTCTCGATGGACCCTCAGACAAGTATTAGGCACAAAATAAGCCCCTCCCGATGTCGGAAGGGGCTTATTAAATTGATTTAGGGTTATGCGGAGATTGCCCTTCAGAGCCCTTCAGAACCTTTCAGAACTCTTCAGAACCCTTCAGAACCTTTCAGAACTCTTCAGAACCCTTAATTAGTAGGTGATCAGTGGCTTCAGCTCCTTGGCCTGGGCAATCATGCGCTCTACCTCGCTCAGCGAAGGAACACGGTTGCAGAGGTTCTTCTCCTCGTTGATGGCAACGAGCTTGGGCTGGAGGTTGGCGGGAACGCGATGACGGAACTCCTTCACGGTGTCAACACCGGCAGCTTCGAGCAGCTCCGAGAACTGTCCTGCGATGCCGTTGATGCGCATCAGGTCAGCGTGGTTGGTCCACTTCAGGATGAGCTTGCGGCTGATGCCAGTTTCTTCAGCGATAGCAATGCGGCCCTTGGCGGCAGCACACTTCTCCAGAAGGTCGTCAGTAGTAGCGATGCCAGCAGCGATGAGTTTCTCGGCGTAAACCTCGCCGATGCCTTCGATTTGATCAATCTTGTAAGCCATGTTTTTTGTGTTTAAAAGGTTATTATTGTTGTTTTTGGGTAATGGTCGTTTTTCATTCGACATTTCACGCTGCAAATGTAACAATTCTAATTTAAATAAACAACTTTTTTTGCAAAAAAATGAAGTGCAAATGCCAATTTTTGGCTAAATATCGCATTTTTAGGCCCGAAAATGCAAAAATCACTTCAAATTATTTTGCTGTATCAGGAAAAATGTCTATCTTTGCGCGCTGATTCCGATGTAGGCACGATAAGTAATGACCGTCACGGCAAGGTGGCAGTGATGCCAGCCCTCCACGATGAGCGCCATTCGCCTTGCGGAGAAATATTTTAAAAATATTTTTTTGTACAATGTACGCTATTGTTGAAATCCAGGGCCAGCAGTTCAACGTTGAGCCCGACCAGAAGATCTGCGTTCTCAATATCGCAGGTGCTAAGGTAGGTGACGAGGTAGTCTGCGACAAGGTCCTCCTCGTTAACAATGACGGTGTTATCACCGTTGGCACTCCCACTGTAGAGGGTGCAAAGGTTGTTTTCGAAGTCTCTCAGGTAGAACTTCGCGGTAAGAAGATCAAGGTGTTCCACAAGATCCGTCGTAAGGGCTTTGACAAGCTCGTCGGTTCTCGTCAGCATTTTACCGAAGTGTTAGTTAAGTCTATTGTTGCATAAGCGAATCCGCTATTAAAAAGAAAGGAAAAAAGCACTATGGCACACAAAAAAGGTGTAGGTAGTTCGAAGAACGGCCGTGAGTCACATAGCAAACGACTCGGTGTTAAGAAGTTTGGTGGCGAAATCGTGAAGGCTGGCAACATCCTCGTTCGTCAGCGTGGCACCAAGCACAACCCAGGCCTCAATGTAGGCATTGGCAAGGACGATACTCTCTATGCTCTCATCGACGGCAAGGTAGTATTTACCAAGAAGCGCGAGAATAAGAGCTACGTTTCCGTTGAGCCACTGGCTTAAGCCCTTGGCCAACAGCTTAAAAGAATTACAGGGCATCTGACAACCCCATGGTTGCCAAGTGCTCTGTTTTTGTTTTTTTCATTCATAACCCTTCTGAACCTTTCAGAACCTCTCTGAATCCTTCTGAACCCTTCAGAACCCTCAGAACTCTTCAGAACCCTTCAGAACCCTCAGAACTCTTCAGAACCCCTCTTAACCCCATTATATGTTAACATTGAAACTCATCACCGAGCAATACGACCGCGTCATTGCCGGTTTGAACAAAAAGCATTTCGAAGGCGCACGCGAAGCCATCGACGCCGTCATCGCCAAGGATCAGGAGCGTCGTCAGACGCAGAAGACCCTCGATGACAACCTTGCCGAGGCCAATCGTCTCGCCAAGAGCATCGGCATGCTTATGAAGAATGGTCAGCGCGCCGAAGCCGAGGCTGCCAAGGCTCGTGTTGCCGAACTCAAGGCTATCAACAAGGAGCTCGACGAGAAGAAGGCCACTTGCGAGGGCCAGATTACCGACATGCTCTGCCAGATTCCTAATATCCCCTACGACGAGGTGCCCGAGGGCACTGGTGCCGAGGACAACTGGGTAGTCAAGTCCAACCTCAAGGAGTGTGTCCTCGGTCAGGACACCGTAGGAAACTGGACCTGCAATCCCGAGGTGCCCACTGCAAAGCTGCCTCACTGGGAGCTCGCCAAGAACCTCAACCTCATCGACTTCGACCTCGGTGTCAAGATCACGGGTGCAGGATTCCCCGTCTATCGTGGCCTCGGCGCACGTCTCCAGCGTGCCCTCATCAACTTCTTCCTCACCGAAGCCGCCAATGCTGGCTACGAGGAGATCATGCCTCCGACAGTAGTCAACAAGGAGTCGGGCTACGGCACAGGTCAGCTGCCTGATAAGGAAGGACAGATGTACCACTGCGAGATCGACGATTTCTATCTTATTCCAACCGCCGAAGTGCCTGTCACCAACATCTATCGTGACGTCATCATCGACGAGAAGGACCTCCCCATCAAGAACTGTGCCTACACCCAATGCTTCCGTCGCGAAGCTGGTTCCTATGGCAAGGATGTGCGTGGCTTGAACCGTCTGCACGAGTTCTCGAAGATCGAGATCGTACGTATCGACACTCCCGAACATTCCGCCGAGTCTCATCGCGAGATGCTCGAACATGTCGAGGGCCTGCTCAAGAAGCTAGAACTGCCCTACCGCATCCTGCGTCTTTGTGGCGGTGATCAGAGTTTCACCAGCGCCATCTGCTACGATTTCGAGGTTTATTCCGAGGCTCAGAAGCGCTGGCTCGAAGTGTCGTCAGTTTCCAACTTCGACACCTATCAGGCCAACCGCTTGAAGTGCCGCTATCGTCGCGCCGACAACAAGAAGGTCGAGCTCTGCCACACCCTCAACGGTTCCGCTCTCGCCCTCCCACGTATCGTCGCCGCCATCATCGAGAACTATCAGCAGCCCGACGGCACAATAAAAGTTCCCACCGTCCTTAAACCTTGGATGGGCGTAGATGTCATAAAGTAAAGCTTTATAGGACATCGCGCCCATAGCACATCTCGATGTGCCGCCCTTAGGCGTAAATTTTGGATGTGTAGATGTCATAAAGTAAAACTGGATGATTTCGGTCCGGAAATCCGAGTACTCCGATTATTCTGATAATTCCGATTATTCCGAGTCCTCCGATACTTTCGATAACTCAAATACACTATATTAACCCTTTAAAAACGAACACCTATGAAGAATTTTGCAAAGTACGTGCTTCTCGCTGCTTTCCTCGCAGCTCCAGCACTTTCGTTCGCACAGTCAGATGCCAAGAAGAGCAACGAAGAGCTCAGCGCTCAGTACAAGTATGAGATCGATGCCCTCCAGGCAGAGCTCAAGGCCAACAAGAAGCACCAGAAGGCTAACCCTAACGATGCTAGCCTCAAGACCGTAGAGCAGACCAAGAAGGCCCAGCTTGCTACCCTCAAGGAGAAGAAAAAGGCTGTAGATAAGTCTCTTGCTGCCGACAAGAAGAACGTGAAGGCTCAGAAGGCTTCCCAGAAGGCTCAGGAAGATGCCGAGAAGGCTATTGCAAAGGCAAAGTCTGCCAACGAGAATGCCAAGAAGGTTGTAGGCGAATTCAACCCTGAGAACAAGAGCTGGGAGCAGTTGAGCGAACAGTACAAGCATGAGATCGATGCCATCGAGGCTGAACTCAAGGCCAACAAGAGCCGTCAGAAGGCCAACCCATCCGACGCTGCCCTCAAGACCGAAGAGCAGACCAAGAAAGCTGAGCTCGCTGCCCTCAAGGAGCGCAAGAAGGCTGTAGATGCTGCTGTCAGCGCCGAGAAGGCAAGCCAGAGCGCTCAGAAGAAGGCCGACAACCGTCAGGAGGATGCCGAGGACGCTCTCCAGAAGGCTAAGAACCAAGCCAAGGCTGCCGATCGTGCCGTAGGCCGTTAATTCTTCGACAGTACTCTTCCGTACATAACAATCACCGCTGCAACCCATTCCGGATGCAGCGGTGATTTTATTGTTTAGGAACAATTAATTGTTAATTGTTCGTTGTTAATTATCAATTATTAATTGTTAATTGTTAATTATTAATTGTTATTTGTCATTTGTTATGCTTCCGCTCATACTCGGTGGCAGCGAGGATGAAGGCGCCATAGACCTTGCCTTCGGTGTAGTCGGTGATGCGGGTGACGTCGTTGCCGAGGAGGTAGTAGGCAGCGGAGCCGTCGCGGACGCCCCAGCTGGCGCCGCCGAGGCCGGCAGAGGCACAGTCGTCGATGAGGGTCCATGTGCCGTTGTCGTCACGCACACGGAGGAACTGCTTCACGAGGCCCATCATAGCCACTTCGGCATTGTTCTCGTACTTTTCTTTCGGGAGGAGGCCCAGACGGATACCCTTGAGGAGGGTAGCGGTGAAGATGCTTGAGGCGGACGATTCCAGGTAGTTGCTCACGGGTTCGTATGACTTTCCTTGGTATTCGCTCACCGTAAAATTGCCATCATGGGCGAGGAGCTGGTACCAGCAGCCCGTCTCCTTGTCCTGACGGCGCACCAGTCCTTCGGCGAGGGTGTTCAGGTAGTAGAGCAGGCGTTCGCGGCAGTCGGAACTCAGTCCGCGCAGGGTGCTTTGTGTGGGTTTCATCGTGATGCCTTCGGGGATGAACTCCAGCACATCGACCAGGGCGAGGAAGTACCAGCCGCAGGCGCGGCCCCAGTATTCCTGCGAGCGTCCCGTCTTTGGGTCGGCCCAGAGGCGTGCCTTTTCACCCTTGGGGTCGGCGCTGAAAGCGTGCCACAGCAGTTGTTCCTTGGGGTCCCAGAGTTTATGCCAGGTGATGTCGAACTGTCGGGTGATGGTTTTCCAGTCCTCCTCCGCGCCGTCGATGGTGTAGCCGTAGTGGATCATCTGGGCGAGCAGGGCGGGACCCATGTATTGGCCGTCACACCACATCTGGTTCGGATAGACCTCCTTGTGCCACCAGCCTCCAGCACATTCCTTGCTCAGCGTGGCGGGGATGGAGTAGTGCTCCTTCACGTCCTTCAGTCCCTGGATGGCGCGTTCCATGGCCATCTTGGCGTTGGCGTGTGTCTCGGGTTTTGCGATGTCCTTGAATGCACCCGTCTCGGGGTCGGTGAGGTCGTAGAGGGTGAAGTACATCTTGGTAGCGTTGAGGTCGTCGAGGCTCTTTCCGGTGGTGGGCACGCTTTGGGCGCATCGGTTGGCATAGTCCTCCACGCTGTAGAACCAACTCTTGGCGAATCCCGATTTGCTGTTGACCTGGGCAGCCTCGATGATGGCTTTAGCCACGAGACCGGGCACGTAGTCGAATTTCAGGTTGTCGCCACCCTGGTTGGGCGTCATCACCTCGCCCTGGATGTTATAGAGGTTGAGGCCCATGAGTTTCTTGTTGGCGTAGAAGTCGGCGATGCGGTATTGGATGATGGGGATGAGGAGGTGATCGCCGGGTTGCCATCCTTCGAGGGGATGGAGTTGGGCGCAAGCCCAGGAGGGAATGAGAGCTGCGATGCCGAGGGCAAGTGTCTGTATCAGTTTTTTTGCTTTCATAGTGATGATGTGGTTAGTTTCGCTGCAAATATAAGCATTATTTCTGAGATTACGGCTATTTCACGTCAAAAATTAGTCGAATTATGTGGTTTTTCTCTGCTATTGTTTCGTTTTATGGACTTCTCGGCCAATTTATCATTATTAGATGTAGCAAGCATTATGTCGCGCGACAGAATGCTTTATCCAGTAGCAGCAAGCATTCTGTCGGCCGCCAGAGTGCAATTTCCTGTATCGGCAAGCATCATAACGGCCGTCAGAGCGCTGTTTCCTGCAACATCAAGCATTCTGTCGGCCGTCAGAGTGCTATTTCCTGCATCAGAAAGCATCGTGACGGCCGCCAGAGTGCAATTTCCCGCATCAGAAAGCATCGTGACGGCCGTCAGAGTGCAATCTCCCGCATCAGCAAGCATTATGACGGCCGTCAGAGTGCTATTTCCTGCATCAGAAAGCATCGTGACGGCCGTCAGAGTGTTATTTCCTACATCAGAAAGTATCGTGACGGCCGCCAGAGTGCAATTTCCTGTATCGGCAAGCATCGTGACGGCCGTCAGAGTGCTATTTCCTATAGCGGCAAACATTCTATCGCCCGTCACGATGCTTCCTCCTTTTTTATATGAGGTATTCTTTGAACAAACTATTTTATGTATCAGTTTGTCGTGGTTTATCTTTTCGATTTGATGAAAATGCCTTGTGAGCCCTCTTTGCGTGGACGACCCATTAGGTCATATAGTTTCACTTTCTGAGGTTCGGCATCATTTGGTACGAGTGTGATGGATGCTTCTTCATCGATGTTGACACTAAGTCGGTTGGGCGCTCCTTGAGATCCTATATACTTGAGATAACAACGGAAGGCTGTCACTGTAGCAGCTTCATTGTTTGTGATGCCAAATTCAGTGCCACTACTATTCAATTTGTATTTGCCTTTTCCAATCGTCTCATTCGTGAAACTGCCTACTACTTGCCAGTTTTCATCTACTACTAAAGTTTCGGGAGCAACATTATAACTGATGGTGACATTAGAAAGGTTCAAGTCCCAATCGTTTTTGGATGAATAGATAAAGCATGGTGTGCCAGCTTTGACTGTGGATTCTGGCGTTTCTACCCTAGTCAAACTGATTTTATTGTTTGTGGCTGCTGTGACTGTATAAATCTTGCAGTAACCATTCGGGTTATTGCTATCAACGAAATATGATTCCTTGATGTCAAATGGAAGACAGACGGAGTTCCAGTTATAGGTGTTGGTGCGGTTATAGCTGATATTTGTAAGAACATTATATTGAGGAGCAGTATAATTTTCTTTATCGATAATGGTCGTTGCCCTATTTATAGCCGTATAGCTTTCTGTTCCTGAGATTATTACTTCAGCACCAGGTGAAAGTTCAGAGGAAGGGTTGTTGTTGTCATTGTCGAATTTAAATAATACGCGATTACTTCCTGGAGTGGAGTTCATGCTGCTCAAATCAATTTTGGTGATTTTGCTGATATCTTTTCCACTTTTTTGCAAGGCAGATAGCAGATAATCGAACCTCTCTTTGCCAAATGGTCTCGCGTTATAGTCTCCTTTATCAAAAAGATACATCTGAATATTCTGAGACACCAAATCTTCATGATAGGAAACTTTTATTTCTCCAGCCTTATATAAATAAATATCGCTTCCATTGGATATCAATTCGATAGAACTAAAATTGCATGAGCTAAGAACAATAATATTGTTTAAATTAATTGATGTCGCTGAAGATGAAATTGTAAAGGGATGGTCTATGTTTATTGTGCCATCCTCAATAACTATAGTTTTTAGAGTTTTTGAATCTCTTGTAACATTTTTTAAAGAAGAAATTCCTAAAGGAATAAATAATTCCTCAATATTTGGATCATCTTTCATAAGGCCACTATACCCACCTTCAATAGCTGTTATCTGATAAGTTGTTCCCTCAAAAATGACTGAGGTGGGAAAAGACACATAACTTTCAGCCCCATTGTACTTTGTAATCTTAGCTGTTGAAGAGCCAGTAGTTGTAGAGTAGGTGAAATCTCCTATAGTAAATGTAATTGTGGCAGCTATACTCGTAATAGCAAACAACAATAAAGCGGAAAGAGAAATTATTCTTTTCATAATTAGTGTGTTTAATTAGTTTATAACAAATATTAGTAATTAAGACGTATCTCAATAATAGAAAAGAAAAATAGAAATAATGATTTACCTCTCATCCCCCTCCCCGTGAATGCGGTCACGCTGCATACGGGAGGCGAGTTTATCGAGATTCATTTGGCAGATTTCGTCGAGGGTGTAGCCGAGGTCGTGGGCAAGGGAGGCGGCATACCATATAACATCGCCCAACTCGAGGGCAATCTGATGGCGGCGTTCGGGGGTGAACTCGTCGTTGTTGTCGCGGATGACCTTCTTGACCTTGTCGGCTACCTCACCAGCTTCTCCGGTGAGGCCGAGGGTGGGGTAGATGATGGCGCGGGAGGAGGGGTAGATGGCGGTGCGGCGGGCACCTTCTTGATATTCGTTTATCGTCATGACTAAAAAGATGAAAAATGGTTTTTGTGTGAAGATGAAAAATGGAGAAGATTGAATGGAAGCGCTTGATAGCGCTTCTGCTGTCTGCCTTTGACTCATTATCTGAAAGCGAGCTTTCAGCTGATGAGTCTAAGCCATTCAGCACCCCTGAAGGGGCTTTCATTCAATCTTCTCGAAAATCGTTTCACAGAAAAATATTAAAAAATATTTGTGGGTTAATGCTTTGTCGGGGGGACATCCCCCTAGGCAGGGGGATTAGAGGGGGTCTCTCAGAGCCCGCGCTGGTTTTGGATGATGGCATCGCGGACGCGGCGGGTGAGGGTGTCGTAGGTGTCGTCGGGCTGTGGTTGGATGACGGGGAGGTAATCGACGCGGATCTTGAAGGGACGTGCCCACTTGCTGTGCTTGGGTAGCGCCTCGTAAGCACCATGGATGGAGCAGGGGACGATGGGGACGTTGAGTTCCTTGGCGAGGATGGCGAAGGTCTTCTTGAATTCGCCCACTTCGCCCGTCTCGGTGCGTGTGCCTTCGGGGAAGATGATGATGTTCTTGCCCTGCTTGAAGGCTTCGCCCATGCGCTGGATGGAGGTCTTGAGATTGGTGGGCTCCATGACGATGACGTTGTGGCGCTTGGCAATGCTCTGGACGATGGGGTGCTTGACGTGTGACTCCTTGGCGAAGAAGAAGGTCTTGCGGACGTTCTTCTTGGGACTGTAGGCCATGACGAGCATACCATCGAGGAACGACTGATGGTTGGCGGCGAGCATATAGGGGCCTTCCTGCGGGATGTTCTCGGCTCCGCGACCTTCGAGACGGAAGTAGAGACGGGCGATGAGCTTGAAGAACCAGAGGATGAGCAGATCGTCGGGCCAGGCATCGGGGAGCTTGAGGTTCTGGGTATCTTCGTTGAGGATGTGATGCCAGTCGATCTCCTCGACCTCGATGCGCGTCTTGTAGTCGGCCACGTGTTCGGCGAGTTCGAGGACATTGCGGAAGGCGGCGATGCGTTCGGCAGTGATCTCCATACCGAAGGTCTGCTCGAGGAAGCCCTGCAGACCTACCTTGTCGAGCGAATCGAGCTGCAGGTCGGTGTCGAGGTTGTCGGTTGGACTGACGGGGCACTTCTTCTCGTGCTGGATGTAGTTCTTGATGATCTTGTATTCGGGGAAGGATGGCTCGATGATGCGCTTCTTGTTCTTGTCGGTATGTTCGCCCGACGAGACGAGGGCGGGGAGCTTGAAGCGCTGGAGCTTGTCCATCTTGGTGCGCGGCAGTTCGCCATGGTAGACAAAGAGCGACATAAGGCGCTTGTAGGGCGGCACTTCCTGGTTGTAGGGCTCGAGGAGTTCACGCTTGAGGGCTTCCTCGAGTTCCTCGTCGTTGCGACCCTGAATCCACGCGGCCTGCGGGACGATGATGGCCTTGAGCATATCGACGTCCTGGATGATGCCGACTTCCTTGACGATGTCGGTGTGCTGCTCGAGCTTGAACTCGATTTCGGAGGGGTTGATGTTCTTGCCGTTGGAGAGGACGATGATCTCCTTGGTACGACCGGTGATGTAGAGGCGGCCCTTGTCGTCGAAACGTCCGAGGTCGCCCGTGTGGAGCCAGCCTTCGTCGTCGAAGATGGCAGCCGTCTCCTCGGGACGGTTGTAATAGCCCTGCATCACATTGGGACCCTTGACGCAGATCTCGCCATTCTTGAGGATGACCTTCTCGGAGGGGAGGGGTTTGCCCACCGAGCCGGGGACGATGTCGTCGGGACGCGTGAACGAGATCATGGGTGCGCACTCGGACATACCGTAGCCTTCGAGCAGGTCGAGGCCGAGGGTCTTGATGTCGATGGCAATCTCGCGGTCGAGGGCTGCGCCACCCGAGACGAGGATGTCGAGATGTCCGCCAAGCGCCTGGCGCACGGAGGTGAAGACGAGGCGACTGAGCCAGCGCCACTGGAGGGCACGACACATTTTAAATATAGCGCGCGTGAGAGCCTTGGCTTCGACCTTCGCCTTGATGCCTCGGATGAGGGTAGTCCACAGACGGGGTACGCCAATCATAAGGCCTACCTTGCCTCGCTTGAGGGTGTCGAGGATGTCGGGTCCGGTCATAGCGGGCGCGATGGCTACACCGCCACCGACGGTGATGGGTGCGACGAGACAGCCCAACAAGGGGAGCACGTGGTGGAGAGGCAGGAGGATGATGGCGCGGCGATCCTGCGTATAGATACGCACTTCCTTCGAGACCGAATCGACGTTGGCCATCATATTGCCGAACGAGAGCATGACGCCCTTGGGCGAGCCCGTGGTGCCGGAGGTATAGATGATGACGGCAGTAGCCGACGACTCGTAGTCGATCTTGGCGGGACGGATGTCGTCGGACAGTTCGACCTGCTCGTGTTCGTCGATGATCAGAATGGGCAGCTCGCGTCCCAGCAGATGCATGGCTTCGCGGGCCGTGTCGAGCTTCTTGTTGGAGGTCCAGATGCATTCGGCCTCACTGTCACGCAGGGTGTAGGCCACCTCATCGGGCGTGGCGGTGGCATCGACAGGGACAGCGATGCCGCGATTGAGCCAGATGCTGAAGAAGGCGTAGATCCAACCTTCGCGGTTTTCGGAGAGGATGACAGTCTTGGCACCAGCTTGGGGCGAAGTGTATCGGGCGAAATAGGTGATGCGGCGAAGCATCTCCTTGTAACTGACGTAACGGTTGCCGGCGATGATGGCGGTCTTGTGGAAGTCTTTGATCATGGGAGAGGTGATGAGGGGTGACGATCAGCCATAGATGGCTGCGACGGGGACGCGGGGGATGGGGGCAGCCTAGGATGGCTGCGACGGGGTCGTGGGGGATTAATCCTCCTTTCGGGTGATGTGAGCGCCGAGGGCGTTGAGACGCTGGTCGATGGCCTCGTAGCCGCGGTCGATCTGGTTGATGTTGTCGATGCGGGAGGTCCCTTCGGCGCTCATTGCGGCGATGAGCAGGGCGATGCCTGCGCGGATGTCAGGGCTGGTCATATTGGCATGGCGCAGTTTGTACTGGCGGTCGATGCCGATGACGGTGGCGCGGTGAGGGTCGCAGAGGACGATCTGTGCACCCATATTGATGAGCTTGTCGACGAAGAAGAGTCGCGACTCGAACATCTTCTGATGGATGAGGACGACGCCGCGTGCCTGTGTGGCAGTGACGAGGAGGACGGACAGAAGGTCGGGCGTGAGGCCCGGCCAGGGTGCGTCGGCAATGGTCATGATGGAGCCATCGATGAACGAGTCGATCTGATAATGGTCGTGGGCGGGTACATAGAGGTCGTCGCCGCGCTGTTCGACAGTGATGCCGAGACGACGGAAGGCATCGGGAATGATTCCGAGGTCGGGCACAGAGACGTCGGCGATGGTGAGTTCGGAGCCCGTCATGGCAGCCATACCGATGAATGAGCCGACTTCGATCATATCGGGCAGGAGGCGATGCTGGGTGCCGTGGAGTTCGCGCACACCCTCGATGGTGAGGAGATTGGAGCCAATGCCCTCGATGTGGGCACCCATACGAGAGAGCATTCGGCAGAGCTGCTGGAGATAAGGCTCGCAGGCCGCATTGTAGATGGTGGTGGTGCCTTCGGCGCAGACGGCAGCCATGACGATGTTGGCGGTGCCGGTGACGGAAGCTTCGTCGAGCAGCATATAGCATCCCGAGAGGTGACCATGGGTGGCCTCGACGCGATAGAGGTGGCGTTCGGGGTCGTAGGTAAACTCGGTGCCGAGTCGCTGGAGGCCGATAAAGTGGGTGTCGAGACGTCGACGACCGATCTTGTCACCACCAGGCTGGGGCAACAAGGCATGTCCGAAGCGCGAGACGAGCGGACCGAGAAGCATTACCGAACCACGCAGTGACATACAGCGACGCAGATAGTCGTCGCTTTCGAGGTAAGCCACATCGATGTGGTCGGCGCGGAAGCGGAACGTGCCGCGTTCGAGGTGATGTATGACGACACCCATCTTGCGCAGGAGCTCGATGAGGTTGAGAGTGTCGAGGATCTCGGGGATGTTGGTGATGGTGACTTCCTCGCGGGTGAGGAGCACGGCACAGAGCACTTCGAGGGCTTCGTTCTTGGCGCCTTGTGGCTTGATGGTGCCACGCAAGGGGTGGCCACCTTCGATGATGAAACTAGACATAGCGTTATTCGTCGTCTTTCGTGAGGTCTAACTTGTAGTCGTCACGGCCACGAGGCACCCAATGCTTCTCGAGGGGATGGCTAGTGGCCTGACGGTATCGGATGCGCTGGCGCAGGATGTCGAGGGCGGCATAGATAGACTGTCGAAGAGGCATCTCAGCGGCCTGATTCTGCCCTGCGATGTCGTAGCGGATGCCTACGAAGGGATAGGTGAGGATGAGGTGAAGGCCGGAGATGTAGCCGATGTTGTAGTCGGCATCACGGCTTGCGATGGCCTTCTGGAAGGCTTCGTCCTGATCCTGGAAAAGACAGCCGTCGTAGTGGTCCTGCCAAGCTCCCTGGGAGAAGGCAGTGGCATCGAGGGGACCGAAGGCGAGGACACCCTGCTCGTGGAGTTCATCGAGATCGTTGCGCAATTTCTCGTGCGAAGAGACGACGGCGATGCGTGGACGCATAATGCCGAAGTCGTAGCGCAGACTTTGGCTGATGGCACGGATGTCGTTCTGGAAGGCTTCGGACGCGATGCCTTCGCCGAGTTTGGTGGTGACGTCGTAGTGATGGAGCTGGAGGATGCGAAGACTGTCGTTGATAATCCAGTCGAACGAAGCGTCGTGGATGTTGAGCGCACGATGGATGAAATCCGAGAGGGCGTGTGACGACTGGTCGTTGTCGAGGTGGCCAGGGAGGGTGACGAGGGCATCGATGTCATCGTTGTCGTAGGCTTCGAGCGCCGCGGTGAGTGAGCTGGCTTCGGCCTGAAGGGAAGCTTCGGTCTGCTGTCCGAACTGGACTTCGGGTTCGGCGTCACCACATACGGGCACGAGGTTGATGCGCCCTTCGATGGCGTCGCCTGCGCGTGAGACGATGTTGAGGGGGATCATGCTGATGCCCAGCTGCTGGGCAGTGCTGCGCAGCACTTGGGCGCTGCCGAAGATGACGGGAGTACAGAACTCGAGCATCTCGGGGTCCTGCAGGACTTTGATCAGCATCTCGCAGCCGATGCCGTTGATATCACCTTGGGTTATGCCGATACGGAAGAGGTACATGCTATGGAAGAGGGAAGAGGAATGATGGAAGAGGGAGGGATGGGCAGCCATAGATGGCTGCGACTGGAACGCTAGGGGCGCGCCTTAGAGCGTGACTTCGATCTCGGGGATGAGCTGGTCGGATGGGAGCTTGAGGGTGTAGAGAGAGGCCTCGAGGTTGCGGATGAGGAGACGCTTGCCATCGTTGGGAGCATAGCAGAAGCCTTCGGCAAAGACGACGCGCTTGTTGACCTCGTCAAGACGGATGTGACAGATGAACGGGCCAGCCATCAGGCCGTTGCGCATACGCCACATACCACGGAGCTCACCGACGTAATGGCCACCTACGTTGAGTGCCTTGTATTCGGGCAGGACGACATTGCGGTTGGTCTCCATATGCTGGGTTGAGTCGGAGCCTTCGATGTTGGCACCCATGACGGAGTCGCGCACGGCGACGGCGCCTTCGAGGGTGAAGATGTTCTGGTCGGTGTAGGGCACGCTATAGACGACGAG
This sequence comes from Bacteroidales bacterium, assembly GCA_017519885.1. Classification (GTDB taxonomy): domain Bacteria; phylum Bacteroidota; class Bacteroidia; order Bacteroidales; family UBA3663; genus Liminaster. The sequence continues at coordinate 131,639 of JAFWRO010000051.1, read as the reverse complement.
GTAGCTCTGCTTGGAGGCGAAGTTGTCGGTGCACCAGAAGAAGGTGCTGTCCTTGGCGGGGCGGCAGGTGACATCCATGGCGCGGGGAATATATAGCGAAGCGTTCTGGAGTCGCATAAGGCGGTCCTGCTGCTTGATGAGGTGCTCCTTGGTGATGATCTTGATGCGACGGTTCATCTCGTTCTTGACATAGACCTGACGGAGCTGCTCCTGAATCTGGGGAAGGTATTCGGTGAGCGACTCGATAGTCTTGGCGTGCATACGGACGATGACCTGATTGTAGGCGTAGGGTTCGCGCTCGAGGGTCACGACGGGCTGTTCGCCATTGGTGGGGTTGATGTCAACGATGGCGACATTGGCGACAATGCGGATGACCTGCGAGGCGAAGTTCTCGGGGGTGAGATGGCGCACGCGGAAATACTCGTCACCGTTGGGAGTGCCCTCCATCGGGAATTCGAAGATGGCGTGGAGGGTGTCGTTGAGTGCGGTCTCGCGGAGGGCCTCTTCCATAACGAGATAGAGGTCGTAGGGCGTGCCCGAAGAATCGGGCTTGAGGGCACGTTCGAGACTATTGCGGCAGCTGCTGAGGGGGAGGAGCAGGAGGGCGGAGATGAGGATGAGGAGATGTTTCATATTGTGGGGATATTTTGGGCAGCCATAGATGGCTGCGACGGGAACACCGGGAGGGATGTGAAACGCGGAAGGGGCGCTCAGGGGGAATCAGGGACGGGGATGCTGGAAGAAGGAGAAGTGGACGGCGCCGTAGGTGCGGAGCTCCTGGAAGAGGGGATGGGAGGAGAAGTCGGAGGACTTGCCGTGTTCGAGGATGAAGTTGCCATCGGGGGCGAGCCAGCCAGGTTGGAGGACGAGGTCGGGTAGCTTATCGAGATTGGCGAGGTCGTAGGGCGGGTCGGCGAAGATTAGGTCGAAAGGCGCAGCATATGTAGCACTGGCGCCGATTGATACGGCGGGGGGAGTGTTGAGGTAGCGGAAGACGTCGCCTCGGATGAGCTGATGTCGATTGCGGGGGACGTTGAGCTGTGCGGCTACCTTTTGGATGAACTGCTGCTGGGTGTGACCCATTTCGACGCTGACGACATATGCAGCGCCTCGACTGAGCAGTTCGAAGCTGATGCTGCCTGTGCCGCTGAATAGGTCGAGCGCTCGACAACCCTCAAGATCCATTCGGTTCTGGAGGATGTTGAAGAGAGCCTGCTTTGCCAGGTCGGTGGTAGGCCTGGCGCTGAGGTTGCGTGGCGGGTCGAAGCGGCGTCCGCCGTATTGGCCAGTGATGATCTTCAAATTAACAATTAATAATTAACAATTAACAATTAATAATTGCGATTGATTTGCTTGATGAAGGGGCGCAAATCCTGGTGGAGCTGGGAGGCTGGGTCGCCTTTGCCGAGGATGAACAGAAGGTCGTTGAGCTGGTCGAGGCCTTCGCGCAGCCAGGTGTTGAGAACGTAGTAGCGTCGGTTGTCGGCCTGGGAGGTGCGGTAGACGTTGGCAAGGACGAGCTGACTGGAGCGGAAGAGGGCAAGCTCGAGGAACTGGGGGGTGACCATGGTGGCCAGGCATGCCTGCTGGGCGGAGGGGGCAGCCATAGATGGCTGCGACTGAAATGCAGGGGCGGAAGAAGCTCCTTGGAGGAGGGTGGCGAGGTGATGCTCGAAGCGGAGGTCGCCGCAGTTGCGCTCGAGGAAGAGGTAAAGCTGGCGGTCGATGCCGAAACAAAGTGTGACGCGCTGACCAGATGGAAGAGTGAGGGGCTGGAGCAACACTTGCTCGGGCTCGTCGAGGTCGGAGAGCGTGACGTGGTACATCGATGTGGCCAGATCGGGGTCGGTGTCGGGCGGAAGGATGACGACGCGCTCGGAGAGGACTTGAACGGTCAGGTCGAGCGGTGTCTCGCTTTCGGGCAGTACATTGAGGACGGCCTCGTGGAGGCGCTGCTGGTAGTCGGGCCCAGGGGCGACTTCGTGAAAGGGAGCGTCGTCGAGCAGAGCGGACGTTGCGACGCTGAGGCGTGGAGACGTGGCGCCGTCGCTCGGAGAAGAAGAGGCGCCGGAACAGTCAATAAACGAAAAACCATCCGGCGCAAACCGGATGGTCATATTGTCCTTTGTCATTGTGAGGATTACTCCCAGTTACCGGCATTGTTGTTAGCCACGGTAGCATCGCCTACCTGCATGCCAGGATATTTGTCAAGCTCCTCGCGGTCAACAATCTTGTTGGAGAGCTCCTGCTCGTTGAGGTCGCCGAGGTAGTTCGAATAAGGAATCTTTGCCTCGAAGAGTGGCATCTCGAAACCAGAAGCGGAAACCTGTGTGCCAGTGGCGAGGATGATGGTATCCTTGGGCTGACCCTCGTAGAACGATGGGATGAAGCGGAGCTCGTCGATGTTGAAGCCGGGACGGCCGGCGAGGGAGTCCTTCTCGAGCACGTTCACGAAGATGGAGTCACGGCTGAACTTGTCTTTGCTCAGACCGAACTCGGCGATCTGCTTGGCATACTTCTTGGGATCCTTGAGGTATTCCCAAGCCTTCTGCTCATTGAGGCCAGCCTGAAGCTGCTCGTCGGTGAGGGTACCGATCTTCTGAACAATGGCGATCTTGTCGTTCTTGGCGAAGTTGACGAGCTGGTCCCACGAAGCGGCATATACACCGTACTTCTTCTGGTACTCTTCCTGGAGGATGCGGACATCCTTAAGGCGCTGGATGACGACGGCATCACGACGTGCAACTTCTTTGTTGAAATCAATAGGGATCATCAAGGACTGATAGCACATGACGACCAAGAGGACTGCTGCTGCAGCAAGGAGAATGTTAAGTAAAGTTTTCATGATGATATGATGGATTGTATTTTTTTTGGACTGTGTAATATTTTTCTTATTTTGTGGTGCAAATATAAACAACTTTTTTCAATTTTGTATATCTTTGCCCCGAAAAAATACAAAAAAAGTATGATATTTTCTATTTTTGGGCAAAAAATGGCTGAAAAATTGCAATTTTCGCCCAATAAAAAACAAAAAGAGGCGATAGACCTGCTGAGTGAGTTCGTTTTTGGCGGTACGCGAAGAGATCGGATTTTCGTCCTGAAAGGCTATGCGGGAACGGGCAAGACGTCGCTGGTGGGCGCGTTGGTGAAGGTGCTCGACGAGGCGAAGATGCCCGTCCAGCTGATGGCTCCGACGGGACGAGCTGCGAAAGTGTTTGCCTCGATGGCGGGACATCCTGCCTTCACGATCCACAAAACGATCTACCGGCAACACCGGTTCAATGTGGAGATGGAGGGCTTCGAACTGACCGAAAACCGGAGGACTGGCGTGCTCTTCATCTGCGACGAGGCGTCGATGATCTCGACGCTGAACGAGGGTTCGCCTTTCGGCACCGGAAATCTGCTGGACGACCTTATTGATTACGTCTACGGGTCGGAGGGATGCAAGCTTCTGCTGGTAGGTGATGCCGCACAGCTGCCTCCTGTGGGACAAAGGAGAAGCCCTGCACTCGACATCGGCACTTTGCAGGGCTATGGGCTGGAGGTGATGACCACGGAACTTACTGAAGTGGCACGCCAGCAACTGACGTCGGGCATCCTCTACAATGCCACCGTGCTGCGTGATAGGTTGATGATGGGCATGGAGGCACCACCAGAGAGCGCAACGGCACAACGGCTGTTCCAATTGCCTAATATATATTATAAAATGTATGCCGACGTGCTACGCATCGACGGGTACGAACTGCTGGACTGCCTGTCGGAGAGCTACCAGAAGGAGGGCTTGGACGACACGATCATCATCACCCGCTCGAATGCACGCGCCAACAAATTCAACCTTGGCGTGCGCAACCAGATACTCGACCGCGAGGAGGAGCTGACGTCGGGCGACCGCCTGCTGGTGGTGAAGAACAACTACTATTGGGGCAAGGAGTTCGACCAACTGCCGTTCATTGCCAATGGTGACGTGGTGACGGTGAACCGTGTGCGTTCGGTGATTGACCTTTACGGATTCCGTTTTGCCAAAGTGGCCATCACCTTGCCCGACTACGACATCGACACCGAGGTGATCGTGATGCTCGACACGCTGACCGTCGAGGGGCCGAATTTGCCCGTGGAAAGGCAGCAGCAACTGATGGCAGCCGTGGCTCAGGACTATCCGGAATGCCGCAACCAGCGCGAGCTCTACAAGGCTATCAAGGAGAACCCGTACTTCAATGCGCTGCAGGTGAAGTTCGCCTATTGCGTGACTTGTCACAAGAGCCAGGGCGGACAGTGGCAGGACGTCTATCTGGACCTTGGCTACATCAATCCCGACCATCTGGGGCCGGACTTCTACCGCTGGCTGTACACTGCGTTTACACGAGCTCGCAAGCGCTTGTATTTGGTGAATATGAGTGACGAAATGGGAGAGTAGATGTTTAAAAACATACTTTTTTGACACTTTTTCGAGTAAAAATTTGGCACTAAACATAAAAAGATGTAATTTTGCCGCGTATTATTGCCCGTGCGAAAGCGTTGCGTTGATACATGGGTGTGTTATTGGAGCATTGTAAAATTTAATTTATAAAATAGTAATGAAGGTTCTTAAGTTCGGTGGAACGTCAGTCGGATCGGCTGAGCGTATCAAGAATGTCGCTAAACTTATCGTCGAGGACGGTCAGCCCAAGTTTGTCGTGCTTTCAGCCATGTCGGGAACGACGAATACGCTGCTCGAGATTTCGGGTTACTATCGTCTGCAGAATGCTGTGGGCGCCAGTGAAGTCATTGTCCGCCTGGAGCAGAAATACAAGGAGGTTATCGAAGCACTTTACACCAGCGACGACTTGAAGAAGGAGGCCAAGCGTGTGATGAAGGGCATCTTCGAATATATCCGTTCGTTTGCCAATCGTCCGTTCACCATCTACGAGGAGAAGTGCATCGTTGCCCAGGGCGAACTGATGTCGACCAACCTGATGAACCTCTATCTGAAGCAGGAGGGCGTGAAGGTGGGCTTCATGCAGGCGCTCGACTTCATGCGTATCGACAAGAATGCCGAGCCCGACTTCCAATATATCGAAGAGCATCTGAGGGAGCAACTGCGAGCAGCCGGCGAACAGGATGTGTATATCACCCAGGGCTTCATCTGCCGCAATGCCTATGGTGACATCGACAACCTGCTGCGTGGCGGTTCGGATTATTCAGCTTCGATCATCGGTGCCGCTATCCGTGCCGAAGAGATTCAGATCTGGACCGACATCGACGGTATGCACAACAACGACCCGCGCATGGTAGCCAACACCAAACCTGTGCGCCAGCTCAACTTTGACGAGGCTGCCGAGCTTGCCTATTTCGGTGCCAAGATCCTGCACCCCACCTGCATTACTCCAGCACGTATGTACAACATCCCCGTGCGTCTGCTGAATACGATGGACCCGAAGGCTCCTGGTACGCTGGTGAGCAACGAGACCGAACTGAACAAGATCAAGGCCATCGCCGCCAAGGATGGCATTACCTCGATTCGCATCAAGTCGAGCCGCATGCTTCTGGCCTACGGCTTCCTGCGTCAGGTGTTCGAGATTTTCGAGCACTACAAGACAGCCATCGACCTCATCACCACGTCGGAGGTTGGTGTATCGCTGACCATCGACCGCGACAAGCACCTCGAGGAAATCGTGACCGACCTGAAGAAGTTCGGCGCCGTGTCGGTCGATAAGGATATGGTGATCATCTGCGTGGTAGGCGATATGCGCTGGGACAACCTCGGCTTCGAGTCGAAGGTGGTCGATGCGCTGCGTGACGTGCCTGTTCGAATGATCTCCTATGGTGGTTCGAACTATAACATCTCGGTCCTCGTTCGCAAGGAGGACAAGGTGAAGGCCTTGCAGGCGCTGAGTGCAGCACTGTTCTGATTTGTCCTTTCTTATTCTTCTTCTATTGTCTCATTGATGAAATTTCCAGTAGAACAATTCCAAGGCGTCCGGACGCCGTTCTATTATTACGACAGAAAACTGCTTGAGCAGACGCTTGATGTAATCAATCGTGAAGCGGCGCGTTATGCGGGATTTCACGTGCATTATGCCGTGAAGGCAAATGTGGATCCCACGGTTCTCGGCATCGTGAATGCTGCAGGTCTCGGCTGTGACTGTGTGAGCGGCGGCGAGGTGGAGGTTTGCCTGAAGGCTGGTTTCCCGGCGTCGAAGGTTGTGTTTGCCGGTGTCGGCAAGGCCGATTGGGAGATCAATCTGGCTCTCGATGCTGATATTGCGTGCTTCAATGTGGAGTCGGCGCCCGAACTGGATGTCATCAATGAGTTGGCACAAGCCAAAGGAAAAGTGGCGAGGGTGGCATTGCGTGTCAATCCGAACGTCGATGCCCATACGCACCATTACATCACGACGGGACTGTCGGAGAACAAGTTCGGCATTTCGATGGATATGCTCGACATGATTGTCCAGCATGCACATTCTCTGCCGAACATCAGTTTTGAGGGACTGCATTTCCATATCGGAAGCCAGATACTCGACCTTCAGCCTTTTGTCGATCTTTGCAACACGGTCAACCGCCTGCAGGACGAACTTGCAGCCAAGGGCGTGAAAATAAGGACGATCAACGTAGGAGGAGGTTTGGGATGCGACTATGAGCATCCCGATGAGCATCCGATACCGGATTTCGCCTCCTACTTCAAGATCTTTGCCGAGCATCTGGTGCTGCATCGTGGCCAGGAGCTACATTTCGAACTGGGACGCAGTGTGGTTTGCCAATGCGGGGCACTCATCAGTCGTGTGCTCTATGTGAAGGAAGGTGTGAAGAAGAAGTTCGTCATTCTCGATGCCGGCATGTCGGACCTGATACGTCCGGCGCTCTACGAGGCGCACCACAATATCGAGAACATCACCGCTCCGGCCAACGGGCCGAAGGAGAAGTACGACGTGGTGGGCCCCATCTGCGAGAGCTCCGACACCTTCGGCAAAGACGAGGTGCTGCCTGTCACCCGACGTGGTGACCTTGTGGCGTTGCGAAGTGCAGGCGCTTACGGGCAGATTATGGCTTCGAACTATAACTGCCGCCGCATCCCTTCGTCGCTTGTTCTTTGAATAGAATTATCGTTTCGGCATTGTTACTATGCAAAAAGTGACCAGCCTGATCATATTGGTCCTTTTGGTCGCGGGCATGAGAGCCCAGATCATCGATCACACCACGTTGCTCCCCGATGATTTGCTCGTTGGGGATACTGTCGTGACCAATGCCCCGGCTCAGGTGAACCGCTATGTAGAGCTGCCGAAGGATGTGCTCGACTCGATAGCTGCCGTGGAGGACAGCACAGCCATTGCCGACTCGATAGCTGCTGTCCTCGACTCGCTTGCCTTGAAGGATTCGCTTGACCATGTGAGGGCTTTGGCAGCCCAAAAACCTTTGAAGCCTGTGCCCGAGTATATGCGCCAGTCGGTCTATCGTTCGTGGCGCCTCAGTCACCCTTTGGGACCGAGTAATCCTGTTGCCCGCGTGCGCAGGTCGATACGTATCATGGCTGATACGCTTCGCAAGGCAGTGGATGCCTTGCCTCCCGACACATCGAGTGAGGATATGCTCTTCCTCTATGACATGCGACTGCCGGTCATCAATTCGGGCTATGTGCCTGCCGATTCGTCGCTGCGATTCTATCAGCAGGTGCAGGTGGAGGAAGACCAGCATTTTTATGCAGGTGTTCCTGTTCCACACTTAGAGGAGCGATACGAGCGTCAGCTGCTCAACGAAGAGTATCGGCATCTGGTACGCTACAAATACGCGAGTGCCGATCCACGAAGGTTTCGCTATGTGCGTCGAAAGTTTACCGTTCCTACGGCCACGAGCCAAACGATCGATTCGCGTTCGACAGTGCTCGACACACGCATCGCCGAAGATCTCGACATCGACCTGAGCAAGGCCAGCCTGGACTATTTCGGGCAAACCGTGGTCATCAAGGCCGACAAGTGGCATTGGAAAGGCGACCATACGCTGACGATGCAGCAAACGGCTTTGTCGGACAACTGGTACAAGAGCGGTGACAACAACATGTCGCTTTCGGGCGACCAGAAGATTACCGTGACCCGATATGACGAGGAGCAGATAACCTCATTCGAGACCATTCTCGACCTGAAGCTCTCGGGTTATTACACCAAGGCCGATACCATCCACCGGATGAGGGTGAACGACAATGAGTTCACGTTGACTTCGAAGTACGGCTACAAGATGTGGAAGAAGTGGTACTACACGGCTCAGCTTTATGCCAAGACGCCCATCTTCGACTATTATGCCACCAATTCGACGGTCTGCAAATCGACGTTCCTTTCGCCCCTCGAAGTGAACATCTCGCTCGGTGTCGACTACAAGTACACGTCGCCCAACAAAAGGTTTGTCTATTCGCTCCTGCTGGCACCTTTGTCGTACGATATGAAGTACGTGAAGGACCATCGTGTGGCCGTCAAGCAATACGGCATCGACGAGGGCGACAGGACGAAGAACAGTTTCGGTTCGTCACTCACCACAAAATTCGATTGGAAGATCAGCGACGATGTGTCGTGGAGTTCGCGCCTCTACTACTTCACCTCCTACAGCATGCTGAAGGTGGAGTTTGAGAACACGATCGACTTCAGGATTAGCCGATTCTTCACCGGAAGGTTCTACGCTTATCCGCGATTCGATGATTCACGCGACCGAAAGCGGGAGATCAAGGAAATGATGACCATCGGCTTCAGTTATCGATGGTAAGTAATGCAAAACATTTAGATATACACATATTAATTCGTAAGGTATTTTTCATACGTTATGGCAGAAACAGACATTAGACGCGGCTTACAGGATTTCTGGGGCTTGCTTGATGACGATCAGCGTCAGGTAATTTGTAACAGGGCCATCGTCCAATCCTATAGTAAGGGCGAATCCCTCTACAAGGTTGGCGAGGATTCGACTTATCTGGTTTGTGTGCTGACCGGACACATCAAGCTTGAGAAATTGGGTGTCGGAGGACGCATGCAGATCACCCGAATGTTCGGTCCAGGCGAGAATTTCGGCTATCGCAGCTTCTTTGCACGGCAGGATCATCAGACCGAGGCTGTTGCCATGGTCCCCACACAGGTTGCACTTGTTCCGATGGAACTGATCGAGAAAATCTGCTTGGTTAACGCGCAACTTGCCATGTACTTTGTCCGCAATCTGGCCACCGACCTTGGAGCCAGCGATGAGCGAACGATTACCCTCACGCAGAAGCATATTCGCGGACGCTTGGCCGAGTCGATCACCATGCTTATCGACAAGTATGGATATGAGGCCGATGGCATGACCATCAATGCAGCGTTGCCTCGCGAAGATCTTGCAGCCCTTTCGAACATGACCACATCGAATGCCATTCGCACCCTCGGTTCGCTTGTCGCCGATGGCATCCTTCAGGTCGAAGGTCGTCGCATCCGTCTGCTCAATCCCGAAAAACTGAAGCATATCAATGCCAATGGTTAATTTCAACCCTTCAGAACCTTTATTATACAATTATGATCAGGAAAATACTTATTGCCAATCGCGGCGAGATAGCTATTCGAGTGATGCGTGCCTGCTATGAGATGGGCATCCGCTCGGTGGCTGTGTTCAGCGAAGCCGACCGCACGAGCCGTCATGTGCTCTATGCCAATGAGGCAGAGTGTATCGGCCCGGCACCTTCGAGTGAGAGTTATCTCTCGATCGACAAGATCCTCGAGGTGGCCAAGAAACACAAGGTAGATGCTATTCACCCAGGTTACGGATTCCTGAGCGAGAATGCCGAGTTCGCACGTCGTTGCGAGGAAGAAGGCATCATCTTCATCGGCCCCAATCCGCAGACAATGATCGACATGGGCGACAAGATACAGGCACGTCGTCACATGATTGCAGCAGGAGTGCCTGTAGTGCCTGGTACCCAGGACCAGCTCAATTCGCCCGAGGAGGCAGTAGGCGTATGCAAGGCCATCGGCTTCCCAGTGATGATCAAGGCATCGATGGGTGGCGGTGGCAAGGGCATGCGCCTTGTGCATCGCGTCGAAGATGTAGTCGAGGCTTACAATGCCTGCAAGTCGGAGGCTATGTCGGGCTTCGGCGATGACACGGTTTATATCGAGAAGTTTGTCGAAGGCCCTCACCATATCGAGTTCCAGATCCTGGGCGACAAGCATGGCAACGTGGTACATCTTGGCGATCGCGAATGCTCGGTGCAGCGTCGTCATCAGAAGGTTGTCGAGGAGTCGCCATCGCCATTCCTTGACCCCGAACTTCGCCAGAAGATGGGAGCAGCCGCAGTTGCTGCAGCCAAGGCTGTGGGCTATGTGGGCGCGGGCACCATCGAGTTCCTTGTCGACAAGTACAAGAACTTCTACTTCCTCGAGATGAATACCCGTCTGCAGGTGGAGCATCCTGTCACCGAAGAGGTTGTTGGCCTCGACCTGGTGAAACAGCAGATCCTCATCGCCGATGGTCATGAACTCACCATCAAGCAGGAGGATGTGCATCAGCGTGGTCATGCTATTGAATGCCGCATTTGTGCCGAGGATACCGAGAATAACTTCCGTCCGGCACCAGGCATCATCAGTCGCCTCGTCGAGCCTCATGGCCCTGGCATCCGTATTGATTCGGCCGTCTATGAAGGCTATGAGATCCCGATGTACTACGACCCGATGATCGGCAAGCTCATCGTCTGGGCAACCCGCCGACAGTATGCCATCGAGCGTATGCGTCGTGCATTGTACGAATACAAGGTCGCCGGACTGGTGACCAACATCCGATATCTGCGCCGCATTATCGACGTGCCGCAGTTCAAGGAAGGCAACTACGACACATCGTTCATCGAGGTGAACCAGGACCGCTTGCGTCCACGCCCAGGTTTCAAGAATGATTCCGAGGACATGGCCATCATCGCCGCCTACATCGACTACCTCATGAACTACGAGGAGAACAAACCCGACAACATCAACGAGAATTCAAGTGCCCTGAACCGCTGGCGTGCCTTTGGCCTCCAGAAGGGCGTGCTAAGAGTATAAGATATGGAAATACAGATAGGAAACCGACTGGCCGAGGTCACCTTGCTCAGCAAGGAAGGCAACAACGTCTCGATTGAGATCGACGGCAAGATCTACCACGTTGATATCTGCATGTTTGCCAACGGACAGGTATCGATTTTGAATAATGGCCTTTCCTATGATGCCACCCTCATCAAGGGCGACACTGGCAAGCATTATCGTGTGGCGCTCAACTATTCGAACTACGAGATCGACATGCTCGACTCGCAGGCCAAGTATATGCGTATGCGCAAGAAGAACGATTCGGAGAAGCAGGCCGACAAGATCAAGGCCCCGATGCCTTGCAAGATCGTCAAGGTCTATGTGGAGCCTGGTCAGCAACTCCAGCCTGGCGACATTGTGCTCACCATCGAAGCTATGAAGATGCAGTCGAACATCTCGGTGTCGGAGGCTTGCACAGTGGCCGAGGTGCGCTGCGCCGAAAACGATTCGGTGATGGCAGAACAGGTGCTGGTATCACTTAACCTTAATGCATGATAGAAATTATGGAACATAAGAAACTTAACGTTCGTGAAAGAATAGATATTCTCCTCGACAAGGGCACTTTCGTTGAGGTGGACAAATATGTAAAGCATCACTGCACCAACTTTGGCATGGAGAACAAGCGTGTGGCCGGCGATGGCGTAGTGTGCGGTTATGGCAAGATCGATGGTCGTCTGGTCTTCGTCTATGGCTTTGACTTTGCTGTGCTGGGTGGTTCGCTCAGTGCTGCCAATGCTGCCAAGATTGCCAAGGTGCAGGATGCTGCACTCCGCAATGGAGCGCCTATCATTGGCCTGAACGATTCGGGAGGTGCACGTATCCAGGAGGGCATCGAATCACTTTCCGGTTTCGGTGACATCTTCTATCGTAATGTGATGGCTTCGGGTGTCATCCCGCAGATTTCGGCCATCATGGGTCCCTGCGCTGGCGGTAGCTGCTATTCACCCGCACTCACCGACTTCATCCTTATGGTACGCGACGAGGCACAGATGTTCATCACTGGTCCAAATGTCGTGAAGCAGGTGACGCAGGAAGACTGCGATAAGGAGAGCCTCGGCGGTGCCGATGTTCATTCTTCCAAGTCGGGTGTCTGCCAGTTTGTATGCGAAAGCGATGAGGAATGCCTGATGACCATCCGCGAACTCATCGGCTTCCTGCCCAACAACAATATGGAGGATGCACCCGCCTTGCCACAGACCGACGAAGTGACACGTCAGGTGCATGAACTGGAAGGTGTGGTTCCTGCCGACCCCAACATCCCCTACAACATCAAGGACATCATCGAGCCCGTCTGCGATCACCAGTACTTCTTCGAGATTGCACCTAATTTTGCTAAGAATCTTGTCATCGGCTTCGGACGTATGGCAGGTCGCACCGTAGGTTTCATTGCCAATCAGCCCCAGGTACTGGCTGGCGCCCTCGATATCGACGCATCAGAGAAGGGTGCACGCTTCGTGCGTTTCTGCGACTGCTTCAACATCCCGATCATCGCCATCGAAGACGTTCCGGGCTTCATGCCAGGCATCAACCAGGAGCATGGCGGCATCATTCGCCATGGCGCTAAGTTGCTCTACGCCTTTGCCGAGGCCACTGTGCCGAAGATCACCCTCATCACCCGCAAGGCTTATGGTGGCGCCTACATCGTGATGAACTGCAAGCAGCTCGGAGCCGATGTCAACCTCGCATACGAAAGTGCCGAGATTGCTGTGATGGGAGCCAAGGGTGCTGTGTCAATCCTCTATCGCAAGGAGACACCCGAACAGCAGGCCGAGCGCATCAAGGAGTATGAGGCAAAGTTCAACAACCCATATTGCGCTGCTGAACTTGGTTTCATCGACGACATCATTGCTCCTGCTGATACCCGTAAGGCACTCATCCAGGGTCTGGAATGCTGCCGCAACAAGAACAAGTCCAACCCGCCAAAGAAGCATGGCAACATGCCAGTCTGAACCATCGTTCAATGACTTTCGAAGAGATTCTTGCTAAACAGGGCAAGCTTGTCTATACCAATGTGGGCACCAGCATGATGCCTTTGCTGCGTCAGCATCACGACCTGCTGATCATTGCACCCAAACCAGAGGGACGTCTCAAGATGTGGGATGTCCCCCTTTATCGTCGGGACAATGGACAGTATGTAATGCACCGCGTGCTTTGGGTGCGCAAGAACGACTATATTTTGTGCGGCGACAACCAGTATTATCCCGAGACGGGCATTCAGGATCGGCATATTATTGGGGTACTCGAATCGAGGTCACGTGACGGCAAGGTGTTGCCTGTGCGAGCCACCAGGGAACATCCCAACGTGCCATTCGGCTACAAGCTTTATGTCTTCCTATGGTGTTTCTTTTTCCCTATCCGTGCGGTACTGGTGTTCTTCCATACCAAATGGGTGATTCGTAAATATCGCAAACAAAATAAACAACATCAATGAAACTGAAATATAATTTCGCCATTCAGGAGGTAACCGACTTCTGGGCTGCCGTGCCTGTGGGAAAGGATGCGCGACGTTATCGTGGCGTGATGAGCCTTAACGAGTCTGCCAAGGACATGATGGAGTTTCTGCGTGAGGATATCACCGAGGAGCAGCTTGTCCAGAAGATGCTTGAGACTTACGATGTCCCCGAAGATCAGCTGCGCCACGATGTGGCCGAACTGATCCAGAAACTACGCGAGGCTGAGGTTCTGGACGAATAAATAATGAGGTTCTGAAATGTTCTGAAAGTTCTGAAATGTTCAAAAGGCAACACTGTCACCTCGAACCCTTCAGAACCCCTCGAACCCTTCAGAACCCCTCGAACCCTTCAGAACCCCTCGAACCCTTCAGAACCCTTTTTCCCTATGTTCTCTGGCACCTATCTTTTCGCAAATATCCCTGTCCGCATCTTTTCGATCTACGAAGAGGTGCAGCTGATGTGTGCCGACTATCGGACGGAACTGGAGCCCGAGGTCGAGGTTACGACTTCCGACGAGGAACTTGACGAAGAGGACAAGTTGAGCGATGAGCAGCGCGTGCTTGAAGGATTGCCTCCATGCAAATTTTCGAAACCCTATCTCGAGACGTTGACTGTATATCGCAAGATAGCTACAGCCTTCCTTGAGCGTAGTGTGCTGCTGATGCACGGATCGGTGGTGGCGGTTGATGGCGAGGCGTATATGTTCACGGCGCTCAGTGGAACCGGCAAGAGCACCCACGTGCGGCTCTGGCGCAAATTGTTCGGAGACCGTGCCGTGATGGTGAACGACGACAAGCCGCTCGTCGAGATAGGAGAGGGGCAGCCCATCGCCTACGGCACGCCATGGGACGGCAAGCATCACCTCAGCAACAACATCGCCGTGCCTTTGAAGGCCATTGTCGTGCTTCGTCGTGGACTGGAAAACGAGATTCATCCCCTCACGGTGCAGGAGGCATTCCCGACGCTGCTCCAGCAGTCGTTCCGCACCGAGGACCCGATGGTAACCATCCGCACGATGCAGCTCCTGGGCCGGCTCGCTCCGCAGGTCGGGCTCTACGAACTGCATTGCAACATGGATCCCGAGGCAGCTGTTGTCGCTTACCAGGGAATGAATGAATAATGGCACACAGATTTCACAGAAGAACACAGATAATAGTATCATAGTTAGCTAGGTCAAATAGAAGATCTGTGTAAATCTGTGAAATCTGTGTGAAAAATATAACTCACGATGCTGAACCAACTGCGATACTTCTATGAACAAAGCAAAGGTTTCAGGCTCAAGCTCCTCTTGAGTCTGATGCTTGGCCTGTTGAGTATCATCTTCGGCCTGCTGTTCATCTACGTCAGCAAGTGCATCGTCGATATTGCCACGGGCAAGATGGACGCAGACCTCTGGACGTGGGTAGGAATTCTCGCTTTCATGTTGTTCATGCGTCTGGCGCTGCGCGGTATAAATCTTTGGGTGAACGGGCGCGTCAGTCAGGGACTGGTCAACGCTATGCGGAGCCGCCTTTTCGACGATGTGCTCAACAGTCCGTGGCACGGTCGTGAAGACCGTAAGTCGGGTGACGTGATGAGCCGCATCGGCGAGGACTTGCGTGTTGTGGTGGAGTGCATTACACGCGACATTCCCGATGTCTTTCTGGCCACGTTCCAGTTGTTGGCTGCTTCGTGGTTCCTCTTCAGTCTGCAGCCAAAGCTGCTCTGGATTGTGCTCGTCATCGTTCCCGTCGCCGTTGTGCTCACCAAGATCTACTACAAGACGATGCGTCGGCTCACCAAGCAGATTCGCCGTGAGGAGGCCGACATCCAAAGTCATATCCAAGAGTCGGTCGAGAATCGTCCGCTTTTGCTCTCGTTGCGTCGCACGGGTCTGATGATCGGACGGCTTAAGGGGCAGCAGGATCACCTCTTCCGCACTTTCTCTCGCCGTCTGCGCTTCTCGATCAGCACACGTCTGCTCATCTCCAGTGGATTCATGATAGGATACTACACTGCCTTTGTGTGGTCGGCCTACGGAATTATGATTGGCACAGTGACTTATGGTATGATGACGGCCTTGCTCCAACTTGTAGGTCAGGTGCAGAACCCAATCTTGAATCTTTCGGCTCTATTTCCGGCCATTGTCCGTGCCACCACAGCCGGTGAACGTCTCCAGGATCTTGAAAATCCCGACCCTACCTATTCTTTAAATAAGGAGAAGCAGGCACATCCGACGAAGGGAACCATCGTGGGACTGCAACTTCAAAACGTCTCTTATCGTTATCCTGATGGGGAACGTGACGTGCTCCATGACTTCACCTGCACCTTCGCTCCGTCTACGAGCACAGCCATCATTGGTCCGACAGGCAGTGGCAAGAGCACATTGGTGCGTATTCTTCTCGGCTTGTTACGTCCCACTCAAGGAACGGTACGTTTTGTAGATAAGGCTGGCAACACGCTTCCTTTGGAGGCCGATGCTTATGCTATTTCTTATGTGCCGCAGGGCAACAGCCTCTTGAGCGGCACGATTCGCGACAATCTCCAGCTCGGCAAGCTCGATGCCACCGACGACGAGATGCGCGATGCATTGTCACGTGCCAGCGCCCTCTTTGTCTATGACTTGCCCAATGGCCTCGACACCCTCTGTGGCGAGAAGGGCAGCGGCCTTTCCGAAGGGCAGGCGCAACGTATCGCCATAGCCCGTGCCTTGCTCCAGCCTGGCTCCATTCTTATCATGGACGAGGCATCGTCGGCCCTCGATCCGAACACCGAACGGCAGATTCTCGAGGAACTCCAGCAGCAGGAACTCCACAAGACGCTAATCTGGGTTACACATCACATGGTGGTGCGCGATTATATGCAGCATTGTGTCGTTGTCGATGAAGAAGCTTAGACCAAATTGCGACCTTTTCCCCTTTCCAGCATAGAATAATATTCCATTTTCACCGTTTTTTTGTTCCAAAAGTAAGGATTTTTTCTTTTTTTCTTAAAAAAGTCTTAAATTTATTTGGAATGGATTGATTTATGCTTTATCTTTGCGCTCGTCTTTATGCTAAGTTTTGATCATCCATCATTAGGAAGTGTTTTTATAAAATCCATCTGCTTATGCGAAAACTATTACTCTCTTTGATGGCTTGTGCCGTCACCCTTTTTTCAGTTAATACCTCCAAGGCCGAAGGACAGCTGTTCTTGGGCTATTGCGACGGACAGATTGCAACCAAGACGTCGGGCACCATTACCGGCCAAAGTGGCACAAATGCTACCATCGCCGAGGTAATCCGTATTCCAGCTTCGATGCTTGCTCCCTATCAGGGTCTGCAGATTGCTGCTGTGCATGCCGGTCTGCCCGAGGCTTCGGCCTATCCCGAGTCCCTTACTGGTTGGATTGCCGCTTCGATTAGCGGCGAACGTATGACCACAGGCACCCTGTCGGCACCCGTTGCTGGCTGGAACACCATCACGCTCGACCAGCCCTACACCATCACGGGCAACGAGGCCGAGCTCTGGATCGGCTTCGAGTTCGTGCAGCCCAAGAAGCTCAACGTCATCTCGTTTGCTGGCGAGACCTATGCCGACGGCTGCTGGGTGGGCAAGAACGGCAAATACACCAACTTCGGCACGCGTGGCTTCGGTTCGCTGCCCGTCGAGGCTTGCATCGAGGGCGATAATCTGCCCCAGCATGACCTCAGCATCCTCTCGGCTACGAATGCTTACAGTGTGGCTAAACTGGGTGATCCCATTAAGATGAATATGCGCATTTCCAATAGGGCTCTTACAGCTGCTGAGAACCCCATCATCGAGGTCAGCCTGAATGGTATCCTTGCCTACACCTACGAATATCCTGGCACACTCAATTATCGTGACAAGGCTGACCTGCAGCTGGAGATTCCTACATCTGTAATTACTGAGGATTGCGAAGTGGCAGTTGAGGCCAACCTGAAATGGGCTGATGGTTCGACTGATGAGTTTGCTGAAGACAATGTGCGCACCTTTGCCATGGCGTTTGCAAAGATTCCTTATGCTCGCACGATGGTAGTCGAGGAGGCTACAGGCGGTTGGTGCGGCTATTGCGTTCGTGGTCTCGTTGGCATGGCGTATATGCGTGAGAACTATCCTGACACATTCCTTGGCATCGGTGTCCACAATGGAGATGAGTATGTCGTCTCTGCCTATGATCATTGGATGGGATATGACACGGGAATCGAAGGCTATCCGAGTGCCGTGGTCAACCGTGCCAAGATTATAGATCCCAATAGTGCTGAAATGGAGCAGAACTTGAAGAATATGTATCCTTTAAGCGAGTTTGGATTGAAGCTCGCTGCTAAGGCCGACGAGGATGGCAAGGTGAAGTTTACAGTCGAATTTGCTTCTTTGATCTCTGAGGCCGATGCCCAGTATAACATGGCTTTCGTTGTGCTTGAGGACAAACTCCCCATCAATCAGTCGAACTACTATGCAGGTGGTGGCCTTGGCCCTATGGGCGGCTTCGAGGATCTCCCGAGTCATTGCGATATCGAGATCGACGACGTGGCACGTGGCATCTATCCTTCAGTAAAGGGTTCGAGCGAACTCGTTCCTGCTCAGATTACTCGCGGCGAGACCTATACCATCGAACACAAAGCCGTGCTCCCAACAATCGCCGACGGCAACAACGTCTGGGCTGCTGTGCTTCTGACCAACCGTGCAACAGGTGAAATCGTGCAGGCTGCCAAGGTATCCAGCATCGAAGGTCTTGCCGCTGGCATCCAGCAGGTGAGCCGTGATGCCGAGACTGGCATCGAGACCATCTTCGACCTCCAGGGGCGTCGCATCGACGGCAATGCAACAGGTATCGTCATTCGCAACGGCCGCATCAGCTTCCAACGCTGAGCGGTCGGGCGAAAGTCCAAACCATAAATACAAACTATACACTTTTATTTTTTTACCTTTAATTACTAACTTCTATGAAGAAATTTTTACTTCTCGTAGCTGCCGCAACCCTTACGTTGGGCGCTACCGCTGCCACTCCAAAGATTGGCCAGCAGATCAAAACTCAGGAGTCTATCCAAGTGCGCAAGGCTGAGCAGGCCCTCGCCGGCAAATTGGTGGCTGACGTTAAGTCGGAGAAAGCCCAAACTGGTGCCCTTCGTGCCAAGAGCGCTGTAACTCCTGAGGGAACCCCAGTGGCTTATGTTTTCTCAGACTACTATGATGTTTGTGATGCTGTAAGTGTTTCCAAGAGTGAAGATGGCTCGAAGGTTTATTTCAGCAACATGTTCCCTTATACCTTCGCTTATCCACAAGAAGCTTGGGTTCAAGGCAATGTCTCTACCGATGGTACCAGCGTTACTATTCCTAGTGATGTCGCAATTGCTGAATTGGAAGCAGAAGGTGTATCTTATCCAGTTTATCCCGTGGAAATGTTACTGGATGAGGAAGGGTATATCACAGGTGTGCAGGAAATCGTCTTTGTCAAAGATGGTGACAAGTATTATGTCGATGATGATCCTGATGCCCCCGCTCATCTCCTTGGTCTTTGCGCATTGGATGAGAATGGTGAGTTCTTGAGGTATTTCGATTATACCTACCTCATGGCATACGAGCCATATACCGGACGTACAGATCTTGTAGAACTTCCTGAAGGTGCCCAGCCTGAGGAATATACCTACATGTATGTTATTCCTGGTTTGTTTGGTGATACCCAATACATCCTGCCAGGTCAGGTTTACATGAACGGCAATGATGTCTATATGAACCTTCTCGCCACTGGCTATGAAGGATGGGTGAAGGGTACGAAGGATGGTGATAAGGTTACATTCCATGGTGACCAGTTTATGAACGGTGGACATTATCTGGTTTTCCAGCCTTTCTATACCGATGGTACTTCTGATGAAGAAGGCTATCTTATGATTTATCCTTGTGATGTCGTGTTCAACTACAATGCTGAGAAGAATTCCTTCGTTCCTGTAACCGAAGAGGGTAAAGATCTCTATATGGGTACGTTTTTACAGGATGGCGGACTCTACAACTATGCTTATGACTACCTGATTGGTAAGGTTTACGATGGACCAGCTGTTCCTGCTGATCCCCGCAATCTCTCCATGTCGTGGTCTGAAAAATATGGCCAATACGTCTTGTCATATAGCCTTCTTCCTGTAGGTTCTGAAGGTGAGATGCTCAAAATGGAGAATCTTGCTTATTATATCTATCTGGATGGCGAGCAGTACACCCTTACTCCTGATGTATTCGTAGAGCTCACCGAGGATATGGATCTCATTCCTTACGGCTTCACTGATGATTGGGATATTACTGACGGCGAGATTTGGATTGCCGAGCCTCTGGCTAGCTCTCTTGGTGTTCAGGCTGTTTACACTGTCGATGACGTGACCAACTACTCGAACGTAGTTAGCGTTGACATAGAAGGCAATGTTACCACCGTTCCTGCTCCACAGCTCAATCCTGATGGCATCAGCAACGTAACTGCTAAGCAGATCACCAGCGTAGCTATCTACGACGCTGAGGGCCGCAAGCTCGACGCTGCTCAGAAGGGCGTGAACGTTGTTAAGATGGTTGCTGCTGACGGCAGCGTGAAGACTGTCAAGATGTTCAAGAAGTAATCTTGGTTCATGGTTTATGGTTTATGGTTCATGGTTTATGGTTCATGGTTGAGGATTATGGGTTCATGGTTATGAGCTGAAGAGATTGACATGAAAACTTAATACCCAGTGACCAAAAATCAGCAAACCAGAGCATTAATCAACCCGATTTAGAATTTTTCACTTTATCGCGGCGAAGATATCGAAAAAATTTCGTATCTTTGCCGCGCTCTTATTTCAAAGTGCGTATATTCATCAATCAATTATTCTTTTATCCCTTTAAATTTTCAACCCTATGAAAAAACTTTTACTACTCGTAGCAGCCGCTACCCTCGCATTGGGTCAGGCCGTTGCTACCCCGCAGCTCGTTCTTCAGGGCAAGAAATTCACCGTCGCCGATATCCACAAGGTTCCGGCCAAGGCCAGCCAGGCGCTTCGTGCCAAGAAGGTGGTGGCTCCCGAAGGCACTGCCAAGCCCTACCTCTTTGCCGACCTTAACAACTACGACATCGCTGTGAGCGTCAGCATGAGCGACGATGGCACCCGTGTCTTCTTCAGCAACATGTTCCCCAATACGTTCGCCAGTGGCGATGCCTGGGTGCAGGGCAACGTCTCGGCTGATGGCACCAGCGTTACGATTCCTATGGACATAGCCATCGGCGAGCTGACCACCAACGAGAATGAAACCTATCCCGTGCGTGTAGCCGAGATCCTGTTGGACGGAGACTATATTACCGGTGTCAGGGATGTCGTACTCGTCAAGGACGGTGACAGCTACTATTTCGACGACGATGCCGAGAATCCCACTCGCGTCATCACCCTTTGCGTATTGGACGAGGACGGCTCGTTTGTCGGCTATTTCGACGACACCAAACTCATTTCCTACGCCCCATACGATGGTGACATCGAACTGGTGGAGCTCCCCGAGGGTGCCGAGCCTGCCGACTACATCTATCGCTTCGACTACGGTTATCCCGTGGCCAAGCTGGGCAAGGTGTATGTGGATGGCAACGACGTCTATATGAACATGCTCGCCTGTGGCCGTGAGGCTTGGGTGAAGGGCACGAAGGAAGGCAACACCGTCACCTTCAAGGGCGACCAGTACCTCGGTGCCTACGACTACTACCTCTACTTCACCCCCCTTATCACCGGCGAAGGCAACTACGACGAGATGATTCCCGGCGACTACGTGCTGACCTACGACCCCGAGACGGGCACCTACACGTCGTACGACGATGACGAGCACGACTACTATGCATCGATCTTCGCTTCGACAGGCGACCTCTACGACGCCGCCCTCAGCTTCGTCATCGAGCCTTACGAGGGCGATGCTCCCGCTGTGCCCTCCGACCCCTACGGCCTCGAGATCTCCGACCTCTATCTCGAAAAGTATGGCCAGTACCTCTTCATGTACTGGATGGACAATGTCGATGTGGATGGCAACTTCATCAATCCCGACAAGCTGGGCTATTACCTCTATATGGATGGCGAGATCTACACCTGTACGCCCGAAATGTTTGCCCGCCTGGAAGAGGAGATGACCCTCATCCCCTACGGCTACGCCGACAACTGGGACTTCTTCGAGGGCTATTGCATGATCGGAGAGACGCTCTTCTCGACGCTGGGTGTGCAGGCCGTCTATACCGTCGATGGCGTGAGCAACTACTCGAACGTGGTCAGTGTCGATCTTGAGGGCAATGTCACCACCGAGCCTGCCCCACAGGGCATCGACGGCCTGAACAACGTTGAGGCCAAGCAGGTGACTGCCATCGAGCTCTACGATGCCGAGGGTCGCCGTCTGCAGCGTCCCCAGCAGGGCGTGAACATCGTCAGGATGATGACTGCCGACGGCAGCGTGAAGACTGTCAAGATGTATCGGAAGTAATCTTGGTTCATGGTTCATGGTTAAGGATTCATGGTTATGAGTCCAAGAGATTGACATGAAAACCTAACACTCAGTAGTCAAAAAAACAGCAAACCTGCGAATTATTTCGCTTGATGCTGAAATTTTCCCCTTATCGCGGCGAAGGTATCGAATTATTTCGTATCTTTGCCGCGCTTTTTGTGTCATTATAGGTCGGCCCTTGTAAGCTGACCTGCACAGGAAGCGCAATTTAATTCCATAAACTATATAGAAATTTGTAATTCTATGATCAAAATCACTTTTCCCGACCAGTCGGTACGGGAGTTCGAGGACGGCGTAACGCCCCTCCAGGTGGCTGAATCGATCAGCCCACGTTTCGCACAGGATGTACTCGTTGCCAAGGTGGGCGACGAGATGTGGGACCTGACACGCCCCATCGCTGGCGATGCGAACATCAATTTCTACAAATGGGATTCCGAGGAGGGCAAGCATGCGTTTTGGCACTCGTCGGCCCACCTGCTCGCCGAGGCTTTGCAGGAACTTTATCCCGGCATCCAGTTCGGTATCGGTCCTGCCATCGAGAATGGCTTCTACTATGACGTAGTGCCTGCCAATGGTGAGAACATCAAGGAGTCCGACTTCCCGAAGATCGAGAAGAAGATGCTCGAGCTGGCCCGCGAGAAGCAGGCCATCGTGCGCCGTGACGTGCCGAAGGATGAGGTGCTCAAGGAGTTTGCCGCCAAAGGTCAGACCTTCAAGTGCGAACTGATTTCCGAACTTGAGGATGGCCACATCTCAACCTACACACAGGGTAGCTTCACCGACCTCTGCCGTGGCCCGCACATCCCAACTACCGCCCCCATCAAGGCGTGCAAGGTGCTGAGCGTCGCCGGTGCCTTCTGGCGTGGCAACGACAAGAACCCTCAGATGAACCGTGTCTATGGCATCACCTTCCCCAAGGCTTCGATGCTCGACGAATACCTCAAGCTCATCGAAGAGGCCAAGAAGCGCGACCACCGCAAGCTCGGCAAGGAGATGGAGCTCTTCGCCTTCTCGCAGAACGTAGGCCAGGGTCTTCCTCTTTGGTTGCCTAAGGGCGCTGCCCTCCGCATGCGTCTGCAGGAGTACCTTACGCAGATCCAGAAGCGCTACGGCTACGTGCAGGTCATCACTCCACATATCGGCAACAAGAACCTCTACGTCACCTCGGGCCACTGGGCCAAGTACGGCAAGGATTCGTTCCAGCCCATCGCCACGCCTGAGGAGGGCGAGTTCTACATGCTCAAGCCAATGAACTGTCCTCACCACTGCGAGATCTACAAGACTTCGCCTCGCTCTTATCGTGACCTGCCGCTTCGTCTGGCGGAGTTCGGAACCGTCTATCGCTACGAGCAGTCGGGCGAGCTTCACGGACTGACCCGCGTGCGTTCGTTCACACAGGACGATGCACACCTCTTCTGTCGTCCCGATCAGGTGAAGGAGGAGTTCCTGAAGATCATCGACATCATCATGATCATCTTCAAGGCCCTTGACTTCAAGGAGTTTGAGGCACAGATTTCGCTGCGCGACAAGGTGAACCGCGAGAAGTACATCGGTTCGGAAGAGAACTGGCAGAAGGCCGAGCAGGCCATCATCGATGCTTGCCAGGAGAAGGGTCTGCCTGCTCACGTTGAGTATGGCGAGGCTGCCTTCTATGGCCCGAAGCTCGACTTCATGGTGAAGGATGCCATCGGTCGTCGCTGGCAATTGGGCACCATCCAGGTGGACTATAACCTACCCGAGCGCTTCCAGCTCGAATACACGGGTGCCGACAACCAGAAGCACCGTCCCGTGATGATTCACCGCGCACCTTTCGGCTCGATGGAACGTTTCGTGGCTGTATTGCTCGAGAATACCGCCGGCAAGCTGCCGCTCTGGCTCGCTCCCGACCAGGTTGCTATTCTGCCTATCTCCGAGCGCTTCAACGACTACGCTTACGAGGTGAAGAACATTCTCGAGCGTCAGGAAATCCGCGCCTATGTGGATGACCGCAACGAGAAGATCGGCCGCAAGATCCGTGACAACGAGATGAAGAAGACTCCTTACATGCTCATCGTGGGCGAGAAGGAGCAGGCCGAGCGTATGGTCAGCATCCGCAAGCAGGGTGCAGGCGATGGCGGTTCGATGTCCATCGACGACTTCGCTACCATGATTGTCAACGAAGTGAAGTCACAGATCGAGCACTCTAGCTATTGATTCTCGTCTCTTGAAGATAAAATGAGGGCGTGAAGCTAACCATTTGGGTTGGACTTCACGCCCTTTCTTTGTTTCCAATCTTCGTCCCTTGTACGAAAGGGAAGGTTATTTCTGATGCCTGATGGTGAGCAGAATGTCGCCTTCCTTGAGTTCCAGCTGTCCGTTTGGGACGATGAAGCTTCCACGGCGCTTCACCATGATGACCAGTGTCCCTTCGGGAAAATGCAGGTTCCTCAGAAGGTTGCCCTCGGCAAGGTCCGCTTCGGTGAGCGTCATCTCCGATAGTTTCGACTCCAATTCGTCGGGCAGCTCCAGGCCGAATTCGTTGCCTTCTTTCGGTTCTTCGGTGGCAAGGTCGAGCCAATGGGCGCATGCCGTAATAGTTGTGCCTTGCAGCGACAACGAAAGCAGGGTGATGACGAAGACGACATTGAAGAGGAAGTTGGCATCCTCGATGCCGGCAATGACGGGATAGGTGGCAAAGATGATGGGCACGGCACCGCGCAGGCCTACCCACGAAAGGAACAGCTTTGCCTTGGCGGGCACCTTGAAAGGCAGCAGGCAAAGGAAGACAGCCGCAGGGCGTGAAACGAAAATCATGAAGAGGCCGATGGCGATGGCCACAATCCAGACACTGAGCATCTCGCTCGGGTTGACGAGCAGACCGAGCGTGAGGAACATTACTATCTGCAGCAGCCAGGTGATGCCCTGCATGAAAGTCTTGGTCTCGCGGCGGTAGGACATGCGCGTGTTGCCTGCCACCAGTCCGGCTACATAGACGGCCAGGTATCCGTTGCCCTGCATCATATCTGTGAAAGTGAAGACGATGAGAATCATGCTCAGCACCAGCACCGGATAGAGTGAGGGATTGGGGAGATTGATGTGATTGACAATCCACACCAGCGCTCGTCCGCACAGGAAGCCGAGCAGTCCGCCCACGGCGAGTTGCCCAACAATCTTGGAGGCCAATGCCATGCCCGAGAATTCGCCTGCTGTAACAATCAGATCGACGAGGGCAACGGTCAGCACGTAGGCCATGGGGTCGTTGGAGCCGCTCTCCAGTTCGAGCATGGGACGAAGTTTGTGCTTCAAGCCGATGCCTTGGGTGCGCAGCAGGTTGAAGACCGATGCCGAGTCGGTACTCGATACGGTAGCTGCCAGCAACATCGACATGGGCAGAGACAATCCGATGTCAAGCTGCGTCCACTGCGAAAGATAATAGATGAGCAGGCCCGTGATGCCGGTCGTCAGCATCACGCCAACTGTCGAAAGCATCAGACCTTGTGCAGCCACGGGTTCGATGTCGCGTCGCTTGGTGTCCATGCCGCCCGAAAACAAGATTACCGATAGCGATAGCATACCAACAAGCTGTGCGTCTTCGTGACTGTGGAACTCCAGGCCGAGCCCATCGCTGCCGAAGAGCATGCCTGTGAAGAGAAACAGCAGCAGCGTCGGCACGCCGAAGCGGTAGCCCCACTTGCTGATGATGATGCTCGCAAAGATAAGCACTGCGCCCAAGAAGAAGATGTTTTCAGGTGTGAACGTCATGTGTCTTGTAGTTTATGGTTTCATCAGCGGCAGCGCGGAAAAGTGCTGCCGCTGATTTGGAAATTAGAATAATATTTGCTTGAGCATGCGTGCTTTTTCTCCTTCGAAGGTGTGCATGCCGGTCACGGGCTCATAGCCCAGATGAATAAACTGATACATCATCACGGCAAGATATTCACCATCTTGCGAAGCACAAACTTCGACTTGATAGTTGCCGTTGGGTACGGGCTTGGGGCGGAAATTGTCCAAGTCCTTGACGGCGTTTTCGTGTAAATTCTCGATGATGCGTTTTAGTTGTGCTCCATCGGAGGGAGAATAACCGGCGATGTTGGCATCCAGTTTACTGCCTGTGGGTTTGTAAGTTACGGTGGTCTTCAACCCGAATAGCGATTTGCTGACACCCAAACGAGCATCAGTGCAGATTTCATCCCAAATCTGCAGACTTGTTATATTTGCCATTGTTTTTCTTCTTTGTTTTTAAAATGATTTATTAGGTGACTTACTACATTATTTGTTCACATGGAGTAGGTCACTAACAAAGAAGACGTCTCAGCGCGATGACGTAATAAAGGCGCGGAGACGGAGCAACTATACCAAGCCACATCGGGCTTTGGCACAGCAGCGACGGCAAATGATTTAAAAGGTTAGACGAATGACCGTTGGCCCAACGGTCGGAACTATGGCCTGACTTGCCGCCTTGCGTCGGCAGCAGTCGTGATGTACGTGTCGAAACTATCCGATGCGATGACGGCGGCTTTCGCATCGAGGCACTGAGGGGGCTTTGAGGTTCTTCGCCCCACAACCTGTCCTGCCTGTCGGGACGCATGCTTCTCACCTCGCCAACGACCTGGTTGGTCGCAACTTCTTGCACCTTGACTCTTATTCCAGAGCCAAGGAGCCCGCAAAGCAGGGCGATGATGACAATCAGATGTCTCAACAGTTTATTCACGTTGCTTTTCGCTTTTCTATACGATTAGATACCGATTCTATTTTGAACTATTTGTTCGAATCCTTTTTCTTTTTCCGATACTCGCGGTTCTTCTTCTCACTCTCAAACAGTTCCACGGCAGCATCGGTCAGTTCTTTCGGCCAGATTCTCTGGTCTTCACCCATTACCTTTGCCCAGGGACAAAGCGTCTTGTACTCGTCGTCGAAGACGATGGTATAAGGCGGCCCGCACCGGTCGTTGACGCTCATATACATGTGCCGTCCTTTGTACATGATCTGGCACGCATCACCTTCGGTCATCTCGGAGTCGAGCAGGTCGAACTGATCTTTCTCCAGCTCGTAGAGGTTATAGTTCATGCCACCTCCGTATTCTCCGAAATATCGGTCGAGCTTTTCGTCATAGACGGCCGTCCAGCCGTAACCTTTTTTGACTTTCATAGGAATGTGTTAAATGAATGTATCTAGTTGTGGCCCCATAACGCTTTTAAGCCGTTGAAAGGCCATGCCGCCTGTGCAGTGGCTGGTGTAGAATTGCGTCTGGGGATATCTTTCTTTCAGTCTGGTGCCGAGGGCGATGAGTTCGTCGTCGGATTCCTGCCCGTCGAGCAGATGGAAGCCGCCGATGACGGTCTCCACGGGCCAAGGACAGGCAGCGAGGATGTTCTCCAGGCCACTGTGGGCACAGCCGGTGAAGAGCAGCCCGTCGGCATATAGTGTCAGTTCATGACGGAAGTCGTCGCGCAGGTATTCACCCGCAGCATTGCGGACGAAGAGCATGTCGTTCCCCTTGGGCAAAGGGTGGGATTGGGGGATGCGGGCGATGATGTGAAGGCCTTCATCAATCTCGCAGGTTTGGCTGATGAGCAGCAACCGCTCTTGCGGCAAAGTGGGCCACATGGTCGTGATGCTGTGCAGAAACCTGCGCTTAGAGAAATACTCTCCTGTCAGAGCATCGGGCGAGACGATGATGCGTGCTTTCGAGTTGATGTTCAGGAAATGACGCAAGCCCCCCGCATGATCGGCATGACCATGCGAGATGAACACATAGTCCACCTCGCTGAGGTCGATGCCCAGACGGTCGGCATTGCGTATGAAAAGGTCGCTGGCTCCCGTGTCGAGCAGTACGCGATGGCGTGTGGTCTCCAACAGGATGCTCAGCCCGTGTTCGGTTTCGAGACGTGGATTGCTGGTGCGATTGTCGGCCAGTACCGTCCATTTGAGGCTGTTCAAAGCAGGATGGAAAACGCTTTGGAGTTCGTGTTTGGCTTAAAGGTTGCCTACGAGAGCGGCAATCTTGGCCTTTGTCTCGTCGGTCTTCTGCTCGGAGGCCATGGCGGTGACGGTGCCAGTGTCGGTAGCACCCCAGAAACCGCAGAGGTCGCGGTACTCGGCCTTGGCACTTTCATAGACGCCGGGAGAGTGGCTGGAGATGAGCAATGCCATCTTCTGCAGCTTGGCGGGTTTCATCACGCAATACATGCGGTCGATGGGAGCCTGCAACTGTGCGTTGAGTGCAAAGTAATAGATGGGAGCGGCCAGCACGAGTACTTCGGCTTCGGCCATCAGCGGATAGAGGTCCTGCATATCGTCCTTCTGGATGCATGCGCCATTGCCCTTGGTGTGGCAGTATTCGCAAGCCAGACAGCCTGCTATCTTCTTGTGAGCCACGTCGACGATGGTTGCCTGATGTCCGGCTGCCTCGGCAGCTTTCTTGTACTCTTCCGCCATCCATGCGGTGTTGCCATTTTTCCTTGGAGAGGCCTGTAGAATGAGAATGTTCATGATGATTGGTTTAAGAAGGTTGGTTATTTGTTTTTGATGAATCTAAAGTGCGTTACAAAGGTAAGGAAATAATTGGGAAAAAGGTATTGCAAAGGCCCAAAACTATGACAAAAGAAGCCGAGAATAGTTGTTTTGCTATCTCGGCTTTTCTAAGTTAGTTGTTCTTCTTGTAACTCTGTACCGCCCAGCAGGCCATGATGAGGCCGATGGAGAGCAGGGCGAGAATCTGATGGGCGACTGCATGGAAGGTGCCGCCTCGGATGAAGACGGTGCGGATGGCGTCGATGAAGTAGTGCATCGGGTTGACGTAGGTGGTCAGATAGGCCCAATGCGGCATGGAGCGCGTCGGCGTGAAGAGGCCGCTGAGCAGCATGAGACAAACCACGAAGAACCACATGACAAAGACCGCCTGCTGCATAGTGTCGGAATAGTTCGAAACGATGAGGCCGAACGACGAGAAGAACAGCGCCAGCAACATAGCCAGCACATAGACGAGCCAGATGGGACCGCTGCTGGTGATGCCGTAGAGCCCCCATGCCAGCAACAGGCCGGCGGTGATGACAAAGAGGGCGATGAGCCAGTAGGGGATGAGCTTGGAAAGGATGAATGCCCACTTCGAGACCGGGGTGACGTTGATCTGCTCGATGGTGCCTGCCTCCTTTTCGCCGACGATGTTGAGCGTAGGCAGAAAGCCCGTCATCAGCATCATCACGATGGCAAAGAGAGCGGGAATCATAAAGACCTTGTAGTTCTGGTGCTTGTTGTAGAGCAGGAGCGTGGACACCTTCGACTGGATGGTGGCTGCTTCGGGCAGGGCATGGGCGGTGACGATTTGCGACAGGTAGGCCGAGCCCATCGATCCCTTGGTGCCGTTGACGGCATTGGCTGCGATGAGGACCTGCGGCTGCCGGCCCATGGTGAGGTCGCGGCTATAATCCTGTGGTATCACCAGCACTACGTCGGCCTTTCCGGTCTCGATGTCGGCAAGCGCTGCCTGATAGGTGGGTTGTTGACCATGGAAGATGAAGTAGTTGCTCGCCTCGATGTCGTGGACGAGCTGCTGGCTCGACATCGTGCGGTCGTTATCGACCACATCCACCACAATGTTCCGCACCTCCATACTCATCACCCAGGGCATGACACACATGATGACGATGGGGAAGAGGAAGATGAGCCGGGGCAGGAAGGTATTGCGCCGTATTTGCAGGAACTCTTTCTGGATAAGATATTTCAGTGTCATATTTGTCTAAATTGTTATGTATCGTCCGTTAACTCCCGCGCTTTAGCGCTAACTCCTGTTAACTCCCAATAACTCCCAGTTATAAATTTTACAGCCTCTCCTTGAATTTCGCCAGGGCGACGGTGAGCAGGAATGCGGTCATGCCGATGAGGATGACAACTTCGTGCATCACTTCGCGAATGCCCACGCCCATGATCATCAGCTTACGCATCGCCGAGATGTAGTAGCGCGGTGGGACAATGGCTGAAATCCATTGCAGGATCTTCGGCATCGATTCGACGGGGAACAGCATGCCCGAGAGCATCACCACGGGCATCAGAAGCACCATGGCCGAAAGAAGCAGGGCCACGAGTTGCGTCTGCGCCAAATTCGAGATGAGCAGACCAAGCGAAAGGGCCAGCAGAATGTAGATGACCGAAACCAGCAGAATCCATACCAGCGAGCCGGCGAGCGGCACGCTGAGGACATAGTGGGCCATCAGCAGTATCACAATCAGGATGACGAAAGCCAGCACCAGGTAGGGAATGGCTTTGGCGACAATGACCATCAGCGGACGCACGGGAGAGACGAGCAGCACCTCCATTGTGCCGCGTTCCTTCTCGCGAACGATCGAGATGGAGGTCATCATAGCGCAGACGAGTATCAACAGCATACCCATGATGGCGGGCACGAAGTTGTAGGCCGACAGCATCTGCGGGTTGTAGAGCATCTTCTGGTTCACGAGTCCGCCCTGCATGCCGGTGATGACGCCTGTGGCATAGTTGGTCCATTGCTGAGCCATGTTTGGGTCGGCACCATCGACGATGAATTGAAGTCCGCTGTGTTTCGAGGCAAAATCCTTGGCAAAGACGATGGCAAGGTCGGCCTTCTGGTGGCGTATCATCAGTTCGGCCTCCTGAGGTGTGGCTGTGGTGGCCATAATGTTGAAATATTCCGAGGCGCTGAGTCGCTCGACGGCGGCTTGCGTCAGCGGGTCCATCTGCGAAGTGACCACCACGGTGCGCACGTTTCGGACATCGGTCGAGATGGCGAAGCCGAAGAGGAGCATCAGCACGGTCGGCATGCCGAACAGGATGAGCATCGTGCGCTTGTCGCGCAGGATGTGGCGGGCTTCCTTGATGACGAATGATATAAATTGTTTCATGATGTCAGTTGCTTGAACGTGTCGCTTGTCGGGCGAGATAGGTGAACACGTGGTCCATGTCGGGCTGATGGAATCGCTCCTTCAGTTCGTCGGGCGTGCCGAGGGCGCTGATCTTGCCATCGACCATGATGGAGATGCGGTCGCAGTATTCGGCCTCGTCCATGTAGTGGGTGGTGACGAAGATGGTGATGCCGCGACGGGCAGCGTCGTAGATGAGTTCCCAGAACTGGCGGCGCGTGGCAGGGTCAACACCACCTGTCGGCTCGTCGAGGAAGACGACGCCGGGCTCGTGGAAGATGCTGACCGTGAAGGCCAGTTTCTGTTTCCAGCCCAAGGGCAGCGACTTCACGAGGTCGTTCTTGTGGTCGGCGAACTGCAGTCGCTCCAGTACCTCGTCGGTCTTGCGACGGATGACGTCGTCCTTCATCCCGTAGATGCCGGCAAAGAGTCGGATGTTCTCGGCCACGGTCAGGTCCTCGTAGAGCGAAAAGCGCTGCGACATATAGCCGATGTGGCGCTTGATCTGCTCATATTCCGTGCGGATGTCGTAGCCCACCACACGGCCCGTGCCGCTTGTCGGTTGGTTCAATCCCGTCAGCATATGCATAGCTGTGGTCTTGCCTGCACCATTGGCACCAAGGAAACCGAAGATTTCACCCCGCTTCACAGTAAACGAAATGTCGTCCACCGCATGGAATGTACCGAAAGCCTTCACCAGGTGCTCCACCTCGATCACATTCTCCGTAAGCTGCGATTCCGTCGCAGCATATTTATCAATCCCCGGCGGATTGAACACGTCGCTGAACCTGTCGAGTATCACCTCGGGCGTATCGATGCCGCGTATCTTGCCGTGGTCGAGGAAGGCAACCCGTTCGCAGCAGCACACTTCATCGAGATAGGGCGTGGAGGCCATGATGGTGATGCCGCGTTCCTTTAGCATCAGCAGCATCTCCCACAATTCCTTGCGGCTCACAGGGTCAACGCCCGTCGTCGGTTCGTCGAGCAGCAGCACATTGGGCGAGTGAACCAGGGCGCACGAGAGTGCCAACTTCTGCTTCATGCCGCCCGACAATGCTCCGGCTTTGCGATTGCGGAACCGTTCGATTTGCGAATAGATGGCACGAATGCTGTCGTAGCCTTCTTCGACTGTGGTGCCGAACAGGGTGGCGAAGAAGGTCAGGTTCTCCTCGACGGTCAGGTCCTGGTAGAGCGAGAACTTGCCCGGCATGTAGCCCACGCGCTTGCGTATCTCCCTCATCTCGCGCACCGTGTCGAACCCATCGACAAGAGCCGTGCCTGCCTCGGGCAGCAACAGGGTGCAGAGGATGCGGTAGAGCGACGTCTTGCCGGCTCCATCGGGACCGATAAGCCCGAACACCTCGCCTTTGGGGACGGCAAACGACACGTCGTCGAGTGCCTGCACCCCTCCGTACCGCATACTGACGTTTTTCACTTCAATGGCATTCATTTCTTTCTGCCTTTATTTCAGGAACTGGGTCGCTATGCGACCATTTCTTCTCAGAACTTCACTTCTCCGTACATGCCAATCTTGATGAATCCGTCGTTTTTGACACGGACCTTGACGGCATAGACCAGGTCGGCACGCTCATCGTCGGTCAGGATGGTCTTTGGGGTAAATTCCGAACGACTGGAGATCCACGAAACCGTGCCGTCGTATTCCTGCTTCTTCCCGTCGCCGTAATCAGCGAAAACCTTCACCTGCTGCCCGGTGCGAATACTCTGCAACTGTGCCGAAGTGACGTAAGCGCGGATATAGACCTGCTCCATGTCGGCCATCTTGAACAATGGTTTGCCGATGGCCACGAATTCGCCTCGTTCGGCATACTTTTCGAGCACGGTGCCCTTGAGCGGAGCCTTGATATGGCATTTGCGCAGCTGGTCACGCAGTTGGTCGATCTGCACTTCGGTGGCAGCCATCTGCTTGCTGAGCGCATTCGTGTTGTTCGAGAGGGAGGAGAGTTGTGCAGCCAGCTGGCGCTGGAGTACCTGCACCTGGTTGGTCGCGTCGTCGAGCATCTTGCTGGGTGCGGCGCCATCGGCAACGAGTTCCTTGTAGCGCTGCTGTTCGGCCTGGGCCTTGGCGAGTTGCTGACGCGTGGCGCTGGTCTGTTTCTCCATGTCGGGCTTCTGGCTTTGATAGACTTCCTGCGTGGCTCGTGCCTGCTGGAGTTTGAGCCAAGTCTGCGTGGTGTCGATCAGTCCCACTTCGCTTTCGGCTTCGATTTCGTCGCCCTCGTTGATGGCGAAGGTCAGTAGCGTGCCATTCTGTTCGGCCGAAACGGTGGTTTCCGTGGCCTCGAAGGTGCCTGTGGCGTCGTATTCCTTTTCACTATTTCCGCAAGCCGCCAGCAAAAGGGCCGCGCTTGCCATGGTTATGAGCTTTTTCATATCTTGTGTTTAATTGTTGGTTGTAAATTTCATGTCATAGACCTCCTTCAGCAGCTTTATCTCATGCATCGACTGCTGCACGCGTGCCGCATTTTCGGCGTTGATTTCCTTCACGAGATCATTCACGTCGATGATGCCGTGGGCAAGCTTCGACTCTGCCGCTTTTCTGACCGACGAACGCAGGGCGATGATCTCCTCGTCGTCGTTCATCAGTCGGCGATATTGCTCGATGTTCTCGTTCTGCTGAATCAGTTCCAAACGGTTGTTGAAAAGGAAGACTTCGCGGCTCGTCTCTGCCATGTCGCGTTGCAGGCGGATCTTTGCCTTGTCGTTGCGGTGCGTGTAGAATGCGCCGAGGTTCCACGACAGGCGGGCGCCCACCATACCGTTCCACGACCAGTCGTGCGACATCATGTCGTCAAACATATTGTAGCCGGGATAACCATAGAAGCCCGAGGCGAAGAGCGAAAGCCTGGGCCTCAAAGCAGCGTTGAGCAATCGTTCCTGCGCATTGGCCAGACTGAGCTGGGCATCGATGGCCTTGAGTTCGGGACGCTGTGCCACGTCCTGCGAGGGGAGGGCAATGAGCGCCGGTTTCTCCACGTGGGTCACTTCCATACCGCAGAAGGTCGACAGCATCCTCATCACCGCCCTGCGCTGGGCATCGAGGGTCGTGGCCTGCTGCATCACGTTCAGGCGTTCGGCCTTGACGGCCTGGTAGTCACTTTCCGAGGCAGTTCCGCGTTTCCACATCGAACTTAACTTCTGCTCGTTGGCAGCAAGCAGCGATTGCAGGTCGTTGTTCAGCGCTATCTGCTCGTCGAGCATCAGCAGGCCAAAGTACATCTCATTTACGCGGCGGCGCACCTGGTACATTGTCACCTCGGTCTGCGCTTCCTGCACGCGGCCTTGCTCACGGGCAATGTCACGCTGGCTGCTGATGGCGCCTCCGTCGAAGACCATCTGCTGCACGTCGATGCCGACCTTGTACTGGTCTTTTTTCAGTCCCTTCATATCGAGTCCCATCTGCTGATAGATGGTCTGCATCTGATCGGGCCACGCGACAACATCGCTCTGATAAGTCGCCTGTGCCGAAGCCGTCACCTGAGGAAGCCATCCTTTGCTGAGGTTGCTCATCGTAAGGTCGGTGGTCTTCTCGATTAGCCCGTATTGGCTTATCAATGGATAATTGCGCTCCGCTGCCTGCTGGCATTCCTCCAGCGTCTGCCCTTGGGCCAGGAGCGGCAGCAGCATCATTGCTACGAATAATCTTTTCATACGTTTTTCCTTCATTTGGTTTTGATGGTGCAAAGATACGGCGTTTTTTTCAATCTCCCGCTATCTTTTGAAGGGGAAAAATGTTCTTTTTGTTCGATTTGTTTACAAAAAGAGTGTAAATAACCAATTTTTCATTATCTTTGCACCATCAAATCGAGATATTTTATGGAAAAACAGCCGAAACTGATGGACTTCTCGCGGATTCATGACATCCTGGAGCCGCATTACGAGCATTTGCGCGAACATATATATATTAGTAAGGAACTGGGCATCCTGCATGGCGACCGGAAGGTGTTCGGCGTCATCATCCAGCAGCGTCCGCCTTTTGCCATCGACGACCATCGTTTCGGCCTCATTCTGCGCGGGCAAGCCCGCATCAACTTCAACCTCGTCGAGAAGCAGTTGGAGGCCGGGATGCTTGTCTTTCTTGGGCCGGGCACCATCATCACGCCCGTCTCTTTTTCCGATGATCTTGAGATCTTCGGCATGGCGCTCTTCAATAGTTTTCCCATGCCCTTTGCCAGCGGCATGATGCCTTCGTCTTTTAGCGGACAGGTGCGCGACTTCCAGCTCAAGGTGGATGAGGCAGATTTCGACACGGCCCGACGTATCATCGAGACCATTCGGCAATTGGTAACCCAGCCCGACTACAACAGGCAGACAGTCAGCAGTCTTGTGGCTGCTCTGATGCACCATTATGACGGCCTATACCGCCAACAGACCGAGCGACAGCAGGCCTTGCTTTCGCGCGAGCAGACCATCTTCGACCGGTTCATCTATTTGGTCAACCAGCATGTGGCACGTGAACACCAGATTGCCTTTTATGCCGCCAAGATGTGCCTCACCGAACGCTATCTCGGCACCATAATCCGACAGGCAAGCGGCGTCACGGCCAAGGAGTGGATCGACCGCGCCCTCGTCACGCGCATCAAGGTCGAACTGAAACATTCCGACAAGACCGTGGCTCAGATTTCCGACGACCTGCTCTTCCCCAATCCCTCCTTCTTCAGCAAATATTTCAAGCGCCTGACGGGAATGACGCCATTGGAATTCAAAATGCAGGAGTGAGTCAAAAAGTTGCCGAAAGATTTGTTAGTGTCGGAAAAAATGCGTAAATTTGCGCCGTCTTAAGCATACGATTATGATCAAGTTAAAACAATTCACAAGCGTTGAGGAACTGTACAAGAACAGGAAAACTCCTACGGGAGAACTCATTATGGATGCGCTGATTTTCGCGCTGAATAACACCCGAACCATACAAGCTAACGAAATATCCTTGTTCCTCGATGTGAACGATAGGTCGTTCCGCGAGGCCGTGAATCTGCTGACAGGTATGCAGATCAAGGACATCGTGCAACATTGGCGTCTACTACAGGCCAAGGACCTCTGGGAAGAACAGAAGGCTGGTTTCAATAGTGTGAAGGAATTCGTCGCTGAAAAGTCGAAGGATGCTCCCGAGGGATTCCTACTCTCGAAGCAGGTGAAAGATTCGTATAAGAATGAAGTCAGCCTCCAACGATTTGAAGAGGTGGCCAAACGTTGTGGATGGCGTTCATATAAGAGTTTACTGCGTGTAGCCAGTCGATTCGGCGTTTCATTTGAGATAGAAAAGCGAGTCAGAAGACAATAGCACAATATCGGCCAAGATTGTTCTGCTAATTTTCGCAATAGCACAATATCGGCCGAGATTGTGCTACTAATTTTCGCAATGGCACAATGTTGGCCGAGATTGTCCTATTAATTTTCGCAATGGCACCATGTCGGCCGAGATTGTCCTATTATTTTTTGCGATAGTACAATGTTGGCCGAGATTGTCCTATTAATTTTTGCGATAGCACAATGTTGGCCGAGATTGTCCTATTAATTTTTGCAATGGCACAATGTTGGCTGAGATTGTCCTATTAATTTTCACAATAGCACAATGTTGGCCGAAATTGTCCTATTAATTTTCACAATAGCACAATGTTGGCCGAAATTGTGCTTATGATTTTTGCGAAAGCACAATAACAGCCGAAATTGTGCTATTTCCTTCCTAACGCCTTTTGTTTGGCAAAAAAAGTACTCAAATGTTGCCAATATGTTTACTTTTTATACCGATTGATTATTTTTTCGGCCGATAATTTGGCTGTTTGCCCAAATTTGAGTAACTTTGCCGCCGTTATTTCGTGTTATTTTTAAATTTAGTCATTCTGTGACACCGTTACATTCTCATCAAAAGCCGGGTCTGGTCCTGTACAAGTGGTATATCAACCTCATCAACAGCACGCTGATGATCCGGAATCGTTACACCGTAGGCAAGGAAAATATCCCTGCGAAAGGGGAGAAGTACTTCATTGCCTGCAATCATCAGAATGCGGCCAATGATGCCATCAATATTGCTTTTGCCTATCCTGTCGATTATCTGCAGCATTTTGTGGTACGCGCCAACGTGTTTTCTCTCAATCCAGCCATTACGTCTTTTCTCTCGTGGCTGGGTCTGATGCCTGCCTTCCGAATGGGTTGGGAAGGAGGCGAAGCACTTGAAGAAAATTATAGGCTGTTCGACCGCCTTGCTGTTCGCATCAATCAGGGCCGCAACGTGCTGGTATTCCCCGAATCGGGTCATACGCAGGGCCATTACCTCGATCCGTTCTCGACGGGTCTTGTCCGCATGGCATTCCACACCGCCAAGTACAACGACTGGAAGGAGGACATCAAAATCCTTCCTACTGCACATCATTACAGCGATTATCACGACGCGCAGTACGACTTCCTGTGGATGGTGGGCGAGCCCATCTCGCTGCAACCATACTATGCCGAGTTTCAGGAGCATCCCTATCGCGTGATGCGCGAAGTAACACGCAAGATGCGTGCTTCCATCCAGAGCATGATGCTCGACGAGGGTCAGGACCATTATGCCGAGAAGGACTTCCTGCGTCGTTCGGCCCTCAATCCTGCTACGATGAAGAACCTGCCTTTGCCCGAGAAGCTGGCCGAGGACAAGGTCTATGTGGAGCAGCTCAAACCTTTGATGGACAATGAGGAACTCGTCGAGCAGGTCGATGAACTGATGGAGCGCGAAGAGAAACTGGGCATCCAGGACACCATGATGGCTGCACCTCCCACATGGGCAGGAACGTTGGCCAAAGGTCTTTTGGTGCTCGCCTTGCTGCCGCTCTGGATTGTGAGCCTCTGGCCGCACATCATCTGCTACTGGGCACCGCTGGTACTCCTCAAGGAGGACAAGATGTTCACCAATTCCTATCGACTCATCCTCTCCATCGTCATCCTCTATCCGCTTTTCGCGCTCATCACCTTGCTCGTGATGGGAATCGGCTGGGGACTTTGGTGGCAGGCCCTCGTCTGGATTCTGCTGTGGATTCCGATTGGCAAATTCTGCTGGTGGTATTCGCAGCGTGCCCACAACGTCATCCGCGCCTTGCGCTTTCTGACCCATCCGTCCGAGGTCAAGGCCATCGCCAGGATTAGAGAGAGCATCAAAGAGATTATCGCCGTCGGAAACGTGTATAAGAAGGTCGTTTAATCCTCTTACTCATTATTATATTAATCCATCCCACTCATTAAACAATTCCTACTATGGAGCAGAAAATCCCCTACAAGATCTATCTGGCTGAGAACGAGATTCCCACACAGTGGTACAACGTGCGTGCTGACATGAAAGTGAAGCCCGCTCCACTCATCAGCCCCGCTGATGGACATGCTTTGACCCTCGAGGAGATGAACCCCATCTTCTGCGAAGAGCTGAACAAGCAGGAACTCGACAACGACACGGCTTACTTCGACATCCCGAAGCCCGTGCAGGAGTTCTATCGCATGTATCGTCCTTCACCACTCGTGCGTGCCTACTTCCTGGAGAAGGCGCTCGGAACGCCTGCCAAGATTTACTATAAGTTCGAGGGTAACAACACCTCGGGTTCTCACAAACTCAACTCGTCCATCGCCCAGGCTTATTATGCCAAGGCACAGGGGCTGAAGGGTGTGACCACAGAGACTGGTGCCGGCCAGTGGGGTACGGCATTGAGTATGGCTTGTTCGTACTTCGACCTCGACTGCAAGGTCTTCATGGTAAAGGTGTCGTACGAGCAGAAGCCTTTCCGCCGCGAAGTGATGCGCACTTATGGCGCCAATGTTACTCCTTCGCCCAGCATGACCACAGAAGTGGGCCGAAAGATTCTTGCCAACCATCCTGGCACTACTGGTTCGCTTGGTTGCGCTATCTCGGAGGCTGTCGAGACTGCTGTCAAGACTCCCGGCTATCGCTACGTGCTTGGCTCGGTGCTCAACCAGGTGCTACTCCATCAGTCCATCATCGGCTTGGAAGTGAAGCGTGCGCTCGATAAATATAACATCAAGCCCGACATCCTGATTGGTTGCCTGGGTGGTGGTTCGAACTTCGGCGGTTTTGCTTCACCATTCTTCGGTGAGATTCTGCGTGGTGAGGCCAACTACCACCTCATCGGTGTGGAGCCCGCTTATTGCCCCAGCTTCACCCGCGGCAAGTTCGCCTACGACTTCTGCGACACAGGTATGATCTGCCCACTCGCCAAGATGTACACACTTGGTTCGCAGTTCATTCCTTCGGCTAACCATGCCGGTGGACTTCGTTTCCACGGCATCAGCCCCATCCTCGCACAACTCTATCACGATGGATATTTCGAGGCTCGTGCCGTCGAGCAGACTGCTGTCTTCGAAGCTGCCGAGCTCTTCGCCCGTGCTGAGGGTATTCTGCCTGCTCCCGAGTCGAGCCACGCCATCCGCGTTGCCATCGACGAGGCCAACAAGTGCAAACTCACCGGCGAGGAGAAGACCATCGTCTTCAACCTTTCGGGCACCGGTTACTTCGACCTCGTGGCTTATCAGCAGTTCAACGATGGAGTGATGACCGACATCATCCCAAGCGATGAAGCTATTGCCGAAGGTCTTGCCAAGCTACCTAAGATTGGGAACGAATAACCGCGTATCGGCTCTAAGGAGAGTCATAGTATGTTTTTTTCTACGGACTTCTGGGACTTTAAGGACTTTCAGCCTTGACCCTCTCTGTCCCTTAAGTCCAAATAGTCCGAAGAAAAATAGAAGAGAACAAAATCCCTTGAGATTAATTCTCAAATTCGCTAATTCGTGATACCCCCATGAATCTGCGCTCCTGCGTCATATTCTTGAACGCTTTGATATGTGCTGGTTGTACATCGACACACGAAAACTGTGCCGTATACAGCCAGTTCGCTTTTGAAGAGAACTTTGGCAACGAGGAGTCTAAGCC
Organism: Bacteroidales bacterium; assembly: GCA_017519885.1. Classification (GTDB taxonomy): domain Bacteria; phylum Bacteroidota; class Bacteroidia; order Bacteroidales; family UBA3663; genus Liminaster. The sequence continues at coordinate 91,882 of JAFWRO010000051.1, read as the reverse complement.
CGATACTACCGTCTTTTCCTCGCTGACCTTAGGCCCTGAGTGGTTGTTCCCCAATGGCCCTGTGCAAGGTATGACGTATGTCGATGAACGTCCGGAGACGATTGTTCACGGCATTTCGCTGCCTTGTGTCAATATGTCATCGAAGCGGGGAGGGAAGATTCCCTGCCAGGTGGCTCGTCGTATCCAGTCGGAGCAGTTCGCCGTGATGGTCGAGATGTTCTTCGAGCCTAAGGATGGCGATGCTGCGGGATTGATTGTTTCGACAGACAATTCTTCAAGTTCACAGGTCTCCAAGGGTTTAAGCTCCCTTTTCTTTTGCCGCGATTTAGCTGGTCTCGCCCTGCGTCGTATGAACCACCAAGGTTTCGATCTCCTTGCCGAGACCGAGCTCCCCGACTTCGTCACTCGCATTTATCTTCGCATAGAGCGCAGCGGCCCTCACTTCTCCTTCTTTTATCGCTACGAAGGCAGTGGTCCCGATGATTGGACCCAGGTAGGAGATGCTATAGACACAATTTCCGATTCATCAAGTGATGTTGATGCCACCCTTATCGGGTTATGTGCGGAGCATTCTACATTTTTATAATACTTCGCTCGTAAAGTATACTTTGTCAAATTCGCGATTTTTGTTAAAGTATACTTTAATATTTTTTTATTATTCACCAAAAATATATACGAAATCAACCTAAAAATAAGAAAAAATGCTTTGTCGGGCAGTTTTTTCTTATTTTTTATTTGAGATTTGAAATTATTTCGTATATTTGCACCGTCATTCTGAAACTTGATGTTCATTTGTGAACGCTGTAATGACAATTGTTAGTCTTTTGGGAAAGTGTGAATGACATGCATATCAAGAAAAAACGTATTCAACGTTATTTTTTCAATTACTATTATTTTACATACTTTTATTTGCTTATTTAGTAAACTTTACATTATAATAGTAATGGACTGTGGCAGGTTAATGGGTTCTCCCTGAAACAGCCTTTGTACCTTTTTGAACCCTTAGTACAAACATGAAAAGTAGAATTGAAAAGGTTCTTGCTATTGTAATCCTTATGTTAGCGTTTGGATTGCAGAATGTGGAAGCAAAGAAGAAGTTGAAGATTTCAGTAGTCCCATCTGATGCTCAAATTTCTGTGGATGGAAACTATGTTGGAGATGGTGTTGTTGAGGTAACATTGGATAAAAGTGATTTTATCGCGATTAAACTGGAGAAAGAGGGCTATTTAACCCAAGAGACAAAGTTTTATAAATCAGATAAACGAACTGCAATTTCATATACCATGCGGCCCGATAAATTTTATGAGGCTTCTGTACCGAGTGGATTGGTGAACAAGTTTTTCAGTGTTACAGTTTCGCCAGATTATTATACCAAAGATGAGAATGGTAAGAAAGATCCCGAGAAAGCGTGGAAACTTATACATCAGATTCTGTTAAATTACTTTGATGAAATGCAGACCACTGATATTTCTTCCGGATTCGTACAGACTCCATGGGATTACGAACGATTCAGCGAGTCAAAGCAGGCAGTGCGTACTCGTGTCACTGTTAAACAGTCTGGTGTGTCAGATGACGCATTGGTTTTTCAAATTAAGATTTCTTCGGAAGAGGCTCCCCTCGTTGGTATGAGCAATGAAAATTCTTATAGAGAGGTGGTGCGTATTTTGAAGAAGTTTGAACCATTAATTAGCGAATTTCAAGCCCGTCTTTCAAAGTAGAGTGTTATGAAACATTTTATTTGTTTTTCCCTTTTTTCGTTATTGCTTCTCATCCCTAATGCTGTGGTTGGTCAAGTTATGACAGACGATTTTGAAACTAATCAATACGGTTGGACAGAGTCTGTTGGCAAACGCGGCATTGCAGTGATACAAGACGGAGCAATTCATCTCGAGAGTAAGTCTGGTGGATTGACCTCAACGTGTTATGGGCCGTTTGATATCAATAAACCTTTTGTGCTTACGGTGGAAGCATTGGCTAAGAAGATTGACGATGACAAGATCTTCGGCATTCTTCTTGACTATGAAGACGATCAGAATTATATCCTTTTCTACCTTTGTGAAGGTGAAGCAAATCTCGAAGTATGTAAAGAGAAAGAAATCATTGGAAAAAAGCAAGAGGCGTTGAAATTGAACAAAGGAAAGAAAGTAGGTATAGAATTCGAGGTACAATACAACCTCAATGAGCTTATCTTTTTTGTTAATGGCGTCAGGGCTATGACTTATCGTAGAAGAGTAGCTAAGGATGAGTACCTTCTTGGCACTTCAGGTATTGGCTTCTATGCTCGAGGTGGCCAAGTTATTGATTTCGATAATCTTCAGATTATCCAATGATATAGGTGCGATAAGGAACTATTTTGATAGACATCATTGTATAGAAGTGCCAAAGTTACTTGTTAGTGAACTTTGGCACTATTTTATGAGATTCAAGAAATTGTTCGTATATTTGCAAAAGAAAAATAACGAGATAAGACAAATGACAGAATATACGACACGACAAATTCAGTTTGCAACGTTAGCCATCGGTGCTACAGCGAAGCGTATGGGTATCTCTGCGACAGAACTTCACAACCGTTTGAAGAAGTATGACTTAGTTCGGCGGCTTCTGTTTGATTGTTACGACACGCTGCATGCGGAAAGCATAGACGGCGTGGCATGGAATGTGCAAGAAGCCTTGCGAAATTGGGAGGCTAAATTTGCTAAGGAAGGAAATAAACTATGAGAGATCAAGTATTATGGCGTAAGATAGGTAGAATTGCAGCTTTGCTCTCCGACCGCTTATCTATCGAGCCCGAACGTGCACTCGATTTGATTTACAATTCGCGCACCTTTGCCCTGCTGTCAAATCCAGACAGCGGATTGAATCTGATGAGCGACCAGTATATTCTGACTGATTTGTTGCGAGAGTTGGAAGATTGATCGATACCTGATACTATTTCGGTCTCACGCGCATGGATGATTTCGAAGGTAACCCCGTGGTGCACAACTGTTGCCTCTCCATCACCCTGAGCTATGAGTTCAAGCTGTAAGCCGGATGGCTAGAATTATGCTATTTTATGCAATAAATACGCTATACTGCATAAAATAGTAACTTTTTTATGCAATAGACCTGGAAAAATGAAGAAAATGGCGTATCTTTGCGGCGTGTTAATGCCCTTTATTGTATGAAGACGATAATCCTGAATCAACGCAAGGAACGTGATGAACTGATGTCGCGGACTTACCTGACACGACGAACTAACCAAGACATCGAGCAGTTGTTGCTAAGTCATCTGATCAAACTGATCACTGGCCCTCGGCGCGTAGGCAAATCCACGCAGGCATTGCTTATGCTGAGGGGCAGAAACTTTGCCTATCTGAACTTCGACAATCAGGCACTCCTTGAAGCCTGGAATCCGAATCTTGTGATGAGGATGCTTGATGATGTTTATCCTGGCTATGACTATATTCTTTTGGATGAAGTGCAAAATCTCGAAGCCTGGGATCTATGGGTCAGTGAACTCTACAGAATGGGAAAGAACTTGATCATAACGGGAAGCAATGCCAAGATGCTGTCGAGCGAGATGGCTACGGTATTGACCGGCAAGTATCTTCAGGTCGAGATGCTGCCTTTTGGTCTTGATGAATTCTTCGACTGGAACAAACTCGATTTGCATGCTTTGAAACCAGAAGACGCTACACATGCGGCGGTGCTGGCAGACGATTACTTGCGCAATGGTGGATATCCCGAGGTCGTGAATTCTCGTTCGTTGACTCGCAGTTATCTTGATACGCTGTTCGACTCCATCGTTTGGAAGGATGTGGCTAAGCGACACAATGTTCGCAACATCACGGACTTGAATGATATGGCCATGTATCTTGTGTCCAATTTCTGTAATCCATTAAGCGCAAGCAGCCTGACCGAGGAACTCGGCTTTTCGAGTGTGAATACGACGCGTAAGTATATGGACTATTTGCACGAGCCTTATCTGTTTTTTTACCTGCCTCGCTTTAATGCCAAACTGAAGCTGATGAAAAAAGCTCCGTGCAAAGTCTATATCGTCGATAATGGCTTTGTGCAGGCCAAGGCATTCGCTTTGGGCGATAACCTTGGACGATTGCTCGAAAATCAGGTGTTTATTGAGCTACTTCGGCGTGGCTACGACCCGGATAGAAGCCTCTTCTATTATCGTTCGCGCAACGATAAGGAAGTCAATTTCGTGATGCGTGAAGGGACACGTATCAAACGGTTGGTTCAAGTTTGTTACGACATGCGCAACGAAAAGACAGAAAGACGTGAAGTCGATAGCCTCGTGGAATGTGCTGGCGAGCTGAAATGCGATGATTTGGTTATCGTTACCAACGATGAAGAGCGTACGATCGAGAAAGGCGAATATCGGATAAATGTTGTTCCTTTTACTAAGTTCTGATATTATTCAAGTTACGCAAGTGCGAAAGTGGAAGATTACAGGGAGTTAACGGGAGTTAGCGCCCAAGGGCGCGGGAGTTGACGGACAAATGTTTCCTGAGTCCCATATCCTGCACGGCGAAGGTGTCCATTCTTTCGCTGAAATCACTCGTTTTTCATAAAAAATATCCTCAAAAAAGGAAAAAATGCCAAGTTCGTGCATTTTTTCCCTTTTTTTTGTTGGAGTTATTAAAAAGTCGTTATCTTTGCAGCGCTAACTGACACCAAAAGCCTTGCCTTGTGCAGGGTGTCGCAGCGACCGCCATCAGGCCGTCGTTCGGCAAAGGATCAGTAGCCTTTATATCAAGAAAGACGTATTCGACGTTTATCTTCAGTTAGTTCGCTAAACTTTCCACCTCAGAGAGCTATATACCATCGAAGATATTTTTTTTTCTAACAAAAAGCTAAAATGAAAACAATTGCAATTCTTTTCGCTGCCATTTCTCTCAGCACGATGACAGCAGCTGCCCAGAACAAGGTGGGCGAATTCTCTTTGAAGCCGATGATTGGCATCAATGTGTCGGACCTCTCTTCTGACGAAGAAGTTAACTACAAGACTAAAGTCGGCTTCACGGAAGGTTTGGAAGCAGAGTATGGCGTAACGCCATGGCTCGGTGTCTCGTTGGGCGCAATATATTCGCAGCAGGGCGCTAAATATGAAGCTTCCTTGGGACAATTGGGAGTCAATGAAGAAGGCCGAAAGGTGGCTGTCATTATCGGATTGAAAGGTAAGCTGAAGGCCGACTATATCAACATGCCATTGCTGGCGAATTTTTATGTTTGGAAGGGGCTATCGGTGAAGACAGGTCTTCAGGTCGGCTTTCTGGTGAACGACAAGATGAGTGTAAATGGTGCAGTAGCCGGATTTACAGAAATTCCTGCCGATCAGCTTATTCAAGAGGATTTGTCAATCTCTTCTGCAACCAGCACCTCCCTTTCCACCTTTAGTTTCGAGGAGTCGGACATCTGCAAGAGCGTAGTCTTCGGCATTCCCGTCGGCCTCTCCTACGAATACAAGAACATCACCCTTGATGCCCGCTACTATTTCGGCCTCACTCGCATGGATGATGCCGAAGAAGATCCAGCAGTACGCAACCGCTGCCTTTCCATCACCCTGGGCTACAAGTTCAAGCTGTAAAGTTACTTCCCGGTTTCCCCCTTTAATAATTGTACTTTAATTCTGAAAAGACTGATATGAAAAAAAATGTATCTTTGGCCTTTTGGCTTCTTTCTATTTGTCTGTTCGCATCATGTGACTATTTCGGAGATTTCATTTTTGAAGTAAATAACCATACTAACGATACTATCAAGGTGTCATATTCCAAACAACTTCCCGCCTATTCAGAGGCTTATAATTACAATAATCCTTATGGAAATGGTTATTTCAGGTTGTCGGATACAGATACTACAATCCTTATTCCACCCATCACAAACTTCTCTATACGTGTGCATGTAGGATTGGTATCAAGCAATTTCCCGACAAAAGATGACACTCCAGAAAGATATGATATAATGCCTCTTTGGAAACGAATGACTTGCCTGGTCATTGGTAATGACACCATCAATCCTACAGTTTATTCGGAAGGACAATGGAGTAGAAAAACGTATGTATATACTTTAGATTTATACCGTAAATAATTCCATATAGATTGCTAAAGAATAATTAGTTTAAAATAGTATAACCCAAAGCGCAAACTGAGTCTTGTTTCGTCATCGAATCACCCAATCCTCCACCGATCGTGTCTCGGCATTCATCTTGACTCCGACCTTTACTACATGGCGACTGTTCCACTTGCTATTCTGACTTTGTGATTGATGTTGGAAAGGCATCCTTGAGGGCTTCGTCAAAGTCCTTCTGAACACTTTCAGTCAAGGAAAGGGTGACGTATTTATTTTTGCTGGTGTTGATTCGGTTGAGGTAGCAATTGTTAATTGAAGAAGGTTATTTCTTAATGAACTCTACACGACGATTCTTGGCGCGTCCTTCCTCGGTCTTGTTGTCGGCCACAGGTTCGTGCGAGCCCTTGCCGACAGCACGGAGGTTGAAGCCATCGACACCCAGTCCTTCGAGCGCCTTCACGACAGCTTCGGCACGCTGTTGTGAAAGCGGGTCGTTCACCTTATCGGTGCCTTGGTTGTCGGTGTGGCCTTGCACTTCGAAGCGTACGCTTGGGTTCTTCAGCATATAGTCGGCCACCTTCTGGATCTCAGCCATCGACTCGGGCTTCAGCGTTGCCTTGCCGGTTTCGAAGAGGATGTTGTTGGTCACGAACTTACCCGTTTCAGCAATGGCCTTTTCGACAGCAGTCATATCGGATGCATTGCGTGCATAGAGGTCACCACCGCCTTTAGCCAGACGGATATTCGTAATGTAGTCGATGTGGTCCTCCCAGAAATCCGTTTCGATGGAGAACCAATCGGCAGCCTTTGCATTGGGCGCGTTGATGACACGCTGGCCATTGATATAGACTTTCAGCGCCCGCTTATTGAACGACAACGCAAAATGATTCCAATCGTTTCGTTCGTGGTTGCCTTCCAACGATTTATCGCCTTCGACCTTGTCTCCTCCTGAAGGTTTGGCAATATACCAGCGAATGTCATTATCGCCAAATCCAATGGATGTCTCGTAGTTGCCGTCATCATCGGCCGTCCTCAGATGGAGCGTGTAGCCACAGCGATGCTCGTCGCCGTCGGGAACGAAATAATCGAACTCCAACGAATACACTTCAGGCAGGTATTTCCTGTTGTCGCCTTGTACCAGAGGGGTGATGTGTGTGCCGGAGCCATGTTCGAACTTGATGGCCATCTGGCCATTCATGCGAGCCACTTCGGCATTGTTGTCGATCAAATCCCATTTCGAGGGAAATTCACCCATCTGTTCACCTTTCAGATTATCCTCAAAGATGACCACTGTGCCTTGAACAAAGTCATTCTTCACGGCTTCACCTTTGGCAGTTTTCTTTGGAGTGGCAGATTCTTCTGCCTCCTCATTGTCAGCTTGCTCAGCATCGCTGGTCTTTTCCTTCACCTTTTGTTCAACGGCCCGCTTGCCTGCTTCGACAGCCTTTTCCTTCACTTTGTTAAGCCAAGCCTGGGCATTGGACGTGGAAATACCAACGAATACCATCACAAGGATGGCCAATAGTCTTCTTGCTTTCATAGTCGTATTCATTTTTAAGTGTTTATGTCAATTATTTGGGCAAAGATAAGCATTTTAATTCGATTATTTATCCACCCAAACGGGTGGAATAGTATAAATAGAACAAAAAATCACCCATTTGGGTGGTGCTATATGAGAAAAAATGCTTATCTTTGTGCACGAAACAATATGTTTAGTTCACTCATATAGCTCCAAGGACGCCATGGAGGAAAACCATTTTTGAACAATTATGAGGAAAAAGATCATAATGAGACGGTTTTTGCTTTTGCCGCTGATACTGTTGTGTGTTACTGCACGTGCCGACTATGCCGACCACAGGAACCGCAAGGTGGATTCGCTGGAGCAGGTGCTGCAGAGCGGACAAACGCTGAACGATGAACAGCGGATCCTGGCCTATAGGGACCTGATGTGGGGCTATCTGCAAATCGATGGCAAGCGTGCTGAGGCTAATGCACAGCAAGTCCTTGCCTTGTCGAATGAGCGCAAATGGTTGAACCTTCGAGTAGATGCCTTGCGAATGCTGGGAATGCTTGCTTATGGTGGAGATCGATTTGATGAGGCCTTGAGTTACTATAATTGGGCTTTGGCAGTAACTGATACCATGCGAACCGACTCCAGATTCAGCGAGAAGGCCATCGATGACAACCTTTCATCAATCTATGGCGCGATCGGTAATCTATACAATATACAGGATAAGAATCTGCTCGCCATCGAATACTATCAGAAGGCGATGCCCATCTTCGAGAAGTACGGCTGGCGAGAGAGTCTGACGATATTGCACCACAACATTGCCGAACTCTATCTTTCGATGGGCAATGACAAAGAGTCCGAACGTCATTATCGGCAAGCCATTGCGAAAGGGAAGAAGACTGGAGACTCGTTGATGATGGTGATGTCGCGCAGGGGGCTTGCCATGATATATATCGATCGGGATGACTATCAGCAGGCTAAGCAGACAATAGATCCGGCCTATGCCTATTATCACGCTCATCGTGACGAAGAACCCAGTGACTATGCCGAAGTGCTTGCCTCATTGGCAAAAATCAACCTGATGAGCGGGCATGAGAATCTGACGCAGGCCAAGACTTTTGCCCGTGAGGCACTCGATGTCGTTAATGAAGAGATGATGACCGAAACGCGCTGCGAGGTGTATGCCGCTGCTACAATGGTGGAAATGAAGGCGAAGAACTGGAAGGCTGCACTCCAGTATGCGCTGCAGTCAATCCATGAGAATGAAGATGAGGCCACCTTCAGCGATGTGGGCTGCTACGAGATGCTGGCCAACATCTACATACAATTGGGCAACAAGGAGGAGGCTTCGCGCTATATCAGCAAGGTGCGCACCATGATGGAGCGTTTTTCGACGCAAAACTATCAGAGCAGCATCTCACAGATGGAGGTGCTTTATAATATAGAGAAGAAGCAAAAGCTTATCGAGCAATTGAACCGCGAGAAAAAATGGCATCTGTGGGCTGGTATTCTGCTTTCAGCCTTGCTTTTGATCCTGGTTCTCGCTTTCTTCCTGTTGTGGCGCAGTGTCAGACTCCAACGCCGTACGGCTCTCTTCAAGGCGCGTTTCGAGGGCGAAGTGGCTGAGCGAAGCCGCATTGCCCGCGACCTGCATGATGGATTGGGTGGAATGCTTACGATGCTCAGATTGAAGATTGAGGGTGATGCATCGAAGCCTGAATTGCTGAAACAGCTGGGAGAAACGGCCACCGAATTGCGCCATGTGGCCCACCATCTGATGCCTGAACAGCTGTTGAAGAATGGATTGATGACATCGTTGCAGGACCTGGCCATCTCGGTGCCCGGTGCACATTTCAGTCATTTTGGCAATGACGAAAGGTTGAGTCAGGACGTGGAAGTGGTGCTCTATCGATGTGCCTACGAACTAGTCAACAACGCAGTCAAACATGCTCATGCCGATCGCATCGACATCCAGCTGATGCAGGAGGAGGGCCAGGTAACACTCACTGTCAGTGACAATGGACGTGGGTTGGACTCAGAGAGCCAGCAAAGCGGCATCGGACTCCAGAATATCCGTGAACGCATCAGCCACTATCATGGCACAATGCACATCGTCAGTGGTAAAGAACATGGAACAGAAACTAATATCATCCTGCCAATATGAAGCAATATCGCATTGACGTCAATATCGCTGACGACCACGTTATGGTCTGTGAGGGCTTGGCCAATGCCATCAACCGCACCGGAGACATTCACGTCAGCCGCTCTTTTAACACGCTTGAAGCTTGCCGTCAGGCACTCGCCAGTAGCCGGCCTGATGTCCTGCTCCTCGACATCTCCTTGCCGGATGGCGACGGCATCGCTTTCTGTCAGGAGGTGATTGCCTGCTATCCCAAAGTGAAGATCATTGCTACCACCATCCACGACGAATATTCGATCATTCGTCGGATGCTCGATGTGGGTGTACACGGCTATGTGCTGAAGTCTTCGTCCATCGAAATTCTGATTGAGGCCATCAGGCAGGTTTGGCAGGGAGAAAAGTATCTCAGTCCCGAAGTGGAAGCCATCATCGAACAGGCTCAAGGACATGTCGTTGCACTCACGGAAGTGGAACGCAATATACTTCGTATGATCTGCGATGGCATGACCAATCCGCAGATTGCAGAAATCCTCAATCTCAGTACCGAAACCATCAATTGGTATCGGAAACGTCTACTTTCAAAATTCGGAGTTAAGAATGCTGTAAGTCTTGCTACGCTGGTGATGAAAGAGAAGATTATATAAAATAAAAGAAGTTAAGCCAAAGAAACGGACTTGAAAATAGAATATTCGAATTATATTTGTCCATAAAAAATAAGAAAAAGAGGTTTGGATAGTCAAATATTTCTAATTTTTTGAACGATACTTGAAAATCGTTTGTATCTTTGCACTGATATTTGATACTTTTATTTCCGAAGAAACAGAAGCAATAATTGCTTATTATTTGATTTTTATATGCAACAGAATATTTCCATTGTTATTAATACATACAATGCCGAGCAATATTTGGCGAGAGTTCTCGAGACAGTGAAAGACTTCGACGAAATCGTTGTCTGCGATATGGAGTCGACCGACAATACGCTCAAGATAGCAGAGCAGTACGGATGTAAGATTGTGGTCTTTCCCAAAAGAAACTATAATATCTGCGAGCCAGCAAGGAATTTCGCCATTCAGTCGGCTTCGAGCGACTGGGTACTGGTGGTTGATGCCGACGAACTGATAACTCCTGAATTGCGGACCTATCTCTATGATTTCATCAAGGATCCGGGAGACGTGAGGGGCCTTTTCGTCCCGCGTAAGAACTTTACGATGGGGAAAAACCTTCCATCTTCATATCCCGACTATCAGTTGCGTTTCCTGGCACGCGAAGGTACGGAATGGCCTGAAAAGATCCACAGTGTACCAATCATTAATGGCAAGGTCGGGTATATTGACAAGAAGCATAAGGAACTGGCTATGGTTCATCTTGACGATAGCACCAAAGCAACGCTGCGCCGATTGGATACATATACGGATAATGAGATGGCGCGGCGACTTGGAAAGCGTGTTACATACGCTTCCCTCGTTTTTGCTCCGACCTTCCGCTTCTTTAAATTCTTTGTCCTTAAGGGCGGTTTCCGATATGGTGTCGCTGGCTTCGTGCAGGCTGCACGTCAGGCAATTTACAAATTCACCACGCTATGTAAGGTTTACGAGGCGCAGCATAACGTGGGAAAATAGAGTTTACTTCGACTATGAAAAGGTGTTTTTTGATGATCCTGCTGTTGCTGGGCTGCTATGCGTCGGCGATGGCTGATGTCCCCGAAGTTCGCTGGGACAAACTGAGTCTGCTGATTGACGGCAAGAGAGTGTGCCCTGTGATGGGTGAGATTCACTATTCGCGTGTCCCTGCCAATGAGTGGGCCGACGAGGTGCGGAAGATGAAGCAGGGCGGCGTGACCATCATTGCTACCTACGTGTTTTGGAATCATGTCGAGGAACATGAGGGCGTGTTTGACTGGAGTGGACAGCGCAACCTGCGAAGCTTCATCGAAGTATGCAAGGAAGAGGGGATGCCAGTAGTGCTGCGCGTAGGGCCATTCTGCCATGGAGAGGCACGCAATGGTGGCATTCCAGATTGGGTGTTTGAGAAAGGATGCAGAACGCGCTCCGAAGATCCCGTCTTCCTGTCGCTTGTCGAGCGTCTCTATCGACAGATATTCACTCAGATGCAGGGTTTGCAATGGAAGGACGGTGGTCCGCTGATGGCTTGCCAGTTCGACAACGAATATCGTGGACACGGTTCATATCTGATGGCCTTGAAACGGATTGCCCAGAAGATTGGCTTCGATCTGCCTTTCTATACTCGTACCGGCTGGCCGGAACTGGCTTCGCCTATCCCTTATGGAGAGATGCTGCCGCTCTATGGCGACTATGCTGACGGTTTCTGGGAACGTTCGATTGAAGAGACTGCCGGCAACTACTACAAGGCTTTTAACTTCAAATCGTTCCGGTCGTCGACGGCCATAGCCACCGAACAACTCGGTGAACAAAGCGAGAAACTTAATGCAGGTGATGAACTTTATCCCTATTTTACCTGTGAATTGGGAGGTGGCATGATGACTGCTTATCACCGCCGTCCCTATCTCTATCCGGAAGATGCCTATTCGATGGCCTTGGTGAAGTTGGGCAGCGGCTCGAATCTGTTGGGCTACTATATGTATCATGGAGGAACAAATCCCGAGGGTTCGACTTGGATGAATGAGATGCAGCGCACGGTGGCTACCAATTACAACGATCTGCCGGTCAAGACTTACGACTTCCAGGCGCCACTCGGAGAATTCGGACAATATTATCCTCACTACTTCATGCTCCGTAAACTCCACCTCTTCATGGGGGATTGGGGAGAAGCATTGGCCCCAATGGAGGCAGCATTCCCCTCGCCTCAGGATATTTCCAAGGGAGATGACTCACAACTTCGCTGGTCATATCGCTCGCAGGGCGACAGCGGATTCATTTTCATCAACAACTATGAGCGACTGCAGAATCTGTCGGCAAAGAAGAATGCGCAGCTGGAGGTCTGTGGAGTGAAATTTCCTCGACTGACCATCCCGGCAGGTGCGATGTGCATTCTCCCCGTCAATGTCGATGGCATACGCTATGCTACTGCCCAGCTCATAGCAAAACGCGATGGAAAAATCTATATGGAGCAAATTGCAGGAATCCCAACGGTGATAGCATTGCAGAATGGGAAAGTGCTGCGTGGATTGAACGCCAAAGGAACCGAAACGCCCGTCTATGGGAATATTTATCTACTGAGCAGTCAAGAGGCAGAACATTTGTTCCTGACCTCGTCGCCGAACGAAGTGAACAATGTGCCGACTGTCACGGTGAAGAAGATAAAGGATGCTGGCCCCTTGCGCACCATCACGATCGGTGTGAACAAGGCAGCCGAAGAGCCATCGGATGAAGACTTTGATAATGCCGCAGTATATCGAATTGATATTGCAGGAGATTTCACCCAGCAGGAACAGCAGCTGCTTCGCATTGATTATCGTGGTGACGTAGCAAGGCTTTATGCCGACGGGAAGCTCATTGATGACAATTTCTACAATGGTCGCCCGTTTGTCTATGGTTTATGGCGCTTGCCTGCCGATTGCTCTTCGCTCGAACTGCGTATCCTCCCGATTCAAAAGGATATGCCCATCTATTTCCCACGTGAGGCGAATGTCGAAGTGGGAGAGGAGGTGCTTAGTGTTAAGGTTGTGGGCATCACACAGGCTTATTAGACACATTTATATAATATAATAATCGGGACGCGCCAAACGACGCGTCCCGATTTTATTTACAGGTGTACGATAGCTTTTATTACTTCTTGTACTCCACGGCAGCCTGATCGACGGGGATGCAGGCCTTATAGGTCTCGATGTAACGGTTGAAGCCTTCGACGTCGGCGGGTTCGGGTGCAATCTCGATGCCCGTATTGCCTGCAAAGACAACCTTCTCGAGGTAGTCGGCAAGATTGAGCTTGTCAGGATTGTTGACAAGGTAAGCGGCAAGGAGGGCGATACCCCATGCACCACCTTCGCCTGCTGTCTCCATCACAGAGATTGGTGAATTGAGGGCAGCAGCGAGAACCTTCTGACCTACGCCTGGGGTCTTGAAGAGACCGCCATGGCCTGTGATGCGATCGACCTTGACATTCTCCTCCTTGAAGAGCACGTCGTTGCCGAGCTTGAGCACGGCGATGGTGGCATAGAGGTTGGCGCGCATGAAGTTGGCAAGGTTAAAGCGGTCGTTGGGCGAACGCATTACGAGCGGACGGCCACCATCGGTGAGGCCGGCAACAGGCTCGCCGGAAATGAAGTTGTAGGAGATAACGCCACCGCAGTCAACATCGCCGGTGAGGGCGTGGTTGTAGAGCTTGGCATACACTTCGTTCATATCGACCTTAACGCCGAGCAGTTCCTGATACTCCTTGAAGAGCTTTACCCAAGCGTTGATGTCAGAAGTGCAGTTGTTGCAGTGTACCATAGCGACGAGATTGCCGTCGGGAGTGGTGACGATGTCAATCATCTCGTTGGGCTTCGTCACGTCCTTCTCAAGCACGATCATCGAGAACGAAGAAGTGCCTGCAGAAACGTTACCTGTGCGAACCTTTACGCTATTGGTTGCGGTCATACCGGTGCCGGCATCGCCTTCAGGAGGACAGAGTGGGCAGCCGCCCTTGAGGTGACCAGACACGTCGAGGCGCTGTGCGCCATGCTCGGTGAGCACGCCAGCATCCTGACCTGCTACGAGGCATTCTGGCAGAATATCCTCGAGCTTCCAGGGGAAGCCGTAAGGAGCTACGAGCTCGTTGAACTTGCGTACCATCTCGGCGTTGTAGGTCTTGGTGTTGGGATCGACGGGAATCATACCCGAAGCATCGCCGATACCGAGGACCTTCTTGTCGGTGAGACGCCAGTGAATGTAGCCGGCGAGGGTGGTGAGATAGGTTATGTCCTTAACATGCTCTTCGCCGTTCAGGATGGCCTGATAGAGGTGAGAAATGCTCCAACGGAGCGGGATGTTGTAGTTGAAGAGCTTGCTGAGCTCGGCAGCAGCCTTGCCGGTGTTGGTGTTGCGCCAGGTGCGGAAAGGTGCGAGAATCTTCTCACTCTCGGAAACAGGTGCCCAGCGGGTGGCTTTGCCATTGGGGCCAAAGGCCATATAGCCGTGCATCATGGCACTGATGCCGATGGAGGCAAGTTGCTCGATTTCGCAGTCGTATTCTCTCTTGACGTTGCGGCGAAGGTCTGCATAGCAGTCCTCGACACCGTACCAGATGGCTTCGGTGCTATAGGTCCAGAGTCCATCGACGAGCTGGTTCTCCCACTCGTGACTGCCCTGTGCGATGGGCTTGTTCTCCTGGTCGATGAGGACGGCCTTGATGCGGGTTGAGCCGAACTCGATGCCGAGGATGGCTTTGCCGGATTCGATGGTTTGTCTTGCTGTCATTGTTCAATTAACAATAAATAATTAACAAATAACAATTTAATTTCTTATCTAAGTGCCTTGTTGAGCAGATAATATACCTCGTTCATACGGAGATCCTTCTTGAGGGACTCAAGGGTGGTGTTCTTGTCGATGTGAACATACTCGATGTCGAGCATTTCGGCATAATCCTCCCAATATTCAGGCGTGATGTCGTAGGACATGATGGAGTGATGGGTGCCACCACAGAGGATCCAGCCACCTGCACCAACCTCGAAGTTAGGCTGTGGAATCCAAAGTGCATTTGCCACAGGAAGCTTGGGAAGCTGCTTGGGCTTGATGCAGTCCACGTCATTGACGATGAGACGGAAGCGATTGCCCATATCGACTACAGTAGCGGTAACGCCATAGCCTGTCTGCGAGTTGAAGACGAGGCGGGCGGTCTGCTGCTTGCGAACACCGATGCCGAGGAAGTGAACCTCAAGACGAATGGGCTCATCCTTAACAGCAATCTTCGGACAAACCTCGAGCATATGGCTCTGGAGGATAGCGCTCTTCTCGCCGTCGAAGTGGAGGGTATAGTCCTCAAGGAACGAGCATCCCTTGGGAAGACCTTGGGTCATATACCAAACGGTGCGGTAGAGGGCGGCAGACTTCCAGTCGCCTTCGGCACCGAAGCCATAGCCTTCCTCCATCAGACGCTGAGAAGCGAGGCCAGGAATCTGGTCGAAGCCTACGAAACCTTCGCTGTCGGGATCATCCCAGCTGCCGAGGTCGTCGAAGTTGGTGGTGAAGCCCTTGGCGCCCTTGGCCTTGAGGATGGCACGGAGGGCAAGCTCAGCCTTGGCTGCGTTCCAGATCTTCTTCTTGCCAATCTCTTCGCCTGCCTCGCAGGGAACGATGGTATATTTCTTGTTGTACTCCTCAACGAGGGCATCGACGTCGGCGTCCTTGACCTTCTTCCAGTAGCCCATGAGTTCGCTGACGGTGCAATAGTCAACATGATAACCGAGAACCTGCTCAGCAGCTACCTTGTCGCCATCAGTAACGGCTACGTTGTTCATCTGATCGCCGAAACGGACGATAAGCATATCCTTGGCATCAGCCACAGCAGCGGCAACGCGTGCCCAAATGGCGATGTGCTCCTGTACTTTCGGATCCTTCCAATAGCCGGCAACGACCTTGCGAGGCTTGCGGAGACGGGCGCAGATGTGGCCGAACTCACGGTCACCATGTGCCGACTGATTGAGGTTCATGAAGTCCATGTCCATGGTATCCCAAGGAATCTCCTGGTTGTACTGGGTGTGGAAGTGCAGCATAGGCTTGTTGAGCTGCTGCAAGCCATGAATCCACATCTTGGCAGGAGAGAAGGTGTGCATCCAGGTGATGAGGCCTACGCACTTCTCATCGTTGTTGGCAGCCTTCATGATGGCGGCTACCTCCTTGTCGGAATTGGCAGTGCCTTTATATACAACCTTGATAGGGATGATACCTGACTCGTTGAGGCCGGCAACCATTTCCTTTGAGTGTCCATCGACGATCTTGACGGTTTCACCGCCGTATAGTAATTGTGCTCCGGTAATCCACCAGAGTTCGAGATTTTCAAAAGCCATAAGATAGTTGTAGATTATTAATTGTTAATTGATTAATGCTTCTGTCCCTTTTGGCCATAATAGGCATTGGGACCATGCTTGCGCATATAGTGCTTCTCGACGAGAAGTGGGTTCATAGTGGTGTTGGGATTGACACTGAAGCTGACGAAAGCCATTTTGGCGCACTGCTCCATAACCTTGGCGTTATAGACTGCGTTGGCAGGTGATGTGCCCCATGAGAATGGGCCATGGTTCTTGACAAGCACAGCGGGTGTGTGGTCGGGATTGATGCCGAGCTGCTGGAACTTGTTGACAATAACTACGCCAGTCTCCTTCTCGTATTCAGCCATCTGACGGGCTGTCATGTCATCGGTGCAAGGAATGTCCTTGTAGAAATAGTCGGCGTGAGTAGTGCCGATGTTTGGAATGTCGCAACCAGCCTGTGCAAAGGCGGTGGCATAGGTTGAGTGTGTGTGTACGACGCCCTTGATGTTGGGGAATGCGCGATAGAGGACGAGATGAGTAGGTGTGTCGCTCGATGGATTGAGGTCGCCTTCAACAACCTTGCCGGTCTCAAGATCGACGACAACCATGTCTTCCACTTTCATGACATCGTAGTCAACGCCCGATGGCTTGATGACGACGAGGCCTTTTTCACGATCGATGCCGGATACATTGCCCCAGGTGTAGATAACGAGACCCTGGCGGACAAGTTCCATGTTGGCTTCAAATACTTGTTTCTTTAATTCTTCAAGCATAATTTTTAAAGGTAGTAATAATGGTGTTTAAAGAGAGTTAAAAGGGAGTAAAAGGGACGGATGTTCCTTTCACTCCCTTACGTTAATTTACCACAATACGGCGTAAAGGATTAGTGTGATGACGCAGATGCAAATAGTGCCCCAGGTATAGCCACGAGTAGTAGTGAAGATGCCAAGGTCGATAGGAAGCGCCTTCGGATCCTTCTTCGAACTGGTAGCATTGCTCCAAAGCCATACACCGTTGCAGCCAACGAGTACGCCGAAGAAGATGAATGCCTGGAAGCCGATGTCGTTCAGATAAGTGGTGAGCTCGGTAGCATTGCCCATGCAAACCACGATGATAGCCGTGATGATCATAATGATGCCAAGGCCACCAAGAATCTGAGCCCAACGCTTCATCATTGTCTTGTCAACAGCAGCGGGCTCCTCGGCATGAACATACTTCTTGTCGAGCAGCGACATGATGATGAAGAAGCTGACGAGGATGATGAAGATGTAGCCGGCACGGAACTGGAAGGGCACATCGCCCAGGAAGATCTTGAAGAGCACGCCAAGCGGGATGGTAATGATGGCGGTCCAGACAGCGGCCAAAGACGAGGCACGCTTCCAGAGAAGACCAAGACCGAAGACGGTGATGATGCCAGGATAGATGAAGCCGGAATACTCCTGGATGTACTGGAAAGCCTGTGGAATACCACCAAGCAGTGGCTTCACGGTGAAGAGAGCGATGAAGAGGGCAGTTACAGAGGTCAGACGACCTACGTTGACGAGCTTCTTGTCGGTGGCCTTTGGTTCAAGATACTTCTTGTAGATATCCATGGTGAAGAGGGTAGAAGTACTGTTGAACATCGAAGCCAAAGACGAGATGATGGCAGCGGTAAGTGCAGCAAACGACAGACCCTTGATGCCTACAGGAGTGAAGTTGCGGATGAGCCAAGGATATGCATCGTCAGGAATGTTGATCTTGCCTTGGAGATTCATCGATGCGAAAGTCTCTGGGTTCTGGGCAATGTAATAAGCACAGATACCGGGGAGCACAACGATGAATGGGATAAGGATCTTGAGGAAGCCTGCGAAGACGAGACCTTTCTTTGCCTCATCGACATTCTTGGCTGCAAGACCCTTCTGGATGATATACTGGTTGAAGCCCCAGTAGCCCAAGTTGGTCAACCATACGCCACCCACAACGGCAGCGATGCCGGGAACGTTGGCAAAGGCTTCAGGATTGTGCGACTGTCGGATGACAAGGTGGAAGTGTGTATCCTGGGCATAATTGCCGGTGGTGAGGTCGGTGTAGATCTTGTTGAAGGCACCGAGTGCATCGGTATCGAACACGAGACCCATTTCACGGAGTGCGAAGTAGGCTGTGATGAGACCGCCACCCACGAGGAAGGTCACCTGCATCACGTCGGTCCAAGCTACAGAAGCCAGACCACCGTAAATGGAGTAGATACCAGCAATGAGGAAGAGCAGGAAGATGATGATCATACGGATGGAGATGGTGATGCCGAAGATCTCGACAGCCAGTCCCTGAAGACCGAGAATCTGCTCGATAGCCAATGCGCCAAGCCAAGCCACAGAGGTGAGGTTGACGAAGACGTAGAGGAAGAGCCAGAGGATGGAGAATGCCAGACCTACACCATCGTTATAACGTTCGCGAAGGAATTGCGGGATGGTGAAGATACGCTGCTTGAGCATGATGGGCAGGAGGAACTTGCCAATCACAACAAGAGTTACGGCGGCCATGACCTCGTAAGCGGCAATGGCGATGCCGTCGGCAAAGCCCGTTCCAGACATACCGATGAACTGCTCGGCAGAGATGTTGGCGGCAATGAGTGATGCACCTACGGCCCACCATGTGAGCGTGTTGCCTGCCAGGAAGTAGTCGTTAGCACTCTTTTCCTTGCCATCTTTGTTGCGGCTAAGGAAAAGACCGAGGCTAACCAAAACAATAAGATAGATGACCAAAATGACAAAGTCAATGGTCTTGAAGCCACTGTTTTGTAGCGCTGTTAAAACGTCCATTTTGAAATGAGAAATAAAAAATGTTTAGATGTGTATGTTTATGAATCGAGAATTTCAGATATAGGTTCAGCAATAGGCCGAAAAGATATCAAGGTCAATCGACCTTGATATCTTTGTTGACGTTCTTGCTGCCCCAGAGGCTATAGAAGAGGATATAGGCAATCATAGCGATGATGAGCCAATAGGATCCGAGATAGCCGGTAACTGGACGAACGAGGTTGTCCTGAATGAATGGCATGACACCACCACCTACGACCATGGTCATAAAGAGGCCCGAAGCCTTGGCCGTATATTTGCCCAGTCCTTCGGTCGAGAGGTTGAAGATGCCGCCCCACATGATGGAGGTGCAGAGACCGCAGAGGAAGATGAAGAGGCAAGAGAGAGGTACTTCGCCACCGAAGAGCGAGATGTTGATGTTGCCTGTGAAGATGGCACAGAGCAGGAGGAGGATAGCTACTGACGAAACAGTAATCATCTGGGTGCGGGTAGAAACCTTACCAGAAATGATAGTGGAAAGGAAACGTCCGCAGAGCATAAGGAACCAGTAGGCAGCAGCCAAGGATCCTGCCACAGCAGCAGCGCCCTCGAAGGGGAGGCGGCTGATCCACATATTCATCTCGTTAGGCACACCGATCTCGATGCCTACATAGAAGAAGATGGCGATGATGCCAAGCAGACAGTGACGGAATGCGAGAGGCGAACGCTCGTAGGTCACATTCGAAAGGTCACCTTGTGGCTCTTCGATCTTGACGAACGAGATGATGCAGAACGAAACAGCGAAGATTACCATACCGGCGATGACGAGTGGCGACACTTCGGCCATCGTGGTGTTCTTGGTGAGTGTGCCGATGAGCACACCGACGAGCATGGGGGTGAGGGTGCCGGTCAACGAGTTGATGGTGCCACCTGCCTGGATGAGCTGGTTGCCCGAGTTGCCACCGCCACCGAGGAGGTTAAGCATAGGGTTCACCACGGTGTTGAGCATGCATACGCAGAAGCCGCAGACCAAAGCGCCGAGGAGATAGATGAAGAGGTTGAGCGAACAAATCTGTCCGGCGATTTCGCAGACGGCTACGTCAGCGCCTACTTTGCTGGAGAGCCACTGGATGCCCAGACCGATGAAACCTACGGCAAGGGCGATGAGGGCGGTCTTCTTGTAGCCGAACTTGATAAGCATGTTGCCGGCAGGAATACCCATGAAGAGGTAAGCAAGGAAGTTCATGAGGTTGCCAGCCATGCCAGCCCACTCGTACTTGAAGCCCCAGATATTGCCGAATGGGGCAGCCATGTTGGTAACGAAGCTGATCATACCGAAGATGAAGAACATCGTGATGATAGCAACCCAGTTACGTTCTTGTTTTTGTGCCATTGTGTTTTTGCGTTTTATTGATTAATTAATTATGTTGCAACCGTGATTATTGGGCTGGAGCCTCGTGCTTGCGTGGGCCATTCAGCAGTTCGTCGGTGGTGTGGAACTCGAAGACGGTGATGGAGTTGTACTCCTCGCCTGGACGAAGTACACAGTCAGTCCATCCCTTGACGTCACTCTTGTTAGGAGAATCGGGATAGTGCTGGGTCTCGAGGCAGATGCCGGTGCGCTGCTGGTACTTGATGCCCTTCTTGCCGGTAACGGAACCATTGAGGAAGTTGCCTGAATAAACCTGTACGCCAGGTTCGGAAGTGCGTTCAACAAGGACGATGCCGCTCTTGGGGCTCATCATGATACAGCAGAGTGGGAGGTCGGTGACATTGGCAGGGGGAGCCATAAGTACCCAGTTGTGGTCGTATCCGTTGCCGAACTTAATCTGTTCGTCGTCGGCGTTGATGTCCTGACCGATAAGTTTCATGCCAGGCTTGCCACGTTCGGGCATGAAGCAGAATGGATCGCCGGGCTTGAGTTCGCGGAACTCGCCTGTGGGAATGAGTTTGTCGTCGATGGGAGTCATCTTATCAGCATAGATGATCAGAGAGTCTTCGGTAATGCTGTTGTTGGGGTCGCCACTGAGGTTGAAATACGAGTGGTTGGTCATGTTGATGACCGTTGGTTTGTCGGTGACAGCGTTGTAAAGGATGACGAGATCGTTATCGTCGTTAAGGATATAAGTTACTTTGGCGGTCACTTGTCCGGGGAATCCGTTGTCGCCATCGGGGCTAACGATCTGGAGAGTGATGCTTGAACTGTCGGCTTCGACAACATCATACACCTGATACTGCCAGCCTGTAGGACCTCCATGCAGCGTGTTGCCATGGTCGTTCTTGACGAGGTCATACTCTACGCCATCAATTGTGAATTTGCCCTTGTTGATACGGTTAGCAAAGCGGCCGATAGCAGCACCGAAATCGGAGGGAGTCTTGCCATCGAGGTTAGCATAAGACTTCACATTGTCGAAGCCAAGCACTACGTCCTGGAGTTTGCCATCACGATCGGGAGCCATGATGCTGACAATACGTCCGCCAAGGTTGGTGATGCATACTTCCATGCCGTTCTCGTTGGTGAGAGTGTAGAGGGCAGTTGGCTTGCCGTTGATAGTGTCGACGAACTGTTCTGGATCGAGACCAGAAGCTGTAAGATTGACCTCTTTGGCCTGCTGAGGAGCAGAACATGCGGCCAAAAGGATTGGGGCGGTAACGGCGATAATTGCGCCGACCTTCATGAATGTAGATTTCATCCTTGTTAGGTAATTAAAATATAAAAAAAATATATAATTCGTGGCGTTAGGATTTGGACGTGTAAATGTGCAACGAATACCGGTGCAAATATACAAAATTGTTGGTTAAGTTGGCCTAAAAATCATATAAAAATAGCAATAATACTATCAATGTGGGTGTTTTTTATTTAAAAATGTACTTTTTCCATTACAAAATTTGTTTGGAAAATGAAAATAGTTTACCTTTGCAACCCCAAGAATTAAGATAATAACATGTTTTTAAATTTCTTGTTTCATAAAAAAAGGGAAATGCTTCCACTGCCTTATAAGCGTGAGTTGCATTGCCACATCATCCCAGGTGTTGACGATGGTTCGCCTGAGATGAGGTTCTCTGTGGAATATATGAAAGCATTGCATGAGTTCGGTGTTGAACGCGTCATATTCACGCCTCATCACACCGAGCCAAGCTATATGAATACACCTCAAAGGATTCATCCTCTGTTTGTAGATTTGAAGGCTGAATGTGCCGAGGCACAGATTCCTATCGAATGCGAGGACTTCAGTTTCGAGTATCGCCTCGACGAGAGTTTCATCAATATGATGAATACTGGCAAGTGGGGCGAAGAGTCGTGCAAGCTGCGTCCGCTCAAGGACAGATATATTCTGATTGAGAACAGTTTCCAACAGCCATTGCTCAATCTCGACGATGTGATATACAAACTGCAGGATAAGGGTTGGTATCTCATTATGGCACATCCCGAGCGCTACCACTATTATTCGAGCCGTGGCCTGAAGTCGTATGAACATTTATTAGACCTCGGTGTGGAACTCCAATGCAATATCCTCAGTTTTTCGGGATACTATGGCGAATCAACCCAGAAGATGGCTTATCGCCTTCTGGATGAGGGTATGATCAGTTTCATCGGATCGGATTTGCACAATCTGCATCACGTTGAGCTTATACGCAAGTATCTGCGGTCGAAAGATTATGCTGAGATTCGTCCCGACTTGGTTTCAATGATTCAGAACGACAAGATTTAATAAAGAGCCCCGAAAGATTTTTCCTTCGGGGCTCTTTTTTTACGTTCGTTTCACTTATGTTCACTTTGCCACGATGACGATGCCATCGTTGGGGGCAAGGTTGAGCAACGTCTTGCCGGCTTTGAGTTTCATAGGTTTGGCAGTAGGTGTATCGCCACCGCTGTAAAGGGTGAATGAGGTGGCGTTGAGTACGCTGAGGTCAAGGCTGATGACGAGTTTTTGCGGTTCCGCATTGATGGCCGCGACATACCAGGTGTCACCATGGCGACGGGCCATGATAAGATATCGGCCGGGATAGCCGTCGATATAGCGCACTTCGTTCCAGGTGGTAGGAACATCGCGCATGAACTGCATACTTACCTCGGGAGCATCCTCAAGGTTGTTGGGCGCAAGGGCGAAGTTCTGGATGGGGTTTTG
This sequence comes from Bacteroidales bacterium, assembly GCA_017519885.1. GTDB lineage: Bacteria > Bacteroidota > Bacteroidia > Bacteroidales > UBA3663 > Liminaster. The sequence goes on along the minus strand of JAFWRO010000051.1, from coordinate 68,334 downwards.
ATAAAGGATTGCAGTTGCAAGGCTGAACGTAGAGGTACATGGACGCGTATTGACGTGACGATTCTCACGCGGTTTGTTGTCGCGGTTCATGTATTTGTTCTGGAACGATCCGCCGAACTCCATGCAGCCAACAGCATTGCGCAGCACGGGGTGAAGGGTAGCGTACTTGGCTTCGAGGTCGCATTGCTCCTGGTCGAAGACGATGTTTTCGGAAGCAAGGACAGCCTCTGACCCTACATAATTGGGATACATACGCTCCCAACCGCGGGGTAGGGTGCAGCCATGGAAGATGACCATCAGCCCGTGGTCGTCGGCATCGCTGAGTATCTCTTCATAGAGACGGATGGTCTCCTGCTTGTCTCCTCCAAAGAAATCGACCTTGATGCCCTTCACTCCGACACTTTCGAGCCACTTCATCTCGCGTTTACGAACGACGCTGTTGGCCATACGGTTGATAGGACCTTGCTCGATGTCATTCCAATAGCCGCTGGAACTGTACCAGAGGAAGACATCCACGCCCTTCGAGTGAGCGTATTCAATCAGCTTCTCGATGCTCTTGTTGGGGTCTTTTGCCGTGCCGTCGCACTCTTTGCCGAGATTGGTGTCCCACCAGTTATCGACGAGCGCATACTCGTATCCCATGGCCTTGGCCAGATCGACGTATTTGCAGAGGTCGTCGTAGTTGATGGACTCGTCCTGCCAAAGAATCCAGCTCCATGTGCCACGTCCCATCTTGTATTGATGGTTGGTTTCGAATACAGGTTTTACATTGTCCCAGGGGGCGGTCGTTTCGACAATGGGCTTCATGGTGCGACCTATGGTAATCGTGCGCCAAGGCGTTGCGCCTGGAAGAGCGATGGCTGCATCTGTCGTTCCGATGCCATTGTTCTCTTCGGGCATCGGATAGGCGATAGTATATGTATTAAGGTATGACGACTGGAAGATGCCGCCACCGTTCAACGGATTGGCGTGGGCATCGCTGATATGAGTAGCACAGTAGCGGCTGTCGAGTCCGGTTTCGCTAATCATCACCCACAGTTCGTCGGCCTTGTCGTCGAAGACACCACGTTCGTGGAAGAGACAGGGGTATGTATAGCCGTGGCCATACTGTGAGCCTTGCGACATGGGAGCATCCCAGCAATAAAGTTCTTCATAACTGGGCTTGGTGCGCTTCCAACCGATCATCGCGTCACTCTGTGAAGTGAGGAAGGTGGTGGTGCCGTCGGGGAAGCTGAAGCTGGTGGCCTCGGAGGTGACGCGCACCGAGCCCGTCTCGCCCTGCTTGGGAAGCAGGTAGCGGAAGGCAACATCATTGTTGCTCACACGGAATTCCACCTGCAGTTCCTGCCCTTGCGGTGTGGCAAGGGTGGCAAGCAGGCGGTTGGCGACGTAGTGGACCTCACTTGTTTTAGAACGATCCAACGTGTATCGCTCATCGATATTAGTGGTCTCCGTAGTCTTGATGCTGAGGTCTCTTGTGAGATCCTGTTCGTTGGTCGTAAGGCCGAGAAGGGAATTGTTGATGGCTTTCAATCCATCGTAAGTCACGCTGTAGCAGGGATGTCCGTGCTTGGTGTCAAGATTAACTACGAGTTTGCCATCAGGACTGCTGACCATGACATTGTCGTTGGCAAAAAGGGGCAGAGCAGTGAAGGCTGCCAGAAAAAGGATTTGTGTCTTCATCTTTGTGTGGTTCTATTAGGAGGTACTTACGAAAAGTGTGCACAAAGATAGTGTTTTTTCGGGTAACTTGTTCCTTTCGGACGTGGTTTTTGAGAAAGTTTACGGAGATTTAACATTTAAGTGCGCTAAAATGCTTTCTCCCAGCACGGCAAGCATCATGACGGCCGACAGAGTGCTTTCTCCGATCGCGGCAAGCATCATGACGGCCGACAGAGTGCTTTCTCCGATCGCGGCAAGCATCATGACGGCCGACAGAGTGCTTTCTCCGATCGCAGCAAGCATCATAACGGCCGTCAGAGTACTCTCTCCGATCGCGTCAAGCATCATGACGGCCGACAGAGTGCTCTCTCCGATAGCGGCAAGCATCATGACGGCCGACAGAGTGCTCTCTCCGATAGCGGCAAGCATCATAACGGCCGACAGAGTGCTCTCTCCGATCGCGGCAAGCATTCTGACGGCCGACAGAGTACTTTCTCCAATCGCGGCAAGCATTCTGACGGCCGACAGAGTGCTGTCTCCGATCGCGGCAAGCATTACAACGGCCGACAGAGTGCTGTCTCCGATCGCGGCAAGCATTACAACGGCCGACAGAGTGCTTTATGCTTTCTAGCACGCGTGAGGAGCGTCATCTGCGTCAGGCGCGTCATCATGCACGTCATCAGGTGCGCCTGCAGGCGCGTCATATAGGCGTGTGTACGCACACTCGTTCCTAATTTTTAAAGAAGAAATAAAAAAATAAAGATAGTTTAAAAAGAATAAGATTGTGTAAAGAACGCAGCACACACGATGCCGCGCCTTCGGTTATTGAGGATAGAGCGAGAAAGGACTGAGGTGATTGATACTTCGATGTTGGGAAATGCGATGATGTAATTAAGACCCCTAAAATAGAATATCTGTTATTTTTTCAGCAAATGTGGATACACACATTAAGGAAAAAACAATGTCAATTATTGTAATAATGCCCCAAACCCTCTTCCATGCATTACTTTTCTTTTCGTATTTATTTATATATTTACGATACACTGTTTCTTTAAGCATTGCATCACCAATATAACAAATAATTATGAAAAATAAACCCAATGGGATAAGCAAAGACAATTTTCGATTAATACCTTGATACTCTATGTATTTTGCAATAGGAGCAGCAAATAAAAAAGATTTGAATATTAGCAAACCGCTTAGTTCATTTTTGGCGTAAAATACGCTAAGTCCAAAATCTCTTTTAATTGCATAAATATCACGTCTCTTTTTGCTATTTTTCATTGTCTCTGTTTGCAATTTTGGAGGAAGGATAGTAGTTAACCAACCGATAAAACTTTCTATCCAAGAATATATTATGCAGTTGAATCTCCATAACGAATAAAAAACGGCGTAAAAGTAATTTGTATCATTCATAATGTTTTATAATTTGTTTATTTTCGAGGTTATATACAGATTCTTTTTTTGCAAAAATAGGGGGAAAAACAATTATTTCCAAATATTATATACAAAAAGTGAACACATTTTACATTTTTTTCACTTTTTCGAGATTCTTTCAATTTGTATTGAACGAAATCTGTAGTCCAAAGTATATATTCTCTGGTTTCAAGTCATATTCGTTATATCTATTAAAAAAGTTACATACCAGAGATGTCGTGTCCAACATAACTTCATTATGAAGGTACACTATTGATATAAAAAATCATATATAAAAGCTCCAGCTTTTCGGCCTCCCTTATCTCCCAAATATGCCCCAAATATAGTATCATCTGCGCTATAGAATGTGTGGGTCAATCACTGCCGACCTCAAACTCCCCCTCATACAAGATATCGTCGCATGAAATTTCAATACTGTAACTTCCTGCGGACAATGTGTTTGCAAAGTGATAGTAACCATCGTAGGTTTCACCTTGATACAAAAGAATCGTGTGTGTCGCATCATAGATTGATACCGTAAATGTGGACTGCTGATCAGCCGTAACGAATACAGATTGGTTTAGTTCGAGCTCTGCATGAAAGACCGGAATCTGACTGTTGTGTTCAGGATTTTGGGGAATTTCTTTCAGTTCAATCTCTGGTTCACCATATAATCCCATAATAGGCAATAGTGAAAGTAAAAGTAATATTAGTTTTCGCATAGCTTTATAATTTTATGTGAATAATTGGTTTTGTCGATGCAAAGATAAGAGAATCGCTATGAAAAAAACAAAAAAAGATTTGCGCAAAAATTATGCAAATGTCTGCATAAAGTTTGCGCAGGGTGGAAAAACGTACAAAAATATGTATTTAAAGAGAGTTTATAAAGGATTCCCAGTCAGAGAAAGGAGCATCATGGATGAAAACCTTTTTATTAAGACGTGACCTAATTGAATAAATGGCCGAACTGGTGTGAGCGGTTGCAATGGCCATATCGGTTGGGGAGAAACCGAATTTGGTCAAAAGCGAAACCTTCCATTCCATTGGCGAAAAGCTATGGACACTCCTTAGTTTGGAAATGAATTCTGGTGCAAGTCGTTGCATCGTTTCTTCTACAATTAACCAATCACGATTATAGAGACACTCATTGTTGGCGCATTTCGTTGCGATGAGTTGATGGATTTCGGAGTTTCGAAGATTAGCAGCCTGTGTTTGAATCATCTGCTGATGCTTTTCCTTATCCGCTTGCATGGAGGACAGAAGGTAACGAAGGTGTTCATTATTTGATTTCAAATAACGCTGGCGAATGCGTGCGTAACGAATGATGAAGAAAAGAGCACATACCAGGAGAAAAGCTATGAGCGACACCATCCAAAAACGCAATTTCTGCACCTCCTGTTTCGCCTTTAGCCGTTGGTTCTCTTGTTCTCGCAAATGATAATTGTAGAGAGAACTGGTCAATGCTGTCACCTCCTCATTCCTCAACTTTCGAAGTTCAATCTCCAGATTGGAAAACTCAGCCATATATCGTAGGGCTTCTTTGGCATTGCCTCGCTTCGTCTCATAGTCGGAAAACCAAAGAGCAGCATTTGAGCGTGAATAGATAGAACCTGAATCATATAACCATTTGAAGTAAGGCACAGCCTTTTCGCTTTCTCCTGTCTTCCAGTAATATTCTCCAAAAAGAGAATTGATAATTTCGGAATTACTACGAGTGAAGTGGGGATGGAACTCCTGGAGATATTTTGCTACTTCATCATACCTCTTCAGTTTATTCAAACATTGACATTTCTGAACGATGATATTTTCGAGATAAAGGCTGTCTCCATATTCACCAGCCATTATCGCAGCCATATCGAAATAATGAAGGGCATGTTCATTGTCTCCTGCTATTTGCTTGACATAGCCAATATCATTCAAGTCCATAAACATCCCAACTGTATCATTCGACAGACTATCCAATATGTAAGCTTGCTTGAAGCAATCTTCAGACTCATGATAGAGATGCTGATTCCTGAACACATACCCTTTTTGTGCCATGATTGTGCCTTTCAGTTTCCCATACCGTTCGGCATTTGCAGCAGGGAGTTTCTGAAGGTCAAGTTCATTCAGCGTGGTCTGTGCCTTCTGGAAATAATCGATGGCCTGAGGGGCATCGCCCAACGGTCGAAAGACGCGACCTGCATAATAATAAGCCTCAGGCAATTTATTAGGATCGCCGCCATGTTCATAATGATCGAGCACATCGAGTATCAAACTTTCGGACGTCAACGGATAGTTTGCCTTATCCCGTGCCTTGATGGTAAGCAGGTCGTAGCGATGATGCACTGCTGGGGTGGAAGCTGTCATCTCAGCCTCCACACTCTGGAGCAGCGCCACTGCACTGTCGGGATTGACATACGCCAGGCTATCGGCAGTCTCAAGCACCGCAGGATACTCCTGCAGTTGGTTACCACACGAAGAAAGACCGACAATCTGGAGAACAGCCGCCAGCAATAAGAGGGCATTTTTCGCCACGGTTGCATCCGAGTGAAAGCTCTTGTCTTTGCTTGTTGCTTTCATATATAATTATGTATAAATTTATGATGATGCTGCAAAGATAGCGGTTTTTTGAATATTTGGCAAGAATACTTGTGAAAAAGATTGTTTTCGGACAAATCCTACATTCAAAAGGTTGAAAAAGCGGGGAAATAGTTTGTGTAATTGAATTAATTGATTATCTTTGCACCATCTTTATCAATTAACAATTAATAATTAACAATTAACAATTGAAGATTTCATGAAAAAACTCATCATGTCATTAGCAGCCGGCTTGTTGCTGCCTTTGTCTATTCTGGCACAGGACGTCCAACTCAATGTTCATCCTGATCAGGCCAAGAATGTGATTCCGAAAGAGATTTATGGACAGTTTGCCGAACACCTCGGACGCTGCATCTATGGCGGCATCTGGGTAGGACCCGATTCGAACATCCCCAACGTGCAGGGTTATCGCAAGGATGTGTTCGAGGCATTGAAAGCCCTCGAAGTGCCTGTGATGCGCTGGCCTGGAGGATGTTTCGCCGACGAATACCATTGGATGGACGGCGTTGGCCCGCAGGAAAATCGTCCACGTCTGGTCAACAACAACTGGGGCGGCACCGTGGAAGACAATTCCTTCGGCACCCACGAATTCCTCAACCTCTGCGAGATGCTCGGCTGTGAGCCTTACATTTCGGGCAACGTAGGTTCGGGTTCTGTTGAAGAGATGGCCAAATGGGTGGAGTACATGACCTCCGACACCAATTCGACGATGGCCGAGTTGCGTCGTAAGAACGGCCGCGACAAGGCTTGGAAGGTGAAATACTTCGGCGTAGGCAACGAATCATGGGGCTGTGGCGGAGATATGAATCCTGAATATTATTCCGACCTCTATCGCCGCTATGCAATCTATGCCCGCAATTATGGTGACAACCGCCTCTATCGCATCGCTTCGGGAGCCAATTCGACCGACAACAACTGGACCGAGGTCTGCATGCGCAAAATCGGACATAGGATGAACGGCATCTCAGTCCACTTCTATGCCGTGCGTGACTGGGGCACCGAGAACGATCCCGAAACCGGCATCCCGATGGGCAAGAAGGGCTGGGCTCTCACATTTACTGACCAGGAATATTACAACATTGTATCAAAGGCGTTGCAGATTGAAGATTGCGTTGTTGATCATATGCGTGTGATGGATCGTTTTGATCCCCAGAAGCGCATCGGCCTGCTCGTCGATGAGTGGGGCACCTGGTACAATGTCGAGAAGGGCACCAATCCCGGTTGGCTCTATCAGCAGAACACCGTGCGCGATGCCATCGTGGCTGCTTCGTCGCTCGACATCTTCCATAAATATACCGACCGCATCAAGATGGCGAACATCGCACAGGTAGTGAACGTACTGCAGTCGATGATTCTGACCAACGAGAAGAATCCGATGGATCCCTGTGTGCTTACGCCGACCTACCACGTCTTCAAGATGTATAATGTTCACAAGGAAGCCACCTACGTGCCCTCGGACCTTGTATGTAACTATATCAGCGTGAATGCCAAGGAGCAGATCCCGACCGTGAGCCGCACCGTATCGTGCGACAAGAATGGCGTGATGCACATCTCGCTTACCAACATGGATCTCAACAACCAGCACGTCGTTGCCATCAATATCGACGGTATGAAGGTGAAGAGCGCCGAGGGCGAAATAATCACTGCCCCCGATGTTCATGCCTTCAACGACTTCGGCAAGGCCGACGAAGTGAAGCCTGTCGCTTTCAAGGGAGCCAAGGTCGATAAGAAGGGCCAACTCCTCGTGACGTTACCCTCCCATAGCGTTGTGACGATTACTGTAAAGTAAATATTTCTCCTCTAATGAATACAATCAGCCGCAGACCCACAAGGCCTGCGGCTGTTTTTCTAGATTATCTAGAATTTCTAGAGTCTCTAGATATTCAAAAAAGCTCTTATTGCACAAACACCTTCTTGACCGAACCGTCGGACTTTCGGAGAATGTTGATTCCGTGCTGCATAGCATCCCGGCGGTTGCCGTTCAGATCATAGATTTCGACAGGCGAATTGTCGCAATCGTCGCTGATCTGTTCCAGGCCTTCGCTTTGTCCGAAGGTGGCATTGATGGAGATACGGCTTGCCGATGCGGGCATGGTGAAGTGGCACGTAGGCCCATCGAAGTGCTGAGGCGTGGACGAACCTCCATTGTAGGTCACAACGGTCCATCTTGTAACAATGCGCGAGCCGATGGGGTCGCCATTGTCGTCGAGGGTTGGTGCGCCTTCGATGGTCACTTCGCGGCTCGGGAAATACTTGCCGTCAAATCTTCCCTTCGAAAGCGGGACTCCATTGAAGGTGATGGTGAGGCCGGCGAGAGTGGTGTCGGCCATCATCTTGTTGATATCGGTGGCGATAGGAGTGCCGAGCGAATAGTAATCGGCAACTTGTGAATAGAAACTCGATGTTCTGCCCCTCAGCCAGTTTTTCGCGTTCGCAATTTCGCTGTCGTAGTTGGGCCACCATTGGTTGAAGAGTTTGCGGTGGGTGGGGTATTCTGTCTTGATGAGCTGGTACATTGGCTCCCATACCTCCCATGTGCCATCAAGGTTGAGGAAGTCGCCCATATAAATGGCACAGCGGTCGGTAAAGACTCGCAGGAAATCTTCGTTTTCCATCAGTCGTCGGAAGAGAAGTGTGTTATCATAGCTATTTGCCTCCCAGTTGTGGCTGGAGTCGTAGTTGGGATTATAGAGCCATTTGAAAATCTGATAGCTAGAAGTGCCCTGCCCATATAGCCCCATGACGTAATCAACATCCTTGGCAACAAAACGCCAGCGTCCACCCTCCTCGCGGGGACGCCACATCATAAAGTTATTACCCGGGAAGTCGAAGTTGTTGTAATATAGATTCATCACCATCAGGTTGATGTACTCATCGAGGTCCATGAGCTTGTCGTATTCTTCCCAGGTATGTCCCTTTTCTTTATAGAAGTGCACGAAATCTATGTAGTTATCATAGGTGCCCTCCTTGAGAAGATACCAGTTTTCGATCATATCGATGTCCTCCAGACCATCGTAATTTGTGTAGATGTTGGCCGCATTGCTGCGCTCGCGGATGTTGAGGATGCCCTTGTATGTGCCGTTCAGGAAGAAGATGACGGGTTGCCATGCCTGCCAGTCAAGATCGGTATGTGAGGCCATGGTGCGCTGACAAATGGCATCGCGCATATACAGATAGTCGAAGTCATTGCCCGCATTGCGCAGCATGATCGACTTATATTTGTTCAATCCTGGACGCTGGTCGGGAAAGAATTCGTACTTGAGATGCTTCTCGCCAAAACGTTTGTTGGCATAGACGACAAGAGTTTTGAGCTTTTGGCCACGCGAAGCAGCGCCTCCCACACGAGTCTCGCTGAGTTGGTTGAGTCGGCTGGCACTGTCGGCTTCCGTAAAGTATTCGAAATTAATGGGTCGCCGCCAGTCGTATTCGTAGTTTTTCCTCGAACTGCTGTACGAACCGTTGACATAGATACCGATTTTCGAATCGTTGAAGTACTTGCTGTTTGTCACTATCGAGACGACAGGCAAGGTCATCTCGCGGCCCAGGAACAGATATGACTGCGTGGTGGAGCGGGGCGAAAGGTAACCGTCGCAGAAGAGTTTGGCACGAATGACGCGTGTCGATGAGAATCGTATGGGCGAAATGTATGACTGGCTGTCGCGGGTGGGCTCGCTACCATCGGTCGTGTAGCGTATCACAGTACCCGAGGGAGTGCCTTCGGGCAGTGAGAGGGTTAGTTCGATGGTTTGCGATTTGGTCAAGATGCGTCCGTGTTCGCTGAAGATTGGTTCACCCAATATTTCTGTGCAGATCTTTCCGCAATTCTCGGTGGCGGGAGTTGGTTCGTACTGATAACCCCACGTACTTGACCCAGTTGTTTCGCGACCATACGATATGTTGGGGGCAGGTTGTTTCTTTTCGATGAAAACCGAGTCAACGATTTGTCCACTGGAGTCAAATAGGTAAACTCCGGCTCCTTTGCCCGAATCTATGCGGAAGGGGGTGTGCATGCCAGTAGCTTCCTTGTCGCAATAGACGAGGATGTATCCGTGCGAAACAAGACTGCGGGCAGGTAGTTGGTAGGCATCGCTGCCGTCACGTTGTGAGCCGAGTGAATAGTTCGAGAGCATAGCCGTGCTGCTCGCTGCCGTGTTGTAAAGTTCTACCCAAGAGTCGGGAAACTCGTTGATGTCGTCCATCGTGCAGTCGATGTTCGATTGCATCACTTCGTTGATGATAACCTGTGCTGATAGAATAGGGCAGAAGAGGAGAGATATAAGCACAGAAAGGCTTTTTTTCATCGAAGTATAGGTAAACTGACGAAAGGGAGTCTGAATGGCTCCCTTTCTATTATTATATATGTGAAATTGATTACAGACACGCTTTCCAACGCTCGTAAGCCTCCTTGTATGCAGCAACGTCTTCTACGGGCTCCTCGGTAGCAATGTGCTTCAGGGTCTTGAAGGCGTCATCGCTGTCCTTGTAGATGCCGGCACCGATACCTGCTCCATAAGCTGCACCTACCGAACCGTCGGTCTCGTAGAGTTCGATTGACGCTCCTGTTACGGCAGCCAATGTGCGACGGAAGAGCGGCGAAAGGAAGAGGTTGGCGTGGCCGGCCTTGATGGTCTTGATGTCCATACCCATACCTGCCATAATCTCCATACCGTAAGCGAACGAGAATGCGATACCTTCCTGGGCAGCACGGATGATGTGAGCCTTCTTGTGGATGTTGAAGTTGATGCCGTGAATGCTTGCACCGCGATTGACGTTCTGGAGCACACGCTCGGCACCATTGCCGAATGGGATGACGCTGAGGCCTTCGGCTCCTACTGGAACGCTTTCGGCCAGGTCATTCATCTGGCTGTAGCTGATGCCTTCGGGAGCGATGGTGCGCTTCACCCAAGCATTGAGGATGCCCGTGCCGTTGATGCAAAGGAGAACGCCCAGACGGGTGTCAGGTTGGTTGTGGTTGACGTGGGCAAAAGTGTTGACGCGGCTGAGTGAATCGTAGTTGACTTCGCCGAGCACGCCATAGACGACGCCCGAAGTGCCACCGGTGGCAGCCACTTCGCCTGGCTTCATCACGTTGAGCGAAAGAGCATTGTTCGGCTGGTCACCACCACGATAGCTGATTGGAGTGCCTTCGGGCAGGCCGAGTTCTTCGGCAATGGCCTTGCAGACACGGCTCTGTACAGAGAAGGTGGGAACGATTTCGGCGATGAGTGATTCGGGGAAGCCGAAGTAGTTCATCACGTCCTTCGAAACCTCGTTGTTCTTGAAGTCCCAGAACATACCCTCCGACAGGCCGGAGACGGTGGTCTTCTTGTCACCGCCCGAGAGTCGCATGGCAATGTAATCGCCAGGGAGCATGATCTTGTAGATCTTCTCGAATATTTCCGGCTCGTTCTCCTTCACCCATGCCAACTTGGCTGCGGTGAAGTTGCCGGGGCTGTTGAGCAGATGGGTGAGGCACTTCTCGCCACCGATGGCGTTGAAGGCGGCATTGCCATAAGGCACGGCACGTCCATCGCACCAGATGATGGCAGGACGCAGGGGCTTGCCCTCCTTGTCAACGCATACGAGGCCATGCATCTGGTAAGAGATACCGATGGCCTTAACATCCTTGAGTGAAGCAACGGCGGCAGCCTTGCTGGCTACGCGCTTGGTAGCCTGTGCAAGTTCGTCCCACCACATTTCGGGTTCTTGTTCAGCCCAGCCAGCCTGCTTGGCCATAATGGGGGCTTCTGCATCGGGGTACTGTGCACTGGCTACGGTCTGGCCGGTCTGCGCATCAACGAGTGACGCTTTTACCGACGACGTGCCAACGTCATATCCTAGTAATAGATTCATAATTTGTAGTATTTAGTTGGTTAATGGTAATAATAGTATAGTTGAGTCTTATGGTTTGAAACGATAGAAACGGGCAGCCCTGTGACTCACATTCTGCTCCCATTCGTTCAGTGGAATGATGTAGGGCTTGTTCATCACGAGTTTGGCAAAGTTGCGCACATCCAACGTCTTGCCGCTCACCTGCTCATGCAGTCGGCGCAACTGGGCAGCAGTGAATTTGGCAGGCATCATCTCGAAAAGCATCTGTGGCTGTTGTCCAGCCATACGGTAGAGCTCGTTGAGCGTATCCTGGATGATCTGGTTGTGGTCGAAGGCAAGCGACGGAAGATCCTGTACGGGATACCACAACTGTGCATCGTTGTCCTTGGGACGAGCCGTGCGGCTGTTGATTCGCATCAGCGACAGATAGGAGATGGTGACGATGCGACTGATCTTCTGCTTGATGGCATTTTCAAGCCAAAGCACGTCCTTCGGATTCGAAGTACGTGATGGGGAACCGTAGGCACGGAATTGCTTGACGAGTGGATGATGTTTTCCTGTTACGCTGGTGATGATGTCAAGGGCGGCCTCGTCCAGGTCTTCGTCGGTGTGCAAGAGGCGCCCGGGGAGTTTAAGGTTGTTGTATTGCTCCTCAGGCACCTCGTTGCCACGGCGGGACAGGAGCACTTGCAGCGATTCGCCGTCGAACCCAAGTATAACGCAGTCGACTGAGACGTGCGGGTCGAAGTTCAGAGCATCCTGATCCATGTTAATCGGTGTATTGAAATTAGATAATGTAATTCGAGCGCAAATCTATGATAGGATAAAGACTCGGTTATGATTTGCGTGGCAAAGATATAGCATTTTTCAATTCCAACCAATTATTTTTTACTTTATTTTTCGGCATTCCAAAATGGGGTTATCGGTTTTTGTACAATAAGCGATAACCTCTTCTTGTAATTTAGCCTTGAATGCAATCGGTTGTTCATATATCGTATCTTTTACAATAAGCCGTATTGTTAAAAAAAATTAACTGCGTTTGGATGCAATATTTTCTGCTCAAAATATGGACAAAAGAGAAGGGGAAAGTTTCTTTCGACAGCCGATCACAATTGAAGGGCGAAACGCGATGGAACGAGTGTGGTAAGGGGCATTGCTCGTTCAGGGAAATGCACGTTCTGAGGCTATAAATCCTACTTTCTTGCACTGGATGTAAATTGCCCAAAAGTACAATAAGTAAATGCAAAATATCCTTTATGTCATCTTTCGCCTTGACACCCTTATATTATATATAATGTATGTCAAGGATAACATATATGTTTCATTTTCCAACTGAATAATCTGCTGTAATCCGTTCAGGATTCAAAAATTTTGTTTTTTGAACCCAAAGCATCCATTAAGGTCTCCAATAACGTTACAAATTCCCCCTTTTTTCGATTCAAAATGCAAAAAAACTAAAATTTGCTTAATAAAATGATTTGGAAGATTCGTAAAAAATCTTTATGTTTGCACTCGAATTCTTGAGTATTCCAATAGGAGCCCCTGGAGTTCTAATTCGTGAAAAGTGCGTTTATACACATATTACTAATTTTTACATTTACACCAAAACCAATTTGTATGAAAATCACCTGTCAATCTTTGTTCGGGAATCGAGCATGCAACGTACTGTATGCACTCGTATTGCTCGTGATGTTCCCAGTGATGGTCATTGCCCAGAATGTGACCATTAGGGGACAAGTGTTGGATGACCTTGGGGAACCCGTGACTGGAGCTAACGTCGTTCAGATAGGAACGACCAATGGCACCATCACCGATCTTGATGGTAATTTCTCCATTAGTGTTCCTGCAGGCGCCAAGCTGCATGTGTCGTTCATCGGCTATCTTTCGCAAGAGGTGACTGCCAAGAACGGTATGAAGATCACCCTCGAAGAGGACCGCAGAGCCCTTGAAGACGTAGTGGTTGTAGGTTACGGTACGATGAAGAAGAGCGACATCTCTGGTTCGGTGGCTACCGTAGACCAGGCTGCCGTAATGAAGCGCGTGCCTCAGAACATCGGTCAGGCCCTTCAGGGTGCTGCCGCCGGTGTGCAGGTTTCGATGCAGGACGGTTCTCCTGACGGAAAGGCTGCTATCCGCATCCGTGGTATCGGCACCATCAACGGCGATGCTTCTCCTCTTTATGTAGTCGATGGTGTGCAGGTAGGCAATAATGCCGACTTCGTCAATCCTGCCGACATCGAGCGTATCGAGATCCTGAAGGACGCCTCTGCCACCGCCATCTACGGTTCGGCCGGCGCCAACGGCGTTGTCATGATCACCACCAAGCATGGCTCCAAGGGCCACACCAACATCACCGTCACCGCCGACTGGGGCATCCAGACCCTGCCCTACACCCTCGACGTGCTCGACCTCAACACCTATGCCAAGGCCATCCGTATGGCCAAGGGAACCGATATGTTCATCAACCAGGTATGGGACCAGAATTACGACGGCAAGCGCAAGGAGATCGACTGGCAGAAGGAGATGACCCGTGCCGCCCTCAAGCAGCAGTACGGCGCCACCCTCAACGGCGGCAACGAGAAGACACAGTACAACCTCTCGTTCGGCTACAACATCATCGACGGTCTTGTCATCAACACCAACTACACACGTTTCACCACTCGTGCCAATGTCAGCACCAAGGTGAACAAGTATCTGGAAATCGGTGGTGACGTCAACTACTCCCATAGCCAGAGCCACGGCTCGAACATGTCCCTGGGTAACAACCAGAACATGTCCTCTCTCCGTGACTTCGCATCTTTGACTCCTACTCTTGATTATCTCGACGGCAATGCCGCTGGTGGAAATCTCATTCATGTTAATCTTGTAAACGACGATGGTTCTTACGGAACAGGCTATCAGGCTACGGTTAACGGTTGGGAAGGCAACACCAGCATCGGTGCCAACCCCTATGCATCTCAGATGGAGAACGGCGAGCGTGCCCGCAATGGCAATGACCGTATCCAGACCACAGGTTACATTAACCTGACCTTCCTGGACACTAAGCACCACAAGCTCGACGTACGCAGCCAGGGTACTTATACCTATTCAGGCAGCAACAGCTCTGACTTCACCGGAGGCCGTCATCGCTACAACTATGTAGATGGTGTGCTGACCGAGATTCCAATGAACGCCGACCAGACCTTCGCATTCTCGCTGAACAACAGCCACAGCTACAGCCTGGGCATCCAGACTTACCTTACCTATAATCTCAACTACGAGATGCACAACCTGACCGTGATGCTCGGTAATGAGGTCGGCAAGTCCTGGGGCCAGTGGGTGAACTCCAGCTCAAGAGACTTCCCATCGATCTATAACCGTAACATCAACCTGACCATGGACCTCAATTCCAAGGCAACAGGTGGTGGCTATAATTCTGATGTACACACCATTTCTTACTTCGCTCGTGGTACCTATACCTTGTTTGATCGTTATATCATCACCGGTACCATCCGTAAGGACGGCAGCTCGAACTTCTCTAAGGGTAACCGCTGGGGTACCTTCCCATCGGTAGCAGGTGCATGGCGTATCAGCGAGGAAGCATTCTTGAAGGACAATGAATTTGTTGACAACCTGAAGCTTCGTGTAGGTTGGGGCCAGACCGGTAACGCCGGTGGTGTAGCTGGTGCAGCCGTCATCGCACAGAACATCGACGGTGCCTACAACACCTATCCGGAACAGGGTATCTCGGGTAACTGGGGCAACCGTCATCGTGACATCGGTTTCTATATGCCTTTGAAGGATGGTGACCTCAAGTGGGAGACCACCGAGATGACCAACTTCGGTATCGACTTCGCATTCCTCAACGACTGGGACATCACCCTCGACTACTTCATCAAGAACACCAAGGACCTGCTCCTCTATCGTCAGTTGCGTCCATCGGCTGGTTACAGCCAGGTTTACACCAACTATGGCGAGATTGAGAACAAGGGCTTCGAGTTCGCTGTCGGCTACCACCATCAGTTCAACAAGGACTTCGGCATCAATGTTCGTCTGACTGGTTCAACCATCCAGAACAAGGTGAAGAAGATGGGTGACAACCTCTACAACACCGCTTCCGGCAATGGCACTTACATCGACGGTTCACAGGTAGGTGCAGTCGATGGCAATGGTCACTGGGATCGCCACTCTATCTGTATGGAAGGCGAGGCTGTAGGTTCGTTCTACGGCTATGTCACCGACGGTATCATCACCAATCAGCAGGAACTGGATGAATACTACAATAATTTCTGGGGTTCTGGTACCAATCCTGATGGCTCAACTTGGAAAGGCGGCGGCGACGCTGAGTCGAAGTGCGACACCGACCACCCATTGTCAATTGGTGATATGCGATTCAAGGACCTCAATGGTGACCACACCATCAACAACGATGACCGCAAGATTCTTGGCAACGGTTTCCCGAAACTGAACTACGGTATCACAATCGGTGCCACCTACAAGGACTTCGACTTCAGCCTCTATATGTATGGTGTATTCGGACAGGACATCCTCTCTTACTCAGCTATGAAGTTGAGCAGCATGACCCAGTTGGATGACCAGACCACACCTAACATCCTGAAGGATGCCTACAATGATTCGTTCAGCAATGGCGGTTCTGCTCTGCCTCGTCTGTCCATTGGTGACTATGCACGTAACACTCGTGTCAGCGACCTTTGGGTTAAGAATGGTGACTTCCTGCGTATTTCCAACCTGCAGGTAGGTTACAACCTCCCACGCAAGATCTGCAAGCCAATCCTGATTGAGAAGGCTCGTGTTTATCTGGGTGTAAGCAACCTCTGGACCATTTCCGGTTACAACAAGTATGGAGATCCTGAGTGCGGTAGCGGTTCAGTCCTCTACCAAGGCCTTGACACCGGTCGTTATCCACAGCCTCGCACTTGGATGGCTGGTATCAATATTACCTTCTAATGATATTAGTACATAGAGCATAAAACGAATTTGAAAGAAATAAAAGTTATGAAGACAAAATATTTTATTTTAGGATCAGCTCTGTGCAGCATGATGGGTTTGGGCCTGACATCCTGTGACAACGAGGAATTCCTGAATGTAACGGCTTACGATGTAGTCGATGAGGCTGCATCCTATGAGAGCAAGGATAATGCCAAGCGAGCCCTCAACGGTGTCTATGACCTCGTTTATCCCGACGACAGCTATGATGGCGACTGGGGCTTCAAGCCAAACCTCTTCACCGGTTGCCACCCGACCATCGATACCCAGGCTACCGGTTGGGATAAGGACTGGAACGTCCAGGCATGGAACTCCAACTCCAGTGAGTTGCTCGCCGGTTGGAAGCATGTATATGCCGGCATCTGCCGCGCCAACGACTTCCTTGACAAGCTGCAGGAATATCCTGCCGAGAACGTCGGTGGCGAAAAATCCCTGAAGTATCTTGAGGGCGAGGGTCGTGCCCTGCGTGGCTTCTTCTACCACTGGCTCGCCACCACTTTCGGCCGTGTGCCCATGCTGGCCACTGGCGAGAATGGTGCCAACACCCCATTGAAGGCCAAGGCTGAGAGCTATGCCGAGATGTGGGACTTCATCATCGAGGATTTCAAGGCTGCTGCAGAACTTCTCGAATGGGCACCTTGGGACGGCGAATATGGCCGTGCTACCAAGGGTATGGCCCTGGCTTATCTGGGCGATGCCTATATGTGGAAGGCCTATCGTCTGTCGCCCGAAGGCTCCAATGGTGTCACGGGTACAGGTGTAGCTCCAACAACTCCTGACGAGTGCTACAAGCTGGCAGCCGACTGCTTCAAGCAGATTCTCGACAGCCACACCTACAAGCTCAACGAGTCGTTCACCACGCTGTGGGATCCCGCTTCAGCATGGGGCCCCGAGGCCATCTGGGTGGAGCAGCTCGACGAAGGCACCAACTGGGGCAAGTGGGACAACCTCACCTCCAAGCTGATGCTGAAGTGGTACACCGCATGTCCTGAGAATGGTGGTTGGGGTTCGCTCTACCTCTCTTGGGAATGGTACTCCTGCTACGAGACCGGTGACAAGCGTCGCTCAGGTTCCTGCTACACAGGCGCTGTTCCTCAGATCGATCCCGAGAATCCCGCCTACGATCCTCAGTATGCCGGCTGGCTGGGCAAGTTCGACAAATATATCTACGGCGTGAATCCTTATCTGCAGGAAGTCCTTGGCAAGGGTCTGGCTTCTACTGCCACCAAGCAGTTCCACTTCAACAACGGCGAGTGGGCACCTGCCATCTGGAGCTCGAAGATGTGGCGTACCGCATCGGCCGACTACAAGTCTTGGGGCGACGGCCACTGGAGCCCGACTCCTATCTACTGGAAGCGTCTTCCTAACGTAATGCTCGACTATGCCGAGTGCTGCTTCCGCAATGGCAACGAGGCTGAGGGCTGGCGACAGCTCGACGAGCTCCGCAACCGTGCATTCGGCAAGTTGGAGGATGGCCACGAGAAGGAACTCACCGACAAGTACATGCCTTACTACAACTCGTTCGCCGGCTGGACTGGTCGCGAGGATGGCTCTGATGCCAATGGTGGTGTCTTCTATGTTAACCGTGCCGAGTATCCTATCCCATTCGGCAGCGATGGCGCTGTCGTAACGCCTGCCAAGGACTATTACACCCAGTATGCTGCCCAGAAGGGCTTCCAGTCTCCCGTATGGAAGGTGGCTGTCAACACCGAGCGTCGTCGCGAGTTCAACTGCGAGTGGTGTCTGCGTCCCGATATGCAGAAGTCCGGCTTCATGGCCGACCATGTCACCACCAACTATCCAAAGCGCAACGTGGAAGACCTCAAGGATGTGCCTTGGACCAATCGCGACTACGACTACAACGACCTGAAGATGGATATGCCTATTCCTGAGGATGAGATCACCAAGAACACCCTCTGCGAGCAGAACGAGGCATACAGGGGTAGCAAATAATGATGTCGGTAGGTAATTCGATGATGACCCTACTCACATGATCTGATTACATGGAGTGCTGCGTCAGAAGATGCAGCACTCTTTATTCGAAAAAAAAACACGTCATTCAAAACCAGATTCACGACGCTATGACGATCGAACGACTTCTTGCTTTCAGATATGCGCTGTGCGGTGTGCTTGTCCTTGTCGGATTTATGTTCTGCGGATGCCAGCGCACTCCCGAATTGGTAGGCGGTACGCCCGAAGAGCAGGCCTACGACCTGCTTTTGCAGAAAGGGAAGTGGGCAGACATTGTAGAGATGAACAAGAAACAGCCTACAAAGTCTTCTGCCTGTCGCAATGCGGTGCGCCTTGCGTCGTGGTACCTGGGCCAATGCAGCCGCGAGGAACTTGACATGTGTCTTGCCGATTCCCATGGCGTGTTGGGCAGCGAGACTTCCGCGCTGATGATGAGTGACATCTACTTGCGGCTTGGTATGGTCAATATGGCGCGTCGTGCAGCTTTCGATGCCATGGTAGCCATGCGCAGCGAGAAGCCCAACAGCCGCGCCTTGAAACGTTTGACCGAAGTTGCCATCATCACCGGCGAATACGAGCTCGCCAGGAAATACCTGCTCATAGGCGAGCAGCACAGCGATTGCCTTCCTTGGACCAAAAAGCTGAGACCTTTGGTCGAACATCCCGAGCTGATTGTCAATTACCCATCCTATAAAAAAATCCGCGAAATCCATGAAAAGCTCAAAGACGATTTTTTCCTTTAACCTGTTGCTGATCGTTGCTTTTTTATCGGCTTGTTCTTCCAGCCCGCAGGATGCCGCCCTCGTGGATGCCTTGCCCGTCATCTATCCCGACTATGTTGATGTAACTATTCCCGTAGGTATAGCTCCGCTCAATTTCGCGATGGACGATGACAATGCAACCGACATCGACGTCGTGGTAACTGGCAGCCAGGGTGGCACGCTCCATTCGAAGGGCGAATGCACCGACTTCGACATCGACCAGTGGCACGCCTTGCTGGAGCAGAACCGAGGCGGGCAGCTTGATGTGACCGTCTGTGCCCGACAGGATGGACAATGGAAGCGCTATCGTGACTTCTGCATCCACGTTGCCGAAACCGATCTCCCCGATTGGGGAATCACCTATCGCCGCATTGCGCCAGGCTACGAGATGTTCGGCCTGATGGGCATCTACGAGCGCGAACTTGGCACGTTCGAGGAAACCACCCTGCTCGACAATCATTCCAACGAGGGGATGTGCATCAACTGTCATACCCCCAATCGTGCCAATCCCAACCAGCACGTCCTGCATATCAGAGGTGGTCATGGAGCCACTTTGCTGCACACAGGCGGTAAGGACGAACTGCTGAAAGCCGTCAACGATATGTTGGGCGGCGCTATGGTATATCCATATTGGCATCCCGGCGGACGTTATTGCGCATTTTCGACCAATAAGACCTCGCAGATGTTCCACACCCGAAAGGAAAATGTGGTGGAGGTATATGACACGAAATCAGATGTGTTTGTCTATGATACAGAGACGCATCAGATTATCGGCGACACCCTCATCATGAAAACACTCTGGGCCGAGAATTGTCCCGCTTTCTCTCCCGATGGCCTCTGGCTCTATTTCGTCACTGCCCGCCGTCAGATCTATCCTACCGACTACGACAAGGAACGCTATAACCTCTGCCGCGTGAGCTTTGATCCCACTACTGGTCATATCGGCCAGCAGGTCGATACGCTCATCAATGCTGCTGCCGAAGGCAGGAGCATAAGCTGGCCACGACCTTCCTACGATGGACGATACCTGATGTACACCCTCGCCGACTATGGCTATTTCACCATCTGGCATCCCGAAAGCGACCTGTGGCTCCTCGACCTTCAGACGGGCGAACGCCTTCCGCTCGACATCGTCAACAGCAGTCGTGCCGACAGCTTCCACAACTGGAGCAGCGATGGGGGATGGTTCCTCTTCACCAGTCGGCGCGACGACGGACGCTACTCCCGCATTTATCTGTCGTCCATCGGTCCTGACGGGCAGGCCACCAAGCCCTTCCTCTTGCCCCAGCGCGACCCAAGGAATTTCTACACCCAATCGCTCTACTCCTACAACACGCCCGACTTTACCATTCGGCCCGTGGGCAACGATGCCCAGGCGCAAATCCACGCGCTGAAGAGTGGTGATCGAATCCCCACCGAAATGGTCAAACCTTAGTTTTTGGTCGAATCTGTACAAAAAATATGCGAATACGCATTTTTGAACCGCCGATTCTTGTTTTTTCGTCAAATAATCCTTATCTTTGCAGCACATTTATCTGCTATCATAATTACCTAAACAATATTTGACATGAAGAAGCACTTTGCCATTCTCGCATCCCTCTCGCTGTTTCTGTTCAGCGTAGTGTCTGCCCACGACGGTTCGCAACTGTGGTTGCAGGGCTCGGCGCCCTCGGCAACCTCCACCCTCGAAATTGCCAACGCCGAGCTTAATCAGAGTTGGAAGGGCGCAGCACCTGTCCTGAAGCTCAACAAGTCCATGAAGGCGTTGCCCGACGGTTCGTTCAGCATCACCATCCAGGCGGGAACTCCTGTTATCCAGTCGGCATCCGAAGTAGGCCTGCTCTATGGAGCCTACCACCTCATCCGCATGCAGCAGACGGGTGCCAACGTCCGTGACACTGCTCTCGTCGAACAACCTTCCTACAACATCCGCATCCTCAACCATTGGGACAACCTCAACGGCACCATCGAGCGCGGCTATGCCGGTCGTTCCATCTTCTGGCGCAACAGTGCCGACCAGATGCGGCGAAATGCCGATGGCGAGGTCAACGAGGAGGACCTGCTCCATCCCAAGGATGCACCCGAGATTCCTTCGGTCGATCGTCTGCGCGACTATGCACGTGCCAATGCCTCCATCGGCATCAATGCCTACGTGCCCGACAACGTCAACGCCTCGCCCAAGGTGCTCACCGCCGAATATCTGCAGGAGGTCCGCAAGATGGCCGACATCATGCGTCCCTACGGCATCCGCACCTATCTCGCCATTAATTTCGCCTCGCCCATGGTCATCGGCGGCCTCGAAACTGCCGATCCTCTCGACAAGAATGTACAGAAGTGGTGGACAGCCAAGGTGAAGGAGATCTACAAGCTCATTCCCGACTTCGGAGGCTTCCTCGTGAAGGCCAACTCCGAGGGTCAGCCTGGCCCGAATGACTTCGGACGAACCCATGCCGAGGGTGCCAATATGCTGGCCAAGGCGTTGAAACCCTTCAAGGGCATCGTCATGTGGCGTGCCTTCGTCTATAGTCCTTCCGATCCTGACCGTGCCAAGCAGGCCTATCTCGAGTTCCAGCCGCTCGACGGGCAGTTCCTCGACAACGTGATTATCCAGATCAAGAACGGCCCCATCGACTTCCAGCCTCGCGAAGCCTATAGCGCCCTCTTCGGTGCCATGCCGCAGACGCGCGAGATGGCCGAATGGCAGATCACGCAGGAGTATCTTGGCCACAGCAATCACATCGCCTACCTGGCCCCCATGTGGACCGAGTTCCTTCAGCAGGTCAAGGACATCGCCCGTTGTCCCATCAACAATGCCTTGAGTCCTGCCCGTGCGCTCACCGCCATCAGCGCCGTCTCGAATGTCGGCAACAGCCCCTCGTGGTGCGGCAACGTCATGGCGCAGAGCAACTGGTATGCTTTCGGCCGCCTGGCTTGGAACGACGAGCTGCCGGCTTGTCAGATTGCCGACGAGTGGGCACGCCTCACGCTCTTCCCGGGTCGCAACGATGCAGCTGCCACCAAGGCGCTTGCCAGCGTCAGGAGCCTGATGTTGCGCAGTCGTGAGGCCATCGTCGATTACATGATGCCGCTCGGCCTGCATCATCAGTTCGCGTGGGGTCACCACTATGGTCCCGAGCCCTATTGCGACATCCCGGGTGCGCGTCCCGACTGGATGCCTAGCTATTATGCCAAGGCCGACCGCGAGGGTCTGGGCTTCAATCGTTCCTCGACGGGTTCGAATGCCACGGGCCAGTATCCTGCCGATTATGCAAAGGTGCTCGACGACCCCGAGACATGTCCTTACGATCTGCTGCTCTGGTTCCATCATGTGCCCTGGGGCAAGACCATCCAGCATCGATGCGGCTCCAAGGTGATGCGCGAAAGCCTGTGGAATGCCCTTTGCCACCACTATCAGCAAGGCCTCGACGAAGCTCGCGCCATGCAGCGCGATTGGGAGCGCTGCCAGGGTCTGATTGATGCCGACACGTTTGCCGACATCCAGCGCCGACTCCGCATCCAGACGCGCGATGCCCAATGGTGGAAGGATGGCTGCCTGCTCTACTTCCAGACCTTCTCCACTTTGCCCTTCCCCGACGATGTGGAGCCTGCCGTCCACGACCTCGACAAGCTGCGTGCCATCAAGCTCGGCATCACCAACTACGAGTGTCCGTCGCAAGAGCTGCTCGACTCAGTGCGCTAAGCGCTGCAATTTCTCGGAGTACTCCGATTACTTTGTATACTTTGAGTCTTAACCTAAAATAACTTGACCAATTTCCTATCGAAACATAGAACCTCAGTCCCATTCTCGCTCTATTCTCTAAAACTGAAGGCACGGCATCGTGTGTGCTGGGCCTTTAGTGATAATAGCATCGATAGAAACGGAACGGACGGGAAGGATCGACTATCTCGAACCGAAATGGAGCATCTACGAATGTAGGCGCTCCATTTGCTATGGAATATTGTACTTCTGCGAACTTAGACACTCCATTTCTTGTAGATTATTGTACTTCTGCGAACTTAGACACTCCATTTCTTGTGGAATATTGTACGTCTGCGAACTTAGACGCTCCATTTCTTGTAGAATATTGTACGTCTACGAACTTAGACGCTCCATTTCTTGTAGAATATTGTACGTCTACGAACTTAGACGCTCTATTTCTTGTAGAACATTGTACGTCTACGAACTTAGACGCTCCATTTCTTGTAGAATATTGTACGTCTGCGAACCTAGACGCTCCATTTCTTGTAGAATATTGTACGTCTGCGAACTTAGGCGCTCCATTTCTTGTGGAATATTGTACGTCTGCGAACTTAGACACTCCATTTCTTGTGGAATATTGTACGTCTGCGAACTTAGACACTCCATTTCTTGTGTAATATTGTACGTCTACGAACTTAGACGCTCCATTTCGGTTTTCGCTAATCCAGTCCCCATTGCAAATATTCTTTCTTCCACGTCATAGAGCATTATCTCGCGCGTCAGGATGCTCATTGCATAAAATGGGAGATTATTAATGTGCCATATGGTCGATTAGTCACAAAGATTCCACGGAGTACAGATTATTAGTTCGGCCGCTATGCTCAAAATTTTACAAAAAGATATAAAAGAAAGGTGAATAGAAGCGACCACGAGATGTCTGATAATCTGTGCAAATCCGTGGAATCTGTGTGACTTTTAATCTAAAGTCGGATGGAATCAATCGAAGAAGCCGGGCTGCTTGTAGGGGATGCCGAGCTCACGATCGACGGTGGCGAGGATGCCTTCGACCTGACCGAGGGCGAACATGCGGCCGAGGAGGGTGTAGCCGGCATTGTGGCCATGGCTCGACTCATCGAAGATGCCGCCAGGCTGATCGGTGAACGTCATGCCATGATCGACACGCATCGGGAGACCGGGGTTCTCCTTCTCGAAGATGCGGGCAAGCTCGATGAGGTTGGCACGACCGCCCAAGTGGCTGGCCTCGGTGAAGTCACCATTGGGGAAGATGTGGCAGCTGCGGAGGTGTACGAAGTGGGTACGCGAAGCGAACTTCTTGGCAAGATCGACAACGTCGTTGTATGCACCGGCCGACAGTGAACCGGCGCAGAAGGTGAGGCCGTTGTGCTTGTTGGGCACAGCATCGAGGAACCAGCGGATATCCTCTTCGGTGCGGATGATGCGCGGCAGACCAAGGATCTCGATGGGTGGATCGTCGGGGTGTACGCACATGTTGATATCGAACTCCTCACAGGTGGGCATAATGGCCTCGAGCCAGTACTTCATGTTGGCACGGAGCTGTGCCTTGTCGATGCCCTTGTAGAGGTCGAGGAACTCGCGGAACTTCTGCACGGGAGCGTCGTCGTTCTCGCTGAAGTTGCCGCTGACGAAGCCCTGCGTCTTGATGACGATGTTCTCGACGAGCTTGTGGTCCTTTTCGGGAGTCATCGTCTTGGCCAGTTCGTCGCATTCGGCGAGCACGTTGCGTCCTTCGCCTACGCCCTCGGGGAACTTGAACTGTGCCCACTCCTCGCGTGCACCTTCGCGCTTGAGAATGTAGATGTCGAAGTAGGCAAACTCTGCGTAGTTGAAGTAGAGGTTGGTGGATCCGTTGGGATTGTCGTGCAGCAGGTCGGTGCGTGCCCAGTCGAGCACAGGCATAAAATTGTAACAAATGGTCTTGATGCCTTCGAGGCCGAGGTTGCGGAGGCTCTCCTTATAGACTTCGATCTGATAGTCGCGGTCGGGACCGCCGTACTTGATGGTTTCGACAACAGGGAGTGACTCGACGACGCTCCAGCGCATGCCATAGCTTTCGATAAAGCTCTTGAGGTCGTGAATCTTCTCACGTGTCCATACTTGGCCGAGCGGCACGTCGTGCAATGCTGTGACGATGCCCTCGACTCCGATTTGTCTGAGCATGGCAAGGGTGATCTTGTCCTTCTTGCCAAACCAACGCCAGGTTCTTTCCATGTAGTTATGGGTTTTGAGTTATGGGTTTTTTTATCACGAAATGTTTGGGCAAATATACTCATTATTTTTATATTCACAATAAGCATTGTGAAAAAAACGAATTATCGAAAGAAAAACCTCCGATAGTGGCTGATATTGGCACGTGGAATGTTCAGCGCATCTGCTTGAGCAGGCCGATGGCTTGCTTGACAGAGGTGACGCCGCTGATGAGGATTGAGCGCCGTTCGTTCTTGTTCTCGAGGCGGCTGATGTGGTAGTGCTTCTGATAGAAGTCGAGCACGTGGTCGAACTGCTTCATGTCGTAGTAGTCGTCGCCCATGCTGGTGACGAAGAGGCAGCGCATCTTGCCACCGCGCAGGATGATGCGTTCGAAGCCAATCTCGCGGCCCAACTGACGAAGGAGGACGACGCGGATGAGCTCTTCGCCAGGTTCGGGGATCTTGCCGAAGCGGTCGATGAGACGCTTGCGGTAGGCGTCGATTTCGTCCTGGCGCGTGAGGTTGTCGAGCTCCTGATAGAGAGCGATGCGTTCGCTCGATTCGGGCACGTAGGCTTCGCCGAACGAAATGTCGAGGTCGGTGTCGATGGCACATTCGTCGGTGACGTTTTCGCCCTCCTGCTGTTCGCCATGGAAGAGGGTGCGGAACTCCTGCGTCTTGAGCTCCTTGACGGCCTGCTTGAGGATCTTCTGATAGGTCTCATAGCCGAGGTCGGCGATGAAGCCCGACTGCTCGCCGCCCAGCAGGTTGCCTGCGCCACGGATGTCGAGGTCCTGCATGGCGAGGTGTATGCCCGAACCGAGGCCCGAGAAGTTCTCGATGGCCTGCAGACGGCGACGCGCATCCTGAGTGAGGTAGCTGTAGGGTGGGGTGATGAGGTAGCAGAAAGCCTTCTTGTTGGTGCGTCCCACACGACCGCGCAGCTGATGGAGTTCGGAGAGGCCGAAGTTCTGCGCATTGATGACAATCATCGTATTGGCATTGGGGATGTCGAGGCCCGATTCGATGATGGTGGTGCAGATGAGAATGTCGTACTCGTGGTTGGCATAGTCGAGGATGAGCTGCTCCATTACGTTCGACTCCATCTGGCCGTGGGCAGTGGCGATGCGGGCATCGGGGACGAGCTTGGCGATGCGGGCAGAGAGTTCGGGCAGTTGCGCAATCTTGTTGTTGATGATGAAGACCTGTCCGTTGCGCGACAGCTCGAAGTTGATGGCCTCCTTGATGACAGCATCGTCGAAACGATGGATCTCGGTCTGGATGGGGTAGCGGTTGGCGGGCGGGGTAGCGATGATGCTGAGGTCGCGAGCTCCCATGAGGCTGAACTGCAGGGTGCGGGGGATGGGAGTGGCTGTCATGGTAAGCGTATCGACGTTGATGCGCATGGCCTTGAGCGCCTCCTTGACCTTGACGCCGAACTTCTGTTCCTCGTCGATGATGAGGAGGCCGAGGTCGGCAAACTTCACCTTCTTGCCGATGAGCTTATGGGTGCCGATGATGATGTTGATGTCGCCCTTGGCGAGGTCGGCGAGGAGCTGGGTTGTCTGTTTGGCTGTGCGTGCTCGCGACAGGTAATCGACGCGCACCGGGAAGTCCTTGAGACGTTCGGAGAAGGTACGATAGTGCTGATAGGCGAGCACGGTGGTGGGGACGAGCACCGCCACCTGCTTGCAGTCGTTGCAGGCCTTGAGTGCGGCACGGATGGCCACCTCGGTCTTGCCGAAGCCCACATCGCCGCAGATGAGACGGTCCATGGGACGCGCCGACTCCATGTCGCGCTTCACCTCCTGGGTGGCCTTGAGCTGGTCGGGCGTGTCCTCGAACATGAAACTGGCCTCCAGCTCGTGCTGCATCTGTGAGTCGGGACTATACTGGAAGCCCTTCTCTTCGCGACGCATTGCATAGAGGGCGATGAGGTCGCGCGCCATGTCCTTCATCTTCTTCTTGGTCTTGTCGCGCAGTCTTTCCCAGCTGCCGCTGCCCAGATTCGTTAACGAAGGGGGCTCGGCGTCGCGGCCACGGTACTTCGACAACTTGTCGAGCTGGTGGATGGAGACGAAGAGCAGGTCGCCGTCCTTGTAGATGAGCTTGACGACCTCCTGATAGCGGTCGTTGCCGTTGGCATCCTTGCCGATGGGCATGTTGACGAGGCCGCCGAACTGGGCGATGCCGTGATCGACGTGGACGATGTAGTCGCCGATGTTGAACTCCATCAGTTCCTTGATGCTCATGGCAATCTTGCCCGAACGTGCACGGTCGGAACGCAGACTGTACTTGTGGAAGCGGTCGAAGATCTGGTGGTCGGTGAAGTAGCAGTTGAGGCGGTCGTCGTCGATGAATCCCTGATGGATGGCACGCGGGATGCGGACGAGCTTGAAGTGTTCGCCACGGTCCTCGAAGATGGCTTCGATGCGGTCGAGCTGCTTGGGCGAGTCGCTGAGGATGTGGATGGTGTAGCCCTTGAGGGCATAGCGCTGGAAGTCCTGGCTGATGAGGTCGAAGTTCTTGTGCCACTCGGGCTGAGGGGTGGTGTGGAACTCGATGACGGAATGGGAGGGGAGGGAGGGGTTTGAGCGGTTGCTGATGTCGATGCGATTGAACTTCATCAGTTCGGTCTTGAAGCGGTCGGCATCGACCAGCTTCTGGAGGGCAGTCATGTCGCCTTCCTCGGTGGCCAGGAGCTGCTCGGAAAGTTCTTGATGGGTGATCTGGAAGACGCGTTCGCACACCCATTGTACATCCTCGCAGGCAATGATGGCCGAAGTGGGCAGGAACTCCATAAGCGAGATGCCGCGTGTCTCGTCGTTGCTGAAACTGGGTGCAATGGTGACCTCCGTCAAGCGTTGCTTTGAGAGCTGCGTATCGACCTCGAAGGTGCGCAGCGAGTCGATCTCGTTGCCAAAGAAGTCGATGCGATAGGGGTACTCGGACGAATAGCTGAAGACATCGAGGATGGAGCCGCGCACGGCAAACTGCCCGGGCTCATAGACATAATCGACGCGCTGGAAACCTCGGTCGATAAGCACATCGGCCACAAACTTCGGATCGACCTTCTCCTCCTCGTGGAGGGTGATGATGGCATCCTTCACCTCCTCGCTTTGTGCCACCTTTTCGGCCAAGGCCTCGGGATAGGTAACCACAAGGAGGGAGGCGCGGGGCTGTTCGCCCGAAGCGTTGGTTGGGGCAGGTTGCTGCTGGATGAGCGCCTGGATGGACGATAGCGTCTCGGTGCGCAGGATTTCGTTGGCCGAGTCGATCTGTCCGTACTTGATGCTTCGCTTGTAGCCGCTGGGGAAGAACGACACCGCCCCTTCGCCACCAATCTGGATAAGGTCGTGATAGAAATAGCCCGCCTTCTCCTCGTCGTTGAGCACGAAGACGACGATGCGATCGACAGCATTCTTGAGCGGGGCAAGGAAGGTGGCGGCGGCAGAACCCGTGAGACCTTTGAGTTGAATGACAGAAGGCTTCGAGGAATCCATTCCCCGAAGTTTAGTAACAAGTGCATTGAATCTGGGCTTTTGCAGCACCAGGTCTTTGATTTCCATAAAAAAGTAACGGAGACCTCGTTGGTGGGGTCTCCGTGTGGGCGCTGAGGGATTCGAACCCCCGACCCTCTGCTTGTAAGGCAGACGCTCTGAACCAGCTGAGCTAAGCGCCCGCAAATAAAAAATGCAGGTGCAAAGATAGTCGAAAAAAGCGTATGCTCCAAATTTTTTACCTTCTTTTTCGTAAAAATGCGCGAAAAATTTGATTTTTTGCACAAAAGGGCTTATCTTTGCCCCTTGAATAGAGTTACTATATGCTACAAGACTGGTTGCCGACATCGGCCAAGGAGGTGAAACTCCGCGGTTGGGACACGCTCGACGTGATCCTGTTTTCGGGTGATGCCTACGTGGATCATCCGAGCTTTGGTGCTGCGGTGATAGGCCGCGTGCTGGAGTCGGCGGGCTATAGGGTGGCCATCGTGCCGCAGCCCGACTGGCACGGCGACATGCGCGACTTCACCAAATTGGGACGTCCGCGTCTCTTCTTCGGTATTTCGCCCGGTGCGATGGATTCGATGGTGAACCATTATACCGCCAATCGCCGCCGTCGTTCGGACGATGCCTATACGCCCGACGGACGTCCGGGAATGCGGCCTGATATGCCGTCGATTGTCTATAGTCGTATTTTGCGCCAGCTCTATCCCGATTCGCTCATTGTGTTGGGTGGCATCGAGGCGTCACTGCGTCGCCTGAGTTACTACGACTATTGGGAGGACCGCCTGCGCCCCAGCCTGTTGGCCGAATGCGATGCCGACGTCATTACCTATGGCATGGGCGAGCAGGTGACGACGGAAATTGCCCAGCGCATCGATGCACTGATAGGACAGGGCGAGGGGCAACCGATGCTTACAAGGCAGGACATCGTACCGCTTATAGCAGATATTCCGCAGGTTGTTACCCGCCAAAAGACCATCGTGGAGCAGGAGGGCGACATCGTGCTGCATCCCTACGAGGAATGCCTGCGCAACAAGCGCTGCCAGGCCGAGAACTTCCGACACATCGAGGAGGAGAGCAACAAGTGGCATGCCGAGCGCATCTGGCAGCAGACGGGTGATATGTATATCCTGGTGAATCCGCCCTATCCGCCGCTCACCACGGAGCAGGTGGATCGCGCCTTCGACCTGCCCTATACGCGTATGCCGCATCCTCGATACAATGGAAAGCGTATCCCTGCCTACGAGATGATACGTCACTCAATCTGTATGCATCGCGGCTGCTTCGGCGGTTGTGCGTTCTGCACCATCTCAGCCCATCAGGGCAAGTTCATCGCTTCACGCAGCAAGGAGTCGATACTTCGCGAAGCCCGACAGGTGACGCAGATGCCTGACTTCAAGGGCTACATCTCGGACCTCGGAGGCCCTTCGGCCAACATGTATCGAATGCGTGGCAAGGACCTGAGCCTCTGTGAAAAGTGCAAGAAGCCTTCGTGCCTGCATCCTCAGGTCTGTCCGAACCTTCATGCCGACCATGGTCCGCTGTTGGAGATCTATCGTGCCGTGGATGCATTACCTGGTGTGAAGAAGTCGTTCGTAGGATCGGGTGTGCGTTATGACCTCATCCTTCATGAGGGACGAAACGGGGAGTACAAGGAGACGAATATGGCGTATGCCGAGGAACTTATACGCAACCACGTGAGCGGACGACTGAAGGTGGCACCCGAACACACCAACGACGAAGTGCTCAACATTATGCGCAAGCCTTCGTTCGAACTGTTCCACCGCTTCAAGCGCCTATTCGACGAGGTGAACCGCAAGTTCGGCCTGCGTCAGCAGATCATCCCATACTTCATCTCGTCGCATCCGGGCAGCACCGAAGTGGCTATGGCCGAACTGGCAGCCGAGACGAAGAGCCTCGACTTCAAACTCGAACAGGTGCAGGACTTCACGCCGACGCCGATGACCGTCTCGACTGAGATCTGGTATTCGGGCCTGCATCCCTATACGCTGAAACCCTGCTATTGCGCCCACAGTGCGGAGGAGAAACTGCGCCAACGTGCCTATTTCTTCTGGTATCAGCCCGAAAATGTGCCAAAATTGCGCAGTTCCCTCATCAAATTGGGCCGAAAAGACCTTGCCGACCGTTTGTTTGGCGGGAATGGCACGCATCTTGCAAACAATAATCGTGGAGGGTATGGTGTGCCGTCGAATCGCGGAGCCTATCAGCCGGGACCCCGTGGCAACATGAGCCAGAACAAGTCGAAGCCAAATCGGTACGACAGGGGGTCGAGGTCAAATCCTCGAGGGAAATAACAAATGGAAATAACAATTAATAATTAACAATTAACAATTAATTTGGGGAGTAACAATTAAAATTGTTTTTACAAACATTATAAATATATAAATTATGGAAGGCTACACAATGGCTATGGCCGGTAACTACGGTTACTTCGTTATCATGATTGTCATCGCAGTGCTCGGATGGGTGGTGCAGCACAATCTGAAGAAAAAGTTTGAGAAATATTCACAGGAATACATTCCTTATACGGGTGCACAGGTGGCACAGATGATGCTTGACAGTTTCGGGCTGAAGGATGTGCGCATCACCCACGTGGCAGGCAATCTGACCGACCACTACAACCCGACCGACAAGACGCTCAACCTGAGTGATTCGGTGTATGAGTCGAATTCGATTGCAGCTGCTGCCGTGGCTGCCCACGAGTGCGGACATGCCGTGCAGCATGCTACTGCCTATTCGTGGCTGACGTTGCGCAGCAAGATGGTTCCTGCCGTAAGTTTCTCGAGCAAACTGGTGTCTTGGGTGCTTCTGGGTGGTATCGTGCTGCTCCAGTCGTTCCCACAACTTCTGCTCATCGGCATCATCCTCTTCGGTGTGACTACGCTTTTCAGTTTCGTCACTCTCCCCGTCGAAATTGATGCTTCGCGTCGTGCATTGGCATGGCTTGACAAGAGCGGCATGACATCGTTCCAGACGCAGAAGGATGCACGTGAGGCCCTGAAGGCTGCCGCTTACACCTACGTGGTGGCTGCTCTCTCATCGCTGATGACCTTGCTCTACTACGTGTCGATCTACATGGGACGTCGCGATTAAGTCGCGTTTCCCTTTATCAAGAATTTGCGAATTAGCGAATTTGGCTTGACTTATTGGGTCTTGCACATTTTCGCTAATTCGTTTTTTATAATCCGTTTTTTGGGGTAGTTGAATGCCAAAAGCGGAAAAAATTTGGCAAAAAACAAAAATAATCGTCTAAAAATTTGCTTTTTATTATGAAATTTCTCATATTTGTCCCCAAATTGGCGAATTTCACCTTTTAACAATTGTTACACATGGCAAAGCGACATGTCGACATCAAAGACCTGACTATGGAGAAACCCTACCTCTCGATTGGAGAGGTGGCGGCCAAGTTTGATGTGTCGGATGATTTGCTTCGCAAGTGGGAGAAGGCATTTCCGCAATATCTTCGCCCGCGTCGCACCCCCAGCGACAACCGTCTGTATGACGAAAAGGATGTGCAGCGGGTGGGAGTCCTCTATCGTCTGATACGCGTCGAAGGATTGTCGATTGAAGGCGCCAAGCGTAAACTGAAGGAAAAAGACATGACGGGCGATGAGGCCCGGCAAATAGTTATACAGCGACTGCAGGCCTTGCGTCAGCAGTTGCTCGGTATCATTGGAGAGTTGGAAACGGAGAGTAATCAGGTTATTTAAAGGTAATTGCTTATGGAGAACAAATACACCGAGGAAGAAAGAAAACAGATTGTCGAGGAACAGACCAAGGAGTTCTTCGAACGCGTGCATGAATTGTTGCCTGCCAATGAGATTCCGCGCGTCAAGGCCGCCTACGACCTGGCTGCCGAGGCTCACTCGAAACAGATCAGGAAGAGCGGCATCCCCTATATCACCCACCCGATAGCGGTGGCACGTATCGCGCTGGTCGAACTTGGATTGAAGACCAACCCGGTGATGGCTGCCCTGTTGCACGACGTGGTGGAGGACACCGACTACACGGTGGAAGACCTTCGCGAGCGTTTTGGCGAAGACGTTGCCTACCTTGTGGGCGTGTTGACCAAGAATTCGGACGGCAACTACAAGGTTTCGAAGCAGATCGATAACTTCAAGCATATGCTTGACTCGATCAACTACGATATTCGCGCCCTGCTCATCAAACTGGCCGACCGTATGCACAACATGCGTACCCTTGGTTCTATGCGCACCGACAAGCAGATGAAGATCACGTCGGAGACCGACTACTTTTATGCACCTCTTGCCAATCGACTGGGCCTTTACGAGATCAAGTCTGAGCTTGAGAACCTCTCGCTCCGTTGGCGTTCGCCCCAGGAGTATGACCGCATCGAGAAGAAGATCGACCGTTATATGAGCATGCATCGCGAGGATATTGAGGCATTTCTGGAGCCCATTCGCGAGACCTTGACCGAGCATGGCATCGAGGCGCACGTCTATGCCCGTCCGCGTTCGGTCTATGCCCTGTGGCGCAAGATGAAGAACACGGGACAGACCTTCAAGGAACTGGAGCATGTGCATCAGATCAACATTATCATCAAGTTTGATGAGGAGTCGGGCATGACAGAGAAGAACCAGTGCCTGCGCGTCTATTCGCTGCTCACCGACCTCTACGACGAGCGCCCGTATTCGCTCATCAACTATATCGACCAGCCCAAGGAGAACGGTTACCAGTCGATCCACGTACAGGTGATGTCACAGGTTGGACAGTGGACCGAGGTACATATCTGCACCGAGACTATGCAGCGCAACTCACAGCTGGGCTGCGTGATTGATCGCACCGAGGGTGTCGAGAACTGGATCCGCAAGTTCCGTGGCGTGCTGCGCGACGTGGCACAAAGCGGTGTCGAAGGCGGATTCATGGAGTCGGTGGTCTCGTCGTTCTACAACGATGACATGATCATTTTCACCCCCAAGGGTCACTCCATCGTGCTGCCCAAGGGCTCTACGGTGCTCGACTTTGCCTACGAGATTCACACCAATGTGGGCAACCATGCCAAGTTTGCGCGTGTGAATGGCCGACTCTGCTCGATTTTCACCCAGTTGAAGCGTGGCGATCGCGTTGAGGTGGGCACCGAAGAGAACCAGTTGCCCGAATACCACTGGCTGGGTCATGTCAACACCTACAAGGCACGTCGAGCCATCAACGTGGCACTCAACAAGAGCGGTATCAACATCGACGAGTTCCCCTATGACCTCTGTACCGAGTGCAACCCCTTGCCGGGTGACGAGATCATGGGCTTCAAGCACAAGGACGGGAAGATCCTGGTGCACAAGCGCAACTGCCCCGATGCCATTGCCCTGTCGGCAGCCGATGGTGATTCGATTGTGGACGTGCAACTGCCCATCCTGCCCGGCCGCACCTATTCGACCCGTATCGAGGTCAATGCCGTGGATCGTTCGGGCATCATGATGGACCTGATTAACGTCATTTACAACCAGATGCATCTCTCAATCGACAGCATCCATGCCGTGACCGAGGACTACATCGGTATCATTCAGATCAAGATGCGTGTGCCTTCGGCCTTCGAGCTTTCGGAAGTCATCCGCATCATCGAGAATGTGAAGGGTGTGGAGGAGGTGAGAACTCTGTGAACAATTAACAATTAATAATTAATAATTAACAATTAACAATTAACAATTGGGGATCGGATTGACAATCCGATATACGGGACATGATTGGGACATGATTGGCAATCCTATATACGGGGCAATTACCTACTTGTGGGTATTGGCCATGTGAGGATTTTGCGCTATCTTTGCGGCGGATTTCTGCGAAAAATGATAATTCTTTGCGTAACAATTTAAATAATAGCATTATGAAGAAGTTCTTTACGATTTCGGCCCTTGTGGCCACTTCTTTCGGCTTTGCTTCGAACGCAACGGCCGACGTTGTAACCTACGACTTCTCGGAATTCGAGGAGCAGGTGATTCTCGCTGACGCGAACTACACTTATCAGTACCGTGAGCTCACCCTGGTGGGCAATGATACGGAAGGTTACGAAAAAGACTATGTGTCGGCATCGGCTCGCTTCCACTGCAACGGCACCAGTTCGGACAAGCGCCGCTACATCAGCTTCACTCCCGAGACCAACGGCACGCTGACCGTCAGCTTCCGTTCGAACAACAACTCGGCCACCGACCGCATCACCGCTGTCGGCACTGCCGTCGTGACGGGCGCCGACATGGAGGCCCTGCTGGCTGACGAGCAGGTTGTGGCTGCCGGCTTCACCGACGGTTCGACCGAACAGACCATCAGTGCCCCACTTTTGGCCGGCACCACCTACTACGCTTACTTCGCCAATGGCGGACAGTCGATCCTGTCGCTCACCTGGACCCCCGTGGAGCAGGGCCCCACGGGCTATGGCTTCGAAGGCGAGGGCACAGAAGAGAGCCCCTACATTCTGAAGAGTGCTGATGACTTTGCAACCCTTGCTGCCAACATCAATGCCGAGAACACGGGTGCTGGCGAATTCTTCCAGTTGGCTGGTGACATCGACTTTGCTGGTGCTCAGCTCCCAATGATTGCACTGGGTGGCATCACGAATGTCAACAAGGTAGAGTATGCCTTTGAGGGCGTTATTGACGGTGCAGGTTACACCATCTCGGGTGTGAAGCACGACCAGCCCAACAAGGCTGATGCGTATAGCTCGTATGTGGGCCTCGTTTCTGCCCTTGGCGAGAACGGCGTGATTAAGAACCTCACCATTGAGGGCGAGGTTTCGGGCAACCTCTATGTGGCTCCATTCGCTGGCCTTTCGGCAGGCCTTGTCGAGAACTGTGTGAACAATGCTCCTGTGTCCAACACTGGTGCATATGGCGCAGGCATCGTGGGCAGCTTGATTCGCGGCACAGGCGTCGTACGTGACTGCGAGAACAATGGCACAGTTACTTCAAATGGCGGCAGCTATGCCTGCGGTATCGTGGGTGGCAGCCAGCGTCATACGAGCATCGAAGCATACAACTATGTGATTGCCAACTGTGACAATAATGCCGACATTACCAGCTCGGGTGTAGGTGCAGCCGGAATCGTAGGAAGTGGCGGCGGTCTGATTACAGATTGCAACAACTATGGTAATGTGACTGCTGGTGGACAGTATGCCGGTGGTATTATGGCTTGCTCCAACAATGAGGCCGTTACGTTCAAGAGGTGCATCAATTTCGCTGTTGTAACGGGCGTTTCTAAGGTGGCTGGCATCGCTGGCGAACTTCGCAACGAAGCCTCATTGCTCGATGGCTGCTACAATATTGCCGAAGTCGAGGATGGCGTTGTATCGGGCGGAGGCATTGTCGGCACCGATGCTGACGAGTCGAAGGTGAAGAACGTGGGTGGTCTCATTGGCAATTCCACCAAGGAGGGCGCTACCGTAAAGCACAGCGCGAGCATCACTTCAGTAACCGTTCCCGCTACGGTTGAGACTGCTGGTCACCTTGCTGGTACAGCCGACATCGTGCTTGAGGATTGCTACTATTTCGCTCCTGATGCCGTTCTTCCTCTCGATAACGAGACTATGGCTATTGCCGATCCATTGGGCATCAACAATAAATGGTCTAATTCATACGAAGGCAATGTGGTTGTCAATGTTATGGGCCAGGAAATCGTATTCGAAGATAAGCTGATCACAGTGAACCTGTTTACTAGTGACGAGGCTACCATTGAAATACCTGAGATTTCCTATCAAGGCTTCGTGATTGACGAATTTGACGTTAACGTTCCCTATACCGCTACTGAAGAAGGTTGCACATTCGCTGGAGGTGAATACACTACCCAGGCTGGTGATTTTGCAATCCAAGGTACTTCATTTGAGGGCACTATGACCGAAACGGATCTTGCCTTTACCACTACCTTCAGCGTCGGCGGCATGCCAATTCCAATGACCGTGACCTTCAATGGCAAGAACGATTCGACCCAGACCATCATCGAGGTTGTTGATACACAGAAGGCAAAGGCCACTGAGAGATTTGACCTCCAGGGTCGTCGCTCACAGGGTGAGGCTGGTCTCTTCATCGAGAACGGCAAGATCTTCTTCGTGCGCTAATCGTGTAGTTCACTTCATTATTTTGTAGATGAAGAAAATACTTAGTCTCTGTGCCATGGCGCTCACTTCGGTGGGCCTCATGGCACAGTCCGCAACTTATACAGGCTCAGAGAAGGTTGTCGTGGGTGGAACCTATACCTATACCTGCGACGATGCGAAATACCAGTTGACGTTCGTCGACGAAACGCTGAACGTCACCATCGAGGAAAAGTCGGTGGCTGGCACCGTGATGGGAGACCTCACCCTCGGCACGATGGTCATCGACAACCTGACCTTCGATGCAGAGAAGGGTGGCTACTATCGCGACTATACCGGTAGCGATGTGAGTATGACGCTTGTCGCTGTCAGCAATGGTGAAACGGTCATCAACGGCAAATACTATTTTGAGAAACTTGGCAACATCCTCGTTGCAGCTAATGAGACGGGCTATCACATCGTCCACAACATGCAGCCTGGTGCCATGCCTTTCCCTATAGAGTTTACTGTCGATGTCAGGATGGCTTCGGCCAATGTCTACGGTTTCGAAGGAGCTGGCACGGAGAGCGACCCCTATCAGATTACAAAAGCTGACGATTTCCAGAAGTTGGGAGAACTGATCACGGTCGACCATCGTGGTACCGGCGAATACTTCAAGGTGATGAACGACATCGACTTTGGTGGTTCGCAGTTGCCCAACATCGCTGTCGATGGTATCATCGAGGGGAAACTCAACAATACGCAATGGGGCTTCGAGGGCCATATTGTGGGCAATCATGCCACAATCACCGGTGTGAAGCACAATCTTCCCCAGGGAGGAATGTTCCAGTCGCTAGTCTCGGTATTGGCCGAAGGCGGTTCGATTGCCGACCTCGTATTTGCAAGCGACAATGAACTGAACACCTATAACTATGCAGCGCCGTTTGCCGCTCTTTGTGCAGGCACAATCAGCGGATGCACCAACTATGCTGATATTTCGGCCGGAGGTGCATATGCAGGCGGTATCTGCGGCATGATGATGTTCGGCGAGGGTACAATCCGCGATTGTGTCAATTATGGCAACATCACAGCAATGTCGTACGCTACGGGTATCGTGGGTGGTTCTCAAAGCGGAAGCAGCATCACAAGTTATGACTATCTGGTGCAGAACTGCCAGAACTATGGTTCGATTACGACTGGCCGTGGAACGGGTGCTTCGGGCATCGCAGGCTCGGTTGGCGGCACTATCCTGGGCTGTACTAACTATGGCAATGTACGTTGCGTGAAAGAAGGCGATGAGCCTAAGGGGCTTTATACAGCAGGCATCGTTTCTTGCCCCACGCGTCTCATCCGTGTGGAGGACTGTGTGAACGAAGGCAGTGTCTATGGCTTCAAGATGGTGGGCGGCATCCTTGGCAACGATATGAAGGGCGACGATGGACATGCCTCGATTGTGGGTTGCACCAACAAGGGAGCCGTGACCTGTGTCGATAGTTATGTAGGCGGTGTGGCCGGTCATACGGCACGCGTCGAGGGTTCGTTGACATTGCGCGAATGTCGCAACGAAGGAATAGTTACGGCACCCGACACCACCCAACTGGTCGGCAACCTGCGAGGCGACTCTATCATTCTCATCGAGAATTGCACCATCGCCGAAGGTCTGCCACGACTGCCGATGGATCCGACGACTGGGGCTATTGGTGCGGTTCGCCTTGACGAGAATGCACCGGCTGCATCGTTTGATGTCCTGGGTCGTGCGATCTACCGCAAGCAGGGACTCGTGATTGAGCGGGGCCGGGTAAAGTTTGTCCCTTCTAGATAATCTAGATTTTCTAGATATTCTAGAGCTTCTAGATTGTCTAGACCAAAAATATTAGTATGAAGCATATCCTTGCTCTTCTTCTGACCTTAATGGTTGTGTGCGCAGCGACGCTGCGTGCACAGCCTTATTGCGTTTCGGGGCGAGTGATTGATGCACAGACACGCGAGTCGATGGCCTTTGCAACGGTGGTGCATCAGACCACCCAGCAGGGAACGGTCGTGGGAGAGGATGGACGCTTCATGCTTCGTAATCTTCCCAAGGGAAAAGCCATTATTGAGGTACGCCTCTTTGGCTATGTCCCGCAACTTTTGACCTTCACGTTGACGAAGGATACCAGCATCGTCGTGAAGCTTGTCGAGCAGGACCTGCGCCTTGACGAGGTGACTGTCACTTCACAAAAGCAACACATCGAGACGACGGCATATACCGTGGACCGTACTTCGCTCGAACACAATCAGATTGTCAACGTGAACGATGTGACTCTACTGTTGCCGGGAGGCAAGAGCCAGGGTGACCAAAGCCTGATTGACGAGCAGCGTATTGCTCTTCGTAGCGAAGGCACAGGCGAAATGGGCAACGCAGCATTCGGTACGGCTGTCGAGGTGGACGGACAACGCCTTTCGAACAACGGCGAGATGGGCGAGACCACAGGTGCTTCGACTCGTACGGTCACCACCAGCGACATCGAAGAGGTGGAGGTCATCACAGGCATCCCGTCGGTGGAGTACGGCGACCTTTCGAATGGTATGGTAAAGGTGAAGACACGGCGTGGCAAGACACCCTATATGGTGGATGTGACCTTGAAGCCGCACACCAAACTTGCCGCGTTGGCCAAAGGTTTCAGCCTGGGGAAGACCGGACAAGGAGGGATTCTGAATGTGTCGTACGAATGGACACAGTCGGTCAGCAGTCTCACGTCGCCCTATACCACCTATCGGCGCAACGGCCTCTCACTGCGCTATACCCGTCAGTTCCTCAAGGAAAAAGCCATGCCGCTCAACTTCAACCTCGATGTGAAAGGCAACCTCGGGGGTTATGACAGCAAGAGCGATCCCGACGCATTCAACGACACCTACACGAAGAAGCAGGACTATGCTTTGCGCAGCCTGATGCGCCTGCAATGGCAAGTGGGCAGACCGTGGCTGTCTTATCTCGAACTGTCGGCCGACGTCAGTCTTGAGGACAAGGAGCAGCGTGTCAACAACAACCGAAGCAGTGCCACCTCTCAACCTGCCCTCCACACCATCGAGCAAGGCTATCACATAGCCGACGGCACAGCCATCGTCATGGGCCCGACGGGCTACTGGTACGAACTTGCCATCACCGACTCGAAGCCCGTTGACTTCGGTGCACATCTCAAGGCGAAATGGGACCATGAGAAGTCCCTCGGTGGAGACTATCGGGTAGAGAGTCATGCCAAGGCAGGCTTGGACTATACAGCATCGGGCAATGAAGGCCGTGGCTTGTATTACGCCGACGACACATTTGCCCCCACCTGGCGTGAGGCCCGTTATGACACGTTGCCCTATATGCACAACCTGGCTGTCTATGCCGAGGAACAGATGACGTTGCAACTGGCAAAGAAGCAGGACGTCAAGTTCAGTTTTGGCCTTCGTGAGGACATCACTCACATTGCGGGTTCGGAATATGGTACAGTGAACAGTCTTTCGCCGCGCGGTTCGCTGCAATATGGCGTTCACGGCAAGAAAAAGGAACTTAGCATCCACGCAGGTATCGGCAAGAGCGTGAAACTGCCATCTATGCAGGTGTTGTTCCCCACCATCTCGTATGTCGATTGGCAGACATTTGCAAGCGGTACTACTGCATCGGGCGAAGCTTGTTATGCCTACTACACGCAGCCCTCGTCGGCACTCTATAATGCGTCGCTGAAATGGCAGTACAGCCTGCAACGTGAAGTGGGTGTGGAGGCAAAGTTGGGCAAGACGCGCCTGTCGCTGACCTACTTCAACACGCGCACCTTCAACCCCTACCTTCGCACATCGGCTTACCGACCGTTCAGCTACGAACTCACTTCGCCCATTGCGGCTGCCGATTTCCCGATAGCCTCGGCCAACCGTCACTACACCGTTGACCCCGTCAGCGGCAAGGTCACTGTGCACGACGTGACAGGCAATGTGGCCGACCAGGAACTTCCAAGCAAGACGCTGCATCGTTACACTTCGAATACACGATGGGTCAATGGCTCGAGTTCCACTCGTCAGGGTGTGGAATGGATTGTGGATTTTGCACGAATTCCTGCCCTTCGTACTGACGTCCGTTGGGATGGCACATTCTATCATTATCGGGGCGTTGAGACCACGCTCGTGGCTTCGCACATCGGAACATCGACCAATCAGAGTGATGGCCAGCCTTACAGTTACATCGGCTACTACGAGGGAGCAGCTGCCGCATCGAATGGATCAATCCAGTCGCAACTCAATACGAATGTGACTGTCACGACACATATCCCCGTGGTACGCCTTATCGTTTCGGTGCGTTTCGAATGCAGTTTCTACAACATGAAACGCACGTTGCGTGAAGACCAGAAAGGTAATCTGACCGGTTATGCCATGAGCGATGCTACCGACTATTTCGGTACGAACTCCGACTATGCGGATCATTATGTGGCCGTCTATCCGAAATATTACAGCACGTGGGATGACCCTGCGACGTTGCGTCCGTTCTATGACGACCTCCTGGCTGCACGCGATGCAGGCAATATGAACCTCTACAATGACCTGCTCCGTATGGTTCGCAAGTCGAACACCAACTATTATTTCAACGAAGACCGCATTTCGCCTTACTTCGCCACCGACATCAATGTGACCAAGGAAATCGGCAAATATGTGAAGTTGTCGTTCTATGCTACCAATTTCTGGAACAACACCTCGCGTGTGCATTCTTCGCAAACCGATCGGCGGACCACGCTTTATAACAGTGGTCGCATTCCCGCCTTTTATTATGGACTTTCGTTAAAGGTCAGACTCTAATGATGAAGCATCTCCTGAATATATATATAATGTGTGGCCTGGTGGTGCTGCTAATGAGCGGCTGCATCAAGGACGAAGACCTCAGCTACGAGTCATTCGACGTCCCTGTGCAGTTGCGGAATCCCGTCACGGGTGAAGGTATGCAGGGCATCCAGGTGGTGATGTCGACAACCTTGGGCAATGCTTGGCAAGCCACCACCGATGGTGCAGGCTGGGCACACTTCACGCTTCCTGCCGGCATCTACGACCTTTCGGCTTCCGGACAATACACCGATGCGCAAGGCAAGGAATATGTGATGAACTGCAGTTCTTCGAACATCAGGGTCAATGCCACCTCGCCGATTGTCGGCCAGGGTATGGTGCTGTCAATGGTGGCTTCGCGTCGTGGTAACCTCATCATCAAGGAACTCTATCAAGGCGGATGTCAGAAGGACGATGGTTCGGGAGCCTTTTATTTCGACAAGTACGTTATACTTTACAATAACGGACAACTACCCCTCACCATCGCTCAATTAGGTCTCGGCATGGCACCTCCCTACAATGCCCATGCCAACAATGGCAACTTTGATGCCGAAGGTCGGCTCACCTATGCCGACAAGGGTTTTATCCCAGCCATCCAGGCCATCTGGCACTTCAACGACTCGCTGCATCTGGAAGGCGGGGAGGAGATTGTGATAGCCCTCAACGGTGCTGTGGATCATACGGTTTCCTATTCGAATTCGGTGAATCTGGGTCGGGCTGAATATTATTGCACCTACGATCCGCTCATCTTCACCAATACGAGTTATTACCCTGTCCCTTCGGAACTTATTCCTGCCAGCCATTATCTTTCGGCAGCATTCTATGGACAAGGCAATGCCTGGCCGCTGAGCCAACTCGATCCGGCGTTCTTCATCTACTCCATCCCGGACGATGTAGATATAGATGCTTATGCCAACGATGCCAACAACATCTGGTATCACAACAACGTGGTTTCTGTTTCGGGTGCCTGTCTGCGCATCCCGACCGAATGGATTATCGATGGCATCGAGATGTTCTCCACCATTTCGACCAAGAATGCCAAACGTCTTACCGATGAGGTCGATGCAGGAGCTGTCTATCTTACCAACACGTTCGGCTACTCCGTACACCGCAACGTTGACGTGGCTGCAACGAAAGCCATCCCCGGCAATGAGGAGCTGCTGGTCTATGGATTAAGCGAGACACCCGATGCTTCGCAGGGCGTTGTTCCTGCCGATCCGTCGGGTATCCACGCAGAAGCCTCGGCCAAGCAAGGTGCATTCATCATTTATCAGGATACAAACAATTCGAGCAATGATTTCTTCGAACGCTATCAGGCTACTCTCCGCGATTAGTTTGTCGTGGACTCTTTGTCAGCCTCTTGCAGCACAAGAGCATTTCGAGGCCTTGTGTGACACGACGCCCTGGCTCTCCAGCCGGAACGTCGCAGGTCTCACTGTGCTTCCTGATGACGTTCGCTCCAATTATGCCGAAACCTATTTCCAAAAGGATAATGGTGGTTGGGGAGATTATTATGCTTCGCCCGACAGTTATGAGTTCGGTGCCCGGACAGCTTCGTTCTATCGCGTCAACAGCCGACTTGTCCTAAGTGGCAACGTGAGTTATTCCAGTTTCCAGGGCAAGGATATGACGGGTTCGGTCTGGCTTGATCCCGATGACCAGCCTTTCGACATCGTCGAGATGGATCCGCAATTCGCAGGGACGAAGAATCGTGAGAAATATAACCTGATGGGTGGGCTTGGCCTCGATTTGGGGCAGGGTTTCTCGTTGGGAGCACGTGTGGATTTCACTTCGGCGAACAATGCAAAGCGTCGCGACCTGCGTTCGCAGAACAAACTTATGGACTTGGAGGCCGGAGGCGGTGTCCTTTGGGCAAAAGGCATTGTTCAACTGGGCCTTTCCTACAACTATCGTCGCACAATCGAGGAACTGCTCTTCAAGACCTATGGCACCACGGGCATCTTCTATGCTTCACTTATCGACTATGGGGCATCGTTCGGCGTGAGCGAATACAGCAATGCGAATGGCCTGACCGACGAAGATGAAGAGCGTCCTATGCTTTCCGAACGTCACAGCGTGTCACTCCAACTTGGTATGGGCAAAGGTTCGACGAAGATGTTCCATGAAGGGTGGCTGGAATGGCGTGAAGGTTATTATGGCAAGCGTTCGCTTTTTACACCGGTCTTTATGGAACATTCGGGCACGGCTTGGGGCGTAGAAGGCAAGATTACCTGGTTGCAAAGACATGCTGTGACTTATCGGGTTACGGGCAGCCATCTCGAGAACTGGCAGAACCTCTACACTTATGTCAATCAGGGAGGAGGCTTGAACGAGTATATCTATCACGGCCGTCTCAAGACACGA
The DNA here is from genome assembly GCA_017519885.1 of Bacteroidales bacterium. Lineage (GTDB taxonomy): Bacteria > Bacteroidota > Bacteroidia > Bacteroidales > UBA3663 > Liminaster. The sequence continues at coordinate 24,460 of JAFWRO010000051.1, read as the reverse complement.
GGACAGCGAACGCTCAGCGCCGAGACTGGTTATAGGTTCTATGGAAATGCTTGGGTTCATCAGGTGAAAGCCGGCTATTATGAACGTCGCATCACGGCAAGTTTCTATCCCTTCTATCGTCGTCAAAATATTCATTATACCGATGTGAATCTTGCATCCCGCCGCCTGTGGTATAGCGGAAAGCACGACTGGAGTGCCGAACTGCAACTCGGATATCAGATGGGCGGAGGTATTATGGCAGAAGACGGGAATTATGATGGCGCAGGTGAAGGAACTTCGGGTGATGCCGGAACTACCCTGATTCGAACAAGTCTTGTCACCCTTCCTTCGGCCCTTCAGCAGCATTATGACTATCTGACGGCATCCCAGGGGAAAGTCGGACTCAACTTGCTCTATGGTCGTAGGTTATATGCCGACAGGATCCGCATTTTTGCCCTGCTCAGCGCTCGATATCAGCGGGCATGGTCGGTAACTGCAGATGTCGAAAATCATCATCAGACAATCTCTTTGTCACTTGGGTGTACTTTTTAGTCCATAAAATTTGCAATTACGAAAATTAAGAAGTATCTTTGGCGAGATTTCCGAGTACACGAAGTGCTCTGAATACTCCGAATACTCGGAGTACTCCGATTGCTCCGAAGAATCCGATAACTCAGATAATTTAAAAAAATACTCCACAACAATGAAAAAAACAATCTTTACTTTGGCTCTTTGCGTCGCAGTTGCGGCCTTCACTGTGTCTTTCACCTCTTGCTCTGGCAACAAGCAGGCCCAGCAGGAGCAGGCTTCTACCGAAGCACTTAGCGTTGACGATGCTCTTGCTCAGGCCGATGCAAATGTTGACAAACTGATTACTGTCGAGGGCGTTTGCACCCACACTTGCAAGCATGGTGCTACCAAAATCTTCCTCCAGGGTTCCGACAACACCAATGTGATTCGTTGCGAAGGTCGCAATCTCGAAGGCGGTGCTTTCTCGAAGGACTGTGTGAAGAACGTCGTTCGCGTGACGGGTTATGTGCGCGAATCCCGCATCGATGAGGCATATCTCCAGAATTGGAAACGTCAGTACGAGGAAGCTATGTTGCAGCAGCAAGCCAATGCCGAACAGGCCATCGAACAAGGCCTCGATGAGGAAGAGCAGGAGAAGATCGGAACTTCTGCCGGATGCTCTACCGAAGCTGCTGCACGCCGCGAACAGGGCAACACCATTGACGAGAAGATAGCCAACTACCGTGAGCAGATTGCTGCACGCAAGGCTGCCGAAGGCAAGGAGTATCTTTCCTTCTATCACATCGAGGCAACCTCTTATGAGATTGTCCCAGTTACCGAAGAATAATGGAAAACGTCATCGAGTGCATCAACCTGACCCATTACTATGGGAAAAGGAAGATTTACGAAAACCTGAGTTTCAATGTGCCCAAAGGCCGCATCCTCGGTCTTTTGGGTAAGAATGGCACAGGAAAGACCACAACCATCAACCTCCTGAGCGGATATCTCCAGCCCCGTTCGGGAGAATGCCGTATATTCGGGCAGAATGTCCAGACGATGGATCCGGCCTTGCGTAAGCAGATAGGCCTGCTTGTCGAGAACCATGTGCAGTATCAGTTCATGAACATCGAGCAAATCGAGCATTTCTACGCCCAGTTCTATCCCGGACAGTGGCGTAAGGAGGCTTATTATGAACTGATGAAGAAACTCAAGGTGGCTCCCGGGCAGCGGATTAGCCGTATGTCGAACGGTCAGCGCAGCCAGGTGGCACTCGGTCTGCTCCTGGCTCAGAATCCCGAATTGCTGATCCTCGATGATTTCTCGGTGGGTCTCGATCCGGGTTATCGTCGACTCTTTGTCGAATATCTTAGGGACTGGGCACACAGTGAGGGTAAGACAGTCTTCCTTACCTCGCACATCATTCAGGATCTGGAGCGACTGGTCGATGATTGCATTATCATGGACTATGGCAGCATCTTGATGCAATGTCCGTTGGGGCATATCAACGAAGGCTTCCATCGTTTCCGCAGCCAGTTGCCTGAACGTCTGAGTGACGTGCCTGCACCATTGCTCGGCGATAAGCAGTTCTATCATCCTGCGCTTTCGTTGACTGGAGAACTCGAACTCTATTCGTTCCTCGAGAAAGACGAGGTGGAACGTCGTCTGCAGGCGATGAATATCCCTCATGGTCCGCTCATGATGGATAACCTTGACCTCGAGGATGCCTTCATCGGCTTGACGGGAAAGTATTGAGAGACGGGTCTCCACGACAATTGTTAATTGTTAACTGTTAATTGATATTTATTCCATGTTTTATAAGGAGTGGATCAAGACACGATGGGCACTACTGCTTATCCTGATCGTCACCTGCGGCTATGTGGGATATGAACTGCTGAACTACCTGCGCGCCATTGGCGCAATGGGAGGGGCGCATATCTGGATAGCTATGATCACGAAGGATGAGCCGATGTTTGTGCGCCATTTGCAATATATTCCGATGATGGCAGGCATTGCTTTGGCATGTGTGCAGTTCTTCCCCGAGATGTATCACAAATGTCTGAAACTGACGTTGCATCTGCCATGCTCGCATCTGCGTATGATGTTCGAGATGCTGGGCTTCGGACTGGTTGCCCTGCTTGTTTGCTTTGGCTTGAATTACCTGATTCTTTGGTTGGGTATGCGTCCGTCGCTGGCCCCTGAACTCTATGGCAAGATGTTGCTCGTGGCCTTGCCTTGGTATCTGGCAGGCTTTGCCGCATATCTGTTGAGCGCCTGGATCATTCTTGAAGGCTCGTGGTCACGTCGCATCTTCAACCTGGTGGTGATGTTCCTTTGCCTGAAGGTTTTCTACCTGAGCAGTTTCCCCGGCGCCTATGTGCCGTTCCTGCCATGTCTCGTCGTGTTCGTTTTGGTATGCATTCTGCTGCCTTGGATTAGTATTGACCGTTTCAAGAAAGGAATTGAATGATGCGAAAACTTGCTAATATCATACTCGGCATTATCGTCGTCCTGCTTGTCGTCTGGGAACTGCCCTGGCTCTACAACAACTATGCTGTGAGTTTCCTGCATGGCGATGAGATAGGAGGGCAGCCCTTCACGCTCTACAGCGGATTGGCCGATGAATTCATCCAGAATACCGAAGGACAGGGACGTCGTGGCATCTCTGGGCGCGAATATACGGTTGAGGAAGCCGATTCGCTGCTGCCCTTCTTCTGGACCACGCAACTTGTGAATGCAGGTCGTCTGCCTGACACCATCCGTGGTTATGCGGTAAGTCCCCAACTTATCCGTCAGACCAACATCAACTATCATCGCCGCGCATACGACACGCACATCAATCGACCCAATTGCGGCCTTTGGCTCCTGCTCGAATCCTTACCCAAGCGTGTGAATCTGGAAGACCCCGACGATGCTTTCCGTTTCACGAAAGATGGCATCGAGTTTATCAACATGAACACCGGCAAGGTGAAACCCAAGAAGAGCAAGCTCTTCACCGATGCGCTCGTCAAGAAGGGTTTCGCATTCCCTGTTCACGAACTTGATGGCAATCCTGACACCCGCAAGGAATATGATGAAGGTTATCTGCTTATCGACAACAATCGCAAGATGTACCAGATGAAGATGACTGCAGGACAGCCGTTTGTCAAGAAGATTGACCTTACGGACGAGACAGTTGTGCCAAAGTTCATCTTCGTGACCGAATTCCGTTCCCGCTGCCTGCGTGGCTTGATGACCGATGAGAACAATGTGCTTTATGTCATAACGCCCAACTACGAGGTGAAACCCCTCGGTGGAGGCATTCATTACGACCCGACGCAAAGCAATATGATGATCATGGGCAATATGCTCGATTGGACCATTCGCATCACTACGGAGGATGCAGAGGAGTTCTATGCAGTTTCGGCCCTTGATCACTCGTTGCTCAAGACCTTCATTGCTCCCTATCGGTCGAATCCTTACTTGCCGGGTCTGCATTTCACCGAGACGCTCGACCGTTGGGTGAAGCCCAGATTCAATTAACATTAAAGAATTAACAATTAATAATTAACAATTAACAATTATCGGTTAATTGGTGATAATATAAAATTAAGAGATAATCCTTAAATAAGAATGAAAACCATTGCTATTATTCCGGCGCGATATGCCAGCACTCGTTTCCCGGGCAAACCACTCGCATTGCTTGGTGGCAAACCGGTCATTCAGCGCGTCTATGAGAAGGTGGCTCCTCATGTAGATATGGCAGTTGTTGCAACCGACGATAACCGTATCTACGACGCAGTTGCCGGTTTCAATGGACGTGTCGTCATGACGTCGACCAATCACAAGAGCGGCACCGATCGTGTCAAGGAAGCCTACGACAAGGTCGTCGAGGCCTTGGGTATGGACTATGATGTTGTCATTAATGTGCAGGGCGATGAACCTTTCATCGACCCCAGGCAGATTCAGGCCGTGAAGGATTGCTTCATGGATGCTGCCACCGAAATAGCCACACTCGTCAAGCCATTCCATGCCGAGGACGGACTCGAAGCGTTGCTCAATCCCAATTCTCCCAAGGTCGTCGTGGGGAAGGGCGGGCAGGCGCTTTACTTCAGTCGCTCAGTAATTCCTTACCTGAGAGGTATCCCTCAGGAAGATTGGCTCTCCCGTCACACGTTCTTCAAGCACATCGGTCTTTATGCTTACACCCCCAAGGCGTTGGCACGCATCACTTCGATGGCTCAGACACCCCTCGAACTTGCCGAGAGCCTGGAACAACTGCGCTGGCTTGAGAACGGTATCCGCATCGTAGTGCGCCAGGTGGATATCGAAACCGTCGGAATCGATACTCCCGAAGACCTCCAGCGAGCCGAAGAATTTCTTACGGAAATCAAGCGCAGGAAGGGTTCATTGTAAGTTGCGGTGGTGTTTTTTGTGTTAAAAAAGCAAAATATTTAGTTGAAAGTTATTTGGATATAATGGATTTGGAGATTATTTAAATAATTCATATATTTGCAACGTCATCTATCATTGAAGAGTAGATTTATTGAAGTGTATGAATTTACCTCCTATCGTTATAGCAAAGCTTGAAGAACGCACGGGTATCAGCCTTGGCAACCCTTCAGACCGAGACATTCAAATTCTTTCAAAAGGCATAGAAGAAGTAACCAAGAGCCGTCTCGGAGTTAATACGTTGAAGCGCCTTCTTGGACGTATATCTGATGATACACATCAGTCACGCCCCGGCACACTTAACGTGATTGCCCAATACCTTGGAAGCCCCAACTGGCCTGCATTGCTCCTCTCATTAAGCAACGGAAGCAGCTCGTTCACCCATGTTGATGGAGAATTGCGCTCTTCTGATCTCGAGGTTGGACAAGTTGTGGAAATCTCTTATCTCCCTAATCGTAAGATTCGATTTGCTTATTTGGGAGACGAAAAATTTGAGATTGTGGCAAAAGAGAATTCCAAACTCCAGAAGGGTGATGTCTGTACAATTTCTTCTTTTATCGTACGTTATCCTCTTATCATCCGTAATGTAGTGCGTCGTAACACCGCACTTGGCAGTTATTCCGCAGCTCGTGCTGGTGGAATCACCACTGTCAAAATCCTAAAGTGAATCATTGTCCCATCCCATGGACAAGAGTCTGATTGTCTCTGGGTTTATCCAGATTAACAACGATCTTATCTCGGCAGAAGACATAGAGCCGCTTTTAGAGAGGAGCGGCTCTACTTGCTTATGCCATTTGGTGAGGTATCAGGGCAAACGATACTTCATGAAACGTCTGCGTCGCGAGTATGCCGACAATCCTCGCTATCTGGAACTTTTTCGCAAGGAGTTTGAGACTGGTCAACGCTTGACGCATGAACATCTGGTGAAGTATGTTTCGATGGGAGAGGATGTGGATGGATGCTACATCGTCATGGAATACATCGATGGGGAAACACTTGGGGATCGAATGATAAAGAATCCCTCGTACTTCTCCAATCCGAAGCACGTTAGGCGTCTTTTCTCTCAGCTGCTGGAATGCTTGGGTTATCTGCATCATCATCAGGTGCTTCATCTCGACTTGAAGCCCGACAACATTATGCTTACCCGCATCTCGAACGACGTCAAACTCATCGATTTGGGATTTTGCTATTGTGACAGTTACGACTCGTCGATGGGACGCAATGGCGTCTATTCTGCACCCGAACAGAATGAGGACCGTATTCAGGACATCAATGTCGGCACGGATCTTTATGCCGTAGGATTGCTGTTGCACGACGTTTGTCTTCTGCACCCCAAAATCTATGACACTGATGCCATTTCCAATCTGATAGCACGTAGTACACATACTGATATTTCCCGTCGCTTCTCGTCTGCCGAAGAGATGGCGGCTGCACTCAAACAGGCGCTACCCTATGACATGAAGAATGGCAAGATGAATAGGACCACACGACACTTCATCAGGTTCGTTGTGAGCCTAGCCCTATTTCTGGGTGGAGCATTGGTCTGGCATCTTATAGCTGTGGCTAATGATTGGGAAGAAGACCCGACGGTTCATGAATCGAATGGTTTGTCGTATAGCATTGCCTCGCCCGATACTTTTACCTGCATTGTGACAGGTCGAGGCAGTTCGAAGGCCGATAAGTCTGCAATCTCTGTTTCAGTAAGGCCATTTATGGTGTTTGAAGACGTGAGATATCGTGTGGTAATGGTAGGTGACAGTGCCTTCTTTGCTGATTCCCTCGTCGAGGTACTGAGTATTTCGGAAGGAGTGGAACGTTTGTCATTCCACGCATGTGACGGATGCGAGAATCTACGAAATGTCTCGTTGCCGCTGAGTCTCAGGTCGATTGGAGAAAGCGCATTCCGAGGTTGTCACAGCCTGCAGCATATTATTTTGCCGCCCTACATCGACCGACTGCCTCTAAGTATGTTCCGGGAATGTAGTTCGCTGAAAAACATTCACTTTCCAGAGGGACTTGAAAACATCGGCAGAGATTGCTTCGCTTATTCGGGGCTTACTGAGGCCCATCTGCCCGATTCGCTTCGTTCGTTGGAGTTAGGGGCGTTCTATAGTTGCCGCAGTCTTCGCAGCGTCACACTCCCTGCTTCGTTGGAGCGCATCGGAGACTTCTGTTTTCATCATTGTGACTCGCTGACCGAAGTCCGTAATTATAGCGACACGCCACAACCTATCACGAATGTCTTTAGAGACTCCATTGGCTTGAAACGTACGTTGTATGTGCCCAGCCAGAGTATCGACCTCTATCGCAAAGCCCCTTATTGGCGTGACTTCTCAAGTATCCTCCCCCTCGACAACCCCTCTTAACCCTCACCCCCTTCCTCCATGACCATCGAGACTCATCCACTCACTCCTTTCCTTCCCAGGCACGCTACAGTGCTCTTCCTGGGCAGCTTCCCGCCGCCAAGGGCGCGTTGGTCTATGGATTTCTTCTATCCCAATTGGATCAATGACTTCTGGCGAGTGATGGGATTGATTTTTTTCGACGATAAGGCCTATTTCGAGGTCAAGGGAGAAAAGCGATTCGACAAGGAACGTATTGCCGCTTTTGCAGAGCAGCGGGGTTTCGCCTTTTATGACACTGCTTCGAAGGTGAACCGCCTCAAGGACAATGCAAGTGATAATTTCCTGGAGATTGTGGAGCCTACCGATATAGGTGCTTTGCTTGGGCAGATGCCCGATTGTTGTCGTTTGGTTACGACCGGGTCCAAGGCAAGCGAGTTGCTTCAGCAGCAGTTGACCGTGGCTTCCGGATCCGCAGAAGGACATCCTGTCGAGATGCCGACTATCGGATCGTTTACCAAGGTTCATGCCTATGAACGTGATTTGGAATGGTTCCGTATGCCTTCAACTTCGCGTGCCTATCCTTTGGCACTCGGCAAAAAAGCCGATTTTTATCGTCGATTGTTCGAATAGGTTTTTTCTTAGAAAAGACATTTCTATAATAATAAATAATGTGGCGGAAACCGAAATAGGGTTCCCGCCACATATTTTTATGAAAAACCATCAGCCTTATGAAAGGCCTGATAATTATTCAAAGATACTGTCGAGCAGTTTGTAACGCGCTTCCAGTTCACTGTCGGCTACAACCTTGCAGTCCACATCGATCTGTAGAACCGGAGCCACCTCTTCGCCGTTGATGGGCTTCCATTCGGGTACGCCAGGGCCATTTGGATTGCCCGTCTTGATGAAGTTGATATAGACGTTCATGAAGTTTTCCTGCACCTTGTAGTCGTCAGCCGTCCAGGCAAAGACATCGTTGGTGGCAAGGTTACCCATGGCATATTCGATGTCGGCCGAGTGTACAGCGCCCTTGATTATCGCTCTTGGGGCAGCAGCACCCTTGTCATCCTTCTTCTTCACGCCACCTGCCAAGGCAGCCTCCATACCTGAGTATTTGGCCGTCATCTCGGGACGCGGATGTGTGTAGAAGTAGCGATAAACAGGATGGTCGGTCTTGGCATGTTCATCACACCATTTCCAGGTGGGGAATGCGGTGAAGAGGGCGCCGGCAAGTTCGGTGGCAGTTGGACCAAAAAGGTCCTCGTCCTTCTTCAGACCATAGGCGTTCAGCACCTCGTCGGTGCGGTCGCCGAAGGTGGACTGGAGGATGGCACGATAGGCCTTGATTGTCGGCTTCTGGCCTCTGAAACTAGAAAGCGGACTGCCCTCCAGTGAGTTCCAGCCTGCAAGTAGCGGCACTTGGGCTTGCTCGCCATTAGCAAAGATCTCATCGACGGTCGCAGGAAGCAGGTAGCCATCGACAAGCAGGTTCGGCATGCCACGAAGGGGCACCAGTTTCATCACGCTGTCGGCTGGCAGTTGGCGCAGGGAATCGATGGTGAGACCCTTTTCTGCCAGGGTCTTGCTCCAGATTGCTTCTCCATCGGCAAGGGGCTTAGCCGAACTGGGCTTGAATTCAGCACCGCTCGATCCGATTGCACCGGCCAGATAGCCGCGCGAAAGGGGAGAAGCCATCAGTACCGATACAGAGAATGATCCGGCCGATTCGCCTACGATGGTGATGCGGTTGGGGTCGCCACCGAAGCCTGCAATGTTGTCAAACACCCATTTGATGGCAGCAGCCTGGTCGAGGATGCCGTAGTTGCCCGAAGTATGGTTGGGCGATTCGGCAGTCAGGTCGGGATGTGCCAGGAAGCCGATGATGCCCTCGCGGTAGTTGGCCGTGATGCTCACGATGCCATGATGTGCCAGCGAGTCGCCTGCATAGCGAGGCTCCGAGCCAGAGCCTGCCATCAGTCCTCCGCCGTTGAAGTAGATCAGCACGGGGCAGCCTTCGGCATCGACGGGTTTCCAGATGTTCAGGTAGAGGCAGTCCTCCGACTTCTTCGGGCCTTTGAAGTTCATGTCGCCGAAAAGGCTGGGCTGAGCGGGATCGTCACCAAACTCGTAGCATGGCCGGATGGTATCCCATGGTTGTACGGGCTGAGGCTCTTTCCAACGCAGTTCGCCAACAGGAGCAGCAGCGAACGGAACGCCCTTGAACACTACGATGGCGCTATCTTCGGAATATACGCCTTCAACAATGCCAGATTCTGTTTGTGCTTGATTGGCAGGAAGTTTGGGAGTCTCTTTGCAACTCCAAAGAAGCAGTGGCAACACTGCAAACAACAATTTTTTCATTTTTCTTCGATATTTGGTTTGATAAATGCTACTTCTTATTGAGAAACACGCTGCAAAAATAGCCATTATCTGCAAATAATCCAAATTTTCAAAGAACTTTTTTCAGATTTATTCAAAAAGTATCTTGTCTATCAGCACTTCGCCCATACGTGGCTGGTCCCAGTCGTGGTTCCAGACTCGAATCTCCAGGCTGCATTTGCCACGGAGAGACTCTTTCAACGGAAGGTTGACAACGGTGTATTCGTTCGATGCTTCGGGAATGTCGGCGGTGCCAAGCACTTGCTGTTTCTCGGTATCGCGCAGTTCAATAAAGACGTTGTTGCCGCTCACATTACGTAGGGTGAAGGCAAGACGGCTGACAGCTTCGTCGAACAACAGATTCTTGAAAGCGATAATACCACCATCCTGCACCCATGCTATGTCCATGTTGGAGGGCTGCGATGACGAAGTGTTCCAACGACATTCTGTGCGCCACAACTTGTCGGTCCATTCTGCCTCCAGTACGCTGCCTTTGACGATATGCCGGTCGAAAAGCGGAGCAATGTCAACCTTGAAGTCATCGACATCCATCCATCCGCCTTTTGCACTCTTCGTGTTGTAGCAGAAGAGGGCGAAGCGGTTACCCACGAAATAGACACCGGAATAGACCATATGGAATTCCCTTCCGATAGGTTGGAACACGGTGCCGTCCAGGCTATATGAGAAGTTGGCAATCTCCGTTATTCCGTTGGCCTCGACGCGCAGCCACAACGAACGTGCCTGCTCGGCAGTGAGGCTGACTTCACCGAACGATGTTTCTTTCTCGTTGTCGGTCTCTTTCTGGCAAAGTACGAACTTATTTCCCTTGCGACTTACCGAAAGCATGGCCGACGGGATGTTGAGCAGACCCAATCCCGCGCAATCACCTGCCTTCAAATGACTCATGTCGACATGCGCTATGCCGCTGCTGCTTGGACCGAACAGACGCTGGGTGAGCACTCCGCGTGCCATCAGGAACGGAGCCCCGGCTGAGACCTTGACCGAAGTTTCAGAGATGGGAAGGCCATTGTTCACCAAAGGATTGTTGGCGCGTTTGGCCGACAATGGAAGGTTGGCCTTGAGCGAATGCATACGCAGCCAGCCTGGGCGGGCTGAGAGCGAGTAGGAACCTTTGATGGGATTGTGGTTGAACTGCCACTGCAAACCGAGAGCTGGTTTCGCAAAGTCGTCGCTGGTGGCGAGCGTTTGAGTTAAATGCTTTGCGATAGGTTTTGAATCCTTTGTGACGTGTGGTTTGGGCAGCGTCAGATTGCCATCAAGACCGATGCCGAACATCGGCCATCCGTCCACCCAATGCACGGGAACCAGATGTGGGATGCGGCCCAATACGCCCATATCGAGGAACGCCATGGCCCAAGTCTCTCCACTCTCCAGTTGCAGCATACAGGCTTGCAGAATGTGTGACTCGGGTTGCCTTGCACCCACACACATCACCTCGCGCTCCTCCCAGGGGCCTTCCAGGCTGCGGGCTCGCAGACAGGTCACGTTGCCTGAATGACTGCCTCCATAGGTGCATATTGCATAATAGTATTCACCGATGTGGTAAAGGCGGTTGCCTTCGAGGCCTGCTCGATGAGCATTGTAGAAAAGGCGGGCAGGACCCTTGGGCTGACAGGTCACCGGGTCAATCTCAGTAATGTAGTTGATGGTGTTGCCATGGATGACATAAACACGACCATCATTATCGACCAGGAAGCCGGGATCATAGAGAATGTGATGGTTGGTGCCATCGGCATCAACCTCCTCTTTGAGGGAATCGTAACGGTCGAACAGAGGATGATAGGGGAACCCTGCTACTGTGGTCTTGCGCCAAGGGCCCTTCATGTCGGCCGACGAATAGATGAAGCAACCATTGGAGTTACTGGTGAAAAGCACGTGGAACTCGCCTCCCCAATGACGGAGGGCGGTGGCCCATTGTCCCTTGCCGTAGCGGTTGCCGCCTTCCATGTCGAAGTAGGGATCGTCGTCGAACTGCGGTACCACGTTGGTGCCAAATTCCCAGTTCACCAGGTCTTTGCTCTTGAGGATGGTGACACCTGGCAACATATGCATCGAAGTGGATACGAAGTAGAAGGTGTCACCCACTTGAATTACATCGGGATCGGGCATATCGGCCCATAGGACAGGATTGGTGAATGTGCCGTCGCCATTGTCCGAACTCTGTGCATGGCCGACATTCATCGTCATGCAGCAGAGGAGGATTGAAAGAAGTCGTTTCATTTTGTGTAATTGCCTATTGTTATTATTAAGGTATATTGAATTACTTCACAGTCATCTCGTTGATTGGATTCTTTGGTGCCAAGGCATTGGTGACGGTGACCTTCAAGGGTTTCGAAAGGGTATAGGTCGAGGTAGCACGAACATCGTTGACTGCTGCTGCAAACTTGATCTGATAGCGACCTGCATCAGCAATCCATGCGCTTTCCGATTCGATGAACGAAGCAAGATCGTAGTTGCTGACCTTCATTTGGATGGTTTGCGATTCGCCGGGTTTCAGTTCGCGTGTCTTGCCAAATGCTTTCAGTTCGAGGGCAGGTTTGGCAACCTGTCCATTGGGAGCTGTGACGTAGAGTTGAACGACTTCCTTGCCGGCCACATTGCCCGTGTTGCTTATGGTGATACTTGCCTCGAACCCGTCTTTGGTGGCACGAATGGTAGGCTTGCTGTAGGCAAAAGTGGTGTAGGAGAGACCGAATCCGAAGGGGTAGGAGACTTCGGCTTGCGCCGTCTCGAAGTAGCGGTAGCCTACATAGATGCCGTCCTCGTAGTTGCAATAGCCTACATCCTTCTTGTTCGAGGGTTTGCCCATATAGGTATCGACCTGGTTGAAATCGCGGTCGTAGAGGGGGAAGTCACGACTGGCAGGAACGTCGAAGATGCTGACTGGGAACGTCTGTGTGAGTTTGCCGCTTGGATTGGCCTTGCCTGTCAGGATATCGGCCACCGAATTGCCACCTTCCTGTCCGGTTTGCCAAGCACAGAGGATGGCGTCGGGCTGGCTCTTCCACGAAGCGGTCTCGATGCTCGAACCAACATTCAATATCACAATCACCTTCTTTCCAGCCAGATGATATGCCTCACAAAGGTTGTCGAGTGTCTGTCGCTCGTTGTCGGTCAGCGAGAAAGACTCGACGGTGCGGTCGTCTCCTTCGCCGGCCTGACGTCCCAAGGTGAGGATGGCAACATCAGTCTTGCCAGCCCATTTCTTGGCATACGACTTGTTGATGACCATTTCATCGGGACGAGGAGCCCCTTCGTACCATTGATAATCGCGAAGGGTGCGCAAATACTTGCTCTGATAGTCAACATAGGAACGATAAAGTTCCTCAATCTCCTTCTCACAAGCGAATCCTGCGTTGCGCAAACCTTCCATCATATCCACGGTGTACGCCTTGTTTACGTCGCCTGAACCGGTGCCGCCAGCCATGAAGTCGTAGCTGCTCACACCGAATACGGCAATCTTGACATCATTGCTGATTGGTAAAGTATTGTCCTGATTCTTGAGAAGCACGATGCCTTCGGTAGCCGACTGACGGGTGATCTCGGCATGTGCTTTCAAATCGGGTTTGTTGCTGAACCGATAGCCCTTGAACGAAGGAGTCCTGACGATATACTCCAGCATACGACGGCAGCAGGCATCCACGTCCTCGATGCTTACTTTGCCCGACTTGATGCTGCTCACCAGAGCATTGACCTGCATATCCATACCTGGTTCCATAAGGTCGTTGCCGGCTGCCACTTGTGCTGCCGTGTTGCGGATGGGAGTCCAGTCGGTCATCACGATGCCTTTGAAACCCCAGTCGGTGCGTAGCACGTCGGTAAGCAGTCCCTTCGATTCTTGGGTGAATTCTCCATTCAAGCGGTTGTAGCTCGACATGATGGTCCAGGGCTGAGATTCCTTGACCACGATCTCGAAGTTTTTCAAGTAAATCTCACGCAAGGCACGTTGCGAAACACGCGCATCCACACCCAGTCGGTTGATCTCCTGGCTGTTGGCTGCATAATGCTTGGCACTTGTACCCACACCTTGGCTCTGCACACCGTTTACGTAGGCTGCTGCAATCTTGCCGGTCAGCAAGGGATCTTCGCTGTAGTATTCGAAGTTGCGGCCACAGAGCGGATGGCGCATGATGTTCATACCTGGAGCGAGCAGTACGTCGCAACCATATTCCAACACTTCATTACCGATGGCAGCACCTACCTGTTCCACAAGTTCGGTGTTCCAGGTCGAAGCGAGCACGGTACCGACGGGGAATCCTGTGCAGTAATAGGTCTGTGTGTCGCCTTCACGGGTTGGGTTGATGCGTACACCTGCGGGGCCGTCGGTCAACACAGTGGCTGGTATGCCCAGACGTGGGATGGCACGTGTTGCACCTGCAGCACCAGGCACCGATGTCTGGCTTTGGCCAACCATGTTGACCTGCTGGTCGGATGTTTCGCCTCCCAGCATGCGCTCGAGCGCTTTGAACATTCCTCCATCCACACCGATGAGCAGTTGCGCCTTCTCTTCGATGGTCATGGCTTGGAGTACTTCCTCCACATTGTCGGCCGAGAGTTTCAACTCTTGCGCCTGTACATTCAGGGCAACAAGACAAAGAGTCGATAATAGGGTGATGGTTTTTCTCATATATTCAGATATTTATTGATTATGATTACTGTTGCAAAGATAGTGATTTCACAGTTTTCTGCAAAATTTTTTTATCCTTTTGAACATAACCTTCGTCCTTTCTTTGAAATATTCATCACTTTGAATGACGGTTGATGAAGTTTCGATTGGCGCATGACCTTTTTTGGCCAAGATTGGTTATGGTCCCGACTCAGCATATCCAATTTGCGCCAGGATTGGTTATGGTCCAATCGCGGCATGACCAATCTTGGCCAAGATTGGTCATAGTCCAATAGGAAAAAGCACTCCGACGGCCGGGATAGTGCTTGCTCCGAACGCAGCATAACCAATCTTGGCCAGAAATGGTTATTCTCCTCTCGGAGCATACCCTTTTTATACCAAGATTGGTTATGGTTCTATCGTCGCATGACCAATCCTGGCCAAGATTGGTTATAGTTCAATGTGAAATAGCACTCTGACGGCCGAGATAATGCTTGCTTCCACCGCCGCATAACCAATCTTGGCCAAGACTGGTTATGGTCCTATCGTAGTATAACCAATCTTGGCCAAAAAAGGTCATTCCTCTCTGAAAGACGTGCAATTCCTGTTTCGGGGCGGATTATTCAGCAGTAAGGATAACCTTCTTGACATCCTTGCAGTTCGGGCCGATCATGATCTCGAAGTCACCGGGCTCACAGACATAGTTGAGCTCGTGGTCGTAGTACTTGAGATCCTCTTGGCTAAGTTCGAAATTGACGGTCTTTTCTTCGCCAGCCTTGATGCTGACTTTCTGGAAAGCGCGAAGTTCCTGGACGGGACGTGTAGAAGTACTATAAACGTCATGGATATAGAGTTGTACGGTTTCCTGGCCATCGCGACTGCCGGTGTTCTTCACTTTGACGCTGGCTGTCACGGTTCCAGTCCTGCCGAGTTTGTCCGAACTCAGGGTTACGTCACCATATTCGAAAGTGGTGTAACTCAGACCATAACCGAAATAATAGAGCGGACCATTGACCACATCCTGATAGCAGCTGAAGAACTTTCGGTAAGGATCGGTGTCGCCCCAAGGACGCCCCGTATTCTTATGATTGTAGTAGAGCGGCAACTGACCTACCGAACGTGGGAAGGAAGTGGTGAGTTTGCCCGAAGGATTGACATCGCCAAAGAGTACGTCTGCAATGGCATGACCTGCCTCGACACCGAGCGACCAGGTGCAGAGGATGGCGTCGGCGTTTTCAGCTTCCCAGTTAAGGATGAGTGGACGACCGGTGACGACTACCACAACGAGAGGTTTGCCCGTTGCCTTGAGTGCTCGGAGCAGATCCTCCTGCGCATCGGGGATGGTTATGTCGGCACGGCTGGAGCCTTCACCATTCATGTTGTTGATTTCACCTACACAGGCTACCACTACATCGCTTTGACGGGCGGCAGCCACGGCATCGGCAACGAGGCGGCTCTGAGGTGTGGTATGGACGGGAGGAAATTCCATATCAGGCATAAATGCCTTGTAAAGACCGTATTTGACAGCATCTTCCTGCACGGCATCGTTGAAGAGCCAGGAGCCTTCGGCATAACGCACTATGCCACCTTGAACTGCTTCTTCGACACCCTTGCGAATAGTCACGGCATCGTTGGCCAATTCGCGGCGGGTTGCAGCCCAGCATCCCAGCATGTCGGCAGCATTGTCGGCAAATGGGCCAACAACGGCGATACGGGCATTCTTCTTTAATGGGAGCACGTTATTGTCGTTCTTAAGCAAAACCTGGCACTCCTGGGCAATGCGGCGTGCGAAGTCGTGCTGCTCCTTGGTGTAGCATTCCTGCTTGTCGCGTCCCTCGATGCAATACTTGTAGGGATCGTCGAAAAGACCCAGTTTCCACTTGGCGTTGAGGATGTTGCGGCAAGCCTTGTCGATGTCGGCTTCGCGCACCTTGCCTTCTTTCACAAGTTTGGCGAGTTCGGCAACGTAGATGTTCGAACCCATGTCCATGTCGAGGCCTGCGTCGATGGCACGACGTGCCACTTCGGTAGCATCACCAATGCCATGGGCAATACATTCCTGAACCGCCGTAGCATCGGAGCAGACGAAACCATCGAAGCCCCATTGATTGCGCAGCACGTCGGTGAGCAGATACTTGTTGCAGGTGGCAGGAATTCCTTCAAACTCGTTGAACGAACTCATATAGGAACCTGCACCAGCCAAAGCTGCCTGCTTGTAGGGATTGAGGAAACCATTGAAAGCCTCCTGGCGTGAGAGGAAGACGGAGTTGTAGTCGCGTCCTGCCTCGGCACCACCATAAAGGGCATAGTGCTTGACGCAGACCATAACGGTAGAGGGATCTTTGAGGTCGGTGCCCTGATAGCCGCGAACGTAGGCCTTGGCAATCTCACCGCCCAAGTATGGGTCTTCGCCCGCACCTTCGGCGATACGTCCCCAACGAGCATCACGGGCGATATCGACCATCGGGCTATAGACCCAGTTGATACCCACCGACGATGCTTCACGAGCCGCCATACGTGCCGACTCTTCGACTAGATCCATATTCCACGAGGTGGAGATGGCTAATGGAATAGGGTAAGTGGTAACAAAACCATGGATTACGTCGTTGCCAAAAAGCAAGGGGATGCCGAGGCGTGTGCTATCGACGGCATAGCTCTGGATCAGACGGATTTGCTCCATATTGGTGAAGCCATAGACGCCGCCCATTTCTCCGCGCTTGATTTGCTGGATGGCGAGCGCTTCCTCGCTAAAGGTGGAGTTGGTGAAATACATCCAGTTGCTGACGAGATTCAACTGGCCGATCTTCTCTTCAAGTGTCATCTGGCCCATCAGTTTGCTGACGTAGGCATCCATTTCGCTGTTGCCGTTGTCTACTGTTTGGCAACTTGTCAAGGCAATGCTGCCCAAAGCGACGAGACTGATAATTGATAGTTTTTTCATATAATTTGTCTTTTAAGGGGAATCGGATTACTCAGAATATTCGGAATACTCCGATAATTCAGAGTACTCCGAGTGATTGGAAATCAAGGCTCTACTGTAATAATAAATCTTCGGTATGTGGCAAGGCGAGGCACGGCCTTGTCGGAGGCTTCGAGCACGATGTGGAATGTCTCTGTGCGATTGACTTTGGGAGCCACTACCTTCAGGTTTCCATCGGGTTGGAAGAGCAGATCGACCTTGCCGGGATAGGTGCCGCCGAAGTATTGGTACCAGTTTTTACTAGTTCCGCCAAAGCGAGCTGCGGCAGCGGCAGGATCTTCGGCTGCAAGTCGTTTCACTTCGGCTTTTTTCAAACCGTGCTGTTCCCACATGTCGCCATAGAGTTTCCACATTTCATCGACGTTGATGGGATCATTGTCCACAACCTTGGCACGAAGGTGGATGGTATCACCACTATGGACGGTGAAGTCGAGGGGACCTTCGACAGTAACCTCAGGCGCATGGTTGGCATCCTCGCGTCGTGGGGTATAGCACCAGCTGAGACGTGTCTCGAAGTCGTGCATGCAGTTTTCGAGCCATTCGCGCAGTTCGCCAAAACCTGTATCGCGATAGACGTTCTCATAGCCATCGACCTTGTAGAAACGGCCTCCCCAACCTCCGTAGGTTGGATCCTCATAACTGCGCAGACCATTGTTGATGCTGTAAAGGAACGAAGGCGAATCACCTTCGCTGATGAGGGGCTGGACATAGCAGGCACCGAGCGGATTCTTGCCATTGTGCATGTATTCGCGCACCACATTATCCGACGAAGTCATCGTGCCATAGTCCCACGAGCCTGAGAAGTGGTGGCTGAGCAAAATCGTTACACCCGGATGATTACGTTCGATGTAGGGACCACCTGCATCCTGATACCAGATGCAGTAGAGCACGGCCTTGCGGCAGGCTGCTTCGTATTTGTCGGGGAACTGTGTCTTGATTTTCTGGAGGGCCTTGGCTGCTGTGTTCATGCCGCCCCAAGCCTGCATATAGACGGGACGTGGATCGTCGTCAGTGAGCAGTTCGACGATGCGGTCCGATCCTGGCGTGTCGGGCCAATCGGTCGGGTCGATGACAGGTTCGGTACCAGGAAGAAGATGGCGTGTGGTGGAGCCATCGAGTTGCACGTGGTCGGGATTCTCATCGCCGATATAGACTACACTGCGCAGATAGTCGGGAGTGGGGTAGTTAGGGTCGTGCACCTTGAGGTTCGGATAGACCTGCTCATAGGCATCGAGTTGCTTGGCAAGCCAGGGCTCGCTGCTCCATCCGTGGCGCTGATAGCACGAATTGCTTTGGATGATGGCTGCCACTTCCATGTCGTTGGAGTAAAGCAGGAAGTGAACCATCGAACAACGGTCATCGACCTCGGCATCGGTCATCACGACCACACGGGGCATGTGGCCGACGGCTTCCTGCTGATGGGGCGTCAAGACGCCATCGTTGGGGTAGGGTAAAGGTTCGGGAGCCTGACGTGAACATGAAGTAGTTAACGCACCTGACAAGAGCAGTGCGGTAAGGAAGATGTTGGATTGTGTCTTCATAATATATTATAAATGTGTAATTGTGTTTGTATTTATGTTGCAAAGGTAATAAAAATCGCCGTAAAGCAAGTAACTCCAAGGCGATTTTTATTATTTCATCTTATTTTTTGAAAATAGAGGTATTTGAATGTGAAAAATGCAATCTCTAATCGACGGAAATCGTTTCGACGCACTCATCGAATCCTTCGCCATTGATGGTGATTTTGATCGTTCCTGGCTTGTCGGCCTTGACGATGGCTTGTGCAAGGCCATACCAGGTGGTGTAGATGCCGTTGAGGAAGCTCTCTTCAGCCATAGGCCTTGCCGAGCCGAAAGCGAGGAGCTCCCCACCTTCGACCTTCACCTTGAGCAGGGCGTCGCGATTGCCGACCACAACGCCTTTTTCGCCTGTCAAGGCAACATCGACGAAGATGAGTTGTCCGGCACGATGAGTCTTTCCTTCGGCACGGGCTGCGATTCTTGTTTCACCTTCTGCGCTCTTCAGTTCGGCAACATGCTCTGTGCCATCAGCGCTGACGGTGACGGCCTTGAGAGTGCCAGGCTGATAGGTAACATCAAAGATGGCACGGCAGTTGTTGACCTTCTGTTCTCCGATGAGGACATCATTGACATAAAGGCGGCAGGTTGGTGCTGAGGTGAAGACCTCGACCTGGCCGGCCTTGCCTTCCTGACCTGGCCAACTCCAGCATGGGATACTGTTAGTGCCACGCCACATGGCCTTGACGAGCGGTTCGTCCATGAAGGGGCAGACTCCAATGAGCGGTTCGTCTGTCTTTTCCCACACGGCCTTTGCCCAAAGGGCTTCACCTGTAGGATTGCCGATGAGGTCAATGGCTCCTGCGCCGCTGACCAGCCAGGGATAGGGCTTGATGAAGCCTTTGTCATTTGTATTATAGTACCAGTAACCGATTCCCATTTCACCGAGGTGGTCCCAACCGGTCCACATGAAGTCGCCTACGAGTTGTGGAATCTGCTCGACGAGCGGCCAACTGGTGGCAATGTCGAAGCAATAGGTCTCGGTGCCTACCTGCACACGGGAGGGGTGAATCTTGGCATCGATGGCAGCACGTAGTACGCCGTAGTTATAACCGGCGATGTCGAGCAGATCGAGGCCAGGCGAACAGATCTGGTCAACGGCAGGATGCAGCACGGCCTTAGCCATGCGCTGACTGCTTTCGGCCACCATCTTGTTATATTCTTCGCTCGTCAGTTTCTGTGTTTCTGTCGATTGACTGCCATTTTCCTCATTGCGTGTGATGTTCGTTCCCATGACGGCATTCATCATCTGTATCATGAGGTTCATGCCGCAGGTGATGGGACGGCTGCTATCGACTTCATGGAATCGAGCTACAAGTTTCTGCTCCATTTCGAGGCCCTCTGGTGTCGAAGGTTCGACCACCTCGTTGCCAATCGAATACATGATGACTGAGGGGTGATTGTAGTCGCGTGCTGCAATCTTGTCAATGTCGTCCTGCCAGTTGGCGGGGAAGTCCTTCGAATAGTCCTCGGGATTCTTGTAACTGTACCACATGTCCCACATTTCGTCCATGATGTACATGCCCAGTTCGTCACAGGCACGCAGCAGAGCAGGACTGATGGGATTGTGGGCCGAACGGATGGCATTGAAACCATAACTCTTCATGATGGCAACCTTGCGAAGTGCAACGTCATCATATTCGCGAGCTCCCAGGATGCCGTTGTCGTGGTGAATACAACCACCGCGCAGAAGTTCGGGCTTGCCGTTGATGAGCAGTCCCTGCTGTCCGTTCCAGGCAATGGTGCGGATGCCGAAAGGTTCGGTGCGCGTCTCCACCACTTTGCCGTTGTTCAAAAGTTCGACGCGTGCTTCATACAAAGTAGGGCTCTCGGCGCTCCAAAGTTTGGCGTTTGGGATACTGATTTCTGCTTGATTGCCTTCTGCATGAGCCACTTCCTCACCATTCATAAGAATCGTGGTGCGGGCTGTTCCTCCCTGGTGGTCGATGGTCAAGGCGATGGCGGCAGGGTCGATGCTTTTGGTCAAAATCTTTACCTCGCGTATGTAGGCTTCGGGATCCTGCACAAGCAGATGGATGGGACGATAGATGCCGCCGCCCGAATACCAGCGAGAGTTGGGGAACTTGCTGTTGTCGGCATCGATGCGGATCACATTGTCGCCCTCCTTGAGAAGTCCGTCGGCGCAAACCTCAAAGGGAATGTAGCCATAAGCGGTGCCCCCTGCCAACTGATCGTTGATATAAACTTTCGGATTGCGGTAGATGCCTTCGAACTGCAGGGTAATGTGGCGCTTCAACATCTCGGCCGAAACGTGCAGCGTCTTCTGATAATGATAGACATTGGCATCGAAGAATGCAGTTGCCTGTGCGTTCTTGGCATCGGGGTTGCGCTTGCCTGCAATCATGGCATCGTGAGGCAAATCGACTACAATCTGTTCGGGCTGCAGGTCACTCCAGTAGGTCCAGCCGGTGTTCCACTCGGCATCGGTGATGGGCTGATTGCCCGAACCACAACCTGCCAGTGTCAGCGCTGTGGCAATAATCGTAAGCGATAGGGAAGGTTTCATGGCTACAATTCAACAATCAGACGGACACGGCCCACATTCTGAATCTGTGCGAAGGTCTCAGGCTGACCGCTGCGGCTGTTGGTGACACGAACGGTGGGGAAATAGGTGCCGACGTCGCCATATTTCACGGGTACGTCAAATTCCACGCGGGTTCCGTCTTCGCTGTACTGTGCCTTGCTGAGGTCGATATCGACATAGTGGGCGGGAGGAGCCATCAGCACGGCAGCATTGCCCTTGGGACCGCGGCTGTAGAGGTCGAAAGGTTCGCCGAGGCATAGCTCGGCACGGACGATGCGACCTGTTCCCTTCGGGCAACTTGCCACCACATGAACCATCACTTCCTGTCCAACCTTGGTCTCATAGCGTTTCTTTCCCTCGATGGTCAGATCGACCGAAGGTTGCACGCCGCCGCGATTCGTAGCATCAGCGGGTATAATGACTTGTGAGTCCTCGACACGATAGGTTGTGGTGGGAGAAGGTTCGATGCCTTTCTCTGCCCAGTCTGCCACGTCGAGCAAAGCCTGTTGGATGATGGGCATATAGTTAATCACCTGTGTGGCATCATCGACGCCACCGTGAGTGCAGCGGTCGGTGAACCAGATGCGGAAATTATCGTCGCAGAACTGCTGACCCTTGTTCTTGATGATGTTGTTGCGGTACCAGTCGGCCTGCCAGGGATAGGCTTCGCGGTCCCAAAGGCTTTCGAGCAGGATCATCTTGCCATTGATGTTTCCTGTAGGCAGACAACCGCCTGCACCTTGTGTGAAGATAGGGCCGAGCAGCATCGGACGCTGGGGAGGAATGGGGTTGCCTTGGGCATCGCGGAACTGATTCCAAGCATAGTATTCGGGACCAGGAATGAAGTGACGGTGCATATAGAGAGCAGCCAGGGCGCGGCTGTTATCGACCATCACGGTGTCGCCCACCTTGAGCTTGGCAATTGTCGAAGCGGGACAAACGGTCGAAAGCACGGCCAGGTTGTCGTGAACTCCATGCATCTGCAGTGTCTGACCTTTGGCTTCGCCGCTCTTGATGATGAGGTCGCCGATCATGAAGAAGACATCGGGGAAGACGGTGTTGAGAGCAAGGGCACGGGGTTGGCCATTGTTGGCTCCCATGTTGCGTGTAGCTCGGTCGGCATTGCCCTCACCGGCATCATCGGCAGGAGAGACAAGTTGCATCTTTTCGCACATCTCCTGATCGTAGAAGCCCAGGATGACACCTTCCTGTTGGATATGATTGGCCTTGAGCAACGAGTCGGCCTCGTAGCCCTCGTAGCCAGGTTTCTCCCAAAAGTCGTGACTGAAATAGGCAGGGTCCATAGCGCAGCAACCGCTGTAAGTGGCTACGAAACCATGCTGGTCCATATAGCGGAAACCATACCAGGAATATTTGGGGAATCCCATCTTGCAAGTCTCTTCCCAGACGGCACGCTCCTGTGCGTTGAGTCCTTTCTCTGGGTGTCCGTCGCCGCCCACTTCAAGGGCATCGACAATCATCGGTAACTTGTCATGCAGTACGCGCAATGCGTTCATTCTCACCGAAAATACATTCGGAATGGCATTGGGCGATCCGAGCACGAAAGGCACGGCACCATCCCACACTCCGTTGGTCATTTCCATCGAACCTGTGGTGCGGTAGGCTCCACCCGAACCGCCGAAACAATAACCGTAGGGACGCTTCGAAGTGCCGAAGAGTTTCTTCGCTATGTGACGGCTGAATTCGGCGCAAGCAGCATTTGCACGATAGGCCGAGATACTCGATTCGCGACGTGTCGAAGGATCGCTGAAGTCGAGGATGCCGCCCTCATTGGTCTCGATGAAATAGGCGCCGTGGCTCACGGCAAACGAGACCATGTCCTCCTCATCGCCACGCAGGCCGATGCCTGTCTTCTCGCTGGAGGGGAAAGGAGTGAAGTACTGGATGAATCGTCCTGCATATTCCTTGCGTGTGGTAGGGAAATAGAACGAGAAATGAGTGCCGTCGTCAAAACCGCCATGCATGTAATGGACCTTCAGACCGGTGGCACTGGTCAGGATTACATCCTCGTCGATGTAGGGATTCTTGAAGACGGTGTCTTCGCAAACCCAGTTAAACTTCTGGCCTACAAATGTCTTGGCCTGCATACCAACGGTGCTGCATACCAACACGATAAGCGTGGCAAAACCGAATAAAAGATTCTTTTTCATATAATTGTATGTCGAAAACTGTATTTATTAATTGTTAATTGTTTTTCGGTGCAAAGATACATATTTTTTCCCGTTCCCGTTTAGTCTTTTGGATGTTTTTTTTGTCAAAAATGGAAGAAACGCACATATTCTTGTATGAAAATCAAAAAAAACTTTAAAATTTAACGAAAAATTTGCATAATTGAAACATTCTTAGTATATTTGCCGCAAACCAAAAACCTAAAAACTAACTATGGCAAGAAGAATTTCGAAGTCTTATCTCTGTGCTGTTAAATGCATGTATGCTCTTGTCAAGTTTTTGGACGAAGAAAATCGTGAATGTTCACGACCTGAAATCTTCGAGCACATGCAGCGACATGTCAACTTCACTTATTGGGAGTCGGAGCACATGGGCAGCACCATCCGATGGCAACTCATCACCCGCAACATGGCCTATCATTATCAGCGGGCTGGTCTTCTCACTCGAAGGGAGGAAGTCTATCGGATCACCCCAAAGGGACGCGAGGCCCTTGAGCTTGGCGCTGAGGCTATGCAGCGTGAAGTCGATGCGACCATCCCCACTTGAGTTTCATTGAGGGGAACCACGAAAGTAAAAAAGATGCGATCCTTTTCGGAGGAGCGCATCTTTTTTTATGGTTTTCTTAACACGAATTATCATGAATTTACATGAATTATTATTTTGAAAAAACTTATATAATAACTTTGTTAGGGGTCGCTTCGCTCAAAATTATAAGAAAATATATATTTAAAATTATCAAAAGAAGTTAGCATATAATAGCCGTGTCTTACCCTGAAAAACGTTGACCAAAAATCAACGTTATTATGGGAATATTAAATGAAAACGAACTGCAAGAAATTGCCCGTTTGGCACAGGAACGGAAGGCCAGCGGATCCAGGCTTTCCAACGAGGAAAAGGCGTTAA
>JAFWRO010000050.1:0-13903 GCA_017519885.1 Bacteroidales bacterium | reverse complement strand
AGGATGTTAACCTGCAGAATTTCGTCGCGGCAGGCAGAGCTGGTGACAGCAAAGCCAGGAAAAAGACATCCGATGCAGCTCCGAAAATACTAGACACCAGCGTCATCCCTTGACCCAATACCGCCACGTGACGCCCGTGCTCATCCTGCTGAGCGCGGCGCTTGTTGCTGTGCTCGCGCTACTGGGCCAAGCCACTCCCAAGGCATTGTGGAGCGCATGGGTCACCGCAGGAGTGCTCTCGGCAGGCATCTGGCACATCGTGGCACGGTTCCGACTCGACGGAGGCGCCAGCGTGAAGGCCTTTGCCATCAGTTGGCCGCTGCTCACCGCGTCGCTGTGCTTTGCCCGATGCTATCTCGTCATCCCAGGCACCGACGACGAAGGCGTGTGGGGCATTGTGCAGCAACTCGCCCTGCTCGCATTCCTCTCACTCCAGATGAGCCTGTGGCAACGTCGCGTCGCCATCATCAAGCACATGCTGCTCGGACTCATCATCGGCCTCACCTCCACGCTCTGCCCACACGCGCTGTTGTGGATCGTGTTGCTGCTCATTGCCAGTTACTACATGCGCTGCTCAAGTCTGCGCAACATGATGAGTGCCCTGACGGGCATCGTGCTCGGCATTTGGGTGGTCTATCTGGCACACTTCTTTGGCAATAGCATCGATGCAGCCGACGGCATGATGGCTGCCTATCTCCGTCTCTTCCAGGCACCCCCGCTGGCCGAACTTGCTGCCATGGGAACGTGGTGCACTGCTTTCGTGGCCTATGTGGGGCTGCTCCTGCTGGTCTATGCCATGGCGGGACTTGCCATCGATGTGGGGCAGACTGTACGTGCCGAAGCCTCCATCGTCCTCGTGTCGGTGCTCAGCCTGGTCATGATGGGTCTGCTCGTGCTCGATGCGGCGCACCTTGCCACCCTGCTCCCGATGCTCGCCACGCTGCTTGCCCTCCAGCTCACCATCCAGCAGGCCAATCTCCGTTCGGCGCTGGTCGAATGGTGGATCCTCCTCATCATTGCCGTAGGCGCTGCCCTCTGCCTGCTTCCCCACTTCATAGCTGCCTGAAATGTTTATTTCTCACCCGCATCTCCACCTTCACCGGCATCATCCGCACAAGTATCGACTGCAGACCGATATGCTCGAGGGTCCTATCCCTCGTCGTTTGCTCTCGTTTGCCATGCCCATTGCCGCCAGTGGGATGCTGCAGCAGCTTTTCAATTCCACCGACGTAGCCGTAGTCGGCCAGTTCGTCGGGCATTCGGCATTGGCAGCCGTCGGAGCCTGTTCCCCTGTCATCAATCTGCTCATCAACCTTTTTGTCGGCCTGTCCATCGGTGCCAATGTTGTGATTGCCCACCTCCTGGGCGAAGGGAACGACCATGGCGTCCGTCGTGCCGTACACACCGCCCTGCTGCTTGCCCTATTGAGCGGCATCTTCCTGGCTGGCTTCGGGCAGGTCGTTGCCTACCCCATTCTTGCGGCACTCTCCACCCCCGACGATGTCCTTCCGCAAGCCGTACTCTACCTGCGCATATATTTTGCAGGCATGCCCTTCCTGATGCTCTACAACTTTGCAGCAGCCATCCTTCGTTCGAAGGGCGACACGCGGCGGCCGCTTCACACCCTCTTTCTCAGCGGACTCATCAACGTCTCGCTCAATTTGCTTTTTGTCCTCGGATTGGGTTGGGGTGTCGAAGGCGTGGCTTTGGCCACCGTCATCGCTACGGCATTTTCCTCCTATCGTCTTATCAATTTCCTGCGCCATGAAGAGGGTGTGCTCAAGGTGCGCATGCACCAGTTGCGACTCGATCGGCACCAGCTCCGCAAAATCGCGCTTATCGGCATTCCTGCCGGGCTGCAAGGCTGTCTGTTCTCTTTTTCGAACATCATGATTCAGCAGAGCATCAATAGCCTGGGCACCATAGCCGTTGCCGCAGCCACCGCTGCCATGAACTTCGAATATTACCTATACTTCATTGCCAATTCGCTGAGTCAGACTGCCACTACCTGGATTGGGCAGAATTATGGTGCAGGCAAACTTGACCGTTGCCGCACGATCGCCCGTTGGAGCCTTATCTGGGGAGCAGGTTGCACCTTGCTCGTCAGTCTCGTCCTGGTGGCGTTCTCTCGTCCGCTGCTCCACATCTTCACGACCAATGCCGCCGTCATCGCCATGGCGCGGATTCGAATATGGGTAATCAGTTCGACCGAATGTCTGAACGCTGTGGTCGAAGCCTTCACCGGTATATTGAGGGCTTATGGACATTCCCTTGTCCCGACGATAATCTCCCTGTTGGGCATTGTGGGACTGCGATTGGCATGGATTGGCTCAGTCTTCCCGATGTATCCCGACTTCGGAGTCCTCTCGGCATGTTATCCTGTCAGCTGGACTCTGACCTCAATTGCACTCGGGATAGCCTATCGATGGGTAACAGGGCATATAAATAGCAAAAAACTGGTGGCACGACACAAAAATATGTAAAAAAGTTTGGATTAACTGGCGAAAGTGAGTATATTTGCACCATCAAAACGTCAGATTTCTACAGAGAATCATCACACACTCTTTTAAATCCGGCAAACACATTATTATAATTTAATCAATAGCCTATGAGAGCTAAATTTTTACTACCCTTCGCATTAGGCATCGCCACCCTTGGCGCTGCCAGCTACGGTCAGTCTCTTCTAACGGCCTTCAAGAGTCCTGCCCAGCAGGAACAACAGGCCAAAAAGGGACAAATCACAGTTGTCAACACCCGACAAAAAGCCGTCATGGACTTCACCGGCAAGGCACAGCATGCCAATCGCCGTCGAGTCGATGCACGCCCTAACCTGGCCGACTATCCAGTCATCTACGGACTGAAGCACCAGGACAGCGGCTACAACGACGTGTCGGGCGGCCCCTACAACGTCATCCGCTTCCACGCAGGCCCACAGACCTCGAAGAAGGATGTCAGCCCCGAGATCGGCGGCACTACCGCCTTCTATGCACGCGGAAAGTTCTACACCCTTGAGATGGACGGCACCCAGTGCATCATGAAGACCTACAACACTGAGACATGGGAACTTGAAAGTACAGACGTCATCTGCGAGAAAGATGACTTCCTGCGTCAAGTTGCAGCCTTCGATGAGACAACAGGCAAGGCCTACTTCGTCTTCTGGGGTGAGATGGACTGGGATACTTACCGCACGAATCGTCCTCTCATGGAGATTGACCTTGAGACAAAGACCGCTACAGAAGTGGGCAAGATTGACCAGATCTTCGTACAAACTCTCTTCTTTGACAAAGACGGCCAGCTCTACGGCATCCCCTACAACACGAAGGAACTCTACAAGATCAGCAAAACCGACGCCAGCATTGAGAAGGTAGTCGACCTCGACATCCCCTTTGGACGCTATCCTAACTCCGAGACCGCTGTCACCGACCCTGCGACCGGCACCGTCTATTGGATCGTGCCTCGCACAGTCGGAAATGGTTATAATGCCGAATCATATATCTATACCATCAACTGCGAAACTGGCGAGTGCACTTTCGTAAGCGATATGCCCAACGATGAGCACTTGCAGGGCGCCTTCATCAAGTACGCTCCTGCCGCAGCTCCTGCTGCTGCCACTGGAATCAGTTATGCGGAAGGCAAACTTGCCTTTACAGCTCCTACCACTACCTACACCACCGGTGAGACGCTCAGCGGTGATCTCACAGCACATGTAGTGGTTGATGGCACAGCACAGAACCTGACAGTTGCTGCTGGTGCTGCCACTGAGCTCGCTCTCGAGCTCGCTGACGGAAATCATGAAGCAATCATCACCTTTGAGAATGCAGCTGGTGTAGGTCCCGAACGCATCTGGGAGGCTTATCTCGGCGCTGACCAGCCAACAGGCGTAGAAAATCTGACCGCTGCCATCGAAGGCACTACCGTCACCCTCACCTGGGATGCCCCGACCGCTTCACTCAACGGTGGAGCTTTTGACGATGCAGCCGTTCGCTATAACGTCGTTCGCTATCCCGACGAGGTTGTCGTAGCAACCGCTGTTGCTGAGACCACACTCACCGACGAGCTTCCTGCCAAGCACAATCACTACACCTGGGAGGTAACCTCTTACGTGGGCGAACCTACCGCAAGCAATGTGACTGTGACTTCCAACGAGATCGTTTCGGGCAACATTTGGATTCCTGACTACGTAGAGCAATTCAACACGAAAGAAGACTTCGACCTCTTCACCATCATCGACAACAATGTCGACGGCATCGGTTGGACCTACTCAGCCAATCAGAGCGCTTACCTCCTTGGCAATGGTGCTTATGATCCAGACTTCAACCCCAATGGTGGCAAGGGAATGGATGACTACCTCGTCACTCCATCCATCCAACTTCAGAAGAACGTACAATATCGTTTCACCTTCGATGCAAACGAAGTTGGATTGACTCATGAGTACTTGAACGTCCTCCTCGGACAAGGCACTACAGTAGATGCCCTCAAGACCACACTCGCCAAGTACGACTTCGACTGGAGAAACGATAACTCTGGCCAGATCATCGACTTCGACGTTGAGGAAGACGGGCTCTACAACATCGCCTTCCACGACTGCGCACCCGAGTTCAGCTCCAACTATTCGATTGACAATGTCGGCATCGCTGTTTACGCCTATTTCGAAGGCCCTGCAGCCTCGACGAATCTCAGCGCTACGCCAGGCGAAGGCGGTGCACTCCACAGCACCCTGACCTTCACCCTGCCTACCACCACCTTCAAGGGTGCTGCCCTCAACGATATCACTTCTGTAGAAGTACGTCGCAATGGCAAGGTAATCGCCACCCTCGAAGGCAAGCCCGGCGAGACCATCACCTACGAAGATGAGACCCCAGAGAATGGCGAGGCTGCTTACTCCATCGTCTGCTTCAACGCCGCCGGACAAGGTGCTCCTGCTGACGCGACCATCTGGGTAGGCCTCGACATCCCCGTTGCTCCCGTCATCGTAGAGTGTCACCAGACCGCCGACACCAAGCCTGCCGTAAGCTGGGAAGCTGTGCCTGCAAAGGGTGCACACGGCGGCTACGTGGTGCCCGAAGAGGTGACCTACACCCTCTGCAAGTACAATGCCTACAACTGGGACAACCACTGGGAGCAGGTAGCAACGACCACCGACCTCAGCGCCATCGACGACACCTACTTCAGCTACTATGGCCAGGCCAACGAAACCTATGCCCTCTTTGCCACCAGCGAGGGCGGAACGAGCGAAGGTGCACAGTTCCACATCACCCTCGGTACACCTTGGGAGACTCCTTATGAGGAAAGCTTCGCATGGGCATTTGCCAGCAAGGATCCCTGGACGCTGTTTGCTTCGACCTACGACTACGCCTGGAGCATCAATGCAGGATCGGGCCTCGCCGTGAAGCCTTACGACGAGGACGGCGGCATGCTCTACTACACCTACAAGAGCGAGGACAGCAACGAACAGATTATGCAGGGCCCACGTGTAGCCCTCTCTACACTTACCAAGGCCGAACTCAGCTTCTATATGTATCATGGTGTGGAAGCCGATCCTGAGGATGTTGTCCTCGAAGTTTGGGCAAGCTACAATGATGCTGACTGGAAGAAACTCGGCACTGTGGACTATAACAATGGTGCTACCGGTTGGGCACGCAGTTCATTTGCTCTCGAGACTTCCGAAGCACCCGAAGGATATGCACCAAGCAATATCCAGATTGCTTTCCGTGGTATCACCACCGTTCCTTCTGCTTCAATCTTCATCGACAAGATCGCTATCGCCGATGGCGTGGATGTGGATGCAGCCCTCGTAGGTATCAGCGGAGCAAAACGTGCTACCCCCGGTGAATTCCAAATGTTCAACTTCGCAGTAGCCAACTATGGCATGAAGAACCTCTCAGACTATAAGGTAGCCGTCACCATCTCCGATGGCGAACTCACCCAGGAAGATGAGATCACCACCGATCAAGTCCTCAAGGCCGGCGAAGTTGCCACACTGTCGTACGAAGTCGAGTTTGACAAGTCACACGCTGGCAAGACCTTCACCATCAGCGCAACTGTAGTAGCAGCCGACGATGCCAACACCGACAATAACTCCGGTGATTTCCAGGTTTACGTCAAGGGCAACAACCTGCCAGCGGCTACTGACCTCGCAGCTGAACAAGATGACAAGGGCATCAACCTCAGCTGGTCAGCACCTGCTACCGACGAGATCACTGATCCTGTAGTGGATGGATTCGACGACTATGAATCGTTCATCATTGACGGCATCGGCGACTGGAAGACATACGATGGTGATGGTGCCATCACTGTCTATTTCGGAGGTCCAAGTGTACCGAACAACTTCGATGCCAAGGCATGGCAAGTTTGGGCACCTGAGGAGGCTGGATTCAGCCTGGAGCGCTTTGATGTGCTTACTCCTCACTCGGGCAACAAGTACATCGCCTCTTGGACTGCTTCCGACGGCGTATCGGCAACTCAGCCTACCGACGACTGGCTGATTTCGAGCGACGTGCAGGGCGGCAGCGATTTGAGTTTCTATTATCGTGTTCCCAACGATGGTTCAGATCCTCAGAACGTAGAAATCCTCTACTCTAATACAGATCAGCAGCCCGAGAACTTCCAGCATGTTGATGGTGACCAGATCGTGGGCACCACCGCTTGGGTGAAACTCGAATACACCCTGCCTAACGATGCCAAGTACTTCGCTATCCGCAACTGGAACAATGGCGACGCCACCACCGTTGCATTCATTGACGATGTAGAATATACACCTCTCTTTGGTGCTACCTCGAAGCTCACTTTCCTTGGCTATAACATCTATCGTGATGGTGAACTCATTGCCGAGAAGGTACAGGATACCACCTACTGTGACGAAACCAGCGTAGGCGATCACGAATACTTCGTAACTGCCGTCTGGGCCGAGGGCGAATCCAATGCTTCGAACGTCATCGAAATCAATGTCATCACCAATATTGGCGAGATTTTGATGAACAACGAACCCGTCGAGATCTTCTCTATTGACGGTCGTCGTATCGAAGGCAAGGCTGAGCCAGGCATCTACCTGCTCCGTCAAGGCGACAAGACCGCTAAGGTTGTAATCAAGTAATACATCATCCTATCTTACGACATCTGCACGGATTTTTTCCGTGCAGGTGTCTTTTGACTATGAAGCATCTTTCAATTTTTCTTCTTTCTTTACTCTGCTGCATAAATGCCTTGCAGGCACAAGTGGAGCTCTCATATTGCGGTGACATAGAGCTGGGCTTTGGTGATGCCGGAGTCATCTATACTCCATACGTACAGTTCGAAGCCACTACGATGACACCATATGCGGGAAATTACATCAAACAAGTGCTCGTCGGCATGAAAGCCGATGCAACCAATGTTACGATTTACATCAAGAATGCTCCCCGTGATACCAATCCGCTTTATCGTCAGACCGTTTCAGAAGGTCTCACCGAAGGATGGAATGTCATCACTCTCGATACCCCGTTTGAGATTCCCGAAGGCAAGGAAATCGCCATCGGATGTCGTTTTCGCAGCCAGGAAAAGAATGCTTTCGGTTACAGTGCAGAAAAGAACTCGCTTGCCGACCAGATCCTTATCAACCAAAGCTCCAAGTGGACTACCTGTGGAGGTTCGCTATGCATCAAGGCATTGGTAGAAGGCGACCATATGCCTCAATATCAACTTGCCATCGGCACTTTGCCCAACCAGCGAACCATCCCTGATGCCGACACCTTGTCCTTTATAACCACAGTTCGAAACATGGGCATCCAAGAAGTGGAAAACTATGCCCTTAAGTGGCAAGTTGATGGTGGGGAAACACATACTGCGACCTTCGCACATCCCATTCCTGTCAACAGCCGCGACACCTTCGAACTGCGCATTCCTGCCATCTACGATTTCGGCACGCACACGCTTAGCGTTTCCATTTCGACTGTCAATGGAATGCCAGACGAATATGCGGGTGACAATACCTCAACATGCACCTTCACCGTGCCCGACGAACGATTTGCCCGTCGTGTCATCTGCGAAGAATACTCGGGCTTCTGGTGCGGTTTCTGTCCAAGAGGCATGGTAGGTATGGAACTTATGAAGGAGGCTCATCCCGACCGATTCATCGCCATTGCCGTGCATGGAGGAGATGCGCTCGAAGTACCTTCCGACAGCGCCTATACTTACGCCCCGCTCATCAGCCGTTTCTCGGGAGCACCCAGTTGTGCCATAGGACGCCGACTACAAGGCGATCCCTACTATGATATTGCCACCCTTTACCAATTGGAAAGTTCTACCGAGAACCACATCGCTTACAACATGACTGCTGAATGGAACGACGATGCTTCGGCCATTCTTTGCCATGCCACGGTATTCAGCGACCAGGATCTCACTAACGCGAACCTTAACGCTGCCTTTGTGCTCGTCGAAGACAGTATCACAGGTCATGGCTACTATCAGACCAACTACTATTCCAGCAATTCGCAAAACTATTCGGGCCCATTCTATGGATGGGAAGATAAAGCTTATATTACCACCGACGTCATGTTTATGGACATCGCACGTGGCTGCTTCCCTTCGTTCGAAGGAACTACGTTGTTCGAAGGGGAAATGAAAGCGATGCAGGAGTATACGTTCGATTATACGCTTCCACTTCCTCCAACAGTGCTCGACAAAAAGCAACTGCACGTGGTAGGCATCGTCATCGACCCTAAAACTGGGTTCATCCAGAATGGCCAAAATATATGGCCAGAAGGCGAAGTGCCCGAAGGAATTGAACTGGTCAGCATCGACACGAAGCAACCGGCTACCGACTGCCTATACGATTTGTTTGGCAGACGTATTAACCATGCAGCCAAAGGTCAACTCTTTATTCGTGGCAAAAGATAATCATTTTTGATTTCTCCTCTTTTTATTAAAGAAGATAAACATGAATATAGTTTTTCGGGGAATGAAATTCCTTCAGAATATACTTCTCATTACATTCCTTTCGGTTTGCATTTCCTCCCTTTGGGCACGCCCTGCCTATCCAGGACTGCAGAAAATCACCTTGGCCGATGGCTCCGAACTGATGTGCCGCCTGGTGGGTGACGAACATGGTCACTGGTTTGTCAGCACCGACGGACGCTATTTCGACCGCAACGATGCCGGGCAATGGCACCAGCTAACCGAAGCCGATATTGAGATGCGCCAGCAGCGGATGCTGGAGTCTCGCGACGCCATCTTTGGCAAGCGTGCCCAAGCTGCCAATCAGCGTACCAGCGACGAAGGAGCAGGACGCATCACCGATTTCCCCACCATGGGTAACGTGCGCGGGCTCTTCCTGCTTGTGGAGTTCGACGATGTCAAGTTCCAACCCGAATCCGATAGCGTTCGTTTCACGCGACAGCTCAATGAAGAAGGCTTCGCGGACGACGAGGCTACCGGCTCAGCGCGCGACTACTTCATCAGCCAGTCCTACGGGCAGTTTACGCCAACCTTCGACGTAGTTGGCCCCATCCATCTGCCGCATCACGAAGGCTTCTATGGAGCCAATCAAATGGATGCGGATATGAACCCCGGACAGATGGTGATCGATGCCTGTCAACTGGCCCACGACAGTCTGGGCGTCGATTTCGGCAACTACGACTTCGATGACAACGGCGTGGTCGACTTCGTCTTTATCCTCTATGCGGGATATGGCGAGAACTATGGAGCCCCGTCGAGCACCATCTGGCCCCACATGTCGAAACTGACGGACCAGAGAAAGTACTTGACACTCGACGGGAAGACCTTCGACCTATATGCCTGCAGCTGTGAACTGAGAGGCACCAGTGGCACAGCGATTGACGGCATCGGGGCCTTCTGCCATGAGTTCGGACACGTGCTTGGACTACCCGACATCTACAACACCTTCGAAGCTCGAGACCTGCAGTTGGGCGCATGGGACATCATGGACGCGGGCAGCTACAACAACCTGTCGCGCACACCATCGTCCTACACCGGCTACGAACGCTACTGCCTGGGCTGGATTGACATGGTGGACCTGACCGAACCAGCCGACAGTATCGTCCTACCCGAAATCAACGAGAGCCGCGTATGCTATCGCATCGCCACGAGGACGGGCAATGAGGGCGAATTCTTCACTCTCGAGAATCATCAGCAGCAGGGTTGGGATGCTTACCAGCCCGCCAGCGGCATGATGATCATCCACGTCGATTATGAAGCCAGCATCTGGCACAGCAATACGGTCAACTCCGGAATGCATCCACGCGTTGACCTAGTGGAAGCCGACGGCACGCAGGGTGCGCCCACCGAAACGGACCTTTTTCCCACTGAATCGAACAACAGTTTCACCGACTACTCCAAGCCAAACAGCCTGGCTTGGGACAAGACGCCCACCGAACGCGGTGTGGACCACATCCGACAGGAAGCCGATGGTACAATCTCGTTCCGATTCATGCGCGACAGACTGTTCCGACCGATTGCCCATGAGGTCACCCAGCTGTGCGACACTTCCTTCGTTGCCGAATGGGACCCCGTCGAGGGCGCCATCGCCTATCGCATCGACCTGCAGGAGGAACTTCCCGACTCGCTCAATCCCATACTCCTCGAAGACGATTTTGCCCTTCTGGAGGAAGGCAATTATCCGATGGCAGGCAGTTCGGACATCTCTTCGCGGCTCGATGACTATACGCAAACACCTGGATGGAGCGGTACAAGCTGTTATCAGGCAGGCGGCTACATCCGCATCGGCGCATACGGACAGAACGGCACACTCCAGACCCCTGCCATCAGCCGCCAGAAATTTGAGCCCACAGCCGAACTCACCCTGCTCTACACCGCCTCTTCCTATCCAGGCAAGACCGTCAGCTATACCCTTTCGCTCATAGATACCGAGAATGGACAGGTCGCAAGCGACACCACGATGAAAGCCGACCGTAACCTCGCGACTCACATCCTTCATTTTACCGATGTGCCCAGCCAGGCAGCTTTCTGCTTCAAGACCAACAAGGAACGTCTCTTTCTAGATGAGCTGAGCGTGGCCATTGGCATGCGAGATAGCCTGGACATGCGCTCGCTGGGTCCTGCAGTCTGGAGCATCGATAGCATTGCACCTCTGCTCACCGAAGAAGGCGTGCAGGCCGACCGCCAGTGGGCCACTGTCACCGACCTTGTTCCCCAACACACCTACCACTACCAGGTCACTGCACTCGACAACGAGGCTCTACGCAGCTCCCTACCTTCGCAGGACATTACAGTGGTCACACTCCCAACTGGCGAGAGCGGCATTGAGGCTATCCATGCCGACACTCCGTCGAGCGTGCCTTCGCACGATGAAGTTCACGACCTGACGGGACGACGCATCGCGCATCCTTCGCGCGGCTTTTACATCAGCGAAGGACGGATTCGAGTCGTTCGATAAACTCTCCCAACACAACGCAACGTGCCCTCCAGTCGATATTGACCGGAGGGCACATTGTTTATTATACCGAGAGAAGCGCGGTTACTTCCTTCGATAAACCACAAGAGTCACCGAAACAAAGATAAGGACCATACCCATGAATTCACGCAAATTGATGCTTTCGCCCAAGAAGATGATACCGAGCACCACGGCAGTGACGGGTTCGAGGGCACCGAAGAGGGCGGTCTGCGTGCTGCCGATGCGCTGAATGGCCCAAGCAGTAAGCAACAGCGAAACGACCGTAGGCAACAGACCCAGGGCAATCAGATTGAGCCACATCACCCCATGCTGCGGAAGCGTGAACGCACCTCCGAAGCAGATACGCCACACAAAGAGCAGGAAACCAAAACAAAGCACATAGAACGTGACAGGCATCGATGCAATGGTGCGCACACGTGTCTTGTTGAGTCCCACAAGATAAATCGCATAGGAAAGGGATGAGAGCAGCACAAGGAGAGCACCGATCATAAAGGGGCTGACCCCCCAAGGAGAGTTGGAGAGGTTTGAGAGGTTTGAGGGGGACGGGGGGGTCTGTTCACAAAGCATGCCAACGCCCGACGTTGCCAACAACAGACAGATGACCACAAGCCACGACATCGGTTCGTGATAAACCAGCGTCATGATGACAGCCACCAGGATGGGATAGGTGAAGAGCAACGTGGAGGCAATGCCGACGGGCATGTAGTTGTAGCTCAGGAAAAGCGTGAGCGACGACAGCGCCATAAGGATGCCCAGGATGACGAGTTGCGGCAACGAATGACGACTGACACGGAATGCCGTCGAAAGATTATGACGCCGCCATCCGTTCCAGATCATCAGCAGGCCGAGCAACGCGATGCCGAAAGCATAGCGGAACAGGAGCACCGAGTCGGGATTCATCCCGTCGGCATACAGCGGCTTGGCAAAGACGGGATTGGTGCCGTAGGACGCTGCCGCGAGCGCTGCGAAGACGTAGCCGGTATAGTTTTTCATTTGGCAACCGGGTCGCAGGTGACATCGATGCCGAGTTTCTTGAAGATGGTGCGATCGACTTCGCTAAGCAGCACGGTGGCATGCACCTGGCAACCGCGGAGCAAAGGCAGCGTCTCGAGGGCACGACGGCAATAGGGATCGCTCACGCTGAGCATCGACAGGGCCACGAGCACCTCGTCGGCATGCAGGCGTACATTGCGGCCCTGCAAGTATTCGAACTTCATCTTCTGTATAGGCTCGATCATGGTCTGCGGGATGAGGTTGATCTCGTGATCGATGCCTGCCAGATGCTTGGTGACATTGAGCAGCAAGGCTGCCGAGCAACCGAGCAGGGAGCTGCTGTGGGCAGTGATGATCTCGTGGCTGGGCAGTTCGAGGGCGATGCTGGTGTGACCGCTCTCCTCCTTGCGCTGGCGGGCGGCGGGCACGGTGCGGCGGAAGTCGGTGTCGATGCGCGCCTGCTTCATCAGCAGGGCAATCTTCGAGACTTCGGTATCGTCGGTGAGTCCCTGCGCATATTTGCCGAGGGCGGCGAAGTAGCGGCGCACAATTTCGTCCTTCGAAGCCTGGGCGCACACATCGTCGTCGCTGATGCAGAAGCCCACCATGTTGACACCCATGTCGGTGGGCGACTTGTAGGGCGACGAACCATAGATGCCTTCGAAGAGAGCATTGAGCACGGGGAAGATCTCGACGTCGCGATTGTAGTTGACCGCCATCTTGCCATAAGCTTCGAGGTGGAAGGGGTCGATCATATTGACGTCGCCGAGGTCGGCGGTGGCAGCTTCGTAGGCGATGTTGACGGGATGCTTGAGGGGAAGGTTCCAGACGGGGAAGGTCTCGAACTTGGCATAACCTGCCCGCACGCCGTGCTGCGCCTCGTTGTAGAGTTGCGAGAGGCAGACTGCCATCTTTCCGCTGCCGGGACCCGGGGCAGTGACGATGACGAGGGGACGTGTGGTCTCGAAGTATTCGTTGCGGCCAAAGCCATCGGGCGACGCGATGACATCGACGTTGCGCGGGTAGCCTTCGATGAAGTACTGGTAGTGGGTGCTGATGCCCATGCGCTCGAGACGTTCGCGGAAAGCCTTGGCGCTGGCCTGTCCGTTGTAGTGGGTGATGACCACGCCGCCCACATAGAAGCCGCGGCTTTCGAACTCGCTGCGCAGGCGAAGCACGTCCTCGTCGTAGGTAATACCGAGGTCGGCGCGCACCTTGTTCTTCTCGATGTCAGTGGCGCTGATGACGATGATGATTTCGGCCGAATCGGCAAGTTGGCTGAGCATACGCAACTTGCTGTCGGGCTGGAAACCAGGCAAGACGCGCGAAGCATGATGGTCGTCGAAGAGTTTTCCACCTAGTTCGAGGTAGAGTTTGCCCTCAAAATGGGCTATACGTTCCTTGATGTGCTCCGATTGGATACGGATGTACTTGTCATTATCGAATCCTAACTTCATATTGATTTCTTTTTCAACACGAATTATCGTGAATTATCATAAATTT